>OZ244999.1:0-2005000 GCA_965223265.1 Planctomycetota bacterium
GGCACCCCGTCGTTTGACCAGATCTCGTCGAACTGCTCGACGCGCTCGGTGAATTGGAGCGTCGGCACGGCCGCCGCGACGACCATCCCATTGAGCGTTAGTGCGCGGAGTGCCGCAAAGTGGCAGAATTCCTCCTGGAGGTGAAACAGACGATCCCATTCCCGAATCAAGTCGACGCTGCGGCCGCCGCCGCAAACGATCACCGGGTGGGGGCGAGCAAAGTCAGCGAGAAAGCTCGTCAGCCGCAGCGGCAGGTCTTGAAGGCTCAGCAGGCTGCCGCCGAGCTTGATGACGCACGAAACATCAGGGGGGGAACCCATGACCTCTCCCAGAAATGAGTGGGCAAACCGGGAGTTTACCGCCGGTGGGGCCGCGGTCAAAGTCCCACCAGCCGTGACGACCCGCTGAAACCCAACGTTTGCGAAAGACGGTGAGAACGAGCGGCGAGGAGTGGGGCCATCGTGGTATTTCGACACGCGATGGTGTGCGGAGCGCACCCGACTTGACTCGAGCATTGCTGGCTCCGCTCAAACGTCGGTGATGGCGTGCCGTTCCTCGCGTCGTCGGCGTTCTCGTCGTCGCCGACTTTCGGCGACATGGTCATTCCAGAGCGGCTGCAGGCTGCAGGTCGGCGTCGATGAGCGTCGATGCGAGTTGCTGGAGGGCGACCGCGCACGCGGCGCGGGATGCGTCGTTGCCGATCGCTGCGCTCAGCGAAATAACACTCAGGCCTGCTGCTACCGCCGCGTCGTGCGCCAGGAATTCGCCGCTCCCCGAAACGACGGCGCTAGTGAGTTGACCCTGATGGCGTCGACGGACTTGATCGATGGCGGTGGCGATGAGGTCGATCTCGCGCTCGTAGACGCGCCGCGCAATCTCCGTCGCGCCAGCACCGTCCAGCAGTGAACGATCCGCGCAGACCATGCGTGAGAGGCGCGCGTGCGCCATCGAGCGCGTGGCTGCTCGTCCATCGGCGGTGCCTCGGTCTCTCGGTCGCTCGTCGATTTTTCGCAGCATGAGGTGTGCGTCGAGACTCGTTGCAAAGAGCTCGCGCGCGATGGGGCACGGCTGACCGTTCCACTCCAGTTTCTCGACGAGCGACGCGATCGGAGTACGCTCGGCGCCGAGATAGACCAACTCGCCGCTGACGAGACGTTCGGGGTCGGTGCGCCCGATGGCGACGGGTCGACCCGCAAGGAGGGGAACCACGTCGGTCGTTGTGGAGCCAACGTCAATCAGCACTCCTTTGCCCTCCGGGGCGAATTGGCCAGCCAAGTGAGCTAGCGCCAGCCAGTTTGCCGCAGCGACTGTGCGTGGAGACTGCCGGGCCGCGTCGCTGTGCACGAAGCGCTCTTCTGTGGTCCAAACGAGCGTTGGTCGAGGGGTCGTCTTGCCGCGATGCGCGGCTGCCACGGCGCGCACGAGCGCATCGAGAATGGCTCGCACTCCTTCCTCCTTGATCTCGAACGCGTCGCAAAGTTCGCCGGTCATCGTCACGAGCACGGCGTCGATCGGCAGCGCGGACTGGACGATGGCGCTGAGCTCGTCGCTGAGGTGTTCCGGGCGCTGCCAGAGCGCAAAAGCACTGCTTTTCGCTGCTCCCTGCGGCGTGACGTACTTGATGTTCGCGCCGCCGATATCCAAGGCGAGCAAGCGGTGGGAGGAATCCCGGTCTGTAACTGACATCTTCTCTCTTCTTTTGTTGCGGCTGCGCCGCCGTCACTCGCGGGTGCGTCGAGCAAGACGTCTCACGGCACCGGTGGCAGAAAACGAAACCTGCCAGTTGTGCCACTTCGGAGCCTGCACGACTTTTTGCTCGAGCAGACGCAACAAGCAGCCGGCAAGATTGCCGGCCGCCAGTGCGCGGAGTCCGACGTAGGAAGTTGTCACCCGCGGATTGATTTCGACGACGACGTCGCCACCTGCATTCCCTGTGACATCGAGGAGAAGATCGACGCCAACGAATCCATGGAGTCCCGAGACCGAGGCGACCGCTTTGCGCGCGAGTTCGACAGCGCGCTCCTGCAGGCCACTCGTTAACGGCAGGCTGCCGCCGAGGTAGCGGAATGTGCCGTCATTCGACAGGTTTTGTTCACACGGCATGAGGGGAAGGAATTGATCGTTGCCGACGATTGATAGCACGCTGACAGGCATCCCCCCATGGTACGGCATGACAACCAGATCGGTGTCGGAGGCGATTTGTTTTGGCCACTTCTCGAGCAGTCGTACACGCTGCGAACCGGCGCCGTGGCGTGGCTTTGTCACCCACGGACCAGGACCAGGTGGCGCGTCTGGAGCCAAACGCACAGTTGTTAGAGCAGGGATTTCCTTTTCTCGCAGGTGCGCGGCGCACGTTAGTTTGTCGGAAGCGAGTGCCACACCCTCGGCTTTGGAGCCAAGGAGCTGGGCGCCGCAAGACTCGGCCCGGCGCACCAACTGCAGTGCGATCTCCTCCGACTCTGGGGCGACGATCAGGGACGCGTCGCATTTCTTGACGAGCTCGTCGAATGCTTGCTCCCTCGCATCGTCCGCGTCGACCGCGAAGAGCGTCAGCTGGTCGCTTTCTGGAAGTGCAGAGTTCGTCGCATACCGGCGGTCGATTGTCGCGCAGACGTTGACGTCCGGAAGTGCCGAGAAGTCTGTCAGCAGCGAGGTCAACATAGCCCAGCCTTCGCTCCCTAACGAATCCGGTAGGGAGCGGTTCGCGAATCCCCCGCCCGTGACATGTTCATAGACGAAAATGCGCATACACTGGCCTCGTTTACTATGGCAACGAGTCACTTCGACGCGGCCGTCTTGACTCGTGAGTTTCGTTGTTGGGCGTCGCTCTCCAAAGTCGAGTTCGGCGTCGGGAGTTTGGTTCAGGTAGTGCGACGATCCGAATTCATCCCTTCCCACTCCCATGGGCCGTGCCGAAAAGGTCGCGGGGCGCGAAGGGACAGCCTCCTTTGTTACTGCTCCCTGGGCTCGAGTCGGTACGCGGGAGTCGACGCCCCGGCCGGATCGAGGCGCCATGGGGTCCAGGCGAATCTGAGCGAGGTAATCTGAATGTCGGATTTTTTCGGTCTTAGCTGAACGTCGGTCACCTCGACTTCGGCCATCGGGTCTTGATCCTTGAGGCCTTCAAGTTCTTCTTCGAACTCCGCTTCGAGTTCGTCGAGCTGCTGCTGGAGAGCCTCTAAGGCTTCACGGGCGCGAGCTATATCGCCACGTTCTTTCGCCGCGCGACCGACGGTCTTTGCGCTCGTCGCCGCGCGCCCCACGGTTCCGCGAGTTGATTTCCGGCCGAAGAGCGCGCCAAGGATCGTGGCGCCGATCGAAACCACCGTATCCAGTTTCTTCTGATCGTATTGTGACTCTTCGCGCTCGACTCGTGCCTCTGCCTTGCGGATACGTTCTTGGAGTCGCTTAAGCTTGGGGGTGTAACGCTTGCGTAGCTTCTCGAGTTGGGCATCGCGAGCTTCTCGCACGGCCTCACGCACTCGGACTCTGAAATCACCCTCGGTCTCGCCAGGTCGGGAGCGCAGTTTGGGTCGCGAGCATGACCATAGCGTCATCGCGTGTTGTTGGTAGAGGGCGGACACCAAGGCTTTCTTGAGTCTCGTCACGGCCTGCTTGCCACGCACTGCTTTCGGGAGCTCTGCGTAGCTTCCCGCGTCGATCGGCTCTGCGTCCTCGTCCGGGAGTTCCACCAACTCGACAATGTCTTCCCATGCGCGGGAGGCATGAGCGTCAAGGGGCGAAAAGACGATCACCTCTTTCCACTCGTCAAGGTCGAAGCTCGCCCGGGCGAAGTGAAGCTTGGCGCTGCCGATGAGCGCGGGTTGGTAGACGAGTTGCACGCCCGAACCGGCATCAGGAATCTTGCCATCGACCGACAAGAACGATTCGTCGAGAGGAGCGGTGAGGACCGGTCGTGACGAGGCGGCGTCGCCGCGTGGCGTGGGTGGATCTTTCGAAGGCTGAGCCGCGCGCGACGTTGCCGCCGCCGCCGTCGTCGCCGCCGCCGTCGTCGCCGTCGCCGTGCCGTTCGCTCTCGACCCTGACGAGCTGCGAGCGGCCTTCAACGGTGCTGTCAACGTCTTGATCTGCTCGCGCGTCAAAGGGCCACGAAGATAGGACATTGCCCAGCGGGTGTGAAACAGTACCGGCGCGTCTTCGTGGACGTTGTTCATCAGGAAGACGCGACTGCCGAGTCCGGCGATCGTCGCTTCGGTCTCCTGCCGGTCGAAGCCATGCCCGGCTGCCGTCGACGCGCCTTCGAGCCCTTCAATGACGCGCGACACATCGCGTTCTGTCTGCAGGCGGCCGATGAACCAGGTGCCGGCGTTGGAGAGACCCTTGTAGTCGAGATCAACCGGGTTCTGCGTCGCCAGCACAACTCCGAGCCCGAACGCGCGTGCTTGCTTGAGAAGCGTGAGCATCGGCACCTTTGACGGCGGATTGGCGGTGGGCGGAAAGAAGCCGAAGACTTCGTCCATGTAGAGGAGCGCCCGCAGCGAAGAAGTGCCCGGTTGGCTGCGCATCCACGCCAGCGTTTCACTGAGGAGTAGCGTCACAAAGAACATTCGCTCTTCGTCGCTGAGATGCGCGATCGACAGCACAGAGATCTTTGGTTTTCCCTGCGGCGTCCAAAGAAGACGCTGAATGTCGAGCGGCTCCCCCTGCATCCAACCGGCGAAGCTGGGCGATGCGAGCAGGCCGTTGAGTCTCATCGCCAGGTCGCTGCGGTCCTTCGTCGGATAGAACGACTCGAGGTCGAGCACACCGACGCGTTCGAATGGTGGCTTCTGAATGTCGCGGATCAGGTCGACGATCGGAACGTCTTGCAGCTGTTCCCACCGATGCTGCAGGATACTCGAAATCAGGATGTGCTCGCGGCTGCGGATGGGATCCGCCTCGATCCCGAGAAGCGCGAGCAGGCTCGACGCGGCACTCGAGAGCCGCTCTCGCAACAGGTCCGCATCGCCCTTCGCGTCGCTCGCGGGTGCTGCGAACGATCGTAGTGCTGAGATTTCCATTCCGGCGCTACTGCCGGGAGTGTAGATGACGACGTCTGCGGCATCGCGGAGTCGCTGAACGCGCGCACCGTCCTGGCCCCACTGCGCCAAACCGTTTTTCCACAGGGCTGCGACGTTCTCGGCGTGTTCGTCGACGCTGACTCCACGGTTCGTCGCCTCTGATGGATCGATCCATGGTTTGAACGACGCGGCGTCGAGGTCAGGAAACGTCAACAGAAGATTGCCGATGTCACCCTTCGGATCGATGACGAGCGCGGGGATACCGTCGATCGCAGCTTCTTCCAAGAGCGTGACGCAGAGACCCGTCTTGCCGCTGCCTGTCATGCCGACGCAAACAGCGTGGGTCGTAAGGTCCTTGGCGTCGTAGAGGATCAATTCTTCCCCGACGGAGCGATCGCTTGGATCAACGTTCCGACCGAGGTAGAAGGCGCCAAGCTTTTCGAAATTCTTCATCGACCGAGAGCTCCACCGCGACGATGAGATTATTCTATGCTCGTTGAGGGTTGCATGTTATAGCATGCACCCGGTCCAGCCGGTCAGGGATTTCCCGATAGATCCGAGACCGCGCCGCGGCTAGTTTTAGAGGCGCGAGCCGAGCACTCAAGCAGAGCGGCCGCGACGCACGCGAGCGGCCAACGGCCTACCTTTTACGGAGGATTTTTAGGATGTCAGTCGCAAAGGTTACGGAAATCAGTTCGACTTCGAAGAAGAGCTTCGATGACGCCATCGAGGCCGGCATCGACCGCGCGAACAAGACGCTGGACAACATCTCGGGGGCGTGGATTCAAGAGATGAAGGTTGACGTCGACGGCGGCAAGATCAAAGCCTACCGCGTCAACATGAAGGTGACGTTTGTACTGAAGGACTAAGGACTCAGTGCGAGCCTGACATTGACGCTCGGTGCGCATTGCGCCGTAGCGCCGCGACTCGTCGTCAGCCGTCGCCTGCATCTCGTGGAAATCTATCCAGTTCTCGACATTCGCGGTGGCGTCGTGGTTCACGCTGTGCGCGGGCAACGTGACTCCTACCAGGAGCTGCGTAGCCGCTGGGCTCAGAGCGCCGAACCGGTAGAGGTGGCGGCCGCAGTGCGCCAGCAGTTCGGCCTTTCGACCTGCTATGTGGCGGATCTTGACGCATTGGGTGGCGGTCAGCCGGCGCTGGAGACGTTCGCTGCCTTGAAGCGCGCCCGGTTTCGACTACTCGTCGATGCGGGAAGTCGCGACGTCGCCAAGGCGGAACTGTTGTTCGAGCACGGCGTCGACGAAGTTGTGGTCGCGCTCGAGTCGAGTCCCGAGCTGGACGAGCTCGCCGCGTTGGTCGAGAGGTGCGGCAGCGATCGCATCGTCTTTAGCCTCGACTTGATGGGCGGCGTTCCCATGGGTACGAAGATGCCGTGGGGTGTGACCGAGCCGCGGACGATCGCACGAGCGGCCTACGGCGCGGGTGTTCGCCGCATGATCTTACTCGACCTGGCGTATGTTGGCAGCGACGCTGGTCCCGTCCTCGCCAAGCTTCTTGGCGAGTTGAACGACCAGCACCCTGACGTGTCGTGGATCACCGGCGGGGGCGTGCGCAGCATCGCCGACCTCGAAGCGTACGAACGTGCCGGGGCGAGCGCCGTGCTCGTGGCCACGGCGCTGCACGACGGTCGTCTTGTGCCGCCGCTTGCCTCCTAACACACGGCGATGTCGGTAGGAAATTCCTCGGCACTCACTTCGAATCGGGCAGCGGCTTGATCCAAAGCTGGCTGAAAAAGACCTGGCCGTGGTCGCCCTGGATCTTGAACGTGTCGGGTGCAGGTTTCTCGGTCTTTTTCCCGTGATTGTCGGTTCGCGTCGCGCACTGGCGCCCACTGTGAATCAGCTGGCCGTTCTGCCACGCCGAGATTCTCATGCCGTCGAGCTTGGCAAAGATGTGATTCCACTCGTTCGGCCCATGGCGTGCTGCTGCCAGCGGCGCATACAGGGAATAGAGCGCGCCATCGCCGTGTTTTCTGTCGATGGATCCATCCTTGTAGATCTGAATCTCCCACTGATTCCTGAAGTAGAAACCGCTGTTGCCGTTTTCTGCCTCAGCGCTCGGGTTGCTCTTGTAGCAGTAGTAGACGAGGAAGTTTTCGAACTTCTCGTTGGTCCAGATGTCGAATCCTTTGCTGCCATGGACGATGTTGGAGAAGGCGTGGTCTTTGACGGCCCAGCCGGATGTGATGTCTTTGCCATCAGCGTGGAAGGCTGAAAGGTCCTTGCCGTTCCAGATCGGACGCCAACCCGAACCGGGTCCGAAGAGGGGTCGGATGCGAACGCTGCGGTACCAGACGTGACTGTGATTGCCTTGGAGCATGAGCGGGCCGCGTAGAGGAGTGAGTTCCTTCTCGTCGTTCGCCGACATCTCACCGCCGGTCGGCTTCGGACTATAGACGTTGTCTTGAATCAAGACTCCGTTGTGCCACACAGTGATGTGGTGGCCGATGTGAAGGACACGGAACGTGTTCCACTCGCCTGGGGGGCGCTGAGCGTTGCGAAGCGGCAGAAAATCGCCGCCGAAAACCGAGCCGGCATCGACGGGGCGCAGCTCCGAAGCATCCTTGCCATAGCTGTCGTAGATCTGGATTTCTACCTGACCGCGCAGGTAGACGCCGCTATTGCCCTTGGGCGGAATGCGGTAATCGATCTCGAGCTCGTAGTTTTCAAACAGTTCCTTCGTGCAGAGATCGTTGACCTTGTCGCGTGTGTTCGTCATGGCGCCGTCTTCGATGCGCCACGCCTGTTGGTGCTGCCGCGTTTCGCTCGGATGGTTCGGCTTGGCGGCGCGCCAGGCGTCGAGGCTCTGGCCGTCGAAGAGCACGATCCATTTGCCGAACTCCTCGCTTTGACCGTGAGCAAGCGGCGATGCGATCGCGACAGCAAAGAGCCAAGAAAACATGCGCTTCATCGCAGGATTCTCCTTCTCGTTGGGCGGGGTCGGTGAACGTTGAGTGCAGTCTCATGAAGTGGCGACCGTGAACACGGCCGAGACGATTCTCGTCGCTCCCGATCATCAGTGCAACCCGGATTCTCCGCGACGTCTTTTGCTGGCGCCCTTTTCGCCGCAGCGTACAATGCCGAGCGTCGCCCTGCGCAGGTGGTGCGCCTGACGGGCTACGGACGGGATCATGCGTCGAGGAGTTTTGCGTTGGACCTCTTTCTCAAGGATTCGGTTGCGGTTGTTATCGGTGGAGCCCAGGGCATCGGCCTGGCTGTCGCGAAGGAATTGGCACGTGAAGGAGCCCGGGTCGCCGTCGTCGACCTTGACGTCGCCGCTGAAGAGGTGGCTACGAATCTGAAGTCCGAGTGCGGCGTGGACTCGATCGGCGTGGTCGCGGATGTCACCGAAGCTCAAGCGATGTCTCACGTCGCCAAGCATGTCGACGCGCAGCTCGGTCCTTGCGAGCACGTGATCTGCACGGCAGGAATCGGCTCGGGGAAGTTCGGCTTCCCGTTTTGGAACCTCGAGCCGAGTGACTGGGATCGCGTCGTGAAAGTGAATCTCATCGGCACGGTCAACGTGGCGCACGCCTTCACCCCCGGGTTCGTTGAGCGGCGGCGCGGCGACTTCTTGTTCTTCTCCTCTGTCGCGGGGCAAATTGGCTCGCAGACGGATCCACCCTACAGCGCAGCCAAGGCTGGAGTGATCAACTTCACGCAATGCGCCGCGAAGGACCTGGCTCCGTATCGAGTGCGCGTCAACTGCATCTGCCCAGGGATGGTGAAGACCAAGATCAACCGCTCCGTGTGGGAGTCTCTCAAAGCGCAGGACCCGGCGGCGGCGGGCGCGAGCTACGAAGAGTGGGCCGACGCCAAGGTACGCCAGGTGGTACCGCTGGGACGCTGGCAGGAGCCCGAAGACGTCGCGGCGATGTGTGCGTTCCTGGCGTCACCGCGAGCCCAAGCTGTCACCGGTCAGACGATCAACGTCGACGGCGGCTTCGTCATGCACTGATGGAGTTGACTCAAAAGGTTGTGACCACCAGACCCGTGAATGGGCGCCTCGTCAGTCACACGCTGAGTGCGATCGGCAACTGAGAATATCGGGCGTCGGATCGAAGCCGCAACCGGCGAACGGCGCCGGCGGGGTGACACTTTCGCCACGGAAGAGATGGAGCAGAATGTTGAGCGCGTCGGTGACGTTGATGCGTCCGTCGTCGTTGGCGTCCGCGGCACTCAGGCAAGAAGGGATTTCGCCGCGGCGGAAAAGGAGATTCAGCACCTGCAGCGCATCGGAGAGATCGACCGTAGAGTCGGCATTGACGTCGGCGCGCCGGAAGCGGCTGCCTGAGCCGAGAGGTGTCCGCGCCCACGACTCGACGCCAACCTCCGCGAGGACGTCGAAGTTTTCGCCAAGATAGGCAGCACGCCGCATCAAGGGGCGATTGGGATCATCGAAATCGACACGCTCGTCGAAGAGCTCGACGGCGTGGATCGTTCCGTCGACTGCTGCCAGGTCGACCGGCGGATCGAGAAGGACCCAGTAGCGCACGTCGGAGTTGTGCTTGAACGCGGAATAGACGAGTCGAAAGTAGTCGCCCGTTGACCGGGTTGCTCCGCCGATCGAAAGAGTCGCGCTCTCGAGCATTGCTGGCGAGGTCGAGAAGATCGTCCGATCGTCATCGAAGCGCTCTTCGAGCACCAGAGTGGTTCCATCGGCCAGCGTCGCATCGATGCGTCCGGCTGGAAGTTGAGTGTAGCGACACGATCCGTAGCGCAGCACTGGGTCGCCATCGAGCTGACCCTGAATGGCTTCGTTGCCTGGATCAGCGGTCAGAAAGTCTTCGTCGATTGTGAGACGCGCGTCGATGGGCTCGTCGCCGTCGGCGCGGAATTCGAGAGGAGTGACGATCTCGAGTAGCAGCTCCCGTGCTCCCGGTAGCTCGAAGAACTGCGCGTAGGTGAAGCGGTACGTGGTTTGGCGGTTGCTTCCTGGTGAGCGCTGCACGGTGAAGCGACCGGAGTCGACGGGGACCGCCACCTCGCGCCCCGGCCCGACGATGACCTCGTCAAAAATCTCCGCAGTAAAACCTTCGGCGAGCGTCTCGAGGCGAATGACACCGCTCTTCAAACGCACAGTCGATTTTAGCTGCAGTTCGTCGCGTGGTCCGCGGCCAGCGCCGGCGAGCGCGAAGACACCGCAGGCCGTCGTATTCGGTGGAATCTCAAGCTCGAACACCGGTGCAGCCGGGAGATCGCCGAGGAGGAACGGTCGCACCTGTTTCACCGCGAGCTCGCCGTCCGGCATGAATTTGAACTCGAGGTCGAGGAGAACGTCTCGGCGTGAGAATTCTCCGAGCTCGAGTTCGTAGTTTTGGTCGATGTGCCACATGAGCTCACCGAGCTCGTGCAGCTGCGCGTCGCTCAAGACGTACTCTCCCGCGGGAAGAAGCGACGAGACCTCCACGCGAACGATCCGTGTGATGCGGCCTTCGATCACTTCGAGCAGGGTTCTCTCGGCGCGCACGCCAGGGTCGGGGCTGACGACGCTTTCCTCTCCAGCCTGAACGGTGATCACGAAGCGTCGATCGAGAGCGTTCGACGGGTTGCCCGTGAAAGCGACGCCATTGGCCGCCTCGTCAATGAATGTACGGTTGACCAGGATGCCCATCGACGTCGGCTCCTGAGGGATGCCGAAGAACTCTCTCTCCTCGAAGGCTCGGAAGTTCCAGAGACTGCTCCAGACTCGTTTGAGAGCTCGTGCGATCGTGCGTTCGTTTTCCCGCGTCGCATCGCACAGCGAAGGGCCAGCCGTGTCGGCGTCGAGGTCGTCTGCTACACAGCCTGACGTGGAGTCATAGAGGCCCGCGCCGCTGAAGAGGAGTCCGTCCTCGACGTTTGATGACGAGCGGAATCGAACTCGTGTCGTTGGTTCGGCCCCCATCACTTCGGCGACGCGGGCGGCGATCGTCGCAACGAGCGCGGGATCGACTTGGCTTTCAGTGCGCATGTGGTCGCGAAGAGCGCTCAGCGCCTGCGCGCGGAAGCGAGAGTCTGTTCGAAACGCCTCGAAGCTCAGCAGTTCGGCGATGTATTCCTCGTAGCTCACGAGGTGTGTGGCGTTAGCCAACGACGGCAGTTCATTCGAGCGCAGAAACTGTACGTAATATCGCAC
Source organism: Planctomycetota bacterium (assembly GCA_965223265.1). Classification (GTDB taxonomy): domain Bacteria; phylum Planctomycetota; class UBA8108; order UBA8108; family SXIK01. Next base: position 11,160 of record OZ244999.1, read on the forward strand.
GGGAATTGCGAATCCACGTTCGATGTATTGGCTCCACGGGGGATCTTGAAGAATGCGCTGCAGCCTGGCGAGTCCTGTCGCTTTGCCACCGACACGCGACACACTGAGTCCAGTTTCCGGTTCCGCAGCAGCATCGAAGGCAGAGATCTCAAGGAGGGTCGGGAGGGCGCCGAACTGCTCGTCGCGTCGTGGCTCGATGGGCAGCGTCGGTCGGCTTTCCCAGAATTCTATCGCTTCCGCGATTTCCCCGACGCGCACGAGGAGGCGATCGCTCTGCACCTCGAGTCGAACAAGCTCGCCTTCGAGAGGTGCGAATGTCTCGAGTGCCGTCGCCGAGAAAGCGTTCGGCGTGCCGCGGCCTGCGGTCCGGATGAGCAGATGGCTCAAAGCGGTCTGCGGTTCCGTCGTGACAACACCGCCGAAGACGCCTTCGATATCGCGCGGCGCATGGTCGAGAACGAGGATGTCCTGGAAGCTGATTTCGCCGCCGGAGTTGGCCTGCTCAAGGGCGTCGGCGTCAAGGATTCGAACGCGTCCGAAACCAACGCCCGTGGTGTAAGCTTGATACGCTCTCGCGGTGTCTCCACAGATGGTGAACTGCGTGTTCGTCCACGTACTCGAAGCTTGTCGGGCGAACGTGTTGTCAGGGAAGTAGCAGAGGGCGCCCAGATCGAACGCCTGAGTCAGAGCGGTGTGCACTGCGGTGACCTCGTCTTGCGAGAGGACTTCGTCCGTGCTCGACGTATCGACGGCGACGGTGAACGCGAATCTCGGATCTGTCTCCGATCCGGGATCGACCTCGACCTCGACTACGACTCCGACGTAGTAGTCGCGCGTGCGTCGACGGCCGACGAGCGTGTTGTACTGCTCCGCCGTCAGCGCTGGGAAACGATCGGGAAACACTCGCGCGAGGAACTCCTGGTGCAGCGAGTAGCGTTTTGTGTTCTGGAACAGCGGCGGCAGTAGAGACGGATCCTCCGGGCGCGCGGGGACGATGTACTTGTTCGCCCGCCTATCGCTCGACGAGCGAATCGAGAGCGCGTCGAAGTCATCGGGGGTACACAGCGTCTCGAGAAAGTCGATATCGAGGCGACGCGTCTCGCTCGTGTTGGTGAGGTGGGTGATCTCGGCGGAGTTCCGATCGAGCGAGACCACGTCGACGTCGCCGTCGCTGTCGAAATCGCCGTGAACGACGTAGCGCGGCCCGTCACCGACGGGGAAACGCAACTCTCTGCGGAACAGGCCGTCGCCCTCGCCGATCAGTATGGTCACCGAGCTGCTGTCTTCATCGGCGGTGACGAGGTCCGTGGCGCCGTCTCCGTCGATATCTGCAGCGCGCACGGAATATGGTTCAACACCAATTGGAAAGAGCTGTGGCGGACCAAACGTTCCGTTGCCACTGTTGAGGATGACGCCGATCTCGTCGAGTCCCTCAATGGCTGCAGCGATGTCGGGCGCGCCGTCGCGGTTGAAGTCACCGACCGCGACCGAGCGCGTGCCACCGGAAATCGGGTTCACCCCCAGGAGAGAAAATGACGCAGCCCCATCGTTTTCGAGCACCCAGATTTCGGAGGAGGTTCTCGTGGCAACAGCGAGGTCGGAGTCCCCGTCGCCATCGAGATCGGCAGCCTCGAGCTCCCAGGGTTCACGCCCGACAGCAACCTCGAACGAGTCGGCGAAAGAGCCGCCGCCGTCGTTGAGAATTATGCTCAGGTTGTTCCCCAGCTGGTTGGCGCTGATGAGGTCGGGCGCACCGTCACTGTTGAGGTCGCTCGTCTCGACAGAGAACGGTCGCTGGTCAGTCGTCGCGTAGAGCCACCTCTCGAACCCACCCGTACCGTCATTGAAGAACACCAGCAATTCGTTGTTGAGGCGATCAGCGAGCACGATGTCGACAGCGCCGTCGCGGTCGAAGTCGGCGGAATCGATGAAGTTAAGATCTCGTCGGCCGTTGTTCGCTGCACTGGACGGGGTGTCAGGCGGCGTCGTTTCGACCGGTTGATCGAGAAAACCATCGCTGCGGCCGAAGAGGAGAGAGAAGTTTTTGTTGAAGTTGCCGTTCGCGGTGGCCACGTCGAGCCTGCCATCGCCATTGAAATCAGCGACGGTGCCACTGTGGGGGCGAATGGTGATTCCCACCGTTGTCCGCTGCAGATCGAGAGCCACGCCGTCGCCGTTCCAGAGCAGATTGAGTTCGTTCGGGCTCGAGAGCGCGAGTTCGAAGTCACCATCGCCGTCGAAGTCGCCGGCGCGAACGTCCAAGATTCCTCGGCGTACATTCGGGGCAACCGCGGTGGTGCCAAACTCACCTGCACCATCGCCTGCCAGAACGCGTACTTCGCCGTTGATGGCATCGAAGATGGCGATGTCGATGTCACCGTCGGCGTCGAAGTCGTCGGCTGTAACGACGCGCGTGACGATCTCGAACGTCTTGGCGATCTCGAATGTCCCATTGCCGTCGCCCGCTAGTAGAGTCACGTCTCGACTGTTGGTCGTGAGGACGTCATGGGTGCCGTTGCCATCGAAGTCGCCTACACACAGCGCCGTAGGGCGTCGTCCGGTCGGGAAGGTGGTCGCGGGATCGAATGTACCATCGCCACGATTGCGAAAAGCCATGAGTTCGCTGGCTGTGGATTCGGCGACGACAAGGTCGAGGCGAGAGTCTGCGTCGACGTCGGCGACGTCAACGTCGACCGGCGTGGGCCCGACCTGGACGACTGTCGGCGCGTCGAAGGTGCCGTCGCCGCGGTTGGTGAACACCTGGGCGGCGTCCTCGCCAACGTTGATTGTTACGAGCTCGGGACGACCGTCGCCGCTGAGATCTCCCGTTTTGACGATGCGCGTTGCAGAGAAGACTGCATACTCCACCGGCCTTTCGAAGGTGCCGTCGCCGCGATTGAGAAAGACGAGAAGAACTGTTGAGTTGGCGCTGACAACGTCGCCGTCACCGTCGCCGTCGAGATCGTCTGCAGTCAGCCCCGAAAGATCGAGGCCAGCGTCATACTCGACGCCCGGAAGGAATTCGCCGTCGGGCCCCGTGACGAAGACGACGAGCGTTGACGCTTTCGTGTCGTCGCGAAATCCGGTCACTAAATCGTCGATGCCGTCGCCGTTGACGTCGGCGATGACGACGTCGCGCGGCTCGAACGGCAGGGTCAAGCTCTGCTCGCCGAACCCAAAGACGATGGGGTCGAGCTCACACTCGTCAGGCGTACCGTCGTCATTGCAATCAGCAGCTGATCCAGCAACGACCTCCTCGGTGTCCAACGTTCCGTTCAGGTTGCAGTCCGCTGCGCGCGTGGTCGCCGCGAACGACAACGCGAAAAGACAAAGTGTGCTGAGGAGAGCGGAAAGACAGGGTGGTGAGGAGCGCTTTCCTGTCGAACTCGGTGTCATCGATCCTCACGGTTTTCAGCGATCTTCGGACATGAGCCCAGCTCGGAACTACGAACCAGCCAACGGATATCTTGGGACGTGACGTCCTACAGTTCCCGCAAGCAAGTTGTCGGGCATGTGGCGACCGGGATGCAAGCCCCTCCCATCGCGTGCGGGGCACCGCCGCGGAACAGGTAGAGGAGCATGTGCAGCGGGTCGGACAAATCGACGGTCGTGCTGCCGTCGGCGTCCATCAGAGCTAGGTTGCTCTGGGCTTCGAGCGTTCCATCACCACACGGCAGCGAAAACGCCTGGCCCTTGAAGAGGTAGATCAGCAAGTTGATCGGGTCAGAAACGTTCAGGCGTGCGTCCTGGTTGATGTCCCCCGGCACCTGAAACCCTAGCTGCAGTGCCGGATCCGAGACGCTGTTGATCGCGCCTGGCGTGCCGCCTAGAGGTTTCGAGCTGGCCCAATTGAGAACCTCGTTGCCGAACTCAGTCGCTGTACGCCGCTCGAGGCTGCTTCCCTCGCCGTCAGGGCTCTCTGGCCACGGGGCGCGATCGTTGAAACGGACCATGTCGACGACCGTGAATCCCTCCGGCGCATCTCTCGTAGGTTTGAGAAGCCGAAGCCGCTCGCCAGTATTGGATAATTGCCCTCCGAACGGTCCGACGATAGTGGCCGCGGGGTCAATGTCGAGAGCGACGCGATAAATCTCTGGGTCGGTCGGAACGATCAGTAGATATCCGGAGGCAGGAACGATCGAACCGTTTGGGAAAAAGAAATCGTCCTGGCCGTTCGGCGCATTGATGCCGGTCAGTTCCCAGCCCGAGATGTCAATCGGGCTCGCCGTGGTATTGACGAGCTCAATGAACTCGTCTTCGTCTTGGTCTTCGATCGGGTGGTAGTGAACCTCGTTGATCGCGATCTGAGGCGTACGTGGAGCCGCGTTCGCCTCGCCCAGGGTCGGCGAGTTTAGGGGGAAGAACTCGAGGCCAGTGCTGGTCTCGTGACGACCGACCGTAGCGCCGGCTTCGACCGCGCTGTACGAGACTGCCGCGATGTATCCACTGAACGAGCCGTCCGGGTGGCTCGCTGACAAGAAGAGCTCACCGCCCGTTGGACTCAATGAAAGTCCCAGGTCGGCAGTGGAGAGGACGACATACCCGCCTGGCGGCAGTGACGTTGCAGCCGGCACGCGGGCTTCAGCCAGCGCGCTCAAGTCATCTCTTGAAGTGCTGAGGTACCAGCCGCTGACGTTCACTTCGCGATCGGTGAAGTTGACAAGCTCGATAGAACCCGGACCGTTCCCGGCCACGTCGTCCGCGCCCCGCGCCATCACTTCGTTCACGACGACGCCGCCATGCGCGGGCTCAGGGTCCACCGCTCCCGGCGATCCATCGAGTTCAGCGCTTGCCCGCCAGCTTCGCGGATCGTCTGGATCGCTGTCGATGGCGTCCAATACGAGTGAGTACCCGAAACCGCTGGGGCCGATCGGCCAGAAACCAGAACTTTCGTAATTCACAGAAAACAGGACTTCGCCCTCTCCGTCGACGAGCTCCACGCGCTCCCCGTTCCCGGACAGCCGCGCGGTGTAGGTGCCGAACGGCTCGACGTCCGGGTAGCGCTCGCGGAACGATGGTTCATCGGCAACGAGTACGATGGATTCGCCGGGAGCGAGCATGTCTCCCGCCCTGAAGGCGAATGAGATTCCATCGCTGAACTGTACGCCGTTGAGATCGACTGCGGTGCCACCGGGGTTTGTGAGTTCCAGAAACTCGAAGTTGGCTCCAGCGACGTTCTCGTCGCCTTGCGCGTCGTACATCATTTCCGAGATCACGATGAAACCGGGTTGGAAGCCGCTGACGATGAACTGCGCTTCGTTCAGAGCACTCCAGACAAGCTCTGTCCCCTCTTCGGACTCCATGCTCGCGAGCGTCCGCGCTTTCAGCAGCCCGTGGCTGTCGAATCGGATTTCGCCTCCCGCGTAGAGTTGAGCGCTTGGAGACACCTCGCCGGTGCCGAACGTGCGTGGGTCGCTACCGTCAAGTGTGTAGTAGATATCACCGACTGTGTCGCCCGGTAGGGAAATCGTCACCGCCGTCTCGCGGGCGATCTCACCACCGTGTTGACTGAACGTAGGCGCATCGACCGGCGGGTAGTAGCCACGGCGAACGAACTGTGACAGGACGATGTCGGAACGTTGGCGGAAGTAGTTCTGAACCCATCGGAGTTCATTCAACCAATCCTGGCGCGAATACGGAGGGGACTTTCGTGTGTCGCCCCACCGGGCCGACTCGAGGAGAATCGCTTCGTTCACCTCGCGGGCGCGTCGCATGTAGATGTCGGCGGGTCGATTTGCCTCGGGCTGAGACGGGTGCCAGGCGCGCCCGCCATCGACATGCAGCACCCCGCCATTGAAGAAGTGACGATGGATGTGATCGGCAAACAGTGTGCGGTAATCAGCGTTGATTCCTAGACGCGTATAGAACTCGGTTGGTGTGTCCGACACGAAGACACCTGTCTGATTGACCGAAGCGTTCTTCAGCACGTGCTCGGCGTCCCAACTGAAAAAGCGATAGCGACCATCCGGGGCGCGACGGTATGTCGCGTACCAGTTGTGCCGTGGCCAATCGTCGTTGCCGCAAAAGATGTTGACGATCATGTAGTCGATCAGATTGGGCACGTCGAGCATCTCCGCTACTTTGAGGTAGCCCGAGCTGCTCTCGACGCCGTTATTCAAACGAGATCGCAGTTCCTTCCAAGCGATAGCGTTTCCCTCGACGACGTTGCCGCCGGTGTGTTTGAGGACGTCATACTCCGACTTTAGCCCGCCGTAGTACGCGGCCGAGAAGGAGTCATCCGGTCGTTCGTGAAGATCATAGACGCCCCAGTAGATGCCGTTGAGGAAAAGGTGGACGAACCGGCCGTGCGGCGCCACGCCATCGGTCAGGATCTGCAAATCGCTGACAAATTGGTCGCGGATGTACTGAGCCCGGATGCGCTGGCCGTGGTCGGGGTGGTTCCAGGTCAAGTTGAGCCCGGCGTCGAGGACCAGAGCGTCGAACTCGCGTACCGGTGAATCCGCGTAGAGTTTGTAGGTGAGTCTTGAGGGGCCATAGCGATTCTTGAAGAGAAGTCGCATAGAGACCTTTTTCGACTTCCAGCCGCCGGTGCTGCTGCCACCTTGGATACGGATGCCACAGTTGGCCTGAAACCCGACTTCCCCCTGTAGCGGGTCGATGAATTCAACGGATGTCGGCCGTTCCCAAGCCAGACCGCTGGAGCTTGGATTCTGGTAGATCCCCGTGGCCGGGTCGAACAGATGGACGTCATGCGTCACGACGGACACGGTCGGCAGCGCCATGAGTCCTTCCCACGCCAGTTCCGGATTCGGGTCGACGACGTCCGGATCGACCTCGTAGTCGGAAGTTGTGCCTTTCCACGGATCGGGCATGCCGGCTGGAACTTTCGGTTGGCGAAAAACTCGGTCGGCGAAGACGTAGGAATGCGTCACCACCTCCGATGGAATCAACCCGTCCTTGTAGACAGCCGCGCGGACCATTGCGATCGAGCGGTCTGCCAGTGGCTCCACACGCACGCGATCCGTGTAGACCTCGCCGTTCTCCGGGCCTGGTGTCGTCCCGTCCGTCGTGAAGTAGAGTGTCGCGTTCGGCTCGAGAGTCGAGAGCGTGAGCTCGAACGGTTCAGTTTGGAAGCTCCGTTTGACGCTGAAGCGAGGCGGGCGCGTGAAGCCATGGAGGTCGATCGTTGCCGCATTCTGTTCCCCGGGCGTCGCCGTCGCGAAGTAGCCGATCTGGCCGTCTTGTGCGACACCGTACGAATAGTCGGCGCGCTGCGCTGGAAACTCGAACTCGCTGACAAGCGTTCGAGGCGACTCCGTATCGAACAGGCGCAGTGTTTCGCCGTTCTTCTCGAGAGAAAAGTTCGTGTGCAGCTCTTCACCGAACCTGCTGCGATCCTTGCGCGACGCGAAGACGACGAGCCGCTCTCCTGCACCCAGGAGGAATCCAGGGAAACGCCACTTCTCCGCGTCGGCCGAATCGGTCACGGTCCAGCCACCAAGGTCGACTGCAAAGGAACTCAGGTTCCTCAGCTCGAACCAGTCTTCGTTGTCGCCATCGGAATCGAGTAGACCGACCCCGTTGGCGGCAAGCACCTCGGTGAAAACGATGTTTGGTGCCGGTCGGTTTGGATCAACCTCGTAAGTCCACCCGTCGCCATCGGGAACAAAACTGTTCGGTCTTCGGACAGCGTCTGTGATGTCATGGTCGCTGGACCACGTCACGTGTACGGTCCCGGCTGGCAGCGATGGGAAGGCGAACCGATAGGCTTCTTCGTCCCCTGCGAGGCGCGTGACGGAGGAGGCTGGCACGTCTCCGAGCAGGAGATCCGTTGCATCCACTCCCTGCACGGGTTCATCGAAAACGATGTCGATGCTCTCGAGCGACTTCAAGACCGCGAGCGGTGTAGGGATGATCTGTGTGATCGTTGGCGGCGTCTGATCTGGCCCGAGGGGGTCGAAGATCTCGACGTCGAGGTAGTAATCGTTGCTCGTAGGACTGAAGTTAAAACCCTGTGCGGCGATCACGTTGCGACCGGGAACGAGCATCGCCGCCGCGTCGGAGATGACGAAGTTCCGAAAGCTCCTCGGCGGATGCGTTGAGTTCGACACACTGTCGAACGCAACAAAGTCGCCGGGCTCGCCGGCGACGCGTTCGCGCACGGCTTCGACACCGTTGATCCAGAGCAAGAGGCCGTCGTCGAAGCGGGCGCTGAGGGTCAACTCAGTCACCTCTTCGACGTCGCGAATGAAGAACTCGCTACGCAGAAAAACAGATGAGTAGTTGCCGCGCATTGGCGGTTCGGCCGTGGCGAGGTCCGTTGTCACGGTCACTGCTGTGCCGTATCCGATGGGAAGTGCGCCGCTGAGCCAGGTGCTATCGTCGAACTCGGGCTGGCGCCACGCCGTGGGATCTGGAGATGAGGCTTCTTGCGTTCCCGGCAGATACTTCCACTCGCTGCTTCGCTCCAAATAGAGAATAAAATCGCCGCGAACGGCGGTTGCTGAGCCCAGCACCACGGCCATGACGCAGGCCTGCTGCAGTGCGGTGCGTAGCCTTTGTCTGTAGACCGCGCCACTGGATCGACAACCGTCGCTGAGTTCGTTTCGCCCAAGTCTCATCGCGAGCTCCGTATCGACCGGCGCGTCACTCGATCCACCCATCATCCACACGACCTGTGTCCCGAGCACTAGCGTCCGCTATCGAGTTTGCCTGATCAAAGCGCGAAACTACGCCTTGAAGCTTCCCGCCGAGAACACCGAATGACCCAACCGATTCTAACTGCCGAGCCTATGCCGTCTATGCCTTTTCGTGTGCTGTCTGGTTTTTGACGTGTCCCGACAGATGGAGACTCGGCTTGATCCAGGTGGGACGGAGAGTGGTGCCCAGGCCGTAAGCACGGTTCCTCCCCGCGCCAGCGCCTCTGTGTGCAGTGAACGTGTTGACTCGTGTTTGGTCCCGCGGGCGTGCCGGAGATGTCAATGCGATGGTTGGATCGCGGGCGGGAGCGGCCAGAAACACGTGCGACTTGCGTCACCGCAGCCGTAGTCTTGTTAGAAGCGTTCGTCTGCAACATGTCGCCCTTTCGCATCGCGTCTGCCCACCGTGAGGAAGGAATCTCCGGCGCGGTGTCATCTCCGGCGCGGTGTTGGCGTCCGCGGCCACTAAGTCTACGCGAGCGCTTCGAACGCGCCGCCTACGTTCCTCGTTCGGAACGAACCAAACGACTGACGATGCATAGTGTTCTTCTCAACGCACGTTTTCTCGTGCAACCTGTCACAGGGGTCGAGCGCTTCGCTCGCGAGATGGCTCATGAGCTGCGACAGCGGTGCAGTTCAGTCGAGCTTCTCGTGCCTACAGGCGCGACGGTGCTGCCGCCGGTGAGTGGGCCATTGCAGCGCTACGGCGTGCTGCGCGGGCAGCCGTGGGAGCAATTGGAGCTCGGCCGATACGCACGCTGCGGTGGCCGCGTTCTCGTCAACCTGGGCCAGACCGCTCCGCTTCGAGCGACACGGCAGATGGTCACGATCCACGACCTCGCTGTCTTCCACGAGCCACGATGGTTCACAAGGCGCTTCCGATCTTGGCATCGCTTCCTCCTGCGCCGCCTCGCGCGCGAGGCGGCCCGTATCGTCACCCTCAGCGAGTTTTCCAGAGGCGAAATCGTCAAGTACCTTGGGGTGGAGGAGGACCGCGTCTCGATTGTTCCCGGCGCCGTCGCGTCGCAGTTTCTGCATGCAAGCAGACCCGCTGTCGAGGGCGAGAGGTCGTTCGATTTCGCCTCGGCGCGCCCTTTCGTTCTCACTGTCTCCTCGCGGTCGCGGCGAAAGAATCTCCGGCGTCTCCTTCTCGCCTATCAACAGCTTGCTCGCGCGGACGTCGATCTCTTCGTCGTGGGGGTGTCTAAACGCGACTTGGTTGCAGCTGGGCTCGGTGCCTTGATGCAGAAGGCGTCGGGCGTTCACGCGCTCGGCCGCATCGAGGATGCCGAGCTCGCCTCGCTCTACGGTCGCGCCGTCGCTTTCGTGTACCCTAGCCTCTACGAAGGCTTCGCTCTGTCTCCGCTCGAAGCGATGGCCGGTGGTTGTCCGGTGGTGACGTCAAACATCGCTGCGCTGACGGAGGTCTGCGGCGCCGCGGCCGAGTACGTCGATCCAAATGACATCGACTCCATCGCTAGTGGCCTGAGGACAGTTTTAGATTCCACTCGGCGCGCGGCCGAGCTCCAGCAACTCGGACTCGAGCGTGCGCGAGCTTTCAGCTGGGAGAAGTCCGGCGCCGAGTTCGCAGCGATTGTCCGCGAAATCGTTTGCACTTAATCTTGGCGATTTCGTGCCCGGTTAGACGAGTTCGTGCGGCTTCGCTTATGTGACCAATGCACGCAGCATCCCGGCCGCTTTGCTCAAGGTTTCGCGATACTCGGCTTCGGGACTTGAGAGCGCGACGATGCCGCCGCCGACCGGAAGCTGTAACCACCCGCGGGACTGTGTCACCGTGCGAATGAGAATATTGGTCCCCATGTCGCCGGCGAAGCTCATCCATCCCATGCTGCCGCAGTACGCCCCCCGGCTTGTCGGTTCTAGCTCGGCGATGATCTCCATCGCACGAACCTTCGGTGCACCCGTGATCGAGCCTCCTGGAAACGACGCCTCGAGCAGATCGAACGCCCCGAGACCTCCGCGGAGTTGTGATCGCACCTCTGACACCAGGTGGTACACCGTCGGGTGTCTTTCGATCTCGAAGAGGCGAGGAACCTCGACACTTCCCGGCTCGGACACCTTCGAGAGATCGTTGCGCAGCAGATCCACAATCATGACATTCTCAGAGCGATCCTTCTCGCTTTCGATGAGTGCAGCGCCTTGAAAGGGATCATCGAGCTGCGAGTAGCCACGCGGGCGAGTCCCTTTGATTGGGCGCGTCACGACTCTGCCGCGCTCGAGCGACAGGAACTGCTCGGGAGAGGAGCTTGCGATGACGCGGTCGCCGGTATGAAAGTAACTCGCAAAGGGAGCTGGGTTTCTCGAGCGCAGTCGTTCGTAGAGAACGTCAGAAGAGATCTCGGCGGGAGACAACAAACGTTGGGCGAGGTTGACTTGGAACACGTCACCGGCGTGGATGTATTCGATGGCTTGTCTTACGGCCGCGAGGTACGACTCGTGCGAAAAATTGCTCACCAGACCCGGTGGGCCGGAGACCGGCCACGACGGTGCAAGCTCATCCGTGGCGAGTTGAGAGTCAGGGAGGGGGGCGGCAGGCGGCGGCGTCGCTACCTTCAGGGCGCGCGACAGTTCGCGGTTTCGTACCTTCGCGAGGCGCGACCGCAGAGCCGCGTTCGTCTCGGGAAAACCGTGCGCCACGAGGTGGGCGCAGCTCTCGACGTGGTCGAACGCGATCACCCAGTCATAGAAACCAAGAACCATGTCTTCGCCGCTGAATTCGTCCCAGCGACATGATGGGATACGTTCCAGAGTACGTGCCAGGTCGTATGCAAAGTAGCCGGCCGCGCCGCCTTGAAACGGAGGAAGGTTGCGAACTCTTGGCGCTCCCCAGGCGCCGAAGCGCTCCTTGGCGGCGACGAGCGGCGGATCGTCCGTGACGTCGTGCGCGTGATACGGCGAATCGAGTCGCGACGGGTCATCTGCCCGCAGCTCGGTGGTTTGTCCGCGGCGCGACACCAAAACGGCAAACGGGCTTGCTGCCAGGTAGGAGTAGCGTCCGAATCGAGAATCCGGGGCCGCGCTGTCGAATAGGATCGCGTAAGGGAGATGCGCTAGACGCCGGAATGTCCACCAAACATCAGGCGTCGGCGTCAGCCGTGTGACGGTCGGAGAGACGTCGCGTCGAGTTCGGGTGTGCGTCGGGTGCATGGCAAATTCATATCCGGAGGTGCTCCGGACGGATCAACTTGGTTTCGAGCGGCGTCTTGTGTGTCGTTCGATCTGACTCTCTTCCTCGCGCGTCAGGAACCCCCAGCGCAAGGACTCATCCTGAGCATAGTTCTTTCCCAGCGTCATAGCAGTCACTGCTTTCGCCATTTCGTAACCGAGATAGAACGCGTGGGCAGGGTCTTCGACCGTCAGTTGTTCGAAAACCTCGAATGGGTCGGTTCCCGTGACGTGAATTCCGGCGCTCATAGCGTGGATGCGATCGTTCTCCGCGAAGAGGCGGAAGTTCTTGTCCTTGATCTCGGCTGCCAGTCGGCTCAGCACGTCGGCGCCAAAGGATTTCACCGTCGGGTCACGCAAGAGATGGAGCAGCGGTTCAACATGCTTCGGCAGCGCCGAGTTCTTGACGGCGTAGTGCACGAGGCGCCGCGCCAGATCGAGTTCACGAACGCACGTTTGTGCCCAGTGGATGACTTCCGTGGTGAGGACGCTGCGGATCGAGAGTTCCTCACAGAACCCGAGGAGGATCACGTTGACGGCGGCTGAGTCTGCCCCGGTGAGCTCGGTGAGGTTGCCGACCCCCATCATCATGGCCGCTTCCGGGAAATCTTTGCGCGTCTCTAGATAGCGTGCGAGCGACTGTGCGAACCCGAAGCCGATCGGCTCGAGAACTGGGTCAAGTCGATATCGCTTCCCCCAAGCGTCCAGTTGCGACGCGGTTTCCGCCATGCCGCGCAGAGACGACGGCTCATCAGGGATGACGACGAACTCGCACTCGAGGTCCTTCGCGACGGCAACATTGGACGCGTTGACGCTGAGCACGAGCTCAGCGCCAGCTTCGACCGCGTCGACGATTTCTTCTGGATGGAGACTGTCGATGGAAATCCGATGCCCTTCGGCCTTGAGCATGCGAACGACTTCGCCGACTCCCGTAAATGGGCCGCCAGGGTCACAGCCGACGTCGATGACATCCGCTCCAGCTTGACGCAGTCGCGCGGCGCTCTCACGGATCTCCTCCAGCTGTAGCTGTGGGGCATGATTGATCTCCGCGATGATCTCGATCGAGAAGGAGCCGTCGTAGCGACCGCCTCCTCGGCTTTCGCTGCCGAAGAAACGCGGCAGATCGCGGAGGTCCTTAGGGCCGCGCTTGACATCGACTGCGAACGCTGTTCGCAGAGTCTCTAAGTCGCCGCTGACATAGCCGGGAAGAATGACGCAGTCGCACTCGGGTGCCGATCGAACTTGTCTGGAGATCCAATCGACCGTCATCAGAGCCGCAACGGCGATGTTGAGAACGACGATCTCGTAACGGATGTGCGTCTCCGCGGACAGTTCCCGGAGGGTTGTCTCGAGGGCCGGCGCCGCTAGTTTGCCGGTGAAAAAAGTCAAGTGCTGAGACTTGCCGATCTCGTTCAACGCACCCACTTCTTGGGAAAACCTTCGAGCGGGCCGTTTGACTCTGGAAGCCAGGTTGCGATCGACTCGATTTCCTGCGCCAGAGCGAAGTCTTTGTCGGTGAGGCCGCCGGCACTGTGCGTCTGCAGCTTGACGATCACCTGCGCCCAGCCGACGATGAGATCGGGATGGTGAAAGGCCGCTTCAGCTCGATAGCCGATGGCGTTGACGAGCATAAGAGTATGCGGCCAGCCCGGCGTCTTAAAGGTGCGGCGAATCCAACCGTCGTCGAGCTGCCACTGCGGTAGCGATTGCAACTTGGTTTTGACATCGTCGGGGCTCAGAGCCTCTGACATGGATTGCTTCCTCCCTGAAATTCACTTTGGGGCACTCGCGAGCGGATGCTCTCGTCTCTGCGGGCGCCGATCACTTGGGTCGCGTTCCGCACCTCGGGGTTAGCGAGGGTTCACGATACCAATCTCTGACGCGTGAGTCACAGCTGTCCGCGGCAAAAAAGGTACGGCACGCGTCGCAGCCAAAGGGCCTGGCCTCCACACGCGCTAACGCGGTGATGCCTTGGCTCATGGTGCAGCTAACAGCCCGTTGAAAAAGTCATTCGGCTGAGAAACCGGCCTCTTCACGCCCAGATCAGCCGCGGCGAGCCTCGCCGTGTATATCTTATAGAAGAGGGCTCGGAGATTACCTGCGTTCGCCGCGGCTGATCTGGACGCGAAGCGACCAGTTTTCAGCTCGAAGCACTTTTTCAACAGGCTGCTAACGCACCGCGCCACCGTTCACGCGAATCACTTGACCTGTGATGTAAGAAGCTGCCGGGGAGGCAAGAAAGAGCGCAGCGTGCGCAACGTCCTGCGGCGTTCCCCATCGTTCGAGTGGAGTCTCCCGACGCACGCGCTCCTGCCACCGGTCGCTGGCTTGATCTCCCCAAGCTGTCTTGATCCAGCCGGGGGCAATGCAGTTGACTCGGATTCTCGGCGCCAGGCTGAGCGCGGCACTACGTGTAAACGCCATGACGCCGCCCTTCACTGCTGAGAAGAGTTCTGCGTCGTCGCCTTCCATTCCCGCTTCGGCTTGGTCCCATCCAATGTTGATGATCGTCCCGCCACTGGAGCCCATGGTGTCGGCCACGCCCTTCGTGAGGAGGATCGTTGCGCGGAGATCGAGCTCGACGAGGAGCTTGAGCTTGTCGACGTAGGATCGCTTCGCGTCCTCACTCGTCAGGATGTCGGCGCCGGCGTTGTTCACCCAGACGTCGATTTGACCGAGGGTGTCTGAACACTGGTGCACCAACCGTCTGCACTCGTTTTCGCGGCTGAGGTCAGCTTGAAACACGACACTTTCTGTCCCGAGGGTGCGGAGCTTGTGCGCCAGCCCCTCGGCCTCTTGCATCGACTTGTTAGCGTGAACTGCGACGACGGATCCGGCGCGCGCAAACTCGAGCGCGATGGCGCGGCCGATGCCACTCGATGAGCCGGTGACAACGGCGCGGAGTCCGTTCATTTGATACGGAGAAGATTCGACTGCGTCATTCAGCACGACTGTTTCGTCCTCACAGCGCCGCAGCGAAGGTGACGACCATGCAACGTTCGAGTTCTGTGTAGCCGACGAGTGACGCTCTCAAAAAGCTCGTCACATCTCGACTGGAGAAACTTCGTAACTGGCATTTTGTCCCGGCGACTCCTCGATCTCGACTCGCACGTGGCGAAGGCGCCCGCCTTTGCCGCTTTCACTCGCGACACGGCTCCGCAGCTCGTCAACGATGCGACCGTGAAACCAGCGGGCGAGGAGCTCGGCTGTGGTGTTTTCGATCGGCAGTAGGCAACAATCGTCGCGCGGGAAAATCCATTCGCGGTCTTCGTAGGCCATGCGGACGCGCTTCTCCTCGACGTCGATCTGAAAGCAGGGGCTTCGCTGTGGAACGAGCATGCGGTGGTC
Source organism: Planctomycetota bacterium (assembly GCA_965223265.1). Classification (GTDB taxonomy): domain Bacteria; phylum Planctomycetota; class UBA8108; order UBA8108; family SXIK01. The sequence continues at coordinate 26,354 of OZ244999.1, forward strand.
TAGCTCGGCGCAGATCTCGAGCAGAATACCCTTGAGCGCGATGAAATCGAAGACGAGGAAGTTCTCGTCGAGGTCACCTTCGATCTCGGTTGCGACTCGGTAGTTGTGCCCGTGGAGTCGCTCGCACTGGGTGTCGTTGTAAATGATAAAGTGGGCCGAGCAGAAGGAGAGATAGTCCTTACTGACGCGGACTTTGTAGACTTCCATAGACGGCAAGAGTCCTCAGCTAGCAGCCTGTTGAAAAAGTGCTTCGAGCCGAAAACTGGTCTCTTCGCGTCCAGATCGGCCGCGGCAAACGCAGGTAATCTCCGAGCCCTCTTCAATAAGGTATACGGCGAGTATTGACGCGGTCGAGCTGGGCGTGAAGAGGCCAGTTTCTCGGCCGAATGACTTTTCAACAGGCTGTTAGGTTCGGTGCGGCGGTTGTCTCGACTCTGCGTTGGCTCTCCCCCCAGGAGGGCTGCACGTCCGAGAGAGCTGTTCTTGCGGAAGCGATGACGGGCGCAACGACGTCGCGTCGACGACGCTGACTCGGCTCGGCGTCTTGACCGGGAAACTGGAATCGGTGCGCCTTGAGCGCGTCGCTCTGACGACGTTACGTCGTCGAAGATGACCTTTAGCAGCCGTCGTTGAACTCGTCCGAAAAGGCGATTATGCCACCGCGTAGCGCTAGAAACAAGGCGGCCGCGATGAGGTCGGCCGTTGCGCCGGGATTACGCCGATTGCCATCGCTGCGTAGCCAGGAATCGAACGCCGCGAACCGCTCGCGACTCGCGCTCGTGTGGGGCCAATCGAGATCGAGAACGCTGCGTGCCCGGCGCATCGCGTCGCGGGCGACCTCGATGCCGCACTTGCGCGCGATCAGCGAGTCTTCCATCCGAGCCAGCGTGCGCAGAGCGCAGCCGACGATCGCGTTTTCGAGCGACTCCCGACGGGCGATAGCGTCGACGACATCGACGAGGCACACATCGACGACATCTTCGAAGCTACCGGTGTACTGACGTGCGATGAGGTCACGCGCGCTCGCGAGCTCCATGACGTCGATGAGACTCCGCTCTGGTGGGCGTGCGACATCCTGTTGATCGACGGTGCCCAGACCACCCGGGGCCGCCTTGCGAATCGCCTCATAGATGAGGGCGACGTCGCGAGCCGAAGCGTCGCGGACGACCTGATCGACGGCAGCGCGGATCGCCTGACGGCCGGCGGCCGAGGCGACGTCGGGGCTCGCCGGGGTCTTAGAGAGCGGTGCGAGCAAGAGAACGATGCCGAGGTTCGTGTTCCGCCCGACGGTTGCCAGGGTCGCCTCGACTGCCTCGATCACGAGTTCACCGACGCTTTTTTCGGCAGCGTGGTCGAACGTCTGTCGAATCGCCGCGGCGCTGCGCAGAAAGTCGTCGAACGTGGTGTCCTGAAAGCTCGCCTGAGGATGAACATTGCCTGGCTTGGGTGCGCGGGCCTCCAGGAGGCATGCGGCCTCGGCGAGTTGACCGGTGCTGAGGTCGGGGGAATGCTGGTCGATCATCGGAGCAACAGAAGATTTGGATCGCCAGCTCACGTTTTGGACGCCGGCTCGCGTCGGGCTGGACGTTGATCGCTCGACGGCTTAGGAAGGCCCACGATTTCGCCCCGGATCCACGCGAGGAGTTCGGCTGCGATATCGATGCCGGAGACCGCCGCGATCGACCGCCAACCCGGGACGCCGTTGACTTCGAGGAGCCACCAGCGACCGTCGTGGTCAGGGAGGATGTCCACTCCCGCGATGTCCGCGCCGACCGCTCGCGCGGCCTGCATGGCGATGTCGGTGAGCTCAGGCGGCGCGGTGAACACTGCTGCACGACCGCCCTGAGCCACGTTGGTTCTCCAGTCACCAGCCGCCGCGAAGCGACGCATCGACGCGATCACCTCGTCGCCACAAACGAAGAGCCGGATGTCACATCCAGGGTTGGGAACGAACCGCTGTTGGTAGATGACACGACCCTCTGCCTCGAGACGCCGAAACTCCTCGGTCGCATTGCGCAGGCTTTGCACTCGGAGGAGGCCGCGTCCCTCAGATCCGAAGAGCGGCTTGATGACGACGTCGCCGCCGAGCTCGTCGAACCCACTGAGTGCGCTGTCGGCGCATTGGCTCACGTGCGTCTTTGGCACAGAGAGCCCCGCAGCTTGCAAGCGTACCGTGCACAGGTACTTGTCGATCGCGGTTTCAAGGGCGCGTGGCCGATTGAAAACCCGCGTCGTCGTTTCGACACGGTGCAGCACATCCATTCGGAAGATAATTTCTTCGAGGCTGCCCGCCGGCATGGTGCGAACGATGAGGCCGTCGAGCTCTGCGAGGTGAACGTCGCTGTAAGCAGTCGCCGTGCCGTCGACGTTGCGGCTGCGTTCTGCACCATGACCGCCGCGACGCCTCGTGCGACTCTCTTCCTGCTCTTCGTTGTTGCGCGGCGCGACAAGAGCGCTGAGTCGTCGAAAATCGGCGACGGCAAGGTGCAGCCCGAGGCGCGTGGCGGCGCGCCGCAGATCTTGGACGTGCCAACCGGCGGTGGGACCGCAGAGGACGGCGAGTTCGACGGGTTTCATGTGGTGGTTCCGTGGAGCATCTGCGCCGCCGGCGATGGTCGTGGCGCGGAGGTGCGCAGCTCGCTGCGGCGCCGGCCTCTCAAGAGGTCGGTGAACTGAGGAAGGAGGCCTTGAGAATGTCAGGCTCGACGCGTCCGAACGTCCAACGTTTGTGCGTCTCGGTGTGTATGAATGTTACTTGCGCTGGGCTGAAGAGGTGTGGATCGATCTTGTAGAAGTCGTGGTCGTAACGCGCGAAGATTTTCCGAAACGGTGTCCCATGGTCGCTCGACGACGACGCGGGAACGCGCGGTCCCACGTGTTCGATCGCCGCTTCATCTCCACTGACGTAAAGAGTCACCTGCGCGCCGTAGAGCATCGAATCGTTGGTCCTACCGAGTGCCTCAAGACTGTCGTCGGCCACGGGTGGCACGGGGGCGTCGCCGACACCACGCACGATGCTGGCGAGGTCGAATTCGAGATTGTGAAGCTTGTGAAGAGCTGTTTCCACCGAACGCGCGACGATCTGCACACCGCCGGCGAGGCTGTTCGTCGGGGCGATGGCTAGAACGATGCTGCTTGGCGACACGCCCGTTTTTTCGGCGATATAGCGGAAGATTTCCGCATTGGGAATGTGATCTCCCTCCAGGACACCGACTGCGACATCCGGAGATTCGCTGTAGCCCAGCTCCTCAAACAACTTCTCACCAGCATAGGCGGCGCGCATCGGGCCAGACCCCATGGCGAAAAACTTGCCGACGCTGAGGCGCCAGCCCGCGTACTGCGACGCCAAACACGCGTGGACCGGATCGAACGTCTTGACGTGAACGCGAGCGGTGCGCCACGGCGTCTCGGTTTCTTCTTCGACGACGACCTCGCCGCAGCCAGAAAGACACAGCCGCGCGAGTTCGACGCCGGCGGCGAGGCTGCCCGTCGCTTCGATGCCCGCATCGATGACTTCGCCGCCACCTTCTACGCTGTGGACCTTGACGCCGAGCGCATCGGAAGCGGCGACGATGCTCCGACTCAGTTCGTAAGCCTTGGCGTTGAGGTTCATCGCCGGGAGTCCCATAGCGGAATTTCTTTGCGGTTCGAGGCGCGGGGTTTGCTCAGAGATATACGTTACTGCACACCGCGGCCGATCGAAACACGCCAACCGTCGCCACACGGGATCTCGACGTCTGCCGGGGAGCCGAACGGGGTCGGCCGCTGGGAGAACGCGACGCCAAAGCTTCCGGAGCGAAACAACAGGCCAGGTGCTGCCAACAAATCCCGGTCGAGCACCAGCCCACGGTCCCCGGTGACGAGTGCTGCGAGGACGTCGGCGCGAAAGTCGTGGAGTCTTTGAGACGCTCGCAGGAATGCAGCGATCAGGTCGTGGCGATGTGCATCGACGTCATCGCTCGCCGTGCCACGTCCTGCCTGCATCGGCAGATCGCGAACGACTTCAGCCGGCGTTGCGACCACGGGAAGCGAGCTTGCGCTACCAGCGCCCGGCGTCACCGGCGCTTCTCTCAGGGCTTTGAGTGCAGCGGGTGGCAGCGCCACGAAGCTCGCGTCGCTGCCCGGGACCGACGCTTCAACGCTTTCGCTCCACGCTTTCACGAGTCGAAGCGCGTCGCTCAGCGCCATGGAGTCGAGTGAGAGCGCCACGGGCTCGAGGCTGCGGAGGAGCTGCGTCCAGACGCTGACGAGGTCGCGCGCCACGTAGCGAATCAGATCGACTTGGAGAAGCGAACGCACAGCGACGTCGTCGCCGCGGGCCCCAGCGACCTGCGCTGCCACGACGAGGTCAACGAGCGAAGGGTCGTCAGGCGCGAAGGCGTCATAGAGTGCCAGCTTGCCGTGGACCAGCGCCGCACGCCGCACGAGTGCCTCGAGACCGTAGGACCAGACGGTAATCGAGTCGTCAATCAAGTGCGGGACGAGGGACGGGTGGTAGAGTCCAGTCCAGGGCACATCGCGGGCGGCAGGCGCCGGGAACGCGGCCTGGTACTCCATCAGCGCGAAGAGAAGCGCCGGCAGGGGCACGTCGGCCTCCCGTTGTGAGCCGTCAGCCACGAAGAGTGGACTCAGGAGAATCCCATACGCATCGAGCGTCACCGCGGCGCGTAGGAGATGCAACTCGCAGCGCCCGGGCCGGTCGTCGAGCGATTCGTTGAGCAGGTGGAGTGCAGGCTGGTGTTTGCCGGTGCGCCACAGTTTGGCGACTTCTTCGTGCAGCCGGCGTTCGCGCAGCGCGCCTGAAGCACTGGAGATGCGGAAGAGATGAAGCTGCCAGATCGGCGCTGCCTCGCCTTCGTGCGTCGATCCCGGCCGCGAAGCCGGCTCGAGTTTCGCTGCGCTGCCGTGGCGGCGCGACCGCGGTGGTGTCACGTCTCCACCGGAGTCGCCGATGGGCACCATGACGCTCGGGGAGCTCTCTCGCCAAGGTCGGGCTTCAGTCGCTTCCGATTCAGCGTCTGCCACATCACGCCCAAAGGACGTCGCCGTCGGCTTCGCGTTGCCAGCGACGCTCGAGGCGGGCGCCGCGTTCGTGTCATCAACATTCACGTGCGCCTGTCGACAGCCGTAGTTCGTCAGCAGCCAACAAGCGCTCAGAACAAGAAGTGGCACCAGACGTAGTGAAAAACGTGTGCGCGTCATACGGCTGGAAAGATGAAGGCGAGAATCAATACTTCGATGAGTCCAGCAAGCCCCATGACGCCGAGTAGCGGCGTCCAAGTCGCCAGCGTTTCCTTTTCGGTGAAGCCGCTCATCTTGCCGACCACCCAGAAGCCACTGTCGTTCATCCACGAGATAAAGAGCGATCCGAAGCCGATAGCGGCAAAGACGTAGATGACATGACAGGGAAGAGGCGTGCCCTGAAAAAAAGTCGCCATCATCGCCGACGTCGTGATCATCGAGACGGTGCCAGATCCCTGTGCGATCTTCAGCAGTGCCGCGATGCCCCAGGCGATCGCGACGACCCCGGCACCGCCGAGCTCCGCAATGTTCTCGGAACCTAAAGCCTCCGCTACCCCTGTGCGCGAGAGCATCTTCCCGAACGCGCCGCCGGCGCTGGTGATGAGAATAATAACGCCGGCGCTGGCGATCGCGGGCTCGAACTTGGCGCTGAGCTCGCCGAGTTTTAGGTTTTTCTGGCGCGCTAGCATGGCGACTGCCATCACCGTCGAAATCAGTAGCGCGACGTTCGCGTTCCCCAAGAAGGTGCTCGCCTCGAGAAGCCAGGAGGGCACGTCGGTTCCTGCTTTCTGGATGGCCGTTAGAAGTGTCTGACCCGTGATGAGGAACACCGGCAGCAGAACCGGCAGCAGCGCGCTGACGAGTCCAGGAAGCTCGCTCTCTTGGCGGTTGACGATCGCTTCGAGCTCTTTGATCGACGACCCAGGAGCTTCTCGCACTGGGATGTCGAGGCGGCGGTTGACAAACGCAGCGAACGCTAGCCCGGCGAGTGCGGGCGGTAGGCCGAGAAGAAAACCAAAACCGATCGCGGCGCCGAGGTCGAGACCTTGACCGGAGAGGTTCTCGACCATGACCAGCGGACCCGGTGTCGGCGGCACCAGTGAGTGGGTGATCGCACCGCCGGCGCAGGGCGCCATGACGTACAGAACGAAGTTCTTTCCGAGGCGCATGCGAAGCGCGCGCGCCAGCGGCACGACAAGGAAGAACACCGTGTCGAAGAAGACTGGCACCGAGAGCACATAGCCGGTGGACATGAGTGCGAGCGATGCGTAGGCCTGTCCGAAGAGCGCCAAAAGGGAACGCACGATGCGGTCTGCCGCACCGCTTTCAAGAAGACACTGGCCGATGATCGCGGCGAGCACGATCACGATGGCGATCTTGCCAGCGGTGCCGCCGAACTCCTCCGCCGTGCGCTGCACGGCAAGCGTCGCTTTCGGCGGCAGGGATTCGAGTCGGCTCTCGAGCTCTTGCTGGACGCGAGCATCGTCGTCGGGGTACGCGCTTTTCAACTCGGTTTCGATCCTGCCGCGTTCTGCACTGGCCGGTGAAAGAATGCCGACGAGGATCGCGCCAAGGATCAGCGCCAGGAATGGATGCAACTTCAGCACCGTGATCCCGACGATGACGAATGCCACACCAACGACCAAGACGAGGAAAGCCATGAAGGTTGTCGTCCTTAGGAGAAGCGCTGTTTGACGGCGAGGAGCCCGCAGCGAGATCGTACGGCTAGCACGCCGTCGAAAAAGTGCCCGAGCGCTTCTTCAACGGGCCGCTATGCGCTGATCCTCAGCCCGTGAGACGCCTATCGAACGAGAAATGGCGCCGCGGTGCAAGTTGCGAATTCGGCTATCGGAGACTTGGGCGGCTCGTGGCGCGCGGAGGATCCGATAACCGGAGTCGACGGGGCGCGGGCAAACTCGCTGCCGACGCTTTCGCCCGCCGATGCTTCCTGCTACGCTGAGCGCTTGCTTGAGATTCCGGTGTGGCGGTCGAGGTGGCCGTCGATGTGGCCATGCGGCGCGACCGCTGGATCTCGCTTGACAGCGTTGTTGAGCGCTGACGAGCCACCTGAATCCACGAGACGGAGGAATCTATGGATTGCCCACGCTGCCGATTGCCCTTGAAAAAAGTTGACTACGAAGGCGTCGAGACCGACATGTGCGAGAGCTGCTGGGGGTTCTGGCTCGACACGGGCGAGCTCGAGCAGGTGCTGGCGCGCAAGCGACTTGAGTTTTCGAATGCCGAACGCGAGGCGATCCTCGACGTCCGCACCGCGTCACGCGGTGGACCGACCGAGCCAGCTCCCTGCCCCGTTTGCAGCACGACGATGGAGCGTCTGCACTACGACGAAAGCGTGCACCTGATCATCGACCGCTGCGCGCAACACGGGGCGTGGCTCGACACGGGCGAGATCAAGAAGGTGCAGGCACTCGCCGAGAAGTCCATGGCCGTGCATCGAATGCTGATCAAGAAACTTGGGCTCTAGCCTACCGGTCGTTTCGCTGTGACGCTGGGTCCTCTCGTGCGTGGTCTTGCTTTGGCTCTCCGCTCGTCGACGTCGAGCTCTGCCACCGTCGGCGGATGGGCTGCGAGTCGCGAACTTGGCGTGGCGTTCGCCTCTTTCCCAGGTCGCGAAATCTCGCCAGGACATACCCTTTCCGTACGCTTTCCGTACCTTTGCCGTACTCTTTAGCCCGGACGTTCATCGACCGGCATTTGTTGGGTCGTGAATCGAAGCGGGGGCCGTTGGCACTGAATGCTCCGCCGCGGAAAATAGCTTTCGAGTTTTGCGTTTTTTCTCGGCGCGCCATCACCAACGCGGTCGTATAAACGGATCCGCGTTTTCGTACGCCGCTCGGGGCAGGCTTGCGCGCAAGGGAGGCGGGCAAAGAGCGGAGGTCTCCATCACGGACGCCAACAGAGTGGCAGGAATCATCAGAATGGCGGGATTCATCACAATGGCCCATACAAAACGAATCCAGGGACTTACACTTCTTTTGGCGGTGCTCGCCAACCCGATCGCACAGGTCTGCGCCGAGTGCAGCTACACCAGCGTCCCCGGCACGATCATCTGGGGCGCTCCGGATCTGCTCGGATCGTGGCAAGATCCCGACTGCGAGTCCTGCGATCCCCTGCCGCTTCTCTTGGTCGGCGCAGACGGCTACGGGAACTGGGACATTTATATCGAACCCGGCGACCCTGCGGACTGCGTGATCGATGCCCAAGAGGTCGTCATCGACAACAAGGCTGACGCTCTCAACCCCGGAGGTAGCATCGACGACTGCCCGACGCCCGAGCCGTACCACTATTGGACGGTCTTTCACATCGACGCCAGCGCCGCCAACGCCGAGCTGCCGATCGGCGCCCACGAAGCTTGGGACAGTCGCGACGGCATCGTGGACGCCGGACTGGCGGTGGGCAGGAAGGATCTCGTGACCACGGAACAGTACTCCTTTCTCCCCTTGTTTCCTGTCACCGGAACGTACGAGATTCGCCGGTACTCGAAGGACTGCGGGGAGGGGTCCTCATACGCCGCACTCGCTCTGCGGGTCGAGGTCACCCAGCCCCTCAGGGCGACGTCGATCCACTTCGACGGCTCGCTAAGCACCGCTACCGCCGTGCAGACGCTCGTCGAGTACGCGGCCTCCCCTGAAGTGACAGGTTGCGTCGATAGGATCGTCCCAGACGATACCCTTCGAGTGCTCTGCTCGAACGGGGTGGGCGCTCCGGGACTCGAGGCCTACGATTTCTTCACCATGGAAGGGTGCGGCGTCGAGAGTGTCGAATGGGAGAGCTTCGAGGAGGGCACGGGCGTGTGGTCGCCGATGTCGGTCTCGAATCCCGTCGAGGACCTCTCGAGCGAAGACGTCGCGGCGAATCTGCCCTCGCGAGGATACGTCCGGTTCCGCCGCGTCGACACGAGTTCGGGAGACACCACGACGACGAACGCGCTGACGGTCGCTATCATCGGCGACATCAACGTACGAGTGACCCCGGCTCGGCAGGACGTCTGCCAATCCGGCGTTCGTGAGGACCTTGTGGCGGAACTCCGCCAAACGCCCACAGGTCGGGTCCAATACCTATGGCAATCGCGCCTCCTCGAGCCAGGGGCGGAGTGGCAGATGATCCCGGACGCATTCGGCGCGGCGATCACGCCGACGGCGGATTCACGCGATTACCAAGCCCTGGTTTGGGCCATCCAAGACACAGCCGTCAATCTCGCGCCAGGTGGCATCGCGACCCAGTCGAGCACGTTCCCAGGAGGCGACGCGGCCAACGCGATCGACGGGAACCCCCAAGGCAATTGGGGCGACGACCTTCTGTCGCGCACCGCGCTCGCGGACAGCTCTCCGTGGTGGAGTGTCGCGTTCGATCAAAACCACGAGCTGACCCGCGTCAAGCTGTGGAATCGCGAGGATTGCTGTCGTTTCCGCTTGACCAACTTTCGCATCCGAGTCATCAGCGAAAGCGGCAGCGATAGCTACTCGGAAGATTTCTACACCGGCGGCGGCGGCGTTCTCGGCGATGAGTCTTTCACGCTGCCCGAAGGTACGATCGGAAACGAAGTCCGCATCGAGATCCTGGGTCCGAACAGCTTCGGCGAGACGAATCTGACTCTCGCGGAAGTCGAGGTCTTCGGCTTTCCGCGCTGTGGCCCGTACCTCTCGAACATGGTGAGGGTGATCGTCGGCGACGACGATGCCAATCCGGCGGCGTACTTTCCCGACACGGATGGCGACGGCTACCCGAACAAGAGTGGCGCGTCGCAAGTCTTCTGCGCGGATCCCGGCGACGGTTGGGCGCTCGGCGCTCTCGAAGAGGACTGTAACGACGGAAATCCGATTCTTCGCCCGGGACAACTCTGGTACTTCGACGGAGACGAAGACAACCTGATCGCGTTCGACGCCGAACCCGTCGAATCGTGCCAGCGTCCGATGCCGTTCAGTCAGTGGAAGCGGCGCAATCCCGAGGATCCCTGGGACTGCGACGACACCGATCCGAACGTCAACACGGCGGAGTCCTGGCTCAAAGACGAGGACGGAGATGGCTTCTCGGTCGGCGAGGTCGTGATCAGTTGTGCTCCGCCACTCGGGTATCGATCCGTCGACGAGATCGTCGGCGGCGACGACTGTAACGACCTCGATCCGAACGAGAACCCCGGACAGAGTTGGTATCCAGACGCAGATTCCGACGGCCAGGGTGGAGGTCCTGCCGTCGAGTCGTGCACGCGGCCCGAGGGCTACTTCACGGCGGAGGAGCTCACCGGCACGACGGACTGCGACGACACCGACCCGCTCTACTTCGAAGACGAAAGCTGGTACCGCGACGCCGACGGTGACGGATTTCCCGCGGCGGCGCCCGGCAGCGAAGACGCGGACGTCGCCTCGAGCTGCGGCCCGCAAGACGACTTCACCAAGCGCGCGCACGAGCTCGTCAGTCTCGACGTCGACTGCGACGACGAGGACCCCGAGCGCTTCCCCGGCCAGGCTTGGTATCCCGATGGCGATGCGGATGGCCTCGGCGACGCATTCGCGTCCCCGACGTTCGACTGTAACCCCCCGAGTCCGACGATGGCAGCGAATCACCGAGACTGTGACGACGGCAACTCGGACCCGGCGCGCTGCTTGCCCGACGCCGACGCTGGCGCGACCCTCGAGCTTTCTCTCGGTGACGCACTCGCGGCAGACTCCTGGAACGGTACCGGTGAGACGCCGCTCGGCTCATTCGGGGATTCCGATTTCCTGGTCGAGGCGTGGATTCGCACGAGTGCGGCGCGAGCGCAAGTGATCATCTCGAAGGGATCGTCGTGTGCGGAGTCGAATGCTTGGGGCATGCGTCTGCGCGCCGATGGCGTCGCCGAGGCATTCGTCACGAGCGGGATCGGAGCGAAGTTAGAGCTCTCGGGGCAGACTTCTCTGAACGACGACGAATGGCATCACGTCGCCCTGCGCCGCATTGACGACGAGCTCTCGATTTGGGTCGATTCCCTTCCCGAGGCCCGCGACTCCATCGGTACCGAGCTCCGAATTCGGGGCCGCCGCGACGTCGTCGTCGGCAACGACCTTCCCCTCGGGGGAGACGGCTGCGAACCCGGATTCGAGGGCAAGATCGACAACGTTCGGATCTGGGCCGCGAGTCGATCGCTCGCGGAGTCGGGCCCGGATCTCCACCGCGTGGTCGACGCCGAGTCACTCGGACTCGTTGTCTACTGGTCGTTTGACAAGACGGTACCGCACGATGGGGAAATCTACGCGGCCGATTCTGCCGTCGGCTTTCCACTTCTCGTCGAGAGGGGCAACCGGGTGGGCTCGACGGCACCGGTCGGAGTCGGAACGGCCCAGATTTCCGTCTTTCTCCCTGCCGAGGGAGGGCCTGGCGACTTCATCCACGATGGCGCGGGGCTGCGCGTTAACGGGGCGGTGCTCGATGCCGTTGCCGCCACGGCGACGACGACTCGCCTCGCAGTCCCGCCGGCCGGGGAGCTTCCCCCGAAACGAGCTCCTCTCACCGACAGCTACTGGATTCTCGATCTCCTCGGACCCGCCTCTTCGATTCAAGGGGACCTGACGCTTCAGTTCGAAACCGACGTGATCAGCGCCGGCACCGCGGGGCGACTCGAGGAGATCTCCCTCTACTCACGCCCCGCGAACTCCGACGGCGAGTGGACGTTCGTGGCGACCGCGGCCGCTGCAAACGAGGCGAGTGAGCAGGTGCGTTTTAACGGCGTGACGCTCACTCGCAGCCAGCTCGTCGTCATGGACTCCGGCGAGCCCGATGAAACGCCTTTGTACCGCGGCGACTGCAACCAGGACTTGAGTGTCGACCTTTCCGACGGGATCTTCGACCTCAATTTCCTCTTCGTGAGCGGTGAACCACCGACGTGCGTCGAGGCGTGCGAGGTCAACGGCGACGGCCAGAACGACCTCTCGGACCCGGTCTACCTGCTCAACTATCTCTTCATCAGTGGACCGGCGCCCGAGGTGCCGTTCCTCGGCTGTGGGCTCGACCCCGATCCGGCTGGGAGTCTGGGATGCGAGGTGACTGCATGTCCGTAGATTCAGCGTGGCCCTAGGAGAGTTCGACCTCAGTACCCGAGCCTCTTGAGCGCCGCTTCGGTATCGGAGAGGAGCGGCGCCGCGGAAATCTTTTGGCCGACCGCCTGACGCATCCATTCCTGTGGGTAGATGCTGCCGAGCTGACACATGCGTTCCATTTCGCCAGCGAGCGGTTTGCCTTCGAGGTGCTTGCGCACCTGATAGGCGATGACGTAGCCGAGAGGGTACTCGGCCAAATAGAAGTCGCCCCAAAGCATGTGGCTGTACACCGACATGAGACCGTGGCCGTTCGGACCGAAGATGCGCGCGTAGTATTCGTCCCAGACTTCGTCGCCGATGGCGCGCGCGGCTTTCATGATGCGTGTAGGGGTTGCTTCCGGGTGGGCGTAGAGCCAGTGGTAGAGCCGAATTTCGGTGAGTGCGGCACCGGCGATTTCAAACGGTTGCCAAAAACGCTCGAGCGTGTCGGCGTCGAGCGACTTGCGCGTCCGCCGGCCCAGAATCTGGTCCGTACGATCTTGAAAGGTGAACGCGAAGCCTTCGGTGAACGCTGTGTTGGGAACCCCCCACAGCACTTTGTAGTCCATCTCGTAACTGCTGAGCACCCCTTCGACGCAGTGGCCGAGTTCGTGCATGTACGTCTCGAAGTTGATTTCATCGCAGCCACGTTTGTCGACGCGGACACGGAGGAGCTGCTGATCGGTATCGTACGCGGGTGGCCAGGCGTGGCCCGCGGAGCGACCGTTGTCGACCCGGATCTTACTTTGAATCCAACGAGCACGTTCCTTTCGCCAACCGAGTTTGACTAAGATGTCGGCGATCGCCTCATGCAGTGAATCTGCAGTTGGGAAACGCTTTCGAACGTCATAGCCAAGCGGAGTCTTCGCTTTGCCGTGGCGCGCAAAGCGTTTGTTGTAGACGTCGAATGGCTCAAGGTCGCGCCCTAAGTGATCGCGCAGGCATGCTGCGACGCGTTCGGCTAGCGGCGAGGCGGTGATCGACGTCAGGATGTCGACGACTGTCTCCTCCGGCAGTTCTCGCGCCCCAAGAAACTTGTTGTCGATCAGGTTGCCATAATGGCGATACGGGTCAAGCTTGCGGTGGACCCGCCAGACCTTGTGAAATTTTTGCCAGCGCAGCGCACCGTGGCCCTGGGCGCGTCGCGATTTGCCGTTGAGCCTGATCGTGCCGCGCGGAATGTTCCACTCGGCGTTTGGCGTGCTGAGAACGTCGGCTGGAATTTCGCCATCGACGACTCGCTGCATCAGGGCGAGAAGAGCGCGCTGCTTGGGCAGTGCGTGGCGTGAGCCTTCAAGCTGCACGATGGTGTCGCGCAAATCCCAATGGGACACGAGGCTCGAGCTCTTCGGGAACTTGACGCGCGCATCACCAAAGTCATAGCGACCGACATGCAGGTTGTAGGCAGAGATGAAACGGTCGGCGTCGGTGCGCGCATTCGCGAACTCAGCTAGCAGCTTCGCCGGCACAACTTCGCGGCCGACGCGTCCAAGGCGTCGTGCGGCCCAGTCGATGCGGCGTCGCGGCGGCTTTCGATCGTCAGTGCCGAAATTGAGCTGCGCAATCGCTGCGATGCCGGCGCGGCGATAGTCTTCCGAGAGATGTTGGTCGGGTGCGAACGCCGCGAGAATGTCCTCGGCTGCGAGCAGAGGGCGATCGGCGATGTCTTGACCGGCGCGCGTGACTTTCTCTGCCATCCCGAGACTGCCGGCGACCGCGTGATGGAACTCGTCGAGCCGAAGAATGAGCTGTCGTCGTTCCCGCCCGGGGGGAACGTATTGCGCCAGGCAAAACTGCTCGAACTGCTCGGCGGCGGCGTCACCGCGACTGCTGCCGCGACCGTTCCGGCGGCGAGCGCTGCCGAAATCCCAGACGCGGGCGCAAGCCTCGACCCCACGTACGATGTCTTGGCGTGTCTTCGCGCCGTGCTTTTTGGTGAGCTCGCGGACGACGCGCTTCGTCAGCGCACTGTGCTCGCGGTGTTGCCGTTTGACCTTGGACACGGAACTCTTCTCCCAACACGCGTCTGCGGCCGGCCGACCCATCCGGCGGTGGATCAATTTCTACCAGACGCTCGAGTTCGGTCAACCATCAATCAGCCGCTTCAGGCGCCGCGGTAAAGTGTGAGAGCGTTGACACGAGGGACGCGCCGCGGGGGCGTTAACACCGGTTTCTCAGTCGAATGTTCGATTCAGCGGGTTCAGGTTTTCTCGATGCGGGCGCTATACTGTTTGCGAACGTGAATCGTGGATTCGGATCGGCTCGGAGGCAAACGAGGGCGACGAGATAGAGTCTACATGAGGCACGAAGACACGCAGCGAACTGCGGCATCGAAGCGGAGCGTCACGCGGGCGAGACAACCCGTGCGCCGCGACACAGCCATCGAAGAGTGGCCCGACGCCGGGATAGTCGTCTACGGCGGTCCCGGCGACCCACAGCCATCGGTCCGCGTCGAAGCCGGGCGCATCGTGGAAATCGATGGTCGAACAGAGTCTGAGTTCGACATGATCGACCACTTCATCGCGCTTCACGCCCTCGACGCGGAGGTGTGTGAGGAAGCGATGGCGCTGGCGCCGCTCGAGCTTGCGAAGCGTCTTTTTGATCCCGCGACTCCTGCGTCTGAAGTGCGTCGCCTCTTTTCAGGTTTGACTCCGGCGCGCCTGGTCGAGGTGATCTGGCAGCTGGACGTCTTGGAGATGATGTTGGCGCTCCGCAAGATGCGACTTCGTGAACGCGTCGCCAATCAGGCGCACGTCACGAATCGGCGCGAGCATCCGGCTCTCCTAGCGGCTGACGCTGCTGAGGCGGCGCGACGCGGCTTTGCCGAGGTCGAAACTACGGTGGGCGTTGCGCCTCTTGCGCCGCTCAATGCGATCGCGACTCTGATCGGTGCTCAGGTCGGTCGCCCGGGTGTACTCACACAAGCAGCTGTCGAAGAGAGCGTCAACTTGCGTCTCGCCCTCAAAGGGCTTGTCAGCTACGCGGAGACACTGTCGGTCTACGGCAGCGCCCAAGCGTTTCGCGACGGCGATGACACGCCTTGGTCGAAGTCGTTTCTGGCCGCAGCTTACGCGTCGCGGGGTGTCAAGGTACGCTTCACTTCCGGCAGCGGTTCCGAGGTTCTCATGGGACACGCCGAGCGCTGCTCGATGCTCTATCTTGAAGCGAGGTGTCTCCTTTGCATCAAGGGAGCCGGCAGCCAAGGCGTTCAAAACGGTGCGATCAGCTGCATCGCGCTGCCGCTGGCGCTACCAGCCGGAATCCGCGCCGTCCTGGCGGAGAATCTCATGGCCTCGAGCCTGGGGCTTGAGCTGGCGAGTGGCAACGACGCGCTCTCGTCGCACTCAGACTTGCGCAAGTCGGCGAAGCTTATGCTGCAGTTTCTGCCGGGAACGGACTTCGTCACGTCGGGATACAGCCTCATGCCGCGCGGCGACAATCTCTTCGGCGGAGGGAACTTCGACGCAGACGATCTCGACGCGTGGACATCTCTGCAGCGCGACTTTCAGATCGACGGCGGCATAACGCCGGTAGCCGAAGACGAGATCGCTTGTGTTCGGAGGCGCGCGGCGCAGGCGATTCAATCGGTTTACGACGAGCTTGACCTGCCAGCGGTCGGCGACGACGAAGTCGAAGCCGCGGTGCTGGCATATGACAGTACCGATTTGCCGGCGCGCAGCCTGGCGGATGACTCGGTTGCCGCGGAGAAGTTCTTTCAGTCCGACGCGACGATTGTCGATCTTGCCGCAGCGCTCGCTCGTCGTGGCTATGAGCCGGAGGCGCGCGCCCTACTGGCGCTGGCCAGGCAGCGCGCAGCGGGCGACTATTTGCAGCCGGCGGCGATCCTCTCGCGGCGCGGAGACGATCTGGTCGCCGAGAGTGCGATCAACACGCCGCTCGATTACCACGGTCCGGGCAGCGGGTACCGCGTCGCCGGTCAGCGTTGGGATGAGCTGAAGGACCTGCCGCACGCCAGCGCTCCTGCAGCGCTGGTTGGTGGAGGTCAAGACAACGATTTGCTCTTCGACGAGCTCGAGCCCGCCGCGGCGGGTCGAGACGTGGAAGTCGTCGTCGCGGTCGGGCCAGCGTTTGCTCGACACTTGTGGACGACGCTTGCGGGGTTGAGCCATCGCGAAGTCATCGCCGCGCTGTTGACAGGTGTTTCGGCGGAAGATGTTCACTGTCGCTTCGTGCGCGTGCTCGACACCGCCGACTGTGCGTTTTTGGGGCACCATGCCGCCCAGATTTCCGGCTCCGGAATCGCCGTCGGTCTTCAGTCTCGCGGTACGGCGGTGATTCATCGTCGTGACCTAGCCCCGCTCGACAACCTCGAGCTTCTCAGTCAGTCTCCCAACGCGTCGGTGGAGACGTATGTGGCGCTTGGACGGAACGCCGCTCGCTACGCCAAGGGACTGTCGCCTGAGCCTGTGCCTATTCGTATTGACAATACTGCCCGCTTGAAGCACATCGTCCACACAACGCTCATGCACCGCGTTGAAGTTGACGCGGTGCGGGCGGGCGCGCCGCCGATCGAGCTTCGACTGCGCGACGCCGCGTTGACAGCCGCAGCTGACGCCGCCCCAATACCACCAACACCGACGTCGCGTGGGGAGGGCGAAGGGTAATGGCAAATCAGTATCCGCTCTATGAGCACTCGCGCGACACGCTTCGATTGCCGAATGGTCGGCCGATCAGCGCGGTGTCGCTTGAAGCCCTGCGGTGCGGAGATGTTGGCTCGGATGCCATCGGCATTCGCGCCGAGACGCTTCTGGAGCAAGCGCGCATCGCGGCGGAGTCCGGGTTCGCGCAGCTCGCCGAGAATCTGCGCCGTGCCGCCGAGCTTGCGTCGGTTCCAGACGAGGAGGTCTTGAAGCTCTACGAAGCGTTGAGGCCCGGTCGCAGCACGAGCGCCGAGCTTGAGGCGCTCGCGACACATATTGAGACGCAGTACGCTGCACCACTGACCGCAGCGTTTTTTCGTGAAGCCGCGGCCTTCGGAGTTTCGCCGGAGGCTTCATGATCCGTGGCGCGGCGCGGGCATCGAGATGTCGATCCAGTTCGCCTGTGGGTTCTGCACGTCGATGTGAAGGACCCACGGGCGAGTCGCCGCATCAAAGATGCGTGATTCGGTGGAGTCATCGATGAGATTCAGTTTCGCCCTTTTGGTCGGTCTCGCGTCGTTCGAACTCATCACCAGTGCTTTAGGATGCTGTTCCATGGCAGCTAGCGAAGTGAAATCGCCTGTTCGCAGCGACGAAGAGGTGCTGCTCTACCCGACGTACGGAGCCCTCTCTCCGGATGGTCGCGACTGGGTGTTCTCGCTCCATGGACGCATCTACGAGCCCGAGGAAAATAGCCTCAAACGTGCCGCGTTGCTGTCACTTTTGAGACGTGCGATTGGTCTTGAGAAACGCGCGTCCGAGACGGAGGCGTTTCGCGAGAGAGCGCGCCTGTTCCTTGTCGACAACGAACGCGGCAAACGTGTCCCGGTGCGTTTCGGTGAACGCGAATTGCGGCTGCGTGCGTCGCGGCCGAATGGGCATTTTACCGACACCGGACGCCTCGGTGTTGTTGACGCGGAAAAGGTCAGCGACACAATGGCCGGCGGCCACCAGCTACGAGTCGAAACTATTTTGCGACCGGGCGATGCGCGACGTTTCGTCGGACGTATCCATCTGCTGCCGCGAGACGGCCTGAGCGTGGTTTCAGACATCGACGACACGATCAAGATCAGCGAGGTGCTCGACCGCGACGCCCTGCTCCGCAACACCTTTCTAGAACCATACGCGGCCGTCGATGGAATGCCTCGCCTTTACAAGGACCTTGCCAAGGGCGGCGCCAGTTTTCACTATGTCTCGAATTCGCCATGGCAGCTCTATCAGCCGCTCGACGAGTGGGCGCGCCAAGCGGGATTTCCTCTCGGAACCTACCACCTGCGCCATTTTCGCTGGAAGGATAGCAGTTTCGTTCGTTTCGTGGCCAGTAGCGGAAGTCACAAAAAAACGACGATCGAAGCGTTGATGAGAACGTATCCGCAGAGGCGTTTTCTTCTCGTTGGCGACTGTGGCGAGCAGGACCCTGAGATCTACGGCGACCTGGCGCGGCGCCACCCTGGGCAGATTGTGATGATCCTACTGCGCGAAGTGCGAGCCGAGGGGACGAACAGCGAGCGCCTCGAAACTGCTTTGCGCGAAGTGCCGCATCAAAAGTGGCGCGTTTTCACCACGCCGGGGGAAATCGACGCCGAGTCGCTGACTGCACTGACCGGCCGATGATCTTCTCGAGCATATCCCATCTCGGCTTTAGAAACCGTTCAGATTCAGCTAGCGCAAGGGCGACACTGAGCGACGCGATTCCGGCAGGCGGCCATCGTTCTTTGCCCGGCGCTTGAGGAACGCAAGCCGATAACGCTCCTGCATGCTGCGTTCCTGCGGCTGGCGCACGATCCAAGAACCACTCGGGGTCGTCAGCCTGACGTGGTGGCCAGAACTGCCGCCAATCGCTGCCAACTTCGGCGCGGCGTGCTGTCCTAGCATCACGTTCCCTTGTGGAACTTCGCGCAAGCGCACCAAGGTCTTCTGGAGAGGGACGCGCGTCGGCTCGCCGCGGTGCGGGCCTCCAGGCGAGTGACCGCGCGCACGCATGCGACGGAACGTGATTTGCGGGAGACTCGTCCACGTTCCCGAACTCAGGTTCGACCACTCCAGACGAAAAGAATCGGCCGTGTCAGCGAAGGTGACGATGAGCGTGTCGTCCGCCAGGCGACCGGTCGACCAATTCGTGTGACGGCCGGCGTCGCGCTGAGAGTGCGTCATGGACGACAGCGTTAGCACCCAGTCTTCGTTGTTGACGCTTCCCGGCGCGTAAAGATGATAGCGGCCCATCGACCAAGTGGAGCTCTTGTGGCGACGGTCCTGGGAGACGTGGACGCTCTCGATTTCTACGGTGCCGAACTCGGTTGCGTCCTCACTGAACGCTATCTGTTTGTTGATGCTGCTGCGGAATCGGATGTGCCACTGTGTGGAGGCATCTTGTCGACCAGTGAATGCGCCTGCGAGTATGTTCCGCTTCACCACCGGTTGCTTTCGCGCCCGGCGGATTTGAGGTGGAGCGAGAGGGTCGCGCTCGAGGGATTCACCGAGGAGGACGGTTCGAACGTCGCTGCGTCGTAGCCTCTCGCGCGCGAACGTGACGTCATCGTGTTTGACGAAGAAGACAAGCTCGTCGCCGTAGGCGCGCAGAAAATAGACCTCGACACGGCGGCCGTCTTTGAGAACCAGCACGTCGGAGTTCGGCTGCACCTCGAACTCTTTCATCTCGAAGCGGCTTTGCAACTCGTCTGGGATCATGTCCGGATGCACGCCTTCAACTGGGGCCGCCATCTCCTCGGGCTGCGAGCTTTGACCTCGAACTGGCGAATTCAGGATGATGGAACCCGCCGTCATCACGGCAGCGATGATCGCGACTCGATGTACCCTTGAGTTCATGTCCCCTGTTCCTTTCAGGCAGCCGGTTGGTCGAGAAAAGCACCGCCCTGTTGTCCGTTTCGACGGTGACACGCCGCGCGGGATTCACGAGAATATAGGGGGGAGTCTCAAGTGTAACTCACAGCAGGAGATAGTCGATGATCCTGGAGATCCAGGACGCCACCCTCCACAGCTTCACAACTCACTTTCGCCTGGCGACGCCGGCTGCCCTCGGCGGCGCGCCGCCCTCAATTCAGCTGGAGGCCATCTCTCGAGCGTTCGCGCAGATTCCCTATGAGAACCTGACGAAGGTGATCGCGCGGTCGCAGCGCTGCGGTGAGACAGCGTTCCGGCTGCCGGACGAGGTCCTTCTCGATCATTTCGCCCACGGCACGGGTGGCACCTGCTTTTCGTTGACGGCGGCGATGCTCGCCGTGCTCCGCTCGCTGGGCTGGCGGGCGGAGCCGATTCTCGCCGACCGCCACTACGGCGCGGACACGCACTGCGCCCTCTTGGTCTGGGTCGACGGCGTGCCCCATCTTCTCGATCCTGGCTACCTGATTCTGCAGCCGGTGCGAATCGATGTGGCAGCTGCGACGACGATCCATACAGCGTTTAGCGAGCTCCGACTGGAGCCGCTGGCGAGTGGCGCTCGATTGCAGCTGTCGACCGTCCAGAAACACGGGCTGACGCCACGATTGACGTACAAGACTGCGGCCGTCGACCCGGGTGACTTTCAGCGTGCGTGGGCGCGGTCGTTCGACTGGGACATGATGCGCTACCCTGTCCTCACGTGTGTTGCCGGCGATTCCCAGATCTATCTTCAAGGCAGGCGTCTTCAACGGCGCGATCACACAGGTGCGACGCGGCGTGAGCTGTCAGATGCGGAGTTGACGACAGCGATGAAGGAGCAGTTCGGCATCGAAGCGACCATTGCAGCGCGCGCGCTGCGGATCCTCGAGAAGCAAGGAGAGTTCGGTGGCCGTACCACGCCCTCCTGATCCAGTGAAGGTGGTTGCAGCCATCCTTTGGTCCCCAGCGGCTGATCTGGACGCGTTGAAGGAACGTATCGCGCGCACGTGGGGACGGATCGATTTTGAAGGTCCTGATCGACCGTTTGTTGTCACGGAGTACTACGCCCCGGAGATGGGACTAGACCTGAAGCGGCGCTTGGTTTCGATCGACGTTCTTGTGGCCCCCGAGGATCTCATCGAGCTGAAGAGGCAAGCGAATGCTATGGAAGATGCCTGCAGCGGCGTGCGTGGGCGGCTGGTGAACATCGATGTTGGATACCTCGACTATCACAAGCTCGTTCTAGGGTCGGGGAAGTTTGACGCGCAGAAGATTCATTTGGGTGACGGGATCTACGCTGATATTGTCTGTCGCTACTCCGAGGGGAAGTTTCACCCGTACGAGTGGACGTTCCCGGATTTTCGTGAGCGACTTTACGACGATGAGCTGCTGGCGATGCGGCGTCTCTACAAAGCACAGTTGCGCATCCTGAGGGCCGGTTCCGATGTGGTGTAATGTTCTCCGCCGGGCTGCAGGTGGCGTGGGCGAGCATCGCTCCACGCACCGTCGCAAGACTCCGCGCGGTTGCCTTGAGAGACCGTCGACCATGGGGCGGCGAGGCGTCTGCACCGTCGCTGAGCCGTCACCGGGACGCGGCCGGCAGTCGCTGTGCGACGCGCTGTTTTTGCCGGCGCTTTTGTCGTTTTGTGTTTCTTGCGTTCCGTCGCCGCCGACTCTGCCACCACGACTTCCGCCCGCACCGACGCTCGACTGGACCCAGTTCGAACCCGCGGTGCGCGAGCAGTTACAGCGTGCCGCAAAGGCAGCAGGTGACACGCGCGCGGCCGCGGTGGCAAACGCGCACATGGCGAAGCTTCTGATCGCGTACGGCTGGAACGAGCAGGCCATGCTCTACCTGCGTCGCGCCGTAGTGCTGAAAGAGGACGAAGAGAGTTGGTGGTACTTGAAGGGGCGCCTCGAGGCGAAGAGTGGGAATCTCGACGCGGCGAAGCTGTCGCTGGAGCGCGCTCTTTCCATCTCCGAAACTCTGCCGACGCTTCTGACGCTCGGGCGGGTCGCGCTCGATGCGAACACTCTGGAGGGAGCTCACCGTTGGTACCGCCGTGCCGTCGAGTTGTCGCCGGATTCCCCGCACGCTCACGAGGGTTTAGCGCAGGTCCTGCTGCGAAGGGGCGAGCACGCCGAGGCACAGAAGGAGTTCTTACGCGCGCTGGAGAAGGAGCCTCGCTATGCGCGGGCGCACTACGGCCTGGCGCGCCTCTACCAATTGCAGGGCGCTCGCGCCGAAGCGTTCGAAGCGCTCAAGGCGTTCGAGACTGGCATCAAGGATCTTCCCTACTCCGATCCGGTTTGGGAATCCGTTCAATCGCTCAAACTCGACGCTGACCATCTCTTTCGGCAGGCGAATTCTCTCCTTAAGGCAGGACGATTCGACGACGCGATCGCTGCGTACAAGGAAGCCCAGGGGCGGAATGATCATCTGCCGCTCGCTGACTACAACATTGGTTTGGCGCTGCAGAAGTCCGGCAGGGCGGCCGAGGCGATCACCTACTTCGAGCGCTTTCTTGAGAAGCGACCAAGATACGTGGAGGCGCACAACAACTTGGCGCTCTGCTTGTTCGAGCTCGGACGCTATTCAGAATCTTTGACTCACCTCGAGCGAGCAGTTGAGATCGAGCCGCGGTACGCTCGTGCGCTCTTTAACCTTGGCCTCGTTCACGAGCAGCGAGGTGACATAGATGCGGCCGTCGCGTCCGTACGCCGTAGTCTGGAGCTGCGCCCGAATCACGCTGAGGCCCACTTCACACTCGGACGGCTTCTGGAGCGAAGCGATCGAAAGCAAGCCTTCGAGCACTACCTTGTGGCGATCGCGCTACGACCGCTCGATGAGCGCATCCAACAGCGCTTCCTTGCTGCCCCCGGCGAGCCGCTGTCGGCGCGAGGCTTTCCTCTACGCGGCGAACCATTTCAGCGCCTCGCGGACTTTCTGCGCCAGAGGAAACTGAGCGAAGCGGCCATCAGCGTTCTTCGCGTCGGTCAGCGTGAGGTGCCGGAGGACGCTCCGACTCGCGTGTTTCTGGCATGGGTCTTAGCGACAACGTCCGTCGATCGACTGCGGAAGCCGGCCGAGAGCCTCGAGATTTTGCGCCCGCTGCGAGCCAAGCTCGAAGACGATCCTCGGTTTCTCGATGTCGTCGCTGCGGCTCAAGCTGCCGTTGGCGAGTTCGCTGGCGCAGTTGGAACCGCCGAGAAAGCGATGAGCCTGGGTCGAGAGAAGGGCTTGCCGATTGCCGAGATTGAACGTCGCTTGTCACTCTACCGCCAGAACAAGCCGTATCGCGAGTAGCGCCATGATGCTGAAGCTTAACGTCCCGAGCGCCCTGGTGGCTCGGCTGTTCGCGCGCAACGCTTGCTTAGCAGTCGCGTCGCTGCTTTTGAGCTGCACGCCAGATGCACCCAACGAGTCGACGGCGGGCGCGCCGCAGGCTGAATCCTCATCGCAACCAGTGGCGAGCTCGAGTCCCACTTCCGAGCCCGCGGATTCCGCACCTGCTCCCTTCCGCGACGTGACGACCAGCGTCGGTATCGATTTCGTCCACGTCAACGGAGCGACGGGTGGCTTTTTTTTGCCGGAGATCATGGGCGCCGGTTGTGCGCTCTTTGATTTTGACGGTGATGGCGACCTCGACGTCTACGCGCTCCAGGGCGCGCCGCTGACAGCGACTCGCGCTGCTCCGGACGGCGTCAGAACGCCGGGTAGCGGTGATCCGGGTCAGGCTCCGGTCAATCGACTCTTTCGCAGCGAGCTGGCAAACAGCTCGGTGCTCAAGTTTGTCGACGTCACCACGACCAGTGGGGTTGGAGACCAGGGCTTCGCGCTCGGCTGCGCTGTCGGCGATTACGACAACGACGGATTCGCGGATCTCTATGTGACGAACTTCGGTGCCAACGTGCTCTTCCACAATCAAGGCGACGGCACGTTCCGAGATGTGACGGAGTCGGCAGGCGTTGGCGATCCTGGCTTCGCCGCCAGCGCAGCTTTCTTCGACTACGACCGCGACGGTTGGCTCGACATTTACGTCGTCAACTACGTCGAGTATTCCCTCGCCGCCAATCGCGACTGCACGCGGTTCGGTGGCGTGCCGGACTACTGCGGTCCTATGAGCTACGAACCTGCCAGCGACCGCGTCTTTCGCAATCGCGGCGACGGCACGTTTGACGATGTCACCATTCGCTTAGGGGTTCACTCGAGCCTCGGCTGTGGACTCGGTGTCGTCTGCGCCGACTGGGATAACGATGGCTGGATCGATGTCTTCGTCGCCAACGACGCGACCCCTAATCACCTGTGGTTGAACCGCGAAGGCAGGGCATTCGAGGAGGCTGGGCTGTTGGCGGGTGTGGCCGTCAATCGTGACGGCAAAAGCGAAGCCGGCATGGGAATCGCGACCGCTGATTTCGATCGCGATGGAGATTTCGACGTGTTTCTTACTCATGAAGTCGAGGAGACGAACACGTACTACGTTCAGCGCGACGAAGCCTTCTTCGACGACGCAACCGCTGTGGTCGGGCTTGCTGCACCAAGTCGCCCCTACTCGGGATTCGGTACGTACGCAATCGACTACGACCTCGACGGCTGGCTCGATCTGTTTGTTGCCAACGGAGCCGTCCGTCGCCAAACGAACCAAGTCAGCAATGCGAATCCGTATGTGCAGCCGAACCAGCTTTACCGAAACCTCAAGGGGCGATTCGTCGAACAGCGCCCGATCGTGGCGGCAAGTGCGGCTCTCGCTAGTCGTGGCGCAGCCTTCGGTGATCTCGATCACGACGGGGACGTCGACATCGTCGTTGCCAACAATGCCGGCCCGCTGCAGGTGCTGGTCAACGACGCCGCGGCGGACCGAGCGTGGGTTCGACTGCGGCTTCAGGGTACGCGCGCCGCAAAAGACGCGTACGGCGCCCGTGTCGAGGTGCAGGCCGGCGGCGTTTCACTCAAGCAGATCGTCGGCACCGATGGGAGTTACTGCAGCGCGTCGGACGTTCGCCGTGTCTTCGGGCTCGATTCAATCGCCGACCCGGTGGTGGCGACGGTCACGTGGCTCGGCGGAGGAGTGGAACGGTGGAAGAACATTCCCCTGCGATCCGAAACTCTCCTGCGCCAGGGTGAGGGCGAAGCGGTCGAGTGAGCCCGTCGTCGCCACCTGCCCGCATCCCGTCGGGACGTGCTACGCCGCCTCTGGCGTGCCTTCCGCCGCTGCTCGTATCTCAACACTGCGGCAGAGTGTCAGCGGTGAGGTCGCCGGCGGATTTGGGTCGAGGCGAGGAAGCTTCTCACACGGCGCTGAAGTGACTCCAGGCAAGCAGACTCCGTCTCCGCCAAGTCCAGCAGTGTCAGAATTGGGTGCCGCGACTCGATGATGGTGCCGATTGACGGAACGTCGGCGTATCGCGGTTCCGAAAGCATGCCGCCAACTTCGACGCGACAGCAACCTGCGCCGTTGCGACTATGTGAGAGCAGGTCTGTTTCGATGATGCAGCGTGCCGGCGCGAAGAGGACCGCCTTGCCGACGACGTGGTGGCCGCTTTCGACCGTGATCTGTGCCGCCGGTGTTGCTGTCGTTTGTCTCCCGGCCGCTCGGCAGGCGTCCGCGTGGAGGTCGAAGAGATGAGGTTCCGTCGATAGCTCGAGTATCTCCGCCGAGGCGGGATAGCGTGGGTTCACTTCGAGCACCGCAAGCTCAGCTCGCGGCGCGGGCGTCAGCAGTGATTCCTCGCGGGCGATGAAGTCGACGCCGAAGAGTCCGCGGAGGTGAAACGACGCCACCAACGTATCTCCGAGCCTTTGAAGCTCTTCACGCCATGCGGCAGCGATCGGCTGCGGCCCCAGGCCGCCGCACCAACCGAACGGTGGGGCGTGAAGCCAATCGACGCCAACCAATTGGCGCGTCGCGCCGATCAGTACTGCGCCGCCCGCACGGCCCACAAAGACGGCGGAGAACGGCGCCCCGCGAGCGCGGTGCTGATAATAATAGCCGCGTCGACCTAGTTGCTCGTCACGGTCGCTGTGCTGGTGCCGCACAGCCTTGGCGGCGACTGGCTCTGGCGCTACGCCGCACGCTGTGATGCCCGATCCGCCGCAGCCGCCCTGGCTCTTGCGCAGCCACGCAGCTGCGCCGGCGCGAGGAGGGGTGCGCGAGAGTCTTGGCATCTGGAACCCGTTTTCGCGCAGCACCTCGCTGAGACGAAACGGATCGCGGACACCTCGCAGAACTCCTCCGCCGTTGCCCCAGAGCGGACGGACTCGACTGAGCCGGTCGACTAGCTCTGGAGCGTTCTCGAGTCCACCGGTGTAGACCCATGGCGCGTCGGGGCCGTCTGCGACAAACGGCGCGAGCCCTGCCGGATAGGCGTGTTCGCACCGCCAGGTCTCGTCGCAGTAGCGCCGAAGGTCCACATCGTCGAACAGGTCCGCGGCCCGTACCCGCCAGCCAGAACGGGCAGCCGAGGCCGCGGTGGCACGGGCGCTCGCACCGATGACGGTGACGAGCGATCCGTCACAGGGTGGGCCGTACAGTCGATCAGGTTGGCCGTCGTGATCGAACGACGTCGTGTGAGTGACCGGGGTGTGATCCGCCGTTTTGCCTCGTTCGTCGGTGGTTGATCCGCAGTGCTCGGGAATCGTCGGGAAACGATTGCCATCACCGCCTGGGTTCTGGTATAGGTCGGGGACCTGTTGACACATTGTATCGTCTCCGAGTTCGAGGTTCCTTGTCAATCGCTTGACTTGCCGCTGGATTGCGGTGGCGTAGCGGACACGTGGCGTAGCGGACACGTGGCGTAGCGGACACATCGCGTCGACTTCGACTGGAGCTCACTACACTTTCGCGACTCGTCGCGTGGGAGGAATCGTTTCAATGTCTATGTACATCGGTGAAGCGCTTGTCGGTGATGGAAATGAGGTCGCCCATATCGACCTGCTGATCGGTTCGAAGGATGGTCCCGTCGGCGCTGCCTTTGCGAACGCGCTTGCGTCTCAGAGACAAGGACATTCGAACTTGCTCGCCGTCTTGGAGCCCAATCTGGCCGTCAAGCCGGCGACTGTCATGATCACGAAAGTGACGATCAAGGGCGCAAAGCAAGCCGTACAGATGTTCGGGCCGGCCCAGGCTGCGGTTGCGAAAGCCGTCGCCGAGTCAGTTGCCGAGGGGGTGATTCCGAAAGATCAGTGTGAAAACCTTGTCATCGTCTGCGGCGTGTTCATCCACTGGCTCGCCGAGGACGACGCCAAGATCCGGCAGTACAACTACGAGGCGACCAAACTCTCCATCGCGCGCGCCATGCGAGGCGAGCCATCGGCTGATGAAATGATCGCCGGCAAAGACACTGCCAAGCATCCGTTCGCCGGCAACTAACAGCCTGTAATGCTTCGAGTCGAACTGGTCGCTTCGCGTCCAATTCGGCCGCGGCGAACGTAGGTAGCCTCCGAGCCCTCTTCTATAAGATAGATACGGCGAGGCTCGCCACACGTCAGAGTCGGTCTGAGGACCGTCTCTGATGGGTGGCGAGCTTGTTGTTTCAACGCGAAGTTTGACGGTTAGCCCGCATCTCTCTTACGGTGCCGCAATACGAATCCTGTGAGAGATTCCGGTTGTTAGGGACCTGCCTCAGTCTTTCGTTACCACCGCCTTGTGAGTGCTACTGCCGACACTTCGTCGCGCCCTCGACTGAACGCTCGAGTCCGCTTCTCTCCCCGCCGTCCAGTGTCCTGTGGTTTTAGCTGTCTGACATCCCAGGTTCGCAGCTGAACGGAGTGGAGCGAGTTCGCTGCGCGGTTTGGTTTCTTTCTTTCCCTCGGGTTTTCAAGTCCGTCAGTACTTCAGGAGTGCCAAAGGCTTCTCGCGTTTGAGCTATGACTGAGAAGAAGCGCATACTTGTCCAGCTTGACAGCGATCCGCTGCCGAGCCTATTCGATCGTGTCGTCGGCGTTGATGCCGGAGCTGAACAGCTTTTCAGCTACGGCGGGATCGTGCCCGAGACAGTCCGCGATCTGATCTACGGCGCCATCTTCACGCGCGGGCCCAAAGACCTGAAGTCGACCGCCGTCTTCGTGGGTGGCAGCGACGTCGAATTGGGGGAAAAGATTTTCAGTGCGGCACGTGACGCCTGTTTCGGCCCCCTCCGCGTCTCGATCATGCTCGATTCGAATGGCGCGAACACCACGGCAGCAGCGGCCGTCGCGCTGGCGGCGCGTCACGTCGTGCTGCGCGGCGCCCGTGCTACAGTGCTCGCGGCGACTGGACCTGTGGGGCGACGCGCGGCGAGGTTATTGGCGCGTGAGGGTGCGAGCGTGCGAGTTGCGTCACGTTCCCTTGCTCGTGCTGAGACCGTAGCTCAAGACGTGCGCGATGCCGTGGCCGGGGCGTCCCTCGAAGCGCTCGAGACGAGCTCAGAGTCTTCCGTCACTGCGGCACTCGATGGCGCCGACGTCCTCATTGCCGCCGGTGGCGCTGGCGTGCAGCTTGTCAGCAAGGCGGATCGCCAACGTGCCGAAACGCTCCGCTTTGTCGCTGACCTGAACGCCGTCCCGCCGGTGGGTGTTGAAGGCATCGAGCCGACGGCCACCGCTGTCGAAGACGGAAGCGCGGTAACCTATGGCGCCATCGGTGTCGGCGGACTCAAGATGAAGATTCACAAAGCCGCCATTGAGAAACTTTTCAGCACCAACGACCTCGCGCTCGATGCCGAGGAGATCTACGCCATCGGGCGAGACCTCTGATTTCGGCGGTTGATCGCGTCGTCTCTTGCCGTGAGGATCCGCGTCACTCCTGTCGCGAAACGCCTGCGGCCCAGCGTCGTGGTCGAATGACGAGCACGGGGATGGGTGACTCTACCGCCAGCCGTTCGGCGAGGTTCTCGGAAAACGGTCCTCCGGCTTCACGCACCGCGAGGTGTTGACCGAGAATCAACAAGTCGTACCCTCCGCGCTGACACTCCGTCAGAATCTCTCGCAGTACCATTCCCTGTGAGATCACGACCTTGGGTTCGGTGCCGGGCTTCCACTGCAGGACGTCGATGAGATCGGAGACACCCGGAATCTTTTGCTGCGGCTCCGTACTCTCCTTCGCGCCCTCGACACTCGGGATCGGTACGCTGGAGCGGACGTGCAGAATGGTCAGCTCCGCCCCCAGCGATTGGCTCAGTTCATGTCCGCACAAGAACGTCGTCTCGCTCATCGGCCCGCCGCTGACGGTGAGGAGAATGCGTTGAATGCTCTCGGAGACGGGGCGCCGCGCCACCATGATGCTCGACGGGGAGTTGTGGACGACGCTTTTGACTCGCGAACCTTTGATCATGCGCGCCAGACCACGCCTGCCGGCAGGAGGAAAGATGGTGATCGCCGGCGAAACCGCTCGTGATTCCTGGAGAATGGCTTCGCGCGGCGGACCCGGACGCACCGCGGTGGTCACCGAGTGGCCGGTTGACTCTTCGAGCTGCGCCGCTGTCTGGTCGAGGAACTCTGGGTTTTTCGCTACGACGTCCTCTGTGGTCAACAGGACGACTGAGGCGTTGACACCGCAAAGAAGTTCCCGCGTGAGCGTGAGAGCCCACTCGCTTTCCTCGGAAACATCGACGTAGGAGAGGATTCTGAAAGCTTCTTCTGACATCTTGTCGTTCGACTTTCTTTGTCTGCTCAGGCTATCGCTTGCGACTCTTTATTCTGCCGACCGAATCCGCACAACGCGACCCCGTCGAGTTCAATACTCACATCCCGAGGACGATCAAAAGGAGCGGAACAATGAACACTGCAATGACGAACACGGTCAACGTCGCGCGGCGCTGCGTGATCGCCGACGTTAGGGTGTCCATTAGGTTTTCGTATGGGTGATAGACGAGAAAGACGAGCGGCAGCGACACCGTCGTTACGGTTAACGCGCAGCAGAGCACCAATCCAAAGGCATCGGGATGGCCGATGAGTAGACTCGCTATCAACGTGTCGACGAACGTGGTGATGTTGGCACCCATGATGTAAGGAACGAGATTCTCGCGACGGATGATTCCACGCACGGTCAACGGCACGAGCAGCGTGAGCGATACTGATACCGAGAGCGTGAAGCAGGTGACGAGCATGCCGAACAGAAACGCAATCGACGGTCGGAAAATTGTCGTCGCCATGCGCCCGAGGTTGCCGCCGAGGGGATCCACCGTCGGCAGTGTCAGATCGAACAGCTTGAACGCGACGACGAGCACACCAACTCCAGCGACCATGAGCGACCACATCGGAAGCGAGACGGTGTCGCAGAGCGCGACGGTGCCGTCGACGATCGGCTGGTAGAGTGTGTCGATGAAACTGACGAACACGGGTGGCGCCTCGATCCGAACTCCGTCGAGAAAGCCAGAATGCAGAACGACGTAGCCGAGGAGCAAGGCGGGGATGTAGACCGAAGCCGTGATCAGAAACGAAAGGGTGCCGACGTAGACTCCGCCACGCGGGCTTTTTGAGCGTAGGTCGTAGATGAACCCGACGGCGAGCACGACGAACGAAGCACCTAGCCGTGAGCCGACGATCATCGAGAAGCTCTCGAATTTGTCGAGCGTGTTGCTGGCCAGGAGGCTGAGGGCGATCGCCGCAACCGGGGAGCCGCTCAATACGACACACGACGTGAACCACCCGAATCCAAGCGAGGCGATCTCGCCATTGACGAAGATGTTCTCGAAGAGATCCGAGAGAGACGCGGCTCCGGTTTGAATGAACTTGAGCGCGAGAACGAAGAGAAAGACACTCAGGGTTACGAGCGCGATGCGCCAGACGACAGACATGTAGTTGAGCGGGGCTGCGATTCAGGGAGCGTGATCAGCTCGATCCACGGTTGACAGCCTGGAGATCGACGGATTGTAGACGGCCGCTCGTGCGAAACCAACACCCGTTTCTGCTGTCCGTGCGCGCCCTCGCTACTGAACGCTGAGTAGCCCGTTCTCTTCGAAGAGGAACCACTGGACGCTGAGTTGCCCCTCCTCGACGACCCAAACCGCGTATTCCCCGCTCTTCAATCGGCGGCTTAGGACCCACGTGTCGCCGACTCGGACGCCTTCGCTCCAGCGCGGTAGTTCCGCGCTTGTCACGGGAGTCCCGTCGAAGCGAAACAGGGCGGTGAGTTTGTTCTCGCGCAAGAGAAGCGCGTCGCCATCTACGGCTACGGCATCGACCTCCGGCGGGATGCGCCACGTGAGGTGTTCCGCGCTCTCCACGTCGCGCCGAAAGATCGTCGCGGCTCCTCCCGGGCGCCAGCGGCAGACGACCTCAGCGCGATGTCCTATCGACCATGACGTCCCTGAGCGGCGTGGGAACTCTCGCAAGACCCGTCCACTGCTATCCTGGATGTAGGCTCCGCATGAATCGCCGTAGAGCATGAACGTGTCGCTGTCCAGGCGTCGCCTGGTGAGAACTGAGAGACTCAGACACTCCTCTTCGGTACGCTCGACGATACGTCGGAGGCGTCGACCCAGGCTTGGGTTGAGCGGAGTGTCCGCGCTGGTCTGTGGCGTGCTGGTCTGTGGCGCGCTGGACTTGGGCTGTGTCTGCGGCCGGGGGACCCACTGCGGCTGGGTCGAGCCGCGGGAGTCGATCGGCATGGATTCTCCAGAGAGCTCGGCGGCCACCGCTGAATCGTCGGCTGTCGCGGTTTGCCGCGCGTCGGTCCGTGTCAGCAGCGCCAACAGCTCGGCTGTCCGCTGCTCGTCTCGAGGCCCGTCGTGGGTGATCGAGATCGACTCGAGCGTTTCCTCAGCGGGCTCGTCAGTCGACCGCTGCATCGAGCTAATGAGAAGTTCGCCAATGGCGCCGCTCTCTGACCCAGCCTCGGCGAGGGGAGCGAACAGGGATCGCGGGTCGAGACCTCCGGCGCCTTCGGCCGGAACGTCGATGAGATAGTCAGACGGGAGTCCTAGTTCTTCGTTGATCGGGCTCGAAATGTTTCCAGGTGGTGGCGCGCTGGGGCGTAGGCTGTTGGCGACGACGCTGATCGTGCGCTTGAACCAGTTGCCCTCGTTCTCTGCCGTCGTTTCCGCGGAGGCAGTTGCGAGCGCCGGGGGCAGCCAGCGATCTAGAAATCCCCCGAGATAGAGGAGGATCCCGAGGACAGCAAGGAGGGCGGCTGTCGAGAGCAGTCGGAACCTGCTACGACGACGAGAGCGTTTGCTGCCCGAGTTTGGCGCGCTTGAGCTAGAGTGTGGCGCGGCGGCCGACGTCTTGGCCGCTTTCTTCTCAGCCTCCTGGCCGTATTCCTGAAGCAACCGATGAGCTACCATGTTTCCCTGATCCAAGGCGACTGCCTGCTTCAGAAGTAACGTGGCGTGGCCCGTTTCGCCTCGATCTTGAAGGAGCTTCGCGACGCGAAGGTACTCGTGTGCGGCTTCTTTGATCTCGCCGCGCTGCGCGAGCTGCGAGGCTCGGATCTCCAGGACGGCGGTTTCCATGCCGCGCACTTCTTCGAGAATTCGGACGCAGTCATCGACGGTCTCTTCGAGCCCCTTCTCTGAGAGGACCTGGAGGTGATTGACTGCCAGTTGCTTGAGTTCGGCGAGGACGCCGTTGTTGACGTAGGCTTCCACACACTGCTCGAACGCCGTCACGTTCTCAGGTTGAAGGCTCAGAGCTTCCTTGTAGCGGCGTGTCGCGACGGACCAATTTTTAGCAACGGCCGCAGATCGCGCTAACTCTTCCAGTTGCGCCGCTGCTTTTTCATACTGATGCGTCTTGCGATAGAGCGACGCAAGGCGCTCTCGGGCGGAGTCCTTTTCGACCAAGTGGCGCAGGCTGTCCTCGAGCGTCGCGATCTCGATCTCGGGTGTCATCCTTTGTGCGCGCTCGTGCGAGAGCGTCACCATCTTGCGCTCCGCGAGCGAGACGATGCTCTCGTAGAGCTCCGTGAGAGGCATTCCGGAGCGCCGCCACAGCTGACCTACCTGAATCCTCTCGCCGCAGAGGCTGAGCAACCGCTGCACTTCAGGTGGCTCTTGGCGACTCGATTTTTTGCCACCAAACGTGACAGTCACGCCGACCGTGTCATCTCGCACGATGTGGCGGAGTTTACGCCAGCGGCTCAACCATTTGGTGACGTCCCGCGCCAGTTTCTTCGTGTCGACGGTGGCCTGAAGAACTTCGCGGTCGCCGCGAAAGAGTTCCTTCGGCGGCTGGCCTTCGTCGATGCGATAGCGTGCGCCTTTCCAAAAGACAAGCTCGCAAAGGTCGTCGCAGACGAGTCGTGCCGTGAGGTCGTCGTATTCCTCTCGCGTCAGAACTTCTTTTGTGATGAGGACGTCGCGAAGGCTGGAGCGGAGGGTTCTCTGCTCTTCAAGGATTTCGTGTAGCAGATCGATCGGGATTTCCTGTGACTCGACCAGCGTCCCCATCAGTCCCGCCCCACACCGCGGACCGACCGAGAGGGCTCTGACGCCGCCCTTGACGCAGTAAAACAAGCGTTCGCTGCTGCCGTCGGTGACGTGAAGCGTCTTCGCGGTTTCGACGCGCGCGGCGTCATTCAGGAAGGCTTGGAGGGCGTCTGGAGAGAACGGCTGAGACCGCTCTGCTGCTTTCATGGTCGCTCCGATGCGCAATAGACCTAGCGTCAAAGGGGCTCAGGCGAGCTGGTATCGAAGAGTACCCTGAACGTGCGACAACGGCTGCCCCTGCCGTTGTGGCAGTGTGGCGTGACTCTGAGCGATTTGCGGCGCCTTTCGGTGTTGGGGTGCCGCCATTATGGCAGCTACGGGAGTGGGTGAAAGGAGCCGTGGGAGGTCTATAAGTTGTTGTTTCGAAGCATTTTATGATTTGTTCTCGCGCTCATGGCACGACAGATGCTGTTTAAGCTCAACAAACGCAAAAAACGCCGTCGTGGTGGACGGCGCAACCAACTCAGAGATTCCCTGGAACTTCCCATTCCACGCTTGCACGGAGGAACACTTATGAACCTTTCACTCGCACGCAGAGGAGACTTTTTCGACCACTTGCAACGTGAGGTGGATCAGCTGTTCGGCGACTTCTTTGGTGTCCGACCGTTGAGCCCTTCACACCGCGGCACGTTCGCGGCGATCAATTCGTGGGAGGACGACGACAACGTTTATGTCGAGTCTGAGATTCCCGGACTGCGCCAGGATCAGTTCGAAGTGCACGTCGTCGGCGACGAACTCACGATCACCGGTGAGCGCCGGCTCCCGGACGAGGGCGGCGAAGGCCAGAAGCGCCACCGTGCCGAGCGTTTTCACGGTAAGTTCAGCCGCACGGTCACGCTGCCGGTCGCAGTCAACCCAGAGGGAGCTGAAGCCAAACTGGAAAACGGTGTGTTGACGATCCGTTTGCCGAAGAGCGGTCTGTCAAAGGCACGAAAGATCAGTGTCGAGTGACAATGGACGTAGGATCCAGCTAGAGGAGTTGATTGACCATGAACGAAAACATTCACACCCCAGCCGCGGTGACGCAAGCATCGACGCGGCGGCCGTATCTTCCCGACGTTGACATCGTCGAAACGGAAACCGAGCTCGTAGCGATCGTCGACCTTCCCGGAGTTCAGAAGGAGAGAATCGACCTGCGGTTCGAGGGCGGCATCTTGACCATCAAAGCTACCGCGACGTCGCGGCCAGCTGACGATGTGCGGTACGCCTCTCGCGAGTACGTGGTTGGCGATTTCGAACGCACGTTCGAGGTGCGCGAGCCGGTGGACGCCGAGAAACTGTCCGCTCAGTTCACGGACGGCGTGCTGACAGTTTCGCTCCCCAAGAGAGCTGCGGCGCAGCGTCGCAAAATTGACGTAAACTGACCGCAGCACCATTGCGACTGCGGTGATGCGCGTGTAGGTTGACGAACTCGTAGAGAAAGAGTGGTGTGGAAACACCACTCTTTTTTTCTGCCTACCCTCCTGAGTCCGGGAGTCGTCCTGCTGTGTTCGCCTCTCACGATCAACAGACCTTGGCGTCGTACGGGATTGCGGTCGCCGAAGCAGAGCGTCAAGTCGAGCTCCTCCGCCGCCCACGTCCGTATCGGACGCTCGTACGGCCTTGCACGCTCGGTGACGGTATCCACCCGTGGCGTCCCGCCGAACAGGAGGACGCGGTCGCCGCGGCCGAGATGGCGATTCCCCAGTGCCGCCTAGTTCGGTTCGTGCCTGCGTCCGGCGCCGCGACACGCATGTTCGATTTTTTGACGCGTGCGGTGATCTCGAAAGGCTTGAGCGAGGAGGAAGTGGCGGTACTCGCGGACAAGGGTGACGCTGATGCCGCCGCTGCGCAGCGTTTCTTCACGCACCTCCAGGAATTCGCGTTTTGGCCGGAGCTGCAAAGCTCCTTGTCGGCAACCTCTGGCGCGACGGGTGCCAGCTGGAAGGAGATCGTCCATGCACTACTCGATGAGCGACAACTCGGCTACAGCCTGCTCCCGAAAGGGTTGGCGCTATTTCACCGCGACGCTGAGGGTGGACGAACGGCGTTCGACGAGCATTTGACGGAGGCTACGCTCGTCGCCTCGGGAGCCGACGTGTGTGCCATTCACTTTACAATCCAAGAGGAACATCGCGGTTACTTCACAAAGCGGCTTGAGGAAACGACAGCGCGCCTGAAGCAAAGTGGCGCTCCGCAGCTCGAGGTGGAGTTTTCGACGCAACCTCGAAGCACGATGACCTTGGCGCTGACCAGCGATCGTGAGCCATGTCGCCTCGCCGATGGGAGCCTTCTCCTGCGTCCCGGAGGGCACGGGTCGCTGATCCAGAACTTGGCTGCGATTGAGGCCGATGTTGCCTACTTGGGTAACATTGACAACGTTGTCCCGCCGCAGCGTATGAGTGAGGTCGTGCGCTGGCGGAAGGTTCTCATTGGGAGGCTTGCCGAGCTACAGAACCGTGCGCGCGGCTGGCTCGCATCGCTCACGCCGCACGCCGAGAGCGTCGAGCTTGACCGTGTCGCCGGCGAACTTCACGCCACGTTCGGATGTGATCTCGGCGACGATTTTGCCGCCCTGCCTGTCTCGAAGCGCCGGCTGCTCCTGGAGACCGAGTTGAGGCGACCGATGCGGGTCTGCGGCGTCGTGAAGAACGTGGGTGAGCCCGGCGGTGGTCCCTTTTGGGTGCGAGGCACTGACGGGCGAGTGAGCCTGCAGATCGTTGAGGGTGCCGAAGTCGACCGAGCCGACGATGGGCAGAAGAGCATCTTCGCCGCTGCCACTCACTTCAATCCCGTCAATATGGCGTGTGCGTTGAAAGATCCTGAAGGGCGGCCGCTCGCACTGAGTGATTTCGTCGACGAGTCAGCCGTCATGATCAGCAACAAATCAGAGCGCGGCCAGGCGCTCACGGTCCTGGAGCATCCCGGGCTCTGGAACGGTGCCATGAGTCGCTGGCTGACTGCGTTCGTCGAGATTCCACTCAGCACGTTCAATCCCGTCAAGGTAGTGAACGACCTGCTGCGTGAAGCGCATCAGCCCTAGTTGTCTCCGCGAGTAGTGTCCGACCCCCAACGCCGAACCGTGTTGACCTGATCGCCTCACGACTTCTGTCTCGCCATGCGCCGGTAGCTCGTCTTGCGGAATTTCGTCGGCGCGGTGCCCGACGCTTCATGCTCGCGCTTACGAATCTCGAAGTAAGTCTCGAAGTTACCGTCGAACTGTCGCACGCGGCCATCGTCTTCAAAGACGAGCACCGAGTTGACGATGCGGTCGAGAAAGAAGCGATCGTGAGAGACAACCAGCGCCGACCCCGCGAACGACAGCAAAGCCTCCTCCAAGATGCGGAGCGTTTCGAGGTCGAGATCGTTCGTCGGTTCGTCGAGAAGGATAAGATTCGCGCCGCGTCGTAGAGTCTTCGCCAGCAGAAGGCGGTTGCGCTCGCCACCCGAGAGCTTGCCGACGGGAGTTTGTTGCTGGCCGCCTTTGAACTGAAAGCCCGAGAGGTACTCGCGGATGTGATATTCGCGCGAGCCAACTTGGATAACGTCTCGGCCTTCCGAGATGGTCTCGTAGACGGTTAAGTCGGGGTCGAGGTCTTCCCGCGTTTGATCCACGTAAGTCGGCGTCACCGATTCTCCGAGCTCGATTTTGCCGCGGTCTGGTGTCTCTTTGCCGAGGATCATGCGAAATAGCGTCGTCTTGCCTGCACCATTCGGGCCGGTAATTCCCATGATTTCTCCGGGACCGAGCTCGAGGCTGAGCCCATCCATGAGCGTCCGATCTCCATACGTTTTCGAGATGTTTTCGATACTGAGCACCTTATTGCCCAGGCGCGGACCTTGTGGCAGGACGAGATTGACTTTCCCCATGCGCTCTTCGGGCGATGCCTCGAGGAGCTTGTGGTAGTTCTTGACGCGCGCTTTGTTCTTCGACTGCCGAGCCTGCGGCGTGCTGTTGAGCCACTCGAGTTCTTGCTTCAGGATTTTCTGTCGCCGCTCTTCGTGGCGTGATTTTGTCGCGAGGATTTCATTCTTACGCTCGAGATAGTCGGTGTAGTTGCCCTGGAAGATCGTCAGCGCTCCATTCTCCACCTCGACCATGTAGTTGGCGACGTTGTCGAGAAAGTAGCGATCGTGCGTCACCATGACGACCGTCCCGGGGTAGCGTTCGATAAACACCTCAAGCCACTCGACGGTGGCGGCGTCGAGGTGGTTCGTCGGTTCATCGAGAAACAGGAGGTCGGGCTGCGAAATGAGTTCTCGGCAAAGCGCTACGCGCCGTTTTTCGCCGCCGGACAGCTGGCTGACGTCGGAGTCGCCTGGCGGAACCCGGAGGGCTTCCATGGCGACCTCGAGCTGGTGCTCAAGCTCCCAGCCGCCCTTTCTCTCGATCTCGTCCTGTAGGCGACCCATCTTTTCCATGAGCTTGTCGAATTTTTCAGGGTCCGACTCGGTGCCCATCAACTCGCTCACCTCGTTGAAGTCGTCGACGAGCTTTTGAATGTGAGCGACCCCTTCTTCGATGTTCTCGCGCACGGTCTTTGACGCATCGAGCGGCGGTTCCTGCTCGACGTAGCCGACGCGGATGCTTGGTGCGTGGCGTACCGATCCGCCGATTTCCGTATCGACGCCGGCGAGCGCGCGAAGAAACGTGGACTTGCCGCTGCCGTTGTGTCCCAGCACACCGACCCGGGCATCGCGGTGAATGGTGAACGTAAGATTGGAGAGTACCTCTCGATCGCCGTACACCTTGGTCAGCTCTTTCGCCGTCAGCAAGACTTCGCCGAGCAGCTCACTCATGGGATTCTGTCTCCTAGTGCGTTCCTGTTTCAATGCGTCGTCGGGGCGCCGCGGCTGTCAGCCAAGCTTCGCTCGCTCAGGTGGACGTCTGGGGTGGGTTTTTCGCTGTGACCGTCTGCAGGGACTGTACCGTCGAATCAGCAAGATGCAGCGTCAATCGATGGGCGAATGCAAGCAAATTACGAGCGTCCTGCGGTCACGCGCGAGTTTGTGAACGTTTGGGAGGGTTGTGCCTCCTGTGTGACGGCTTTGCGGCGTTTCCTAACTGGGGTATGCTCTCAGGCCGTAGCGACACCGGCAACAAGTGATCGAATGGAGGCCGAGCTGCGCCAGCCCGCGGCATCCTGCCGTGGGGCCGACCAGCCGAACGAGCGCATGGAGAATTGGCAATCCTGGTACACGCTCGCCGTGGTCGTGCTGATGGTCGTCGGGCTCGTCCGCGATGTCTTTGGCCCGGAGATCATCGTCGGCGGTGCCCTGGTGCTTCTGCTGGCCGCCGGGGTGGTGGAGCCGGAGGAGGCGGTTGCCGGGTTTGCGAACCCTCAGATGCTGACGATCGGTGCTCTGTTCGTTCTCGCTGGTGCCCTGCGTGAGACTGGGGCGCTAACTATGCTCACGTCTCGACTCTTTAGGGATGGGCGTTCGCGGGCTTCGCTGCTGCGGATCGTCGTGCCAACGATCTCGCTTTCCGCCTTCCTCAACAACACGCCGCTCGTCGCGGTTTTGGCGCCTGCGGTCCGCGATTGGTCGAAACGCATTGGTGCTGCTCCCTCCAAGTACCTCATTCCGCTCTCCTACGCCGCGATCATCGGTGGAACTTGCACGTCGATCGGTACCTCTACGAATCTGCTAGTCAGTGGTATGCTCGTACGTTCAGGCTTGGAGCCGTTCAGCTTGTTTCGCGAGCTGGCTCCCGTCGGCATCGTGCTCGCGATCGTCGGCGGCGCCTACATTGTTTTCGTGCTGCCTCGTCTTCTCCCGGATCGACGCGATCCCTATGACACGCTAGGCGACGCAAGGAAGGAGTATCTCGCGGAGTTGGAGGTGCGAGCCGACTGTCCGCTCGTCGGACAGAGCGTCGAGGAGGCCGGGCTGCGGCACCTCCCGGGACTCTTTCTCGTTGAGATCGTTCGCGGCGACGAATCCCTCCTGCCCGTGCGTCCGACGGAGCACCTACACTCGGGCGACCGCCTCGTGTTTACGGGTATGGCGGAGACAGTCGTCGATCTACAAAAGATTCGTGGTCTTGAGCCACCTGCTGCTGGGGACAGCGCGGCGTCCCAAATTGGTACGGACGCTCACCTCTACGAAGTTGTCGTATCTCCATCTTCGCCGCTGGTTGGAGCGAACCTGCGATACGCTCAGTTTCGCCGTCGTTACGATGCGGTTGTCGTTGCCGTGCAGCGCAGCGGAGAGCGGATCAAGTCGAAGATCGGAGATATCGTGCTGCGGCCCGGCGACGTGCTGTTGGTCGAAGCGTCTTCTGGTTTCCACCAAGCGTGGCGAGACTCGAGTGACTTCTATCTCATCTCGACCGTGGGCGAGAGCGCGCGGGCTCGTCCTCGACATGCGCTTTTCGCCAGTATCGTAATTGCCCTTATGGTGCTCGCCGCCGCTCTTAAGTGGCTGCCGATCATGGTCGCTGCGTTTCTCGCCGTGGCGACCTTGATCGCGTTCCGCGTGGTGACACCCGGGGCGGCGCGTCGTTCCGTCGATATGTCGGTATTGCTTCTGATCGCGAGCGCGATCGGCGTGTCTGCGGCGATTGAGAAGCATGGGCTGACGAGTCTCGCGGCTGATGCGGTTCTCGGC
The DNA here is from genome assembly GCA_965223265.1 of Planctomycetota bacterium. Taxonomy (GTDB): domain Bacteria; phylum Planctomycetota; class UBA8108; order UBA8108; family SXIK01. The sequence continues at coordinate 65,985 of OZ244999.1, forward strand.
GTCTTGCAGCCGTATGGGCCCATTGCCATCATGGTGGCAGTTTTTGCGCTGACGAACGTTTTCACCGAGCTCATCACCAACGGCGCGGCGGCGGCAATGATGTTCCCGTTTGCTCTATCCCTTGCTGAGAAGCTCTCGTATAGTCCTCATGCGTTTGCCGTGATCGTGGCCATCGCAGCGTCGGCTAGTTTCTCGACGCCGATCGGATACCAGACGAACCTGATCGTGTATGGACCTGGCGGCTATCGTTTTCGCGATTTTCTCGTGGCTGGACTACCGCTCAACCTCTTGGCGTGTTTCATCACGATCATAGTTGTGCGTCTGCTCTGGGGTTGATCTGCCCAGCGCGGCGTCTTGGGCGCGATTCTCCACGGTACCGCTTGCAGCGATTCCGCTCCTCCCCTATGCTCTTAGCCTGGTTTGCCCGCATCTCACCATTGCGGCTTGTGTTCTACTCTGCAGCGCGCTGCGATCCGCCGCTCCGATTCTTGCCGCGGGAAGCAGTGACCACTCTCCCCAAACGTGGCGTCACGAGGGCTGACATACTGACATGTCGTCTGCGCAAGTGCCGAACGACGATTCCCAAGACGCTGCACCGACGGGTGGGGCGAGCACAGCGCAAGTGAGCGGCGCCACGGACATCCTCGACAGTGCCGTGCTCGCTGTCGCGTACGTTCCAGATTTTCTTCCCGAGTCTCTACTCGTCTGGTTCGTTCCAAACCGCGAGCAGCCGACGGCATGTTACCTCGAATTCGTCGGCGAAATGGCGGAGAACTGGCAGACGTACTACACGAAGAAGGGCTTTCAATTCGTTACAGATCGCCCCGCCGAGTGCGCGGGACCGTTTCGCGTCGACCCCGCGGGATTTCGCTTCGAGATTCTTGAACCGGGACGGTTCTTGGTGCCGAAGCCACACTTTCGTATCTCGGAGGCAGCGGATCCCGTGCCGCTCCCAGGGCTCGAGAAGCGTCGACCGATCAATCCGTGGAAACCGAACTACATTCAGGCGACGACCTTCATCAAGAAGTACGATTGGCCACATCCGGTGCCGCGAGCTGTGCACTACGCTGTGTGGGAGATTGAAGAGTGCGGGCAGATCGCAGGCAGCACCTCGTGGAAGAACGCCGAGTCGATCCTGCGGGCGGGGGCGACGCCCGAGGTGCTGAGCTGCATCGCCGACATCTTCTACAACCGGCCGGAGGACTATCCTCTAGGCTCCGAGGTCTACCTGCGAATCCTCGGCTCCAGCGGTGACGACGGCTTCGCGAAGCTTGCGGAGCTGGCGAAACACCCCATCAGCCGTAAGCGCAAGATGGTCGCACAGGTCATGGGTGGCCTCGTTGAGGATCGCTATCTTCCGCACTTGATCGAGCTGCTCGAGGACGAGGATCCCGACGTCCGCCGCACGGCGCTCCGCTCGATCGGGCGGGTCGGTGTCAGCGAAGAAACGACGGGCGCCGAAAAGGTCGCTGCCTATCTAGAGTCGGACGAGCTTCCATACCGCGTGTGGGCAGCGCAGGCGCTTTGCAAAGGGGGCAACGACTCATACCGAAAGTTCTTCATCGGTCTCATCAAGGAAGAGCCGCGACTTCTCAGTGACATGGGGGAGCTTGGAGACGTGCTTCACGATCTCGAGCTCTATCAGGCGGTTCCGTTTCTGATCGATCGTTTGAAGCACGAGAAGGCGGAGTTTCGTAGTGACGCGGCGGAGGCCCTGGAGCGGCTGACGGAGATCCCGCTCGAATACAAATCGATCGACTCGCAACAGGAACGACGGGATGCGATCAAGCTCTGCGAGCGGTGGTGGAAGGATTACAAGAAACGCCGGAGCGGTCGATGAGTGATTCGCAGGGTCCAGCTCAGTCCCCTGAAGGGGTACAGCCGCAATTGCCGGATCTTGCCCCGGTCTTGGCCTCCAAGAATCCGCTCCACTGGGTGGTCGTCTTTGGTCCTGGAGCGATCGTTGCGTCGCTCACGATCGGCACCGGCGAGCTCATCTTCTCGGCGCGTACCGGCGCACTGTTTGGCTACAACACGTTGTGGCTGTTCACGATCACCTGTTTGATCAAGTGGGCGCTCGTCTTTGCGACCGGACGGCACCTCGTCGTCAGCGGTGCGCACCCGTTCGAGCGCTGGGCGTCGCTGCCTGGACCTCGAGCTTGGTTTGTGTTCGTCATGCTGCTTTTCGGGCTGCTGACGTTCCCGGTTTGGGTTGGCTTCCTCAGCATGACGCTCGGCTCCTTGGGGACGGCATACTACTCGCGTGTGCCTGAGGAGGCGTGGGGCGCTGTGGCTGTCATTCTGGTCACGTTTTTAGCTTTCGCCGGTGGCTACACCTGGCTCGAACGCATCCAGATGGCGATCGTCTTCGCACTTCTTGGCACCGTCGCCGTCTCGTGCTTTCTTCTGAAGCCGCAGCCGGAGTGGCTCGAGATTGTGAAGTCCCTGTTCGTGCCCGGACCGATGGAATATCCAGATTGGGTAGCGAGCGCTGACCCGGTGCTCGCGAAGAGGCCGCCGATGCTCGAGACGATCAACACACTTGGGGTGATCGGCGGCAGCGGCTTCGACTACTTGGCGTATGTTTCGTTTCTACGCAACAAGTCTTGGGGCCTAAGCCGTGGCCCCTCTGCGAGTGCGGCACAGATCGAAGCTCTCGACCAAGCGCGTGGCCCCGTGCTGCGAGGTTGGATTCGTGCGCCGCTCATCGATGCAACGGTGAGTTTCGTCATCATTCTCGTCTTCAGCGTCGTCTTCGTCGCGCTCGGACACATCGTCCTCGGCGCGGAGCAGCAGGTCCCGGGTGACGAGAACATGCTCCAGCTGCAGCAAGAGTTCGTCTCACGAGTGCATCCGACGCTTGAGTATCTTTACCTTGCCGGTGCGATTCTGGCGCTGCTCGGCACGGTGTACGGCATCACGGAAGTGGCGCCGGCGGTGGTCGAAGAGTGCGTCGCGGCGATCACGGGGCGATCGGCTGGGCGAGCGTCAAAGCGGGTTCGTTTTCTCGCGATCCTCTGGTGCAGTGGCGCCGGATTGGCTGTGATTGGGTGGAGTGCCTGGACTCGGCATGAGACGGGAGAGATGCGACCGCCGCAGCTTGTCGGGCTCATCACGCCGGTCAACCTTTTCACTGGGGTCATGGCGTGCGGGTTCATAGCGATCCTCAGCCCGTGGATGGACCGAAAGTTCCTACCAGCCGGGCTGCGAATGAGCCCACTTCTGGCGGGGATCAATCTAGTCGGTGGGGTGTTCTTCGTCGGTCTCAGTCTTGTCGGCTATTGGAACAGATATGGCCCGAGCGGTGAGCTCTGGATACCGACCCTCTTCTTCGTGACGACGGTGGTGTTCGGACTCGTCGTCGCCGTTTTGTTTCGCGCCCGGGTTTCTTCATGACTTCGCAGGGGGAGGGCGCCGCCTGCTTTTCAGTAGGCGGCCGCGCGTGATGGCGTTCTTTCCGTGGCGCGTGAGGATCTTCTCTTCTGCGCGTGCAAGCTCGGTCGCCGACTGTGTCGCATCGCCGTCAAAGAACGAGAGTTGCTGCTCGGGGCGCGCAGTGAGCTGGCTGAGACCAACACCGAGCAGCCGGACGCTTGGCCGCCGTAGCGACACCTTGGTGGCGAAGAGCCTGTGGGTCACCGGGTAGATCTCCTCGACGAGTTGTGTCGGGTTGGCGAGCGTTTGAGATCGCGACACCGTGAAGAAGCTGCCGTCACGAACCTTCAGTGTGACCGTGCTGCCCCAGAGTCTTTCATGGCGCAGACGCGACGCCACCTGGTGCGACAGCGAAAAGAGCACGTCATCGATCGCGGCGGTGTCGTCGCACGGAATGAACTCCGCGAACGTCATCTCATGGCTGATTGAGCGAGCCGAACGCGACGTGTTGACCTTCCTCCGGTCGATCCCGCGCGCCAGCCGTGCGATGTGTGCACCGAGGTCGACACCGATGAGCCGCTCAAGTTCCTCTGGTCGGCGCCTTGCGATGTCACCGATTGTCTCGACTCCCGCATCGCTCAGCCGCTCAGCCGTCTTCGGCCCAACGCCCCAGAGACGGCGCATGGGAAGCGGCGCCAGAAACTCTGCCGCGCGACCGCGGGGCACGACGACGAGACCACTCGGCTTGCGGAGATCGCTTGCGACTTTCGCGAGGAACTTGTTCTCGGCAACACCGATCGAGCACGTGAGGCGCGTTTCCGCCGCGACGCGGCTCTGTAGTTCTTCGGCGACTCTGGCGGCTCGTGTCGCGGCTGCGGCGTCTGCCTCGGAATTTACAGGCTCGGTGTCTCCGCGCCGCTGCGGATAGCAACCGGTGACGTCGAGAAACGCTTCGTCGATCGACAGCGGTTCAACCAGTGGCGTCACTTGCCGAAAGATGGAGAAGACTTGCCGCGACATTTCGCTGTAGCGTGACAGGCGTGGCCGTAGAAAGACGCCGTGCGGGCAGCGACGTACCGCTTCGGTGGCCGGCATCGCACTATGGACGCCATAGCGGCGCGCCTCGTAGCTCGCCGTTGAAACGACACCTCGCCCTTGCGGCGTCCCACCGACGATCACCGGCTTGCCAGCGAGATGCGGATGATCGAGGATCTCGACCGCGGCGAAGAACGCATCCATGTCGACGTGAAGAATCCAGCGCTGCTGCATCGGCTGTGTCCGCGAGGATTGATGTCGGGAGGCGCGATGGGGAGGTCGCGCGTTTCCGTACCCAGATCTGTATCTGTCCCCATTGTCGCAAAAAAGAAGCGCTTCGTGCGATGACTTCATCGCGACCGTCGAGCGGGTGTTTCGTGCCCTGGGCCGTGCGCGATTGCGATTGCGATTGCGTGTGCGATTGCGTGTGCGATTGCGTGTGCGTGTGCGTGTGCGTGTGCGTGGGAGTGGGAGTGGGAGTGGGAGTGGGAGGGCTCCGCTCTTAAAGCAGTAGGGCTGTCTCCGCTTCTGTCTCCGTGTCCGTCTCTGTCTCGGCCGCTGTCTCCTCCTCTCTCCCCGAATCCTCTGCCGTGCTTACATCGCCGAACGCCTTTTTCTTTAGACAGCATCTGCCCTTTTCCCTACACTCTCAAATTGTCTCGGCACGACGCACGCCTGCAACTGATTGTTGAAACATCCCCTGACCGAGCTCGACGTGACACTTTCAGCGTCCGCGGCGATGAGCTCGGTGCAGTGTTTTGGGAGGAGATTCTTCATGAGTTTTAACGGTGGCTTGAACCGTAAGCTTCGAATGGGACTGGTGGGCGGCGGGCGTGGTGCGTTCATCGGCCGCGTGCACGCGACGGCGGCAGTTTTGGACAACCGCTGCGAGTTGGTCGCGGGGGCGCTGTCGTCGAATCCCCAGGTCGCGAAGGAATCCGCACCTGAGTATGGCATCGCTGCGGAGCGCGCTTACGGTTCAGTGCAGGAGATGATCGAGGGCGAACTGCAGCGACCTGAGGGTGATCGTATCGACTTTGTCACCGTCGCGACGCCGAACCACACGCATTTCGAGATCGCTGCAGCCGCGGTCGATGCAGGATTCAACGTCATGTGTGACAAACCGATGACGTTCAATCTTGAGCAGGCCGAGCAGCTGGCGCGGCAGGTTGACGAGAAGGGCGTCGTGTTTGCCGTGACGCACAACTACACTGGGTATCCACTCGTGCGCCAGGCGCGCGAGATGGTTCTTTCGGGCGAGCTGGGCGAGATCCAAGCGATTCGCTCCTCGTACATCCAGGGCTGGCTGCGTTCGCGCCTCGAGGAGGACGGGCAGAAACAAGCGGCGTGGCGGACCGATCCGAGCAAGTCTGGCGCTTCAGGCTGCTTTGGCGATATCGGCACGCACGCGTTCAATCTTGGCCGATACATCAGCGCGCTCTTACCCAATGAGATCTCCTGCCATTTCAAGGTGTTCGCCCCGGGCCGAAAGCTCGATGACTACGGCTGCGCACTTGTCAGCTACGAGGGCGGAGGCTTTGGAACGGTGACCGCATCACAGATCTCGCACGGTCGCGAGAACGACCTGGCAATCGAGATCGACGGCACGAAAGCGGCAATCCAATGGCGTCAGGAAGAACCGAACGTCATGGTTTTCAGGCAAAACGGCGAGCCTCACAAGCTCTACACGAGGGATCCGAATGCGCCGTACATGAACACGAGTGGTGCAGCCGCTTGCCGTCTTCCGAGCGGCCACCCAGAGGCGTTCTTTGAGGCCTTCGCGAACGTCTATCGCGCCGCGTTCGACGACATGGCGCGGCGCGCGCTGGGACAGCCGTTCGAACGCCGCGACACCGTGTATCCGAACGTCCATGACGGCACGGAAGGAATGTTTTTCATTCAGCAGTGTGTTGCCAGCTCGCGCGAAAACGGCGCTTGGGTCAACGCGCGACATGAGTTGGCACGACCGTAGAGGTGCGAGGAAATGAGTGAGAACAACGCGACCGCCGGAGGCGACGCGCAGCTCTTGCCGCAGGATCTTCTCGACCTGCTGGTTTGCCCGATCGGCAAGAAGCCGCTGCGAGTCGAAGGTGATCTCTTGATCTGTACAGAGTGTGGCGCGGGTTATCGCGTCACCGACGGTATCCCGAACATGCTCATCGAAGAGGCCGTTCTTCCTGACGGTGTCAGCGATCCGCAGGAGCTCAGCTGCTACGTGGCGCAGGAGTGAGGCGGACGACGGGGTGTGACATCGTATGTCCCATCACTAAGCCGCGTTGCTCCGCCCTCGTCAGGCGTGGTGCGGCGAAGCGCGACTTAGAACGGTGCGCTCGCCGCGCGGCGGATATAGATCTGGTCCACCGCGGCGCGTTTTGGCAGCGCCAACAGATAGAGAACCGTCTGAGCGATGTCTTCGGGCTGTAGCATGGCGTCGCGGTCGAGATCTGGGCGAGCCGCACCGATCAGCTCCGTGTTGACTCCACCAGGAAGAACCGCACTGACGCGAACCCCATGCGGTTGTGCTTCCACTGCAACCGACTTCGTCAGCCCGAGCAGGGCGTGCTTGCTCGCCGTGTACGCCGCCTGGTTGGGGTAGCCCTTGAAGCTGACGACGCTACCGACCGTAACGATGTAGCCATCGGCCTGCCGGCGCATGAGCTGCAGCGCCGCTCGGCAGCACAAGAACGCGCCGCGGGCGTTGACCGCCATGACGCGATCGAAGTCGTCCGCGCTCGTCTCTTCGATTGGTTCGAACACGCCGATGCCGGCATTCAATACGGCGACATCAAGGCGGGATGAGCGGTTCTCGATCGTTGCGAAGAGGGCGTTGACATCGTCCGCGCAGGCGACATCGCAGCGCACCTTAGAAGCGCTGCCGCCCGCCGCGGCGACCTCCTCTGCGACCGCGGCGAGCTGCTCTTCGCTCCGAGCAGCGAGGTACACCTCGGCTCCCTGCGCTGCAAGAGCGAGGGCCACGGCTCGCCCGATTCCACGGCCGGCTCCAGTCACCAGTGCGACGCGTCCATCAAGATTTGGATTCATACGTCTCCAACTTCTCGCCGGTCTCGACCTGACGTCGCCGCTCGGTCGACGAACAAGAAATCGCGGTAGCAGGTTCATACTACCGCGATTTGGTGTCGTCCCTCAATCCGTGTTTGGTTTGCTACTGGCGTTCGCTGCACACCACAAGCGCACTACGGTTCAAGGTTCGTTCTTCGGTTGACTCGCCGCGCTGTCAGTCGACGTCCGTAGCGACGTAGATATAGTCAACCAGCTTGACTCCAGTCCCCGAAGACTTGATCGCTTGCTCGACGGTCTGCTTCTCGTCGTGGACGTAGGGCTGCTCGAGAAGGCACTGTTCGGAGATGAATTTGTCGATTTGGCCCTGGATGATCTTCTTCAAGATCTCCTCCGGCTTTTTCGCGTTTTTCGGATCAGCTTTCATTCTCTCGAGAAAGATCTCTCGTTCGCGTTCGATGATCGCGGGGTCGAGTTGATCACGCGAGAGCGCCTTCGGCTTCGTGAAGACGATATGCATCGACAGATTCTTCCCGAGCTCGGCGACTTTCGCGTCACTTGTCGAGCCGCCTTCCAGGGCGACCATTGCCGCTTTCTTGTTGTCGAAGTGAACATACTGGACGACTGCGTCCGCACCAAAGCGGGCGAAGCGCCCCAGCGTGATGTTCTCTCGAATTTGATTCACGAGCTCCGTGATGCCATCGCCGACAGTTTCGCCACTCGGAAGCTTGCTACTCTTGAGACTCTCAGCGCTGTCTGGGTTCGCTGCATCGACAACGGCTGTCAGGTGGCGAAGAAACTCCTGAAAAGTCTCGTTCTTTGCCACCGATTCAGTCTCGCAGCGAAGTGCGACGAGAACGCCGGACTTGCCGTCATCGCTGAGCTGCGATCCAACAAGCCCGTCTGATGCCTCTCGACCGGCCAGCTTCTCTACCGCCTTGAGACCTGCCTTGCGCAGGTTCGTGTACGCCACTTCCACATCTCCGTCGGTCTCCTGGAGTGCCCGTTTGCATTCCATCATCGGAAGACCCGTCTTTTCGCGGAGTTCTTTGACTAGTTTTGCGTCGATCGCCATGGCTCTACACTCCATGCCGTTGGTGTCTTCGAAGGTCGTCTGTCGCTGAACGAAGCCCCTGATGAAGACCGGAACCTTACCGGTTGTCAAGAGAAGATTGCGCGCTGATTTGGCTCACAGAGGTGAGCCGAGGCCTTAGCCACTCGCGTTCGTCGTCTGTGGCTCCGCCGTGCGAGCCTGGTGTTCCGTAACTCCCTTCACGCGTGGGTCTCGGGGGCTTCCGCACCGTTTCTTCGGATCGGTGGTTCCGAAAAGTTGAGAGGAGTGGCAACGATTCGTCGGCGTCGTATTCTTCTCCAGCCGAACTTTAATCGCGCTACATCCGCGCGTGACGGTCTCTGTAGGCGAGAAGGCTAGGAGTCGATCCGTGTCGAAGCTCAATGAGTTGTGCGAGTCAGTTCTCGAAGCAGACACTGCGTTGCCTGGGTCCTCTGCGGTCTCGGTCGCTCCTGAAAAGGAGTCACGCGACGACGACGGAGTGGATCGGGAGACGGCCGAGCAGAAGCCCGAGGCGGTCGAGGCGCCCTCCGTGCCCGCGACGGCAGAGGTGCCGCTGAGCTGGGATGAACTAAAGTCTGCGGCGACTCAACGGCTTGACGTCGATCGACGGAACTCACCCTCTTCAGCCGGGCTTGGGATCTCGACATTCGTTCTCGCGGCGCTGCTTTCTTTTCTCGTCGGCATCGTTGTTCAGACGCACATTCGTCATGGACTCTCGCCATCCGGTGTCGCCGCGCTCCTCACCTTCGGCGCCAGTCTCTTGACCTTCTTCTTTTGCCGCAGCTGGTTTCGTCAAGCTTGGGACGAGAGAAACCAAATCATCGATGCTGCGGTGGATGAAGTCGTTCGCTCCGAACTTCACACGCAAGTCAAGACAACTGACGAGGCCTTTGCGACCGTCAGGGACGAGATCTACGCGAAACTGCGGGGGGAGGCCGACCAGCGTGAAGAGCAGCTGCAGGAAAAGAGTCTGCGCGAGCTCGAGAAGGTTCGAGTCTTCTTCGAGAGCCTGCTCGAGAAGCACGTCTTCCGTATCAACCGCGATCTGAGAGAGGCTGAGGCCGAGCTCGAGCGCCGGCGCTCCAAGGAGTCAGATGACCAAGAGGCGTCAGCGGCGTCGGAGAAGCGCTTGGTCGCTGAGAGAGATCAGTTGCGATCGCAACTTGAGGAGATCCGAGCGGAGCTCGACACCGCGAAGAGTGCGATCGCGGAACGCGACGACAAGATCGATTCGATTCGCGTCGCGGCGGAGAGCGACAAAGCACGTCGGAGCGAAGAAGCCGCTGCTGTCGAAGCGGGTTTGGAGGAAGGGCTCGCCGCGGTTGAGTCTGAGATTCAGTCTCTCGAACGACAGCTCAGCGAGCGGCAGGAGCAGTGCGAGCGACTAGACTCCGAGGTCGAGCGATTGACGGCCGAAGCGGAGAGTGCTGCTGCAACGCACGTGAATTTTTTCGACAGTGTCTCCGCCAAACTCAACGCGCACCTTCACCTTGCCGAAAAATTGGCGGAAGATCTGGACGCTGACGGCGAGAACGAGAGCGCCGCAGCCAGCGCCAAGGTGACGTCGGGCATGCGGGAGCAGTTGAAGAAACTTCGTCATTTGGTCCGTCAGGTGATTGACCTCGGCAGGCTCCAGTCGGGAGTCTGGAAACCGACGTTCAGTCCGGTCAAGGTCGACAAAATCGTCGACGAAGTCGTGGGCGAGCTCGCTCCATCCGCGAAGAAAAAGGGCGTACGGGTCGAGCTCAAGGGATTTGAGGCACTTCCTGGCATACTCACCGATCGACGTTTGCTGACCCGTGCGTTGAGGGAGCTTATCGCCAACGCACTCGCCTATAGCGATCGACAAGGACGCGTCGTCGTCAGTTCCGAATTCGAACCGGGACCGGACGACGAGAGTGCGACCACCGGCGGCGATCTGCCGAAGCTCGTCAGCCAGGGGCGCCTGGCCATCTCGGTCGAGGACAACGGCAAGGGGATCGCTGCCGGAGACCTCGAGCGAGTGTTCGAGCCGTTCGAGCAAGGAGATCAACCACGTTTCTCACTTAGCGGAGCGGGTGCGGGCCTTGGTCTTGCACTCTCGCGGGGTTATGTTGAGCAGCTGGGTGGCGAGCTCCGTGCGGCGAGCGATAAGGGACGTGGTAGCGTCTTCTCGTTCGACTTCCCGATCGGCGATCGAGCGGACAGCTGAAACGCGCCGTAGCTCGTGCCCCACGGCTGCGAAAAAAAGTGGCGAGTCGACAGTTTGATTCCGTCACTCCTTGCAGGCGTTGGGGTTGACGTCTCGACACCCTTTTGGGATCGCATCTGACGCGATCGTCGTACTCCCAGAAGTCGTATTGCCATGGGTGTTGGGTGATGTCGAAACCACCGGAATTCTATTTGCGCGCCAAGGATTCTCAGCCAGAGCTCTTCGAAACCTATGAGGCGCTTGCCGAGGCGGCGCGGCGCGCTGGACCGCTCGACGAGAAGAGTGCAGCGCTTGTGAAGCTCGCAGTGAGCGTCGGTGCGGGACTTGAGGGGGCGACTCACTCAAGCGTCAGGAAAGCGCTGAAGGCTGGCTGCTCGGCCGAGGAGCTGCATCACGTCGTGTTCCTCTGCGTCACCACGCTCGGCTTCCCGGGGATGATGCGCGCGCGCGCCTGGGTGCAGGACGTGCTCGAGGATTGAGCTCGTCGTGCGGAAGGTCTCAGATGACTCCGAGAGCACCGAGGCGCGCGACGATTTCGTCGGACGTGCCATAGCCAGCGGTGAGCCACGAGTGCTCGTCGCCGTTTTGTAAGAGCAGGCTCGGGAACCCGGTCACTCGCAACTTACGTCGCAGAGCGAAATCGCTCAGCAGGAGTTCCTCGACGCGATCTGAACGGAGGTCTGCGGCGAAACACTCTGTGTCCAGTTCGATCTCACCCGCGAGCTCGACGAGCGTCGAGTCGTTGGACGGATTGCGCGCCTCCAAGTAGTACGCCCGTTGAATGGCTTCGAACATCGCGGGTCCGCCCTGCGTGGGGGTCTGTTTTTCGGCGGCGATCACCGCCCGGCATGCCGGATAGGTGGAGCGACGGGGTTGACACTCGGTCCAGAAGTCGAAGTTGAACTCAGTTCCAGTGCGCTCGGAGATGGTTCGCCAGTAACCTTGGATTTGACGCTGCTGCGCAGCCGGCATCGGCTCCAGCGTGTCCGGCGCCAAACCCCCCATGACGTAGCGTACGGGCGTGTCGGGAAGTCGAACACGCACTTCGACGAGGTGGACGTGAAACGCCCAGCACCACGAGCACATTGGGTCGCCCACGTAGATGAGTTCCATATTCGGTGCTGCGTCAGGTGGAGAGGGTGTTTTCGTTCGCTGCCAAACTCGAGGTTAAGACTCGCGGCGCTGACGGTAGTCTACGACGGAGCCCGGCAGCAACGCCAGCGGGACTGTCGATGTGTCCTTCATTTCGATCGCCTTGGCGTTCACCAGACACTTGCAATTCTCGACGTGCACTGCTCCCATCGACGTGCCGTTACGCGACGCTTCTGAAGCATGACCTCTACAGACCGCGGAACGATCTCCGCGTAGGTACGGACCGTTGCGACCTGAAGGATCTGCGGAGTTTGGAGTCTCAGTCGCGCTGCCGCAAACGAGCGGTGGCGTGACGATCTCACGAGCGACACCCAAGCGTCTCGACTCGCGGCCGATTCCGCGAGCGCTGCGCCGTACGAGGAGTGTGCATCGACGGCGTGGCGCCGGGCTTTGCGTTGTCGCTGCGGCTCTGATCGTCGCGGCGGGGGACGCGGCGTATCCTGATTCTCCCGTCGCCTCGGAGCTGCGTGAGCGAGCGGTCGCAGTGATCCGTGGCGTCGCGGCGGAGGAAGTAGAATCGGCTCGGCGACAGTCACCTGACTCACTTGCTGACAATGCCGCGCCGCCGGCTACATATGCGGCGCTCGAAACTCTGATCCGACTGGAGTATGTGCAGGAGTCGCCGAAAGACCTGCCGTCGAAAACACCGTGGCACGAGGTGGCTGCGGCGCGCGTGGACCACTTGACTAGCTACAGTCGCATCGCGCGCGCCGAGTCTGTTGAGCGTCTGGTTTCGCATCTTGTCGACGGTGCCGACGGATCCCATCGCGTCGCCGCGGCTCGCGCGTTGAGCGAGCTCCAGGTTGCGCTTGCGGGAGGTGGCGAGCCCTTGACACGCGTTACGGCGCTACTGGACGCCGACACGGCTTCGCAAGAAGCGTCGTCACGACTCGACGTCTACTTGAGTTGGATTCTCGCCAACTCGAGCGATGAGCAGGCAGCCGCCCGCGGTCAGGAACTGCTGGTCGCCGCTCTGGAGCAAGAAGGTGCTGTTCGGTCGCATGCGGCACTCGCGCTCCTGTCGCTCGGGACTGCCGCTCCAGGTGCTGCGGCGACGCTTCGTTCTGTCCTCGCGCGCCAGCCGGAGACCTCCCCGCAGTACGATGCGGTGCTCGCCGCCGCGGTCGTGCTCGGCATCGATCCGTCTGCGAGTGAGCTCCTGCGGCGCCGTTTGACCTCAAGTGCGCCGGGTGTTCGACGCGGTTATCTATGCAGGGCGCTCAGTCTAGTCGGGAGCGCAGCCGATCTCGATCTCCTGACGCCTTTGCTTGACGATTCCAGCGCCGAGGTGCGGCTGAGCGCCGCGAACGCCATCTTGCGCATTGGTCGGCGAGCGCCGCACCGACTCTTTCCCATCGATTGGGCCGTTATTTCGGTCTACGCGCTCGTCATGCTGCTGATTGGTTGGTATTACTCACGCCGCACGCGAACCCGCGAAGATTACCTGCTTGGCGGTCGCAACATGCGCCCCTGGCGCTTGGGGATGTCCCTCTTCGCCAGCCTCCTGAGCACGATTTCATTTCTCGGGTGGCCTGGCGAGATGATCCGTCACGGGCCGATGTACCTGGGAGCACTCATCACTTACCCGCTGACGTTCTTCGTGGCCGGTTGGTTTCTGATCCCGTTCATCATGCGGCTGCGAGTGACGAGCGCCTACGAGATCCTCGAGGGCAGGTTAGGCCTTTCGGTGCGCATGCTCGGGTCGTTTTTCTTTCTCGCCATGCGCGTGATCTGGATGTCGGTGATCATCTTCACGACGACGACAAAAGTCCTCGTCCCGATCGCCGGGATCGATCCAGCCTACTCGAATTGGATTTGCGTTGGTCTCGGATTCCTCACTGTGGCGTACACGTCACTCGGTGGACTTCGAGCGGTTGTGCTCACGGATGTGATTCAGACGTTCATCCTTCTCAGTGCTGCGGTGTTGACGATCGTCCTGATCACGGTCGAGTTGGGCGGGGTCGGCGCATGGTGGCCGCGCGAGTGGGCGGCCCATTGGTCGAAACCGACGCTCGGATATGACTCCGAGCACGATCGTTCCGTGTTGGGATTCATTCTGGCAACATTCACTTGGTACATCTGCACGTCCGGATCAGACCAAATGGCGATTCAGAGATACCTGGCGACCCGTGACGCTAAGACGGCGCGGCGTGTTCTCGGCGTGTCGCTGTTTTCTGATAGCACAGTCAATGTGCTGATGGCTCTCACCGGCATGAGTCTGCTCGCTTATTTTCAATCGCACCCCCACATGGTGGAGGACGGACAGCGGATCATCTCCAACCCTGATCGCCTGTTTCCTCAATTCATCACCTTCGGTCTACCAATCGGCGTCAGCGGACTCGTGATCGCCGGTCTCTTGGCCGCGGCGATGTCGAGTCTTTCGTCGGGAGTCAATTCGTCCTGCTCCGTGATCACAGTCGACTTCCTGACACGATTCCGCGGTACGTCAACGAGAGCAACCAGCGCGAGTCCAACCGACGGCCAACAAGCGCGCGAAGCGAGAATCGTTTCGCTTCTCATTGGCGTCGTGATTGTCTTTCTGAGTATGGCTGTTGGACGGATCGAGGGAAACCTGATGGAGATTGCCTACAAGACGGTGAATCTGCTGACAGCGCCCCTCTTCGGACTTTTTTTCTTCGCGATGTTTGTACCGCGCGCTAACGCGGTTGGGGTATTCATCGGTACAGCGGTAGGTTTCGCGACGATCGTCGTGATGAACTACACACGTTGGCTACCAATGAGCTTTCTATGGGGGATGCCGGTCGGCCTTTCGGTGCAGGTCCTCGTCGGTACGATCGCCAGTTGGTTGGTGTCGACTTGCAGCGGCGGCGCGGGTTCTATAGCTTCCCGTGATGCGACTGACGAAACGGATTCCACGGAGACTGCCTGATGCTGCGACGCCTACCCTTACCTTTGAACGACTAGCTGACGAAGAGCGACTTGATGAAGAGCTACATGACCGCGACGCGATCTTCCCCGCTAGAGACCATCCCGAATTTGAGAGGTTGAGACTTCATGGGCACCGCACCGCTTGAATCCGAGTCGAGTCGTTGCCAGCTTCTTTACGAGCAGGCCAAGTCGATACTCCCGGGAGGTACGCAGCTCTTCAGCAAGAGGCCGGAACTGTTTGCTCCCGGCAAATGGCCGGCGTATTTTCGTAGTGCCAACGGCTGCGAGATCACCGATATCGATGGGCGTCGTTACGTCGACATGTCGATCAGCGGTATCGGTTCCTGCCTCCTCGGTTACGCCGACCCCGACGTCACGGCAGCAGTCGTCGAGCGTGTGCAGAGTGGGTCGATGTGTACGCTCAACAGCCCGGAGGAGGTGGAGCTCGCGCAGCTCTTGATCGAGATCCATCCTTGGGCCGAGCAAGTTCGCTACGCGCGTGCTGGCGGCGAGATCATGTCTGTCGCAACGCGGATCGCTCGCGCGCACACCGGGCGCGATTTGGTCGCCTTGTGCGGCTATCACGGATGGCATGACTGGTATCTGGCGGCGAACGTGTCACCTGCGGACGTTGAGAGAGGAACATCTCAAGGTAAGGCGAGGGCTCTGGACGAACACTTGCTGCCGGGGCTGGCGCCGCTTGGCGTACCATCGCAGCTGGCAGGCACCGTCTTTCCGTTCAAGTACAACGCTCTCGAGGAACTTGAGGAGATCGCCTCTCGTCACGGCTCTCAAATCGCGGCTGTGATCATGGAGTCGACCCGGGCGACCCCACCTGCGAGCGGTTTTCTCGAAGGCGTTCGAGAGATTTGCGACCGTATCGGGGCTGTGCTCATCTTCGACGAGATCACCGTCGGGTGGCGTCTGACACTCGGCGGTGCGCATCTGCTCTACGGAGTCGAACCCGACATGGCCGCGTTCGCTAAGTCCTTCAGCAACGGCCATGCGATGGCTGCCGTGATTGGCAAACGGCGTGTGATGGACTGCGCGCAAGATTCGTTCATCTCGAGCACCTACTGGACAGAGAGCGTCGGCCCGACTGCGGCACTTGCGACGCTGCGCAAGATGCAGCGCATCGATGTGCCGACCCACGTCGCTCGTATCGGCAACTTGTTCCGCGAAGGGTTTGCCGCTGCCAGCGAGAGACGCGGCGTGCCGATCACATTTTCTGGCTATCCCGCGATCACCTCCTTCGCTTTTGAGGCGGACGACCCCTTGGCGCTGCTCACGCTCTTTACGGTGCGCATGCTCGAGCGTGGTTTTCTCGCCGGAGGTTCTCTCTTCGCGACCCTCGCCCACCAGGACTCGCACGTGAACTCGTATCTCGCCGCAGCTGACGAAGTGCTGGTGGAGATCAAGGAGGCGATCGACGCAGGGGATGCGCGCACGCGTCTCGAGGGCGGCGTGCGCCGACCGCACTTCGGTCGGCTGACTTGACGGATACAGCCATGGAGCGGCCGTGACCATGACGAGGCTCGGCCGTTCCGTTTCGATCACGGCTCATGTCTGCAAAGAAGGACGCGGGCGCAGTCTCCGCGAGGGAGTTCGTGAACGCCCGACGCCCGTACCCGCTCCTCAGCCGTCGTCGAATCGTCTCCGTGTGCGTGGGGACCGAGGCGTGCTGTAGCGCCACGTCACGGGCGGATTCGACGCTCGAACGAGTACGGGCATGAGCGCGCAGGCGTTCGCTACAAAGGTCGTACGATCGACTTTGGCCGCAAATAATCGTAGTACGTCTCGGGGCTGTTGACGCCGCCGCCGAGACCGCTCAGGTTGACGCCGCCGTAGGGGACACCCAACGGGAACAAATTGTGGGCATTGATCCAGCTGTTGCCAGCAACGAGCTCCTCAGCGATGCGATCAGCACGCGAGAGGTTTTGCGTCCAGACGCTGTTGGCTAGTCCGTACTGCGAGCGGTTGACCAGCTCGATGGCCTCGTCGTCGCTCTTGAATGGCATGACGTAGCTCACCGGACCAAAGATCTCCTCGCGGCAGGCGACATTTTCCGGTGAACCTGCGAGCATCGCCGGCTTGACATAGAAACCGCCTTTGAGGTCCTTCACGTCAGCCGGTCCGCCCTCGAGTACGAACTCTGCGCCTTCTTTGACGCCACGGTCTAGATACGAAAGGACGCGGTCTCGCTGCTTGGCGCTGACGACCGGCCCCATTTGCACCGAATCATGCATCTCGTGGCCGACGTGAAGCTCATCTAACACACGGCGCGAACAGTCGAGAAACCGATCGTAAATGCTCTCGTGCACGAGCCAGCGCGTCGCCGTGCAGCAAACTTGGCCGGTGTGGAAGGTGACGGCGCCAGCGAGTTTCTGCGCTGTCTCCTCGACGTCGACGTCTTCGCAAACGACGGCGGCACCCTTGCCTCCCAACTCGAGTTTGACTGGAACCAAGTTCTCTCCGGCATGCTTACCCACCAGACGTCCGACTTCGGGCGAGCCCGTGAACGACATACGCTTGAACCCTGGGTGTTCTGCAACCGCGGCACCTGCGACTTCGCCAACGCCGGTGACGACGTTGATGACGCCGTCGGGGATGCCGGCTTCCTTCGCGAGGCGACAGAGATAGAGCGTGGACAGTGGTGTGTCCTCCGCTGGCTTGATCACCACAGTGTTGCCAGCGGCGAGCGCCGGGCTAACGCCCCAACCGACCAAGAGGAACGGAAAGTTCCACGGAAAGATGAAACCGCATGGACCGTATGGCGACAGACTGCTCGAAGCCTCGTGTCCTGCGACCGCAAGGGGCGTGCGCCGCTGGATGTGGAGCGCCATGTCTGTGAAGTATCGCAGTGCGTTGACGAACACTTGGATATCGCCCGCAGCTTGAGCTTCGATCTTGCCGCAATCGAGCGACTCGATTTGCGCCAAGACCGCGGCGTTCTTCTCCACCAGATCAGCGAGTCGATGGAGCAGCGCACCACGCTCCTGAGGCGTCATCGTCGCCCAACCAGTGCTACGAAACGCAGTCGTGGCGGCGTCCACTGCTTGGTTGACGTCGACGCGATTCCCCGCCGTCACTTCCGTCAGGACTTCGCCCGAGCCGGGGTCTGCGGTTGTGAAGGTTTGCCCAGAGTCGCCTTCGACCCAGTCGCCGTTGATGAACAGACGTTGTGGACCGGATGTCAAAAACTGCTCGACTTGCGGGAGGAGGGACACGCCAGGAGCGATCTGTAGGGTCGCCATGTCAAAACCTCGTCAGTTGATTACTGATCTGTGGAGGGAAAACTGCCGCCCATCTTTTCAACAAGAGCGATCGTTGCCAACACTTTTTTCACAGGAGGTGGCGGGCCTTGATGTCAAGATAGCGATTGATGAGCGCAGGGGAGAGCTCGCTCGGCAGGACCTCAAGCATCAGCGCACCGCTGGTACGCAACTCCGCGAGGGCGTGAGCTTGACGTGACATGAGTTCTGCTGCGCCCGCGACTTCAAAGGCTTCGATCTCGTCCTCCGGTGTGGACGTCGCTAGCGTGGCCAGGTCCGTGTGTCGCAAGAACACGCACAGCATTAAATGGACGCCGGTGATTCTTGGCAGATACTCGCCGATCGTCTTGAGGTGCTGCTCGTCCATGGTGTGGGTTACGAGAATGACGAGCGCACGCTTGCGCTGAAAACGCAGGAGTTCGTCGCAAGCGTGTCCGTAGTCTGAGATTTCCCATTGCGGCGCCAAGTCGAAGATCTGAGGGACGAGTGCCTGCATAGCGGACCTGCCTCGCAGGGGGCCAACGTAGCGGTGGGTCCGGTCTGAGAAGGCGAGAAGAGACACATAGTCGCCCTGGCGGAGCGCGACGTGGCTTAAAATCGTCGCCGCATTCAGAGCCAAATCAAGGTGCGAGACGCCTCCCGTTTCGTTGCGCATCGATCGTCCGCAATCAAGGAGTATGACGACGTTCTGGTTGCGCTCGACATTGTATTCGCGACTGATGAGGCGCCGCATCTTAGCCGTCGCCTTCCAATCGATGAAACGCATCTCATCTTCACGGCGGTACTCCCGCAACCGCTCGAACTCGCCTCCGAAACCTCTCAAACGCCAGAAGTTGACGCCGACGTCGGCCAGCCGATTCTTGGTTGCGAGCAGCTCGAATCGAGCCACTGCGCGGATATCAGGGTAGATCCTCACAGCTTTGGGAAGCTCTCGGTATTCGGTTCGAACCCACAAACCGAATCGGCTCGGGTAGCGAAGATAGACTCCGTTGAACGTTCCCCTCCCACGTTCGTACGGCGTGATTCGGTATACGGCCTCGCGCTCTCGCCACGGTGGTAACGCTAACGTCACGGGATGGTGCTGCAAGCCGCATGGCTGCGGTGGTGAGTCGGCAAGTTCGAGACTTACCGGTAAATTCGACCGATTGATGGCGCGTAGGAGGACCGGATTGTCGACACCGACACCGAGGACGTCTGGGACCTCGCGTTCGATCCCAATGAGGCGAGGACTCGGTGTCGTCGCGAGATCGATCACCGCGACGGCGATCATTAGACAGTTGAGGGTCACTCCGACAACCACGAAGAGATCGAACCACGCAGAAACAGCGAACGCCACCACCGCGACGGTCGCCATCAAGATGAGAGTGCGCCCCGGAATCACGACCGCGGCACCTCGACGGACTCGAGGATCTGGCCGATGACTTGGTCGGCCGTCACGCCTTCGATCTCGGTCTCTGGCCGCAGTGTCAATCGGTGTCGTAAAACGAGTGGGCAAATCTCCTTGACGTCATCGGGGGTGACAAAGTCGCGCCCGTGGCATCCGGCGAGCGTCCGGGAGGCCAAGAACAGATTGATACTGCCGCGCGGGCTCGCTCCGACCGAGACCGAGTGCCACTCTCGAGTTTTCGCCACGATTCTCGTGATGTAGTCGACCACGCTCGGCTCGACGATCACCTTGGAAACAGCTGTTTGAATCTCTCCAATCTCCTCCTTGCGAAGTACGGGCTCGACCCCGAACGTCTGGATGTCGCGCGAGTCTTTGCCGGCCCCTAGTCGCGCGAGGATTTCCGCTTCTTCTTCGGGGCTCGGATAGTCCATGAGCAGCTTAAACATGAAGCGATCCACCTGCGCCTCTGGCAAGGGATAGGTGCCTTCGTGCTCAAGAGGGTTTTGCGTGCCGATGACAAGAAATGGAAGGTCGAGTCGGTGAACCGTGCCGTCGATCGTGACTTGCCGTTCCTGCATTGCTTCGAGGAGCGCAGACTGCGTCTTCGGCGGTGAGCGATTGATCTCGTCAGCGAGAAGAAGATTGGTGAAGATCGGTCCAGCGTTGAAGTGGAATCGATTCTCGCTCAGGTCGTAGACATTGTGCCCGGTCAGATCTGAAGGCATGAGGTCGGGCGTGAACTGCGCTCTTTTGAATTCGCACGACACGATGCGGGACAGAGTGTTGACGAGCAAGGTTTTCGCCAGGCCTGGAGCACCCTCGATCAATACACTCCCTTCGGAGAAGAGTGCAACCAGGGCGGCCTCGGCGACTTCGGCTTGGCCGACAATGACTTTGCCGATTTGTTCGAATGATGCCTCGAAGAGCCGCGCTACGCGCTCGAGCTCCATGCGGTGCTCCTTTCCGGGGTCAATAGCGGTGGCAATCCCAACGCCTGCAAAAAGTGGCGAGTCGAAAGCGGTTCCTGCTGTCGGTTCTTTGCAAGGGTTGGGACAAGTCTTTTCGACCGGGCAACCGGCCTGGAACGGATCTACAGTTTGTCGCGGATCTTCGCGATCGAGCGAATCAGTCGAGTGGCTTCCGAAGAAGAAATTCGATGAGAAGCCAGTGCTTCGGCTACGTCAGAAAAAAGCTTCTGTACGACTTTGAATTCGACTTGCGAACGATTAGAGAGGCAGGTGTGAAAACTTGAGTCGGTAAGCAGCGTACGTAGTTCACCGCGTGTGCGGCTCCAAAGTCCGAGCTCCGCGACCTGCTGGCGGAAGAACTCGACGAAAGACTCTAACGCATCGAGATTTGCCCCACGTCGTAGGTGCAGATGTCCGAGAGCGACTGCATGCTCTCGAACGCTGCGGCGTTGGAGATGCGGGCTCTGCTGCGGGGCACCGAACGATCGGCTTGCAGACCAGAGGAGAAGGACCACGATCAACAATATCTGCAGCGTAGTCCTGCGGATCGCCGGATCGAACAGGACGGTAATGCCGCGTGGCACCCCGCTTGCGTTGAGTGACTCGTCAAACAGAATCCACGCATCTTCAAGGACTAGTGAGTTCAGAATCTGCGTCGCGAGGACTCCTGCTTTCTGTTCACGGTCGGCCAACGCTCGGTTGGTGAAGACTTGGTCCGATGCCGCAACCACGATCGAGCCGAATCCGATGCGTTCGCGAATCACCTGTGGTTCTCCGTCGACTGACATGAGGACCTCCGCTTCGGTGCGAAGATCATCGAACTCGGCGACGACCTCCCACTCATAGTCGACATCGAAGATTCCTGCGACATCCGGTTGGCGCGCGTCTCCCTCTGCCTGGGGAGTTCTGGTGTCGTCGCTGTCGCCGCGCCGGGAGGTCGTCAACTCGATTCCGAATCGTGGTATCTCGACCGCTGGAGTGATTCTAGAAACTGCAAACAGGAGCTGTCCGCCGCTTTCGACCCATTCGTAGAGTTCATTCCATTCGCCCCGGTCTGGATACCGCGCCGGCCCCAGAATGAGCACCACGTCCGCATAGAGCGCCTGACGGAGCGGTTCGCTGTTTCTGTCTGTGTACCTATGAAGACGCTCGGTCAACTCATAGAACGCACTCTTGCCACTTCCGGAGTGACTGAACGAGTCGCTCGACGTGCCCGAGAGATTTGGCAGCCACCAGATCCCGAGACCTATCAGCAGCGCGCAGCCGGCGATCCAGGGTAGCTCTTGACGATTCGCTTTGATCACGACACTTCAGCTGCTCGATGAATGGCCTGTGGACGACGCTGGAGGCGCGCCAGTGCTTGGGTCCGCGGTCGGCTCGTCGGGAGCTGCTGCGATCCCGCGTTCGTATTCCAAGAGGCATTCCTCATACAGGCGCTCTGTGGCCGCTCTGCGTCCGAAATAGAGTTCGTCAAAGCGTCGCACTATCGTTGAGAAGCTGCGGAGGAGGTCGCCGTGCCGTCGTGCAGCGCGTACGTAGTCTCGGTTTGTCAAACCGCGACGGTAGCGGATCCACTGACGGCGCTCGAGAGTGCTCATTCCCGCCAGCAAGAGCTCGCGGGTCGCATCGCGGTAGTTGCCGGCGCTTGCGAACTCGGCCGCTCGTGAGGCGTAGTGATCGGGGGATTGTTCACCTGGTGGAACGATGACATCGAGCGCCGCAAGGCCGCCTTGAGTCGCTACTTCGAGTATTGGACGACTTAGAGAGCCAGAGTGTCTCGCGATGTATTTCGCGACCACGTAGATCAGCAGAAGAAGCACTGAGAAGGCGGCCACGAACGCTAGAACGCGAAGAATCTGTGGCAGCACCGCGAATCCAGAGACGGAGCCCGATGAAGAGCCTGATGAAGAGCTCGAACCATCAAAGAAGTCCCACAACCAGTCGTAAAAAGACTGTAACCACGACGATTCGCTTTCGCGCTTGCCTTCCTCCGCCTCAATCTCTTTCTGCCTGAGGTGGCGATATACCTCGCTCGCCAGAATGTCCTCGAGCGTCGACTCGATCTCAGCGACCGTCGCTTCGTGGAAATCGCTGGCAGGGGCCGAGCCACAACAGGTGGCTGCCATGACCATGGCGACCAATCGCCGTTTGATTGAGGTTGATCTACTTGCCCTCATGGAAAATCACAGGTGTCGCTTGGGCCCGTTGTGCACTCACGTCGATGTTTTCAGGCGCTCGGCTTCCGCCTTGAGCGCCAGTTCTGCATCCCAGCCTTCGGTTTGAATTCTCTGCTCGAGGTAGACGAAAAAAAGCGGTAGGCGTAGCAGAGGGTACAGGAATCCTCCAGTGGCAAAAAACGACACGACGAATCGTGCGTCGCTCACCACGAACTTCCAAGACTGTGGGTCGTCGGGTGTGAGCCGTCCCGTCAGCAAAGGAAACGAGAACAACAGACCCGATAGAATGTCGATCGAAAGGAACACGATCCACCAAGACGTCAGATAGAACAGCCCAACATTGAACCGGTTCTGGCCAGTTGAGGCTACGTTACTGCGCAAAAACCTGACACGCTTCTTGAAGCGGTCCCCTCTTAGACCCTCGAGAAGTACGACTTCGCCCACACCGTCAACGTGGCCGGAGGCAAGAAGTAGGAGAGGCACGTAGAGAGACACTAAGACGGGCGAAGTGGCGTAGAGTGCAGCGCCGAGCAGGGTCAACAGCAAACGTGGCAATGTGAGCGAGAGAAAAAGCGGTCCAATGTTTTGTGTGACGACGCGGAGAGCGTTCGCGGTCGTGATGTCGTCGCCGAAAGCCCGCGGGCCGACCATCGCCACCAAGGCCGCGCCGAGAAGTGGGGCGTAGAGGTAGAAGATGACTCCGCTCGCGAGTAATCCATGGTCGGAGAAGCGGCAAACGCAGTATTGGATGGCTCCAGTGGTCGCGACGAAAGCTGCACACACGCCCGCTATGCGGAGAAAGTCAGTTTGGTACGTGCGGACGCCGAGATCGATGCTTTCGCCGATCGTCCGTCGTTCGATTGGAATCGTAACGCTGTCGAGCTTCATGGGCGGGCTCTGCCGGAGAGTGCTAGGTAAGCGACGACGACGAGCCAGAGTAGCGCGCCAACAGCATACTTGATCGTGTTGTTGTATTCGCCGCCGATTGCTGTCGGCGACCAAAAGCCTTCGATGATCGCGGCTACTGCCAACATCACTCCAGCGCCTGCAGCGAGGCGCACAGCGTCTCGACCCCGAGCTTTGAGCGCATCGATCCTGGTGCGTGGCTGCGGCCGGACGACGGCACTTCCGAGGATTAGCCCCGCGGCGCCGGCAACAACGATTGCGGTCAACTCGAACGCACCGTGGCCGATCACAAAGGGGAGGAATCTCGGTCCGTGTCCGTAGCCGATCACAAAGGATGTGATGGTGCCCAAAACGATACTGTTATAGATCAAGAAGAAGACGGTCCCGACACCGAAAAGAACGCCGGTAGCGAAACACCTAAAGGCTATCCCCACGTTGTTGTAAACGTAAAATCCAGCCATCGCTGCTTCGGCGCCGCCCTCATGATCATCCCACGAGTCCTCCGAGTACATCTCTTCCATCATCACCAAATGGTGCGCCGGTAGTACGCGTCCTGCGATCGTCGGTTCGTTCCAGACGGCGAGGCCAGCGATGACTCCGGGGATCGTGAAGAGTGCAAACGACATCCAGAAGAATCGAGCGTTGGTGCGGAGTAACGTTGGAAAGCCAAACGCAAGAAAATGGAGGACGTCACGTAAGCGCCCCGGTGGGGCGCGGTAGAACTGGTTGTGCCCGCGGCGGGCAAGGTTGTTGAGCCGCTCCTCCAACCCCGATCCCCACTCTCGTGAGCGTACTGTGGCAAGGTCATAGCTCACCGCACGCAGCAAACGTGAAAATGCGGCGAGTTCCTCACCGCTAAGTCGCGCGCGGCGTCCACGCTCGATACGATGCAAAAGCGTGTCGAATTCCTGCCAGGCGTCGCGGCGCGTGCGGAGGAATCGATCCCTTGCAGCAGAGCTCGAAGGCGCGTCGACCGCGTTGGACGTTGTCGTTAACGGAACCTCTGAACTCCTCGCATTCGCCTCTGCCTGAGCTTTTGATCCGACGTATGATTTATAGATCCTGGCGAGAAACACGCCCGGCTTGTCGTTTTCGCTAAGCGGGATCATGAATCGAGAGGCGAGGGGCGCAGCGAGGACGCCGGCGATCTCATCGGCGCGCCGCGGGTGAAGGTTTGGCGCGCGAACGAGAAATTTTTCGATGGTCAAGATTGTCCGTTCGGGAATCGGCGGTCCGGAGCGAATGACTTCAGGCGGAAGCGGCTCGGCGGCGTCATACTGCTTCCATCTTGGGCCTGGTCGCGGTGTTGGCGTTTCGCGCACTACAATGGTGCCTGCGACGATGTCCCCAAGGCGCTGAAAGCGCCCCGAGCAGAGCACCGATACGAGCCCGACGCCGTATCCAAACGGCAACACATCGGCGGCGCGCAGTAGATTCCTCAACATAGAGTCGTAGAAACCCACCGGGTATCCTTCGACCTTGATCACGCGCAGTCGCATCAAGTGTTTGCCAGGAGTTTTGCCGTGCCAAAACGCCTCGAACCACCACGCATAGCACCATTCGAAACAGAACAGCAGAAGCAGCATAGAGGCGCCGGCGAACGACTCATCCCCCATCTTCACGAATAATGAAATGACGACGAGTGCGACCAACGTCACAGCGGCCCGAACGAGGAGGTCGATCACGTAGGCTCCCATTCGACTGCCCGCTCCCGCGAGTCGAAAGGAGAGCCAGATATCTTCTGGGGTCTCCGCGCGCACCAGCGTATCGACGTAGGCCGGCAGCGCGGAGTCGGACTTTGCTGCCTTTGTTCCTACGGCTCTTTCTGCCTCAGCGGATGGTGCGTGCAACAGACACCCCAGTCGGTCAGTCTCACACGGCGACGGGCGACGAGCACCGGTCGATCAAGCCCGACCCGTGCGACGATCCCGGCGCCTGCAAAAAAAAGCGTGCAAGAAGGACGAAGAACGCGTTTCGACACGCAGCAGTACGTGGAGAGTTCCTCACCGTAAGTGAGCATTGCCGACGTAGCTCAAACGTTGAGAATGGCGTGTCGTTCGCCGAGCCGGAGGCGTTTCTTGCCGTCATCTTGTTGCAGGCGTTGGGGGGATGACTCCAATGCCTGGAACGAGTGGCAACAGGCAAAGTCCCGCCTGCCATTCGTTCGTCGGCGTTGGCATGAGAATGCCGCAGGTTTCCACAGTTCGTTGAAAGAATGGCTCCAGTAGTCCTCACCAACTCTTCGCACGAACAACGACGTACTCTACTGATTCGGCGGCGGGGATGCAAACTGCCGGTCGCGCCCACGGTCCTCTGGCAGGGCTCGGTCAGCGCCGCGGCATTGAAGCTGGTCCGATCGTGGAGTTAAATAGAATGAGTGGATCCGTTGCCTTGCAAACACCGTACTGTCTGAACTGTGACGCGACGAAAGAGCTCGTGAACCGTTTCCGAGCGTGAGGTATAGGTTCTGCGAGTTCACCGGTCGACCTCGACGGGATCGGCGCCTCGCGCGTGAACGAGCAGGTGGCCGAACCGGCCTGACCCTCCCGAACAGGATCCAGCGGACGCGAACAACGACCAAGCATGCTTTCGCCGAAAGTGAGTCCGTGAAAAATTTGAACCGACTCTTCGTAGCGCTCTCGATGGTTTTAGCGATCCTTGCCGATTCCGGCGTCGAAGGGTCGCCGGAAGTGTTCTTCGAAAAGACCATCGCGCCTCTCTTAAGTCGCCACTGCGTCGAATGCCACAGCGAGTCGACGAGCAAGGGGCGTTTGGCGCTCGATAGCGTTGAGGGGCTTACGACCGGCGGCCGGCGCGGTCCAGTCATCGTTGCGGGCGATCCCGAGGCAAGTCGACTCTACCGGGTTCTCGTCGACACCAAGCCACGGATGCCGAAGAACGCCCCGCCTCTCGAAGCATCTGACGTCGACAGCATTCGTCGGTGGATCGTCGATGGTGCCGTGTGGCCGGAGGGAGTGCAGCTCGAGCCCGAGGAAGTTGACCTCACGGATTGGTGGTCGCTACGACCACTCTTGCGACCATCGATTCCGCACGCGAGCGCAGCCGTTGGCAAGACGACGCGCAACCATCCCATCGACGCTTTCCTAGAGGCGAAGCGGCACGAGCTGGGATTGACGGCTTCGCCGCGCGCCGATCGTCGGACGCTTCTCCGCAGGCTCTACTTCGATCTGATCGGGCTGCCTCCGTCACCAGCGGACGTGCGGAGATTTCTCGACGACACAGATGAAGGCGCGTACGAGCGGCTCGTCGATCGACTGTTGAGCTCACCACGTTACGGTGAGCGCTGGGCGCGTCACTGGTTGGACGTGGCGCATTACGCCGATACGCATGGCTACGATAAGGACAAGCCTCGACCCAACGCTTGGCCTTATCGCGATTACGTCGTGCGTGCTTTCAACGAGGACAAGTCGTACGGCCGTTTCATTCGTGAGCAGCTCGCCGGGGACGAGCTCTATCCGGGCACACTCGACGGTGTGGTTGCGCTTGGTTTCGTCGCCGCCGGACCGTGGGATTTCATCGGCCACGCCGAGGTGCCGGAGACAAAGTTGGACGGGCGCGTCGCACGGAACCTTGACCGCGACGATATGGTGACGACGGCGATGAACGTGTTTCAGAGTACCACCGTGCAGTGTGCTCGCTGCCACGATCACAAGTTCGATCCGGTGACGCAGCAGGAGTACTACAGTTTGCAGGCGGTGTTCGCGGCGGTAGATCGCGCCGATCGTCCTTACGACACGGATCCAGCGATCCTGGCTCGGCGCCAGCAGCTGCAGCGCGAAAGAACGCGGTGGATCGGCTGGCTGCATGAGTTTGACGTTACCGTTCGCGAGCGAGCGGGCGCGCGACACGCCGAGCTGGACGAGGCCTTGCGCCAGGCTCGCAATGACATCCGGTCGCGACGCGGTGCCCGCGGTTTCCACAGCGAGATCTCGACGGAGCAGGATAGCGTCAAGTGGGTTCAGGTCGATCTCGGCGCGGCGTATGTGATCGAGCGTGTTGAATACGTCGCCTGCGACGATGATTTCAACGACATCGGTGCCGGATTTGGCTTTCCGCTGCGTTATCGCATCGAACTTTCAAGCGATCCGGCTTTCGAGTCGTCCGTCACGATCGTAGATGCCACCACGGCCGACGTCCCGAATCCCGGAGTCGACGTGCAGATGGCTGCTGTGGCGGCTGGCACGAAAGCGAGGTACGTGCGCGTGACCGCGACAAAGTTGACGGCGCGTCAAGATGGTGAGTACGTTTTCGCCCTCGCTGAATTGGTCGTCACCGGACGTGACGGCAGTAACCTCGCAAACGGTGCGGAAGTGGCCGCATCGGATGCGATCAGCGTGGAGAAGCGGTGGCGGAAGGAATACCTCGTCGACGCTTCATACCCTGGCCTGAACTCGGAGAAAGCGCCGTCAAAGCGGCGCCATCGATTGCAATCGGAACTGAACGCGTTGCGTGCCGAGATTGCCGGGGAAAGTCTCGCCGCCGATGAGCGGCGCGTGGCGGACCGGCTAGCTCAAATCGAAGCTGAGCTCAGCTCACTGCCCGAGCCGCAGCTGGTCTACGCGGCGACGATTCATCACGGCCGCGGCAGTTTTCGAGGCCGAGGACCGTTCGGTGGCGCGCCACGCGAGATCCGGGTCCTCTATCGAGGCGACCTCCGGACGCCGGGTCCGGAGGCGATTCCGGCCGCGCCCCGCTTTTTCGACGAGCCTTCCGGGCGCTTCGAGCTAGACTCCGCGCATGGCGAGAGCGAGCGGCGGGCGGCGCTGGCGGAGTGGCTTGCGGATCATCGCAACCCTCTGACCTGGCGCTCGATCGTCAACCGCGTTTGGCATTATCACATGGGGCGCGGCCTCGTCGATTCGCCGAACGATTTCGGCCGTATGGGGCAGCGCCCGAGTCATCCCGAACTTCTCGACTGGTTGGCGGTAGAGTTTCGCGACGGCGGGCAATCATTCAAGCGCCTGCATCGCTTGATCGTGACCAGTGAAGCGTATCAGCAGTCCTCCGCTGCCGACGAGTCGAAGACGCGCATTGACGGTGGAAACGTCTACCTGTGGCGCATGAATCGGCGGCGCCTTGAGGCGGAAGCGACGCGCGACTCGGTGCTTGCTGTCAGCGGGCAGCTCAATCGGCTCATGTACGGTCCGGGATTTCGGTGCTTTGTTCTCGAAAAGCCCGAGCACTCACCGCACTACGAGTACCATAAACACAACCCTGCCGACGAGCAGACGCACCGGCGTTCGATCTACAGATTTATCGTGCGCTCGCAGCCTGATCCATTCATGCAGTCGCTCGATTGCGTCGATTCGTCCCAGAGTGTTGCGAAGCGCAACGAGACGTTGACGGCTCTTCAGTCGCTTGCTCTGCTGAACAACAAGTTCATGCTTGCGATGGCAGCCGAATTCGCCGCACGTCTGCGGGCCGCCTCCGACGTCCCCGAAGAGCAGTTGCGGGCGGGTTATCGCCTGGCGCTGGCGCGCGAACCGACGCCAGAGGAACTGCGGGACCTCGTGGAATACGCGTCGGTCCATGGACTGGAGAATGCGTGCAGGGTATTATTCAATCTGAACGAGTTTGTCTTCGCGGACTGATCAGCGAACGGCTGCATTGATTCATGATCGATCGAAGAAGTTTCCTTTGGCAGAGCGGTGGCGGATTGGGTGGCATCGCACTCTCGTCGATGCTCGGCGCGACGAAGCTCGAAGCGGGTGCAGCCAAGCACGAGAAGCCAGCGCACATACAGCACCACCCGGCCAAAGCGAAGCGTGTGGTGCAGCTCTTCATGTCGGGTGCCGCGAGTCACGTTGATCTGTTCGACTACAAGCCGCGTCTGATCCGCGACCATGGCAAGAAATGGGACCCTGGCGAGAAGGTTGAGCTCTTCCAGAATGGACTCGGCCACACGTTCGCGTCGCCGTGGCAGTGGCAGCGCTACGGCAAGTGTGGCAAGCACCTCACGGAGATCGCGTCGCCGCTCGGCGACTGCGTCGACGATATCGCGTTCGTCCACAACGTCGTCGGCAAGACGGGTGTTCACAGCCAGGCGACTTATCTTCATGCCACTGGCTTTCAGCGCCCTGGGTTTCCGGGTGTCGGCTGCTGGGTGAGCTACGCGCTTGGTCATATGAACGCGGATCTACCGACGTTCGTCGTCCTCCCGGATCACCGTGGTTTTGCTTCCAATGGCCCGAAGAACTGGGGGCCGGCCTTCTTACCAGCGCAGCATCAAGGCACGATTCTGCGCCCGGGCACTGAGCGACCGATTCCGGATCTTTTTCCGACTCCAGGCGGGTTCGTTAGCCGCGAGAGTGACCGTGAGGCGTTCTCGATTTTGAAGCGGCTTAATCGAAGGCACCAGGCGCAGCGCAGTGGCGATTCACGGCTGTCGGCGCGGATCCAGTCATACGAACTTGCGGCCCGCCTCCAGCTGAGCGCCACGGAGGCACTTGATATCTCGCAGGAGCCGGCGTACGTGTTGGCAAAGTATGGCCTTGATCACGGCCGCGTGCATTTCGGCGATCGGATCAATCCTGTCGAAGAGACCGATTACTTTGGACGTAAGTGTCTGGTTGCGCGCCGTCTGCTCGAGCGTGGTGTACGTTTTGTGCAGATCTGGATGGGTAACGACAACAGCCATCCCCGGCGCAATTGGGATTCGCATGAGTACATCGAGCGTGACCACGGGCCACTCGGTATCGGTATGGCACGCGGCGCAGCAGCGCTGATTTCGGACCTCAAGGAGCGCGGCATGCTCGACGACACGATTGTGCACTGGACGACGGAGTTCGGGCGCATGCCGTGCGCGCAGGGCTCGAAGGGGCGCGATCACAACCCGTTCGCCTTCACGAACTGGCTCGCCGGTGGCGGCATTCGGGGCGGCGTGAGCTACGGGCCAAGCGACGAGTGGGGTTACAAGCCGCTCGACCGCGACAAACCAACGATGGTGCACGACGTCCACGCGACGATGCTGCACCTCCTCGGCATCGATCACGAGCGCCTGACGATGCGTCACAACGGCATCGACCGCCGCCTCACGGACGTCCACGGACACGTGATCCGCGATCTCATCGCGTAACGCTTAGTCGCGCAGAGCGACTTGTGCGTGGGGATGGAACGAAGCTTGGCAAACTTGTGCACCATGACATCGTCGGTGGGACATACCCACACGAGTTTGCCGGAGATCAATAGGCGGAAGCGTGGAATCGTTTTTCGCCAAGATCTAAACTCGAGTTCAAGGAAGCCGCTTCGCGGCAGGCCCGGTTCGTTCAGGCGTTCTGGGTGACGATCGCCGGCCGCCTCGGGCCACCGGTGTGCTCGCTCTGCGGCCCGTTCGATGAGGCGTAAAGGCGTCGAGGCGTCGATGATGCTCTTTCTGCAGAAAGCAACCTCTCAGAAAGGAGCACGCTATGACGCCTCTTCGCCAAAAGTTTCTCCAGGATCTGGAACTTGCCGGCCTCGCCGACGGTACCTGCAGGGTCTACGTTTGGGCCGTCGGGCAGCTGGCGAAACACTATCACCAGTCTCCCGATACGCTCTCGGAAACTCAAGTCCGCGACTATCTTTTCCACCTCAGGCACGAGCGTCAGTTCGCTATCGGGTCCTTGAAAATCGCCTACAGCGCTTTGAGATTTTTCTTCAGACGCACGGTGCCGCGCGACTGGAAGACGCTGGAGGATTTGCGAACGCCGAAGGAATCCAAGCTGCCAGACGTCCTCAGCGTCGAAGAGGTTCACGAGATCATCGCGGCGACCTGCAGCCAGCAGTGGCGCACCTGCTTCTGGATGATCTACTCCCTTGGCCTGAGGATCTCTGAGGGCATCTCGCTCGAAGTGGGAGATGTCGACGCGGCACGCTCTTTCGTGCACGTTCGTGGCGGCAAGGGTGCCGCTGACCGCTATGTGCCGCTTCCCCCCGATACTCTCGAAGCGCTGCGCCGCTACTGGAAGACGCATCGCAACCCGCGACTTCTTTTCCCCGCCCGCGGCCGCGGGGACAAGCAGGGACGATCGGCCACGCAGCCCGTGTCGAGGAAGACAGCTCAGGCAGCGTTGCGTCGCGTCGCCACGCAGCTTGGCATCAAGAAACGCGTTTCGCCCCACACTCTGCGCCACAGCTATGCGACACACTTACTCGAGGCTGGTGTCAACCTCCGTGTTATCCAGAAGTACCTCGGCCACAGGTCGCTCAAGGCTACGTCGATCTACCTGCACCTTACACGTGATGGCGAAGAGCAGGCCCACGCGACGATCAACGCGCTCATGGTACGCCCTCGCTCAGAGGAGGGCAAAGCGGCGAGGACGAACGCCGGCCAATAGCGCACCGTGGCGTCGCTTGCGGAGATTTTCACGCGCTATGGCGAGGAGTATCTGGAGTGTCACGGTTCCAGCGTGCCTCTGCAGCACCGTCGTGTCCTGGCGCTGCTGAGCGCCTGTGGCACTGGCGATCTGGGTTACGTGCGCTGGCGCTGCGAGAGCTGCGCTCGCTCTCACCGGACGCCCCGCTCGTGCGGCAACCGCCATTGTCCGGGCTGTCAGTCCTCCAAGAACGTGCGCTGGCTCGCCGAGCAATTACAGCATCGACTCGAGGTGCCCTACTTTCTCCTTACATTCACTCTGCCCGCAACGCTACGACCCTTCGTGCGCTCGCAGCAGCGTGCCTGCTACCGGGCGCTCTTTCGCGCCGCCGCTGAATCGCTTCAGAAGCTCGCACGCGATCCACGCTTTCTCGGTGCGGCGCGCCTTGGCTTCACCGCGGTTCTGCACACTTGGGGACGGGCGTTGGCATATCACCCGCACCTGCACGTGTTGGTGCCGGCCGGCGGCTTGAGCGACGATGGTGCGAGCTGGATCACCTCGCGCCCCGACTTTCTCGTGCCGGTCAAGGCGCTGTCGAAGATCTTTCGCGCCAAATTCCGCCACGAGCTGCAGCGGGCTGGTCTTCTCAAGGACATTGCGCCTGCGGTGTGGACAGAGAACTTCGTCACCGACTCGCGCGCCGTCGGTGACGGCGAGTCGACACTCACGTATCTATCACGCTACGTCTTTCGCGTAGCGATCTCCAATGCCCGCATCGTCTCCTGCGACGATGGTCGCGTTCGCTTTCGCTGGAAGAAGTCGGGCAGTCGGCGGTGGCGGACCATGGAGCTCGATGCTCTGGAGTTCATCCGCCGCTTCCTCCAGCACGTCCTACCTCGGGGGCTACAGAAGGTGCGTCACTACGGATTCCTCAGTCCGCAAAGCGCCGTCTCCCTCCACGAGGTGCGAGTCTTTGTCGCTAGAGTGAACCCTCCCGCCGACGGCGCACAGATTCATTCCGATGCGAACGGAGCCAGGGCGGCGCCATCGACGACGACGGACAGTCCCACCGAACACCCCTTCTGCTCGTGCTGCGGGGGCCGGCTACATGTCATTGCGATCGTCTTTCATCGCGTCGGTTTCCGCGACTCCCGGTAGAAAGACACCGTGAACACTCTCCCACCGACCGACCCACTGCGCCCGAAAACCCGCCATGCCAACGGCGGGGCGCCCCCGGTCTGCTCCCACAGTGACCAGCGCGACTGCCAACGCGAGATTCGGTGCGCTCAGCACGTCGCAGACACCGTTCACGCGGTTGATTCCGCTCCTGGGGCTCCCTCGCGTGAGCCTTATCGCCGCTGCCTCTCCCTCTGACCTCCCCGTCAAATCGAAGCGTTTCCCATCACGTCCGACGGTCGCTCCTGCGGCCAACGAGGAGCCGCGAGGCTCCTTGAACTCAGGATTTGGACTCGGCTTCGCTCGCCCAAATCCTCATCCAGTTGAACTCAGGATTTGGACTCGGCTTCGCTCGCCCAAATCCTCATCCAGTTTCGCCCAAATCCTCATCCAGTTGAACTCAGGATTTGGACTCGGCTTCGCTCGCCCAAATCCTCATCCAGTTTGGCCATTTCGCGCCGGCCTGGCCGGACGAGTTTCGCGGGAATTCAACGGCCCTTTCGACTTTTTCGTACCCTGAGAACCCTTGTGCATGTTTAAAAACTCCTGTCCGGCCCTTCGGGGAACTCCAGGAGGGCCGATGCCCGCGCCCGTCCTCCGCCACGACCCGAGCGGGATCGCGCCCGAGTCGCTCCTTGGCCTCGACGCTCCTGGCGTTCCCAGGCTCGACGCGAAATGGCCAAACTCGAGCTAAAGCCATCAAGGCTCAATCGCCACCCACTGCGCTGTTTGCCGACTCTCGAGCATCGCTAGGTTCACACGTAGCGTTTGCAGGCCTTCGGCCAACGTACAGCGCACGTCGCCTTTGCCCTCAAGCGCATCGAGGAAGACGTTGGCCTGGCGTATGAAGCCGTCGTCGCGCTCTGCAGATGCTGTCGCCTCGACGTTCCACTCACCGCCCGGCTCCGTGATCGACAGCCAGCGCTGGCGGTGCGACTCGAGCCGAACCGTGCCGTGCTCACAGTTGACCGTGATCGTCGACTCGTTCGGCGCTTGAAATTGGTTGAGGGCGAACGAGCTCATGACGCCGCTTTGATGCCGCGCGATCGCGTGGACGACATCCTCGACTTCGACGCCGTCGAGCACCTTGTGCGCGGCGTCGGCGGTGACTCGCGTGATCGGTCCCACCAGCCACTCGACGGCGTTGACGTGATGCGTGAGCGCATCTTGGATGGCTCCGCCGCCATGTTCGTGGCGCGTGTAGTAGATTTCGCGGTAAGCCGGGCGGTACGTCGGAAAGTTTTGGCCCGACACCGAGACGACTTCAATCGGCTGACCAAACCGCCCGGACAGCACAGCTTCGCGCAGTGATTCGATCAGTTCGATCGAGCGGAGTATGTAGGCGACCGCTACCGTCAAGCCTCTTTCTCGCACCAGCGCCTCAAGCTCTCGAAGGCCTTGCAAGCTTGTCGACAGCGGCTTTTCGATCAGCAGGTGGATGCCCGAGCGTGCCAGGCGCGTCGCTACCTCGATGTGGAGGTGAGCCGGTACCGCGACCACTGCTGCGTCGAAGGCGTGATGCTCCAACGCTGTCTCGAGATCATTGTAGGCGCCAACCAGAGGGTACCGCGATGAGACAGCTTGACACTTCTCGGCGTCCAGCTCGCAGATGGCGACTTCCGTTCTCTGCGTCGCCAAGAAACAGCGGGCGTGGCGCTCGCCAATCGAGCCTGCCCCGATCACCAAGACGCGCGTGAGTTGTGCCATGGGTCGTCGTCCTTCGTTCTCTATCGCTCGGAATTACCAACCGACCGAAATGCGTCACGCCAGGGCGTTTTGCAATCGTTCGAACAGGCGGTCGATGTGCTCGCGAGTCCCCGGGTCGATCTCAAATCCGACCGGGCCCCGCACCACTTGGTTGCGAAAGACGCCCTGCTTGGCGAGGAGATATTTCTCGACAGCTAGAAAAGCATCGAGGCTCGACTGCAGCGACACGAGCGCGATCAGCGGCGCGGAAATGCGGTCGGCGCGCTCTTCGTCACCCGCGACGAGCGCGCGCCACAGGCCGACGTTCGCGTCGACGAGATCGGCGCCAGGCATGGTTCCCGTGACACCGCGGCGAAAACTGTCGACGAGAGCGAGGCCGCCTGAGCCCTCGAAGACGCGAGCCTTGCCGCCTGTCGTCTCTCGTAGGGCCGTGAGTCGCGGCCCGATGGGATGCGCTTCCGGCTTAAAGCAGACGCGATCGGGGCCGTGGTCGACCATGAGGCGCGCCTGAAACTCGACGTTCATGGCGGCACCGACGTAGGCGCTGGCATCCTGCACGATCACCGGGATCGATACGGCATTCAGGAGGCGGTCATAGTACTTTCTGAGCTCGCTTTCGAGAGCGCGTGTGGCGACGGGCGGGATTGCCATCACAGCGGTGGCGCCGCACGCTTCAGCATGACGCGCGTAGCGTTCGGCCACCACGGTGCTCTCCGCGCCGACGCTGACGACGACGGCGCCGCGCGACGCTACGGCGTCACACACGACTGCCGTGAGTTGTTCGCGCTCATCGCTCGCAAGTCGCAGCACCTCCGACACCATGGCGATGACCACGCCGCTCGCGCCGCGTGAGAAAACCCAGTCGACCTCGCGGGCGAGCGTGTCGTAGTCGATCGTCTCGTCGTCGTGATACGGCGTCTGCAGCACCGTCAAGACTCCGGCGAGTGCCGTGTTTGCGTCAGTCGATGGTTTCTTCCCACCACTCATGTCTACGCCTCGTCGCAACTCAAGCTATGCATCTGATGTGGTTCATGAATCAAAGGTCGACTCAATCGATCTTGACCTCACGACTTCAGAACCACATCGCCTTGTCGGTGACATTTCGCAGTGGCTCGCCGCGACTGAAGCGACCGATGTTGTCAAGAAGGACGCCGAGATGCCGTTCCGGGATCTCAGGTGAGCAGCCTGCCATGTGCGGCGTGATGATGACGTTCTCCATCGCCCACAGCGGATGGTCTGACGGCAGCGGCTCGACTTCGAAGACGTCCAGCGCTGCACCGGCGATCTCGCCCGAGCGCAGCGCCGCCGTGAGATCGGCGAGGTCAACGATGGCCCCGCGACCGATGTTGATCAAATACGCGGTCGACTTCATCTGCTGGAAAACGCTGGCGCGAAACAGCTTCTCGGTCTCGGGGGTGTGCGGCGCGGCGATGACGACGAAGTCGCTTTGCGCGAGCAGGTCCGGCAGCCGCTCCGACGTCGTGCCCAAGAACTCGCAGCCCTCGGGAGGCGGCACTTCTTGAGCGTCTACAGCGACGACGCGCAGGTTGAACGCCCGCGCCCGTGTGGCGATCTCACGACCGATGGCGCCGAGACCGATGACGCCAAGGCAGTGCGTCGACAGGTGCAGGTGGTTGCGGTCGAGGCCGGTGATTGCGCCCGGACCGCTGACGAAATTGGTGCGTTCGCTTTCGCCGCCGATCGGTTCCCAGCGCGCCTCGACCTGTTGACGTATGTAAAGATGCAGGTTGCGCGCAAAGCAGATGACGTAGCCCATCACTTGATCGGCGATGACATCGGAGTAGATGCCGCGCATGTTGGTCAGCGCGCATTCGTGCGCGATCAACTCCGGAAACACGTAGTGCTCAAGGCTCGCCGTCGCCGACTGCACCCAGCGCAGCCGTTCGGCGCGCGCCAGAAGCGGCGGGGTGATCTTGCCGAACATGGCGTCGGCGTCGACGATGTTGCGCGCCGCCTCCTCCTCGCTGGCGGCGTTGATCACCTCCAAATCGTCGGCGGCAGCCATGATACGTGCCAGCCGCTCGTCTTCGACAGCGGGGAAGAGGAGCAGTTTCATGGAAAGGTGGCCCTCGTGGTCTTTCGATTTGTCTTGCTTCCAACGCGTTTGCGTCGTGCGTCCCGTCGGGGCGAAGCGATGACTCTTGCCGCGCGTCTGCAGTTGTCGACGAATTCTCGTCAGTGTGAAGGAATCGGTCCACGAGTGTACCGTCGACCTGCTCAACTGCCGAAACCAAAAGTGACGATTCCGCGCTCACGTGACGTCAGAGCTACGCTCCTCCTGGTTCAAAGCGGGTGCCTGCTAGCGATCGGTCGATCGAGTCATCATTCGCTGCCAAGAGTCGGGAAAAACATCTGGTCTACTCCGCCGGCATTCTTTAGGCTTCCCTTCAGTTGTCTCCTCGCATGGGCGATCAACGCAAACAGAGGACCTGATCAATGGAAAGACGGGAATATCGGCGCCGGCCTTCGCGTGGGCCCGAGCTGTCGCCAGCAGCGATTCGCCGGCTGGTGGCCGGCGGCGTCATCCTTGCCGTGATCGTCGCTGCGGGGCTGACGATGATGTACCAGGTGGAGGCGCAAGAAGAGGGCGTCGTGCTGCGGTTTGGGCGTTACCTCAAGACCTCTCCACCGGGGCTGCATTGGCGTCTGCCTTTTGGGATCGATCGCGTCCAAACGGTGCCCTCTGCATTGGTGAAGAAACAAGATTTTGGACACATAAGTGACGACGTAGCGTCGCGGCGCCAGCGGCGTTCAGCATCGGATCCGTCACTGAAGAACGTCTCACTGATGCTCACCGGCGACCTCAACATCGTCGAGGTGCCATGGACGGTTCAGTACCGCATCAAGAACTCGCGAGAGTTTCTCTTCAACGTGCGAAACCCCGACGAGACGCTGCGGGACATCTCGGAGGCCGCTATGCGTCTGGTTGTTGGAGACCACAGTATTACCGACATCCTGACGGAGAAGCGGAGCGACATCGAATTGGAAGTCGCAGAACTGATCCGCACGACGCTTGATCAATACCGGGCCGGAATCGAGATCCATGCCCTGAATATTCAGAACGTGACGCCGCCAGAGTCCGTCAAGGCCGCGTTCGACGATGTGACGGCAGCACGACTCGAAAAGGAGACGGAAATCAACGAGGCTCAACAAGAGTACTTCAAAGTGATTCCGGAGGCTCGTGGTGAAGCGCAGCAGATGGAAAGAGAGGCGGAAGGATACTATGCGCGACGCGTCAACGAAGCACACGGTGACGTGGCGCGATTTCTCGCCCTCTTCGAGGAGTATCAACGCGCGCCAGAAGTCACGCGTACTCGGCTCTACTTGGAAGTCATTTCCGAGGTGTTGCCGCAGATTCACCATATCTATGTCGTCGACGACGATCAGCAGGGGCCGCTCCAGGTGCTCGACTTGAAGCAGGGCGCCGCTGCAGCGCGCAGTCGTACCACGACCGAGTCACGGGTCGGCGGACTGCACGGGCGTTCCGCTCGAAGTGGAGAGGGGACCCAGTCAACGAGACAGACGACAGGGAGGCGCGCGCAATGAACGACATCACGCAACATCCAAGCTACAAGGCCGGAGCGATTGGCGTACTCGCCGCAGTGCTCGTCGTGGTCGGATTGATCTGTCTTTGGGCAGCCGCGTTCGTTGTCTCAGAGGGCGAACAGGCTGTGGTGACGCGGTTCGGCAAGGTAGTCCGCGTCGTGAAAGAGGAAGCAGGTCTCTACTTCAAAGCCCCGTTTGTCGAAACCGTCCACAAATTCCAGAAGAGATTGTTGGAGTTCGATGGTGATCCAAAGCAGACGCAGACGAATGACAAGAAGCCGATTTCGATCGATACCTTCGCCCGCTGGCGGATCGTCGATCCGCAGAAGTTTTTCGAAACGGTGAGGGACGAACCAGGGGCGCGATCGCGGCTCACGGCGAGCATCAACTCTGCCACAGTCGGGGCGATGGCTCGCCATCGTCTTGTGGAAGCCGTGCGCAACACGAACCGTCATCTGACGCAGGATAAAGAGGTCGTTGCTGCACGCGCGCAAATGGAGGAGGTCGATCCAGGGTTAGCGACCGGTGACCCGGACAAAGACTCGGCCGAGGTAGACGACCTCACCATCGAGGTCGGCCGTGAAAAGATCGCCAAGGAGATCACGGATTTTGCGTCTCGAGAGGTTGCTGAAATCGGGGTCGAGCTCATCGATGTGAAGATCAAGCGGATCAACTACGGCGATGACGGCGTCAAGAAGGCAGTCTTCGATCGCATGAAATCGGCGCGTGAGCAGATCGCGCAGAAGTATCGCTCTGAGGGTCGCGAGCAGCGATCGGTATGGATGGGGCAGATCGACCAAGATCGCAGCAAGATTCTCTCGGGTGCATTTCGCACCGCCGAGACGCGGCGTGGCGAAGCGGATGCCGAGGCCGCGCGCATCTACTCCGACGCGTACGGCAAAGACCCCGAGTTCTACGCCTTCTGGAAGACCCTGCAGCTCTACCGTGAGACGCTTGGTAGCAATAGCACGCTCGTGGTTTCCACCAATTCAGATCTCTTTCGCTACTTGCAGCAGGGTGGTGTTCTCAACGGCACCGCGACCGCGGCCGGCGGCGATTGACAGCCCGTTGAAAGAGTGCTTCGAGCTGAAATCTGGGCGTGAAGAGGCCGGTTTCTCAGCCGAGTGACTTTTTCAACGGGCTGTTTGGTTAGCATGTGAACCCGTAGCCCCTCGCGCCGCCGAAAGGTGGCGGGCGTCGCCCTTCGTTGACTTGGTTTTCTTAGGTTCAAGTCTTCTCCAGAAGAAGTTTCTAACCGCAGAGTTGGGCAGTCAAAGATCCGGAGCGTTCCGCCTGGGGTGACCAACCTCTGGACGCGACGTCGAGTTTCGGATTGGCGTTGAACACCCGCTCGCTGGCACGGTATTCGCCTTCCAGCTGGTTTTACGTCGACGCGTGGCCACAGCGGCGTCGGCACGCGAATTGCATTCCCTCCTTTCGCTGTAGGTCGAGAGCTTGTTGAGCGTTCGAGAAGGAGAGGGAAAGCTGGTGAAGGTGCTTCTGTCACTCTTTGTCTTTGCGTCGTTGATCCAATGTGGGCTTCTCACAGCAGCCGAGACGGTTCGCATCACGACGAGCCAAGTCACCGTCCGCACCGGCCCCGACTCCGCCTACGCCGCTCTCGGAACAGTGAACGGTGGTGAGATCTACGTCGCCACGGAAGAGTCTGCCGGGTACCACAGAATCTGGTTCAACCGCTCTGAGGGTTGGATCCACGCGAGCCACGCCGAGCCGACGACATCTTTGTACGACGACGTTCACCGCGGCACGAACGTCCGCAGCGGCCCGAGCACGTCGTACTCCAAGGTCGGATACGCCAAGGTTGGCTCGAAGTGGGCCGTCGCGACGACGTCGAGCTCTGGAAACTGGCACATGATCTACTACGAGGGTCAGGCGTGCTGGTTCTACGCCAGCGGTCGAGCAGACACTTTCGAGCACGTGGTCGCTGGGGATACGCTGGTCACCGCCGACGAGCCTGTGGGCATCACGTCGCCCCTGGCCGTCGTGCGTGAGGGGCCAGGACTGCACTACGACGAGATCGGCACCGCGCTCCAAGGCCAAGTCTACGTCTCGACGGAGTCGCTCGCCGGTTGGCGTAAGATCTGGTTCTCCCGTGAGAGCGGCTGGATCGCTGAGTTCGAGATGGCCGTTCAGAGCGCCGAATATGACGTCGTCGACTGGGAGTGGCTCAACGTCCGCACCGGCCCCGGGACAGAGCACGAAAAGATCACGAGCGTGCCCGCCGGATCCAAGTTTGTCAGCGCTGCGTACATAGGATCCTGGCACCAAATTTACTTTGCCGGCGACCTCCGCTGGTTCTCCGGTGTTGGCGTGACGACCTTCGACTTCTCGATCGACGGCGTTTCGCCCAGCCCGACCTCGTCGAGCGTCGGCTTCGTCAAACTGCCTGCCAGTGGCCCCGGTTTTCTTCGCCGCTGCGGAGCGAACAATCCGGACCACGCGTGGGGAGACGCGCTGCTCGTCAATGGGTTCATCGCTGCCGCTGCTGACTGGGCTGCGACGTACCCGGACCGTCCGAGAATCCGAGTCGGCGATCTCAGCCTTCCGGGCGGCGGCCCTTTCGTCGAGAGCGATCAGGCCTATCACGTCACGCACCAGCACGGCACGGACGTGGACCTCTTTCTTCTTCGCAGTGACGACTCCGATCTCGGCGCCGCGGACGTCTACGACGCCGCTTACTCGTCCGAGCGCACCCGCGAGTGGATCACCGACTTTCTTGCTGTACACCTCCCACAGGTCGAGACGCACGGAATCCTGCTCAGCGATCCGAATATCTTCGGAACGATCACGACCGTCTCTTCGACTGCTGTGTGTCCTGGCGAGGGCTGCGCGCTCGACGAAAACGGCGCCCACCTTGTACCATCGAGTGATGGCGTGCCGTTCGTGCGGTGTAACCCTGGCCATCACGATCACATGCACGTCAACATCGACTGAGTCCGCGAGCCTCCCCGGCACCATCGCGCACCTTGAACATCTCGAGTTGGCGCGCGCAGCGAAAGGTCGCCGCTCATGAGTCGTGGAGCTATTTGGGCCGTGTGTGGGCTACTCGGGGTGACCTTTTGCGCCGGAGTCTGGATCGGGAGCACAATGGACGCCCCTGCTGAGGCTACAGTCTCCTCGGGGCAGCGCGAAGCGGCGTACCGAGATCCGACCGCCCGCGATCTTGAACGCGCCCTCGCGCGGACTCAGCTTGAGGCGGAGCGACTCAAAGCTGCCCTCGCCCACGAGGTGCGCGCTCGTGTCCGCGACCAAGTGGCGCGGCGCGCGGAGGAGGAACCGCGGGCCACTGATTCGCTCGCCGCGTCGCAGCTCACGGACCTGCAGCTCGAAGAGTTGCCCCTCGCCGCTCTCCTCGAGACGCGCCGCGAGTTGGGCGACGACCATCTCGACGAATCGGTGATTCTCGACCACGTGCTTCGCGAGCGCATGGCGCAAGACCCGGACGTCTTGGCGGCAGTCTTGGATCGATTCGCCACGAATCCTGACGACCATCTCGTCGCCCTCCTCGGGTCGTTTCCACACCCGGACACCGAACGTCTCGCAGTTGACCTCGCGGCTTCAACCGACCCGGCGGCGCGGCTGGCAGCATATGATCTGCTCGACCACTTCGAGCATGTCTCGCCAACAACGCACGCTGCGCTCCTCGATCAACTTGAGGTCGAGCAGAGTAGCGATGTCATAGCTGCGGCTCTCTACGCGCTACCGCATGGGGTGGTGCCTCCGGATCTGAATCGCCGTACCCGAGAGATCCTTCACCGGGCTGCAGCGAACTCCGAGGCGCAAGTCAGAGCGCGTGCAGCGATCGTGCTCGGCATGGGACCCGTGGGCGACGGCGATCTCGACGTCCTACTGAGCGGCGTGACGGACCCCGCGATCGAAGCCCGTGTCAGTGCGATCGCGGCGCTGCGAAACTATCGTGGCAGTCAAGCGTCGAGCGTCAAGGCGGCGCTCAGGGCGCGCATGAACGATGCCCTTGAGGCGCCGTCGGTGCGCCGTGCTGCGTGGACGATGTTGGCGTCGTTCACGCTGGCTCAGGAAGAGTACGACGAGTGGAAGACGCTCAAGCACGCGTTGGATGCCGAAGGCGAAGCCGCAGCAGATGGTCGCTGATTGCGTACGGTCTGAAGAGGAAGGCATTTGAACAGAAGCAACGAAGTGGAGAGGGTTCGGAGTGCTATTCGAGAACGCGGCCTCAATCTCCCGGCTTCTGACTGAGATACTCCTGGAGCGCCATCGCATTGTTGTACTCCGATTCCTTGGCACCAAAGAGCAGCGTAACGTCTCCCGCCTGTGTCAAGGTGAGTAGAGCCTCAACTGCCTCTGGGTTCGCGTCGAGCTCGGCGAAATAGCGTCCTTTGAACTCGTCCCATTTGGCTGCATCGTGATCGAACCAACGCCGCAGCTCGTGGCTTGGGGCGACTTCCTTCAGCCAATGGTCGACACCGGCGCGTTCCTTGCTGACGCCGCGCGGCCACAAACGGTCAACGAGAACGCGGGCGGAACCATCGTCACGGCGTTCGTCATAGATGCGTTGAACTTGGACCGTCATGCGAAGCGAGCCTCATCGCCGCGAACGTCGCAGCCATCCGAGCACGGGTGGCCCGAGCCAAATCGCGAGCGTCACGACGCCGAGCACAGCGGCGATCGGACGTGCGAAAAACTGTAGTAGAGAATCGGACTTGGTGAGGTTCTGGATGAAATACTCCTCGAGCCGACCGCCGAGCAGGAGAGCCAGTACAACGGGGCCGAGAGGGAGGCCCCAGCGCTCAAAGAGGAAGCCAAGTACACCCATCGCCAGCATGATCCAAACATCGGCGTAGCTGCCGTTGAGCGCGTAGGCACCCACGATGCAGAAAAGAAGGATCGTCGGCAAAAGGATGCGTCGTGGCACCCGCACGAGAAACCTCCCGCTACTGACCGCGAGTAGGCCAAGAGGGATGAGCAGGATGTTTGCCAGGATGAACGTGAGGTAGATGCTGTAGACCAAGGCGCTTTGGTTAGTGAAGATCTCCGGACCGGGAGCGACGTTCTTCATCAGTAGGACACCGATGACGATCGCTGTGATCGAGTCTCCCGGAATGCCGAAAACAAGGGTCGGCACCCAGGCGCCAGCTAGCGCGGCGTTGTTGGCGCTGGTGGCGTCAGCGAGCCCTTCGGTGGCTTCATCGTCGCTGGTTGATGGAGTGTCGCTTCCTCGGAGAGCGGGGGCCTCCATCGACGCAGCGGCAGCGTCAGGAGCCGTGACGTTGGGAGCAGCGGCGCTGTGATCGTCTGTGCTGTCACTTGCCTCGTGCGAATCGCTTGGTGGCCCTTTTCGAGCGCCGCGTTTCGACACGCCGTACGAAATCCACGCGCCGATGTCCGC
Organism: Planctomycetota bacterium; assembly: GCA_965223265.1. Classification (GTDB taxonomy): domain Bacteria; phylum Planctomycetota; class UBA8108; order UBA8108; family SXIK01. The sequence continues at coordinate 109,581 of OZ244999.1, forward strand.
GCCCGCGCCGGGGAGCATGCCGACGAACGAACCGATCAAGCTGCTGCGCAGCGCCGCGGCCTTTCGGCGCAGGAGCATCGGTAGGGCACCCGCACACATCGTCTTGAACGGATGAGCAATGAAGCTCAAACGACTCTTTCCTATATCTGGCGCCGCGGTTTCGATCGCATGGCGCAGGCTTCCTTTGCCGCGCGCGACGTTGCGCAGGACCTCGGAGACGCCGAAGAGTCCGATCAGTGCGGGGATGAAGTTGATGCCGGTCAGCAGCTCGTCGCGACCGACCGTAAAGCGTGGCGTGCTATGGACGGCGCTGAGGCCAACTGTCGAAAGGAGGAGACCAGCGATGAGCGCGAGCGCTCCCTTCAGCCGCGAGCCACGCGAGACGACCGCAGCGCAGCTCAGGCCCAAAAGCGTCAGCCAAAAATACTCATACGTTGAGAAGTAGAAAGCGATTTTAGCGAGCTGCGGCGCCAGGGTGATGAGGAGAATAATCCCGACGAAGCCGCCTGCGACACTAAAAAGGAGCGCCGTGCTGAGAGCCTCGGCAGATTTCCCTTTACGCGTTAGCGCGTAAGCGTCGTCGGCATATGCGGCCGACGACGGCGTGCCCGGGATGCGGAGCAAGACGGTGGGGATGTCGCCGGCGAAGATCGCGCACGCCTCGAGCGTGACGATGGCGGCGATGGCGGGAACCTCATCGAGAAAAAACGTCAGCGGCACGAGGAGCGCCACCGCCATCGTCGCGGTCAGCCCTGGGATCGAACCGACGACCAGCCCGTAAATCGCGGCGAGGACGATGACCGTAAGAACAAAGGGGTCGAAGACGTTGCTGAAAGCTTCGGCGACAGCGTTAGACATCGATCCGACTCCTCACCACCCCAAATAGCCTCTCGGCAGCGACACACGCAGGAGGTGGACAAAAACATGGTAGAGGAGCGGTACGACGACCAGCGTGACGAGCACTGCCGGCACGAGTCGGGTGCCGAGCCGCCAAAGGAGAATCAAGAGTAGGCCAGTCGCCGCCAGGATGAATCCGACGGTTTCGACGCAAAGGAGGAACACCACCACGCAGGCGATGACCAAGGCGATCTGACTGGCACCCTCTTTGGAAATCGTCGCTGGAGTACGAGGCGCTTGCGGTGGCGCATCTGTGGCTGCTGTTGACCGCCGGCGTTTGATCGCGCTGGCTCCCAACAAAACGACCAGGATCCCGATCAGAAGGAACGGGAAGTCGTACGGCCGAAATTTGTCGGTGAGCAAGGCGGAGAACTCATCGCTCGTGATCAGCGCACCTAAATCCTTATCGGCGCGGCCGAGGAGATCGCGAAAATCTTCCGGTCCGAGCCACGTTGCGCCGAACCCTTCGCGCTCCATGAAAGCGGGAAAGCTTTCGCCGCGGATCTTCGTCTTACCAGTGACGATGTTTTCGAAAGCGCTGACAAGGCGCGCAGTGATCTTCTCATCGACGTCGAGCGGTAGTGCTATTCCGCGCCAACCACCGAGGGACCAATCCACGCCTTGCTCGCGGAAGGTCGGTACGTTCGGGCGCGCCGCGAGTCGTTCCTCAGCCATAATGCCGAGGCAGCGAATCTCGCCCGTGCCAAGGAGAGCACGCGCTTCGGGTATGCTGCAGCAGACCGTGTCCACCCCGCCGCTGGCAAGGTCTTGAAGGGACGGAGCCGAACCTTTGGAAGGGACCCACGTGATGTCGGTCGGTTCGAGGCCCGCGGTGCGCAGATAGCCCGCGAGCGCCAGGTGCCAAATGCCGCAGGTCGCCGTGCCCGACGACGTGAGTTTGCCTGGCTGCGCGCGCACGGCTGCGGTGAGATCGGCGACGCTTTGCCACGGTGAGTCCTTGCGCACAAACACAGCTGCGGCGTCGCTGTTGACGAGCATGATCGGCGTGTAGTCTTCCCACGAGATTCTCGTTAGGTGCCGCCAGCGCAGAATGTTGATCTCTGCGGTGATGGTCCCGAGGGTGTAGCCGTCGGGTTTGGCGTTCGCAATGCGGCTGTGCCCCGTGACTCCGGCCCCGCCCGTGGCGTTGATGACGTTGACGGGCACACCGAGTTCCAGCTCGAGAAACGCGCCCACCTGACGTGAGACACGGTCGGTGCCACCACCCACCGCCCATGGGCAGATGAGGAGGAGCGGATGGTCCGGCCACTCCTTTTCAGCATTGCAACCGAGCTGGAGACAGATGAGGAGTGTGAGGAGCGAGGCGGACGTACGCATGGCCGCCCATGGTAGTCGACCTGCACGCAGAGTTGAAGGGTGCTGCCGCTACACCGTGTGGGTCGTCTTCCATTCTCCCCACTGCGCTGACGACCGCGCTGGGGTCAGAAGCGTTCTGATGAGAGTTCCGTAGCGCTTCTCGACGTCGCTTTCGACGCCAACGCCGCGGCCGGCGAGATATTCGGCCCCGAAGTCCGCGAAACAGTTGCCGTGGCCTGAGAGTCCGGCGATACCGTGAATGCGCCGCTCGCGGTCAAACTCGCCGAGCATAGGCAGCTCGTCGCGCGTGAACGATTGCAGTCCGCCCCAGCGATGTGTCACGCGAACGCCGTGGAGGTGTGGGAAGAACTTCGAGAACTGTGCGTCAAGTCGCGCCTGGTGTCTCGCCGATGGGTTAAAGCCCTCGCTCTCGAGCTGAGGATGCGGTTCACCGCTGCACGTGTACTGTGGGAAGAGGCTGTCGGGCTCGTCACGCCTGCGGCCACCGCCGAACAGGAGTCTGTAGCGCCCGTCGCCAGCGATGATCTCCCGCCACCAAGCCAGAGCGCCGCCATGACAGCCGCGGCATGGTCGCTCGCGGAGGGGCTCCGTGACGAATACTTGCCCGCGTTCGGCACGCAGGCCGCGCTCGAGTCGTGGGACGATCTGTGGCGCCAGAGCGTTCGTCGCCAGAAAGACTGAATCCGCCGTCACGTTCGCGGCTTCAGTCCGCACTCTCACCCCGGCTGGCTGTGCGTCCACGCCCACCACTCGCGCACCTTCGAACAGCTGAACGGTCGGCAACTGAGAGACGCCGGCGGCCAGGCCGACCACGAACTTCCCAGAGTGAAACTGCGCCGCATCGAGGTAGCCGAGTGCCAGCTGCGGAAAAGCGCTTCCCGAGCGCTCCCGGACTTCGTCAGCGTCGACCAGCTCGACGTTGAAACCGTCTTCGCGCAACAGATCGTGGTCGCTTCGATGCGTCGCAGCAAGACCGCCGGGGTCGTCGTCGTCCGGTCGTACGAACGAGAAGCATCCCGACGCTTCAAAGTCACAGTCGATTGAGTACTCCTCGATCTGTTCGCGCACGGCTGCCACGCCCTCGAGACCGATCGTCCAAAGCTGTCTCGCCGTGCCGCGCGTGTAGCGCGCGATCGAGGTGGCATACGACCCATGATCGTGCGTCATGCAGCCCTGATTGCGTCCCGAGGCACCTTCGCCGACTCGGCGAGCCTCAAGAATCACGACGGAGACGCCGAGGCGCGCTAGCGAGCGAGCCAGCTTGAGGCCACAGATGCCGGCGCCGATGATGGCGACGTCCGCGGTGAGGTCACGCTCGAGTGTGGCGAAGTGGGGGCGGTCGAAATCGAGCCAGTAGGGGAGGGACATGCGGGGGTTCGCTTCGGGATGTGTCGGTATCCGTGAGCGTGTGCATCTTCCAAAGTAGCAGGCACACTCCGTGTACCGTCTGGACGTCGGTGAGCGAAGTATCAGGACACGTGTGCCGTCCGGCCGTGACCGTGGGTGCCTCTGCTGCAGTCTCTGTCATCTGCCTCCCCTCACGCGAGAATCCCAGACACTACGTCGCCGTGAACGTCCGTCAGTCGAAAGTCGCGGCCGGCATAGCGGTACGTCAGGCGTTCGTGATCGAGACCCAGCAGGTGAAGAATCGTGGCATGTAGATCGTGGATATGGACTCGGTCTTTGACTGCCGCGAAGCCGAAGTCGTCGGTTTCGCCGTAGGTCATGCCGCCGCGGACGCCGCCGCCCGCCATCCACATCGTGAAGCCGTAGTGGTTGTGGTCGCGGCCGTCCCCCCGGCCTTCGCTGAGGTCGCTCGTCGGCGTGCGGCCAAACTCGCCTCCCCAAATCACCAGAGTTTCGTCGAGGAGTCCTCGGCTCTTCAGATCCGCCAGCAGCGTCGCAATCGGTTGGTCGATGTCAGCGCAGAGGCGACGTGATTGTCGGTTGTGGTTGCGGTGGGTGTCCCACGGTTGGCCGTTGCCGTAGTAGAGCTGCACCATGCGGACACCACGCTCCACCAGACGGCGTGCCAGCAGACAACCATTGGCGAAGTGACCACTGCCGTAGGCTGCGCGCGTCCGCGTCGGCTCTTGGTTGAGGTCGAACGCTTCGGGAGCTTCCAGTTGCATGCGGAACGCCGTTTCCATCGCCTTGACGCGCGCTTCGAGCGGGTTCTCGGAGCGTCTTTCCTGCAGGTGGCGTGCGTTCAGTGCACGCATGAGTTCGAGCTGTTCGGTTTGAGTCTGCCTGTCGAGCCACGAGCTATCGAGAAACGGAATCATCTCGCGAGGGTTGAGCTTGGAGTGGTTGATGTAGCTACCTTGATGCTCGCCCGGAAGAAAAGCGCTATTCCAAAGAATCGAAAACCGAACTGGACGTCCCGGGCACAGCACGATGTACGCCGGGAGGTTGTCGTTTTCGGTGCCGAGTCCGTAGGATAGCCACGCGCCCATGCTCGGTACGGTCGGCGTGATCGTACCGTTGTTCATGAGCAGTAGAGCCGGGCCGTGGTTCGGATTGTCCGTGTACAGCGAACGAATGACACAGATGTCATCGATTGTGCGGCTCAAGCGCGGCAAGAGTTCGCTGACTGCGACGCCGTTTTCACCGTGATGTGCGAACGCGAAGGGAGACGGCATCACGCCCGCCGTCTTGCGCTCGGTGCGGAGATTCACCGCCGCGGGTCGCTTGCCGGCGTATTTTTTGAGTCCAGGTTTCGGGTCAAAAAGGTCGCATTGAAACGGGCCGCCGTTCATGAACAGATGGATGACGCGTTTTGCGGTTGGAGCGAAGTGTGGGCGCTGGGACGCCGCGTGCAGTTCGGGGCGGAGAGCGCTCGCGAGTCCGAGCGTGCCGAGACCGCCGCCGATGGAGCGCATGAGAGCGCGGCGCGAAAGCGTCGCGCTCGACTTGAGATTTCGTAGGGAATCGATTTGATCCATCTTCATGTGCACATTCGTCGTAGCGACGTGCGTTCGAACGACTAAAGGAATTGCCGTCAATCGACGAATAGAAACTCGTTGCTGCCGAGCAGGACGTGGGCGTAACGTGCTAAACGGTCTTGTGTCGGCGTCTCGGGGTCGCGTGACGAGGTCAGAAATGTGGCGGCTAAGTCATGTTCCTCGGCCGCAGGTGTACGACCGAACAACAATTGATACGCTCTCTCAATCTGTGCTCGTTCATCTCCAGGAAACTCGCGGCGCAATCGAGCCGCCAAAGCGGCGGCTTGATCGCGGATAAAGCCGCTGTTGAAAACGAGAAGCTGCTGCAGCGGTGTGGTGGTGACACTTCGGGCTGGGCTGTGCGCTGTCGGGTCCGGAAAGTCGAACACTTTGAGCATTGGCGCGAGGTCGCGCCGCGCAATTCTTCCGTAGATCGTGCGGCGTTGGTTGTCCGCTGCAGCCAGTTCGAGCGGTGGACCTCCCTGGCGCTCGTCCAAGCTGCCCGACACCGCGAGCACGGCATCGCGCCACGACTCCACGTCGAGCCTCTTGGGGTTCATGCGCCAGAGCCAGCGGTTTTGCGGATCGCTGTCGCTTTCGCGCGCGCGGGAGCGGCTCATCTGCTGGTATGCCGCGGAAAGCATCAGTTCGCGGAAGAGCCGTTTGATCGACCACCCATCTGTGACAAATCGCACCGCCAAGTCATCGAGAAGTTCAGGGTGCGACGGCGGCGCACCCTGGCGTCCGAAGTCACCTGGTGTCGTGACGAGTCCACGCCCAAAAAGGTGTCGCCAAACGCGGTTGACGATGACGCGGCTGGCGAGCGGTGCACCCTCATTGGCGATCGCTTCCGCGAGTTCAAGCCGGCCGCTACCGCGTTGAAACGGCCTCGGTGTCGACGTTAAGAGCACAGACAAGAACCGCCGCGGTATGACGTCGCCGGTCGTGGTGGCGGGATTGCCACGCAGCTGCAGCGGCAAGTCGCGCGGGGCGTCCTTGTAGATCAACTTCGTCGCGTCGGCGCCGTCCGGAAGAACGTGAAGGGACGCATCTTCTACTGCATGGACGGTCGGTGCATGGTAGTGCGGTGTCGATGATTGTAGTTCTTTGATCTCGGTGCGAAGTTGATCGATCCGTTTGGCTGCGTCGTTCGCGTCGCCGGCCTCGAGTTCGGCGATCTCTTTCTCGAGCGTTTGTACGCGTATGACCGCTTGCTGGACGCGATCGGCATCTGCCTTCGCCAAGAGTTTGCGATCGACGAGTCGCGTACTCGCGAAGACACCGGCGAGCGCATAGTAGTCGTGCATCGAGACCGGGTCGAACTTGTGATCGTGACAGCGCGCGCACGCCACCGTCAGGCCGAGAAAGGTCCGCGAGACCGTATCGATACGCTCTTCCCACTCTTCGGCAACGACGGTCTTGATGACGTCGGGCGACAGACGGAGCTCTTTCCAGTAACGTGGGCTCAGGCCCAGAAACCCGAGCGCCGCAAGATCGGCGTGGTCAGTCTCGTCCATCTTGTCGGTTGCCAGCTGCCGCTTGATGAAGCTGTCGTAGCTGACGTCGCTGTTGATCGCTTGCACGACCCAGTCGCGGTAGTGATACGCTTGCGCGATGCTTTTGAGCCATTCGGCCGTCGTGTCGGAGTAGCGAGCCAGATCAAGCCACACGCGTCCCCAGCGCTCGCCGAACTGCGGTGATGCGAGGAGTCGATCAACTTGGTATTCGAACGCTTCGGGGTGATCATCGCCAAGGAATTTTGCCAACTCCTCCGGCGCCGGAGGGAGGCCGGTCAGGTCGAAACTGGCACGTCGAAGAAGCTGTCTGCGATCGGCTTTCGGGGAAGGTGTGAGTCCGCGGCGTTCAAGCGCCGCGAGCACAAACGCATCGACGTGGCTCTGGCACCATGCCTCGTCCTTGACAGTCGGTCGAGCTTGGCGGCGTGGCGCCGCGAACGACCACCAAACGTCGTCCCTGTTCTCGGAGTCGCCTGTGTCGCGTCCGGCTTCCACCGCAGGGACTTCCGTGTCGGCAGAAGTCGCGGCCGGTGAAGCGAACAAACTGATAGCGACGACCAGTTGGATCAATGAATTGACTTCCGATGCAATCAGGCGACACGAGCGCCGCGTTGTCGTCGTCTTTGAGTGCCGACAACCGGCTGTTAGAGCAAGATGTCCTCGACGACATGCCCCGAGATGTCTGTGAGGCGAAAATCACGTCCCGCATAGCGGTACGTAAGTCGTTCGTGATCGAGACCGAGCAGGTGAAGGATCGTCGCGTGGAGATCGTGCATATGAACTTGGCCGTCGACGGCAACGTGCCCGATCTCGTCAGTTTGCCCGAATGCGATCCCTGGTTTGACGCCGCCGCCTGCCAGCCAGACGGTGAAGCCGCGAGGATTGTGATCGCGTCCCATGCGGCCCTGGGCAAACGGCGTCCTGCCGAACTCGCCTCCCCACCACACGAGCGTGTCGTCGAGAAGGCCGCGCTGTTTGAGGTCGGCGAGAAGACCCGCCACTGGCTTATCCGTAGCGCGGGCGTGATCGGCATGCTTCGGCATGTTGGAGTGCTGATCCCACCTGGGAGTCGTCGACTCGTCTGAGTAGTTGACTTGGATGTAACGAACGCCGCTTTCGGCGAGGCGCCGCGCGAGGAGGCATTGGCGGCCGTAGTCATCCGTCGGCCCCTCACCGATGCCGTACATTGCGAGCGTGCGCGGACTTTCTTGGGAAAGGTCCATCGACATCGGTGCTTCCATCTGCATCCGATGGGCTAACTCGAAGGCTTCGATCGCCGCTTCGAGACGATCGTCAGTGCCGGCCCGTTCGACCTGAGAGCGGTTGAGTTTCTGGAGAAACTCGAACTGCCGACGCGCCTGCGCCGGTGTCTGCCGCGACGTCAGGTGGCGAATCGTCGCCTCGCGTGCCGGCTGCCCCGCTCGGCCGACGGAGGTGCCTTGGAAGACCGCCGGAAGGAAAGCGTTTGAGTAGTTTCTTGGCCCCCCTTTGCTCGCCGAGGGACAGATCGTCACGAAACCGGGCAAGTCGTTGTTCTCTGTGCCGAGACCGTACGTGATCCAGCTGCCCATCGAGGGGCGGACCAAGTTGGTTGCGCCGGTATGAAGGAAAAGCGTCGACGGTCCGTGGGCCACACCTTCGGTGTGCATGCCGTGCAGAAAGCAGAGATCGTCGACGTGCGCCGCGATGTGCGGGAAAAGCTCCGAAACGGGTTGGCCGCAGGCACCGTAGCGTTCGAACGCCCACAGGGGCCTCATGAGGCGGCGTTTGCTTTCCTTGCCGAACGTGCCGAAACGAACACCAACGAAGTCGATGTCGCGTCCGTCGTTCTTCTGCAGATCTGGCTTGTAGTCGAACGTGTCGACCTGGCTCGGGCCGCCCTGCATGAAGAGAAAGATCACCCGCTTTGCGCGCGCGACAAAATGCGGCGCGCGTGAGGCCAGCGGGCCATCACTGGCGGCCACATGATCTTTCGCGTGGCTCTCTTCTGCGCACAGGCCGGCAAGGGCGATCGAGCCGAAACCGCAGGCAGCGCGGCGAAGCGACTCGCGTCGTGTCACCACTCCGGGTATCTCTCGCTTTTCCATCCTTCGCTTGTCCTATGCACTGCTGATCGCACCCGTTCGCCACCCGCACGCAATCGAGGCGCCGAGATGTTCCACACGAACGCTGAACCGATTTTAGAGCGCCTTACGGGGTCAGTTCAAGTGACGAAAGTCGACACTGGCGAACAGGGCCTGGTAGAGACCCGCCCACGCTGCGATGTCATCGTCCTGGCCGCGTAGCTCGGCCACATGGCGCAGCGACATTTCGTGCTCCTTCGGCGTCGGCTCGCGGCCTAGGGCATACAAGTACGCACGATGGATGCGTTCTGCGTCGTTTAGATCGACACCGCTGCGCTCGGTCTCCCTCAAAAGCTTCTGCGCGGCAGCGCGTGCCTCTTCGATCACGAAGGGGCTATTCATCAAAAAGAGAGCTTGGGTCGCCAGCGTGCTCTTCGGTCGCTGCCCCATGACGATGTTCGGGTTCGCCGCGTCGAAGACCTCGAAGAGGTCGAGTGTGGCATTGCGAAACGCCGGCACGTAGACGCTGCGCCGCTCCGTGTCAAACTCGTAACCGAGGTCGTATTGACTGAATTTGCGGATCGTGAGGCCCCCGACGGAATGGTCGAGGCGACCGCTCACCGCGAGCATCGCGTCGCGCAGGCTCTCCGCGTCGAGCGGTTTGCGATGGGCGTGCGAGAGCCACCGATTCTCCGGATCTTTGCTACTCGCCGGTTGTCGTGGTGACGTGCTCAAGCGGTAGGTTCTCGACAGGACGATGTGTCGCACGAGGCGTTTGATAGAACCCTCGTCGTCCTCCAGGAAGCGCAGCGCGAGGTAGTCGAGGAGCTCTGGGTGCGACGGTGACTCGCCCGAGGAACCAAAGTCATCGGTCGTGCGAACGAGCCCGGTACCGTGGAGATGATGCCAGATGCGGTTGACGATGACGCGCGCGGTTAACGGGTTCCTCAGACTTGAAAGCCAGCGCGCAAGCTCCAGGCGGCCGCTCTGATCCGACGCGATCTTCGGGGTCGCTTTGAGCGCGTCGCTCGAGAGTGCTGTGAGAAAACCACGCCGGACGCGTGGCCCAAGTCGGCGTACCGCACCCGCCAGATGCACGTGCCCGTCCTGCGGTGCGTCGACGTCTTCGACCGACATCGTGCGGGGCGCGGGGACCGGCGCGTCTTTCGCGAGTTGTTTGAGCTCAGACTTCAGCCGCGCGGCGCGGGCTTCCAATTCAGCCGTCGCCGCATTCGATGTGTCGCCCGTCTTGAGCATCTTTTCGACAGGCTTGAGCTCTTGCTCGATCTGTGCGACGGCTCTGGAGTGGTCGTCGAGCGCACGGCGGTGCTCTGCCGTCACAGCGAGTTCGCGCTCGACATAGCCAGATACGTTGCCAGGCGTCAGCGTCCTGGTGCTACCGAAGATGCCCGCCAGCGCGTAGTAGTCCGTCGTCGGGATGGGGTCGAACTTGTGGTCGTGACAGCGCGCGCAGCCGATCGACAGACCGAGAAACGTCCTTCCCATCGTATCGATCTGTTCGTCGATCACCTCCATGCGCAGGAGCTCCTTGTCCTGGAGCTCATAGTTCGTCGGCCCGAGAACTAGATAGCCAGTAGCGACAAGATTCTCGTCACGATCAACTGCGTCGTGTGCTGGGATGAGGTCGCCTGCGATCTGTTCAAGGATGAATTCCGAGTAAGGTTTGTCGTTGTTGAAAGCATTGATGACGTAGTCTCGGTAGCGCCATGCGTTCTTGAACATGAGGCTACGCCCGCCGCCGCTTGACTCCGCGAAGCGGGCGACGTCGAGCCAGTGGCGGCCCCAGCGCTCACCGAAGCGGGGCGACGCGAGGAGCCCATCGACCTTCTTTTGTAACGCTCGTGGCGAAGGGTCGGCAACAAAGGAAGCGATGACCTCTGGAGACGGAGGCAGTCCGAGCAGGTCGAAGTAGAGGCGGCGAATGAGCGTGCTGCGGTCCACATCCTCGGCCGGCGCTAGTCCCTCTGATTCGAGACGCGCCAAAATGAAACGATCGACGTCGGTGTCAGGCCAGGCGTCGTTTTCAACCGTCGGCACACTCGGGCGCCGCGGCTTAACGAAGGACCAGAAGCGGCCGGCCGCCCTTGCTTCCTGGACGCGCGAATCCAGGTCCGCGGCGCGCTCATTCACTGGGCCACCTGAGCCGCCAGTCGCGTCGGGAGGCGTCGGTTCGGCGGCAATCCCGCCGACGCAGGCAGCTATGAGGCCTGCGGACAGCACCGGCCAGCTGTGCCCGAGACGAAGCAGTGACGTTAGAATCGACGTTAGAATCAAATTGAACCCCCCAAACGCCGACCATCGAGAGATGGCAGTAAGGATCCGCTCGATCCATTAGACAACGGTTCGATGAGAGGGACAACACCGATCTGTCTGACTCCGAGCGTGGACGGAACCGAGCGGTCAAGGGCAAGGTCGTGGGCGACGACAGCGCTTTTCGTGATCTCTTAGGCGATGTATTCTCAGTCAACATGATGCAAGACCCATCGCCCACCATCGCCATCCGTAGCTTTCAGGTGATCGGAGAAGACGCCGAAGACGACGCCTACTTCGCTCTCTCTTTTGGGGAAGATCTGGTCACTGAGCTGTCGCGATTTGCGAACCTTCGGGTTGTCGCGGGGCCGTGGACGCCCGAGAGTCGCGACTCCACGGCGCACCCGCCCGACTTCGTCTTGCGCGGTAGCATTCGGCGCGATGCCGACACGCTGCGGGTCAGCGCACAGTTCATCGAGAGTTCGACCTCTCATCATCTTTGGGCGGATCGCTTCGACGTGCCGGTCGATCACACGCTCGAGGTCCAGGATGGTATCGTCCAAGCGATTTCCACAGCACTGGCGCTCCGAGTGGACGAGTCGCGCCTGAAGCGAACGCACGGCGTTCCGGAATCGAGCCTCGATGCTTACGACCTGTGGCTACGGGGAAGGGAGTATTTACTCAGGGGGACGGTCGAAGACGATCTCGCTGCGCGAGAGTTTTTCAACAAAGCGCTGAAGATCGATCCAAGCTATGCTCGCGCTCACGCCGGTCTCTCTTTGTCGTACTACAACGACTGGAGTTGCCAGAACTGGCATCTTTGGGAAGAGAGCGAGAGCGAGGCTTTCAAAGCGGCGAGGCGCGCCGTTGAGCTTGAACGCCGCGATCCACTGGTTCACTGCGTTCTCGGCCGCATCCATCTCTATCGCAGAGAGTGGGACCTGGCACGGTCCCACTACGATCACGCTCTTTCTCTCAACTCGGTCGATCCGGAGGCGATCATTCACGTGGCGTTGGGGATGGCGTATCTGGGCGAGTGTGACACAGCTCTTTCCCTTACCGATCGAGCCATAGATCTTTACCCGGCTCACCATCGCTGGTATTACGGCTGCAAAGCGATCCCGCTCTTTGCGATGGGAGATGATCAAGCGGCCGTTCAGCTGGTTCGGCAAGCGAATCAGGCGTTCGTCGATTTGCCAGCGTTCGAGAGTGCAGCGCTTTCCTATCTTGGTGAGACCGACGCAGCAAGGCATTCCGCCGACGTCTTTTTGAGTGCTTATCGCACGAAAATTCGATTCGGCGGGGAGTTTTCACCGGACGAACCCGTTCGCTGGCTTGCCCAAGTGAATCCGTTTCGAGACGAGCGACACGCAGAGCGTCTGTTCGAGGGTTTACGGCGCGCCGGTCTGGGGAGTCTACCGCCAGGGCATCGGCCATCCCGGAGCGACGCCGAGATCAGGCCCGCAGATCTTGGCGCCGACAACAATGCCTTTCAGCGACAAGGCGAACTTTGGTGCGTCGCATTTGCGGGCAAGGCCGCGCATCTGGTTGGTGTCAAAGGGTTCGAGGATATCTCGCGACTTCTTGCGCGTCCGGAGCAACCGATCCACAGCGCCGAGCTCATGGGAGTGACCTCGTCGCTTTCGGACGCCGACGGCGCACTCGATGCGGACGCTCGGCGGGCCCTTGATCGTAGAATCCGCGAGCTTCGCGACGAGGTCGCCGCAGCCGAGCGGGCGAACGATCCAGGGCGCGCGGAAACGGCGTCGGGCGAGATCTCTCAGATCGCTGCCGAGCTTTCTCGGTCACTTGGGTTGGGAGGGCGTTCGCGTAAGCTTGGCGACCCCGCCGAGAGGGCACGATCGGCCGTCACTTGGCGGATTCGCAGTGCCATCAAGAAGTTGCGCGCCGCGCATCCAGAGCTCGGCCAGCATTTGGCAAAGAACATACGTACTGGTACCTTCTGCGTTTACGAGCCTCGGGAGGCGATCGACTGGGAGTTGTGAGGTGCGGCCTTACACGGTGAGACGCGAACTCACGCCTTGCGGGTAGGAGTCCCAAAAGACAATTGCCCTGAAAGGAGATCCTAAATGTGTACCGCGTGTCCTCCTCCCGTTGACGGCGATGCTCTGACGGAGCGTCTTTTCCAAAGCAGTGTGCATACGCTGGAGATCTTCAGCGTCTACCTAGGAAAGAAGCTTGGCCTCTATGAAATCCTCGCCGAGCGAGGTACGTGCACGGCCGCGGAACTTGCGGCTGACGCCGCCATCGACAGCCGCTACGCGCGCGAGTGGCTTGAGCAGCAGGCCGTGGCAGGATTTCTCACCGCTCAGCCGGCCGAGGGTGAAGATCAGTCCCGGCGTTTCGCGCTCCCCGTCGAGCACGAGGCGGTGTTTGTTCGGGAGAATGACCCGGCGTACGTGTCACCCTTGGCGCAGCTGCTCGTCGGTGTTGCCGGTGCGTTGCCGGCTGTCGCGGCGGCCTACCGTGCTGGCACGGGAGTGTCGTTTGCAGCGTACGGCGACGATGCGCGAAACGGCCAGGGAGCGATCAATCGCCCGGTATTCTCCCACGATCTGACGGCACACTGGATTCCGGCGCTTCCGGAAGTGCACGCACGGCTTCTGGCCGGGAACGCGCGCATCGCCGATGTCGGCTGTGGTCAAGGCTGGTCGACCGTCGCGGTCGCGAGGGCCTATCCTGCGTGCGACGTGATCGGCATCGACGCGGATCGTGCGTCGATCCAGGAAGCTCGTGCGCTCGCGGAGAGCGAAGGAGCAGGCGCGATCTTCACGTGTGCCGACGCTTCCCAGGTCGAAGCTGAGGGGCCGTTCGATCTCGTGCTGATCCTCGAGGCGCTGCACGACATGTCGAGGCCAGATCGCGTGCTCGCAACCTTTCGCGACAGGCTTGCACCGGACGGCGCGGTGCTCATCGCCGACGAACGCGTTGCCGACGCGTTTCAAGCTCCCGGCGACGAGCTCGAGCGGATGATGTACGGCTGGAGTGTCACGACGTGCTTGCCGACGAGTCGCGAGCAGCCTGACTCTCTCGCCATCGGCACCGCTATCCGCCCCGCCACCGTCAAGAGACTCGCAGCAAAGGCAGGGTTCGAGCGGTGTGACATCTTGGACATTGAGAACGATCTTTTTCGTTTCTACCGTCTTGGTGCCTGAGGCTCATTTCTCGCTCGGGAGTAAGGCATGGGAGAGAGCCACGAGTGCATGCGACGTCCGTCGAGCTATTTTTCGGCTGCAACGATGTTCGAAACCATGCGTCCCATCGTTTCACCGTCCGAGCTCAGCTCGCCGATGCGTTGAGCCATCGCATGGCGAAATGATGCCTGTTTTTCTTGGCTCAATGCGCGGAGTTTTGGCGCGATCGGCGTCGCGTAGGCGGCGTCGATCGCATGCTTCGCGCCACCTGGAAGAACGAGGTCCTGCTCTTGCTGTTTGACCTCCACGCTCGCGAATCCAGCCGCGTCAAAGTGTGAGGCGAGCTCCGTCTCGGGCATGAAATCGAAAGGCACGCGCATCGCATCGGCGATCTCTGATACTCCGATGCTGTTCAACGCGCTGCAGACCGCGCCGAAGAACTCGCACTCTGTCACAGGACGCCAAGTCGAGACGATGACACGGCCGCCCGGGCGAAGGACGCGATGCATCTCCTGCGCCGCGGCGCCTCGATCGGGAAAGAACTGAAATCCCTGTTGGCACACCACCACGTCGACCGTCGCATCCGCGACGTCAAGGGGGTGAGCAGGCGACTCGACAAAGCTGACGACGGAATCGACGTCGGCGCAGCGTCTTTTCGCAATGGCTAGCATCTCCCCGTTGATATCGGCAGCGACAACTTTGCCGTCCGATCCAACCTGGTCTGCAAGCAGCCGAGCCACGATCCCCGTCCCAGTTGCGAGATCAAGGACCGCTCGTCCTGCCCACGGCTGATGCGCGCTGATGAGCCGCTCTGCCCATGGCTTGAAAAGAACGGGCACGAGGACATCGTCGTACGCGTTAGCTACCGATGTGTCACCGAATTCGAAGGTCTGCGATTCACTCATGACTCCTCCACGTCGACTTTGGAAACCCCACAACTCACGCCAAGAGTTTCTCGACAACCTGACCGCCAACGTTCGTCAGCCGCTGGTCGAGTCCGCCAAAGCGCTTGGAGAGCTTCAGGTGATCGAGTCCGAAAAGGTGCAGCAGCGTAGCATGGAAGTCGTTGATGTGCACCGGGTCTTCGACCGGCGCCCAGCCGAGCTCGTCGGTGCTGCCGACCACTTGGCCGCCTTTCACGCCGCCGCCCGCCATCCACAAGCTAAACGCGAACGGGTGATGGTCACGACCCGGCTTCTGACCGTTGCCCTCGTGATTGTCCGCGAGCGGTGTGCGTCCGAACTCGCCGGTGAAGACGACAAGCGTCGAGTCGAGGAGTCCACGCTGCTTGAGATCCGTGAGCAAAGCTGCCACCGGCTGATCCACGACGCTGCTGTTGTACTCGAGGTCCTTGTCGAGCGCGTCGTGGTGATCCCACGATGCGTGATAGAGATTCACGAAGCGGACGCCACGTTCGACGAGCCGCCGGGCCAACAGGCAGTTGCGCGCGAACCCGGCGTGCGCGTAGGCGCTGTAGCCGCGATGGCGGCGGTTCTCCGGTTCGGGGCGATCGACGCCGTAGTCGCGCAGAGTCTTCTCCGTTTCGCCGGAAAGATCCATGAGCTCGGGTGCTGCGTTTTGCATGCGAAATGCTAGCTCATAGGAAGCGATGCGGCCTGCAATCTGCGGATCGCCCGAGACAGCGAATCGACGGTGGTTGAGCTCTTTCAGAACTTCGAGCCCTTGACGCTGCATCCGGCGCGAGACCCCCGGCGGGTTCTTGAGGTTGAGAATTGGTTCCCCGGTTTCGCGTAGTGCGACACCTTCGTACGCGGACGGCAGAAAACCGCTCGACCAGTTGGACGTGCCACCGCTCGTGCCGGTTCCGGCCGAGAGAACGACGTATCCTGGCAGATCGCTCGACTCACTCCCGAGGCCATACGTCACCCATGATCCGACGCTTGGTCGCCCGAGGCGACCGACGCCACAGTTCATCATGAGCTGCGCCGGATGGTGGTTGAATTCGTCGGTGTGCATTGAACGCACGAGCGCGATGTCGTCGGTGCAGGTGGCGATGTGCGGCAAGCGGTCTGAAATCTCCATGCCACAGTCGCCGTGCGGTGTGAACTTGCGCGGACTGCCTTTGAGCATCGCAGTCTTGGTGTTGATGAATGCGAATCGCACGTTCTTGGCCATCGACTCTGGTAAGGGCTGGCCGTGTAGCTCGACCAGCTTCGGCTTCGGGTCGAAGAGATCGATCTGGCTTGGCGCGCCGGCCAAGAAGATGAAGATGCAGTTCTTCGCCCGCGGCTCGTGGTGCGGTGACTTGACGGCGAGAGGATTCTGAGCCTGCGCCTCGTTTGCGAGGAGACCGTCTCGCTCGAGGAGCGCCGCGCACGCCAGAGCGCCGAGACCACTGGCGCTGGTCGTCAAAAAGTGGCGACGTGATTGCTGGATGATTTCGTCGTTTAGATTCATGAGCTCCGGCTCTTGATTCCTGCGTTTCGCGTGCATCTCTACTCGCGGGTGATGAACTCGTCTGTGTTGAGAAGCGTCCGCGCCACCGTGATCCATGCGGCGAGCTCCGGGTCCGGCGCGACGTCTTGGCGCTGTCTTTCATGACGATTCGCAGTCGACGTGCCGGGCAGCGCTCGTGTGATGGCGACAGCCGCCGAGCTGTCAGCCTCAAACTCGGTCAGTTGGTCGAGGTAGTAGGTGCTGAGGAGCGCAATTTCCCCGTCGGTCGGTCGCCGTCCTAAACCCATGAGGAATGCGCTCCGCAAACTGCGCTCGACTGCGCCCTGGTCACGGGCGCCTGGGTCGCCGAGTTGATTCTTCGCGCCGGCCTCTCGGTGATGCAGAGCGATGCGACGGCCAAACGCCTGGGCGGCCTCGAAGAAGACGACGTCGTTCCATAGCGTCAGCGCCTGCAGGGGCGTGTTCGATCGTTCGCGCCGGGTACAGCTGGTGTTGGAATCGGCGGCGTCGAAGGTCGCGAACATCGGGTAAGGAACCGTACGCTGGAAGAACGTGTAAATGCCGCGACGGTAACGATCTCCGCCGCTACTTGTCGTCCACTTCACCCGGTTTTGAAATCCGAGCTGGGCGACGCCCGCGGGCTGGGGCGGGAAGACGCTCGGACCGCCGAGGCGGCGATTGAGGAGGTTGCTCGCAGCGAGTGTCAGGTCGCGGACGATCTCGGCTTCGACGCGTAGGCGCCTCTGGCGTGCGAGCAAGGTGCCGAGTGGGTCGCGCGCGGCGAGTTCCGGTCGCATTGCCGACGCTTGTCGGTAGGTCGATGACATGACGATGAGTCGATGCAGCGCCTTGAGGCTCCAGCCGCCGCGGCGCAGCTCGCTCGCTAACCAATCGAGGAGATCGGGGTGCGAAGGTTCTTCCCCCTGCGTGCCGAAATCGTTGTCTGAGGCAACGAGTCCGCGACCAAAGAACTGTTGCCAGACGCGGTTGACGATGACGCGCGCGGTGAGCGGATTCTGTGAATCGACAAGCCACTCTGCCAGATCGAGGCGATTTGGGCTGCTTGGTTGACCGGGCTCAGCCTCACGATCAGCGCCACGTCGCATCAGCTGCGGCAGTACACCAGGGACGCTGCGAGCGACGCGCACACCGCGGTTGAGAAAGTCGCCGCGGATGTGAACTTGTGTCGTACGCGGAGCTGCCAACTCGCTCACCGTCTGCGCTTTGATGACGTCGCGAGGATCCTTCGGTGCGCTGCGTGCGTGCTGTGCGGCGGCCGTGACCAAGGTGACAAGTTGCGCGTCGGCGTCGGCGACGAAACTGTCGAGCTGACTCTTCTGCTCGCTGCTGCGATCGCGCTCGGCCAGCGTCAGGAGTTCTAAGACTTCCTTGGCTCGAACCGACAGGCTGTTACGTCCCTCGTGCTTTGCGATCGCCGCAAGATGCGCGGTTTGCTCCTTCTCGTAGGCGATCCTGGCGACTGCGTGCTCGTCCAAGTGACGCGGCAGGGGAGCCGGAATGTCGACCTCTTCTAGGCTGTTGAAGAAAGCATACAGGCTGTAGTATTCGCGCTGGCTCACCGGGTCATACTTGTGGCTATGACATTGTGCACAGCCGATCGTGAGGCCGAGCCAGACTTCACCAAGCGTGTTGGTGCGATCGACAGTGCGCTTGACGCGATCTTCTTCTCTGTCGACGCCGCCTTCGGTGTTGATGAGAGTGTTCCGGTGAAAACCGGTGGCGGTTCTTTGTTCCGTCGTTGCGTCGACGAGCAGATCCCCGGCGAGTTGCTCGATCGTGAACTCGTCGAATGGTTTGTCATCGTTTAGCGAACTGATCACCCATTCGCGCCAGCGCCAAGCATGCGGGCGGGCGCGGTCCTTCTCGTAGCCGTCGCTGTCAGCGTAGCGCGCCATGTCGAGCCAGTAGCGACCCCAGCGTTCACCGTAATGTGGGGAGGCGAGCAGGCGATCCACCAGGCGCTGGTATGCGAGCTGCGTGTGACCGCCTGTCGCTTCCGATGCATCGGCGAGAAACTCTTCCACCTCGCCTGGAGTCGGGGGCAAGCCGGTGAGGTCGAGTGAGACACGGCGCAGCAAGGTTTCGAGCGGCGCCTCAGGAGACGGCTCGATCGCCTCCCTCTCCAAGCCTTCGAGTACGAACGCATCGATCGGATTGTGGACCCATGCGTCGTTCTGGACGCGCGGGGGGAGTGGGTCACGGATCGGCTGAAAGGCCCAGTGGTCGGGCGTGTGCCGCGCCGTCGTCTCTGGCTCTTCGGGCCACGCGGCGCCCTGATCGATCCACGCGCGGAGTAGCGCTACGTCGCTCGCGCTCAAAGGCGCGCCTTCGCCCACCGGCGGCATTCGGTTTTCTTCACCCGCGGCACCGGCGACGAGATGAATCAATCGGCTTGAGGCGCTCACGCCGGGAACGATCACCGTCCCACTGGTGCTACCTTCGAAGGCGCGTCGCTTGATGTCGAGGCGGAGGTCGGCGGCTTGTTCCTCGGCGCCGTGACAAGAGACGCAGCGCGCACGCAGGAGAGGTTGAATGTCGCCGACAAAGTCGACCGGCCGTATTGCCGCTGGCGGGAGTTTGCCAAGGTCAACGTCGTCGGCGCGATCCGCCGCAACGAACGCCGGATGGGGCGCCGCTGCGAGGAGGACCAGAAAAAAGGCGACAGCCCGAAACGTAAAAGGGCGCACTTCCCTCTCTTGCTTGAACGAAGGTTGTGTCATTCCGCGGGCGTCATCTCCATTCAACGCCGTCCTGATTCAGCCGCGTGGGGCGCTCGCGGTGCATTTTACTCGCTGCTCAAGCGGCCTGGAAACCTGATGTCGCGGAAACCGAGCGCGGGAAGCTTTCCGGGCGATACTATGGTCGCTCGAGGGAAACTCTCAGGCGCTACGGTGAGGCGGGAGGGGCGAACTCGACCGGCGTCCAAGGAAGTTCGTTCGTGGTTCGAGGCTTGTACCGGCCACGTTGGATCGCCTTTTGCTTGTGGCGCTGAGCGGCTTGGTCCACGCCTGTGGGAGGATTCAACGCTCGGGAAAGAAAGCGGAATACCTCGGGGAAGCGCCATCTTTTCGAGTGTCCCACGTGAGCCGCACCCCGGTGGAGGTGGTAGTCGTGCTCGATCGCAGCATCGAAGAGCAGACGGTGGAGAAGTTCGACGGAGCGGTAGTTCCCGTTCGCATCCTCGTCGCCGACTTCGATGAGGAGCTGGAGATTCGACGATCGCAAAGTGGCTGCGTTGTCGATCACCATCGTCGGCGGGTGCGTGCTGCGCCAGAATGAGGGGTCGACGGGGTTGCCGAATCGTCTGCCGTGATTCGCCATGACC
The DNA here is from genome assembly GCA_965223265.1 of Planctomycetota bacterium. Lineage (GTDB taxonomy): Bacteria > Planctomycetota > UBA8108 > UBA8108 > SXIK01. The sequence continues at coordinate 129,531 of OZ244999.1, forward strand.
TCGGCACCAAAGTAGCTAATGTCCCAATCCTCCAATCGCAGAACGGCGGGGAACCCCGGCGCCATCGCCGCAGCCGCGGTGAATAACTCCGGGTGACGGAGAGCGATTCGGAGTACTCCCTGCGCTCCGAAAGAGCTGCCCGCGATGACCGTGCCGGCTCGATCTTGACGCACGTGGTAGTTCGTTCGCACGTGGTCGAGTAACTGTCCCGTGATGAACGTATCCCACTGATTCGTGCCGTCATGCCAATCGATGAAGAACGATGCTCCAGTCACAGGAGCGACGACGACGCAGGGCGTCAGGTCGCTGTTGACCCACGCTCTTTCAACGAAAGGTCGCAGGTGATTCTCGAGGTAGTCTTTCCCCGACGTTCCACCGTGCAGCCAGATGAAGAGAGGGAGAGGCTCACCAGCTTGGCTGTAGCCCGGTGGCAAAAGGATGTCTATGGCCGCAGGGCTCGGCACGAGCTTTGTCTCGAGTCGGAGGTTGATCAGTCTCCCGCGCGGCGTCGAACGTTGCCCCGTGGTCTGGCAGCAGGAGGAGTGAGGCGCTAGGAGGATCAACAGCGTCAACGCGTTGACATAGTTCGCCATAGTTCTCATGGAAGTGCGCCTCGCCGCTGGGGCTGGCATCAGGAGCGCCGGGACAAGTTTTGCTCGGCGCTCTCGAGGCGGTGAGCTGTCAACAATTAACTCCCGAGGCGAGGAAACCCCCATCCACCGTGATGCATTGCCCGGTGATGTAACTCGCTCCGTCCGAAGCGAGCAGCACCGCGGCGCCGACGAGCTCGCTCGCCTCGCCGAAACGTTTCATCGGCGTACGGAGCTTCAGTTCACGGCCGCGGTCGGTCTTCTCCAGGAGCTCGGCGTTCAGCTCGGTGGGAAAGACCCCTGGCGCGATCGCATTGACGCAGATTCCGTGTGGTGCCCACTCTACCGCGAGACTGCGCGTCAGCGACAACACTGCCGCCTTCGACGCGCTATAGCCTGTGACCTCGAAAAGTGACACGAATGAAGTTAACGACGCGATGTTGACGATGCGAGCGTGCTCGCTCTCTTTGAGCGCTGGAAAGAACGACTGACAGCAGCGCAGGATGCCCGTGAGATTCGTATTGAGAATGTCCTGCCATTCCGCTTCTTCGATCTCGTGGGTCGGCTTCTTGAGCATCTTGCCTGCGGCATTGACGAGGACGTCGACGTGACCGAATTCGGCGCGCACCGCGTCGCAAAGTGTATCGATGGAGGCTCGCGTGCCGACGTCTGTCGGCTGGCGCAGTGTCTTTCGACCGAGCCCTTCGATCTCGGTGCAAACCTCGTCTAATCGATCCGCTCGTCGTCCCGTCGGTACGACGTCCGCGCCTGCTTCTGCCAGGCCGAGGGCTATCGATCGCCCGAGCCCAGAGGTAGCACCTACGACAACTGCAACCCTGCCGGCGAGATCAAGGCATCGGTGACCCATGGCTGGAGAACCCTTTCAAACGTGCATGTGTTGTCTGGTTAGAAGTTCGGCACCCCTGTGCGTCGACGCGCCGATTTTCGCGCACTCCTTTCCGCGAGCGTTGCGGTATATTGAGCGACGTCGGCGCCGAACTCGGCGAAGAGCCTACACGATCCGAGACCATCATGACAGGGAGACCACGGCAGAATGAAATACGGCCTCAATATCAGAGAGGAAGGCGCGCTCGACTTTTTATCCCTGGGCGCCCTTGTCCACCGATTGGACCCGGGGATCATTCCCTTTCGCAAGGCGTCCGAGTGCGCCATTCACGTCAGCGGCGGCGAGTTCAACTGCGCGGCGAATCTGGCGGACTGTTTCGGCATGCGCACCGGCATGGCAACAGCGATGGTCGACTATCCCATCGGCGCTTTAATCGCCGAGCGAGTGCGCGCCATGGGGGTCAAGCCGTTCTACAAACATTTCGAACACAACGGTGTGACCGGGCCGAATATGGCAGCCGTTCTCAGCGACCGCGGCCAAGGCGTGCGTGCGCCGGTGGTGTTTTACAACCGTTCGAACGAAGCCGCGGCACAGCTGAAACCTGGCGACTTCGACTGGCAGGCGATCTTTGCCGGCGGCGTGCGTTGGTTTCATAGCGGTGGAATCTTCGCGGCGCTGTCGGGGACGACATCGGACGTGATCGTCGAAGCGATGCAGGCGGCAAAAGCCGCTGGCGCGATCGTATCGTTCGACCTCAACTTTCGCGCCAAGCTCTGGAAGGTTTTTGGCGGTGAGGATCAATCCGTCTCGATCATGCGGCGCATTGTCGAAAACGTCGATGTTCTCGTCGGCAACGAAGAGGATCTCCAGAAGGGTCTCGGTATTCCGGGCCCTGAAGTAGCGACGAAGTCGAAGCTCGACCCGAGCGTTTTCTTCGGCATGATCGGCCAGGTGAAGGAACGGTACCCGCAGGTCAAGATTGTCGCCACGACGCTACGCGATGTTCAGTCGACGAATCGACATCGCTGGAGCGCCGTTGCATGGATCGATGGCAAGACCTACGAGGCGCCGACGTGTGATCTCGATGTCTATGACCGCGTCGGCGGGGGCGACGGGTTCGCGTCGGGGTTCTTCTACGGTTTGCTCACAGGTGAAGCTCCGCAGGAGGCCCTTCGGCTCGGTTGGGCCCATGGTGCTCTCATCACGACGTTCCCCGGCGACACGACGATGGCGACTGTCGAGCAAGTGAGGAACTTCGGCTCATCGCGCATTCAGCGGTGACGCGGTCCCCCAACGTGTCCAGAGAGTCGTGAACCTCACTTTTTCGTGTCCGGAGAGAGTTGTGTTTGCGGATCCTCCGCAAGCGTTGCGCCGCGCTGAGAAGGCACTATGATTCAGGGTGCGCGCCATGCGCAAGATTGGCGGCGCGGTACGGCGTGAGCGGAGAGCGCGTGTTGGCACGGGTGCCGACGGGAGTCGTTTTCGTCACCGAGCCGCGTGGGTGGACATCGGTCGGAATGTTTGTTTCGTGATTTGGCAGTTGCCCGGTGAATCGTTGTGGGAGACGCGCATTGTGGGGGATATAGTGGAAGACGACCGTCGTTCTATACGCGTTGCGAAGGAGCGCGAAAGGGGGATTATGAGTTTGTCGTCCGTGAAGCCTGGGGAGATCGAGTACCCCGAAACCGACGGCAAGCCCATGGCTGAGACGGACCGTCATCGCGACTTGATGGTCGATCTCATCGCGGCGGCTCGCTACCACTTTCAGCATGATGCCGAGGTCTACATCAGCGGCAACCTGCTTCTCTATTACGTCGAGGGGGATCCGCGCAAGTGTGTGGCGCCCGATTTCTTCTTCGTGCGTGGCGTGACGCCTGGCCAGAGGCGTATTTACAAGCTCTGGGAGGAAGGCGTGGTGCCGCAATTGGTGGTCGAGTTGACGTCGAGGAAAACTCACCGCGAGGATCTCGGCGACAAACGCAGGCTCTACGAAGAGCTCGGGGTGTTGGAGTACTACCTCTTTGACCCGGAAGGCGTTCGTTTTCGACCACCGCTTCAGGGGTTTCGCCGTCAGTCGGATGGATTCCGCGCGGTCCAGGCAGAGGCGCGTGCTGACGGTAGCTACGTTTTTTCGAGTAGGGTGTTGGGACTCGAACTCCACGGTCGTGGGGACACGCTCAGGTTTGTCGACCCAGAGCGTGGCGAGCCCGTGCCGGTCTTTGACGACTTTGTGAGGATCGCTGCCGAGGAGCGCCGCCGCGCTGACTTCGAACGACGACGCGCCGATGCGGAGGGGCAGCGTGCAGACGAGGAAGGCCAACGCGCGGACGCAGCGAGCCAACGCGCCAATGAAGAGTGTCAACGCGCTAACGTGGAGAGTCAGCGTGCCGACTCGGAAAGTCAGCGCGCCGATGCGGAGAGTCAGCGTGCCGACGCGGAAAGTCAGCGCGCCGATGCGGAGAGTCAGCGTGCCGACGCGGAAAGTCAGCGCGCCGATGCGGAGAGTCAGCGTGCCGACGCGGAAAGTCGACGTGCCGATGCGGAAAGGCAGCGTGCCGATGCGCTCGAGAAAGCCGCCGCGGCCGCGAGGGAGCGAGAGCAGACGATGGCTGCAGAAGTCGCACGACTCCGCGCTCAAGTCGATCAATCCACTGGCGAGGATCACCCTGCCTGACCGGTCTCTCTCGAAGCTTCACGAACGCTGGTCAATTGAAGGGCCGCACCAGCGTGGCAACGCATTCTCCCTGCTTGGTGCGCGGAATAGCGCGGCGTCCCATCACGATCCCGTCCGTCGCGGCGGCGACAGGGTGCGGATCGCGCGCGGGCTCCTCGATAAAGTGGATTTGGCCAATGGCCTGACCGGCGGCGACCGCATCGCCGAGCTCGATGAATGGTTCAAGGAGGCCAGAGACGGGGGCCATGATGTAATCGCCGCGTTCGGTGGCTCCGACGACTTGTGGTGTCGTTTTGGGTGGCTGCGGTTCGCCGCTGAGAATACCGAAGTGGCGAAGAACGTTGCGAACTCCTGACTGGGTCAACGAGAGTGTCTCGACGCCAAACTGCGCCTTGCTTCCCATTTCCGTCCCAAGCGTGATCTTTCCGAGGCTCTCCGCATAGCCGGGCAGTAAACCCGTACCGCCCACGTCACGGTAAACGAAGACGTACGGGGCTCCCCACGCGACAGCGGCATTCACCATGGCTTCCATCTGCCGGTCGTCCGGCACCTGATGCATGTTGACCGACGGCAAGAACAGGGTTGAGCTGCCGCCCGAGTGGACGTCGATGACGATCTCAGTCAGAGGAAACAGAACGCTCGAGACGTAGTGCGCGATCATTCCGGTGAGCGTGTCGTCTTCGCGGCCTGGGAAGGCGCGGTTCATGTTGCGGCCGTCGATGGGCGACAGACGAGTTCCAGCATCGATGGCTGGTCGGTTCAGCATCGGGACGATGATCAAACGTCCCGTGACATCTTCCGGCTGTAAGCTCCGCATGAGTTTGAGGAGAGCGACGGGTCCTTCGAATTCGTCACCATGGTTGCCGCCAAATAGGAGTGCCGTTCGCCCTGGGCCGTTTTTGATCACTGCGATTGGAATAAACTCCGTCGCCCATCCCGAGCTGTTCGTCGACTGCGGCACACCGAGATGACCGATCTGTTTGCCGTCTTGTTCGAAGTCGACATCGGTGAAAACTTGAGTCGTCACTGTGGTCTATCTCAGGTAGTAGGGTTCGAACGAAAAGACATGTGGATCTTCGGTGTCGACTGTAATGACGACGCCGGCGACTTCTGGCGCGCCGAAAACTTCGAGGCGTGTGAAATGCAAGAAACGTCGGCGCGTCTGCGTGTCGCGGAGCGGTTTGTCGATGCGGAAGTAGTGTGTATCACCGTGGACGCATAAGAGCGGGCGGTCTGTACGACGTGCGAACGCTTCGATGGTCTCGACGAATTTCTGGTGCCCGGAATGGGTTCTCTGCTCGAAGTCGGGGTTGGCGTGAATCACAACAACGACGCCGGAAGCACGACGCTCGATGGCTTGTGTGAAGCTTTCTTTCAGAAACTTCACCGTGGCCTGATCGCGCGCCTTGAATTCCTGCATCATAGCCGGGCTCTCCTCGTTGCGGCCGTTGTTGCTGCCAGCCACGTGAGCGACAACGAAGAGAACGCCGCTCTTGAAGAAGCGGAAGTTTTCCGTGTAGAGCTCGTGTTGCGGTTGCTCGCTCTGATGCTCTGCACCAAGAGCGGCGAGCCGCAGCACGTCCGGATCCGCGAACATGAGCTGTCGTAACTTCACCAGCCGCTCGACCGGGTCGAAGCTGCCGGCGGCCTCACCACCGCAATCGGTCCACTCGTTGTCACCCGGCGTGTACACGATCGGCGTCGGATAACTGCGGAACAGATCTCGCGTCGCTTCGAGACGTGCGTCTGAGCATGGCTCACCTTGGCCTTTGATGTCGCCGACGTGAATCAAGAAGTCGAAATCGTCGTCGGCCGCCTGCTTCAGGAATTTCTTGAACCGAACGGTTTGCTCCTCTGAGTAGGGGGCGTCTCCAGTAGCAAGTATGCGAAGGACTCGGTGGCGGTGCCCCGAGCAGCCGCTCGCACCAAACGCCGCCGCCAGGAACACGGCAATCGAGATGGTTTGCAGAAGGGAAATGATTCGAAGTTTCTTTCTTTCTCTCACGAGCACGCTCCCAGGACGAATCGCGAAACGGTTGGGATGATCGCTGCAACACAGTGTTTTCGTCGGCGGCCTCACGATGTGATCAGTCGCATGTCAGGCGACAGGCAGCTCGGTGGGTCGCGAACAAGAACGCGCCATTATCTCCGTCGCTGCGGGACCTGAAAAGGGAAAGCACGTCGAGAGGCATGAAAAGCGTCGCGGCTGATCTGGACGCGAAGCAACCAGTGTTCAGCTCGAAGCGCTTTTCGAGGCTGCTAAGCCAGTATCTCGTGCACGACGCGACCGTGGACGTCCGTGAGGCTGACGTCGCGGCCGCCGAAACGGTACGTCAGGCGCTGATGGTCGATTCCCAGCTGGTGCAGGATCGTGGCATGGACGTCATGGATCGTGAGCGTGTCCTGGACGACTGAGTTGCCGAAATCATCCGTCTCGCCGAACGCGAAGCCACCGCGGAACCCACCGCCGGCCAGAAAGATCGAGTATCCGTTGACGTGATGGTCGCGCCCACAAGTGGGAGTGATCTTCGGGGTGTGAGGTGTGCGCCCCATCTCACCTGCCCAGACGACAATGGTCTCGTCAAGGAGCCCGCGGCACTTCAGATCTTGAATCAACGCCGCGACCGCCTGCTCCGTGATCATGGCGTTCTCGGTGTGATACTTTTTCAGCTTTCCGTGTTGATCCCACGGTGAGTTGTTGGCATGCGTCACGGGGCAGGTGATCTCGACGAAGCGTACGCCGCGCTCCACGAGACGGCGAGCGCGCAAACACTGAAGCGAGTAGTAGCGCTTGTACTCGTTGGTAGTATCGAGGCCGTAAAGTTTGCGGACGCTCTCCGGTTCATTGTCAACCTCGCCGACTTCAGGCACAGCGCTCTGCAGTCGAAACGCTCTCTCGTAGTTGCGGATCGCTGACTCGATCAAGCCGCGAGGGTCGTCCTTAGCCCCGAACTCTCGGTCCTGAGTGCGTAAAAGATCCAGCTTGCGGCGTTGGATGGCGACGGAATCTGCGGGAGCGATGTTGTCCACCGGAGCGCCGCGCGCGCGGAATTTCGTCGCCGCATGGGTCGCGGGAAGAAATGCACTCGAGAAGTTTTCAAAGCCGCCGTTCGGGATCCAGTCGTTGTTGAGGAGAACGTAGCCCGGCAGATCCGCGTTGTCCGTGCCGAGACCGTACGAGACCCAAGAGCCTAGACTCGGTGCACGTCCAGTCTCACGACCAGTGTGCAGGAGAAGATTCTGCTGACCATGCAGCGGTTGTTTGCCCACGAGCGACCGCAGGACGCAGATGTCGTCCGCGATCTCGGCGATATGCGGAAATAGGTCGCTCACCCACAGGCCGCTGTCGCCGCGGCGGCGAAAGCGCCAGGGGCTACCGAGCCAGACACGATGCGCAGCACTCTGCGATAATTTCGACACGGCGCTGTTGCCGATCTGCTTGCCTTCGTATCGCGTCAGCAGCGGCTTGTGATCGAAAGTGTCGACGTGGCTCGGTCCACCGTCCATGAAGCAGAAAATCACGCGCTTGGCGCGCTGCGCGTGATGCGGCGCGCCGCCGGTCATGCTCAAACCGGCGTAGCTGCGGTCGGCCATGAGGCTGGCGAGCGCCAAGAGGCCGAAACCGTTCGACGAGTGTTTGAGGAAATCGCGGCGGGTCGTTGCTGCTGTAACCGACCCGGGACAGACGTCGTGTCGTGACGGAAATGTTGTGTTCACGTGAGCGAGTTTCAACGTTGACGACTAACGGATGTGAATGAATTCTTTGAGATTGTAGAACGAATGGGCGATCTCTTTCCACACCGCGATGCTCGACATCACGTCCTCAGCGGCGACTTTGTGTCCGGCAGCGAGGTCTTGGACCATGGCTGACCAGCGCTTGAGCTCGGCGGTCGAAGCCGGCCGACCCACTGCACGGAGAAACATCTCTTGCAGTCGCACGGCAACCTCGCGCTTGCCATCGGCGACTACCCGCTCGGCCCACGTCCTGGCTTGATCGGTCACGAAGTGGCTGTTCAGGAGAGCTAGGGACTGCGCCACGGTGCTCGTGACGTCGCGGCGGCCGGTGGGGATTTTTGGGTCCGGTTGGTTGAAGGCGGCAAGGAATTTCGCCGGCTCCATGATCGTCACCTTGGTGTAGAGAGAGCGGCGGCCGCGGCCGTCGAGTGGGCCGGCGAAGAGGCGTTTAGTCGGATCTTCCTTTTCGCGAAATGGCTGCAAAGGCGATCCATGCAGACGTCGGTCGAGCCGACCGGATGTCGCAAGCATAGCATCCCGAATTGATTCAGCCTCAAGGCGCCGCAGCGGGTAATGGGAGACGAGGCGGTTGTAAGGGTCGGCAGCGAGAGCCTTCTGCGTCGCTTGGCCGCTCTGTCGCCACGTCCTCGACGTGACAATGGTGCGGACGAGTCCCTTGAGCGACCAGCCCTCGTCGACGAACCTCGCCGCCAGATGATCGAGAAGCTCTGGATGGGATGGCGCGTCACCAAGTCGACCGAAGTTATTCGGCGTCGAGACGATCCCTGTGCCGAAGAGCCAATGCCAAACCCGGTTGACGAACACGCGTGCCGTGAGAGGATTGTCGGGACTGACAAGTGCTTCCGCGAGTTCGCGCCGGCCGCTGCTGCGCGTATTTGTTGCCAGCGTCGATGCCGAGAGCACACGGAGGTATCCGCGCGGTACGGCTTCGCCGAGCTGGTCGTAATCGCCGCGGATGTTGAGGCGATAGTCGTATCCCGGGTCGTGCTCGAGCATGCCGTTGACGGTCGCCGGCGTGGAGAGTGCTTGTTCAGCGGTGCGATAACTCTCGACGAGTTGCTTGATCTTGTCGGCTTCTCTTGTTTTCTCTTTTGCCTGTTCGCCAGCGTCATTGCTTCCAACAACGATCCGATTCGTGAGGAGGTCGCTGCGCAGTAACCAGTTGATCAATCGAACGTCGTCAGGTGACGCCTCGCCTGCGCGCCAGCTTTTCAGTGCCGCGACGAGCCAGTCGGCGTACCGCTCAGCGGCTTGTTCCAGAGTCGTAGGGGCCGCTGCGGCGAACAGCGATTTGAATCGTGCCAGCTCATCCTGAGGTTGAGCATCGACGTCGTGGACGACGACGCGCGTGAGGCCGAACCAGCTCCGCGGATCGGCGGCCTGGTCTTCAGAGCACTTATCTCCGAGGCCGACGCGAGGCGGGAAGTTTGGATTGCTCGCCTTCGTAGCGAATTCTATGTAGACGTGTCGTTCCTGCTCGTCCGGTCGCGTGGCGAGCGAGATCCACGTCGGTTCGTCCGCCTTCAGATACTTCTGCTTCTCTGTCAGAAACGCGTTGTCTATGACGGTGCGATGCGCCGCGAAGTCGCCGCCGGCAGTTTCAAAGCTGATGCGCGCCCTGTCGTACATGTCTAAGCGCGGCGTCCGCACGGCACCATTCATCCGGGGCGAGAGTGCATCGGTGGAGAAACCTCCGGGGAGCAGACGGCTGATAACCTCGCCGCCGTTGGTGGCGACAACAAAATCGCCGCATGCGACCCTGTCGCGCACGCCGACGCCGTCGACGGACCAACTATCAGGGATGCCATGGCGGAAGTCGGCGATGAGCTCGAAGTTCTCGGCGTTGGCGCTGACTCGCTTGTGGGAGGCGTCCTCGTAGCGCTGCGCGATGTGGCGCCAGGCTGTCGCGATGTCAGCTCCCTCAGCCGCGGCCTTCGTCAGCTCGAACCAGGTGTGCAGGGGATGCTCAAGCTTTGCCAATGCGTCGCGGTCCAACGAATCGGATAGACGTGCCCAAGCCTTGCCCCGCTCGTCTCTGTCATCTGTTGCGTTGTCGGTGCTGGACGGCGGCGGCGCTCCGACGCGCACCAAGTGTTTCGCGAACTTCGTAGCGTCGGCGAGCCAAAGCTCGGCGATCAGTGGCTGGATCCTAGCCTTCAGGTCCTGAAGCTCGCGCAGCTGCGTCGCGTGCTGGCCGGGTAAGTCGAGAGTGCTCGTGATCCAACGCGAACTCATGAAGACGCCCGCGAGTGCGTAGTATTCGTTTTGTGAGATCGGGTCTAGCTTGTGGTCGTGACAACGCGAGCAAGAGACGGTGAGTGCTTGGAAGGCCTTCGAAAAGGCATCGATCTTGTTGTCGATCATCTCCTGGTGGACGCCGTTGAACTCGGAGCTGTCGCCGTGTCGGTTTTCGCCGAGCTGAAAGAACATCGGGCCGATGAGCGACTCGTTGAATTCGCTGCCCAGCGTCCGTGGATTCTCGAGAAGGTCGCCGGCGATCTGTTCACGGAAGAGCTCGTCAATCGGCACGTCCGCGTTAAAGGCACGCACGAGATAGTCGCGGTAGCGCCACGCGCCTTTGGCAGCAATGTCCCACTCGTAGCCGTAGGTGTCTGTATAGCGGACGACATCCATCCAGTGGCGTGCCCAACGTTCGCCGAAGTGTGGAGACGCCAGGAGTTCGTCGACCAGCCGGCTCCATCCGCGGGGCGACGGGTCCGAGAGAAACTCGTCGACGTGATCCGGACTGGGCGGTAGACCCGTGAGGGCGAACGCGAGTCGGCGTGCGAGCGTTCTGGGATCGGCTTGTTGTGCCGGTGAGAGTTCGTGGGCTTCGAGGCGTGCCAGAATGTAACGGTCGATACTACCCGCCGGCCATGTCGTGTCTTTCACGGCCGGCGTGTCCGGCGCGCGCACCGGCACAAAACTCCACCAGTCGCGCCGTTCATCGAACAGCGCTTGCCAATGCTGTGCCGCCAGGAGCTTGGGATCGGGCGGGTGGTCGCGCGGATCGGGTGCGCCCAGTTCGACCCAGCGCACGAAGTCACGGATGATGCGATCGGGTAGCTTTTTTTTCGGCGGCATCTCGAGGCCGCTGTGCTTGATCGCATCGACGAGCAGGCTCCTAGAAGCGTCGCCCGGAACGACCGCCGGCCCGGAGTCTCCGCCGTGGCGGACGCCATCGCGACTGTCGAGTCGTAACCCACCCTTGGGCGTGGCGGCCGCGGAGGAGTGGCACTCGTAGCACTCAGCGATCAGAACTGGGCGGATCTTCTTCTCGAAGAAGTCCTCCGGATTTTCTAAGTGACGATCTCTGGGATTCTTCAATAAGTATTCCAGCGGAGACGCCACAGAGATCTCCCAAACACAAACACACAATAGACACGCAATCGATGCGTGTTTATGAAACTTCGGAGGAGAAGATGATGAGAAAAACAAACTGACTCCTGAGTTGCGCCATTCGGCGTATCTTGCCTTCCAGAACATTAGACAGCGGTGCACGAATCGCAACAACAAGGATTTTGACGACTACGGCGGCCGAGGGATCGAATGCGCGCTCTCGCAGGAGGAATTCGCCGATCTCTACTTCCGGACGGATTGCTGCGAGCTCTGCGGAACTCTGCTGAACGACGAGAACCGAAAGAAAGCGGACGGACGAACGATCGACCGGATCGACCACGACGGTGACTACTCGAGCGAGAACGTTCGCGTCATCTGTCGCTCGTGCGGCAGGCGGAACGGGAAGATCCCGGCACGTCGGACGGCGAACGGGAAGCGCAAGGTCAACGGCAAGGCCAACGGCAACGGCTGTCTCCCGACTCCGTTCCAGAAGAACGACGGGAAGTGGTACTGCCACTACCAAGGGACGCAGCACTACCTCGGAGAGAACCCCGACGAGAAGATCCGGAAGCTCGTTGCCGGTGAGACGATCACGAACGGGGACCGGACGCTCTTGTCGACCGTCGTCGAGATGTACCTCGCCCACGTAGAGCCGATCCAGTCTCCCGATTCGGTCGCCAACAAGCGGAGGACGTACAGGCGGCTCGTCGAGGACGTCGGGAACATCCCGATTCGGGATGTCACGATCGAGCGTCTCGAGAAGTACCGCAACGGTCCGTCTCGTGCTCTTCGCTCGAGATGTTCTTGCAAGCGGCGGTAGAAATCAAGTGGCAAGCACAGGCACGGACGGCAGTTGAATCTCATGCTCGCCGCGCGCACGATCAGCCTACCGCTCGGACTTGGGATGTGGTACTTTGCGTTCCCGGGACAAGCTGATCCACGGATCAGAAGATCCATGCTCGGAGGCGTACGCTATGGTGAAGAGAAAAACGCCAGCGGCGAGTACGCGAAAGTCCACTGCTCTCGAAAGGCTCCAGCCCGCAGAGTCCGAAGAGGTTCTCGGAGCCTTTCTGAAAGCGCACCCAGAACTCCGGAAAGAAGCCGAGGAGATCGCGCGTTCGCTGATCTCGGACGTGTCGTTCGACGAGGTCGCCGAAAAGGTGGAGTGGGAGCTCGAGTCGCACGATCTCGACGAGCTGAACTCCAGGGCGGGAAAGACTCGCTGGGGTTACACCGACCCCACCGACGCGGCCCACGAGATCCTTCACGAGGCGATCGATCCGATCATCGAGGAGATGAAACGGCACCTCGAGCTGGGGCTCGAGCGAGAGGCGCTCGAGATGTGCAAGGGTCTCGTGCTGGGGCGATACGGGGTTCGCGACAAGAAGAACGATGGTTGCCTCGGTTGGGCAGGCGACTTCTGCTGGCAGACCGCAGAGGAAGTCCTGGAGAAGTGGTCGAAGGGGATTCGAGGGAAGGGGAGGAACGGAAGGAGCGCCAGACTGCGTTCGTTCCTCGACGAACTCGCTCCCGAGTGGATCTCGACGTTCGAACGTGTTCTGTCGAAGTGACGTCATGATTCGGAAGAAACCAGACCCCATCGAGCGCTCGATGGAGATTGCCCTGCGACCAGGGCGGTTCATCAGATACGCGGATCCTGCTCGACCACCACAGGAAAGCCCGTTGTTTCGGCCAGGCTCAATACACGTGCCCGGATGGCTTCGTCCTTTTCGGGCTTGCCAGGCGGATCGAGGAGCGTGTACGGAATCGAGCGAATCCAGTCGTTGTGCAGGTCGAGCACGACTTCGGGTTTGGTCTCTACGATCGCGCCGAAGATCTTCGACGCGATTCGTTCCGCCAGGGTACCCGTCGGGTTGCCAGGAAACGATCGATTGAGATCTTCCTTGCTGAATGTCACATGCCGCGCGGCCATCTCGAAGCCGATCGGATTCATGAGCGGAAACGCGTGCAGCGTGCCTCTCAAGAGCGGGGACTTGCGAAGCTGCTTGAAGACTTCCTGTACGACCACGATCCCGCCGACTTCGTCGCCGTGGGAGCAGGCGGTGAGCCAAACCGTCGGACCACGACGCTGGCTCCTGGCCTCCATGTACGGGATCCGCCTTGGAGACAAGTCGGAGCCGCTCAAAATCTTGAGGAGCGAATAGCGAAATCGCGTTCGGTCCTGGTCAATGCTCCGTGGCATGTCCGAGCGCGAGACCGCCGATCACGTCGACGGCACGATGTCGCAGCCGGAGCCACACACCGGTCCGGGGCGTCGTCTCGGCCTGCTAAGACGTCCCGCCTCTTCGCTCACTCGGGAGTCGCGTCGCCCGTCTTTGGACGACGGAGAGGCGGGACGTAGATTCCTTTCTACCCGGCCGCTTTGGCTTTCTCCTTCCGCTTCGGCCGGCGCGGGGTCTTCTTGGCCTTGGAATCTTCCGTCGCGCTCGCCTTTTTGGGGCCTTTCTTTCGCGGCATTGAACCGTCCTCCTCAAGTAACGCCTTCAAGACTCGCTCTGAGACCATCCCAGAGCTCGTCGAGGGAGCAAGCACAGCGTGTGCCAATGCGGCGTGCGCGATCGCGATTCTGCGTCCCTGGGCTGCGCCCCCGAAAAGTTGACGCCCGTGATGCTCAGTACTTGAAGTGGTTCTTGTCCAGGTCGTGCTTCTTGAGCTTGTCGAACAAGTTTCGTGTCGTCATTCCGGCGCGCTTTGCCGCCTCACCGACACGGCCACCGCTGATCCGAAGCAACTCGGCGAAGTACTCCTTCTCGAAGGCGTCGACGACCTCGCTCTTCGCCTCGGCGAACGGTCGGGTTGCCAGCTCTGCTGCCGGTCGAGGCCCGACGGGAGCCGCGTTCACTGTCTCGCCAGAACCGGCCGTTCGCTCAGAGCCGTTCAGCCAGACAGGCAGGTCGTTCGGTTTCACGGCACTCCCTCTGGAAAGAAGCATCGAACGTTCGACGACGTTGACGAGCTCCCTGATGTTGCCTGGCCACGCGTACTGCTCCATGGCGTGGAGTGCCGCGTCGGAGAAGTGCTGCACCTTGGTCGCCATGCGTCCCTGAAAGTAGCGCGTGTACGTGGCGACGAGCCCACGGATGTCTTCCTTGCGCTCGCTAAGTGGCGGGACCTCCAGCGTGACGACTCCGAGTCGGTAGTAGAGATCCTCCCGGAACGTCTTCGCCGTCACGAGCTCCCGTAGCTCACGGTTCGTCGCCGACATGACTCTGACGTCAATTGCGATGGAGCGTTCTGCGCCGACTGGCGTCACCTCTCGGTCCTGAAGCACGCGCAGGAGCCGAGACTGAAGGTGGAGCGGCATTTCGCCGATTTCGTCGAGGAATACCGTTCCGCGGTGTGCGAGCTCGAACCAGCCGCGGCGTGTCGTCGTGGCTCCCGTGAAGGAACCTCGCGCGTGGCCGAAGAGCTCGCTCTCGAGGAGGCTCTCCGGAAGCGCACCGCAGTTAACCGCCACGAAAGGTCCCTTTGCTCGCGAACTCGCCTGGTGAATCGCTCGAGCCAACCGTTCCTTGCCGACGCCAGTCTCGCCGGTGATGAGGAGTGTCGAGTCGCTATCGACCACACGCTCCACGACTGACATGAACGCCTGCATCGTGGCGCTCGTCGTCACGAAGTCGCTCAGTTTCGGAGTGTCGATCTCGCGCTCGAGGAGCAACTCATCGGAACGCTCCTGACGAACCCGGGCAAGAATCCCCTCGAGCGCTTGCGACAAGAGATCGTCGTCTAGGGAAAGGTCGAGATGAGCGACGGCACCTGCGGCGACAATCCGCGCATCGTCGTCCGAGTCCTGCTGGGCGCTCAGGACCGCGAGTCGCGGCGCGCCCGGGACGTCGCTCAACATAGCCACACTCTGAGGGGCCGGCTTGGGAACGAGCGCACGACTTACAAGGACTATGTCACCGGCATACTGGGCGAGCCGACCCCACAGCGGTTGCTTGCTCTTTCGAATCGTTTCGACAAACGTGTCGGGCTGCGGACGAAGAAGCCCTCGCAACCGCTTTGTTGTATCGCCGTCCTCGGCACAGATGAGCACTCGTAGAAGCATTGCAAATCGTCACTCGCGGCCTGGCAGTCCGGAAGAATTATCTCCGAAAAATCAGAAGTCGCAAGGATGTGCTCTCATCTCGCGATCGCAGCCCCGCATAACCTATTTAAAAACAGTCAATTACGGCTTTCCCCGTGACGCCGCTCGCTTTGGCGTACGAAGTGCTTGGGGCTCCTCCAAGTGCTGAGGAGTCTTACGCCCATGAATCTCTACGCTCAAGACGGAGGCGCGCTGCCCCGCGCAGCCCGCGCGCCCACGCGATATCCCGCGCTCGACGTGTCAGAGGACGGGGCGGGGAAGCCCAGCAAGGACCTTTTCGGCTCCAATGTGTTCAGCGACCAGGTGATGAAGGAGCGCCTGCCGAAGAACGTCTACAAGGCGCTTCAGGCTACCGTCAGTGGCGGTCAACGGCTCGATCCTACCGTCGCTGACGCGGTTGCCACCGCTATGAAAGACTGGGCTGTTGAAAAAGGCGCGACTCATTACGCTCATGTCTTCTATCCACTCACCGGACTGACCGCCGAGAAGCACGAGAGCTTTCTCGCTCCGGACGGTCGCGGCGGCGTCATCGCCGAGTTCTCGGGCGACGCACTGATCCAGGGAGAGCCGGACGCATCGAGCTTCCCCTCAGGGGGTCTTCGTGCCACCTTCGAAGCGCGTGGTTACACGGCATGGGACGTCACCAGCCCCGCCTACATTCTCGAGAATCCGAACGGACGAGTCCTTGCGATACCGACCTCCTTCCTGTCGTGGACGGGTGATGCGCTTGACAAGAAGACACCGCTCCTTCGCTCCATGCAGTGCCTCAACAAGCACGCAAGGCGGGTGCTGAAGCTCTTCGGACACGACGACCCGGGTCCAGTCGTCGCCACGGTAGGCGCGGAGCAGGAGTATTTCCTCATCGACCGCAGCTTTCAGCTCGGACGGGCGGATCTGCGGATCTGTGGCCGCACGCTCTTCGGGGCAAGTCCTCCGAAGGGGCAAGAGTTCGAAGATCAATACTTCGGCGCGATACCCGAGCGCGTTCTCGCCTGCATGCTCGAGGTGGAGAGGGAGCTCTACAAGCTTGGAGTTCCCGTCAAGACGCGTCACAACGAAGTCGCGCCCAGTCAGTACGAAATCGCTCCCCTCTACGAGAACGCGAACGTCGCTACAGACCACCAGCAACTGATCATGCTGACTCTCCAACGTGTGGCGGAGAAGTACGGCATGGCCTGCCTGCTGCACGAGAAGCCGTTCGCGGGAATCAATGGTTCCGGAAAGCACCTCAACTGGTCGCTCTACGCTCCCCGTGTCGGAAACCTGCTGGAACCAGGTGAGACGCCACATGAAAACATGCAGTTTCTGATCTTCTGCGCCGCGCTGATCAGGGCCGTGCACAAGTACGGCTCGCTCCTACGCATCGCCGTCGCGCACAGCGGAAACGACCATCGCCTCGGTGCCAATGAGGCTCCCCCTGCCATCATCAGTGTCTATCTTGATGAGCAACTCGCCGGAATCTTCGAACGAATCAAGAACGGCAAGAACGGGCCAACGCCGAAGGGGGGATTCTTGGAGGTGGGAGTCGATACGCTCCCTCCACTGCCTATGGACACCGGCGATCGGAATCGGACGAGCCCCTTCGCGTTTACGGGGAACAAGTTCGAGTTCCGCGCGGTTGGATCGAGCCAGTCCATCGCCGGGCCGCTCGTAGTCTTGAACACCATCGTCGGCGAGAGTCTCGATTACATAGCCACTGCGCTCGAAGCGAAGCAGTGCGATTCGAGGGGACTCAACACCGCCGTCCAGGAGTTGCTTCGCGACATCATCAAAGAACACGAAGCCGTGATTTTCGACGGCGACAACTACTCCGAGGCGTGGAGCAAAGAGGCCGAGCGGCGCGGGCTTCCCAACCTCCACACCACGGTAGACGCGTTGGCGCAGTTGGTCTCTAGAGAGCACATCGAGCTGTTTGCGACCTACAGCGTTCTATCGGAGAGGGAGCTCCAGAGCCGCTACGAGATCTACATGGAGCGCTACTCGAAGGACATCAACACCGAGAGCCTTCTCGCGGCGAGCATCGCCCGACAACAGATTCTGCCTGCAGCCTTTCGCTACCAACGAGAGCTCGCGGCGACCGCGTCCGCACTCCAGAGCGTCGGGCGCGATCCGGACACGACGATCCTGGACCGCCTGACTGATCTCATAGGTTCGTTGGAGACGGCGCTCGGCTCACTCGAGCAAGCGATTTCCGCGAGGCCTCAGGGCGATGCGCTGACCGTGGCCGGCTTCTACCGGGACCAGGTCTTGCCCGCGATGACCGAGTTGCGTCAAGTCGCAGACCGGATCGAGGCGCAGGTGGCGGCCGATCTCTGGCCCCTTCCGACCTACCAAGAGATTCTCTTCGTCAAGTAAGCGGCGAGGCGGTCCGCCGAAGCGGTCACGGCCTCGCTAAAAAGCGGAAGTTTACCTTCTTATAAAGCGGAGCTGCTGGGCGCCACCCCGACCAGCAAGCCACAAGGTGTTTTATGTGAGCCAGTTACGAATCCGGATTGGTGTGGCGCCACGTTTGCTAAACGTTCGCACGTCGACCTTCTGTCGAGTGACGGACAGTGCCGGAAAACTATGGTACTCAGCCATGACAAAGACACCCGAGCAACCCAAGCCGGAGCCTGTACCGCCGCCGACCCAGGAGGACGGTGACGAGAAGCCGAGACCCAGGCCCGGACCACGGCCTCGTCCCGCCGGTTGATCGAAGAACTGAAACCTCGTCCATAGATGAGGCGATTGTAGGCAGGTCACAAGGAGGTAGCCGATGAAAGTCGAGAGCGTAATGACGAAGGACCCACGCACGTGCTGTCGGACGGACACCCTGAACGTGGCAGCAAAGATCTTCTGGGAGCAAGATTGTGGGTGCGTGCCCGTGGTCGACCCAGAAGGCAGGGCGATCGGTGTGCTCACCGATCGTGACGTTTGCATCGCGGCCTACACTCAGGGCCGTCCACTGAGTGAGATCTCTGTGGAAACCGCCATGAGCCGCGAGCTCTTCGCGTGTGCCCCTGGCGACACGCTCGAGCAGGTCCAGGAGACTCTTCGAGATCGGCGAATTCGTCGGCTCCCTGTTGTCGACGACGATGGCCGGTTGGTCGGGATCGTGTCTCTCAACGACATCGCACGAGAAGCCAGCCGCCAGCGAGAAGGCCGCAAGAGGGATGTCAGCGAGCGGGAACTCGGAAGAACGCTGGCCGCTCTCTGTGAGAGTACGGGCCGCGAGCTCACGGCAGTCGCCTGAGCATTTCGAAAGGAGTGTTACAGATGGAACTTACCCGTTGGTCACCGTTTGGTCTAGCGTCGCTTCGACGCGAGATGGACGATCTCTTCGATGCTTTCTTGGGAAGGGCGCCGAACGCCCTTTCGAACGGAGGATGGACGCCTTGGTTGGACATGGCGGAGACTCCCGAAGAACTGGTGGTGAAGGCCGAGCTCCCGGGTATCAACGAGAAGGACATCTCGGTCACCGTCTCTGGAGGTCAGCTCGTCATCAAGGGCGAAAGAAAGGCGGAAGAAGAAACAAAGGATAAACACATCCATCGCCTCGAGCGACGATTCGGTTCGTTCGAACGGGCAGTTCTTCTGCCCGTCGCGGTGGACGAAGACAAGACCGTCGCCGAGTACAAGAACGGCGTGCTCGAGGTTCGGCTTCCAAAAACGGTGAAGGAGCGCCCGAAGCAGGTCACGGTGAAGATCAAATAGCGTCGGGATCTCTGTGCCCGGTGCCTGGAGGTGATTTAACAAATGGCCAAACACAAGATCCAGCCGCTTTACGATCGGCTTGTCGTCAGGCGCGTCGAAGCCGAGGAGAAGACCAAGGGGGGCATCGTCCTCCCCGACAAGGCGAAGGAGAAACCGAAAGAAGGTCAGGTCATCGCGATCGGGTCGGGAAGACTTCTTGACGACGGCAGGCGAGCGGAGATGCAAGTAAAGGTCAAGGACCGCGTTCTCTTCTCGAGCTACGCAGGCACTGAGATCAAGTTGGACGGCGAAGACTTCCTCATTCTCAAGGAGGACGATGTGCTCGCCGTTGTGGAGTCGTGACATCAGAAGAAGTGAGCGCTCCATACCGTAGGAGCGAACCATAGCCATGAGCGCAAAGAAGATCGTATACGACAACGACGCCCGCGAGGCTGTCCGTGCGGGAGTCAAGAAGCTCGCCCATGCAGTGAGGGTCACGCTGGGACCACGTGGTAGGAACGTCGTACTCAACAAGAGCTTCGGGCCCCCGAAAGTCACGAAGGACGGTGTGACCGTCGCCAAGGAGATCGACCTGCCGGATCCCCACGAGAACATGGGTGCGCAAATGGTCAAGGAGGTCGCCAAGAAGACCGGCGACGCCGCAGGCGACGGGACGACGACCGCGACGATTCTCGCCGAGGCGATCTACGAGCAAGGCCTTCGAAACGTGGCCGCGGGCGCCAGTGCCATCTCGCTTCAACGAGGTATCGACAAAGCGGCCAAGGCAGTCGTCGAGCAACTCAAGAAGCGCTCAAAGAAGATCTCTACTCACGCTGAAATCGCGCAGGTCGCCACGGTTGCATGCAACCACGACACGGAAATCGGCGAGATCATTGCCGAGGCGATCGAGAAAGTCGGGAAGGATGGCGTCGTCACGATCGAGGAAGGAAAGAGCCTCGAGACCAACGTGGAATGGGTCGAAGGCATGCAGTTCGACAAGGGCTACCTCTCACCCTATTTCATCAATGCACAAGAGAAGATGACATGTGAGCTCGAGGAACCCTACATCTTGATCCACGAGAAGAAGGTGGCGTCGGTCAAAGACATGTTGCCCCTTCTCGAGAAGATTGCCCAGAGCGGCAAGCCCGTGTTGGTGATCGCGGAAGATGTCGAGGGAGAGGCGCTCGCGACTCTCGTCGTCAATCGACTCCGCGGTTCGTTCCAGAGCTGTGCGGTCAAGGCGCCTGGCTTTGGAGACCGCCGCAAGGCCATGCTCCAAGACATCGCGATCTTGACGGGCGGACGGGCGATCTCGGAGGATCTCGGGATCGAGCTGAAAAGCCTCGAGCTCAAGGACCTCGGACGAGCCAAGAAGGTACTGGTGGAGAAGGACTCCTGCACCATCGTCGAGGGCCAGGGCGCTAAGTCGGAGATCAAGGCACGGATCGATCAGATCCGGACGGAGATCGGGAAGTCCACCTCCGACTACGACAAAGAGAAGCTCCAAGAGCGACTTGGAAAACTCACGGGAGGGGTCGCGAAGATCAACGTCGGCGCGGCGACTGAAATCGAGATGAAGGAGAAGAAAGACCGCGTGGACGACGCTCTCCACGCCACCCGAGCAGCCCTCGAGGAGGGAATCGTCCCCGGCGGCGGGACAGCCTACCTGAGGTGCCTCGACGTGATCGCGAAGCTGGAGGCGACCGGCGACGAAGCCGTGGGCGCTCAGATCGTTCTCCGCGCGCTTGAGGCTCCAGTACGCCAGATCGCCGTGAATGCTGGAATGGACGGTGCTGTCGTCTGCGAGAAAGTCAAAAACTCGACTGGGAACGTGGGCTTTGACGCGGCCACGGGCGAGTACACCGATCTCGTCGACAGGGGAATCGTCGACCCGACGAAAGTCTGCCGCATCGCACTCGAGAACGCGGCAAGCGTCGCTGGGCTGCTTCTCACCACGGAAGCGGTGATCTGCGAGAAACAGGACGAAAGGAAGTCGGCCAAACACTCACACGACTATTGAACGGGCTCCCCCAGGAGCAATGGAAGGAAATAACCGGTGCCGACTGAAGGTGTATTGACAACGTCTCAGTGGGGCCTGGCACTGGCCATATTCGCACTGCGAATCATCGACGTCTCTGTCGGAACGGTTCGTACACTTGCGGTTGTCCAAGGCAAAGTGAAGGCCTCGGTGATCTTGGGATTCTTCGAGGTTCTTGTCTGGCTGGTGGCGGTTTCCCACGTTCTCGGACAGGTAACCGCGAACCCTATCCTGATGTTCGTCTACTGCGCCGGATTCGCCGGTGGCAACGCGGTAGGAATCGTTCTCGAGAAGAAGCTCGCCCTCGGCGGCGTCGTTCTCCGAGTGATCTCTACCGCAGATCGAGACCAGATGCTTCGATGCCTGTACGAGCAGGCGGCACGCGTCACGACGTTCGAGGGGGCGGACAGCGGAACTCCGGTGACGCTGTTCTATGTCGTCTGCCGACGTAGAATCCTGCGCGCTCTGCTTGACCAGGCTCGCCAACTTGACCCCGAGCTCTTCTTCGCAGTCGAACCTCTGAGGGAAAGCAGTCTGGAGCTGACTCAGCCTCTCCCCCGCGCTACCGGCTGGCGATCATTACGCAAGGCGAAGTGACGTAGAAATGAAGAAGAACCTGGAGCGCGGTCGTGAAACCAAGCCATCAGCGAAAAACGGCGGACGGACGATAGGGCCGGTTTCGGACCTCGAGCGTCATTTGCCGTCCGATTGGTGGCGGACGCTCTTCAACTCCATCTACTTGAAAACCGATGGAGATGTGATCGAGAACACTGCGAACACGAAACGCGAAGTGGATGCCGTGATTCGAGCGGCCGGACTCGAGGTGAACGACCGGATCCTGGACCTCTGCTGCGGTCAGGGAAGACACTGCCTGGAGCTCGCCCGGCGAGGCTTCGCGCATGTTACTGGCGTGGATCGATCGCGCTACCTCATTCAACTCGCTCGGAAACGTGCGAAAGACGAAGGCCTTTCGGTAGTTTTTCGCGAGCGTGACGCTCGGAAGCTCCGCCTGCGTGAGACGCCGTTTCACTGCGTTACCCTACTTGGAAACTCCTTCGGGTATTTCGATACAGAAGACGACGATCGACGGCTGCTCGAAAGCGTCAAGAACGCTCTTCATGGTGGCGGGATCCTGGTCCTCGACATCGCCGACGGAGAGTGGCTCAGGACGCACTTCGCGCCGCGCTCGTGGGAGTGGATCGATCAGAACCACTTCGTCTGCCGTGAGCGATCTCTGGCAGCCGACGGGACACGCCTGATCTCGCGGGAGGTCGTCGTGCACGCCGAACGTGGCGTGATCGCAGACCAGTTCTACGCGGAGCGACTCTATCCCAAGGAACGGCTCAACGGGCTTCTGGAGTCCGTGGGTTTCGCGGATCTGCGTGATCATGGCTTTCTCTTTCCCCAATCGGAGCGTAACCAAGATCTCGGGATGATGGCGCAGCGCTACCTGCTCACGGCACAGGCGCCGCGGATCGTTCAGACGTCAACGAGAGCGGGTCCTCGCTACACTGAAGTTGCAGTACTTCTCGGTGATCCTCGGCTTCCGGACCGCGTCAAGCGTGAGGGACAATTCAATGAGGAAGACTTCGAGACGCTCCGCAAGCTGAAGGATGCCCTCGGTGAACTCGACGAGTACAGATTCGAGTACCTGGACAATCATGCGTCTCTGATCACCCAGTTGCGCGGCTGTCGACCAGAGTTTGTCTTCAACCTCTGTGACGAGGGTTTCGACAACGACGCCTTCAAGGAACTCCACGTTCCTGCCGTACTCGAAATGCTCGACATTCCCTATAGCGGTGCCGGCCCCGCTTGTCTCGCCATCTGCTACGACAAGTCACTTGTTCGCGCGTTTGCCGAGTCGCTGGACATCCCTGTGCCGCTCGAGTCGTACTACAACGTGGATGACCACGCGGCGACCTTGCCTTCCGTATTTCCCGCGTTGGTCAAGCCCAACTACGGCGACTCGAGCATCGGGATTACGAAGGACGCGGTCGTGAGGTCTCCGGAGCAGCTCGTGGCTTACCTCGAGAAACTGCAGGACGAGCTCCCGAGCCGCTCGATCCTCATTCAGGAGTTTCTTAGCGGACCAGAGTACAGTGTAGCAGTCATCGGCAACCCGGGGAACGAGCTGACGATCCTTCCACCGCTCGAGGTCGATTACAGCGGATTGTCCAGCGGGCTGCCGGCGATTCTCGGATACGAATCGAAGTGGATGCCGGAGTCTCCGTACTGGAGCGAGATCCGTTACCACGAGGCGCGGATCGACGAGGACGCTCGACGCCAGCTTGGCGACTACTCCCTGCGCCTTTTTGAGCGACTGGGCTGTCGGGACTACGCTCGTTTCGATTTTCGTGCCGACTCCGCTGGCGTGATCAAACTTCTTGAGGTGAACCCGAACCCCGGCTGGTGCTGGGACGGCAAGCTGAACTTCATGGCGGGCTACGCGGGGATGCGATACTCGGAATTGCTCCGAGGCGTGCTCGAAGCGGCTCAGGAGCGGATCGCCAATGGAGCGCCTCGGCGGGAAGTCCCTTGTCAAGGCATCCCACTCACGGCCACCAGCTGCGAGTGAGTGTCAGGTGAAAACGCGTCGCACGACGAACATCCCGCACGCGCTTTCGGAGATTCTGACGAGCACGACGTCGCTCGCGCAGATTCTCGAGGCAACGGTAGGTATCGTGGCGGAGCAACTTCGCGCCGACGTGTGCTCGATCTATCTTTTGGACCTCTTCAGTGGCCGACTTCGCCTGGTCGCCTCCAGAGGTTTCAAGGAGGGGGCCCTCGGTCGAGTCTCCCTGGGACCCGACGAAGGCATCACGGGCACTGTCGTCTCCACAATGTCCTCGATCGCTTCCGAGGACGCCAAGGAGCATCCCTCCTACCGTTACTTTCCGGCCACCGGAGAGGAGGAGTTCTCCGCCTACCTCGGGGCTCCATTGAGCGTGGGAAGGCGACCCGTCGGAGCGATTGTGCTGAGGAACCGGGAGCGGCGAAGCTACACCGAGTACCAGAAGAAGACGCTTCAGACGGTAGCGGCGCAGTTGGTCGGAGTCATCGAAAACGCACGACTCGTCGAGGCGCTCGATCAGCCCGATGGCGGGAGAGCCTACTTTGAGGAGCTGCACAAGTGGAACCGCGGTCTTCGCGAGTATCGCCCGACTCAGGATGGGCACGGGGAGGTGATTCTACGCGGAACCGCTGGTTCCCATGGAGTGGCCATCGGAAAGGCTGTCGTGCGGGGATCATCGGATCCCACCTCCGAGCTCCACATGTCACCCGAATCTGCTGAAGAGGAACGACAACGCCTCGGGGTTGCGATTGAAAGAACTGGCAGTGACCTCGCTCACATCCATGCTGCAGCCGAACGTGAAACCGGCGAAGAGCACGCGCTTATCTTCTCTGCGCATCTCCTTATCTTGAGTGATCCCACGCTGCGAGGACGAATCGAGGCCTTGATCGACGACGGGCTGTCTGCCACGCAGGCAGCGCACCGAGTGTTTGCCGACGTCGAGGCGCAACTGCGTGGTCTCGGAGACCCCTATCTCAAGGAGCGGGCTGAGGACATCCTCGATCTGCGTGCGAGGCTTTTGGGACATCTGACCGACCCGGCGACGAGGACTCAGGATTTGAGCGACCGGATCGTCGCTGCGGAGCGGCTTTCGCCTTCGATGATCATTGAACTCCGCGCCGAGGGAGTGCTCGGAGTTGCGACCGAACGCGGTGGAGACACCTCGCACGGGGCGCTCCTGGCTCGCGCCATGGGAGTGCCGGCCGTCACGGCCGTTCCTGAGTTGATGCGGAACGTTCTTCCCGGAGACGATCTCATTCTCGATGGCTCCACCGGCACTGTGATTGTAAGGCCGCAGCCGGAGACGTTGAGCAAGTATCAGGAGAAAGCACGGCGGTGCGTCGCGTCGGCTGAAAGGCTCGCAGGCATTTCGCAGAGTCCGGCCCAATCACTCGACGGCCGCAGCGTGAAGTTACTTGCAAACGTAGGGTTGGCCGCAGAAATCGACGAAGTAGCCGGGCGAGGCGCCCAAGGGATCGGACTCTATCGGACCGAGTTCCTCTTCCTGGGACGGACCGACCACCCGACCTCGGAAGAGCAGACTCGCGTCTACCGTGCCGCCTGTGATTGCGTGCCCGACGGTCCGATCTACTTTCGTCTCCTCGACGTCGGAGGGGATAAGTGGTACGCCCGGTTGACGTTAGCAGGAGAGGCGAACCCTGCGCTCGGCTACCGATCGGTTCGACTGCTGCTTGACGCGCCATGCGTCTTCAAGGAGCAGG
The DNA here is from genome assembly GCA_965223265.1 of Planctomycetota bacterium. Taxonomy (GTDB): domain Bacteria; phylum Planctomycetota; class UBA8108; order UBA8108; family SXIK01. The sequence continues at coordinate 154,848 of OZ244999.1, forward strand.
TAGAAGCCGTCCTTAGAGCCGCTGGGGAACGCGAGGTCGGGATCATCGTCCCCCTCGTTACGGACCTCGAAGAGGCTCGTAGGGCGAAGACCCTCATTCGCGAGGTACACGATTATCTCTCTGAGTCCGAAGCGGACCCCGTAACTATGCCGCGAATCGGCATCATGATCGAAGTGCCGGCGGCGGCCGAGATCGCTTCGCACCTGGCAGAGGAGGCCGACTTCTTGTCGCTGGGAACGAACGACCTCGTCCAGTTTACACTCGCCGCGGACCGGGAGAACGCTCGAGTGGCGCACCGTGGTACTCCCTTCCATCCTGGCGTTCTGAGCTTGGTCCGCCGGACGATCGACGCCGGACGATCCGTTGGGAAGCCAGTCGGGTGTTGCGGCGAGCTGGCCGCGGTTCCCGAACTTGCGATCTTGCTTCTCGCCATGGGCGTCGACTACCTGAGTCTCGCTCCAGTGTCGATCCCCAGAGTCAAGCTGGCTATTCAGCACAACGACATCGGAAAGCTCGAAGCCCGCCTGGATGAGATATTGGCGCTGCCCGAGGCGTCACTCGTGGAGAACATGCTACGTGAGGCGGTGGTCAAGCCGAGATGGAAGGAGGGCCGTCGCCTGGAGTGACTCCCTATTCGGTGTGGAACTCCCGAACTCCATTTAACGGCCTCCGTCGGCCTCCGTGAAGCGAGTTCTCTATGAGGAGGAAGTTTGGGGGTCAGTCATTCTTCACTCGTCCTCATCCTCTCCTCGTCTTCCATATCTACAGCTTCAGCAGCAAGCGTGACGAGGTCATCGCCGCTGAGTTCGTGCTCCGTAGAACGTTGGGTTCTGCGGAAGCGAAAGCCACGATACAGACCGACCGGAAAGCGTAGCACTCGTAGCGGGGTGGCGCCAATGAGTTGCGTCATGACGTGGGGCGTCCCGTGCGCCTCTGGTTCCTGAATCCGCAACGCGTAGACCACGCTGATCAACCGCAAGGCGAGGCTGGTAGCGAAGAGAAGCTCGAAGTTTCCAACCGTGGCCGTTCCGAGTTGCACCTGCCAGGAAGCGGTGGCTACGAGCGCCGCTCCCGCCAGAATCGAGGCAACTCCGCCGACCATGCCTGCCAGGGCGGTTCCGGCGGCGATGTACATCGTGCGGTTTACTGAAGGAGATTTCTTCAACATAAATCCATTCGAGGCAATGGCAATGCCCGCGTTGAGCCCAGAGTCGACAAGAAAGACGAGAGCGAGCAAACAGAAGGCGAATTCAAGATTCGAGGGGAGAAAGAGCAACGCGATCATGTTTGTCGACTTGAGTGAGGTACAGAGAACCAGGACGGGACGATTGCCGTACTTTTCGGCCGCTCGTCCGAGAGGGACTGCAACCAGTGCGCCGCCGGCCCAGCAGAACGTCCATAGCAACAGTAGGTGGAAGAGACTCAGACCGACCTCGGACAAGAGGTACAAACTGATGAACGGTGCTCCGATCATCGCAGCGAAGTTCCAGAAACACGCGTACGAGATGAACGTGCGAAAGCCGGACTCTTTGAACGGAGCGCTGAACACACGTATCAAGCTTGGCTCTGGTACGGGCTGAACCGTTGGCTCCTCGATTTTGAGGAAAAAGAGGAGGTCTCCGACACCGAAGATCGCACCGACCCCGATCAGAACGGCAAAGGCTGTGTGAGTATCGACTCCACTCTTGTGGACGAAAAACGCGCCTGCCAAGAGAGACAGCGCCCCCGCCCACTGCATCCACCGCTGTCGTACTCCCCAGTAACTATTGAGTCCTGCGTGAGGAAGGTAATCCCCCATCCAGGAGAGCCAGAGCGGGGAGCCGAAGTGGAGAAGAGCATGGTTTACCGCAGTGGTGGCGACGAGCAACAACAACCAGGTCGCGTGTACCACGTCCGGGAACAAGAGCGGTCCAAGAGCGGCCGGCACGAGAATCAACCGCTGTACGATTGACACGGCCAACCAGAGGGGACGACGGTACCGTAGGTGGTTGGCGACAACCGCGGCGACGAACTGCATGAACACCATTGCCGTGGGCAGAGCGCCAAGGAGGCCGATGTGGAAGGCGCTGGCATCCAGGGAACGGGCGAATTCTATGGTGGCCGGCGACATCGTCAGCTGTGTGTAAACCATCGACATGCAGCCGGCGATAATGATGGCCCGTTTCGCAGTAGGAAGTGACCACATGATGGCACGTTCTCTCCAGGCAACCCTGCTCTTTGGCAATCCCAGGCGGAGCATAGAATACGTCCCGCCGCTTCGAGCGGCCAGTCTTTCGTTTCATCGGGTATTCCGGGGTTCTTGATGAGATGAGGGCCTCGATCTCCGTCCCCACCGCCCAGTGGATTTGTGCCGAAGGCTCAGAGACAATTGGAAGGTGTCAGTGCGCGTGCGGTCGCTCACGTGGCTGGACGTGCCCACGAGAAGGAGTGGTAGTCGACAGATTCTAAATGAACACTGAGCAAGAAGATCTCAACCGGTTTCATATCGCTCGGCAGCAGTTGGATCGCGCCGTCCAGTTCCTTCCGGACTTCAAGAAAGGACTGATCGATTTCCTGAAGTCGCCGGCGCGCAGTATCACTCTCTGCTTTCCCGTCGAGATGGACGACGGATTCGGTGCAGACCTTTACGGGGTATCGCGTCCTTCACAGCCGGATCCGTGGACCGGGAAAAGGAGGCATCCGGTATCACCCTGACGTCAGCGCGGACGAAGTGCGCGCTCTGGCGAGTTGGATGACGTGGAAATGTGCGCTCGTCGACGTTCCGTTCGGTGGTGCAAAGGGCGGTGTTGTCCGTGACCCGAAGGAGCTCAGCGAGACGTCGAGATCCACGCCCGACCGGTTGCTCCGACTTCTCCCACCACCTCCTCACTCCGAACGCCATATCGAAAGAGAAACCGCGGGTAATCGCCGGTTTCTGATCTGGAGCTCCAGCGTCCGTGAAAAACGCGTTTCAGATCGAAAGGTGCCAGGATGCTAGAGACGTTTTTACTAACGCGAGGCCGAGAGGACCGAGATCGAGATTCTGAATCTCACCCGTTGATCTGTCTGCCGAATCTGAAGACAGTGCCTTTGTCAACTGCCGCGGCGGAAACGAAAAGGTATCGACTTCTCCCAGAAGGTGATCCCTCGATCCGTAACTCCGCGTATCCCGCGGAGAAAGGATCCGTCAGAAAGGTATCGACTTCTCGAAGAAGTCCACCTCGTTTTGTACGTGACGATCTTTCGGAGAGTTAGATAGATCGGAGAGAGGAGAAGTTGTCCCCTCGAGTACAGAAAACAGCGGACAAAGTTTCGCTTTGAGGACAACCAAAGCGGACAAACAGAGGAGAACCAAGAATGAAGAAGTCACCGAAGGCATTTCAGAAGAGCGATGGAAACTGGTATTGCCATTACAACGGCAAGCAGCACTACCTCGGCAAGAACCCCGACGAGAAGATTCGGAAGCTTGTCGCCGCGGACAACGTCAAGACCAGCAAGCTGACGATCAGCGACGTATCCACGCAGTACCTTGCCTGGATCGAGCCGACCCAATCGCCAGATTCGATCGACGGCAAACGACGAGCGTATCGACGGCTCGTCAACGACCTCGGCGACATTCCGATCCAGGATCTCACGCTCGAAAAACTCGAGGAATACCGAAACTCCCTGCTCAAGCAGGTGAAGAAGTCGACCGTACGGACGACGTTCATCAAGCTCAGCGCGCTCCTTCAGTTCTGTGCGGACCGCAAGATACTGCCTGACAACCCGTGCCGGAAGATGCGGAAACTGAAAGTGCCGGAGGACGCCCAGCCGGACGTGCTCACCGAGGAGGAGGTCTTGACGCTTCTCGACCTTTGCTCATCGAAACCGAAATCGACGATAGTTCAGGAACGCGATCGCATGATCTTCCTGCTGATGCTCCACTGCGGACTCCGAAGGATCGAGGTGAGCAACCTCAGGTGGAGTGACGTCGATCTCGAGCGGCGGCTCCTCGTCGTGCGCAATGGCAAAGGAGGGAAGGACCGTCTCGTGGCGTTGAACGACACGATGCACGATGCGCTGAGCAACCACGAACGCCTCAACGACGAGTTCGTCTTGACCACGCGAGATGGCGATCAGCTCTCGCGCACGATGATGAACCGGATCACGGTGAAGTACCTCGACGATCTTGACCATCACTACCGGGGCAAGAAACGGTTGTCGCTGCACGCACTTAGGGCGACCTTCGCTACGAGGCTCTGCGAGAAGGGCGTCTCGACGCGAGTCGTCCAAGGACTTCTCGGCCACTCTGATCCGAGAGTGACGATGCGTTACGCCGCCGTCACCGAGGCCGCTTGTTTGGACGCGGTCAGGAAGATCGGGTAACAGATCCGGCGATACGGCGGCAGGGGGAAGCGACTCTACGTGTGGTCACATCGCAGGTGCCGGCGTTCATCTACCGTGAAGCTTCCCGAAATGATAAGGACATTCCTGGTGTCAGCTGGCTCGTCCAGCCTCCCCACGTCGTTAACCCATCACCATCGTGCTGGACCCGCCAGTTAATAATCTCCCTCCAAATGTGAGTTTTCGTGACAGATTCTGGCGCTCCGCCACTCCACGCATGCATACGACAGTACGCAGCGCAGACGACTAAAGGCACGCAGCCGAAACCGCCGCCCAGCTTATCAGCCTGAGTGTCACTGAGTTCGCATGGGAGTAGCTGTCCCGATCGCGCACCGCCAACAGTGTAGGCGACTCGCTTCCCGGGCAGCTCATGAATCGCGAGATGCAAGATCACCTCGAGGATACAGTTGGGCGGGACCTTCCGAAGGATTCTCCCCGTGCCTTCGGAATCGAGTCGCTCTTGCGGAACGTCCTCTCGTACCTGACCGGAACACCTCGGAAGTCAGTAGTGCTGCTCGGTCGTTCTGGAGTTGGCAAAACCGCCCTGGTACACGAACTGGCGACCGTGCCCAAGTTGCGAGTTCGCCGCGTCTCGGCGCAGGATATCATGGAAGGTACGTCGTACCTGGGGGAATGGGAGACGAAAGTTCGTAAGCTGGTAAACCAGGCTTCAGCGACAAAGGGAATCCTCGTCTATGTTCCCCGTCTTGATGAGCTGATGCACGCCGGCAAATGCAGCAAGTCGGACAGGAACGTCCTCGCAGCCCTTGCGCCCCACATCGAGGACGGTTCTATCGTCCTCCTTGGCGAGACGACCCCTGAGGCTTTCAGGGCGGGGATCGGAGGTGATGCCTCCTTGAGCAGTCTCTTCAAGGTGGTCAAGCTGGAGCCCGCTTCCCTTCGAACGTCAAGTGCCATCGTGCGTCGCGTTGCGGTCGACGAAGGCGTACGCATGCCCCCGTCGCTATGCGATCGTTTGGTCAACTTGAGCGATCTATACGGAGCGAACACTGTACAGCCAGGAAAAGCGGTCCACGTGTTGCGCGAAGCGCTCCGTCTGGCATCTGGCCAAGGAGCACTCACCCTCCGTGATATCTTGGAAGCTCTCTCAAGAAAATCTGGAATCCCCATTGATCTCCTCGACGACGACATCCCCATCGACGTCGGCGACGTACGGCGCTTCTTCGAATCCAGGGTGATGGGACAGGGGAAAGCTACCTGCGCGGTAACGGATCTCGTCGTCAGAGTGAAAGCAGGCGTCACGGAACCGGCAAGACCCCTCGGCGTATTCTTTTTCGCCGGTCCGAGTGGCGTTGGCAAGACTGAGCTCGCCAAGGCGATCGCCAACTTCATGTTCGGCGACGCCAGCCGCCTTGTGCGGCTGGATATGAGCGAGTATCAGGGGTTCGACGCCGTTGATCGTATGATCGGCGGAGTGGGAAGAGCAGGCCGCCTCACGTCAGCGATCTTGGAAAAGCCCTTCTCGGTCGTTCTTCTCGATGAGATCGAGAAGGCTCACGGAGGTGTCTTTGACCTGTTCCTTCAAGTCTTCGATGCCGGTCGGTTGACTGACGGACAAGGAAGAACCGTCGATTTTGGTCACACGATCTTCATTCTGACTTCGAACGCCGGCGGCACGATCCGGATTCAAGACCAGGTGCCGATCGGTTTTGCTACGAAAGGGAAAGCCGACACCTGTTTGGAGAGCGAGCTGTGGGAGGAGCTCGAGAAAACCTTCCGGCGCGAGTTTCTCAATCGGCTCGATGAGATCATCTCCTTCGAACCGCTCGGCCGAGACGTTGTGGAGAAGATCGCCCAACAAGAAGTACAAGCATTTCTCAATCGACCTGGGATTCGTCAGCGGAATCTTGATGTGCGCGTGCAGTCGGATGTGGTCTCCTTCGTCGCTCGCGAAGGCTATTCGCGCATCCTCGGCGCACGCGCGCTGAAGCGTACGGTCGAGAAGGTCCTTCATCCTGTCACGATCGCAATCGCTGAGAAGAGAATCCGGAAAGGTGGTGGCATCACCGCTTCGGTCCAGGAGGGACGAGTTGTCATTGCGGTCGATTCGGACCGGACTCCTGAAGTGGAACCCGAGTCCGTACCGGATCAGTGTGCGATCGAACCGAAGCGGCAGAATCCGGACAACAGCGAAGATCCGCGCTCTGACGGTAACGGTTCGGCGTACTGCTGGAAGATACGTTTCGTCCTCGAGACGGACGAGGGTGGCAGGAAAAGACGTTGGTATCAACCCGCTCTCTACGTTATCGATTCCGACACCCGTGGAGTACCGCGCTATCGTTTTGTGCGACCCCTAGGTCCCGAATGCGACGACGCAGAGACGGCCGCGGACATCGGTTCAACGAAAACCAACGTCCGGCGTGATGACCGAGCTCGCAACGGCGGCATCGCCTTGCGCGTCAGCGATGTCCTTTCGCCTTCGGAGGCGTCCAGCTGGCGACTCGGTCACGCCAAGTACGCGATCTTCAACGCGAAGTCTTCGGCAAGAGATCGCTGGAAGGTGGCAGTCGGTAAACTCACCAAGAGGAGAGGGCGCGATCTCTGGGTCGTACACCGGTATCTTGGCACCTTCTCCCGGAAGCAGACGACAGAAATAAACACCGTCGAGTTTCCGGTTAGACGCGTTAGCAAGCTTCCTCGAAAGGAAGGAAAAGTAATCCAGTGATACTCCTCGTCAGGCTTTCTGCCTCCTGACGCTCCATTGCGGACTACGATCTATGAAGCGCTGAACTGCACCCGCCTCAGCGAGGAGTTCGTCGTCACGGGCCGGGCCGGCAATCAGCTCGCTCGCTCGTCGATGACCAGGATCACGGCGAAGTACCTCGACGACCTCGATCACCACTACAAGGGCAGGAAGCGGCTGTCGCTCCATTCTCTGAGAGCAACCTTCGCCACACAGCTCTGCGAGAACGGAGTTTCGACGAGGGTCATCCAGGGACTGCTCGGCCACTCGGACCCGCGGACGACGATGAGGTATGCAGCGGTCACGGAAGCCGCTTGTCTCGAGGCCGTTCGGAAGATCGGCTGACGCCGACAGAAGGACGGTCGCCCTTTCTGAAACACGTGTTTCACGGCGCGACCGTTCAGCACCGGGGCATACTGAAAACGTCTTCAGCAACCATTTGTGGCCTCTCCCTCTCGCCGCCTGCGATCTGGTATCCTCTCGCAGATGAAAGCGGCTCCTCCACAGGATGAAATCGATCGCTTCCTGGCCACCGGAGATTACGACATCCTCTTCGTCAATTGGCCGGGGCAGAACATTGTCGACAAGGCGCAGCGCGGCTCACGGATCCTCGCCGACGCGCTCGCTGCCGAGGTGCGCCGGCGAGCAGAAGGCATAACCGTTCGAACTCCTGATGCTCTCCGTGGAACGGATACCGCCGCGTTTGCCCGAAGAAAGGTAGAGCCAATGGTGCGGGGCTTGTTCTCCCGCGTAGAGCAAGATCCTGTACTCGCCCTCCTCGAGCGATCGCTGGTCTTTCTGACACCCGAGACGATCGAGCCTCTGATCCAGAACGAGAGATCCCTAGGCACCGCAAGGCTCGCTGCGAACGTCTATCTGGACAGCATCGGCGCAGAACCACTGGACGAGGACGAAACAGTTCCCGTGGGGTTCTCGGAGGAGACGACGTGCTACGTCTCGATTGCGTACTTCGATGTCGACGATCCCTTCGCCGACTACGTGATCCACGAGGCCGCGCACGTGTTCCATAACACGAAGCGAAAGACGCTGGGTCTTCACGAGACGAGGCGCCGAGAATGGCTCCTGCCGATTGAATTCGTGAAGCGGGAGACGTTCGCATACGCGTGCGAGTTCTACTCTCGCATTCTCGAGCTTGGGAAACGCTCTTCAGAGCGAAAAGAACTCCTGGAGAAGTTAAAGGACCGCGCATCGCTTCCGGACGAGCGAGCCGACTTTGACGAGTTGCTCGACATCCTGGACCGTGCGCTCGACCGGCGAAACGGGTGGAAGACGATCTTGGAGAGATGCTCGGTTCGGTGAATAGGGGCGATCGGTGATCCGAGCAGCCTTCGCGATTGGGTTTTAATCCACCTAACCCACCCCTTCCTTCCCACGGACCAGCCCGTCTGGCTATACTGCGCTCCCGAGCTTTCAGAGCCGCCCAACTCGTGGAGAGAACTGGCCATGGGTCACTACTGCCGGATGTGCGGTCGCGTGCGCGACTTCAAAAGTGGCAGCTAAACTTTCCAGGATGAATCCCCAAACCGAATCCATTTGGGTGATTCGTGTTGTGGATCGATCGGGAACAGGCCCGGTGTTTACGTACCGCTACTCGCGAGAGGAAGTCCGAGACGTTCTCGACGGCGTCAACCCATGTGGAGATCTAGCATCTTGACAAGACTTGAATGGCGACGGTGATCTCCTCGCTTGATACGAGGGATCGCAGTCCCACGATCAGGGATCGTGAGCGTGCCAACAGCAAACTCGAAGCTCGAACGAGGAACGGGGTAGCCATCGAGCTGCCCCGTTCTGTTCTACTGCGAGAGCGGGTTTCCGGAGCGCGCGCTAGCATAGCGGGTTTTACGAGGAATCGCGGTTCTTCCAGCTTTGCCGGCTTGGGTAGACGGGGAAGAACGCGGAATCAGAGTGAAGGATCCCATCACGCACGACGAAATGGGCGAACGCTGGTAGGTGAAACACGTGTTTCATCCGTCAACAGCACAGGAGAACCAGCTTGAAGTGTTTTTGATCGAGTGCGATCGCACCGGGTGGTGTAACGTTTCGTCTGTAAATTCATCCCATCGACCTTCGATGAATCCTTCGATGGTGATGGGATGTTAGGAAACCCACAAAGCCGGGGTTCGGTATGAGGGAGAGGTGGGGAAGGAGAAGGAAAAGAGGTGGGATCGAGTGGTGGTCGTGGTCGACGCGCGAGACCTCGGTTCTCCGAAGACCGCCGCTTATCCGTTCGATTTGACGTTCGCCGTTCGGTCCGGACGGAATGCGCAGGCGATTTGGTTTGAAGCGTTCTGAGGCGAAGAGATCGTGGGAAATCGGCGGTTCCGACCTTAGCTCGGCAGCTCCGAGGCGAGTGGCGTTACCGGAGTCGGCATCGCATCCGGTTGATCCCCGTGATCTATGTGTGCCAATGCCAGATCCATTTGAGCGTCAAGCAGCTCCCGCTTTGGGACCACAGCTTTCACGATGTTTTGGATCTGCGATCGGCAGTACTCAGCCTCCGGAGTTCCTGGGTGCGTGGCCATGACGCTCCTATAGAGCTCGAGCGCTTTGCGCAAGTCCTTCGTCGAGTAGTGTGCCGCGTGCGCCGCAGCGTATTGCTTGCTTGCCTCTGTAGGTCCGGTGCCGTGTTTCATGTCTCTTCTTCTGATCTCCTCGCGCGCGCGATCCTGTGACCTCTGCGACGGAGCACGACCTGGACCGCTTTCGCTGGTCGCTTTGGCCGGAACGCCCGATGAGCAGGACTTGTGAGCAGATCTCTGAGATGCGCTTCGAAGAAAAAAGGGGAAAAGGAGGGAAGAGGACGGAAGATGTCCTCTTCCCGATCCTTCCTCGTTTGTTTCAGGCCCAAATGATTCTCATCGAGTTCGAGCTCGAAGACAAAGGAGGGAAGAGGATGGGGTGCCCTCTTCCCGTCCCAGAGAAGTGAAGAGAGATCGTGGGGAGTTGGTGGTTCGGTCAACAGGAAGAACTTCATTGGGGATCGACCGCGTCGACGACCGCGTCGAACCTGGCGCGTTCGTTGCTCGCGTAGCTCGCGGCGTTCGAAATCGTGTCGCCGAGATCCTTCAGCCACTTCTTGACGAGATCAGCGTCTGGATGCGCGGGGGCCCGCAGCCCGGCTTCGCATCTCCGACAAGCATCGGCCGCTGCGTAAAGAGCGTGCAGCAGGCTCGTCGTCATTGGCTCCTCGTTTGTCATTCCTTGCCCATCTTCTGGATCACCGTACATCCGGTTGCAACATGGCCAACCGCCACGGCGTCCTCTCCATGCGTCTCTATATTGTCCTATCCATGACTATGCGAGATTCCGACGGCTACGAATTCGCCGATCCATGTCGAGACTTTACGAAGCGCTCGGTCGTTCGGTTGCTTCGGAGGCACTGTCTGCGCGAGGTTGCGCGTCAGTGGGCCGCTTCCGAGCTCCAACGGAGATCGGGACTAGCTCAGCTCGTCCACACAACCGAAGACACGTCCGTTTTAGTAACAAGGCGCATAGAATCGCGGTGTCACGAATGAATCCAATCAAGCCTTTCATATCGACCTCCAGTGTACAGAATGGTTGTGGCCCACCAGTGAGCTGAACAGTCGGACGTCGTTCAATTCCGGTTTCACTGGCGGGGCCGACGAATCACCAACTCCAACCCAACCCTTTTGGTCCGCTCCTTGAGCGAAGAGACTCATTTGACTTCAACACGATGGAAAGTGGAGTGGACAACCTCATAGGCTTCAACGTGAGGATCGCCCTCGACCACTTCCGCGAAAATCTTCAGCACTTCGGAATACCGTCCTCGGTGGTAAGCGTCAGCGCTCTCCTTCTTGTCCCACAGACTGATGGCGACTGCCATCGTCCCACCGGGGGCAACGAACGTGATCTCCTCCTGGAATCCGCGCTGCGCTCGCAACAGCGGAATCAACTCGTTCTCCAACGTTCGGGATAGTTCGGGAGTGCCATCGGCGTCCTTCAGATTCATCACCACTTGGTGCGCATACATGTCGGCGTCGTCCTTGGTTCGTTGCGGGGGAGGCGACGACTCAGATAACCTATTTCGGTTTAGAGGCTCGGCCACCTTGGTCCACGCTTAACCATTATGAGTGAATTCGCTTGATCGGTCAAGGAAATAGCGGTACGATTTCCCCAGATTAACCGATTATGGTAAAGTCATTGGCGTGGAAAGCTCTGGCACCGAAGAAAGTGGTTTTGCTCCACGACAGTCGTGTGGACGTTTCACAAGCAGAGTATTGGAAGTGACTTGCGGAATCCGAAGAGGGATCTGCACCCAGACGATTGCGGTGCATCAAGCGGAGGCCCTGCTGTGGATGTTTGTTTGCTGATCAAACAGCGCTTGGAAGAACTTGGGCTCGAGCAGAAGGACCTCGCGACTGCTGCGAACGTTACGGAGTCGTATGTCTCCCAGTTATTGACGCGGAAGAAGACCCCCCCGGCGCCAGACCAGAGCGACATCTACGAAAGGATGGCGAAGCTCTTGAAACTCCCGAGCAGCCAGCTTTCGAAGCTGGCTGACGCCCGGCGTAAAGAGGAGTTGAAGAAAAAGCTCGGGGACCCAGCAGCGCCGTTGTTCAAGGAGATTCGCGAGCTGATTCTCCGGAAGTGCTCACCGGCGGAAGAAAAGCAAGTCCGCGCGGTCTTCGAGAAGCAGCCCTTCGGCGAACTCGAACGTCTCGTCACCCAAAAGCTCTTGGATGTCGTCAAGCAGCTCGCCAAGGAAGAGTTGGAAAACGAAAGCTGGCTTCGCGAAGCGGCGCGACTCGGCGACCGAAGCTATGAACAGATGCGCGTTGTCATCCTCGAGTTCCTGGAGACGGACGTCTTCAACTTGTCACCGGAAAACTGTGTTTCCTTCCTGGACCCGCTGATTGAATCCTGGCGTATCGACCTGACGACATTTGGTATGGACATCGTGTTAAACCGGAGGCTGGCCCCAGCGCACCGCAAGAGATTCGAATTCGTGGAAACGGATGCCGACCACCGGTTCGAGGAAGAACCGGGGCTCGAAGAATTCTTCCGTGACCCTTCCCTCAGCGGCGACGCTACTGCGGAAGAAATCAAGTTTCTAAAGAGGCTGAATCTCAGAGGGAAACGACCCACGGCCCTTTACTATTACCGCGAATTACAGAACCTCAGAGACCCGATCCATTTTCGAACGGGATAGAGTGCGCTTGGCTACCGAAGGACGGCTCAGTCGTTGCGGCTTTCACATGATCCGCCCGTCTACATTCCTTTTAAACAAACGTGGGGCCGATCGTTGAATCCCAGAGACGAAAGCATCGTGGCGCTCAAGCAGGCCGAAGCCCCGGCTGCGCGGCTGGTCGCAGTCACTGGGGGTTTTGAAACAGCCCCAATCTAAGTCCAGAAGCTGGGCGGCTGACGCTCGGAGAAAGGAGGACGTCCTATGGTGCGTGTCTCGGAGATTCGAAAGCTCGCGTTGATAGGCGATTACCTGCCGCGCAAGTGCGGCATTGCCACCTTCACCTCGGACTTGTTCCACGCCGTGGCCGACAAGTACCCGTCGGTCGACCGCATGGTAGTCCCGGTGAACGATGTCGACGAGGGCTACGACTACCCACCAGAAGTCAGCTTTGCGTTCTTCCAGCAGGACCTCGATTCGTATCGCCGTGCGGCCGATTTCCTCAATTTCAGCACTGCCGACGTCGCATGCCTCCAGCACGAGTACGGCCTCTACGGCGGGCCGGCTGGCCGGTACATCCTCGCGCTCTTACGTGACCTGCGCATGCCGATCGTCACAACGCTACACACGGTGCTTCGCGAACCCACAGACGACCAGAGGCAGGTGATGGTCGACCTGGGCGAACTTTCGTCCCGGCTCATCGTGATGTCGGAGCGCGGTCGCGATTTTCTGATCGACCTCTACGGCGTGCCCGAAGGCAAGATCGACGTGATAGCCCACGGCATCCCCGATATGCCCTTCGCCTCGCCCGACCCTTACAAGGACCAGTTCGGCGTCGACGGGAAACACGTCGTGCTCACCTTCGGCCTGCTCTCTCCAAACAAGGGCATCGAATACGCTCTCAAGGCGCTGCCCGAAGTCATCCACGAGTTTCCGAATCTAGTCTACATCGTACTGGGAGCCACGCACCCCAACCTGGTCCGAGAGCAAGGCGAGAGCTATCGGAGGAGCCTCGAGCGTCTGGCCGGCGATCTGGGCATCGCGAAACACGTGATCTTCTATGACCGTTTCGTCGAACGCGAAGAGCTGATCGAGTTCATTGGCGCTGCCGACATTTACTTGACCCCTTACCTGGAGCCGGCGCAGATTACCTCGGGTACGCTCGCCTACGCCTTTGGCTGCGGCAAGGCGGTGGTCTCCACCCCCTACTGGCACGCCGAGGAGTTGCTAGCGGACGGCCGTGGCGTGTTGGTGCCGTTTCGCGATTCACAGGGCATAGCGCGCGAGCTGTTAGACCTCCTCCGCAACGAGCCGAAGCGGCACGCGATGAGCAAACACGCCCACACACTGGGGCGAGATATGATTTGGACTCACGTGGGCCACCTCTACATGAATTCGTTTCAGCGGGCGCGGCAGACCCGCCTCGACAAGGCCGTCAAGCCACTGGCGATTCTCACGCTGGAGGAGCGCCACTGGGAACTGCCCAGGTTGCGGGTCGATCACCTGTTGCAAATGACCGACTCGACCGGGCTGCTGCAGCACGCCCGTTACACCCTACCCAACTTCGCGGACGGCTACTGCACGGATGACAATGCCCGGGCCCTGCTGTTTGCGATGCTGCTCGAGGAGATGGGGCTCGACACGCCAGAGACTCGGCAAGCGACGACGCGCTACGCAGCTTTTCTCAACGCGGCCTTCGACCCCGAATGCCGGCGGTTTCGCAACTTCCTCAGCTTCGACCGCCGTTGGCTCGAGGACGTAGGCTCAGACGATTGCTTCGGCCGCGCCCTTTGCGCCCTGGGGGCCTGTATCGGCCGCTCCAAGCAGCCGAGCCTACAGTCCTGGGCCATGCAGATTTTTCAGGGCGCACTTACCTCCAGCGTCGAGTTGACTTCGCCCAGAGCCTGGGCCGCGACTCTCATCGGCATCCACGACTACCTCGGCCGACTCAATGGCGACCGGTTGGTCAACGACGTGCGAGACACGCTGACTGAGCGACTGATCGATCTCCACGAGCGCACCGCTTCCGCCGAATGGTCGTGGTTTGAGGATGTCCTGACTTACGACAACGCCCGGCTGCCACAAGCCCTGATCCTCAGCGGCCGCGACACCCCGAACGCCAAAGCCCTGGACATCGGACTCCAGAGCCTCCGCTGGCTGGCGGAGATGCAGCGGACGCAAGAGGGGCACTTCCGGCCGATCGGCTGTAAGGGGTTCTGCCGGCGGGGCAGCGATCGGGCCGACTTCGACCAGCAACCGATCGAGGCCTTGGCGATGGTTTCCGCCTGCGTCGAGGCCTATCGTACGACCAAGGATGTGTCGTGGCAGAACGAAGCCCGCCTGGCCTTCGAGTGGTTCCTTGGACGCAACGACCTTGGGCTCGAACTCTACGACGAGCGCACCGGCGGTTGCAACGACGGCCTCCAGGAAGATCGAGTCAACCAAAACCAGGGGGCTGAATCGACACTTGCGTTCCTTCTCTCGCTGGTTGAGTTGAAGCAACTCGAAAGCTCCTTGGCCGCGTTCCACCGCACGGCGGAGATGGCGACCGACCAGCATGCATAAGACACTATTCAGAGGAGCGGCAGGGAGTCGATGCCCCGACGAGTTCTCACGCGCTGCCTCCTGAGGCCGGTCGACGTGCGGCCGCAGTTCGAGGGCTTCGAAGTCATTGGCACGTTCAATCCGGCGGCCATCGAGTTGGATGACGAGATCGCGCTCCTTGTTCGGGTAGCCGAACGACCGACCGAAACTCGCGAGGGCTACATCGCCTTGCCGTACTGGGATTGGCGGCGGTGCGAAGTGACGATCGACTGGCGTCGGTCGGATGAAGTCGAACGGATAGATCCCCGAATTGTGCGGCTGCGGCCGAGCGGGCACTTGCGGCTGACGTTCGTCTCTTGGCTCCTGGTGGCCTTCAGTCGGGACGGTCTATCGATCGATCGTTTCGGCGAGGCGCCTTTCCTGCCGGCCACGCGCTACGAAACCTTTGGGGTGGAGGACCCACGGCTGGCGAAGTTGGACGACCGTTTCTACTTCACCTACGTGGCCGTTTCCGAACACGGCGTGGCCACGGCCCTCGCGTCGACCACCGATTTCCGCTCTTTCGAGAGACACGGGATCATCTTCTGCCCGGAGAACAAGGACGTGATCCTGTTTCCGGAAAAAATCGATGGCGGGTACGTGGCCCTACACCGGCCCAACCCGAACGCCCACTTCTGTCGACCCGAGGTCTGGATCGCCCGCTCTCCCGACCTCCGCCACTGGGGTGATCACGCGCGTTTGCTGGGAACCGAGGCGGTTTGGGCGACCCTCAAAGTCGGCGGGGGCACTCCGCCCGTGCGCACCGGCCGTGGTTGGCTGTCGCTCTTTCATGGGCACATCGAGTCCGAGCAGACGGGCGAAGTTGGAGAGTACGCCGCCGGGGCGATGCTCCTCGACTTGAAGGATCCGCAGCGGGTCGTTGGCTTGTCCCCGCATCCAGTGATGCGAGCCGAGGCCGAATTCGAGCGCACCGGCTTCCTGCCGGGGATCGTCTTTCCGACAGCGATAGTAGGCCGTGGCGACGAACTGGACGTCTACTACGGGGCAGCCGACACGGCCACGGGGGTCGCGCGGTATTCGTTGGAAGAGCTTCTCGCGGGTACAAAGCCCAAGCCCGGTGTCGTTTGAGGCCGACTTCACATCAGGCGGGCGAGCAGTTGTTCCAACGAGACCGTCGCAAAGCGAGTCATCGTGTCCGACGTCGCAAACGGGATGTACACGTACCCCTTGTGGATCATCGCCCCACAGGTGTAAACCACGTTGGGCACGTAACCGTCGCGCTCCTTATCGGTCGGCATGATCAGTGGCTCGTCAAGGATGCCGATCACCCTGAGCGGATCTTCCAGGTCCAAGAGCATCGCGCCGATGCAGTACGTCCGCATCGGCCCCACGCCATGTGTCAAGACGAGCCACCCTTCGGGCGTCTCCAGCGGCGAGCCGCAATTGCCGATCTGTACGAACTCCCAGGGGCTTCTTGGGGTCTGTAGCAACTCGGCGGTCTCCCAGAAATGGACGATATCGGAACGCATGATGTAGAGGTTCTCGCCGTCGATCCGTGAGCACATCACGTAATGGCCACCGATGCGACGGGGAAACAGCGCCATGCCCTTGTTTTGCGCCCGGGCACCGTTGAGCGTGTGGACGCCGATTCTGAGGAAGTCGGTTGTCTCGATCAACTGCGGGAGAATCCGGTAGCCGTCGAACGCCGTGCAGGTGCCGTAGTAGGTCACTGAGTCGTCATCGTCGACGAAGCGAACCATCCGCAGGTCCTCGATCCCGCGGCTCTCGTTGCTGGTTTGCGGAAAAATGACCATCTCGGAGACCTCGGCCTCGCGCGAGAGCTCGAGCTGGTAATTTGACCGCGCGAGCCATCGGATCCCCTGTATGGTCTCTTCGGACTGGAGCGTGTCAGGCGCCGCCTCGCGCGCGGCGGTGATAGCGTGCTCCAGTTCGGCCATGTTGAACGAGTCACCGAGTCGGTCTAGCACGAGATTCACCGCGCGCTCGTACACCCCGATGTCATTCAGCTTGCGGTGAAAGAGCCGCTTGTCGTATTCCTTATCGGGAAAGACGCCGATCGGATGGGCGAACCGCCCGGACGAGTCCAGCTCGATCTCGTGGTCAGAGTGAATCATACCTGTGCGGAAGACGATCGAGGAGACGTGTCCCTCGCCCGTGGCGCGCAGGCTCATGATGAAGCGCACGGCGCCATCGGGCAACTCCGGCTGGCTCGGGTGGGCGACGATCGACGGATTGAACAGCGCCGCCGATTCGATCGAATACTCCATGGTAAAGTAGGAGCCGATCAGCAGTCGGCGGTCGTGCTCCAGGTCGTCCGATTCGCCGACCATCGACATGACGTTTCGGTAGTGCTGTTCGAAGACCGCGGCAATGTTGCTGTGCCGGGTGCGGAAGCGCTCAAGGACGAGTTCCAGCAATCGCGCGACCTCGGTGTCGGAAAGCTGCGCGACCCGCTGAACGATGTTTTGAATTCGGGCCTCGCCACCGGGATCGAAGAACCGGGTGATGACGCGGCGCATGTCGCTGGTGAACGTGACGGGCAGGCGCCTGACGGCGATCGGATTCGAGCTGCTGTGCTTTCTTACTGGCGTCATCCAAAGATTATACCCGATTCTCAGTTCGGTGGGGATGGCTCTCGGGATCGTTGGAACTCTGCGGACGTCGTGGTCCGTCCGTGGTCCGGTGGATCCGACGGGGCGTCCATGTTCTGGCGGTTTGGCGGTGAAGATGAGACCATAGCCGGAGAAGACGCCTCCCGGAACTCGGTGGAGGTTGATTTTGGTATGGTTCACGGTCACCGACGGAGACGTCCAACGGATTCTCCAGACCACTACTCTCTTATTACACGATCACACGATGCCTGCGGTTGACCCCTCGAGCATGCGTATCGCGATGCTCGGCCCCATTTCGTGGCGAACGCCTCCGCGTCACTATGGACCTTGGGAGCTGTTCGTCTCGATGCTGACGGAGGGCCTGGTTGAACGAGGGGTCGACGTGACGCTGTTCGCCACCGCCGACTCGATCACGAAAGCGCGTCTCATCGCGACGGCCGTCCGGGGCTACTCAGAAGACCCTGACATCGAACCGAAGGTCTGGGAGGGTCTCCACATCTCCCAAGTGTTCGAGCGGTCAGGGGAGTTCGACCTGATCCACAACAACTTCGACTACCTCCCGCTGACGTACAGCCGGCTCGTCGGCACTCCCGTGCTTACGACGATTCATGGGTTCTCATCGGAGCGCATCCTGCCAGTCTATGAGAAGTACAACGGCCACGGCTACTACGTCGCCATCAGTGACGCGGATCGCAACGAGAAACTCGATTACATCGCTACCGTTCACCATGGCATTGTGCTCGACGACTTCGACCTCAGCGCTGAACCTGGCGACTACCTACTCTTTTTTGGGCGAATCCATCATGACAAGGGCGCGGCTGAGGCGATTCGCGTCGCTCGACGGAGTGGACTTCCGCTGGTGATCGCCGGCATCATCCAGGACCAGGCGTACTTCGATTCCGAGGTTGCCCCGCATCTCGACGACGAGACAGTTCGCTACGTCGGCCCAGTTGGACCCCAGCGCCGAAATGAGCTGTTGGGCGGAGCTCTCGCTCTCCTTCACCTCATCAACTTTGATGAGCCGTTCGGCCTCAGTGTGGTGGAAGGCATGGCGTGCGGAACGCCGGTGGTCGCTGTGGAGCGCGGCTCGATGCCGGAGCTGATCGAGCACGGTGTCGACGGGTTTCTCGTCGATGGAATTGACGCGGCGATCGAGGCCGTCGCGGCCGTCCCGAGCCTCGATCGTCGCCGAGTCAGACAGACGATCGAGGACCGCTTCACTCACGACCGGATGGTCGACGAGTACATCGCAGTGTACCAGCAGGTGCTCGAGCTGCGTACGACTGGGATACCACGCCCATGATGCCCCTTGAGGACGGCGGGCAATTTCGTTTGGGCATCAACTACTGGCCGGCCCATGTCGGGATGAGGTGGTGGCAGCGGTTCGATCTCGAGACGGTCGCCGCCGACTTTGTGCGCATTCGGCGTGCCGGTTTCGATTCCGTTCGCCTGTTTCTCTTGTGGGAGGACTTTCAGCCCGACGCGATGGAGGTGAGCAGGGCGGCTCTCCGCCGCCTTGTTAGCGTAGCTGACGCTGCGGGGGAGGCCGGTCTCGATCTTATGCCCACCCTGTTCACCGGCCACATGAGTGGCGTCAACTGGATACCGGCGTGGGCGCTGGGGGGCACCGAGGGCGACGAACGATTTCGGGTGGTCAGCGGTGGCGTGCCGACGAAGGCGGGCCTCCGCAATTGGTATGTCGACGACGACATGCTCGCTTCCCAGGAGCTCATGGCGGTCGAGGCCGCCCGCGCGTTGAAGGGGCACGCGGCAGTGTGGGCATGGGACCTCGGGAACGAGAACTCCAATTGCGTGATCCCTCCGAACCGCGAGGCAGGCCGCAGGTGGCTGGCCCGCATGACCAGAGCGATCCACTCCGCCGATCCGGAGCGGCCCATCACCTTGGGCCTCCACATGGAGGATCTCGAGGAGGATCGGAGGATCGGCCCGGCCGAAGCCGCCGCGTACTGTGATTTCCTTTGCATGCACGGATATCCTATTTACGCCAACTGGGCAGTCGGTCCCACCGACGAGCTTGTCCTGCCCTTTCTCGCTGCGATCACTAGCTGGTTGGGTGGCGGGAAGGATGTACTGTTCGCTGAGTTCGGTCTGCCCACCTACCGCGGAGGCGATCCGGAGCTTGAGCGCCATCGGGCGGCCAGCTCTTCGGCGCTCATCGAAGAGTCTGAGGCCGCCGCGTACATCGAGCGAGGGCTCAGTGGGCTCCACAAGTGTGGAACCACCGGCGCCATGTTGTGGTGCTACGCCGACTACGACCCGCTCATCTGGCACGAGCCGCCTTTCGACGTGGCCATGCACGAACGCTTCTTCGGCCTTTGGCGGGCGGATGCAACGCCCAAGCCGGCCTTAGCAGAGGTAGCCGCTCACTCCGGCAGAACTCGCGTTGGACGGCCGGACGACTGGCGATGGATCGACCTGGATCCGGCCGAGTACTACCAGCGTCCCCGAGTTCACCTCGAGCGGCTCTACTCTCGGTTCCGAGAGCGGTATCGGCCGAGCTGACGGGAGGACGCAAACTGACCCCGGCTCGCCAACCTCTCTTGCCGACCGCGCACCCAGTGCGGTCCTTGCACGCCGGTGCCTAAAGACCCCGGGCGTTCGATGGACATAACGATCTCGACAGTGTCCACGGGCCAGTACTTGTTCGGTCTCGAAAGCACCAATGCGACTTTCGGCATCAGAGATGCTGACAGAAGGATGCTGAAAAAAAACGACCCTCCGTCCTTGCGTCCCCAGTATCGTGAATCATGGGTCAGTTAGTGTTAGCAGAATATCGGCATACCACGAGCAGTTCAGTCCGAGAGCCTCGTCCAGTTCAACGTCCCGTGTACCAGAATCAAATCGTGCCGAGTGGACGCCGAGCAGTGTCCAACGTAGATCACCCGAGAACGAATCTTGCCGCGGAGCGCGCATCACGACGGGCGCGCCACTGGTGCCCCGATGAGTGCGGGCGTCGGTGAGGAAGTATCCCTTGCCCTGGAACCTCAGGCCGAAGGCAGAGGCGACTACCGCATGTCGCACTACTGGAAAATGGTGAAGAGTATCGTGGAAACCCAGCGGAAACCCTACCACCGAGAGCGTGGTACCGACCTCAACCCGATCTTCCGGATTGTAAAGATGCCCGGGTGTAAATGCACTGTAAACCGTCGCATCAGGCAATGCAGCACGTTCGATCTCGATCACGGCGACATCGACCTCGCCGGCGCCGTCGACTCCCTGGCGCCACGTGCTCTTGCCGTCGCGGTAGAGCGGCATCGAAAACCCAATCGACTGGGTCATGTTCTCGGAGTCGACGTGCAACTCAATGTTGATGCGATCAGGGAAGTGATTACTCGGCTTGTCAATCAGCACGTGTCGGCTTGTCACCAGGAACAATCGTTCGTCGCGCTCGAAGAAAAACCCACTCGCGTTGGTCAGGAGGCTCGCTTTTTCAAAGGTGAAGACGGGCGTCGTGGCAAGCAGAAGAGGTTCGACCCTAGGCATCGATCCCACCCATCAAGATACAGCGACCAAAAAACACCGCCCAGGTTGAAGATTGCATATCCGCAGGTATCGCACCGTGTATGCTAACAGCTAACCGGGGTGCATAGTCTTCTCGATCACCTCTGAGCGTTCGAGGACTTCCCGCACTTGTTGCGGCGTTCGGCACTGAAGAGCCCGATCAGCGACTTGCGACGCATCACGGCAACGGACATGCCGCAATGCGTCACGCACACCGGCGGCTTGAGTGGGGCTCAAGCTCAGTTCTCGCACGCCCAGTCCGACCAGTAAGCAGGCGAAGTGCGCAATCCCGGCCTCTTCGCCGCACACGCAGACAGGACATTGCCATCTTTCCGTCGCCTCAACAATTTGCCTGATCGCTCTCAGAACTGCGGGGTGCATAGCAGTGCAGTCGTCCGTCACCTCGCAGCAATCCCGATCCAGCGCGAGCATGTACTGCGTCAAATCGTTGGTGCCGAGGGCCACGAAATCAGCCAAGTCGAGAATCTCGTCCAAGGCATACAGTGCCGCCGGAGTTTCTATCATCGCCCCAATAGGAGGTCTTCTTAGCAAGCTCAGTTCCTCGACGACAGTATCGACCGCCTCGATGGCCCGGGCAAAGTCGTCGCTGCCAATGACCATCGGAAACAGGATTCGTACGTCCGACGCTTGCGCTACATATAGGATGGCACGTAACTGCGTATCAAGGAGAGTTCGCTCGGCCAGTGAGAATCGCAAACCCCGCAGGTGAAGGCTAGTACGCCTTTGCGATCCCTCCTCCGACAGGAGAAAGGGCGGAAGTTTGTCACCGCCAAGATCGAAGGTGCGGATGACCAACCGCAGGCCATCGAGGCTTCTCGCCATGCTGTCGTAAATCTCCAGCTGCATCGGATAATCCGGACGCTCGTGCGATTCGATGAAGAGAAACTCCGTGCGAAATAGCCCCGCACCGACAAGATTGTGTTTCGCGACGCGCTCAACCTCATCGGGGCGGCCGATATTGGCTAGCAGCGAGATTTCAATGCCGTCCTCAGTGACACACGGGAGTTTCTCGTCAACCGCGATCGATGTTGCGAGACTCTCGTATTTCCGCTTCCGCTTTAGGAAACTCTCCTCGTCCGACGGTGAGGGAGCGACCACCACGCCTCCCGTCTCACCATCTACAAGCAATCGCACGCCGGCATGAATCAGCCCAGTGACGTCGGAGATTCCCGTAACCGCGGGAATACCTAACGACGTGGCCACGATGGCTGTGTGGCTGTATTTCCCTCCGTGTTCGGATACGATCGCGATGATTCCGGACTTTGCGAGCTCGACGGTTTCCGACGGCAGTAGTTCCCTGGCCACGATGACCGATCCGCGCGGCAAGGGTTCGTTGGTCCAAGGCGGAGAACCCTCCAAGTGCCGCATGATCCGCCGTCCCACGTCACGGACGTCTTGTTCGCGCTCGCGAAAATAGGCGCTATCCAGTCGTTCCAGACGCTCGACGAAGTCGCGGATCACCGAATCGAGCGCGT
Source organism: Planctomycetota bacterium (assembly GCA_965223265.1). Classification (GTDB taxonomy): domain Bacteria; phylum Planctomycetota; class UBA8108; order UBA8108; family SXIK01. The sequence continues at coordinate 177,276 of OZ244999.1, forward strand.
GCTCCACGTTGACAAACTCGCGGCCGATGTGTCGCTTCACCAGCGCGCCGATTTCGTTCGCGATTTCCGAATGGGCGGACAACAGGGCCCCACAGTCGGCGAGCCGTGGCTCGCTCGAGGCAGTCCGCTCGACGATCTTCAAGGCCTGACTGGATTGTTCCAAGGCGTCGTCGAGCCGTTGACATTCCGGCTCGACTTCTGAATGCGATATCGCACGACGTGGCAACTCGAGCTTGCGTTCAATCTCATAGTCGTAAACAACGGCGATTCCACTGGCGTAACCAGCAGAAACAGGAATCCCTTGCAGGCGCAGCATTCGAATCTACTTCCCCACTGCTGTCTGAGCCCTGACCCTTCGCTTCGCACTCTCGCTACGCCGGAGGTCTCTGAGATGGCGGAAGCTGACCAGTTTCTTCGCTGACTCATCCCAAAGACGGAAACTGATTGACTTGAGGCTGGAGAACAACGTCACCGGCTTCACGTCCTTGAACATCGGGTCAGCCTCATGGCATTTCTCGAGGTTGTAGTTGGGAATCCGCGGACTGAGATGATGGATGTGATGAAACCCGATGTTCCCAGAGAACCACTGCAGGATTCTCGGCAGCTTGTAGAACGAACTTCCCTTCAGCGCCGCCGCAGTGTAATCCCAGTCCTCGCCGCGCTCCCAGTAAACGTCTTCGAACTGGTGCTGGACGTAGAACAGCCAGACCCCCGCGGAACCAGCCACGACCATCGCTGTGAACTGGATCACGAGATACGGCACAATGCCGAAGATCATGCTCAACGCGGCCGCCATTCCGAGGACCGCAAGATTCATCGCCCACACCGAGTGCCGTTCTCGCCGACTCGCTCTGGGCGACGGAAGCCGCTGCCAGCCCACGAATAGGACAAGGGGAACAATCACGAACAGTACGACCGGGTTGCGGGCCAGCCGGTAGGCGAAGCGCTTCCAACGGGACGATTCGAGGTACTCCTGAACCGTTAGCGTCCAGATGTCACCGACGCCACGCCGATCCAGATCACCCGCTGCTCCATGGTGGATTGAGTGCTCCCATCGCCAGTGGTAGTAGGGCGTGAACGTGAGAAGCCCCGAGATGAATCCCCAGAAAGCGTTGGCGGTTCGCGACTTGAGAAACGAACCGTGACCGCAGTCATGAAAAATGATGAAAGTCCGCACCAGCAACCCTCCCGCCAGGACCGCCAGCGGCAGCGTAATCCACCAGGACACGCTCAGGCTGAGATACATAAGATACCAGAGACCAGCATAGGAGCCGATCGTGTTGACGATCTGCCACGAGGCTCGCCAAAAACTGGGCTTCTGATGTTCGGCCAAGATCCCCTTCCACGCCGCAATCTCCGCGCGACGCTTGCCCTTGATCGAATTTGAATCCTCCGCCATTCGGTTCCTCTGGGTTTCTTTGGCATCGCTAATCAAGCCACGCATTATCAGCCTTCTCCGCCGATATCTCGGTCGGCTTCTCGAATCAGTTTAGACTCCAGATTCTGATGCCTCTTGACCGCGTCGATGAGCAAAGCGGTTGCCTTGTGTAGTTCATGTACCGCGGGCGTGCCGTCTTCATCTCTCCGGACAGACAGCTGCAAGACAACCGCTGCCTGCGGCAGCAGCCTTCTGACGTTCTCGTGGAATTTGGCGCAAAGCGAAATGAGACGAGGATGAGCCCGTGCAATCTCCTTGAAGAACTCCGATGTCCCTGCCTCGAGCGCCTCGGCATTGAGGGCTTGCTCAAGCGAGTCAAGGTATTGATTCGCTTTAGCTGCCCACCGAGCCTCGCGGTCTGTGTATGACTCTCCAAGTAACTTCGTCAGCCGATCCAGCGACTCGCGCACGCACATGTTCGACCGCTCTGTATCCATTCTTACCCTCTATTCCGCTCGCGGAGTTAGCCGCGACTGCGTCGCTTCCAACGCGCGGCAGCGGTCTCGGACGGAGCGAAACGGCATGCCCTCCTCCCGTTCATACCGCTCTGCTCGGAGGAACCAGAACGCCAAACCGCCGGTGTTGTGGTACGCGCCCGGCGTAGTCTCGCCAGAGACCACCGCCGCGCGAACGCCTAGAGATCCCTTTCTGCCCGTCTTTCGCCATCCGCGCCGCTCCATGATCATGCGAACGAGCACGCCGATCGCCTGCCGCAGTCGTTTCGCGCGACTGGGGTGTTGCGCAGCGAGGAACTCCTCGATGGCGGGTTGCGACTCGAGCTCCCGGACTACGCCAGCTAGAGGGGCCCTGTCGTGGTGGATCTCGGATTCTTCCATGCGACGTTGCCGATCCTCATCGTTGAAAAACTCGAGCACCCGGTCGAAGGGTGCTTCCGGATCACCCACCACGTCGGCGAACGTCTTGCCTCGCGGTTCCTCAAGGAACTCTTCCAGGGTGAAGGTCAAGTGGTTCATTTGGCACCTGAATCGTGAGTGGATAGCTAATTACAGGTTTTGCACGTTCAAATTTTGCACCTACAAATATGGTATCAGATAAGCTCGCATTTTCAAGGACTGGTAGGCCCCTTTGAACAAACGACTTGTAGGAGGTCAGGACGACTGGCGGCAGCCGGCGGGAGGAGGTCCGGCTGCGAACTGGTAGATGAACTTCCAGTGGACAGCCATTCCCGCCACCACCGCTATGTGCCAAAGCTCGTGCGGACCGATCACTCCGGGGATGATCGTCGGCCAGCCGAGACCGAGGAGAATAGCCCCGAGGGAGTACACCGCTCCTCCCACGACAAGAGGCCGAACGAACGCAAAGCCGTATCTGCGCCAGAGCACCACTGCCGAGCAGCCGGCGATCCAACCCAGCGCCAAATAGACGGTCGTTCCGAGTCCCCGCGGAAGTTGGTCGAAGAAGACGGTGAACAACGTGATCCCTGTCGCTACGAGCGTCCACATGAGCGCGAGCACCCCCCAACGTGAGATGCCGTTGAAGAAGATCCCCTGTACGGGAGTGAACGTGCCGGCGATCAGTACAAAGATTGCGGCCTTGTCAAGACGGAAAAGGACCGCACGGGCGGTTCCACCGCTCGAGAGCATGTGGTACACGCCGCTCATCGACAGGAGCAGCACCGATGAGAACGCGAACACGCTCAAGCAGAGAACCCGCCACACGTTCCCCCGTCCACGACGGAGTAGGAAGATCGTCGCTACGGCGAAGACCAGCGCTCCGACAAGATGAATCCAGGAACTGACCGGCTCGTTGAATCCCGGTATCGGGTGGGTTTCCATCGCGCGCCAACGATTTCCTTTCCGCCTGAAGATCCGAACTCACGAATCCCGGCGGGTATTCTCCGCTTTCATTGGCGTCAAGGAAAGGGCGAGCCTTGGCCCACTACGGTAGGACTTATGCCGAATCGTCCGTGATCTGCGAACCAACGGAGAGGCCCTGAATCGTCGCTTGGCGCGGCTCTCAACAGAGGTCTTGTCAGGTTTTCGGTCACTCGCTAAATTGTTCTCGATGAGTTTGTCAACGAAGCATGACCCGAAGAGGAATTGTTCTGCACGTGGAGAATGGTTCCATGCCGAGCGAAGAAACAGAACTGCCCAAATTCGGAAAGCAGCTGCTTGACGCGACACGGCCGTTCGCGGTGGAGTCCTCGATTAGAAGTTGGTGGTCTGTGGGCTCCACGCTTGTCGTGCTCGGAGCGATACTCGTCGTGGCAGCGCTCGCCCCTTGGTGGCCGTTGCGGCTCGGCGGGTCAGTTCTTGCCGGACTGCTGCTGGTACGGACATTCATCCTGTACCACGACTTCATGCACCGAGCCCTCTTGCGTCAATCACGATTCGCGAAGGCGCTATTCTATTTCTTCGGACTGCTCCTGCTGACACCTCCGCGGTACTGGCGATACAGCCACAACTTCCACCATGCGAACGTCGGCAAGCCGCTCAACGCGGCCGACGCCGGTCCGGCCCTCCTTGTGACATCGGACATCGGCTCATTTCCGCTCATGACTACGGACACGTGGCAAGAAACCTCGATCTGGCAGCGTCTGCGATATCGTGTCAGCCGTCATCCGTTGACACTTCTATGCGCCTATGTGACGGTTTTCCTTTTCAGCCTCTGCCTCCTGCCACTGCTGCAGAATCCGCGGAAGTACTGGGACGGCGCACTGTCGCTCCTCGCGCATGGCGCGCTCGTTGCCGGGCTCTGGGTGTTTGCTGGATTCGCTGCACTCTTTTTCTCCTTCTTGCTGCCTTTCACGATTGCAGCAGCCGCCGGAGCGTACCTTTTCTTCGCGCAGCACAACTACGAGGGTATGCGCGTGTTGAAGCCGGAGGAGTGGACCTATTATCGAGGCGCGACTGAGTCATCAAGTCACATGAAGCTCGGCTCGTTGATGCACTGGTTCACGGGAAATATCGGCTACCATCACGTCCACCACTTGAATCCTCTCATTCCGTTCTATCGCCTCCCGGAAGCGATGGCCGCCATTCCCGAGCTCCAACAGCCGCAGATGACATCACTTCGTCCTCGCGACATTCTCGCGTGTCTGCGATTGAATCTCTGGGACCCGGAGAGGCGACGACTCGTCAGTTACGGCGAGGCGAGGAAGGCGGTGTGAACAACGCAACAAGCGCAGTGGAAGCGATCCGCATGGTCCAATCGGATAACCATCGAGCCATGCGGCTAGGCGGTCAGGCCGCTTCTCGAAACGAGATCATCCGATCAGCTTCGGTGTCCCATAGGTTTAACCGGAGACATCGCCACACGTCCCGCACAGCGAGCGAGGTCTCACCCGGAGACTGCAACTCCTCGATTCCATCCATGGCCTCGGGCAGTCGGTAGAAGGGGATACGCGCGTTGAGGTGATGGACATGATGATAGCCGATATTCCCCGTGAACCAGTTGAGAATCGGGCCCATGCGAATGAAGCTCGAGGAGTGAACGGCCGCGAAGAAGTAATCCCAATCCTTGCTTTCGCGAAGCTTGACCGCGGGGAAGTTGTGCTGCGCGTAGAAAAGATAGGCGCCGAGCCCCGAGGCAACGATCATAGGGATCACGATGAGGTAGAAGACGACTCCCGGATTGATGAGCAGAAGCGCCACGACGAGACCAATGTGAAGGACAATCGACAGAGCCGAGTCCCAGTGCATCCTTGGGTTGACCAGAAAGGAGCGAAGACACATGCCCCAAAAGAAGATGGTCAAGTAGCCCAAGGCGATCGTAACCGGATGTCTTGAGAGTGCGTAGACGAAGCGTGTAACACGCGAGGCACGCTCGTAGCTCTCTCGCGTCATCACCGGGTACGAGCCAATGCTTGCACCGTAGATCTTAGCATTGTTCCTGTGATGATGATCGTGTGAGCGACGCCAGATGCTTGGCGGATTGAGCACCAAAAGGCCATAGATGCGCATGATCGTTCGTGCTACACGCGAACCCCGGAAAATCGTGCCGTGTTCCGAATCGTGGTAGAGGATGAAGATCCGCACCATAACAAGCCCCAGGAGAAAGCTCGCCGCCAGTGTCACTGCGAGCGACCCGCCCATGAAGGTCAGTACGGCGAGAACGCCGAAGACCGAAAATGTCGACAGGAGATGCCACCAACTCAGCCAGGGACGTTCGCACGCGTACGCCTTACTGTGGAGTACGACCTCTTTGCTTCCTCTGACGGTTGTCCTCTCTACTTCCATTCCTTAGGATCCTTGAAAGCTGCGTTGCTCCGCATCGGGAATCGCGCCTCCTTCTCCCTCTTCGCCTTCGCGTTCGTCCTTCTTTGTTTTTTGAGGTGCTTCCGTGTCCCGGCGTTTCTCCGTCTGCTCTTCCGTTACGTGGCCTGTGGACGTTCCTTCTTCGCTTGCGCACTCGATCGTCTTGACTCCCAGCGACGACGAGCCGTTTTCGGCGGCCGCCTTCCGCTCTGCTTTCCTTCTCGCCTTTTCTTCGCGGCGTTCTCTCTTGGCTCGTTCTCTGCGGCGCTTTTCGAAGGATGGGTTTGATTTCGCCAAGGCGCGTCTCCTTTCACTTGCTGCTTTCGTGTGCGAGCCCTCGTTGACCTCGAAGCGACACAGGTCACGACCGTCGGCGTCGGTTGCACATCGCTTGACTGGAGTTCCTCCGGCGTCCGCTCGACTTGGATCGTTCTTCTCGTCAGTTGTTCAATGGCTTGAAGCTGAGGTCGCTCGATGCTCGCGCAGAAGGAGATCGCCGTTCCCGGGGCACCCGCTCTTCCCGTACGACCAATTCGGTGCACATAGACTTCGGCGACCTCGGGGAGGTCGAGATTGAACACATGCGTGATGCCGTTGACGTCGAGGCCTCGCGCTGCGATGTCCGTCGCGACCAGCACAGAGACCTGACCTGATCGAAACTGGTCGAGTACTCGCTGACGCTGGCCCTGGCTCTTGTTGCCGTGGATCGCCGCCGCCAACAGACCAACACGCTTGAGATGCTTCACCACCTTGTCGGCCCCGTACTTCGTGCGAGTGAAGGCGAGTGAACGATTGCCGGGCAGGTTTCGCAAGAGGGATGCAAGCAAACGCGGCTTCTGCTTCTTGCCGACGTAGTAAAGCGATTGTTCGACGTCCTCCGCCGGTGTGGAAACCGGATCCACTTGAACGTGAACCGAATCCGTGAGCCATTCTTGCGCGAGCTCACGAATCTCGCGCGGCATCGTCGCCGAGAACATCAGAGTCTGGCGCTTTGCCGGGACCGTCTTGACGATGCGCTTCAGTGCATGAATGAAGCCGATATCGAGCATGTGATCGGCTTCATCGAGAATCAGAATCTCAACGGCGTGAAGGCTCACGACGCGTTGCGCCATGAGATCCTCGAGTCGGCCCGGCGTGGCGACCAGGATATCCGCCCCGCGCTTGATCGCCTGAACCTGCGGACCCTGGCCGACGCCGCCATAGATGACGGTGCTTTTCAGCCCAGTGTAGCGCCCGTAAGCGCGGAACTTCTCGCCGATCTGCGCGGCCAGCTCGCGCGTGGGTGCAAGAACGAGCGCGCGGATCGAACGCGCTGGAACGAACCGGTGCCGTCGACCGTGTCCCCTGTGACGAGTCCGCGTGCCGTGGCTCCCTTTCAGGCGCTCCAGCGTCGGCAGGGCAAAAGCCGCCGTCTTGCCGGTGCCTGTCTGGGCGTTACCCATGAGATCCCGGCCCATGAGGACTTCGGGAATAGCGCGGATCTGAATCGGGGTGGCTCGCTGGTAGCCTTCGGTATCAACAGCGCGAAGGACCTCCTCGGAAAGACCGAGATCGCAGAAATGACTCAAATATGTCTCTTTTCGTTAATGCGCGCTCCGCGATCCGATGTTCCAAGTCACGCGCACTGAGAGCACACGTGCGATCGAAGAGAGAGCGGCGTGCAGCTAAATCCCGCGGAATGCCCAAAACGACATCCCACGGGTGTGTCATCGAGCGATCGGCAAGCGCTCTACCAGCGCCCGCGTCCTCCGCCTCCATGCTGGCGCTCTCGTGCGACATTGACGTTGAGCGCGCGTCCTTCGAATTGGTGACCGTTCAGCGCCGCGATCGCCGCGTCAGCGTTTTCCATTTCGACGAAGCCGAATCCGCGGGGGCGTCCGGTGTCGCGGTCAGTGATGAGGTTGACGGAGTGGACCTCGCCGTGCTGCGAGAAGAGTCCTTGCAGATCGTCGGAGGTCACGGAGAAGGGGAGATTCCCCACATACAGCTTCTGAGCCATGGCTCGTAGCTCCTTTGAGTCGGTTGCTTCGAGTACAGGCCCAGAGACGTGGAGAGAATCCGAGAGAGACCAGAGAGCAACGGTTGAAACGTGCGAACGACGCCGACGCGACGTCGTAATGAACGGCAGCGCCCAACTTCGGGACAGCTGTCGAGGCGCACGTCTAACCCCCGCAGCGCTAAACTAAAGGTCCCCGTCGATCGCTGAAAGTAACTGATAACAAAGCCTTCGGAAAGGGCGGCATCTCAGTTGGCCCACTTCCGGAGTCTTCGCAGGCCCCTGATGGACTCAATCGGTGGAGTATACCCTAACGTAGCCAGTTTCCCATCGAAATCGGACTTCTGCGATAATGGTCTGCAGTGGGGCCGACGCTTTTCGCGTGGAGAGAGGTGGAAGAACCGGTAATCGACCCGTGGACGAAATTCCCCAGTCACACCGTCCCGACGCCTCAGAGATCGAGAAACCGCCGGAAATCGCCGGTCTCTCATTCAACTCTCCGCCGCCCTTGAAACACGTGTTTCACCCGAACGCGGCTCCGGCGCTCCCCGAAACCCGAGCTCCCAATCCACGATCTCACCCGTTGATCTTCGTCGCGAATCTGAAGATCGTGCATTCGTGAATCGAAGCCGCGCCGGAATTCAAAGGTATCGACTTCTCCCAGAAGCTGATCCCTCGATCCGTAACTCCGCGTATTCCGCGAAGAAAGGATCCCTCACAAAGGTATCGACTTCTCGAAGAAGTCCATACTCCCGGAGTCGACAGCACTGTCGTTAGCCACGCCCGTCTGGGCGGCTAAGTAGAGCGCGATCAGGATTGGCGACCACGAGACACTTGCTCTCATGACGCTATTGTCGGCGATCGGACAGATTCGATCAACTGGCTCTGCATCGAGTCGTAGACCCTAACCCGCGGTCGAGCTGGCGAGGTCACCGTGTTTGCCAACGGCTTGGACTGATTCCCGGGGCTTCCGTACGCATGCCTTTCGGTTTGTGCGGTTGCTCCCAGGCGACACCTGTTGTGTTGAGGCTCTTGAGGAATGGCTTGGCAACGTCCGGTGCCTTTGCGACGAGATCGGGATCCCACTCGTCGACCGGCTGGATCGGGCCTGCCCACGATGGGCGGTAGCCGAATTGGATGAGCTCGCGCGGGTGTTCGCTCTTGTTGGGATGGCTACCGTGGAAGAGGAGCGCGGGAATGAGGACAGCAGAACCGGCGGGGACGCAGAGCGTGATCTCTTCAGGGTGCCACTGGTAGCGCGTGTAAGGGCTGGCCTCCGCGTGAAACGAGAGATGAGAGCGGGGAAGGAGTCGGAACGGGGCGCGTTCGGGAGTCAGGTCATCGAGGTAGTACAGAACGCGCAAGAGTCGTGGGCAGCTACCCTCGAATCCGAACAGATTCGATCCGTGCGGCTGGCCGTCGGTGTGCATGGAAATGCCAGGTGAGCCGGGGTGCGTGCGTTGGAAGAAGCCGCGCGTGAAGACGATGTCGGGACCCATGAGCTGCGTCAAGAAGTCGATCATTGGCGGGTAGCCGATGAGCTCGGCGACGCTTCGCCCCAACCACTGCGGTTCGGTGAGCGAGTATGTCTGCTGCGTGCTGTAGCTTTTGTGCGTCATCTCTGCGTCGGCCAGCTCGTCTTTGAGGCGGGTGACGCATTCCGAGCTGAGAATGCGCGGAAAGACGGTGTACCCCTCAACCTCGAGATGACGGATTCTCTCGCCGCGCGACATTGAGTCGAAGGCGGTGTCGTCGACGTTCATGATCGGGATTTCTTCATCGGGCGTAATCTGTGGGTGCATGTTTTTGTTCATGAGTCTGTTCCTTTGAGTCCAGTGCCCACATTGTCCTCAAGCCGCGTCGGAATTTCCATGGGTCGTCAGGCATCGGGAGTTTGAAGGTGATGTCGCTCGAGCACGAAATCGTTCAGCGGCCTTCGAATCTCGCAGATGAGGTCGCTATTGAGCGGCACCGTTCATAGTGCGCCTGATGGCGACTGGGGAACGCGATCGCCTTGCCCTCCATAGCCAGAGTCGCTATCATCGCGGCTCTTCCATGGGCAAACCGTCCGTACTTCCATACCTTTTCACATATGGATTGAATTCAGGCGATGACCACAGCAGCTCGATCGTTCGTGATGGCGACAATACTCTCTCTCGCATTCGGCTTGTTGTTGAATGCCGCACCAATGCACCGCGGTGAGCTCATCTTTCCGCTCGAGCACTGGCACAATCACGGTTCTTGCATCGTCGAGGCGCCCAATGGCGAGATCATCGTCTGTTGGTTCCACGGTTCGGGAGAACGGTCAGCCGACGACGTCGTCATCCTTGGTGCCAAGCGCGACCCGGCGACAAGTAAGTGGACGAAGCCGTTCCTGATGGCAGACACACCTGAGTTTCCGGATACGAATTGTTGCATGATCGTCGACCCTGCAGGTCAGCTCTGGCTCTTCTGGCCGACCATCCAGGCGAACCTTTGGCAGTCGGCGCTCATGAACTACAAAGTTTCGGATGACTATCAGAAATCGGGTGCCGCGCCGGTCTGGAAGAAGCACGCGGTCTTGCACATGAAGCCCGGGACGGAGTTCCCGAAAACCGTGCGCACGAAGTTCGTTGACTATTTGAGCAAGCGCGAACTGACGCTGCGCGATATCGAGTGGGCCCATGGCGCGTTTGAGCAGGCTGATGACAAGCTGACACGGCGACTTGGCTGGTTTACCCGGGCTCGCCCTATCCTTCTTGACGACGGTCGATTGCTCGTCGGGCTCTATTCAGACGGCTTCCACTTTTCCATGGTTGCGTACACCGATAACTGGGGTGAGTCATGGGGTTTCAGTGAGCCGATGGTGGGAACCGGCAACATCCAACCGACGTTCGCTCGCAAGAAGGACGGCACGATCGTCGCCTACATGCGCGACGCCGGGCCGCCACCAAAGCGCGTGCACGTCTCCGAGTCTAGCGATCGCGGCGAAACCTGGGGCAAGGTCTATGACCACCCCGTCTTGCCGAACCCAGGCGCTGGACTTGAGCTGATGAATCTGAGCGATGGGCGATTCCTCGTCATCTATAACGACACCGAACGAGGACGTCATAGCCTTGCCGTTGCCATCTCTGAGGACGAGGGTAAGACGTTTCGCTGGACGCGGCACCTTGAGCTTGTCGAACCTGGGAGCGGCTCGTTTCACTACCCAGCGATCATGCAGTCCAAGGATGGGATGCTGCACGCGTCGTACAGTTACTTCGTCAGGGACCCGAACACGGGGGAGCAGCGCAAGACCATCAAGTACGCGACGTTTAACATCGAGTGGGTGGAGGCAGGGGACGGGCGCTAGAGGTCGAGACCAAGCTCTTGACCGTCGATTCGAGAAGGTCTCTGCGGTGATGTTTGGGGAACACACATGAGCCGTTTCTACGGATGGGCTGCGTGCGGCGCTTTCTCGTGGCTTGCCTGGATTCTTGTGACGTCGATCCCATGTCACTCGGAGGACGAATCGGCGGCGGTCGAACGTGCTCTGCAGAAATCCTACGAACCGATCGATCTCTCACTCTTTCGCGACAGCATTCATCACTGGCAGATGAAAGACGGTCGCGACCGAAATGACCCGCGATATCGACCGGAACAAGTCGTCCACATCGCCGAGAACCTGCTCAAGTTTCAAAACGAGGATGGCGGTTGGCCGACCAATCTCGATTGGCTGGCGATCATCGATGTCGCGGAGGTTGCCAAGATTCGAAAGAAGGGCTTGAAGCGTAGTTCTTTCGACAACCGGAACACGTATCCTCAAATCGATTACTTGGCCAAAGTCTACGGCTGCACCGAGCTGCCGCGATACAGAGACGCAGCTCTGCGCGGATTCGAGTATATCCTTCGAGAGCAGCGCCCGTCAGGAGGATGGCGTGGCAATGACGTCGACGCGATCACTTTCAACGACGACGTGATGGTGGGCATCATGCGACTGCTTCTGAAAATTCGTGAAGGAGACGCGCACTTCGATTGGCTCGACACAGCTCTGAGGCGCCGCTTGGAGGAGTCGCTGAGTCGTGCGATCGCCGTGACGCTTCAGTGTCAGATCGAGGTTGACAAGGTCAAGACAGCTTGGTGCCAGCAGCATGATCACGCGACGCTCCAGCCTGTTCGTGCCCGGTCCTACGAACTTCCCTCGATCACCGCGCAGGAGAGCGTCGGCGTCGTCAAGTTTCTCATGGATCTGCCAGCTCCCTCTGAAGAGGTTGTCGCGGCTGTCAACAGCGCCGTCGCGTGGTTCGAAGTCTCAGCGATCAAAGGGCTCAGAGTCAAAACTGTCCCCATCGATCCGGTTCGATTCGATGGGTTCACGGCGAAGAAAGACCGCATCGAGGTGATTGACGAACGGGCACCGCCGATTTGGGCGCGTTTCTATGAGATCGGGACAAACCGTCCATTCTTTTGCAATCGGGACGGCACCAAGGTTTATCGCTTGGCCGATGTCCACCTCGAGAGGCGTGCCGGGTATGGCTGGTACGGGCATTGGCCAGCAGAGGTGATCGGCGATGCTCATTCTTCTTGGAAACAGCGTCTTCGTTGACTCTCTCAAGTTTCGTAGCGCATTACGACGAAGCTCTTGGCAACTCTGTCTTGAGAGGCCACGCACTCAGCGCGGACGCGTAGTGTACTGCTTGAAGGCGGCGGCATCGAAGACCGTATCGCCGCCGGTGTACCAGATCACCAGCTTCGGAAAGAACTCAAGAAGATAAACCAGCAGTTCGAGAGCGATCGATTCACACGGGGCGCCTCGCTTGAAGGATAGCCCGACCAGAGGGTACGAGCGCCTTCCGGTAGGAGTCCGGGGCGCTGCAAGCCGGCGCTCTAATCGTCGCGACAGGCGGTGGCAACCGCGTCGCGCACCGACTCGTATTCGAAAGGATCGTCGGCTCGAAAGCGGAGGAATCGATTTGCGTGTGCGGTAACAGCTACGGATTCGACGTCGCACCAAAGGTCCCAGGACGGATTTCCTCCGGCCCCGTGTCGATCGATGACTTTCTCGAATCGATCAACGGCGTTGAAGAAGCCCTCTACGTCATCGATTGGCACGTACGGGTCTGGCTCGTCGCCTAACCAATCGAAAAGCATCGCCGGAAACGTCGCGGAGTCCGGATGGTTCAACTGCAAGATTTCGATGTGGCCGCCCATGGGTCCGATTCTAACACAGGGTTCTATCGAGGTGGCGCATGCACGAATAAGAACTGCTGACTTCCGCTGAGAACGCGTCGCTGAAAGCTAACGTCAGTCTACCCGCGTAAGAATACAGACAAAAGCTCACGTTCCCTTGTACGTCAACAGTGGTCGAAGCCTCCGCACAGCACGCGTGAGCTCGCGCTGAGCGCGCATCACTTTCTCGATGTCCTTGTAACTGGCTGGCGCTTCCTCCCGCAGCGCCTTCCCGATTCGGTGGTCGAACCAAACACCGCGCATTTGACGTTCTAGATCCGTCGCGCCGATGGTTCGTCGTGCGTCTGAGCGGCTTAGCTGTCGTCCAGCGCCATGCGAACTCGAAGCGAGGGCTTCGGGACAGCCGCGCCCCTGAACGTGAAAGCTTGTCGTCCCCATTGATCCCGGAATGATGCCGATCTCGCCTGCTTGAGCGGAGAGCGCTCCCTTTCTGTGCACCCAAAGGTCAGAACCGAAGTGGCGTTCTCGCTGAACGTGATTGTGATCGCAAGCGATGCGCGACGAAGGGTTGGCGCTCGCTCCGAATAGCTCTCGAACGAGGAGGGTCGCGGCTTCGAGCATACGCTCACGGTTCGCTGCAGCGTATGCTCGCGCCCACTCGACGTCCCCAAGGTACGCCTGACCCTCGGTTCCCTGCGCATCGAGATGTCGTAGACCGACGGAGTCCTGCGTTGCGTATTCGAGATGATGCCCGGTGATCGCCTGCCCTACGGCGCGCGAGCCACTGTGGACCATGACCCACAGAGCGTCTTGTTCGTCTGCTTGGAACTCGAGGAAGTGGTTTCCGCGTCCCAGAGTGCCGAACTGTACGCGCCCGTCGCGATGCTTGAGTCGTTCGAGCCTCTTGTGACTCAGCGGAGCTTCAACGAGTGCGGCTGGCAGGCACGCCGGTGCGGTCGAGCCTGAATGTCGACGAGCCGGGACAAGGACGCGGAGGGCATGAAGGATCTGTGCCGCCATGCGTTCGTTTCGGATGACGTCAGCGCTGCAATTGAACTCGAGAGCGGCCATGCCACAGCCGATGTCGCCCCCGACGGCGTGTGGCAGGAGCCTCGATGAAGTGGCAACGACGGCGCCTACGCACACCTCTTCGCACAAGTGCACGTCGGGCATGACTGCAACGCGCTCAACGATCTCAGAGCGCGCGAGTCGATTCAGCGCGCCGACGACATCATCGGTTAACGGGGCTGGGAGCCAGGAGTGCAACTTGCGACCGGAGAGTAGACGCGTCATGGTTTCACCTCCGCTGCGGCGCAGTACTCGAAGCAGAGAAGGGGTGCGCGCTTTCTGTGAATAGCGTTCGCTACTTCGGCACGTAGGCGCACTGAAATCGATTCGAGGACGCTGAGGACGTCACGCGATGCAAGTGAGGCAGACGGCGAAGCCGGACAGACGACGACTTTCAATCGCGACGCATCCGGCGCAGGTTCGACGCCGGCGACCTGCAGGTCGCGGAGGAGCGACTCGCGGGTTTCGGCAGCGAGGGCTAAGCCGATCGCGATTGCGGCCTGTTTGCAGAGCTGCTGTGTCTTTCGATTGTCCTTGCGATGGTATTCGTTGTGAAGAATCTTGCGCGGATCGACCCCGTCGTCAGGGCCAACCTGGGCGCACAATGCTGCGAGTTCCTGTAGGGAGCGCTTTCTATGCATACATTCCTCTCACGTCGGCGAGTTGTCTTCAGACAGCTCGCCCGAGTTTTTTCGACAGCTCCCGTATCGACGGTGACACGTGGAGCATGGGCGTGAGAGCCTGCCCGAACACTCGGGAGATTCTCCGGAGAGGATACAGTGCAATCTCGTCTCGAAGCTGCGGGCGCAGGCTACGGCGAGACGGCAGTCCCTGGACCCGTCCGGGCCAGGCTCGACGTTGCGGAGTACAGCACGGTGATGATCACAGTGGCTTGCATAGTCGGCCTCCTTCCGGACGTTTTCGGCGATCAGGTGGATGAGGTGCTAACGCCACCTCTCAACTCTGCTGCAAGTGAACCATCAAGTGCATGCCCGTGTCAAGCCAAGCAGGCGCAGCTCAGCGTTGACGAGAACGGCGGCAACCCGATGCCCGTCTCAGATTTCACTCCCCTGCATCAGAAACGCGAACAAGTCACGCAGCTCCTGGCGTGTGAGAACGTTGAGGAGTCCCTGCGGCATGAGAGACTCGGGCGATTCAGCGTGGAGGAGAATCTGATCGTTTTGGACGACGAACTCCTGACCATCGCTGCCCAGATACGCTTCGGAGCTACCACCCTTCCGCCTTGGTAGTCCGATCTGCTGTTTGCCGTCACGAGTGACGATAAGCCATGGAGTGTACTGTGGTGCCATCGTGAGGCTCGGCTGAAGGATCGTCTCGAGCAGCCAACGCAGACCGCCTGCCCGCTCAGCCATGAGGCGCCTTGAGATCTGAGACAGGTCAGGCCCGACCGCCGTTCCTCGCCCGTTGACCATGTGGCACCGTGAACACATGCCGATCCGTCTGGCGAAAAAAACGCGTTCGCCGGCGGCTGGATCCCCGCTGCCCTCTTCGATCAGTTCCTCCCAGGCTGCGAGATCCTCGGCCGGAGGCCGCGCTCCCGGCGAACCGTCGAGGAGGCGACGAACCGCTTCACCCGTCATCGCGTCTCGGCTAGCGAGTGAGGTCAAGGAGCGGCGATGGCTCTCCGACAGGTCCACTCCGAAGAGGCTTCTGAGGGCTTCGCCGCGGATCACCTTCGATCGATTTTGTGCCATATCCGCAAGCAAGTCTTGGTGTCTTGCGTCGCCGGCGAGACCAGCGATGGCTGCAGCTCGAACTTCGTCGCTGCGTCGTTTGTCCCGAGCGACACGCGTTAGTGTGTCGTCACGCAATGGCGTCGGAGCGGATGCCAACGTGCGGACTACTTCGAGCTGCAAGTTGTCACCCGATGATTCGGTGAGTGATTCCGTCAGTGATTCCGCGAGTAACGGGGAGATCTTGGCCGCGAGACCAGGATGAGCGGGATCGATCAGTCGAAGCGCGAGCCGCCGTATAGGAGCCGGCGCGCTGGCTTCAAGAATCTGTTCGAGAAGCATCGCCGACGAGGGCTGGTCGGTCGGTTTCTTATCGTCCAGCGAATCGATTGCCGCAGACACGGCGAGGAAGAGGTGGGCATCGAGTTGTTCGTCACGAAAGATCGCCAGCAGCTGCTGCCGAAAGTCGGCGAGCCTTTCATCGGCGATCCACTTCACGGCAGCGAAGCGTACGCGCGGATCTTGGTCAGCCGTGAGAAAGGGTCCAAGCCTTTCGCGTCGAAACGCTGAGCGCAGCTGTGGATTCCGTTTGATCGCCAGAAGTGCAGCGACGATTTGTCTGGGGCTTCCGTCTTCGAGCCCCTGCAGTGAGTCGATCGAGAGGCGGGAAAGAGCGGTGATCGCGGCGTGAAACAAAAGCGGGTCGTGAGTCGCAATCGCATCGTCGATGACGTTACGGGGCGGCTTCTTGCTGAGGCGCATGGCCTCGGCTCTTAGCGGTACGGGGATGTTAGACCAATCGTCCCAATCGAGAACGTCGTTATCGACCTGTAGGCGCAACCCAGCCCGCAGCGCGAGCACTCGAAGCGCCAAGTTCGCATCGCCTTTGGCGGCCGCGGCATAGTCCGTTTGCTCGTCGCTGACTGCGGCCAGAGCCTGCAGCGCTGCGGCACGGGCCCGCGCGGACGGGTGCGAGCGCAGAGTCTTTCGCAGGAGCTTCCTGCCTTCCTCTGAGAGTGCCAGCGCTCTCGCTGCGCGTTCGCGGGTCTTGCGATCCGCCGTCGTCAGCGCCGCTTCGGGATTTGATGGCCGCGGGTGCACAGTTGCTGTCGGGCTCGTAGACCACGACCTGATCCTCCAAACACGGCCTTGCTTGTGGAGCTTGTAGCTGCTCGACACCCAGTCGCTGAAGTAGACGCTGCCGTCTGGCGCGATTGCAAGATCGACAGGTCGAAAGTCGCCACGAGAATGGACAAGCACCTGGCGCGTCGTGGTCGTTAGGCCGTGGTTTGCGTCTTGGCGGAGCTGATAGTTCTCGATGCGGTGGTCTGCCCAAGACGCGACGAACAGTTGGCCTCGGTACTCTTCAGGCAACTGATCCGACTCATAGGCGACGACGCTACAGGGCGCTTCGCCGGTTCCCGCCACCATGGGTAGCGTCCCCAGGATGCTCCCGGTCCACGTTACTAACGGATGCAGCCCCGTGCGGCCGTAGCGGTACTCGTAGCCGTAGTCGCCGCCGTCGACGATCTGAATCAACCGACACGGCGGCGATGAGTCGGGATCGTTGTCGGTGCCGAACACGCGTCCGAACGCGTCGACGCAGAGCCCGAACGGGTTCCACCAGCCGGTGGACGTTCGATGCAGATTGCCACCGCCCGCATCGATGCGATAGGTACTGCCGCCTTCTCCGCCGCCGCCGAGTTGTTTTCCGTCGGTACCAATCAACGTGTAGTCATGACCGATGTTCTCACCGAGGCCAAAGTGGAGGTTGCCTGAAAAGTCGAACGCCAAGCCGGAGAGACCGTTGTGCGGGTAGGTGCCAGTCGTGTCGAGGCGGACGATAGCGTCGACGTCGTCGGCGTGATCGTCGCCGCTCGTGTCGCGCAGCCGATGTACATCCATCCGAGTGGCGACGAACAGTGATCCGTCATCGTGTATGGCGATGTCCATGATGTGAGTGAAGCCGGCATGGAAGATCGTCCGTTTGTCTGCTCGGCCATCTTCGTCGGTGTCCTCGAGTACGAGAATTCGATCATGTTTCGGGCCGTCGTAGTCGTCAGGTGGAAAGTGCGTGTGGCTTTCCGCGACGAACACGCGACCACGAGCGTCCACGTCGAGGCCTGTTGGCGTCACGACCTGCGGGTGTTCGGCGAAGAGCTCGACGACAAGGCGTTCGTCGGTCGCCTTGGGCTGTGGTCTTTCTTCCTCCGCCATCGATTGAGGCCCAGCAAGCACCATGACGCAGAGGCTCAAAACACACATACAGAGCGCGCGGGTGGTCATGTTCTTGTTTCTCGTTGCCGTTTGTTGAGTCGAGGACGTGGCCTCATCTGTATCTGCCACTCTGCCTTGACAGCCCGCCTGAAAAAGTCATTCGGCCGAGGAAACTGGTCTCTTCGCGTCCAGACGGGCCGCGTCAATACTCGCATCAGAATCGAAAGAAGAGGGCCCGAAGATTGCCTGCGTTTGCCGCGGCCGACCCGGACGCGAAGAGACCAGTTTTCGGCTCGAAGCACTTCTTCAACGGGCTGTTGAGGCAAGAGCGCGTCCAATCAAGCGCTTTGCGCCGTCTGGCCGCAAAGATGGTACGAGCTTCTGAATCTTTAGGACAAGCGTCTTGTACGAAGATTGAACTGTCTATACCTGTTTTCTTTCGCGCACGTCGATGTATGAAGTCAGGCGCATTGACTCTCCGCTTTGATTTTGCTGTGGCGACAGCGATTGGATACGATGGCGAGCGCAATTTTCCACCCCACGCGGCGCAGCCACCCGTCGAGAAACATTCGACAGGCGAGTCGCCGTACCGCTTAGGAGTAGACGATGTCGCAGAAGAAGACGTCCCGCACTGACACGACGAACGAAAAAACGAACTCAGCCGCGAATCGGGATCGCGCCGAAAGCCGCCGTGCAGCCGGAAGGATCTCACGACGTCGATTTCTTAAACAGACTGCGGCGACCTCCGCGGCGGCGTTCGCGGCTCCCTACTTTGTTCCCGCAGCCGCTCTCGGGAAGGATGGAAACGTCGCACCAAGCGAACGCATCGTGATGGGCTGCATCGGCACGGGTGGGCGCGGCACGAGCAACCTGAGGACATTCATCGGCCAAAGGGACGTGCAGATCGTTGCGGTCTGCGATGTGAACGAGGGGTCTGATCGTTATTACCGCGGCCGTACTGCGGGACGTGAGCCGGCGCGACAGCGGATCGAATCTCACTATGCGCAGACCACCGTCACAGGCGAGTACAAGGGATGCGAGACGTTCGAGGACTTCCGCGAGCTCCTCACGCGCAGCGATATCGACGCCGTCAGCATCGCGACCCCCGATCACTGGCACGGCCTGATTTCAATCGCAGCCGCCAACGCCGGCAAGGATATCTACTGTGAGAAGCCTCTGACCAATTCGGTCGCAGAGGGGCGCGCCGTTTGCACGGCGGTGGAGAAAAACGGTCGCGTTCTCCAGACGGGCAGCCACGAGCGCTCCAATGCCAACTCTCGTTTCGCGGCGGAGCTGGTTCGCAGCGGTCGCATCGGCGATCTTCACACGGTTCGCATCCAAATGCCGCTTGGCGAGCAGCATCACAGAATCGTGCAGGAGTTAGCGGGCATGCCGGCCCCCGAACCTGTGCCCGACGGCCTCGACTTTGACTTTTGGCTCGGTCACACGCCGAAGGTCGAGTACTCGCCTCACCGTTGCCATTTTTGGTGGCGCTTCATCCTGGCGCACGGCGGTGGCGAGATGACGGATCGCGGCGCTCACGTGATCGATCTGGCGCAAATGGTCATGAATACCGAAGACACGGGACCCGTCGAGATCGAGGCGAAGGGCGAACGTGGCGACGGGCTCTACGACACGTTCATGAACTATGAATTCACTAATACCTATGCGAACGGCGTGCGCATGGTCGGTACGAGCGAAGGGCCGCGCGGTGTCAAGTTCGAGGGCACGAAGGGCTGGGTGTTCATCCACGTCCATGGCTGCAAGCTTGACGCCGAGCCAAAGTCCCTGCTCGACGAGATCATTGGGCCGGATGAGGTTCACATTGGGCGGAGCCCCGGACACCACCGTAACTTTCTCGACTGCGTTAAGAGTCGGGAGACACCCGTGGCGTCGGCGGAGATTGGTCACCGCTCCGGGAGTGTCTGCCACCTGAACAATATCGCGATGCTCACCGGGCGCAAGTTGCGCTGGGATCCGGTCAAGGAACAGTTCGACGGCGACGCGGAGGCGAACAAGCTGTTGGCACCGCAGATGCGCTTGCCGTGGAGCCTCTAGCGAATTGCTACGACGCAGCAACGAGGAAGGCATGACGTCGGCGTGAGCTCTGACGATCAGCAGTCAGCGGGTGTCGGGCCTCCCGGCGTCCACTCCCACGTGCTGCCGTCGCAAAACTCGACTTCGAGGTGTTTGGCGTTGAGTCGAAACATGTGTATGGCGTCGAGGATTTCAGCGGCGTGATTCTTCGCGGCGCCATCCCGTCCGAGCGCATCATCGTCCACGCCACTCGCCACTTTTTCGCCTTCAGAGATGCTGCCATCGGCGGTGTCACCAAGTTCGATTGCCTTGGCCCACCGCTCGCCGACGCGGTGGCGAAAGCAGAGCAGGCTAGCGTCCCTGAGCGTGACGACAGCTTCAGTGTAGCGTGCGTCGGTCTTGACGGAGACGACGAGGGCCTCGAGCGATTCCTTCATGTTCACGCTCGCTATTCTTCGGGCTGCGACTACATCACGTCCAGAGGGTTTCGTGAGTTTCTGCGACCGCCCCTCCGGCGCCGGCGAATCAGCTATTGCTTCGCAGCCCACTTGGTGCCGTCAACGAACTCGACGCTCTCGACGCGCCCCTCGAGGTCTACAGCGTTTTCCGGGAGGAAAAATGCGGTCGTCGCGATTTCGGCGTGAGCGTTTGCCTCTACAAGCAGCTGCGGGCCGTCGGTTGTAACGACCCCGTTGAGGGTGTGCGGGAAGTCCTTGAGCTCTTCGCCCTGCGCGCCGCGATAGACGAACCGAACCTGGGCGGCAACGATCGCCTTGTTGGAGCGATTGACGCAGCGAAGTCGCGCTTTAGGAAACTGGTTCTCTTCTTTGTGGAATGCGACGAATTCGACTTCGAGCGGCATGTCGAACCCGTCGAATGTGAGCTGTTCGAGCTTTTCGGGCATTTCGCCGAATCGCAGAAGGGGGATCTGCCTTAGCGTGAATGCGTAGTCGATCAACTCGCTTTCGGTGACTAGCTTCATGTGCAGTTTCGCCGTTGCTCGATCCGTCTGCAGGCTCGCTTGCGCTTTCGTTGGTCCCCACATCGAAACGCTGGACGCGAAGATGGATAATTCGCTTCCGGAGGCGTCGAACGCTCGGAAACGAACGGAAAGGTCGTCTAGTTGGGATTCAGGTCCTTCGACGTTAAAAGCCGTAAACGTTCCGGTTTGTGTGACCGTGAAGCGAAACTGACCCACCTTCTGAGTGTCGCCCTTTTTTAGAGTCGAAAACTCGGCGGACTCAATCGCAAGCGGTACGGAGATTCGATGGGTACCCTCCAAGGTGTCGATGGCTTCGACGTCCCGCAGCAGGTTTCTCAGTTGAATGCGCGTCGTGTTCTGGTAGGCGCCGTCTTCCACCAGACCGCCACCGTGGAAACGAACGTCCTCCGTCGCTTTCAAACTGTGCGCTTTGGAGTCGATGATGCGCCCGAACGTGACTGTCTCACCGATCTGTTCGATCAGACCTAAGATCCCTGAGTTGAGGCCATACGCTGACACCTCGACTGTGGCGGTGCCGCGTGGCTGCGGTGCGAACTCCTCGAGATCCGACACGGATACAAGAAACGGCCCGGCGAACGCGATCGGGCGGGGGCGTGGGCCACGCGTGAGCGTGATTGTGTCGAGCGCTGGGGCCGCGGTCCGTACCGCGCCTCTGCCGCTGCCCGATGGCACACGTACGATGCCTGCTTTCGCTTCCGCGGATGGATATTGGGGTGTGAGATCCAGCTCTCCACAGATCGTCTCGATGGCTTCGAGCTGCGACAGTCCACGAACGTCGGATGAGACGCTGCTTTGGAGCAATTCTTGATACTCGCCTGCGTCGAGCTCAAGCCCGATCGCCGCAGCGAGCTCGGAGAGCGCAGCGTCACGCAGCTGACCCCGATAATCCATCGCGTTCGTCCAACCCGCCTCGAACTCTCCGCGACTCATCGCGCTCAGTGACTCGTAGTAGTCGCGGTTGCGAGCGATCGTCTTTCTCTCTTGCTCACGCTTCGATTCTTCGAAGGCCTTCTGGATCTCAGAAGCGATCGCCTCGCCAATCGCATTCGTGACGTCGCCGATCTGCTCAAAGTTGATGGTCATCTCCGGCCCACCCGGTTTCATGGCGGCGCGCAACGCGTAGATGCTCCACTTGTCACTTTCGCGGCGCAGGAGGACTTTGACGGTTCGCTCCTGCCCGTCTTTGCGCGTGCGTACCGGCACTTCCGCTGTCTCCCCGGCGACGGTAGCCTTCTCTACTTCAAAATCGCCAAACTTGGCTGCGTCGATTTCGAATCCGGAGCCCGATGCGAGGCCCTTTTTGGCCGCTGCGGTCAGAAAAGACGTGAAGCGCTGTTTGTCGTTTGCTTGGCTCGCCTCAACGAAGGCTTGCGTCACCGCGCGCGGGTCTGACGAGGTCGCCGCCGCTGACGATGTCGAGGGAGAGCATGAAGGCGTCGCCGACACGGCGAAGCTGCCGGCAACGACGACGATCCACTTCAGTGTCTGCATCATGGAGGGCTCCGTGAGTATGTGAACGAATAGGTAGTGCCGACGGCTCGCACTCAGCGCGCGTGGGGTATACCCCGCGCGTGGTCGGGAGTGTGCGCGGCGGTTCAGTCAACTCTTTATCGAGCATCGAGGCGAGTGGGTTTACGTTTCTGGGCCGTTGCCTCGATAGGACCTGCCGTGAGAGCCGTGTTGTCGATTATCAGTACGTCCGCGGTAGACCGAGTGGCCGCGCCGAGCCGATTGACATGCCGCCGTGTTTCTTGGAAAGTTCAATGGCAGCGACGACATTTCGATCGGAGGCGGGAACTTGCTGCAGACTCTCGATGGGTCGACGAGTACCGCAATCAAACGCACGAGGATATTAGGGATGGCAACACGTAACTCGCGTTCGGCATCGTGGGGCTGTGTCTTGTCGTTGGTCGCCTTGGCTAGCTGCTCGGCACCGGTGGACAGAGAGAGACCGCCGCTGCTCGAGGGTATGGGAGATTTCCACTATGGGATCTCCACCTTCAACGATCTGGCGCAGCGCTTCTTCGATCAAGGTCTTGTACTGTCCTACGGATTCAATCACGAAGAGGCGGCACGATCTTTTCGCGAGGCCGCGCGCTTGGATCCTGAATGCGGTACGTGTTGGTGGGGGGCAGCACTTGTTGCCGGGCCGAACATCAACGCGCCGATGGAGCCTGACGCCGTGCCGGTGGCGTGGGAAGCTTTACAAAATGCTCTGTCTCTCCGCGAGGAAGGCACGGAGCGCGAGCGTGCCCTCATCGATGCTCTCGCGAAGCGATACAGCCCCGAGAAGCTCGATGACCGTAGCGCCCTCGACCAGGCCTATGCTGACGCCATGGGTGAGGTTGCGGCGCGCTATCCCGACGACGTTGAAATCGGGGCGCTCTACGCCGAAGCATTGATGGATCTTCACCCATGGGACTATTGGCAGAAGGACGGTTCCCCACAGCCGTGGACACCGCGGATTCTCGAGGTCCTCGAGGCGGTTCTGGCGCGCGCTCCGAACCATCCCGGTGCCAACCATTTCTATATCCACGCCGTGGAAGCGTCGAAGA
The DNA here is from genome assembly GCA_965223265.1 of Planctomycetota bacterium. Lineage (GTDB taxonomy): Bacteria > Planctomycetota > UBA8108 > UBA8108 > SXIK01. The sequence goes on from OZ244999.1 coordinate 200,649, forward strand.
ACCCCGAGCGCGGTCTCGCCGCTGCGGATCGTCTGGGCAGTCTCGTTCCAGGGGCCGGACATCTCGTTCACATGCCGGCGCATATCTACATCCGGACTGGCAGGTACCACCAAGGATCAGAGGCAAACTTGCTCGCGATCGCTTCGGATCACAACTACATCACCCAGTGCAGGCAGCAGGGCGTCTACCCGGTGACGTATCATCCGCACAATCATCACTTTCTCTGGGCAACGGCAAGCCTTGAAGGTAACAGCGCTTTGGCGATCGAAGCGGCGAAGGACACTGCGGAGCATTCGGAACATGCGCTCATGTGTAAACCTGGGATCGGCGCGGTGCAGCAGCACTTCAGTACGATTCCGTACTACGCATACGTCCGCTTTGGGAAGTGGAAAGAGATGCTCGCTGAACCTAAGCCTGTCGAGATCGCGTATCCCACCGGCGTCTGGCACTACGGCCGCGGCATGGCCTACGCCGCCACGGGCGATCTCGCGGCTGCGGAACGTGAGCTCGAGTCGCTCAAGGGCATTGCGGCAGACGAAGAACTCGCGGATGTACGCATCTGGGAGGTCAACTCCGTGCGCGCTGTTTTGGCCATTGCTGAAAACGTGCTCGCCGGAGAGATCGCGTTTCGTCGCAGTCGCTATGACGAAGCGATCGAGTTGCTTGAGAGTGCTACGTCGGCGGAGAGTGAGTTGATCTATGGCGAACCATCGGACTGGTTCTATCCCGTACGACACTCGCTTGGGTATGTTCTCCTGAAGGCCGGAAGAGCTGCCGACGCCGAGAAGGTTTACCTCGATGACCTCGAAGTGTATCCGGAGAACGGGTGGGCGCTCTACGGTCTCGCTGAGGCGTTGCGAGCGCAGGGGAAGGACGCGGCCGACGTCGAAACGCGGCTGGCTCGGGCTTGGCAGTGGGCGGACGTGAAGTTGTCTGGCTCGCGGTTTTGAGTTGACGTCAAAAGATGCCGGTGAACTCCGTGCCCAGGTGAGCGTCTTCGATGAGTGCGATCGCTTGCACGGTCGCTTCGGATTCACGGCACGCGACCCAAGCGAAGTACTCGTCGGCTCCGCCTCCATACGTGTGCCGGTAAGCCCAGCCTCCGATGTCTGCCAACGCGCGGATTTCGTCGAAGTCATCGCGTTGGTACGGGTCCTTTCGCTGCTCCATCAGTGCACGGCGTAGTCGTTCAGGATCGGCGTGCGCGCCGACGGCGAACGCCACGACGTGATCGTCGTGGCCTGCCCGACTCCACAGTGCGTCGTAGACATCACGGTCGACTGCGCTGTAAAGCGCGATTCGTTCTCGGTAGAAACTCGATCCCACTTCGAACGGCTCGTTGATATGTGGGAGCCGATCGAGGAGGGCGAGGGTTTCGTCGGTGGCGTCGACTTGCCCGACTTCGCAAATCAGAATGGGTGGTGCCTTGTCGCCGTCCGCGAGCGCCCAAGCGACCGCTCCTTCGCGGCCGTAGTCGTCGAACGTGACGATCGAGCACGCCTCGCTCAGCTTGGAGACGTTTCGATAGGTGGCGACGATCATATCCCTCTCGCTTCCTTCACCTGCGTTCGTCGGCGCACGATTGCATCCACTTTCGAGGAACCTCTCGAACAGCGCAGCATCGTCGCTCACGAATGCCTGCACTGAATCGCGAAAGGTGCCGAACCAACGCACAAGCGCCCAAGAAAAACAGGCGGCTATCTCTCTGCAAAGGTGGTCGGTGTCGGCTGCCGATGTCGGCATGTCAAAGGCGAGCTCGTTCTTGAATGCCTCGGCCCTATCATCAATCTTCGGCCCATGAAGGAAGCCCTTCGGCGCATACCAGTCGGGCCAGTCTTTGAGTACACTTCGGATCTGATCGAAACTTTGAATTGCTCTTCGGCGCGATCGCGAGCAAACGGAGGCATCCTCGTACGGCGCGCCGAGAAAGGAAGCCAGCTTCTGCTCGAGGAACGCGCGTTCGGATCTGACTAGCGAGACGTTGAGTCGAGATGTCATCGAATCCGTTCCTCCACCTGTCGCCACGGCGGTCGTCAGAGGGCGGCTGCATGTTTTCGGAAGTTGCCACACGGAGCGAACCCTGCTCGAGAATATCGTAGCTGCACCTACTGTGCGACCCAGTAGGTGGAGGTCCGGCCCTCCAGTATTTCTCGTGCGAAGATCACGATGTGACGTCAAAATGTCGCGCTGATTGAATTCGACCGAGTTCGGCTTGGCGCCGGCAGAACCCAGGAGCTTGATCCATGCCCAAGAAGTTGCCGTTTTTCGCTGTCATGCTGCTCGCTGTCTCGAGCTGCTCCCACTTCGCTTCGAGTCCGAAGGATAGCGAAAGCGGACCGATCCACACAGCTGAAGTCGAGTCGATCGCTCTGTTCAACGGTGAGACTCTCGACGGCTGGGTGGTCGAGAACGGAGGCCAGTTCTCGGTTGTCGATGGACTCCTGCGCGTGGATCGTGGAGTTGGTTGGCTTCGCTCCGAAGACGAATTTGAGGACTTCGAGCTCGAAGTTGTGTTCCGCTTTCTTGAGAGGGACGCGAACAGCGGCGTGTTCGTGCGCACGGGAGCCACAAGCAAGCAGGACGACAACGGTTGGCCTGACAACGGATATCAGATTCAGTGTCGAGAGACGACCTCCGGAGACTATCCCATCGCAGCGTTGATCCCTTATGGTGCCCCGTCCTTTGCGTCGACATCGGATCTTGATGCTATCGTGCGCGCGTATCGGCCGATCGGCGAGTGGAACCGGTTCGATATTGTCTGTGTAGGTGAAACGCTGACGGTCAGTTTGAACGGTATAGCGGTGACCACGGCCGAGTCGATCAAGAACCGAGGTGGTCACGTTGGTATTCAGGGTGAGAACGGCCTGCTTGAGTTCAAGACAGTCAGGCTGAAGACGCTTGTCAACGCCGAATGAGTTCGTTCGGAGACGTCTGAGATGCAGAGAATTTCTCGGCGCGATTTCGTCCGACGGGTCGGGTGTGGAGTCGGATGCGCGACGGCCTTGACGGCTTGCGGTCAAGTCGATCGGCGCGCACGGGCAGCAGACGCGGGTGCTACGGTGCGGGGTGACCCGGCGACAACGTACGATCCGAATCTCTACCTCTTCGTCGATGACCACTGGATCGAGCGTCGCGACTATGTCGACCGTGTCCTCCACCAAGCTCGGCCACTTCCTGCGCCGGTGGTTTGGCCAGATGACCCGCGACACGAAGAGGACGCCGCGTGGGGTAACGTGCTGCGCGAGCCCGACGGGACGTTTCGCATGTGGTATGCGACCCTCATGCTCGGCCATGCGGGCGGCGGTCATCATGAGATGGCGCGAGCGGGCGTATGGGGGCGGGCGGATGACTTTGGCTTTTATCCACGCTCTCGAGCCGACGTAGTGCAGACGAACGCCGTTCTTGGCAAGTACGCCGAGTCTTCTGACGGCCGCAGCTGGGCGAAACCGGAACTCGGTCTCGTTGAACTCCGCGGCAGTACACGAAACAACATCGTTCTCAATGGGACGATCGCGGCGAATCAGACCGGCGGCGCGCTCACCAACTTCGACGGTTGGACGGTCGTGCGGGACGATCATGAGACCGACTCGAATCGTCGTTACAAGATGGTCGCTCATTGGGAATCGATTCATTGCCATGACAACAAAGACATCAGCGGATTCTTAGGACGACCCGAAGCGGCGCTGAAGCGGTTTCATGCTGCGCGTGGGAAGTACCTTACGTGTAGTCGAGACGGCCTGCGCTGGGATCAGCCGCTGGAACGTATCGATTTTCCCGACGGCAACGGAGATCGTTTTCTCATCGTGCGCGACCACCGCAATGAGCGCTGGTTTGGGTACAGTCGCGCTGCCAGCCACGCGGCCGCGGCGTTCTCTTTCAGCCAGAATTTGAGCGACTGGTCATCGCCGGAAGTGGAGCCGCTGGTTACCGCGAAGTCGATCGGCGACCTCAAGGTCGAATGTCTTGTGCCGTTTAACTACGGTCGACAAGATCTCGGTGTGCCGGTAGCCATGGACAAGGATCGCAGCATGCTACAAGGTGCACGCGCTATGGTGCCCTATTTGGCCACGCATCACGATGGAGAATCGTGGTCGTTCGTTGGCCAGGAGCGTGAGCCATTGATTCCGAAAGGACCGCCGAGCAGCTACTACGCCAGTGGTGCTGTTCCGCTTCACAATGAGCCATTCATCGTCGGCGACGAGCTCCTTATTTTCTTCAACGCTTTCGCGCGCTACCAGGATCCGCCAAGTCGTTATGGCTCTCGCAGTATTGGAATTGCAACGCTGCGGCGCGACGGGTTCGTGGGCCTGGTTCACCGTGCGAGTGCCGGCACAGGGGCGGTCGTCACGAAGGAAGTCGTGGTGGATGGGCCGCGGCTGGAACTCAACGTCGAAGCGGCTCCAACCGCCGGTCGTGTTGAGGTTGCTGTTCTGTCGCCGGAAGGAACCGTGGTTCCTGGTTACGACTTTGATTCTGTCGTTCCACTTGAGGTTGACTCCGTGCGGGCGTCGGTTACCTGGGCCGGAAGGAACGGAACCGCAGATCTCATGGGGAAGCGCGTAAAGCTCGCGATGCGTCTGCGCGGAGACGTGACGCTTTACGCCTTTGCGTTCGCAGGACGCTGATATGCTGGCTGATCGCAGGTCACTGCCATCGTATAGGGCCTACTCGTGTGTGCGGGTGTGCGTGATTCTCATCGCCGCGAGTATGGTTCTGACAGTCGCCGCGGACGAACACGATCGCGGCGACTACGACGTCGTTTATTCGGGTGGCCGGATCATCGACGGGAGCGGAAATCCGTGGACCCTCGGCGACGTGGCGATTCGAGATGATCGTATCGTCGCTGTAGGAGAGCTGGAGAAACGAGCGTCACGCCGCGTCATCGATTGCCGCGGTCTTGTCATCGCGCCGGGCTTCATAGACATGCACTCGCACTCCGACCTCCTACTCCTGGAGGACGGTCGCGCGCTGAGCAAGATCACTCAAGGCGTGACGACCGACGTGCTCGGTGAACACACGTCTGGCGGTCCCTACAAGGGGAAGCTGCCGCCAAAGACGATGGAACGAGACGACGGCACGATTCTGCGCTGGTCGTCCTTCGGCGAGTATCTAGCGATACTCGAACGCAGTGGGATCGCCATCAACGTCGTCTCCTATGTTGGACTGAACAACATCTGGGAGTGCGTCATGGGGAGCGACTTCGATCGCCCAAGCGTGGAACAGTTCGAACGTATGCACGCATTGATCACGGAGGCAATGGACGAGGGCGCTTTCGGGCTCTCCTGCATGTTGGCGGCGCCGCCCGGTTTCCTGGCTACCACCGAGGATCTTGTCGCCATGTGTCGCGTCGTCAAAGAGCATGGCGGGATTTTCTCGACGCACATTCGCAACGAAGGAACCGACGTCTTCGCCGCGATTGGTGAGGCCATCGAGGTCGGGGAAAAGGCTGGCGTTCCAGTGGACATCATCCACATCAAGATTGCAGACGAGCGCAACTGGGGACGCATGTCTGAAGTCATCGCGCTCGTCGATACCGCCAGGGCTCGCGGCGTCAACGTGCAGGCGAACGTCTATCCTTACACTCGAGGCAACAACATGCTCTCGAGCATTGTCCCGCCGTGGGCACATGAGGGGGGGATAGAAAAGATGCTCGAGCGGCTTGCCGATCCAGCGCTCCGCCCACGTATCAAGCGCGACATCCGTGACGGGATGCCGGGCTGGTACAACCATTACCTGGCGGTGGGAGGTGATTGGTCCCGCATGCTCGTCAACGCGGATCTAAGCGCTGCGAACAAGGATTTCGAGGGTGTCACCATGGACCGCATCCTCGCGGCAAAATCGAAGCGGGGCGACGATTTGGATGGTCTCTTTGATTTTTTGCTCGAGGAGCGCCAAGTCATCAGCACGATCTACGCTCACCACACTGAGGCTGACATGAATCTCGTCATGTCGCAGCCGTGGTGCTCGATCGGTTCAGACGGTGCGGCCTACGCGACGGACGGCCCACTGCGGCGCGGCAAGCCGCATCCGAGAAACTTCGGTACGTTTCCGCGCGTTTTGGGGCACTACGTCCGGGAGCAGGGACTTCTGCGCTTGGAGGAAGCAGTGCGGAAGATGACATCCGCGAACGCCGCTAAGTTGGGTCTGCGCCAGCGCGGCATGCTCCGCCCAGGGAATTTCGCGGACGTGTGCGTCTTTGATCCACGCCGCGTCAAAGACAGATCCACCTACTTGAAGCCGTTTCACTACAGCGTGGGTATCGAGTACGTCATGGTGAACGGCGAACTCGTCATCGACGGCGGCCAGCCCACCGGGAGACGACCGGGGAAGGCTTTGAGACGCGGGCGATAGTTCGAGTGCAGCGGCGGCAGACTCACGTCACGGTGTTTCGTCTGACAACTCGCGCTTGAGAAATTGGACACGGTCGCGTACGAAGGCGCGAATCGCGGAGTATGCGTCGCGGATTTCTTGGCGGCGTTCGGGAAGGTCCCCGCCGCGAAACGCCTCGAGCAGCGCTATATCGTTCAGAAGGCGCGCCTCGATCGGGGCGATTTTTGCTTCCATCGCCTCCTCAGTGAAGCCGCCGCCCGGCGAGATGTGAAACAGAACCAGATCGCGATAAGCACGATCGAGATCAGGCTGAAGGTGGTGCGCACGGGCCAGGGCGGTCGGGTCTCCATTCCCGGCGCATGGTCCCGTGAATTCGAGAGGGTACGTCAAAACCATCTCGGTGCAAAAGAACACCTTGTCGAGGTCCCATGGAATGATTTGCCACCTGCCGTTCGCGGACAGATCGTTGTACGCGAACAGATTGCTTTGGTAGCTCTCAAAGTGTCCGAGCAAAGCGACCGCCGTCGAATAGAGGCAGATGTTCTCGGTGTCGAGTCCGTGGAAGACGGCGCGGCGCACGGCTTCAGGGTCATCCGACTCGAGCTCACGGATCAAGTCGTTGAGCATCGTCTCTCCGGTGTGCGGATTCGTGCGCTTCTGAAACGTTTGGCGTTCGAATTTGAATAGGTCGCCGCTGTCATCGACACCGTTGTTCGCCAGGAAACGGCGATTCACTTGCTCGATGACCGCACGCTGGACGTGCCTCGCTTCGGGCTCATCTGTCGTGTAATCGACGACTCGAAACCACTCCGACCAGGGAGCGAGTGCGCCCAGGTCGCGATAGACGGTGAAGCCTAGCTGCTCAACATGTCCTTCGATGGGGCCGATGTTTCCTCCTTTGGCAGGAATCAGGTTCAGCGTGCGATCGCCGCGAAAGTCCGTCCCCTTGAGAAAGGAGAGGTTGTGTCCGTTGTCAGGGTTCAGTGTGGACTTGCGCTGGCGAACATCTGCCCCGTCGAAGAGCTGAGGAAACGCATCGCCAACGTCCTGGATCGCCGCGCCGCTGACGAGGAGTCGGCGTTCTTCGATCAGGCCTGTTTCGAGTTTCGGAAAGAGCCACAGGAGTGGCAGCACCGTGGCGATTTCGCCGTCATAGACGAAGTAACTGAAAAACGGCGCCTGATCCGCAATGTGTGGTAGAGCGATCGCGTCACCCGATGAAAGCTCGACGATCACGTGGTTCCGCACGATCGTCTGCGAATCTGCGACCGGCAAGGTGGTGACGAACGTCGAAGAGCCTGCGTCCATCGAGAACGCGTCCGCATCGAGTTCCATGGTGTGGCTGTCAACGGCGCTGAGCACATCTGTTGCACGCTCCGAGCGCAGCGTTACCTTGCGAACCGAAGCGGCGTCGACGTCGAGTGTGACGCGAACGGCGACGGGATCACTCGAGCTGGGGCGCCCCGGAGTGAGCTCGACGTCGGTGATGGTCGGGTGCGTCGGTGTTCCGAGCGTCGTGTTCTCAAGCGCCGGTGTGCCGCCAAGCGCTGGCCCAGTTTGACGAAACGACACGCGCCAGCTGTGGTAGTCGTCGGCGGGAGCACCGTAGTCGACACGTTCGAGCGATGGCCCGTAGCCGTCGGCGCCGATCGGCCATGGCGCGCGGTCGTCGTAGCGCACCGACTCGAGAACGCAGTCGCCGTCACTCAGGGTGAGCCGCTCGCCGCCGTCGGCGAGAGTTCCTTCGTACGGGCCGACCTTGATCGCGTCGAGGCCCGGCCAGCGGCTGAAATCTGGAAACGCCAGTGCGAGAAGAAACTCGCCGGCAGGTAGCACCGTGCCAGGAGGAATGGTGTGTCGGATGCCGTCAGTGAACTGGTAGCCACTGACGTCGACGTCAACACCGCTCCGGTTGTAGAGTTCGACAAATTCGCGGCGACGGTCACTGCCGCGTGGGTTGTAGTTGATCTCACTGATAACGACTGCCGGTGTGTCGGCGGCCGCGTCGCCGCAATCGAGAGCATCGCACGTCGGGTCAGGCCCAGGAAGAAGTGCTCCCGGATACGGCAGGGAGTCAGACGAGGCAAAAAGGAAGAGGAGAATCGACTGGGCGTCTGCGAGGTTGAGTTCGCCATCGTCGTTGGCGTCCGCTGCGTCATCGCACGTCAGTGCGTCCATGCCACCGAACAGGGCCAAGATGTGAGTCACAGCGTCGCTCACCGTCAAGCGCGCGTCGCGGTCGACGTCGCCGCGAATGAAGTCAGCGCGCAGCGGTGCAGCGCCAAGCAGCCACATCACACTGGAAGTGCACACGAGGCAGGAAAACGAGGCAGCCCGAGCCCGTGGGGCCTGCGGCCGCGGCAGACGTCGGGTGTGAGCGAATAGAGATCGTGGAATGCGTCGCACGAAGGTTCACCTTGGGATCGCAATGAGTGTCTCCGACTTCCCCCGATTTCAAGGATACGCCGTGTGTTGTGCGGTCACAACCGACGAAGGGAGCGGATCGCAGAGGCGGAGACGGCGGTAGACTCGGATGTACGTGTAGCGCGCCGTCGTGACCCACGGTCACGGTCGACGGTCTACGGTCACGTCTGGAACGGCCCCCGCCCCCGCCCACGCAAACGCAACCAGCCTCAGGGGTGCCCTCGCCGCGCTTCCACGCCCACGCAAGCCTCCAACCCCAAAGGGCCGGAGGCGCCCGTCATCGAACGGCTCTCTGCACTATTGCCCGTGCACTCGATCCTTCTCGAACTGCTCGGTCCGCTCGATCCACAGCCGCCTGAGCTCCTCCAAGCGTTCGGGTTGATCGCGGGCGAGATTGACGTTTTCGCACCGATCGCGCGCTAAGTTGTAGAGCTCCCAGCGCTCCGCGTTGTTCACCCGTAGTACTGCTTTCCAATCGCCGGAGCGAATGGCGCGATTGCCGGCGTGGGCGAAGAACAAAGTGCGTGGCCCCCAATCGCCGCGATCCGCTGCGAACGCTGGTCGCAGGCTGCGGCCCGGGAACGGCGGTGGGGTGGCGTCACTCGTCAGGCTGCGGTGATCGATGCCCGCAATGTCGAGGATGGTGGGGACCAGGTCGATGAAGTGACCGGGAGAGTGCCGTAGCTCCCCCGCCGCGGTGATGCCCGCAGGCCAATGGATAATCAGCGGAGAAGAGATGCCACCTTCGTGATTCCAATGCTTGTGCAGCGCCAGTGGGGTATTCGCGGCTGAGGACCAACCGGGGCCGAGGCAAAGGTACGACCCTGCCGAGCCGAGCGGTGCGCTGGGGTTGTGGAGGTCGCCGCGGATGATTTGTTCGGCGCTGGCGCCGTTGTCGGAGACGAAGAAGAACACCGTGTTGTCGAACGCATTCATTGATTTGACTTGCTCGACAACGCGGCCAACTTCCTGATCGATCCGGTCCACCATGGCGGCGTGGATCGCCATCTTGTGCGCTTGGAACTCTTTTTGGTCCGGCGTGAGTTGCTTCCACGCCACGGCTTTTCCAGACTCGCCCGCACCAATGTGTTCTTGCAGCTTCTTTTCAGGCAAGCTCCAGGGCGCGATGACGTCGGGTCGCAACCTCGAGAGATCACAAGAGATGATTCCGGCTTCGCGCATGCGCTCCCAGCGCTGTTGCCGAATTGCATCCCAACCTTCGAGGTAGATTTTGCGATAGCGCGCGATATCCTCCTCCAACGCATGCAACGGAAAGTGTGGAGAAGTGAACGCAAGGTAAAGAAAAAACGGCTGCGTTGGAGACTCGCGGTGGTGTTCGCGCAGAAACGTCAGCGCGTACTCAGTGATTGCTGACGTGACATAGTATCCGCTGCCGCGTTGAACCTCGGGGAGCGGTCGATCGTCGAGAGTGTGGCGCTGTGGACTGAAAAAGCGATCGTGATCGCGCATCCAGTAGGAGCGCGCGAATCCGCTGTGCTCCTTGTCGACCGGTGTGTGGCGTACGTGCCATTTGCCGGAGTGGTAGCAGCGATAGCCAGCCGTGTTCAAGTACTGTGGCAGAAGTCGGGTCCACCGTGGCCATCGATACCCTTTGCGAGGATCCATACCGACCTGCTGCGCGTAGTACCCTGTCAGCAGTGTCGCGCGGGAAGGCCAACAGCGACCAGTCGAGTAGTATTGTGTGAATCGCAAACCTCGGTGTGCGAGCGCGTCGAGATGCGGCGTCTTGATCTCGCCGCCGTAACAGCCGGCATCGGAGTAGCCCATGTCGTCGGCCATGATAACGACGAAATTTGGTCGACTTGCGGCCACGGTGTGCGGCGGCGCTGAGGCGAAGAGCATCCACCAGCAGCAGAGGGTAGCAGTGATCGGCTTCGCCAAATTCAGACCTCTTACTCGCGACGGCGCGGAGATAGACTCAAATGAGTTCCGCGATGGGTTCGCGATGATCGAGCAAGTACTGGGGACGTCCGGCAAGATCCTCGACCGTGGTCGTCTCTGGGTCGATGCCGATTTGTCGATACAGAGTTGCAAAGACGTTTTGGTAGTGAACCGGACGGTCTTTGGGCACTTCGGCCAGACGGTTTGTCGAACCGATCACTTGACCAGTGCGCATGCCGCCGCCTGCGAGCAGCGCACATGACACGGGCGGCCAATGATCGCGGCCGGCACTTTTGTTGATCCGCGGTGTGCGCCCGAACTCACCCCAGGCTATGACGCTGACGTCTTTATCTAGCCCGCGCTCGTGCAAATCCTGAACAAGCGCGGTGATACCCTGGTCGAGTTTCGCCAGTTGCACGGGCAGACGCGAAAAATTCGCACCGTGTCGATCCCAACTGCCGAACGAGAGCGTCACACAACGTGCGCCAGATTCAACGAGACGCCGCGCCATGAGGAACTGATCCATCCAGTGCGGCCCGGCATCCTCGCCAAACGCTGGTGCGGCACTGCCGCGTCCGTAGCGATCGCGAACCGCGTCGGGTTCGCGGTCGAGGTCCATTGCCTCTACGAGCTTGCTTGACGTGAGCACCTCAAAGGCACGCTGCGTGTAAGTGTCCATCTCTTCCGGGGCGCCAGTCGCGTCGAAGCGCCGACGAAAGTGATCTACGCTACTCAAGAGTCGCTTGCGGTCGGCGAGACGCTCGAGCGTGACGCCTTGGAGTTGCATGTCCGCCATGCCCTGGCTTTTCGGCTGAAACGGCGCATGCGCAGCGCCGAGAAAACCGGGGAGGCCAGGGTTCGAATAAGGTTTGTGGCGAGTCGTGATGGTGAGACTGACGAACGGCGCTACGGACGCGTCGACGGCGCCTTGCACTTTCGAGATCACCGAACCCAGCGAGGGACGACCCGATTGCCGAATACCGCGGCTGATCGGATAGCCGCTCAAGCACAGGTCGGAAGCGTGCTGATCTGGCCCGCCGTAGAGCGACCGAATGATCGCGAACTTGTCCATCATTGCGGCGAGACGTGGCATGTGTTCGCAGATCTCAATGCCAGGCACGTTCGTTGGAATCGGTTTGAACTCCCCGCGGAATTCCCGCGGCGCGTCCATCTTGAGATCGAACATGTCCTGATGCGAAGGGCCGCCGGACAGGTAGATCATGATGATGGCCTTGTGCCCAAGCCCGGAGGCGCCGGAGCGTCCGCTGCGGTTCCGCATCTGTGCCTCAGCCCGCAGGAGATTTGGAAGCGAAAGCCCACCGAGCGCAAGGCTGCCAACGCTTAGAAACTGTCGGCGAGAAACGCCGTCGCACTGATGCTGCGGGTCGCCGTGGATCGTCAGCACGCTGATCCTCCGTCGTCTTGGTCGCCGTTGTTTGACGCGTTCGGGCACCGCGTTTCGGGCGGTGCCGCATCACCACAAGATTCTATCCCACACGAGCGTTGAGTCCGCGGGAAAAAGCGGTCAGAAGGTGACCGAGACGCGAATCGCGTCGCCGCGGTCTGCAAGCGCGAACGCATCGTTGATGGAGTCGAAAGCGAAGTGGTGCGAGATCATGGCGTCGAACGGATATTTGTGCTTGGTGCGAGCGAGAAACTCCAGCGCTGCGGGGATGGCCCAAGGGTGATAACCGTGCACTCCATGCATGCGCAGGTTGCGACGCACGAGTTCGGTCGGATCGAAGCGCGCTTCGAACCCATGGCTGATGTTGCCGGCCACTGCGTAGCGACCTGCCGGCCGTAGCAACCTCACGCCTTCCGGCACCGCTTCGGGCACTCCCGCGAACTCGAACGCAACATCCGCACCGAGTCCGTCGGTCCACTCGAGCACGCGTTCGAGCCGGTCCTCAGGTCGTAGCTCCGCAACATTCAGCGTGCGGTCGGCGCCAAACTCTCTTGCCAGCTCAAGGCGGCCTGCGTGACCGTCGAGCACGATGATCTGTTTCACACCAGCCTCTCGGCACATGGCGACGGCGAACAGACCTAGACCGCCCGCTCCTTGGATCAGAACAGAATCTCCGGATGCTACCTGGACTCGTCGCATGGCGGTGACGACCTGCGCGCCGGCGCAGTTGACGGGAGAGACGAGGTCGTCGGAGAGTTCATCGCTGACCCGGAACACCGATTGTCCCGGCCGCAGGTAGTAAAACTCTCCGTATCCGGCATTGAAATGCGGCGGCTTGTCGCTGGAGACACCGATCCAGTGGCTATTACGTTTTGGACAAGGGGCGCTGCGGTCGAGGCAGTATGGGCAAGTCCCGCAAGGACACGCGTAGCTGTAGATGATGCGGTCACCTTCGCGCAGGGACTCTCCGCTCGCATCACAGCGAACGTTGCAGCCCAGTCGTTCGACGGTGCCGACCATTTCGTGGCCGAGGATCTGCGGCACACCGACTTCGAAGGCGACGACGTCGCCACGCCATAGGTGTAGATCCGAGCCGCAGATGTTGCACGCACGCATGCGGACGATGATCGCATCGGCTTCGGGGTCAGGAACCGGATACTCGCGGTACTCGAAGGGTTGGCCAGGAGCGACCCAGACGGCGACGCGTCCGTTCATGGCAGAGACTTTCGGCGTAGCAGCTGACTGCGTAGGATTGGGTAGACGAAAAGGTCAATGAGCCATCAAGGCCAGGGGGCTGTGCGCCACCAAATGAGTCGCGATTCTACACGCAGAAAGGCAACTATGACACGGGTGATTCGTGCGACGGTCTTGGGCAGTCTCTTGACGGCTGCGCTCTCTCATACATTCGCTGCTGAGGCAGAGCTCGACGAGCTCCGTCTTGTCGCGCGGTATGCGGACGCGCTCATCGAGAATGGTCGCGACGTCTACGGTGAGAAGCACTCGCCGCTTTTTGCCGCTTGCCTCGATCGCAAAACGCTACGGCAGTTTCCTGCCGCTGAGTTTCAGCGCCTTTGGCGCATTCGTCTCGATGACTGGGATAACTGGATGGTGCGAAACAGCGAGCGCTGTTTTCAAGGCGCGAACCCACACCAAGACCAAAACCTTTATCAGATCCTCTACGCTCTCAGCGAGATCAAGCAGTCGCCTCGATATGCCCGTGAGGCCGACGCTGCTCTCACATGGTTCTTCAAGCACACCCAAAGTCCGACGACGGGACTTTATCCCTGGGGTGAGCACATGGCGTGGGATTTGATCCGCGATGACATCATCAACGAAGGTCGTACACATGACACTACACACGAGTTTCGACGTGCGTGGGAGTTGTGGGAACGTTCGTTCGAGCTCGCCCCGAAAGCGTGTCGACGCTTTGCGCTTGGCCTTTGGCACCATCAGATCGGCGATCAACGCAGCGGCAATTTCTCTCGTCACGCCGGCTACCTTCGCCACAAGCCAGAGCTTGATTCGGAGTACCCACGACATGGTGGGTTTTACATCGCCACGTGGGCCGAAGCGTATCGACGTACGCAGGAGAAGGTGTTCCTGCAGGCGATTGAAGTGCTCGTCTCCGGTTTCGACCGCCGGCGGAGCTCCGCGTCCGGAGCGATTCCGGCCGAGAGCAATCAACGCTCTGGCGGCAAAATGCTTTGGGCGACGAGTAACCTAGCTCTGGCGATCGACGTTTGGAACAGTGCTGCCAAGGTTCCAAGCGATCTCGCGGAGAAGCTACGCGCATTCACGCGCAAGACCGACGAAGTCTTCGTCAATCTGCCTCATCGTCTCGACGGCGATGGCGCCGGGTTTTTCCTCAACGGCCATCTCGACACCCTCGAGCCGTATGGAGAAGGCACGTGGGCGGGGTACAGCGGCTTTGAAGGTGAGGCGGGTACAGCAATTCTGTGTCTGATTCGTTTTCGTCAGACGGATGATCCGCGTTACCGAGAACTAGCCCTAAAGTCGGCTCGACGGTTTCTCGAGCGCGAACCTGCATGGCAGAAGGTGATTCACCCGTCGACCATCGGTAGCTACATCTGGCTGCTCTTGGGTGCGCATGAGCTGACGCAAGACGAGAAATACCTCCGCCGGGCCGACACCCTTGCTGCCAAAGGGGTGGAGCTCTTTCTGGGCGACGATTTGCCGATCCCACGTGCCACGGTAAAATACAGTCATTATGAGGCAGTCACCGGCGCCGACGATCTCATGATGGCGCTGCTCAAGCTCTGGCTCAGAAAGAACCAGCCGCAGCGCGAACCGAGTCTGCGCCTCGAGTGGCCGAACCGCTAACGACTCATGTATGAGGTGTCAGGCGAATGGGATCTTGCCGCTCTTCGTTTCTCTCAGTGGTCTTTGCGTCACTTGTCGCTTCGTTTCTTTGCGGCACCGTACCCCTCGAGGCTCAGTGTGGCGCTCTGGGACGCATTTTTTTCGCGCAACCAGAGACCATAGCGCTGTGGGAGTTTGATTCCTTTCCAGGTGTCGAGATCGGCGAGGTCGTCTTTGACGGTACTGTTGTTCAGGACCTATCAGGCAACGGACTCGATGCATTCCTCGAGGAGAGCAACCGGAATCACGATCTACGTGTCGACCGAGGCGACCCGGCGTTTTCCGGTTCAGACATCGAGAATCTCGTTCTGCGACGATTCAAGGGCGATTCGACGAGTCAAAGCCTCGTCGTACGAGACGATGGCGATGCGTTCGAATTCGATGGCTCGGAGAGTTTTACGATCGAAGTCTATTTGGAACGCGTGATCCAAGAGCCGATCCTCGATTTCGGAGTTTTGCTTGGCACCTTTCGCACGCGAAATCTTCTCGACGATACACAGGATCTGAGTCTGTTCAGCGCAGCGTATGGTTACGGTCTATTCTTCTGGACGCAACGTGGATGGTCTTGGTCCTTTTCCGGTGTCGTCGATGGGGAGCCATTTTTGGGTTTCCCGAACGTGACAGGTGCTGACTCGGAGAGATTCACGAATCCATGGTTCGACATTCCGGAGGGGCATCACTATTTGGTGTTCGTAATGGACCGTGACGCCCAGCAGGCGCGAGGCTATCTCGACGGTGACCTCATCACAAGCTTCGCGGGCCTCGATCCGAAGTGGGAGTTTGTCACCCCGACGAACTATGACCATGCCGCTTTTCGCATGTTTTCCGCGCTTGACGATCCGACGCGAAACACGTTCCGAGGATCGCCAGCTGGCTACAATCTGGACGCCGTTCACGTGCTACGCGGCGCCTTGCCCGAGGACGACATCCGAGAACGGTGGTCTCTGATTTCGGGCGGCAAGACGGTCGGTGAGTCGTCGACGACGACGCGAGCTGTGATCGATCTTTCGGACCGAGAGCTTGTCGTCGGGCAGTGCGTCGAGCTGGACGCGAGGGGTTCGTGTGTTGCACCGGGTGCTGAGATCGTCAGTTACGAGTGGAAGACAGGAGACGGAGGCTTCGAGGTTGGCGGCGCGACATGCCAAGTCTCTCTCGATGTCGATACGGGGCCGCGGCCCGTATCGGTGACGCTGCGTATCGTTGACTCGGAAGGTCGCCGAAGCTCGGTCAGCGTACCGTTGCGTACCGAATCGATTCCCGTCGCGGCTATCGCGCAAATGACCGTAGAGTCTCAGCCGGACGAACCAACATCTGCGGTCGCCAGAGGCGCGAGCTTGACGCTCGATGGCACACAGTCTCACAGCCTCGTGCCGCCCGGCGTCTTGCAGTGCCCGCTCGAGGAAGGCCTTCCAGTCGTATCGCCGGAGATCGTCTCCTACTCCTGGGATCTCGGCGATGATGGAGTGGAGGACTCTTCGCAGCCAACCTTCCAAACGGGCTCGCTTGCGAGCGTTGGGGAACTGCCGATCCGTCTCACCGTGATGAACGCGCTCGGGAGTGAAGCCAGCACGGTGTCGGTTGTGAATGTTCTCCAGACGTTTCTCCGCGCGGACGCCAACGACGACGCATCAGCGGATATCTCGGACGCGCTGACGATCCTCAACTACCTTTTCACGGACACGGGCTCGCCCATCTCATGTCTCGAGGCGGCAGACGCCAATGACGACGGCGAGATCGACATCTCCGATGCTGTGTCCGTCCTCAATTGGCTCTTCTTCGCTGGCGGTGTGGCCCCACCACCCCCGCCCGGGCCGCCAGGGCTCGGCACCTGCGGAATTGATTCGACCGAGCCGAAACTGGGCTGTGCTGCATTCGACGCTTGCAGCGGTGAATGAACGGTCCCGGTGTTACCTGTCGAACAGGATGCGGGCGTACTCGTCGAGCTTGTGATAGTCGGTGGTCGACAGCTGCGGCGTCATCGACAGCTCGGGAGGCGCGTCGCGGGTTTTCGAGTAGTTGTAGCGCGCCACGAGAACCGTCCACACTGATCCGGGGCCAAACTCAGCTCCGTGCTGCGTCAAGTCCTTGAGCGCAACGGCCATCTCCGCGGTCCAGCCCCGATCTAGGTCGCTCGGATCGTTGAGTGTGCCGTCGACATGTGCGGCGACTCGAAGACCGAACGCTCTGTCAGTCTGAATTTCAGCGCCGCGTTTTTCAAACCAGAACGACGTCTTTCGCTGCGCAGGTGTGACGTAGAGCTCCCAGTAGTCGGTGTGCGACTCTGGTTTAAGGAAGAGTTCGCACACATCTCCTAGCATGTAGTGGTGCTCGTGGTCTTTCGTGCCAGCGGCGAGGATGTTCCGATCCTCCCAGTCGATGCCGACGTAGAGATAGTTTTCGTCCCAGGCGAGCCGCGCGATTCCTTGCTCGACGAGTGTCGTGCCGTCGACGGCGCGGTCTCTCCCGAGTTGCAGTGGATAGCTCTCGGCGCTTTGCCAGACTCCTTCGTCGAGGACGCCATCGACGCGGACGGGGCTGGCCGTGAAGAGTGCGCGGACGGTGGGGCGGCCGTCAGTGATTGTCGCCGTGCCTTCTACCGCGGCGCATCCTGACAGGTACGTGGTCAGTACCATCACACCGACGAGTTTTGCAGGTTGCGAGAACGTCATGATTGAATTCGTCGTCACTCGTTGCTTCTCCGGGGAACGTCGCGTGCGAACTGCGTCGTGTCTTGGATGTTGATCCAGCCGGCACGTGGCGGCACAATCCACCCACTGTCATCCCACACTTGTCAGTGCGCGTCGAGCCGATTCGGCCGGATTGTGTGGAGAGGCGAGGCCACAGAGGAGGCGCCGAGAGTTCGTAATGGCGTGGCAGGGCGTTTGGTTTGAACCAGAAGCCGTCGACGGCGGTGTTCGTGACCCCGAGATGCTGCAGGCGTTTGGCGACGCCGTCGTCTATGCCTACCCGCGTGGATTTATCGAGGCCGAAGAATCGCGCCTGCGCGCGTCGAAGGATCCCAGTCGGATGCGTCGCGACGGCGAATTGCGCGCGGTGTACTATTCGCTCGGGCATGATGGCGGCGCCACCGGATCCGATGCCCATGGTTGCCGTATTCTCCGCTGGTTGTTCGAGCGTTTCCGGCCGGACGGCGGTGACTCGATCAGTGCGCGCTTCAGCGAGATACCCGTTGTGATTCATGCCCCTGATCCGGCCAGCGCGGCCGCGATGGCGAATGCCTTGACGCTTTTGCGATTCCTCGCCGCATCCGAGGATCAGGCGATCGCGCGGATGATGCTCGTGCGATGGGATCCGCGTCGCGGCACGCCTCAGCTCGCTGCGAGCGAGTACGAGCAACGTGTCTTCGCGTTCCTCAACGAAACCGATCTCTTCTATCCCGATGACGTTGATCTATTCGACGTGCTAGCGCGCCAAGACCTGCGTTCGCAGCGTGCGCTGCGTCCCTGCTGTGACGCGCAGATCGGTTTCATTCTGCCGCTTCTCGAATGGATCGACGAGTGCCAGCCGACGACGCCGGTCGAGCGTCGAGACCTCGCTTGCAAGCTGCGGAATTCGCTGGCGGATGAGGCCAACTACGTGGCTCGCGGCGGTTAGCTCCGCACAGGCAACTCGGGTTGCGTGGTGGAGCGATCCGATTCCGAGCAAGTTCCCCCGCCAGTCTAGGTGGTGAAGTCGATCCAGATTTGCTTCGGCTCCAGCCGCACGGTCACGTTTGGTTCGTGGAAAAGCTCGCTCGACTTGCTGCGTCGGGGTGAGTCGGTCCCTACAGTTGCGTAAATCTCTCGCCGGAATCTCAGAAGCCCCAGTCCTACAGCTCGATCGGCGGTCGGGGCGTCGCGGTGGACTTCGGACGCAGAGACAGATACAGCAGACGCACAGTGCCGGTGCGCTCACGCCGACGCCCACGCAATCGCATTCGCAATCGCAATCGCGCACGGCGCTTGAAGCGCTGCACTCTTGCAACAATGGGGTCGGTATCCGCTTGCCCGGGGTCGGATCGAGGGATAGAGTCAAAATTTCTGGCTTCAACGACGTGTTTCTGCGATTTCCGCGGATTGCCGAAGCGCCACACCGCCGCGGCGGCTGTCTGCTCGGTCAGAATTCATGAGGTCTTCGTCATGAGTCGTTGTGTCGCGCTTTTCGTCGTTTTGTGCACCGCTTCGACTGGGATTCGCGCAGCTACCATTGTCGTGCGTCCCCCCACGACCTCAGGGTCGGACGCCACCTCCGGCTTCACGGACCTTCAGGCTGCAGTTGACGCAGCGCAGGACGGCGACACCGTGTTGTTAGAGCCAGGGACTTACGTCTTGTCGGAGCCGCTCGATTTCAATTCCGGGGTCTCAGACTCTACGCCGAGCAAGAACATCACGCTTCGTTCGGTAGCAGGCCCGAAGGCAACTCTGCTGCAGCGAGAAGAGTCTGCACCACTCTACCAGCGTGGTCCCGTCGTCCGGTTCGACAGTGGCGAGACGGAGGCGTCCGTCATAGAAGGGGTGACGGTGACGCGCGGTGCAGGTATCCATGTGATCGGCTCGTCGCCGAGGTTGATCAATTGCGTTGTGACGAGGAACACCGGCCAAGAAGGCGGCGGCGTACTCTGCCGGGGCGACGCTGCGCCGCGCTTCGAACGCTGCACTATCTCGGCGAATACCGCCAACTGTGGCGGTGGAATCTTTTCGGAGGGAGAGTCGCAGCCGCACTTCTCACGCACCGAAATCGTCGGCAACGAGGCGTGCTGCGATGGCGGTGGTGGGGTCACTGCGACGCAGGGGTCCGCACCCGAGTTTGTCAATTGCGTCATCGCGGCGAACTTTTCCGACGACGGTGGCGCGGCTGCGCTCTGCGTCGAGGCGGCGCCTGTGTTCCTCAACTGTACGATCGCGGACAACCACCATGACTCGCAGGTCAGTGGTGGTATCGTTGTGTCGGGTGGCTCCGTGTCGATTACGAACTCGATCCTCGCGCAGAATAGCGGCGCTAACTTGGAGGTTTACGACGGAGCGTCGGCGAATGTGTCATTCTCTATCGTCGAAGCTGCTGAAGTCCATCCTGGCGAAGGGAACATGCGCTTCGCACCGCGCTTTCTTCGTGCTGGGTTCTTCGATTTCCGTAGTTTTACGTCCGAGGGACTGCCGAATTTCGTCGCCCGGCCTGCGGACTACCATGTGATTCTCGGAGCGGACGGAGGCACTTCGCTCGGTGCCCCTGACGTCGACTTCGACGGCAACGGCCGGCCTTGTGGGCGTGGTGTCGACATTGGTGCGTTCGAAAGCGGAGAGTGCGCCCCCGCGATCCAGTTTCGGCGTGGTGACGTCAACGACGACGGACGTCTCAGCATTAGCGACCCCATCTTTCTCTGGAGGTTTCTGTTCTCCTTCGGTGACCAGCCCCCATGTCTGGATGCCGCTGATGCCGACGACGGTGGCTGGCTCGATGTCAACGACGGCATCTTCACCCTCAACTTTATGTTTCGTCGCGGGCCGCCGCCGCCCGAGCCATTCGCTCGTTGCGGCAAGGAGCTCACCCCTGACGACGTGCCGTGCAGCGGTTTCTCCGCTTGTCTTTAGTTTAGAGTGCTTGCTTACCGCGTACCCGTGACGCCGATGTAGATGTATACGTACGCCGACTATGCATCACGAGGGCGCGCGGCGGCTTGAGTTCATCCGTTCCGGCGTCGATAGCGACGCTGAAGGGCGGCATAGAGAATGGCGAGTGGAATGCCCGCAAGGAGCCCGGCAGCTACGAAACGCAGCAGCGGCCGTTCCGAAAAACCGAGGATTTCGACGACCAGGAGAGCGAGCCCCTGAACGCTCCAGGCGGTCCACCACATCCACGCCGGGCCAGGCGGCCGCTCGGTGCGGCAACTTGACGATTCGGACACGATTCTCCTCCGCAGCTGGCATGCCACACCTTGCCACACGATTCGGCAGCCGGGTATATTGGAGGCCTCTATAGAAGGCAAGGAGTTTCCGCGCATGCTGGACGTCGTTGGTTCGATTCATGAGTCGAGTGATCTGCGGCGCCGTGACGTCCTGCGGATCGGGGCCTTGGCCGCGGGTGGTGTCACGCTGCCGGGATTCCTGCGCCACCAAGCGCTGGCGCGCGCGGCAGGACGCGAGGTCAAAGATCTGGCGGTGATTCACGTCTTCCAAGGCGGCGGTCCAAGCCACATCGACATGTATGACCTCAAGCCGGGAGCGCCTCGAGAGATCCGCGGTAAGTACAGCGAGATCCCGACGCGCGTGCCCGGTCTGCGCATCTCCGAAATGCTGCCGCTGCAGGCGTCGATCATGGACAAGGTCGCGCTGGTGAGGTCGGTGACGCACACGAACTCAGCGCATCTGCCGAGCTCGCATCTCGTCCTCACAGGATATGAGACGCCGAACTCACCTCCAGACAACATGAACCCGTACCCCGGTGCGGTGATCTCTAAACTGAAAGGCGCGAATGCGTCTGGGGTGCCCGCTTATGTAGCCGTTCACAAGCGCATCTCGTACGGCGGGTCGGCGTACCTGGGACCTGCACATGCTGCCTTCGACACCGTGAAAGAGCCGAAGAACGACGACTTTGCCGTGCCGGACCTTCAAAGGCTGCCTTCGATGTCGGCGGAGCGACTCGCAAGTCGACGTTCGCTGCTGCGGGCGTTCGATCAGATGCGACGCGACATCGATGTGCGCGGCAACATGGATGCGATTGATGACCATCTGCGTGAAGCGATGAAGCTCGTCACTAGTGATCGAGTGCTGAACGCGTTCGACATTAACCAAGAGGACCCCGCCACTCGGGCTCGTTATGGTTTCAGTTCTTCGGGGCAGAACTGTCTGCTCGCCCGGCGCCTGGTCGAGGCAGGAGTCACCTTCGTGAGCTGTCGCACCGGGCTGGCGTGGGATACACACGTACGAAACTATCCGCAGCTTGACGAAATGCTGCCGAAGTACGACGCTGCCATCTCGGCTCTGGTTACCGATATCTACGAGCGCGGTCTTGCCGATCGGGTGCTCGTCATGGCGTTTGGCGAGTTCGGCCGGACACCGCGCATCAACAAGGACGGCGGTCGCGACCATTGGCCGGGCGCCGCGAGCGTGCTCTTCTCAGGCGGCGGCCTCAAGGTCGGGCAAGTCATCGGTGCGACGGACTCGACAGCGTCGTTTCCAACGCACGATCCGCATTCACCGCGCGACGTCCTCGCGACGCTGTACCATCTCATGGGCATCGACCCGGCGCAGACCTTCCGCGACGGGAACAATCGAGACTTTGCGATCTTGCCCGGCGGTGACCCCATCAAGGAGCTTCTCTGAGGCTTCGGGCAAGTGAACGATCGGCGCACGCGAAGGCGGCGCATCGATTGAGGATGCCCCTTGCTCCTGGCGTGCATGGAGTGCGCCACGATTGTCGTGGCGTTTTCGCTTTTTGACTTGTGGTTATCCGTCGGTGGAGACGCCGTTACGGTGAGACGGACACATGCAGTGGTAAGTAGGAGACGCTCACACCCTGAACGATCACTTCGATGGAACTCAAATATAGGAATCGGTCCATGCTTGCGAAGCTGCTCCGTTGCCTTTCGATCCGATGTTCGCGTCAGTCAGTGGCCTTGTGTTTGTTTGGCGCTTTCGTCCTCGTTGGGAGCGTTGACATCACCGCCGACGAGATCGATGCGCGGCACGCGCAGCTCTTCCTCGACGACGGAGTGATCGAAGCGACGACCCTGGTCGAACGCGTCTTGCATCAACCGATTCGCCACGGCCTGAACCCTCTTCTCTCTCCCGAGGAACCGTGGGAGGGACCCACGATGAACTACCTCGGCGGCGTCTACCGCGATGAGGCCGCGGGCATCTTTCGCGCCTGGTACGTCGGTGTTGTGAATGGTGGCATTGCGGAACTGCCTAAGGTGTTCTATCCGATTTGCACGGCGATCAGCGAGGACGGTGTGCGATGGCGTCGGCCGCAGCTGGATCACTACAGTCATCTCACGGGTGGACCGAACAACATCGTTTTGCATCTCGACAGAGGATGCATCGCTGCACCGAGTATCATTCACGACCCACGCGACGAGGAGCGCCCATGGAAGCTCATCATCCATCACTCTCCTGGGAACCCGTGTCATTACTACGTTCGTCTTGCAGCTTCATCGGATGGGATTCACTGGGAGTGGGTCACGACAGCTAAGGATCAGATTTACGGCAAGCTTCACGATCGCTTGACCGCCATGCTGCATCCGACGGATCGCGAGTTTCCGTACGTTCTCTTCGGGCGGCCGTCGCTGTCGCGCGACTATCCGCTCCTCTACCCCGGGCGCATTCGCATCCGCGAGGCGTTCCAGACGCGCCTCAGTCGTGACGGCCGTCGTCTCGCCCACGACCCGGTTGTTGCCATTCGCCCGGACGTCGAGGATCCGACGAACACGCAGATTTATCACATGAGCGCCTATCCATATGAGAGCCTCTACATCGGGACGCTCATGATCTACCGCACAGCGGAGCTGCCCACGTCGGAGGTGCAGCTGGCGACGAGTCGCGACCTCCGCAAATGGGAGCGTGTGCGACCGCGCCAACCGTTCATTCCGTCTCTCTTGCCGGAGGGGCGAAAGCTGGGCATCTGGGACGCCGGTGGTGTCCAGCCAGTATTGAGTCCGCCGATCCTCTACGACGGGGCGCTCTGGTTCTACTACTACGGGGGCCCGGCTTTTCACGATTCGAGATTCCTACGCGGTCAGTTTCGTCTCGGTGTCGCGCAGCTGCGTCCGGATGGGTTCGCGTCGCTCCGCGCCCACGCGCGCCGAGGTGTCGTGACGACCAAGGCGTTTGTTTGGCCGGGTGGAAAGCTGATCGTCAACGGACAGGTCCTCGGTGGAAGCGGCCATCGTGAAGCGTGGGTCAAGCTGGCGATTCTCGACGCGTCCGGTCGGCCTCGCGCTGGGTTCGAGTTCGAGTCAAGCGACCCGCTCACCGGTGATTTTGTTGCAGGCGTGCCGACGTGGTCAAAGGCGCCTCAGGATCTCAAGAGTCTTCAGGGCCAGACCGTGCGACTCCGCTTCTTCTTGCGCCAGGCGGAGATCTTCTCTTTTCGTGCCGCGCCCGACGACGACGGTGCACCCTAGCTGGAATCGAATCTGTGATTTCGCTATCCAAGGCGAAGATCTGAGCCCGGTGGGCCGAAGTAGTGATACCGGTTCGGGGCCGCTGCGGTGCTCTCAGGATCGGGATCGACGTCACAATAGGGCGAAAGCGAGCGACGATGGTACTTCGGCGCCGACGGCTGAACAGGATCAAACGGTTCTTTAAGTCCGATAAGGAGCTGCGCCGGCAGTTCAGTCGCTACAAATGGGTGACGAAATTCGAGATCGACGGCTGTGAGTACGGCGGCTGGTACGATGCCGCGGCGGATCGTCGCCTCCGGCAGTTCGCCGAACGCTTTCCCGACTCACGCAGGATTCTTGAACTCGGCAGCCTGGAAGGGGGGCACACGCTTGGCCTGTCGCGTCTCCCCGACGTCACTCAGGTCCTCGGGCTCGAGGGACGCGATTACAACGTCGAGAAAGCAAACTTCATCAAGACGTTGACCCAATCAAACAACGTCGAGTTCCGTCAGTGCGACCTCGAGGATGCTGACTTCTCGGATCTCGGAGCGTTCGACGCAGTTTTTTCCGTTGGACTCCTTTATCATCTTCGAGAGCCTTGGCGTCATCTGGACGCACTCGCGAGAGTCTCCAGAAATCTGTTTCTCTGGACGCACTACGCGGATGAAGCGAAGGCGCGCGAGACCGTCAATGGGTTCAAAGGCTGGCGATTCCAGGAGCGTGGTTACGATGACCCTTTGAGTGGCCTCTCTGCGTACTCCTTTTGGCCCACCCTGGATAGTCTCAAGTCGATGATCACCACCGCCGGATTTCCGCGCATCGAGGTCATCGAGACCAACCCGAAGCATCCTCACGGCTGCTGCGTCACGTTGACCGCTCGCCGGGGTTTGCCGGAGCACGCCGCGAGTGCGTCGTCTACGCTGGAAAGCAGTTCCCGAACGCCACGAGCAGACGTGGCGACCCCTTGAGTCGAATCCTGCGGCGTAGGAGAGCCCAGACGAGGCTGCGCTCACGCGCAAGAAAGCCGAGCCAAGTCATACTGTCGGCTTGGACGCGGAGATCAGGCGTACCGACGTGATCGGTCATGACGCGAAGCTTTCCATCGCGAATCTCGATCGTCGCTCGTCTCTCTTCTGCGCCCGTGAACGTGAAATGATACGTGACGTTGAGACCCTCGGAGCGACCGGGCTGAAAGACGAGAGGGAGCCCGTCGAGGAATCCGGCGATCGTGCGCGGCCGTAGCGAGTTGGAGACTCGCTTCACTTCCTTGTGCGGAAATCGCTTCGCAACATGCGCTTCGGCGTCCGATCCGGGGAGTACGTAGACAGTCTCCTCGCGCGCTTGCAGAGGGCGGACAGTTTCGCTGCGGTGTTCTTTCTTGTCGTTGAGGTAGGGCTCGATGACATCCTCCCCAGCAGGGCAAACTGCGAGGCAATACGCGGCCTTGTAGTTCGCGCCAAAGGAGAGACTCTGCCACATGGAGGCGGATTCGTTGTCGGGCACGCGCCGGCGGTAGTCGCTGGCGTTTTTGCTTGTGACGGTCTGTTCGACCCAATCTGTGAAGCCGCCCATGAATTCGCGGTAGTTGTGGGTGTAGCAGGCGGAGAAGTTGAAGTATCCGTCGGGACTGATCGCGCCTACCGGGCAGGCGGCGACGCAGAGCTTGCACTCCAGGCACGGGTTGTAGTCGATCGGACGATCCTCGGATTCCACCTCAGTTTCGACCAAGATCGTCCCGAGGAGGACGAAGTTGCCGTAGCGCGGATGGATGAGATTACGATGGATTCCGATTTGACCGAGCCCAGCGGCGACTGCGACGGGCTTGTGGGAGACGACCCAGATTTTGTCGGGGAAGTGATGCATCTCCATCGGGAACCCCATTGACGGATTGATGGCGCGGATGCCTGCGGCTTCGAGCTTCGCAACGATGCGTCTGCCGACTTCGTTGACTTCGTCGCCGCTGTGGTGGAACTCGAGGTTAGCGATCGATCGTGCGGGAGACCGAATCGGTTGCCGGTTCATACGGCAGGCGAAACTGATGAGCGCTTTGGTCTGCGGCGCGTAGCGGAGGATGTCACCGCGCTGATCGTCGATTTCACTGCGGTCGATGCCGACGACTCCGGCATCGTCGGCGCCGGCCTCGAGCGCGAGTCGTCGGAGCCAATCCGCGTTGAGGGGCGTGGACGCCGTGGGGGGCGATTCTGAGCGTTCGCGTGCCCGGACTCGCTGTACTGTTGGATGCTCTTCGAGGTTCATGACGATCTCGCAATAGATGGTTGAACCGATGCGAAATGGCGCAGTTCAAACGGTGATCTATGGGTTCGGCTTTCGTAGCTTGTCGGCGGACCGGTTCAGGTGTTTGACAGTTGAGGCGCCAAGTAATGCGTGGATTTGTGCCTGCGCCTGAGTCCATGCTGGCAGAGCCTTCTTCAGCAGGTGCGCACCCTCGGCGGTGAGTTGAAATGGCTGCGCCCGGCCGTCGCTGTCCGGAACCACGGTCAGCCAGCCACGCGCTTTCATGCGTTCAACGTTGCGACTGAGAGTTGATAGGTCCAGGTGTAGTCTGGTGGCGACGTCGGCGGGGCGCGCGGTCCGAAGCTTGGCCGCGGCAACGAGAATGTTGAGCTGGCTCGCTTTCAGGCCCAAGGGGCGAAACGCGTCGTCGTAGATACCCGTCACCACACGATTGAGCATGCGCATGCGGAGCGCGACGCAGTTTGAGGCGATGGTGTCTGCGATCGAAGCGACGTCAGCTCGCACGGCATTTCTGTTGGTCATTTCTCGTCCCGTTCGTTCCCGTCGCGACTCAGCGCTACCCGTCGATCTTTTGGCGCATGGTTTCGATTCCGGTCTGTATGCGCCATTCAGCTTCGAGCGTCATATGATTGTATATACATATAAACGGCTCGTCAACCGTGAATTCAGCATCCGGAAGCGGTTGGGGGAGAGCTTCCGGTGTGTCACTGCCGGGCTGCTAGCACGAAAACGGCCGAGACATCGAGAAACGCGCCGCAATCCGATGCAGAATGCCGTCGGAGTTATGCGGGCGCGGTTGTGCGCCGCTAAGGTTTTTAAGGGAGAATCTGATGGAGACTCGGAGTGAGACCGTCGCGACCGAGACCGCGCCTGAACTTCCGGCCCGAAGGCGGCGAGAGGTCTTCCGCTGGCTGTGGCACTGGTTTCTAGAATTTCCGCTTCTCTTTGCCGCGCTCGTACTGCTCCTCTTGCCGCTGTGGGGTGCGTTTCGATCGGTCGGTGCACCGCTGCTCTTTTGGCATGACTCCCTGTGGACGCAGCTTCAAGCCGGGATCGGTGTGGCGCTGTTTGCGAGCCAGCTCACGATCGTGGGATACCTTCTCGAGTCGCATGACGAGAAGTGGCGGCAGCGCCACCCGGATTCGAAGAGGACACGGCGCTGCATCTACGTGCCGCTCATCTGTCTGCTGCTGATGCCATACCTCGCACCCGCAAACTGGAGCAAGTTTGGATACCCTCTCGGCGTGGCGGTCGGAACCGCGTTGATTGTCATCATCGGTCGTTGTGTCGACCGCCTCGCCGATAGTCGCGTGGGAGGATTTCTACGCCCACCGCTGGAGGAGCGACCTTCTTGGCTTCCTTCGCAAAGGAGTGTCGGATTGGATCACGCCGCTTCGCATCGGCGGCAAACGCTGTACGTCGCAGCGTTTTTCCTCGGCTATCTGCTTCTGAGTGGTGCGATCTGGCTGTGGCCAGATGTCAACGTCGCGGCTGCGACTTCGGTTTGTATTCTATTGTCGATCGTCGTCGCCGCGTACGGGTTTGTGCGCTATCGCTGGCCGCGAAGGACGATCCTCGCTTACACGGCGGCGTTTGTCGCCTTTGGTGCTATCTACAGCTTCTATTTCGCATTCCTTCATCGTATTCCCGAGCTTGCCCATCTCTACTCGCAACCGGCAGCACTGGCGGCCTACGACAGTGGCAGTGGCCACCCGGAACTTCTCGATGACGAGACTGTGTTTGCCGCGTGGCATGATCACGTTCACTCACAGCGAAAGCCTCTGCTCGCAGTGGTGGCGACAAGTGGCGGGGGCATTCGTGCGGCAGCGTGGACAGCTGCGACGCTCGATCACCTCGAAGGTGAGTTGGCGGCCAAGGAGTGGTATGAAGGACCGGGCTTTCCGTACCATATTCGGTTGGTGACGGGAGCCTCTGGTGGGATGGTTGGCGCCGCATTCTATGTCGCCAGTCTGACGCCGCCGAGTCGCGCCGCTAGTGGCGACTATCACGGTGGCATCGATGTATTCGAGATCGTATCTGCCGACAGCCTCAGTCGCCTTTTGACGCACGCGGTCAGTCTTTTCAGCGATCGCGGCTCGGGCCTGCAGCACTCATGGGAGGCTCGGGCCGGTGGGGTCATCGCCACGCCTTTTCGTGCCTTGGCGACGAAGGAACGCGCGGGTTGGCTGCCTTCGCTCGTCTACACACCAGCGATGGTCGAAGATGGGCGCCGCCTCTTTTGCTCAAACCTTGACCTCGGGATGCTGACGCGAACCGACAGTAGGGCGCTCGCGAGCGGAGAGCCTGAGACCCACGCACTGACTGGTATTGAGCTTTTCAAAGTCTTTGAGGGTGCAGATGGAGTCAAACTGAGTACTGTTGCCCGGATGAGCGCGTCGTTTCCATACGTCAGTCCTGCCGTGCAGCTTCCGACCGAGCCACCGCGACGTGCCGTCGATGCTGGGTACTACGATACGTTTGGCGTCAACGTTGCAGCGCGGTGGATCCAAAAGAACGCCACGTGGCTACGGCAAAACGTCGGTGGAGTCGTCTTGATCCAAATCCGCGACGCGACGGGACAGCGGCGTGACGTAGCGACCAAAAAAGGCTTCTTGGCGCGCGCCTATTCCGCGATCATCGCTCCAGTGGAGGGCGCCCTCGAAGCGAGGACTGCCACCGCTGGTTTTCGCAACGACGAGCAAGTCGGCCGACTACGTGTCGAATTCTCCGGCACTGGTCACGCGAACTTCCCGTTTTTTACGACAGTCGTGTTCGAGTTTCGCGAGCAGGCTTCACTCAGTTGGTATCTCAGTGGCGCAGAAAAGAATCGGCTCAAAGACGACATCGAGACAGCGCCAACAAATCAAGCTGCGGCCGCGTGGCTGCTCAAGTGGTGGCGCGGGCGGACAGAGACCCAGTAGGGAATTGACGCCACGTCCTAGCTCGCCGCGAGACTGCAGTCGTCGCGCGTGTGACAAGACGTGAGACCGAGCGCGGACCGCCGCTTCGGCGAGGCGATGAGGTGCCAACGACCGTGCGTTAACGAAACGTCATGAAAAAACTGCGCGACTCCATCAGCTCAACCGCGAATCGCCTGGCTTGGCTCTGTCCGCTCGTCGTCATCGTCACGACTGTAACGTCTGTGGGCGCTGAGGAGTCGGCGAGTGACCCCGACGACGCCATTCGCCGCCGCATCGGCTGGGGTTGGGAGGACCGGCCCCACGGCCAGTCGCTCGCCAGTGAAGTTCTTGGCCAGTGGGCGAACGGGGATCCGGAGCGTTCGAATTTCGGTGGCTACGGCCCCTACGGCGGCGCCAAAGCGCACGGCTTTTTTTTCTACGGCTTCAACTCCGGTCGCTACCAAACCGTCGGAGGACTCGCGGCGCACATCGGCCGCCAGCTTTTGGCTGTACCTGACTACTGGAATCACCGTGTTCTTCTCTTCGAACTCCGCGCCGACGGCTCCTTGGCGTCGCGGCGCGCCACACGAGTTCTCGGTCAAAAGCGCTTCGACACCATGGACATCGCTCAAGGGGCGAGCGGATTTCAGTTCCCTGCGGCGTGCGCGTTCGACCCTGCGGGCGAGCGACTCTTCGTCGTGGACGAGTACAACCATCGAGTTCTAGAGTTTCATCTTCATGACCCGATCGACTCCAAGTCGTCCCGCGCGGTGCGCGTGTTCGGCCAATCAGATTTCGATGCCTGGGGATATGATGCATCGCCGGGGGGGCTGGTTTGGGATTCAACGCGCGACGACGTGCGCGGTGTGCCGCTGACCCGCAGGCCGAACGCTCGTGGGTTGTTCTTGCCGCGTGGTGTCGCGTGTGACGGCGACCGACTCTTCGTCTCGGACGGCGACAACCACCGTGTGCTCGTCTTTCATACGGACGAGCTGCAGAACGGGCCGGCGGCAACGTCGGTCCTCGGTCAGTCCGATTTCGTCAGCTACCTCCCCAATCGCGGCGGTGTGGTGGGGCTTGAGACCATGCTGTTTCCGTCCGGCTTGAGCATCGACGCCGGGCATCGGTTTCTTCTCGTCGCTGACTCGATGAATCATCGTCTACTTGTTTTCGAAATCTCCGGTGAGATCTGGCGAGGTATGCCGGCGATCGTCGCCTTGCAGCTTCCGACCAGCGCCGAAGGACCACCCCCTTCTCAGCCCGAACGCCGCAAGATCACTGGGCTCGTCGATGTTACCGTCGACGCGGCGAACCGCGTTTTCGTCTCCGACCGCCCGGGTCGTAGGGTTCTCGTCTACTCGCTCGATGAGATTCTGACCGGGAGGGCTGAGCCAAAGGCTGCGCTCGGCCGATTCGAGATGTCGACAGACCTCGAGCAATCGAAGCCGGGGTATGTCGGGCCGACGGGCCTCGCGGTCGCCGGCGACCACCTCTACGTTGCGGAGCCGCGCGGCAATCGCGTGCTCGCTTTTAGAGCGCAAGCGCCGCTGGCTCGTGCCATTGATCTACTTGGTCAGTTTCACGGCGGTGACATTCTTCGTCCCGACTGGAACAAGTACGGCCCAAACGATGGGCCGGGCCCTTACGGGTTTGACTACGCCGACGGCACGCCCTCCGTGTCGGTCAGTGCCGACGGCGCTTGGCTGCTGGCTGCTGATACCATTGGTGGTCGCCTGCTGTTTTTTCCGCTACACGCAGATGGTTTGCCGCTCGGTCGGGGAGCGCGTTTGACGCTCGGTGTTCCGACGCTCACCGCGCGCGGCAACAATTACGGCGCGGCACGTTTCAACCGCCCAAGCCACAGCGTCATGACAGCGTCGGGACAGCTGTTCGTCTCCGATTTTCAAGGTTCGCGTTTACTTCATTTTCAGCTCTCGAATGTTGCCGCGACGACTGGGGCTCGTGCGCTCGAATCACTACCAGCGTTCGATCCGCCGAAGAATCGACCGCCTAAACATCGTGAGGAGTTCGAGTCGAGCAGTGTCCGCAGTGGCCGCAACGCGCTCCATGTCCTGGGGCAGAAAGATTTTCAGACCGGGCTGCGTGGTGTCGCGACGAGACGGCAGATGGGGAAAGAGATCAGCGGTCTTGCTATGGACCGCGATCGCGGCTGGCTTGTCATCACCGAAAAATTGAACCACCGCGTCCTCATCGTCGATGTCAGCGACGGCGTTGAGACTTTCATGCCCGCGATGTTCGTCCTCGGTCAACCCGACTTCGACAGCAACGCGCCGCACTGGGGGAGTGGTCAGTGGCATCCCAGAGGCCTGGCCGAGCCTCATGGTGCTGCATACGACCGCCGCAGCCGGCTCCTGTTTGTGACCAGCGGCGAAGACGCTCAGACGCGTGAGATTCTTGGCTTTGATCTCGCCGGGCGCATCGCCAACGGTATGGAGCCCTGCATTCGGATTGGTGGGCCGCATGCGACGGTCAAGACGAAACTGCGTTATGTGCGCCGCACTCTGGCGCTCGATGAAAAGCGGCAGCGTCTGTGGTCAGGGCTTGTCGCGCTTGACGTCTCCGGCGACCTACGAGCGAAGAAGCGTCTGCCAGTTGTCGGTTGGTTCGGGCTTGGCGACCACCCGGAGGTCCACGCGCTGCAGGACTACAACACGCGCGGGATTCCGAATTTGCTCGGCTACTCCGTCGGTTTCTGTCATCGCTTTGGCGGTGCCGTGAACGCGACGGCTGTGCATCCGGAGACCGGAACTCTCTACGCCGCGGACACGCCACGCTATCGCATTCTCTGCTTTCAACCGCGGTTTCGTTTTCGCCAGCGGCCGATCCAAATTGTGCGCGGACACCGCGTAGTCGACTTCGTCGGCACGGGTGGGCTGGCGCCGCTGCGTTTTTCGCTCGTCGCGGGGGCGCTACCGAAGGGGCTTGAGCTTGACGAGCTCACGGGGTTGATTCACGGTGTCGCAGTCGAGGGGCGCGGTGAAGTCGAACTGACCGTGGAGGCGGTGACGGCGCTCGAGGTCGTACGCGGGGAGGTCCGCCTCACGTTTCGGCCCGACTGACGCCCGCCGTGACTTGCTCAGAACATCTGCTCACTGTTTCTGCCTCGTCGTCGCACGATCGCCCGGTTCGGTCAATGTTCGTAATTGATGGGCGTGTTCGACTTGGGTTAGCATAGGTCCCTGGGCCGGACCTCCGGCTTTCTTCGGTGGGTTAGGGACGACGCTCGTGCAACTGTGTTGACGAGATTCAAGGGGAAGAGTTGGGTTTCACGTTGTGTCCGGGCAGGTTCGCAGAACGTGTCGTGGCGGCATTGTCGCGTCTGCGTTGCGTTCCTTTTGAGGGAGGCGGGTCGTTCGAGCGGCTCACCGTGTTGTTGTCGTGTGTGGGCGAGACTTCAAGAACTCGGTTAGCAGCCTGTTGAAAAAGTGCTTCGAGTCGAAAACTGGTCGCTTCGCGTCCAGATCGGCCGCGGCGAACGTAGGTAATCTCCGAGATTATCGAGGCTCGCCGCGGTCGATCTGGGCGTGAAGAGGCCAGTTTCTCGGCCGAATGACTTTTTCAACGAGCTGTTAGGGTGCGTGCCACACGCTTGAGCGAAAGGGGGAAACTATGCGTTTCCGTGGGACTTTGTGCATCTTTTTCGTTGTCACTCTTTCTACATCCGCATCGGCGGCCAACTTCTTTGTCAACGCGAGCAATGGGGATGACGGTAATTCCGGGACGTCGTCCAACAGCCCGTTCCTCACTGTTCAGCACGCCGTGGACGTGGCTGCGGCTTCTCCTGGTGCCGACACCATTGACATCGCCGCAGGTGAGTACGTTGAGAACGTTTCGATTGCTGATCCGGGCACGGTGACTCTTCAAGGCGGCGGTGATGCCTCGATCGTCGCAGCCGACTCGGCGGAAAACGTCGTCTCGATCTCTTCGGGCGACGTGACGCTGCGTGGACTTGCGGTCTCGGGGGGTAAGAACGGGATCATGGCCGAACGAGCGGACGACGACACCGCTCTTTCCCTCACACTTGTCGATGTCAGCTCGACGGAGAACGACGATCCCGATCCAGATGACGACGTCGAGGATGGTCATGGTGTCTACGTTGACGACGTCGACGCCGTCGTGATCGTCCGCGGCAATTACTCCGACAACGGCAGTGACGACGACATGCACGGGATCAACCTTGACGACACACCGAGCGTGCGTTTGAGCGGTGTGACGGCGACCGGCAACGGCGAGCGCGGCGTCAACGCCGAAGATATCGACAGCGTCGAGGTGATCGGCGGTAACTACTCGAACAATGGCGGCGACGGTTTCAAGCTTGAGGACGCGGGTTCGATTTCGGCCGTTTCGGTGACCGTCTCAGACAACGGCGCTGACGGTTTCGACCTCGAAGAGATCGGCTCGATTCGAGTCGACAATACATCTGCCAGCAACAACGGAGACGAGGGATTGGAAGTCGACGACTGCGGCACGATCGTGGTGGTCGGGGGTGTCTACTCGGGGAATGCGGACGATGGCATCGACATTGACAACACTGTGTCCATCTCCGTCATTAATGTGACCTCGGTAGCTAACGATGTCGATGATGACGATAACGGGGGAAATGGTCTTCAAGTCGAAGCAGACGACATCGACATCTCGTCGGTTTTGGTGATCAATGGTGAGTTTTCTGGCAACCGTTCCGACGGAATTGATATCGTCGAGGACGGCACCGTCATTCAGAGTGTTACGTTGCTTGCGATCACCGCCAATGACAACGGCGACAGCGGCATCAAGGTTGAGACCAGCGGCGACGTCGTCGCCCGTGGTATAAGGTCCGCGAACAACGGTGACGACGACGTCCTCCCGTAGGACATCGCTCCGACCTAGTCGATACACTACGCCCGATCGGTCGGTGAGTCGCGCTGCGAGTCTACCCCGCCCGGTCGGGCGTTTTTGTCGCGTGCTCTGTTGCCGCAATCGCAGTCGGTTCCTCGATCACGATCGTCTTCGCAATCTGGTCATGAACGCAGCGGCGGTCTTGGCGAAAGATCATCAGGCCGTCGATCAGGGCGTAGGCCCATCCCGCCCAGGGGACACCTGTGATGAACTGGTTCAGCCACCATCGCAGCGAGACCGCGCTGAGAAAGCCGGGGTTGCCATAGTCTTCGTGTCTCACGATGCGAAGTCTGAAGATGATCTTGCCGACGTCTTGTCCCCGTGCCGAGAGAAGGTAGCACTGCAGAGCGAAGAAGCCGAGAAACACGAAAGCTGCGAATCCAAGTCCAACGACAAACGGTGTCAACTCATCGGTGCTTACCGCGTCGGTCGTTGCTACTATGAGCATCAAGACGAGTGGAGTCATGACTGCAGCCCAGATGACCTGGTTGGTGATGAACGCTGCAAGGCGCGTCCACCGGCTAGCAAGGGTGATCTCCGATCTGGGGGCGAGGATTTGGCTGTCGGGAGGTGGGGCCGCGTAAGGGTTCGGCGCGTCTGCAGTCTCTTGTCTGCTGGGTTCTCTGTCGTGCATAGACGTGTCCTGTTTTTTCGGGGCGGACGGTATACTAGCCGAGACTTTGGCGGGCTTCAAACATGAGACGGTTCTCGGGGGCGCGGAGCGGGCGACCGTCCGCCCGGATCGGTGTTCCACTGACGTGAAGGTGTGTCGAAAGATGGGATCAGGAGGAAGGCGATGGCGAAGATTTACCGCATCGGCGTAATCGGCAGCACTGGTCGCGGCAACTACGGTCACGGACTCGACACGACGTGGTTTGACGTGCCGCAGGCCGAAGTCGTCGCGGTCGCGGACGATGATCCCGACGGACTCGCGAAAGCGGCCAAGCGCCTCAAGGTGGAGCGTGCCTTTAGCGACTACCGGCAGATGCTCGACAAGGAGAAGCTCGACATCGTCGCAGTCTGTCCCCGTTGGGTCGATCAACATCGCGACATGATCGTCGCCGCGGCGGAGCGCGCTGTGCACATCTACGTCGAGAAGCCTTTTTGCCGTACCCTTGCAGAGGCTGACGAGATCGTCGACGCGTGCGAGCGCACACACGTCAAGTTGGCGATTGGGCATCCCACCCACTACAGCCCGAAGCTCGCGACGCTCAAACGGCTGATCGACGCGGGAGCAATTGGGGAAGTTCTCGAGTATCGCGCCCGCGGCAAAGAGGATCGGCGTGGCGGCGGTGAAGACCTTTGGGTGTTGGGCACGCACGTGCTCGATATGGTGCGCTACCTCGGCGGCCACCCGCGCTGGTGCTTCGCGCGAGTGACGCAGGGCGGCGAAGCCGTGGCGAAGAAGCACATCGCGCCAGGAGCCGAAGGGATTGGACCGCTAGCCGGCGATTCGGTGAGCGCCGTGTACGGCCTCGAGGGTGGCGCGACGGCGCACTTCCAATCGCGTCGCCACATGGCCGGCAGGCCGTCGCGCTATGGTCTGCAGATCTTCGGCAGCGAGGGTGTCTTCGAGATCGTCGAAGGGACGATGCCACCGGTGAAGTTTCTCGGTGATCCGAGCTGGTCGCCCGGGCGGACCGGCAGCGAATGGCAGGACGTCTCATCAGCGGGCATCGGTCAGCCTGAGCCGCTCGCCGGCAAGGAGTACGAGGCGCGGCATCTCCTCGCCATCCGAGATCTCCTCGACGCGATCGAGAACAACCGCGAGGGTTTCGACTCGATCCACGTCGCACGCGGCGTCACCGAGATGATCGTGTCGGTCTTCGAGTCGCATCGCCTCGGCCGGCCGGTCGAGTTGCCGCTGGAGAACCGCGAGAACCCGCTTACCTTGCTCAAGTGACTCACCAGGCGGAGAGCGAAGCGGGTCGTACACTGGACCTCAATCGTCGCCGGCAAAGCGCGAACGGCGTAGCTTTCTGCTGCAGAACCAAGCTCGGGCGATGAACGCGAACGTCACGACGGCAACGGCGGAGAGCGCGACAGCGATACCCCAGTTATCGCCGTCCAGAAAGAGCGCGATGACGAGAAGTGGCAGCGAGACGAACGCGAACGTTCCGGCGACGCGGTGGACGGAGCGTTCGACCGTCACGTCGCGTAATTCGTCCGATGTGAGGCGATCGGGTTCTCGGTGGTCTGAAAGAGAAGTCATGTGTGGCGTTTGCTCGTTGTGTTCACGTGCGTGTTCGTTGCATGGACGTGAACGATACCTCCTTTGACGTGATCTCGTCGCAGGTTATTCAGCACCCACCAACCTTGGTGCGCCCGTGTCCTGACCGACAGAGTAGTCGACACGTTCGCCATGTTGCAAAAGGGAGGCGCTTCTAAGCCATGCGGGATGCGATTGCGTGTGGGGGTGGAGTGTGCGTGTGGGCGAGTGCGAGTGCTCAAGTAGCAGGCACACTCCGAGGCTGTGAAGTTTTTAAACTTGCCGTCGCAACTCTCCGGAACGGCACACGGCGTGTGCCTGCTACTTTGAAGAGCGTATCGGCGACGTCTTTATAGTAGCAGGCACACTCCCGTGTGCCGTTCAGTCGTGGCGTCGTGTCAATTCAGGCGCTGTGGCGTCGAGCGGGGGCGAATGCAGCGTGAAGTCGAGGCGCTGGTGACCGCCATCGTCTCTACCGTTGTAGCCAACGGCCCAGAGCGTCCAGCCATCCGCGTCGCAGCGGTAGCGAAGAGGGCGCCTCGCGATGTGGTCGAGTGGGACCGTCGCGAGGATTTCCGGCACGAGATCGTTCAGCGACGATGGAGAGTCCCCTGTCTCAGCGCAGAAGATCGACAGTGCGAGCGCGGCGCGCGTGAGCGAGAGGCGGGTCCTGGCGTGGCGTTCGTTTTCGTCCACTCCGGCGCAGATTGAGGAGTCGAGGGCATACGACACGAATTTGTTCACTGCGAGGCGTGGAACGAGGCTTCTGGAGATCTCCCGACCGTGTTTCAGGATTTTACGCATCCAAGATGGCCCCTGAATCGTTGGCCGATGCCTCTGGGTGATGGTTTCGCCGCGAGCATATGCATCCAATACCATGTCAAGTTTGTGATGGATGCGGCGCAGAATCGGATGCGGATCGAACTGTGCGTTGGGTGGTACGCATAGATCAATCCAGTCCTCCTCGTACCCTTCGCCGGCCCAACAGCCTGAGACGAAGTCGAGCAGCTCTAGCCGCCATCGTTCGACGATGGTTGTTGCTGCCGTTGGCGCTGGCCAGGTCTCAAGGTCCTCCAGGAGTTGCCGTGCCAACTGCGGCGGCAAGGTCGCAGAGACGACCACATCGTGAGCTAAGCGAGCGCCGCTTTCATAAGCTTCGTAGGCGAAGCCAGACCAGATGACAAACAGTATCCGCCCGACGTGTGCGCTCAAGTTGACGACGTCCCGCGCGGTGCGCCACGCTGCGAGTCGCTTCTCAGCTGCGAGATCGAGGTATCCCGCGGCGGTGAGGAGAAGGTATGCTCCACGCACGTCGATGAGCGACAGTGGAGTTCTTGAATTATCAAGTCGCTTTGGTGCTGAGGTGGGTTGCAGCGGCAGGTAGAACTTGGACCGGCGCGCTGCGTCACGAATCAACGCCGTAGCCACTTCGTTCGATTCGATCCAAGCTTTGACGAGTGGGAATTCGTCCGCGTGCCAGGGGCTTCTGGACGTTTCCTTCACGGCATCCCATAAGTCGAAGTCATCGAGCGGGAAGTCGAAGGGATTGGTCCACGCGTTGTCCTCGCGAACGACGAAACCATGCTGCCTCAAGAAGTCTACAGAGTCGTCGTCGCCTGGCCCGACGAGGGCTTCGACCAGGGGCATCGCGGCGTTCTCCTCTGCCGTCACACCAGCGCTGGCTTGGCGCTCGACGATCGTCACATAGTCGACGGTCCCGTCCTGATTGAGTGGACCGCTGAACCGCGTCGTCTCCCAGCCGTACTCGAGCAGCACGCGTTTGGGGCGC
The DNA here is from genome assembly GCA_965223265.1 of Planctomycetota bacterium. Taxonomy (GTDB): domain Bacteria; phylum Planctomycetota; class UBA8108; order UBA8108; family SXIK01. The sequence goes on from OZ244999.1 coordinate 238,737, forward strand.
ACGGCAAACACCGCGACGAAGACGCCGACGACGATCACAGTAAGAATGAGCCCATCGATGACGAAGGCACGACTCGTCAGCGCTTCCTGCTCCGACGAACTTTCGCGCCGGTGCACCTTGATCTTCATGCCCTCTTTATCGGCACACTCTGACGCAACCTTTAGATTCGGGAGACGCCGGACTCCTGACTCCGACCGTGTCGCTTCCTTCAGCCGACCTGCTGCTACGCTCACCTACGATCCAGAGCTCGTCGGCTATCTTCTTGGCGCGCGGCGACTCTCTACTACCGCATGGGCGATCTCCCGGTCTGCCAGCGTCCCGCGGTCCTTAGCAGCACCCAGGCCGCAGCTCCTCCGAGCGCACCGCCGCCGTGACAGGCCACCATGGGCACTCCCGTCAGACCGAGGTGCATCGATGAGAAGGCGAGCTCTCCAGTCCGCATTTCGTAACTACTTTTCAGTGCGACCGCAGCGACGCAGAGCCAGCCGACACGACGGAGCGGCGCGTCGACGTTCTTCCCAAACGCCCAATCGAGCCCGACGACGAGGAGGAGTCCGTGGCCGATACCCGAGAGGCCTCCAAGGCCGAGGTGCGAAATCTCAGGCATCATCCATAAGGTCGCTACCAAGCTCCCGGTGCCGCAGCCGAAGAGGAGGACCAGGCGACGATGAAGCTTGTGACCGGCAAGAATTCCGTACAGACATAGGAACGCTCCTGCGTCGAGCAGCAGGTGATACCAGCTGACGTGAACAAACGGATGCGTCGCGAGGCGCCACCATTCGCCGGCACTCACTGCGGCCGGAAGAAAAATCTGCGGCGCTACGAGATCCACACCGACCGTGTGCAGATTGAGTCCAACGAGAAGGACCGTGAAGAGCCACACCTCGGGAGCTCGTCGTGCTAGCGCCGCAGCGGGAGGTCCGGGGAATCCTTCAGTGGCTGGCTGCGTTGTGAGCATCGTGTTGTCTGGCATACAGAGTCTCCTCGCGTTTGAACTCACAGGAAAGCGACGAACGCCGGCGGTCTCTAGCACCGCCGACGTTGTCAGTTCGCTATCTCTGAAGGGGGCCGTCGCGTGCAGCGAGATCGCTATGCCGTGCGCTGTTGTCGTCGCCGCTCGCGATTCCACAACCACAGCGCACCGCCGAGGAAGATCGGTCCGACGGGACCACCGCCGAAACCACCACCGCCGCCACTGCTGCGACTGCTGCGAGATCTACGGCCGTTGTCGCGGCGGGACGCGTTCCACGCCGTTTCGTCGTCGCGCGAGGGGGGCGATGCGGTCGAAGTCGGCGCTTCGCGTGCCTCGTTGACGTGACGAGCGAGCGGCTCAGCGCGGTCCTGTGGTTTCGTTGCGTTCGCCGCCACCGCCGGCCCGAGACCATCCACGGCACTGCGCCGTATTGCTTCAAGACTCTTAGCCAGGCGATCGCGAGCATCGCGATCGTTGGTGATGCGCGCCAGATTTGTGCGTTCGATCTTCCAGCGCCTGTACTCTGCGTCGTTCTCAAGCACAAGGAACGACGTGTACTCGGTCACGATCGAGTGGGTTTCTCCGAGGTTTATAATCGCTTCGATGGCATCGCGCCCCAGAGGTCGGCCGTCACCTGCGCGGACGAGGTCGTCCACGCGTCGCAGCGCCCACATGCGCTCAACCTGTGGGTGGTCGCCAGCGTCAGCCGGGAATTCTATGTCAATGTCGTTGGCGATCTGCCGGCCGTTCACATCGCCGGTGAATTCGATCTTGGCTTTGCCGCCGCGCCGATAACGTCCGTACATACGCAGAGGCGCGCCATGATAAAGGTTCGGGAGCTCCGTTGGCGTGACATCATAAGCATCGACCGACGTGATTTTGATGCGAGCGTCACTCACCGCAGGGCGCATCAGCTTGCGGCGAAACGCGGCGGCTTGTCTCGTGAAATTGTCGCCTCGGGAGATGAACGCGGCCAAGCCACCTGAGCGCTCGGCGACGCGCTCGAGGAGAGGGCGATTGACGTCATTGCCGACACCGATGCAAAAGACGCGGGCATTGGCGGGTCGGGCTGCGACCAGCGCCTGGAGACTCGTGCTCGCTTCACCCTTGGTGAGCCCGTCGCTTAAGAGCACGACGTTGAGAGTGCGATCGGCTTCACCATAGTTGTACGCCAGTCGCAGCGCGCTCCCGACATCGGTTCCGCCGCGAGCGCTCTGTTCGTTGAGAAAAGTCGTCGCTGCAGAGATTTTCTCCGGAGTTGCTGCCGCGAGTTGACCAAACAGTGGCGTCGGGGCGACGTTGAATGACAGCAGCTCGAAGCGGTCATTTGCGTCGAGAGAGTCTACGAAAGCGGTGATCGATCCGGCTGAGGTTCGCATTTTGGCGTTGAACCTCATGCTGCCGGAAACGTCGAGGACGAAGACATAGTCCATACCCGATTCGCGTTCGCTGAGATCATCGCCGATTGTCAGCGTCAGCAGAAAGTAGCCGTCTTCATCTGGTTTCTTGGAGGCAACCAAATCGAACCCGGTGCGCGGCCGCTTCACTTTGAAGGCGACGACAAAATCTTGACTGAGATCGCCACCAGTGGTCTCCATGCTGGCCTGTCGGTAGATGTCGGAATGCCTTGCGACGACGAACTCATCGGGATGGCTCGGGCTTTCCATCTCGGTGATGGGGATCGCGGACCTGACATCGACATTGATGGCGAACTTGCCTCGGGCTCGCGCGTCAACGTCGCTGCGCGTCGACGTGGCGAGCGGGTAGACGTACGTAGCCCAGTCTTTGTCAAACTCGAGCTCTTGGTAGTAGGTTGCCTTTACTTTTTGACTCGCCTCCGGACCGATGGGGAAAATGCGCATCTCGAACGTCTTGAAGTCCGTCTGTTCGAGGAGCCCTGGATCGATGCGGCGTCGTTTGTAGCTGTCGTAGATTTGGCGGGCGCGCTCTTTCTCGACGACCTCGCCGACCATTTCCTTACCACCGATCCACATGCTGAAGCTGGCGACGGACGCGCCTTTGGGAACGGGGAAGGTGTAGAGGGCCTCAACCTGGCGTTTTTCTGTGTTACGAAACACCTGCGTGACCTCCGTGACGGCGATGCCGCTGTCGACGGTGACCTGGACCTCGTGTTCCTCGATCTCGAGCACGCCACCGAAGCCACCGTCGGCGACGAGCAGACCAGCTGACTCAGCCGGCGTGGAGATCGTTAGGGCCAAGAGTAGAGAAGCGGCGACGCCAGAGACGGCGCGGCGGGACAAGGCGTTTCGGCGCAACATGGCGAACCTCCGTTGTGCGTCCGATTCCGGTCGGCAGGGGGCCCCGGAATTTTGAGGGTGAGTCTCGGCGACGTTCGCCGGCTCTCAACCGCGCCCCAAAGCAACGGCCGTTCCAGTTGCCTGAAGACGGAGGTAACTTCTATTCTAGGAATGCTTTATGATGTGGATGCCAGGCGCGCCTAAGATCGATTGAACGTCCGGCTCGAATGCTTATGATCATTGAAAGAATAGCTGGTATACACTAAAAGTATGACTCTAATGGCTCTATCCGCCTCGGACACCGCGTTCTTCGCTCGCCTCGAGCTCGCCTCGTTCGCCAACCCGTTCGGCAGCGAACGTGGTGAGCTCCTCTCCGAGCTGAGCGGCGTACCGCGTTTGCATCGCGATCCTGAGGCAGTGCGCGACCACGTCCTGGCCGAGACAGCGCGTCGCCTGCGGGGGCTGGAAGGGGAAGGGCACCTGAGCTGTTTTCGCGGCGAAGATCGGCTCCGTCTCGAGATCGCGCATCTCTTCGCTGTCTACTACGGTTTTGTCGACGCGCTCGATCGCTGCATCACCGAGCAGATCGCTGCTGGTGACTCGCCGACGCCCGTCACGTTTGGCGCCGAGCTGCTCGCCGAACTCGTCGGGCGTGGGTTCAAGCCGAAGGAAGCGGAGCGCTATCTGGCGATTTTTTTTCAGTTCAGGCGTGCCTACTACTTCGTCGCGCACGAGCTTGTGGGCAACAGCGACGCCATGAAAGACCTGCGGCGCCACCTATGGAACAACGTCGTTACGCACGACATCCGCTGGTACTCACGTTACCTTGTCACGCGGATGGAGGACTTCTCCACTCTTCTTCTCGGTGAGACCGGAACCGGCAAAGGTGCAGCTGCGCGCGCGATTGGTTTTGCTGGTTTCATTCCGTTCGACGCGAACAAGGGAACCTTCTCCGAAAGTTTCACCAAGGCGTTCGTTTCGATCAACTTGTCACAGTTCCCCGATGCTCTCATCGAGTCGGAGCTGTTTGGTCATCGCCGTGGCGCATTTACCGGTGCTGTCGAGGACCATGACGGAGTCTTCGCTCGCTGCAGTGTCCACGGCTCGATCTTTCTCGACGAGATTGGTGAAGTCTCGCCGACGATCCAGATCAAGCTGCTGCGGGTCCTGCAGGAGCGCTGCTTCTCTCCGGTCGGAAGCCGTGACGTGTGCCGCTTTCGTGGCCGCATCGTGGCGGCAACGAATCGTCCTCTCCACGAGTTGCGTTCGCCGGGAGGTCTCCGCGATGACTTCTTCTTTCGTCTCTCCTCGGACGTCATCACCATGCCGGCATTGCGTGATCACCTCGTCGAGTGTTGTGATGAGCTGGACGAACTCGTCGGACACTTGCTGCAACGCATGACGGGCCCTGCTCCCGAACTGATCAAGTACGTCCGCGAGGCGATTCGCCAATCGCTTCCGGAGGACTACCACTGGCCAGGCAACGTCCGTGAGCTCGAGCAGTGCGTGCGCCGCATCCTCCTGACGGGGAACTATGAACCTGAGGCGAGTGTAGATTGCGGTCCAGATACTGCGTTCGGCGCTGCCGTGGAGCGTGGGGAGATGAACGTTGACGAACTTCTCGCAGGTTACTGCCGTCTTCTCTACGAGCGCTGTGGAAACTACAGCGAGGTGGCGCGTCAAACCGGACTCGACCGGCGCACGGTGCGGCGTCACATCCTCGGAGAATCTAGTCTCGCTTCCGATTGACGCTTTGTAGCCTAGTCATCCCGTTGACGCAGTCGGTAACACAGTTCGGCGCCTCGCGCGCGCCACGCGTTGGCGGACGGCACAGCCGGGAACATGGTCGTTCACCAGCCCCATCGCCTGCATGAATGCGTACGCCGTCGTCGGGCCGACGAACGTCCAGCCGCGCGACTTGAGCTCGCGGCTGAGCTCGATCGACTCTGGCGTCGTCGCGACAATCCCCTCGAACGGCCGCTTGGTCTCATACTGCCAAAAGAAACTCGCGAGCGACCCCGCTTGATTGACCAACTCCACGGCCCGGCGCGCGTTGTTAATGGTCGCTTCGATTTTGCCGCGATGTCGCACGATCCCCGCGTCTCTGAGCAGACGTTCAACGCTTCGTTTGTTGAAACGCGCAACGTGCTCAAAATCGAAGCCTTGGAACGCGCGTCGGAAGTTGTCGCGTTTCTTCAGAATCGTGAGCCAGCTCAGCCCTGACTGGAATCCTTCCAGGCAGATCTTCTCGAACAGGCGATGATCGTCGGTGACTGGGAAACCCCATTCTTCGTCGTGGTAGCGGACGTAGAGCGGGTCATCGCCGCACCACCAGCAGCGAGCGAATCCGGAGGCGTCTCGGACGAGCTTGTCTTCGAAGCCGCGCTGCTTCTTCTGGGTCGTTTTTCGATCCTCGCCGGGCTTCATCTTCACCCTCGATCGTCATTTGGCAGGCAGCGAACGTGCGAACTCGACGGCGCGATCGACCCACTTCTTCAGACCTTTGTCTGTCGAAACACCTTTCTCGGAGACGTAAACGAAGCCTTTGAGGGGCTTCCCCGTAAAGTCCATCGGGCGCGCATGTCGCTCTTTGAGTGCTGCTTCGTACGCGATTGGTCCAACACGAGCCATCAACTCGTTGTCGACCACGCCGCAGCTCATGTTTCCGCGCACCAGAAACGCCAGTCCACCGAACATCTTTTTTTCACTGATGCCGCGGCGGCGTTTGAGAACGCTGCGAACACGTTGTGCGAGGTCTTCGTTGTAAGCCATCTCGATTACCGACCTGCTTGCCCAGACGACGTCGTATGACTTGCGGCGGCACCTTCTTGCGGTGATGCGATGCGATCTGTGCGCACGAAGAACCGGTCAAAAAGGACAGGACACAGTACCAGCGTCAACACTGTGGCGAACCCGAGCCCGAACATCATCGCGTTCGCCATAGAGCTCCACATGCCGCCGCCGGAGACAGAGAGCGGTAGCAGGCCGATGATCGTCGTCACCGTTGTCATGACGATCGGGCGCAGTCGGGAGCGTGCGGCGGCTACGATCGCCTCGCGTCGCTCCAATCCCAAAAGCATCTGACGATCAATCTCATCGATCAGAAGGATCGCGTTGTTGACCACGATTCCGAGGAGCGCGATGATTCCCAGGAGCGTCATGAATCCGAACGATGAACCCGTCGCCAGAAGCCCGGACGTGATCCCGATCAACATGGGTGGGATCGTCAGCAGGATGATGAGGAAGCGCCGGAGACTGTTGAATTGACTGATCAGAATGAGCGCGAGCGCGGAAAACGATATGGGCATCGCCTCGAAGATCTTTCCCTGTGACTCCGCACTTTCCTCCTGCTCACCTCCGTATTCGATGCGGTAGCCTGACGGCCAACTCGGGGTGCTGAGCAACCCATCGAGTCGCGGCCGAAGCTCTGACAGCGCCTCGCTGGCGAAGCGTCCGCTCACCCGCGCTTTGACTGTCATAGTGCGAATCGTGTCCTCACGCAGAATGGAACCTGGCAGGAAATCGATGCGCACGTCCGCCACTTGGCTCAGTGGCACGGAAGTGCCATCAAGGCCGTAGATCGGCATGTCTCGAATGCGTTCCGGGTGTTCGCGATAGTCCTCGCGTGATCGCAGCACGATCGGGATCGATTTTTCATCTTCCCGAAAGCTGCTCGCAGTCATGCCGCTGTATTGCATGCCGAGCGCGGAAGCTATGTCCGACGTCGTCAGTCCCAACCGAGCGGCGCGGATAGGGTCTGGGTTGACGGAGACCTGTTTGACCCACGCGCCCCAGTCATCGCGCATCTCGTTGAGCCCGCTGACCGCGCGCATCTCGTCAATGATTCGGTCGCGGCAGTCGTAGATTATCTGCATGTCGCGCCCGTAAAGACGGATCTGAATCGGATCACCGACCGGCGGACCGTTTTCGAGCGCCTTCGCGACGATGCGCGCGTCCGGAAACGATTCGCGAGCGTGACGGTGCACCGCATCGATCATGGCGCGAATCCGAGCTGGATCGCCGCTGTGCGTGAGCACCGTCATGAAGGCGTAATTGGGATTCGGCGGCTCCGGGGAAAGCGCCAGGTACCAACGCGGCCCGCCGTTGCCGATCCAGGTCGAGACACTTCGCAGTTCGTCGGCATATGTCTCATTCAACCAACGTTCGAACGTGGCGACGCGACGCTCAGTCTCGGGTAAATCGCGACCCAGCGGCAGCTCGAAGTCGACGATGAACTGTCCGCGTTCATTGGGTGGAAAAAAGATGTTGGGAACGAAACGAAATCCCCAGCCAGCCAAGATCGTTAGCGCCAGGATCGATATTGGGAAGAGCCAGCCGCCCTTGAAAGCCCACCGCAGTGCAGCCTCATACGGCGCGTAGAGTCGCTCGAGAAGGCGGCCGACGAACGTGTCGCGTTTGAGAGGACGGAGAAAGTAGTAACAGAAGAGGGGGATGATAGAGATCGAGAGCACCCAGGAGGCCAGCAACGTAAGCGACACGACGGCGAAAAGACTGTAGGTGAATTCGCTCGTAGCGCCCGGCGCCAGGGCGACAGGCGAAAACGCGGCGATTGTCGTAGCGCTGGCAGCGAGCAGGGGTACCTGAAGGTTCTTCGTCGCGGCGATGCATGCGGCGCGGCGCTCCTGCCCCTGGCTGAGACGTACCAGAATCTGCTCGCTGACCACCACGGCATTGTCGACGAGGAGCCCAAGGGCAATGATCAGTGCGGCGATCGACATCATCTCGAGCTGTACGTCGGCAAGGGGCATTGCGGCGAAGCACGCCAAGATCGCTGACGGCACCAAAATGGCGACGACGAGCGCGATCCGCCAGCCTGCGAAGAGGAACATCACCACGGCGACGAACGAGAATGCTTGGGAGAGATTGACAAGAAAGGAATTGATCGATGCGCTGACGTATTCTGGTTGGTAGAAAATGGGTTCGACGTCGAGGCCGATCGGCAGATCCTCAACGATCTCAGACAGCCTCGTTTGGATGCGGTCTCCGATGTCCGTGACGAGCCCGCCAGCAACCATTGACACAGCAATGCAAAGGATGCGCTCGCCGTTGTGGTGAACCACGGAAGAGCGCGGTTCTATGTAGCCGCGTCGAATTGTGCTGATGTCCGAAAGCAGAACAGACGTTGCCTCGCCTGGAATTGCCAAGCGTAGCGCTTCGATCTCTTCAAGCGTCTCGAACTCGCCGAGAGTGGCCACGCTGAGACGCTCGACAGCAACCGGCACTGAGCCGCTTGAGGCAACCGCGTTTTGGTTCTGGATCTGCTGGGCGAGGATCGAGGGGCTGACACCGTAGGCCGATAGCTCGCTGTTGGAGAACTCGACGTAGACACGTTCCGGTCGCGTGCCGTGAAACTCGACTTTGCCGACGCCATCGAGACGCAGCAGCTCGTCACGGATATCCTCCGCGTAGTCGAGCAGTTCCCGGTCGGAGAATCCGTCGCCGCGGAGGGCATAAACGTAGGGGAAGACGTCGCCGAACTCATCGTTAACGCTGGGCACGCCGGCACCATCCGGCAGTTGCGTCTCTTCGACTTTGTTACGTAGTCGCTGCCAGATAGGATCGAGGTCGAAATACTCCTCGGCGATCTCCGCTGAAATGATCGAGAGACCGTTCTTTGACGTCGATTTGACCTCGAACATCTCAGGCATTTGGCGTATCGCCTGTTCGAGAGGTTCAGTGATCTCTTGCTCGACCTGGAGTGCGGTGCGGCCAGGGTAGCTTGTGATGATCTGCGCGTTGCGTATGGTGAATTCTGGGTACTCGAGCCGGCCGATCGTGAAATAGCTGCCGACGCCGACGAACATGACGACGCAGTAGAAGGAGAGGGCCGTGCGATTGTTCCTGAGGGTGAACGCGGTCAGGTTCATCTAGGTGCTGCTAAACCTCTACGGCGACACTCGTACCCGTGCACCGTCGCTAAGTCTGTGGACTCCACGTGCCACGATGGTTTCACCGGCGGTCAAGCCGCTGAGAATCTCGATCTCGCCTTGCGGCCAGAGCGCTCCGGTCGTCACGACTCGCTTCTTGACGTTAGCGGTTTCGCCAGAGGGAGCGGTCGCACCATCGACGACCCACACGTAGCGCTCGTCGGGAGGTGCTGCGGCAACACACGCCGCCGGGACCGCGATCGATCCACCACGCGGATTGGGAAGCTCGAGCGTTGCTTCGCCGTCCATGCCATCGCGCAGATCCGCGCCACCTTCGGCCAAAGCGAGTGTCACCGCATAGGTTGTGTTGCGGGATACCTGGGTCGAAATCTTAGAGACCGACGCGGTCAGTTCTACACCTGGTATGCTGCCGATGCGTACCCGGGCTTTCATGCCGATCGAGACGCTCCCGATCACGTCGGATGGGACGCCGATCTCCATCTCCATCGCGCCGTCCCCAAGAATCGTAAAGACGGGAGTGCCTGCATTGACCAGTTCTTGTCGCTCGCTGAGGACGTCTCCGATGTGTCCTGCGTACGGCATGTAGAGCGTGCAGTCGTTGACTTGCTTCTCAGCCGTCTCAAGACTGGCACTGGCGGTCTGGTGCGTAGCAATCGCGGAGTCAAGCTGCGCACGGCTTGTGTTGTCGTTCTCGAAAAGTTGCTGGACTCTTCTAAGCTCCTCCTGTGCTCTGGTCGCCTCAGCTTGCGCGCGTCTGAGCTCGACTTCGTAGTTCGACGTGTCGAGTTTCGCGAGCACGGCGCCAGCTTCATACTTTCGTCCCCGCACCGCAACAAGCTCGACGATGCGACCGCTGACCTCGAAGCTGAGGTCCGCTGTGTTTGCAGCCTTCGTGGCACCAGAGAAGCTGCGGCGGATGACTGACTGGGGAGCTGCGACGCGATGTGTGATCACGCGGCGAGGTGGCGTGGGACCGGGATCGGCGCTCTTTCTACAGCTTTCTGTCGTCGTGAGGAAGATGGTGACTGCGACGATGGCGCAGCCGCGAGTCACTCGTGGTGTGTTTCTCGCCCGCTGCGCGGCGTGTGGTTGGCTCATTGCGGCGGTGACTCCATGAAGGCTCTCAGCGCGGCGGCCCACGCTTCTTTCTCCTCGGGCGACTGCGAAAACTCGAACCACGCGATCGCCCGCTGCGCCGAAACGATGTCCTTGAGATAGGCGTAAACCGTCACGGCTTCATTCTGGCGTTCTGCCAAGAACTCGCGCTGCGCGTCGAGAAGGTCGATGATACTTGCAGTGCCTTGGGTGTATTTGGCGCGGATGGCCTCGAAGTTGCGCTCGGCTGCTTCCAGCGCTCGGCGACTCAGTCTCATCCCGGGGTGACTCGAAGAAATTCCATAGGCGGCCGCCAGCGCTCGCTGCTCAACGAGGAACAACGCTTGATCGCGCAGCGCTGAGAGCTGAAGAATCGTGGCGCGGAACTGCGCGACTTCCGCGCCACGACGTCCGCCTTCGAAGAGCGGAACGACAAAGCCCAGGCCGACGCTCCACTCGTTCTGTGAATCTGCATCGACGCGGTGCGCGTCTTGGAGGACGCGGTCGAAATTGGCCGCGAGACTGACTTCTGGTACGAAGTTGCGGCGACTTCGTTCGCGCAGAAGGATGCCTTGAGCCGCAAGGGTTTCTTCGAACGCGACGATCTCTGGTGCACGCTTTCCGGACTCGACGCGAAGGAATTCGATGAATCGATGAAAGGACTTCAGATTGCCGAGCAGCGGAGAGAGGACGTCGTTCATGAAGTAGAGGTCATCCTCTTCGAGCTCGATATCTTTCAGGTCCCAGTGCTGCGTACGCGGCACGCCAAGCAGCACGTTGAGCGCGATGCGCGCGTTGCGGCGGTCGGCATCTCGACTGAACAGAGTCGCTTTGCCGCGTGCTTCACTCGCCTGCCAGCGGAAAACTTCCGACGGCTCGGCCGCTCCGATCTCATAGCGAAGCTTTGCTAGCTGCAGGTTGTTTTGCACGAGCACGAGGTTCTCTTGTTCAATGACGTAGAGCGCTTCTGCAGTGAGAACGTCGAGAAACGACGCTCCCGCGTCGGCAGTTGCGTCGAGCCGAACCGACTCAAGATCACGCTCCGAGGCCGCCGCCGCATGTTTCTGCGCGTCAATCTGTCCGAGCACCCGGTCGCTGAAGAGAAGTTGGCGCAGCTCCGCACCGAGCGCGTAGCTTTCGGCGTGGTGCGGTGTCGTCGCTAGAATCCGCTCACTGACGCCTTGATATGCGCTCGATCCGACGGCGCTCAGCTGCGGTCGATAAGACGCACGTGCGACGTCGACGGCGCGCGCTTGGACCGTAGCCTCTGCGGAGGCTGCGAGCACCTGAGGATTCTGCTCGGCGGCGAGAGCCATTGCTTCTTCGAGTGTGAGTTCACCTGCCGACTGAAAAAGGTCGTCCTCGTGGATGAAACGTGCGGCAAGCGCCGTGTCGTAGTCGGGTGACCAACCGATGGAGAGAGCCGTCCGCATGTTGATCACGAGTTGATCATCGACGCGTAGTGTCACAGGCAACAGGTCGGTTGGGATGCCGAGAAGGATCTGGTGCAGATGGAGAGCCGTTCGTCGGTAGATTGCGGACCAGTTATCACCTGCGAGCCCTGCGAAAGCACCACGTTCGACGTCGATCACTCCAAGGATCGAAAAGGAAAACAGATTGTGTGAGGTGAGTGATTGGAAGAGATTGGCTCTCTCCGCATCGGACATGCTGATGAGAATCGGCACATAGACCGCGCGTGCACTCGGCGGCAAGGCTTCGATGCAGGACGCTGCGGTGTCGCCAACCGGAACAATTTCGACGTCGACTCCGGTACGCTCTTCGAGGGCAGCCGCGAGCGGTTTGATTCGCTCTTCGAGCGAGCGATAGACGTGCGCGTCGAGGAGTGCATGGACGCGGCGTTCGCCGGTCAGTTCGGCCAGCTTCTCCAGATCCGACGCAATGCGCCGGCTTTGAATAAACGTATAGTCCTTCACCAGCGATGTGCCGCGTGGAGAGATCAGGGCGCTGTTGAGATCTCCGAACTCGACGGAGCCACTGACGATCGGGAGGCGGCGTTCGTTCTCGTCCATTTGTATTGCAGCAGAGCTGACGAGGTGGCCGGCGGTGTAGACCACACCCACGTCCGGCGCCGAGATCGCCTCGCGCAGTAGCTCGGCCGAACGCTGCGGTTCACCGTCTGCGTTGTAAGTGTCGCGGAGTTCGAACGTGTACTTGCCGGCGGCGAGATTCTCGAGCTCGACACGAAACCCTTCGATCAATCGATCGAAATAAGGCGAGGATTGATCTTGGACGATGGCAATGACGTGGTGGGGCAGGCGCGCCGCACCCGTCGCGGTGGGGGGCTCCTGCGACTGCAATAACACGGTCGAGAGCGCCAGAGTGATGGTCAGCGAGATCCTCATTCGTGCGCGCCGGCCCGTCGCCCAACCACAGGCTGCGCTTGAGGAGCGATGGTCGCTAGGTCGGAGATTCTTCTGGAGGCGCACAACGATCCTCTGCGTCCCGACACAAATCGTCGCCATGGCTTTCTCCAGGTTCGCGGCGAGACGTCGCGACCGGACCTGTTTGCGACGGGCTAACCGGTTCGGGTGGGGGGCGCGATACGACATGAACCCCTACCTATAGCCGAACGTGGAGTGATTGTCACCAGCCGTCGGGTACCCAATTGCGAGTGTTTCCAGGTAGATCATCGCGCTGCGTTTGACTCAGGTCGTCGGATTTGCGCCAGGTCACGCAGCTGGATACGATAGGTTCCGAGAATCTTTATGAGCGTCGAATGTCGAAGGAAACTCATAGCATAGCTGTGTGCAAGTCTGCTGGTTACTTTCCCCGCCGGCGCCGGCTTCCAAGCTGCCTGACGGTGCGGCTATCGGCGACTTGGTGGGTGGTGATTGCATCGCTGATGGCGGCGGACATCCAGGCTGCGGACGCGGGCGCCGAGGCATACGAGCGTAGCGTCGAGCCTATCCTCCGTCGCCGCTGTCTCGGGTGTCATGGCCCGGAGAAACAAAAGGGTGGCTTGCGGGTGGATCGGCGCGCGAGCCTGCTTGAAGGCGGAGCAAGCGGCGACCCCGCGGTGATTCCTGGCGACGGCGCCGTGAGCCCGCTGATAGAGCGCGTGAGCGCGACGGATCGTTCCATTGTCATGCCTCCAGAGGGAGAGCCGCTTTCGGTGGCAGAGGTTCGCGCCCTTCGCGACTGGATCGATGCCGGTCTGCAGATGCCTGAGGAGGACCCAGAGGTTGAAAGACGGCGGCAACTCGCTGCCGAGCATTGGGCGTTTCGACCGCTCGGCGGTCGCGAAGTGCCTCCGTCGCACGGATCGTGGGCGACGAATGAGATCGACCGATTTGTCATCAGTACACTCACTCGAGCAGGTCTCAAGCCGTCACCGCCAACGAATCCTCATGCACTCGCGCGGCGGCTTTTCCTCGTCATGCTCGGCGTGCCGCCCACGCCTGAGGAGTTGGGAGAGTTTCTCGACGATCGCGATCCGCGCGCGTACGAGCGACTGGTCGATCGGGTCCTCGCGGACCCTCGTTACGGGGAGACATGGGCGCAGCACTGGCTGGATGTCATACGTTTTGCGGAGACTTGGGGCTACGAGACCAACTCTTTTCGTCCGCAGGCATATCACTTTCGCGACTGGGTCATCGCCGCGCTCAACGATGACATGCCGTACGATCGATTCATCTTCGAGCAGCTTGCCGGCGACACCGTCGGGGCTGACGCCGCCACCGGTTTTCTTGTCGCCGGGCCGGCGAATCTGCCGGGCCAAATCGGCAGAAACATCGAGGCGCAGAGGGAAGCTCGCCAGGACGCGCTCGACGAGGTCATCAAAACTGCTGGCGCGTCGATTCTTGGCCTCACGGTGGGCTGCGCGCGTTGTCATGATCACAAATTCGATCCGATCGCGCAGACGGATTACTACGCGCTGCAGGCCGTGTTCGCCGGACTTGACTACGGTCATCGCCGCCTGCGCGGCCCAGAAGATCGGCGCTGGGCAGCGCAAGTGCCGCAGTTCGAGGCGCGATTGGAAGTCCTCGAGGAACAGCTCCGGCACATGCAGCAGCGGTTTTCTTTGCGGCCTGCGGTTAGGCGTCAGCGTACAGAAGAGACGTTTGCGGCAAGGACGACGCAGCGAGTGCGCATGCGGATCGACGCTACCGGGGACGGCGGCCGCGTCCAGTTGCATGAATTCGAGGTCTGGACCGCGAGCGGTGAGGTCGACGCGGGTGGTGCCCAAAGTGAAGCGGCGGTCCGCGACCCGTCCGTTGAGGAGACCACGAACGTCGCGCTGGCAGTTCACGGTGCGAAGGCGTCGGCATCAAGCTTCGCGCTTGAGAATCAAACCCGTCATCCAGACAACCTGATCGACGGCAAGCGCATATTTCCGTGGAAGACGTTAGTGGCGGGGCCGGCGTGGCTCGAGATAGAGCTCGCGCGGCCGACGCGCATTGACCGCATCGCGTGGCAGGGCGACGGCGGCGGACTTCCCGCCGATTACGCCATCGAGGTCGAGCAGGCAGACGGGCAGTGGCTGCAGGTGGCGCACTCGATCGACCGCCTGCCGCACGCGAGCGACCGCAGGGATCCTGGGGACGTACGTCTTGCTGGCGTACCAGCCGCCGAGGTTGAAGGAATCTTTGAGCTCGTCGCCGAGAAGCGCGCCGCGCAAGCGGAACGAGATCGTCTCGCCGCCGGCCCTCAGGTGTTCGCCGGCACGTTTCAGCGTCCGGAAGAGACGTTTCGCCTGCATCGCGGCGATCCGATGCAGCGTCGTGAGCTCGTCGCGGCCAACACCCTCGCCGTGTTGGGGTCACTGCAGCTTGGTATGGATGCCCCCGACGTCGTTCGCCGCACATCGCTGGCACGACACGTCATCGAGATTTCGTACCCACTCACTGCGCGTGTGATCGTCAACCGCATCTGGCAGCATCACTTCGGCCTTGGCATCGTCGGAACTCCATCCGATTTCGGGCTCAAGGGAGGACGGCCAACGCATCCGGAACTTCTTGACTGGCTGGCGCGCGAGCTCCTCGCAGCTGGGTGGTCTTTGAAGCACGTCCACCGAATGATTCTACTTTCGAGCACGTTTCGGCAGTCCAGCTCCCCGCGAGACTCCGCTCGCACGATCGACGCCGACGGTAGACTCTTGTGGCGATTCCCGCCGCGGCGCCTAACAGCGGAGGCGATCCGCGACGCGATGCTTGCGGTGAGTGGTGAGCTCGAATCGCAGATGCATGGTGAAGGGTTCAATTTCTTTCAGAAGGCCGGTGGCGTGAGCGATTTCTTGCCGAAGGAGTCGTTTACGGCCCGCGAGCACCGGCGTATGGTTTACGCGACGAAAATTCGCATGGAGAGCGTCGATGTGTTCGGCGCATTCGACTGCCCTGACGCTGGCCAGATGGCTCCGCTCCGTTCCCAGTCGGTGACGCCGATCCAGGCACTGAACCTGTTCAACAGTGCGTTTGTGCGTGAGCAGGCGCGTTCCTTCGCCCGACGTGTGCAGCGTGAAGTGGGCGACGACGCTGAAACGCAGGTGGCGCGTGCGTTCGCGTTGGCTTTGGCGCGACAGCCGTGCGAGGCGGAAACGGCGAGACTCGTTGATCTCGCGGCTGACTACGGTCTCGAGCAGGTTTGCCGCGTCCTGCTCAACACCAACGAGTTTATCTTTATCGAGTGAGACATGTCATGAGCGCCTCTTCGCCTCGCGCCCGGCTCACGCCAAGTTCGACGTCCTGCGGCTCGCTTGAGCTTTCTCGACAGGGCGCGCGGCTTCTCGATCGCCGAACATTCCTTTCACGCACGTTCGATGGTCTACACGGAATTGCTCTGGCGACTCTTCTCGCTGACGGTGACATGTTGGCTGCCGCCGAGCCCAAAGAGGAGCTTCCCCTCAGCGCGCTCAGACCCGCGATTGATCCGGCCCGCCCCTATGCACCACGATCCGCTCACTTCGAGGCGAAAGCGAAGAGCGTCATCGTCGTATTTTGCTCCGGTGCTCTCAGCCACGTCGACATGTGGGACTATAAACCGGAGCTCGAGAAGCGTGACGGTCAGCCGCTCCCGGGGCGCGATCGCTTCGTATCTTTTCAAGGCGAGAACGGCAATCTCAAGCGATCACTGTGGACGTTCCGCCCGCGAGGCGCATGCGGCAAGATGGTCTCTGATCTCGTGCCTCATATTGGCAACCTTTCCGACCAACTTTGCTTCCTGCATTCCTTGACGACTAAATCGAACACGCATGGACCGGGCGAGAACGTCATGTCGACAGGCTTCACTCGGGATGGTTTTCCGAGCATGGGCGCGTGGCTCACGTACGCGCTCGGGAGCGAGAATCAGGATCTGCCGGCGTTCGTCGCCATCGAAGATCCGCGCGGCATTCCTCAATCGGGTCCGAACAACTGGGCAGCGGGTTTCTTGCCAGCGACGTTTCAGGGAACGCCGTTCAGTACAACGAAGCCGGTGCGCTACTTGCAGGCGCCGCAAGGAACGAGTCCAGAGTCTGAAGCTGCCGCGCGCAGCGCGCTTGGGTTTTTGAACGCGCGACATCAGGAGAGCTTCGCGGGCGATTCTCGTCTCGCCGCCCGCATCGCCAGCTATGAGCTTGCTGCTCGCATGCAGCTTTCCGTGCCGGAGGTCGTCGACGTTGATCACGAGCCGCAGCACGTGCGACAGCTCTACGGCGTCGAGTCTGGCAGTCAGCTGAAGCGGAGTTTCGCGCGCAATTGCATGCTGGCGCGACGTCTCGTTGAGCGTGGAGTCCGTTGCGTGCAGGTTTTTAACGGCGCCTACGCTTCGGGCGGTCGTCTCAACTGGGACGGCCACTCGCGTCTCAAAGAGCAGTACGATGTGCACGGGGAGATACTTGACGAACCGGTCGCCGGGCTCATCAAGGACCTGGCCCAGCGTGGGCTACTCGATACGACGCTTGTTGTTCTCTGCACTGAGTTCGGACGCATGCCGATGTTTCAAATCGGAACATTCGGTCGGGATCACAATCCCTTTGGTTTCACTTGCTGGCTCGCCGGCGCCGGCGTCAAGACACCATTCACCTACGGCGCCACCGATGATTTTGGCTTCAAAGCCGAACAGGATGTCCTCACCGTTCATGATCTCCACGCGACGATCCTGCATTTACTCGGTATCGATCACGAACGTTTGACGTTCTATCACAACGGGCTTGAACGACGATTGACTGACGTCCATGGTCGTGTCGTGCGCGAAATTTTGGCCTGATCGTGGCCAGCTTGGTGCGCCTGACGGCCTCACTCGTGCGGCGATGTCCTTGCATCCATCTCGGACAGTTGGTCAGGGGGCAGAAATTGGCTTGTCGAAGCGTGCGTTGATGAGGTTTCATTGACTCTGCGGCCGGGACCCGTAATCAGGAAGGCTCGGAGCGAAACTGCAATAGCGCGAGGCGATGCATGATTCATCTGATGCCGTCACGCTCGGTGACGCCAGAGACCATTTCGCGTCGTGATGTGCTGCGTCTGACGGCGGCGAGCTCGCTCGGGTTGAGCTTGCCGCGCCTCCTTGAAGCAGAGGCAGCCCGGAAGGCTAGCGGCTCGCGCACCGCCACCGCTAAGAACTGCATCTATATCTTTCTCTGCGGTGGACCCTCGCAGCTAGACATGTGGGATCCCAAGCCGGACGCTCCAGCCGGGATCCGTAGCCAATTCGCGCCGCTCGCGACGAACGTCCCTGGAATCTATTTCAGTGAGCTTCTGCCCCGTGTCGCGCGCCACGCTGACAAGCTCGCGATACTGCGGTCGCTCACCCACGACAACTCGAGCCACGAGACAGGCATCCTCTACACGCTGCTGGCGACCGGGAATCCACCAACGCGTAACGCGGAGCCTCCCTCGCGCCAGGACCCACCGGCGATTGGCGGCGCGCTTCACCATTTGCTCGGGGCCGCGGGGGAGCTTCCGGCCTGGGTCGTCTTGCCACGTTTTTTTACCACCGGTCCGAGTTTTTATAAGGGACAGACTGCCGGTTTCCTGGGACCGGCGTTCGACCCATTCGCGCTGGATGAACCGAAGAAGAGTTCACTTGCGCAGAAGGAATTTCAGCTGGATGCGTTGAATCCACTTCCGGGGGTTCACGCGCAGCGTTTGACGTCGCGTGAGGGCCTGCTCGAACGCATCGACGGTTTCACGGATGCCTGGCTGCGTTCGAGCGCGATCGATCAGCAGCGCGAGTACCGTGAGAAAGCGCTCGGGATGCTGGCATCTGCGAACGTGCGCCGCGCGTTTGACCTGAGCGTCGAACCGCCGACGCTCCGCGATCGATACGGTCGGAACGAGTACGGCCAGAGTTTTTTGATGGCACGCCGCCTCGTCGAAGGTGGCGTACGGATGGTCAACGTGTTTTGGACCTACTACGGCGACGACGGCTGTCAGTTCAACCTGTGGGACAACCACGGAATTGATGGGCCGGTGTGTGGTGGATACCGGCGCGGGATCGACATGATTCAGGCGCCGTACTGCTGCCCAGCGTTCGATCTCGCTTTCTCTGCGCTGCTTGAAGACCTTACCGATCGCGGTCTACTCGACGACACACTCGTCGTGGTTATCGGCGAGTTCGGGCGTACGCCGAAGATCAACAAGAACGCGGGACGCGATCACTGGCCGCAGTGCTACTCGGCGGTGCTCGCCGGTGGTGGTGTGCAAGGCGGGCGGGTGTACGGTGCAAGCGATGGCCACGCAGCCTATGTCAGTGAGTCGCCGGTCACACCCGACGATTTTGGCGCGACGATCTACCACGCCTTTGGGGTGCCGCCGGATACGGTGATCTACGATCAGCTCGAGCGTCCACTGCCGGTGTCGCGTGGCGAGCCGGTGACGGCGGTGTTTTGACAGACCTTTTGGCGCTGCCGATGTTGGCCGGTGTTGCTCTCGTCAACTGTACCTGCAGCACCGCAAAGCATCTCGTGGACTATTTCTTCTTCTTGGCGCTCTTTTTCTTCGCCTTGCTTGTAGTTGCCGCTGTCGTACCGGCTTTTTTGGCGCCATTGCCGTTGCCGTTGCTGGCCAGTTTGAATGACTCCGGCGGCAAGCCGAGGACCAAGGTGTTGCCGTCACTGCCAGCCATGGAGTGCAGCAAGCGCAGCTGCATGAGTGCGGGGTTCGATTCCATCAGGCGAGCGGCGTTCGCTAGGTTGCGCAGCGCCGCTGTCTCGCCGCGGGCTCTTTCGAGCGCCGCTTGTCCTTCCTTGCGTGCTTGAGCGACCTGCGCGAAGGTTTGCTTGAGGGGTCCGGGAAACATGATGTCCTTGATGTTCACCTCATGCAGCTTGAGTCCAAGCGCTGAAGCCTTGTCGACGCTCTTTTCCAGAAGCTGCGAGGCGAGCTCTTCTCGCGCCTCGAGGACGTGGTCGGCGGTGGCGCTACCGACGATCTCCCGTAGCGCCAGCTGTAGCTCCAGGTAGAGCGTCGCTTGGTAGTCCTGGTCTTGGTTGATTGCAACGTTCAGCTCGACGGGCTCGTAGCGCGCCGCTAGGCTGAGCTTCAGAGACACACCATCGGCGGTGAGTATTTCTTGACCGTTGATCGACGCGTAGCGTGGTCTGGTGTCGACCGTATCGATGCGTGTGCCCAGCGGCGCATACCAGTAGACGCCGGGTTCGAGTACCCGGTCGAAACGACCACGTATGTATCTGAGTCCGCGCTCGTACTCGTAGATCGTCACGCGGCGGAGGAGCCAGCGGTGAACGCCACCGATGAGAAAGCAGAGCGCGAGGAGCGAGAGCGAGACGATCAGCAGTTCCTTCATTTGGATGCACCCATGTGGGAAAAACCCCATCCAGAGGGGCCACAGAGGCGCGACGGAGACTGAGCACTCGACTCGTCTGCAAAGTCGCGAATCTGTTGCGTAGCGCCGGCCCCTCGAGATGGAGCATGTTTCAGGTTCCGGCTGGCGACGCTTGCGTCAGCCACCTGTTGAGAGCAGGCAACGCGCAGAACGGCAGAGACGACGCCTCTCCCGCTGCTTCCTAACTCCGAAGAAGCTAATCATCGTCAGGTGCGACCTGCCATCGAGCCGATTGCTGAGCCGTGTCGAGCAACGATAATCCGCCGGAGTCGACGCTTATGGGTACGTGGGCGGGTTTAGGTGGTCGGCCTAGAGATGGCAGACGTGCTCTGGGGGAAGAGACAGACAGAGATTGGGGGCGGAGACAGAGAAGGCCTACGCAAATTCCCACACTCCCACTCCCGCAAGTCGGACGGCACACGATCGAGGCTGTGAAGTGTCTAAAACGTGCCGTCGAAACTCGCGGTCACGGTCCACGATCACTCCGCAACGGCACAGAGGGGGTGCCTGCCACTATAGGAAACGCCACGCCCACGCAAACGCCCACGCAAACGCCCACGCAAACGCAACAAAGCGCTTGCCTCTTTGGTGCGCCGAACGGCCAATCCTCCAGGCTAAGCTGAGTCGGCTAGGCCAAAATCTCCCGCACCACCTCACCGTGGACGTCGGTCAGGCGGTAGTCACGTCCCTGAAAACGGTGTGTCAGGCGAGTGTGGTCGAAGCCAAGGAGATGGAGGAGCGTGGCGTTGAGATCGTGCACGTGGACCGGGTCGCGGGCCACGTTGAACCCGAACGGGTCGGTCTCGCCGTGCACCTGTCCCCCTTTGACCCCAGCGCCAGCGACCCACACCGTGTAACAGCGGTTGTGATGGTCGCGGCCATCGTTGGTTCCCTGCACCATGGGTGTGCGACCGAACTCGCCGCCCCAGATCACCAAAGTGTCCTCGAGAAGGCCTCGCTGCTTGAGATCCAGGATGAGGGCGGCGGAGGCCTGATCCGTGTCCTGAGCGTTCTTTTTGACGCCTTGGGCTAAGTTGCCGTGCTGGTCCCAGGCTTCGTGAAACAGCTGGACGAACCGCACGCCGCGCTCGAGGAGTCGCCGCGCCAGCAGGCAGTTGCGAGCGTAGTTCGATACCTTGGGATCTTTGATGCCGTAGAGATCAAGGACACGCTGGGGTTCCTGCGTCAGATCTGTGAGCTCGGGTGCACTCGTCTGCAGTCGATAGGCGGTTTCGAAGCTTTGAATACGCGCCGCGATTTCCGGGTCGCCGGCGCGCGCGAACGCCAGCTCGTTGAGACGACCGAGCGTATCAAGGGAGGCACGCTGCGTCTCGGCGTCGAATCCTTTCGGGTTCGACAGATAAAGTACCGGGTCGCCGCTGCCGCGTAGCGGGATGCCAGCGTAGGACGTCGGCAGAAACCCGCACGCGTAGTTGCTCGCGCCGCCACTGGTACCGCGGGCACTCGTCAGGACAACGTAGCCCGGGAGGTCGGAGCTTTCCGAGCCCAATCCGTAGAGTGTCCACGAGCCGAAACTCGGTCGACCGAACTGCTGCGAGCCGGTGTTCATCAGAATCTGCCCTGGCGCGTGATTCACAGCGTCCGTGTGCATCGATCGGATGAAACAGATCTCGTCGGCAACCTTTCCTGTGTGCGGCAAGATCTCGCTCAGTTCGATACCACTTCGGCCGTGTCGTGTGAACGAATACTTCGGTCCGAGTAGAGCAGAGTTGGGGTTGATGAATGCCGCACGGTAACCCTCGAGTAACTCAGCGGGAGGGAGCTTGCCGTCGAATCTTGTCAGCTCAGGCTTCGGATCGTACAGCTCCAAGTGGCTCGGTGCACCAGCGTGGAACAGATAGACCACTCGTTTCGCCTTCGGCTCGAAGTGCGGTTCCTTTGGTGCCAGAGGATCGCTCGGCCGACGCGATTCAGCGGACGCCTCACGCGTCAGCAGCGTGCTCAGCGCGATGCTCGCTAGGCCGACACCGCAGTCGCGGAAGAACCAACGGCGGGTTAGGTATTGCGCTCGCTCACGGTGCATTCTCTGCAGAAGTTCCATCGATTGATCCTTAACGTTAGTTCTTGCTCACCGTTTCGTCCAGGTTCAACAAGACGCGTGCGGCGATCGTCCACGCAGCGGCGTCCTGCGGCGTCGCGTCCGGTGGTAGCTCTGGGCGTGTTCCCGGATCTCCTGTGGCAACCTCGTTGATCGACAGCCACCCTGCAGCGAGCTTCTCGCGGCGACCTCCGAGAAGCTTTTCGATCTCGGCACTCTCCACCTTGCTTGGTCGTCGACCGGTGCAAAGACGAAACGCGTACTCGGTACGCTCTGCATCGTTTGGGCCTCCTTCACGAAGAATTCGCAGCGCAAGTGCTCGCGCCGCCTCGACGAAAATGGGCTCGTTAAGTGACGCTAGACTGGCGAGAGGGGTGTTCGAGCGCTGCCGGCGAGCACACGCGAAGTCTGCGTTGGGCGCATCGAAACTGGTGAGCACGGGGTCCGGCATCGAGCGTCGCCGGAACACGTAGAGCGCGCGACGGTATCGTTTAGGTGCTTCCGCTGCCACCCAGTACCTGGGTGGTGAATAGTTGAACTCGAGCACGCTCTTCGGCACCGGTGGAAAGATACTTGGTCCGCCCACCTCGCGGTGCAGCAACCCTGAAACGCTCAAAGCGATGTCGCGCACAACCTCCGCCTCGACGCGAAACCGAGGGCCACGGCCGAGCCAGCGGTTCTGTGGGTCGGCTGCGAGAAGCTCCGGCGACACGTTCGAACTTTGATGATACGTCGCGCTCGTGAGAATGGTCCGAATGAGTTTCTTTGTGCTCCAGCCGCGCTCCATGAGTTCGACAGCGAGCCAGTCGAGGAGCTCGAGGTGTTCCGGCTGGGGAGCGCGGGTGCCGAAGTCCTCGGGCGTTTCGACTAAGCCCGCGCCAAAGATTGCCTGCCAAACGCGATTGACGTGCACGCGGGCGGTGAGTGGGGAGCGTGAATCGACTAGCCACCTCGCGAAGTCGAGGCGGTCAGGATGCTCCTCCGACGACGGCAGCGAATGGAGCGCGGCAGGAGAGTGCGGGGTGATCCGACGCTCGGGCTTGTCCCAAATGCCGCGATTCAAAAGGAACGTCGCGCGGTGATGGGCGGGACGTCGTGCCGTCAGAGTGAGAACGCTGGTCGGTGCTTCTGGGTATTGGTGAAAAAGACTTTCGATTTCGGTGCTTGCGTCCTGAAACTCCGGTACGCCGCGCCGCCACGCGGCGAAGACGGTGGCGTTTTCAGCCTCAGAGCGCGCCGACGCCGGCTTTCCCAGAGCTAACGTCGCGGCGTGATCGTACGACGGTGCCCGTGGAGCTGGCGACGTAGTCGTCGCGAAGCGCATGCAGCCGAGTTGTGACGACGGCGAGAGTGCTAGCGGATTCGTCGAGCGCGAGCGTGTGTGGTGAAACTCTAGAGATACCTTGAGCTCGGTGCCTTCCGGGCGCGTCAGCGCTGCCGCGAACTGGATGACCGCGACGGACTCTGTATTGCGACGGCCGGATCCTCTGTCGGAGCGCCACGCCGTCTTTTTGTCGCCATCGATGAGGAATTCCACGGGTCCTACGCGGCGCTGTTCTTCTGCCTTCTTCTCTTCGTCGCCTTCGAGGACATGGGATTCCTCAGAGTAGTCGGCGGTCGCTCCGCTGAGCTCGACAGTTTCCCACGTCGCGCCTCCTGGCGGCTTCACCTCGACGCGGAGCTCGGTGATCGCGAACGTACCTGTCTTGCTACGGCCCGGTCCACCGTACGGCAGGTCGCCGTGCGTCAGGGCTTCGAGGCGAAGTCCAGTGACGCCGTCGAGGGGTGGTTTCCCGGTCACGTACATCTCGCCGCTCCCGGTGGGATGGCCGAGAACCAGGACGCTGTGATCAGGCAGCTCTTCAGGATGGTTGAGCCCACCAATCCAGTCCGTCGATGTGACGTCGAGTACGCTCCATTTGGGCGCGGATGTCCGCTCTTGCCGCTCCCACGCAGCGAATTGCTGCTGCCAGTTCGGTCGCTGTGCCCGCAAGCGATCCTCGATCGTGCTCACTGCGCTACGCAGTTTCACGATCTTTTTCTGTTGCTCGCTCGTGTACACCCAGGACTGCGATTCGTACGTGTCGTTGAGGAACGCGAACGTGCCGTAGTACTCGTCCTGCGAAATCGGATCGTACTTGTGGCTGTGGCACTGGCCGCACTGAAGTGAAAGACCGAGCACGGCTTTGCCAATACAGTCCATCCGGTCGAACATCCCCTCCATGCGGAACTGTTCGGCGACGATGGCACCTTCTTCATTGATCATGCCGTTACGGAGAAAACCCGTGGCGACGAGCTGGTCTTGCGTCCTGTCCGGGAGCATGTCGCCAGCAATCTGCTCGAGGATGAACTGGTCGTACGGCATGTCGGAGTTGATCGCGCGAATCACCCAGTCGCGCCAGGCCCATTGCTCTCGTGGATTGTCCTTTTCGTAACCGTTCGAATCGGCATAGCGCGCCACGTCCAGCCAGTGGCGAGCCCATTTCTCGCCGAAGTGGTCACTCTGGAACAACCGTTCGATCAGGTCATCGACAGCGCGCGCGACATCCTTCTGAGCTTCACTCACGAACTTGTCGATCTCTTCGGGCGCCGGAGGCAGACCGATCAAGTCGAGATAGATGCGGCGACAGAGTACCTCGTGTGCGGCCGGTGGTGACGGCTTGAAACCATGGACTTGAAGACGATGCGCGACGAGTCGGTCGATAGGATGCTTGGAGCCGTTCTCACCTGCCGGATCTGGAAGTTCTGGTCGATCTGGAGCAGTGAACGCCCAGTGAGTCGTGTAGACAGCTCCTTCGCGAATCCACTGCTCTAAAAGCGAGAGCTCCTTTTCGTCGAGTGGCTTATTGTGTTCAGGCGGCGGCATGATGAGACCCGGATCGTTTGAGAGAACGCGGCTCATCAACTCGCTCGACTCGGGTTTTCCCGGGACGATGGCCACCGAGTCCGATGCGAGTTTCGAAATGGCGACACTGCGATCGTCCAGTCGCAAGTCTGCCTGCCTAGCCTGTTCGTCCGGGCCGTGACAATCAAAACAGTGATCTGCGAGGATCGGCTGAATATCTCTTCGAAAGTCGATGCTGTCGTCAGCGCTGCGAAGCGTGAATCCCACCAGACAGGTCGAAACAAGCGCTAGCGAACCTAAGAAGCGGGATCGTTGCGTGTGCCGTGAGCTGAGACAGGAGGGCTGCAGATGGAGGAGCTTCTTGTTCATTTTACCTAAGCTCGGGACAGAGGTTTCTATCGATGTTAGATCGTGGCGCTGTCGCCATCAAGGGGCACCGACGGGACACACAACGTTTCCATAACATCGGAGCGAGATCTTGCGAGAATCGAGCTTCCGCCGCGCCGCGACGTCGCTGTCATCAACGTGGTTGCAGCCATGTCGCGACCAGTGCCGACGCGGTTTTGCCCCCTTGCCTCAGCTCAACGTTCCGACGAAGATGCGCTGCGGCGCCACTGGTCGCAACCACGTCGCAGGCCAGGACACGTTGGGTTTGTCAACGCATAAACGGGATCGAAAGAGGTCGCAATGCGCAAGTTCGGGATCGCAGTATCAAATCCTCGCGTCTTTGCCTTGTTGACCGTGATGCACCTGGCCCTGATGGCACAGGTGCGCACCGCAGAGCTTAACCTTCGGGTTGTCGATGCCCGCGGCGACTTGCTTCCCTGTCGCGTTCTCGTTCGTTCGGGCGGTGCCGAGTGTGCGACGCCGACGGACGCAGTGGATTTGCGGATCGGCCCTGATCGCTGGTTCATGTCGCCGGGTCGCATCAAGCTGGATGTTCCTGTCGGGGAGGTGCTGGTCCGGGTCGAGCGCGGTCTTGAGTTCATTCGCTACAAAAAGACGCTGAGCGTGACGGAGCAGGGGCTTGCCATGACGATCCCACTCAAGAGATGGATCAACCTGCGTCGCCGCGGCTACCTCACCGGTGAGAATCATGTTCACCTGCCGGCTGCACGCGTCGGCCCCATGCTTGTCGCGGAGGGACTCGACTTCGGGGCCTCGATGTCGTGGTGGAACGGGCCACGCGACGACGTGCCCGTGCCACGAGGGGTCGGCGCGTCGCGCGAAATCGAATATGCGGGGCGAAGCCTAACAATCACGGTTCACGACGCAGAGCTCGAACACCGCTGGGGCGCCGCGTATATACAGAATCTTTCCGCGCCACTTTCTCTTCCGAGCGACAGGCAGCGACCGAATCTTGATTATCTGCGCGCCGCTGTGGAGACCGGTGCGATCGTCCACTACCAAGCAGGCTGGTCGCGGGAGGTCGCTCTCGATGCTCTCCTCGGCTTTGTGCACACGGTGAACGTGTGCAATAACAATTTTCACATGCACCGCTTTCAGCCGCGCCGGCGCTACTCGAATCTTCTCGAAGTCGAGGGGTTTCCCGTCTACGCCAACACCGACGTCGACATGCTGCGCATGAACACCGAGACCTACTACCGTTTGCTGAACTGCGGCCTGCGTTTGGCGGCGGGCGCTGGGTCGGCGATCGGCGTCAAGGAGGTGCCGGTCGGTTATAACCGCGCCTACGTGCGCGCCGCCGAGGACGCATCGATCGAGCAGTTCAACCGTGCCTGGGCGGCCGGCAGAAACTTCGTCACCAATGGACCAATGCTCTTTTTGCGCACGATGGCAGGGCGGCGACCCGGTGACGTAGTGGCCGTGGACGGCACGAAGCGGCGAGTGCAAGTACAGGTGACCGCGCTTTCGGATCAGCCGTTGACCGCGGTGGAGCTTGTGGCGAACGGTCAGGTGGTCCACTCATTCGAGATCGTTGACACCGCAGCAGTAACGGGGAGCGTCGCCTTGGACATCGCCGAGAGCACCTGGATCGCCGCTCGCTGTACCGCGCGTGACGAGCTGTTGACGGACGCGGAGCTTGCGGCGTACGCCAGCGGCGACGCGCAGCAACCGTCCCGGCTGCGTTTCGCGCATACGAGTCCGCTCTACGTCGAAGTGCGCGGCGAGCCGGTCGTCGTGCGTCGCTCGGTCGAAGAGACCCAGAGGGTCTTACAGCGCTTCGAGGCGTTCGCGCGTGAGACAGCGGCGCCCAAGTACCTGCCGGGGCTCCTCGAGTCGGTGACGCAGGCGCGGGTCGTGCTCGACCGACGGCTGGAGTTGGCAGCGCGCAACGGCGCACGTCGCGCTCCCACGCCGCTGACGCTGAGCTGGGAGCACGACATCTTGGTGATCCATGGGGAGCACTTGCCTGGAAAGAAGGTCGAGATTCTCTACATCGAGGCGTACTGCCGCCCCAACTCACACACGACCGACTGGGGTAAGCACACCGTGATCGGCCACACGACGCGGGTCCTTTCGATGAGCCCTGATCGTCGTCGGCTCGAGCTGGAGTGCCGTCTGAACGACGGCGCGACGGTAAGACACATCATCACCGCCCACGAGGACGAAGTGGACTTTCGTCTCACCGCGCACAATCCCACGCAGGAGGTCTCCGAAGCGCATTGGGCGCAGCCGTGCATTCGCGTCGGCGATTTCACTGGCCTCGGCGATCCGCACCGAAGGCGTTCGTACGAGTATCTCGCCAAGTCATTCGTGTTTCTCGACGGCGAGTTGTCCCTCATGCCGACAAAAGACTGGGCCACGGAAGCGCGCTACGTTCCCGGTCAGGTGTGGGCCGCACCGGGCGTCGCCGGCGCCGACGTCAACCCTCGCCCTCTCAATCCGAACACACCATCGAACGGGCTCATTGGCTGCTTCGGCGCCCGCGATCAGCTCATCATGGCGACAGCTTGGGAGCCGTACCAAGAGCTCTTTCAAGGCGTGATCACGTGTCTCCACAGTGACTTTCGGATCGGCGGCCTGCAGCCGGGCGAGACGAAGCAGATCCACGGCAAGATCTACTTCGTCGCCAACGATGTCCCAGCTCTTCTGGAGCGTTATGCACGTGACTTTCCGCAGCAGGCACAACACGCGAACGGTGCGTCGGGCGGAAAATGACGTTGAAGACGAGGCGCCAGCCGATGAGATGACTCCGCGTCGGCGAGGGCTACATACCCCAACCGTCTCGGTATTGCTTGCTGACGAAAAGGTTCGCCGCGCGGCAGTTGCTGACACGCATCGCCTCGGCATCCCATTCGATGCGATGACCCGCACGGATGGCGACGTTGCCGAGGAGAACCGTCTCGGTCAGACGGCTGGCGTAGTCGAAGTTTGACATCGCCGGCGGCCCACCCTTGCAGGCGTTGATCCACTCAAGATAGTGACCTGGGGATCTCGCTAGCGTCGGCGCTGGTCCTTCATATCCCTCGTACTTCTCCTTTGGCCACAGCTGGTAGAGTCGGCAGTGGCTGCTCGGAGCGTAGAGTTTTCCTTCGCGGCCGACCAGCAGCACGCCGTTGTTCGGTACCTTCTTCTCCTCTGGTAAGCCATCCAGGAGCTCGCGCGGCGGTTTGTTGTCACCGTCATACCAATAGACGACAGCGGGAGGCAGGTTGCCGCGTGCGGGGAACTCGTAACGAATCGTGGCGGAACTCGGCGCCATCTCATCGGTGAGCCCGTTCACCGTCGCCTCGACCGCGGTTGGACACTCGAGCTTCATGGCCCAGTAGGGCAAATTCAGATTGTGGCAGCCCATGTCGCCGAGCGCGCCTTGTCCGAAGTCCCACCAGCCGCGCCACGCGAACGGACAGTAGGCTTCGTGGTACGGGCGTTCGGCAGCGCAGCCAAGCCACAGATCCCACGCCAGGTGGTACGGGGGCGCCATCGGGGTGGCTGGTCGTGCGCCACCTTGCGGCCATATCGGCCGATCGGTCCACACGTGCGCTTCACGCACGATGCCGATGGCGCCCGAGTGGACGAGTTCGACTGCGCGCCGCATGGTGTCGTTGGACGTGCCTTGGTTTCCCATCTGTGTGGCGACGCCTTGCTCCCGTGCCACGTCGCGCATGAGTCGGGCCTCCGCGACGGTGTGCGTGAGCGGCTTTTGGCAGTAGACGTGAAGGCCGAGACGCATCGCCGCGAGGCTGCTCGGGGCGTGCATGTGATCCGGCGTCGAGACGACCACAGCGTCGAGCTTCTCCTTGTCGAGCATGGCACGGTAATCGCGATACACCTTGGCCTGCGGGAACGCCCTGATGGTCGGCGCAGCGCGCTTGAGATCGACATCGCAAAGTGCGACGATGTTTTCGGTCTTGACGCCATGGGTGTCGCCACCGCCTTTGCCGCCGGCGCCGATTTTGCCGATGTTGAGTTTCTCGTTCGGTGACTGACTCGCCGCGGCGGCGGCCGTACCGGTACCAATCCAGACGCCGAAGCTCGTCGCGGCAGCATGTTTGATGAATTCGCGCCGGTGGGTGCGATGTGTTTTTAGAGACTTCATGTTCGGACACTCCGGGTGGGCGAGGCAAGCATGCGACAGGGCAGGCGCGCCACCTCAACCTGTCGACACGGCGGGCGGCGACTCAGGCGAGGCTCCAAGGCGAACGGTAATCAACACGTTTGAGTAGCCGATCCGCCTCAGCGTCGCCGATCACGGTTTCAGTCTTTGGGTCCCACCGCAGTCGACGCTTGCCAAGCGCTTCGCTGACGAGTCCGAGATGGCCTGGGGTGATGGATCGATGGCCGATCTCCGCGGTGCAGATGCACGGCTTGCGCGTTTTGACGCCATCGAGGAAGTTGCGGTGGTGCTCGGGCGAGTGATACACCTTCACCGCACCGGCGTCAAAATCTTCGGCTGTCCAGCTCGGATTCGACGCCGCGAAGCGGCCACGCGAGACGAAGACCCAGCCATCCTCGCCGATCCATCGGCATCCGCGCTCGTGGTGGTTCGCGATGCTGATCGTGAGACCACCCGCGTACTTGCACCACACCTCATATTTCCATGCCGAATTGTAGACGGTTCGATCTTCGGGGTACTCGAACGCCTTGGCCTGGACTTCGGCAGGTCCGCTGTCGTCAAGGTCTAGGCCCCAATGGGCGATGTCGTTGTGGTGGCCAATCCAGTCCATCAACTGGCCGCCGCCGTAGGCGAGGTGCCAGCGCCAGTGGAAATGAAACCGTGCCGGTATGAAGGGAAGCTTCGCGGCGGGGCCGCACCAAAAGTCGTAGTCGGCGTGCGCCGGAGGCTCTTGTGGTAGCGCGTCCTTCGGCTCGCCGTGCGGCTTCTGATGCCCGGTGGGCAGGCCGACCTCGACGTGCTTGATCCGACCTATGTGGCCGTTGCGCACGACTTCGACGGCGCGGCGAAACGTATCGCGCGACCGCTGCTGGCTGCCGACCTGAAAGATGATGTTGTTGCGTTTTGCCGCAGCGACCACAGCCTGGCCTTCGGCGAAGGTGTGAGTCATCGGCTTCTGGCAGTAGATGTCCTTCTTCGCATCGGCAGCCGCAACGCAGCAGATGGCGTGCCAATGGTCCGGCGTCGCGACGCAGACGGCGTCGAGGTCGCTGTGAGCGATGAGCTCGCGGTAGTCGCTGTAGGCCGCGCAGTCCTTCGGGCCGCCGTGTTTCGCGACTTCTTCGGCGCCTCTTTTGAGCTGTTCCTTGTCGACGTCGCAAACCGCGACGACTTGGGCATCCCCTTGCCGCAGAAAGCCGCGCGTGTTGCTGCGACCCATCCCACCTGTGCCGACGACTCCAATCGTGACGCGTTCGCTGGGCGCTGCGGCCCCAGCTCGACCGAGAATCGACGACGGGACGAAGTAAGGCAAAGAAACTGCACTGGCTGCACCAGCGACGAATCGGCGTCGCGTCAAGGTCTTTCGGCGTTCACTCATGGCTGTACCTGCGGATCATTTGAATCTTCCAATTCTCCGCCCGCATTCACTGCGGTGCGAGCGTGAGCGGTCGACGCGTTCAGTCTAACCAAGCCCGAAATCGAATGCGAACCCTAACGACGAGGACGAAGTCGCAGTGAGATGTGAAGTGAGAACGAGCAGGGGGGCTCTTCGGAGTTTGCGTGATCTACCATTGGAAGCTGTTGGCTGGTAGGTGAGATCGACCCGCTGACGGCGCGACTCGTTGATCGATCCGCCATTCAACCGCGGCGCCTGGTGGCGTGCGACTTCAACTGGCGGATCGAAGAGGTTAAGCTCTTGGGGTTTGCCGTTGGTTAGCTTCGTTCAACATTGCTCCTCGGGGCGCGTGTGTGGGCAGTGCGTCCGAGGATGCTGGGAAACAGAACATGTCGACTTTGCAGATCAGACCACAGGCCGAGTGTCGTTGGGACGCGGTCGCACTCGGCGAAATCATGCTTCGTTTTGACCCCGGTGACCAAAGAGTCCATACGACGAGGCAGTTTCGTGTTTGGGAAGGTGGCGGAGAGTACAATGTCGTTCGCGGGCTTAGGCGTGCATTCGGCCTCCGCACCGCCGTCGTTACCGCGATTGTCGACAACGCCGTTGGGCGGCTCCTGGAGGATCTCATTCTGCAGGGCGGTGTTGATCTGCGTCATGCCAAGTGGGTCGCGTTCGACGGCGCTGGCAGGTCGGCCAGAAATGGTCTCAACTTCGTCGAGAGGGGCTTCGGCGTCCGCGGTGCTTCGGGCACCAGTGATCGGGGCCACACCGCGGTCAGTCAACTGAAACCGGGCGATATCGACTGGGAACGTCTCTTCAAGCAGGAAGGTGTGCGCTGGTTTCACTGCGGCGGGATCTTCTCTGCGCTGGGTGAACACACTCCAGGCGTCGCCCTCGAGGCGATGGAGTGCGCCAAGGCAAACGGCACGGTGGTCAGCTACGATCTTAACTATCGACCGAGCCTCTGGCAGAGTTTCGGCGGGCCGCAGCGCGCGCAGGAGGTCAACCGCCGCATCGCTGGCCTGGTCGATGTCATGCTCGGGAACGAAGAGGACTTCACGACGGCCCTCGGATTCCACGTCAAAGGACTCGACCAGAACCTATCGAAGCTCGACCCGGCCAACTTCAAGGCGATGATTGAACAGGTCGTTGAGACGTTTCCAAACTTCAAGGTTGTCGGCACGACGCTGCGCTCTGTGAAGTCGGCTGGCGTCAACGATTGGGGGGCGATCATCTACGCCGACGGCGCGTTTCACCGCGCACAGGAGCGGACCGACCTTGAGATCTTCGATCGCGTC
Source organism: Planctomycetota bacterium (assembly GCA_965223265.1). Taxonomy (GTDB): domain Bacteria; phylum Planctomycetota; class UBA8108; order UBA8108; family SXIK01. Next base: position 270,875 of record OZ244999.1, read on the forward strand.
GGCGGTGGTGATTCGTTCGCGTCGGGTCTGGCGTATGCGTTTCTTTCCGGCAAGACCTCGGCGGAGGCGGTCGAGTACGGTGCGGCGCACGGCGCTTTGGCGATGACGACGCCGGGCGACACGTCGACGGCGAGTCTGAAGGAAGTCGAAAAGCTCGTTGCCGGCGGCGGCGCCCGCGTCGATCGCTAGCGCTAGCGATACGGACGCGTTGCGCGGCCTAACTTCAGCTGCTTGCCAGTGCGAACCGAGTGGCGGTTATGTCTAAGCCCTCGGAGCTGCTGTCTGCTGCAAGATGTCAGGCCCACGGCTCACCGTGAAGAGACCGATACGGTACTTCCAGTAGTTGCCAGCGAACCAGCCGCTGAGCCCGGTCTTTTCCGGCGGCTCGACGTGTCCTTGCGCTGACCAGCGGGCACGGTCAGCTGCGCGCCGCAGCTCCCGACGCGGATTGGTGAACTCCCAGCCTAAGAGTCCGAAGAGGTTGAAGTCGCGGTTCGGAAAGAGGTCGCACTGCAGTGGCGACTCGAATCCGAGGATGAGGCGGCCCCAGTCCTTGTACCGCTCGGTGCCGACGTCGACGTCGATTTCGGACTCCGTCCCTGCTCGCGAAATTCGCAGCCGTACGGTGTCTCCAGGCGCGCGCGCGTCGATGGCGTCGTAGAAATCCGTTGCCGACGTGACGTCGACACCATCGACGGCGAATACGAGATCTCCCGAGCGAATGCCGGCGGTCGCGGCCGGCGTCGCGTCGAAGACCTGACGCACGAGGACCGCACGGCTTCGCGTCTGTGAAATCTCATTTGGTAGCTCTCCCTTGAGTTTGTGGGAACGCGGAGCCCACGAGCAGTGCGTTTTCAAGTCAGCGTAGTCACCGCCAATCCAGCCGCGTTCTCGAGGTGGGGTTGTCGTGCAGCCGAAGATCGCGAAGATGAGAGGCGGGGCCAGGGCGGCGAGGTGAAAGCGATTCTTCACGACGGAATCCTTTCTACTACAAATGTAGTTTTTGCGGGAAAAAAAACGAAACATTCAATCGTCATCATGGCGATGGATCTGCGCCGTACGGGTGCGCGAGGTCATTTTGCGGAGGACGGAGTTTGGGCAAAACGAGGTGCGCGACATCAGCTCGAGGAGCGCTGAGTTCGGGCACAGCGTCAGCACCAACTTGCCGCAGTGTGACGGCGGGGGCGCATCTCGCATCGAGCGCACGTCGACTGCGTTGTTCCACTTCGGCGGCGCCGACGGCACGATCGGGACCACAAAGAGAAAAAGCACCACTTTGACAAGCCATGCGAGCGGGCGAGGCTTGACGCCGATCGTTGTGAGGTGGTGGAGGCGCCGCTCCATGCGCTTCCGACTGCCGGAAATCATGGCGACGCCGCCGTCGGGGCTTAAAGCCGGGGCGCTGCTGTGGAGCTTGAGCAAGCTCGACGCCAGGCCTCGACGCCGGCCTCCCAGGTGTGCACACACCTCGCGATCTCGCAGTTTCTCGATCTCTTCCGCCCAGCCGTGGATCAACCGCTTCAGTGGCACGTGGAAAAAGAGAACGGCGCTCAGGCAGCGAAGGGCGACGTGGAAGATCACGTCGCGGTGCCGGACATGGTAGAGCTCGTGCGCGACGACGGCATCGAGCTCGTCGCTCGTCAGCAGCGCGAACGTCGACGCAGACACCACGAGCTTTGGGTGCCAAACGCCTGTCACGAAGGGCGAAATGACGCGGCTGGTTCGTAGAACGACGATCGTGGGCGATCGTACTCCCAGCTGCGCTGCCAGGCGTCGCACGCGGTTGCGAAAGTCGCGCTCACGACCGTCTCTCGTATCATCGATCCGCTCGATGGCGGACAGCATGCGATGGAGTCGAACGCTGCGGCGCGCGTAGACGAGAAGCAGCGTCGTGCCAAGAGTCACGAACAGGCCCGCAGCTGCGAGGTCGATGGCTCGTAGGATCGGCAAGAGATCGGCGTGGCGAGTATCCGGGTAGAGCATGAATCGAAGGTGGATCCATGTCGCCGGTGAGATGAAGAAGAGAGCCGCAAGGCAGTGGCCGATGGCTAGTGCGTAGAGGCCGGCTCGAATCCGGGGCGAGCGCAGGCGGACGACGCGGAACAGGACCGCCAGCAGGGCGAGGTCGCTGAGTCCGATCAGAAACGAATTCAGGAGTGGCGCACTAAGGAACGGCGACTGGCTCATTCCGCGTTTTCTTCGTCCGACTCTTGCAGCTGCTCAAGAATCTTTTCTAACTGTGCGGCCTTCTTCGTTGAGATTTTCTTACTGAGCGCTCCGCGGTGCATGCCGAGAAAACCGGTGATGGCGGCCGGCACCGAGCCACCGAAGAACTGATCGACGACGACCTGCATGTAGCGATCGGACATCTCCTCGCGGCTCACCCGCGGTTGGAATCCGTGCGTTCGTCCGTCGCGCGCGTAGCGGCGCAGGAGTCTCTTTTGGGTGAGCCGATTCATGATCGTCATGATCGTGTTGTGGTGGAGACTGCGCTGCGGTCGCAACTGCTCGACGACTTCGGCAACCGTCGCGTCGCCGAGCTCCCAAACGGCTCGCATGACTTCGATCTCGAGAGGCCCCAGGAGCTGAGGCGCGTTGGCTCGCTTATTCATGGCGTGCGTGCCGAACTCACACTTGGATCTTGAGGTTCGCCCACGGTGTGCGTGGTCGATTTCTACTACGAATGTAGTGAGTTGTCAAGGTGCTAATCGGTGAACGAATTCCTCCACGCCGGACTCGTCACTTCAGCGACACGAGATACGCGAGCAGGTCGGCTGCTTCCTGTGCGGTCATGTCGCGCAGCAGGAGCTCTGGCATGAGCGACTGCGGCTGTGCCTCCATGGCGGCGACTTCAGCAGCTGGTATGGCGATGGACTTCTTCTCCACGGTTTTCAAGATCACTTCGCTCGAGGTTTTCTTAACGAGGAGCCCGCTCTCAACGTCCCCCTTCGTCGTCACGACGACATAGGTTGCGTGTTCGGGAGCGACTTTTGCGGACGGCTTGAGAATGTGGGTCAACAGCTCCGCGCGCGGATAGCGCTTGCCGACATCCTTCAAGTCTGGACCTAACGACTCGCCTGCTCCTGCGATCGGATGGCAGGTGCGGCATCGCGCTGCGTCGCTGAAGTAGATCAACTGACCGCGGGAGGTGTCGCCCTGGCGCGAGAGAATTGTCGCCGGATCGATGTCGTGACCGAGTCGTGTGCGTCGCTGCGCCGGGTCGACGAATGTCTCGAAGAGGCCGGCGACGTCCGTCGGCCGTGACGACTGGCTCGAAGCGACGATGCGATGGCGGAAGCCGTCGTCGAAGGAGTCACCGTGCAGTGAATACGCGAGCGCGAGCGAGCCACGCGTCGAGCTGAGCAGATGGTCTGCCGCCGCCAACTTGGCGTCCGCGTCGCCGTCACCGCGCAGCGTGCGAAGCGCCGCCGCGTCGGAAGTGGACACCCATGGTCCTGGGCGACCCGATGGCTCCATCGACGCGATCCAGTCGCGGATGAGACGAAACCCACGGCGGTCGACAACGCGCGAACCGATGTGCGGCATGCGGGCGTAACCAAGCTTGCCCATGCGATAGAGCATAATCGACCCGTACGGATCACCCGGTGAGAGAACCTGTGGTTCGCGCACACCAAACGTGCCCACGCGCGGATGCTTCAGCGTGTCGGTCTGCGCCAGGCTGAAGGATCGTCGCAGATAGATCGAGATCGTCGAGTCGCCGCCGGAATTGTGGCAGACACCGCAGTTGACGTGCAAATACGATCGCGCCCGCTCCTCGAGGTCTGTGCTCGAGTCGTGCGGATCGACGAGTCGGATCGACGGCTTGGACACCACTTGCGCGGCAGCCTCGCTGAAGACTCCTTGGTTGACTAACTCGTCGAGCTGGTTCGGTCGTCCGGAACCGCCCGCTGGCGCCGCGGCGTTTAGCTGTGCCGGCTCGAAACCGAGCAAGACGCCGCCGGGTACGTTGTGACAAAGATGGCACTCGCTGCGTCCGGCGAAGCGCCAGCTGCGCTCCGTGCTGCCGCTTGGGGCGTTCGGTTCACGCAGCCGCAGCGGCTCGTCGCGGCCGACCGCATCGACGAGGAGCGCGTCGGTTTGCGTCTCATTCCATGCGTACGTATACGGGCGCCAAACGTTTTCCTCGTAGTGGAGGATCTGCGTCTCGACGCGACGTTTGGCGGCGCCCTCGTGGGTGTCAAGGAGGAGCGTCTTGACGAGCACGGTTCCTGTCGGAAATTCCCAAGCGCTACGCGCTCCAGGTTCCGCCGTCGGGGCGGCATTGATCGTCGTGTCACCTGGAAGCGCAAGGTGGCGGACAGCAGTGGCCCCGTCCATCCATGGTCGCGCGACGATATTGTACGGCACGACGCCAGCGGCTGGTGTCATGTCGGCGATCGATGCGAAAAGCCCAGTCTCACTGAGCCGCCGTGGAAAGTCCGCCACTTGCTGCTGCGGCGGCCGCGGCTCCAGTCGATAGAGCCTGCCGGTGTGATCGTGATCGAGCACGTAGATCTCACCGTCCGCGCCTTCGGCGAATGCGATGATGCGCAGGTCGCTGTCGGTCAGCTCGCGGTGATCAAAAGTGCCGCCGCTGGCGCGCCGAATCGACCAAATGGTCCCGGTGACGTAGTCGCCGTAGAGAAAAGAGCCTCTGAGCTCAGGGAACGCATGTCCTCGGTAGACAATTCCCCCGGTGACAGAGTTAGCCTCTGAGCGCGGGTGATCCTTAACCGGTGGCAGGATGGGCGTCGGCCCTCGCTCGACATCGCTTCGCTGTGGCATGCGCCCTTCCATGACGCTCCAGCCATAGTTGCCGCCGCGTTCGATGAGGTGCACCATCTCCCAGGTTTCCCAGCCGACGTCGCACAGCCACAGGTCGCCGCGGTCGGGATCGAACGCCATCTTCCACGGGTTGCGGAGGCCGTACGCCCACACTTCCGGTCGCGCACCTGGAAACTCGCGGAAAGGGTTGTCAGCTGGAATGCTGTAGTTCTTGCCGGGGTCGCGCTGGCGCAAGTCGATGCGCAACACGGAGCCGAGGAGATTGGTGACGTCTTGCGCCGCCTTCTTCGAGTCCGGTGGGTTGGGACCTGTTCCGTCACCCGTCGAGACGTAGAGCGTGCCGTCAGGCGCGAAGCGAAGGCAGCCACCGTTGTGACCACCTGTAGGCCACGTCAGGATCACGGTTTCACTTTCCGCGTAGAGTCGAAGCGGCATCTCCGGCGCCGCCACGAATCGCGACAAGCGGGTGATCGGCTCCTTGGGATGAACATACGACACATAGACATACCCATTGCTTTGAAAGGCCGGGTCGAACGTCAGATCGAAGAGTCGGAGATCCTCGCCGTAGGGCTCAGGGGCGAGTCTGGCGTTGAGGTCGAGGACGAGATGCCTTGGCACCGCGTCGGATCCACCCTGTGGATGTGTTGGCACCGTATAGATTCGGCCGCCGATTTCACCGACGACGAGCCAATCGCGACTTGGTACCTGCGCGACGCACGTTGGCCCCGTAAACGGCGCGTACCGTGGCAATGGCGCAACTCGAAAAGGTGAAGGGGGCTCTGGCGTACCGCGGACTCGCGATGCGGTCCAAGACGGGCGTTTTGCCTTTTGCGGCGCAGCAGCAGACGCCGAACCAGCCATCGAATAAAGCGTGAGACTCGTCGCGATCAGAGCCGTTGCGCTGCGGCGCCATGTGCGGGCGCGGAACTTGACGCGGGGTTTGTGCATGCTGTGAGAGTCCTTATTCAAATCGTCAATCAAGATCGCGCCCATCATAGCCGCAATCGCGACGACGCGGCGTGACTTTTCGGGCACGCGGCACGAGCGGGTTTGTGTCGCGTCGATCTTCGGCGCGCAGGCGAAGCGCCTTTGAATTGTTCAACGCCAGCGCAGCGGCGGGAGTTTGCGCAGGTCGATCACCGCCACGGTCTCATGCGTACGACCCGAGTGAAATTGAACGAAGTCGCCGCGGCGGTCAAACGATGGATGCGCGTGGACTCTTTCCTTCGCTCGAGTTCCTGTGGCGAGAAGTCGTCGATTGCCTGAAGCTGTCTCCATGAGCCAGACGCGTCCATCAAAGTCGTCGATGACGATAAATCTTCCGTCGGACCGCGCTGCTGCATGCCAATAGCGACCCTCCGTGATCATGGTTGACGCGCCGTCAGTCTTGACGGTCATGATGCCTTGGCGGTCGTTCACCATCAGCATCTCGCCCGTCTCCGCGATCCATGACTCATGCGTCACCCACTCCTTCAGCGGTGTGAACCAATCGTCCGGCTTGGTGCGGAAGTAAAACGGTCGATTGGAGCTGCCATCGATATTGACGAGCCAGCTGCGCTGCGGTGCATAGCCTCCCGTCTCCCAGACGTAGAAGATGACCGGTTCGGTAGGGCTGTGCTGAACGTGGGTGATTCTGAATCCTTGTGTGATCACAGGGCGGTATGCGCCGGAAGCGATGTTGAGGAGTCCGATCTCCCAGTTGTTCTCGTCACGCTGCTTGCTGAGCGCAAGCCATTCGCCATCGTGGCTGACACTCGGCTGTTGATACATGCCGAGGCGCGGTGGGGGGATTTCGCCGAGCTTCTTCGCACGAAAGTCAGTGACGTCGATGGCGAAGACTTCGGGGCCGCGAAGGTAGTACAGGAGTTTACCGTCACTTGGATCCGGACACCCGCTGCGGCTGCTGATATCAGGCCCTTCCGTCAGTTGGAATATCTTCCACGTGGACACGTCAGCCCGAAAGAGTTGCCACTCACCTGCTAGTGTCGAGGCAAAGATCAGGTTGCGGTTGTCGGCGGTGAAGTTGGAGAAGTGATAGTAGAGGTTGTCGCTGCGCGCCGGGGCGCTGGTCAATTCGTAGACTCGAATCCCTGTGACGTCGTCGATGTACGCTTTTCCTTGCACGCCCCAATCGCGGCCGACTTGTGCCAATAACGACGCGGGCAGAGTCATTGCAATGTACAGCGCGGCGACGTACGTCAAACCGTTTTTCATAGAAGTGGTCTCCGATGGGGCTGCAGTCGAGAACTTCCTTTAACTTCAACTTGCGGTGAGGACTGGGGTCAAGCGCGAAAACAACCGAAGACGATCACGCGGGGAATACCGCGCCCGTGGATTTCGAAGGTGTAAGGATGAGGGCTACCGGCGGGAGGTCCCATGTTCGGACTTGTCAATCAAGCGATCGTGTCGTACGTGACGCGGCACCACGGAGACGCTGCGCTTGAGGCGCTTCGAAGCAAGACTGAGGGAGTTGATCTCAATTTTTTCAGCATGGAGCAGTATCCGGACGAATGGTCCGTGGCCCTCGTGAAAACTGCTGCAGAAATTGTCGGCGAGAGGCCGGAAATCCTGCTCGAGAAGATCGGTGAGTTTTGGATTGAATTCGTTCTCGAGGGCGACTACGCCGACATGATCTCGATCGGCGGTGGTAGTGTCGCGGAGTTTCTGATGAATCTCGACGCGCTCCACGCCAGAGTCGGACAGGCGTTCCACGATCTTCGTCCACCTTCTTTTTGGTGCACGGATGTGACGTCGGATTCTCTGCTGCTTCACTATTCATCCGAGCGCGATGGGTTAGCGCCGCTCGCCGTCGGAATGATCAAGGGCGTGGGGCGGATGTTCGATGTCGAAGTGTCTGTTACCTCGGTTGGCTCTGAGTCTGGCGACGACGAGAGCCACACGTTTCGCGTCGACATGGAACCGTGCGTGGAAGACGCTGCCTCTGCAGCGAATCGATTCATTGAGGGGGCGTAAACGTGATCGAGTTCGACGAAAGAATGCTCGACGCGGCGTTTCCGTTCTACCTCTGCGTCGACAATCAGTTCAGCGTCGTCAGCGTGGGACGGTCGCTCTACAAGTGCGTTCCTGATCTGAAAGTCGGCGAGCCCATGCGTTCACACTTCGACGTCGAGAGGCCGGTCGTCGAATCGTTCGAAGACTTCGCTGTTCGGTCTTCGGGTATCTTCGTCGTTCGCTGCCGAGTTACCGACGTTCGCATGCGCTATCAGGCGATCCAGTCGCCTTCGCGGGATTTGCTTTTCTTGGTCGGATCGCCAGCTCTCACCTCAGTCGAGGACTTTCGGCGACTTGGATTAACGGTGTCAGATTTCGCGCAGCACGACGCTGTCCCTGACTATGTCGTCGTCGTGAACCCGAAGAGTATGCTCATCGAGGAAGCGTTGAAGCTTGCCAAGGATTTGGAGGTGGCACGCGACGCAGCAGAGGCCGCGAGTGTCGCCAAGACGCAGTTCCTTGCAACGATCAGTCATGAGATCCGTACGCCGATGAACGGAATCTTGGGAATGACGGAGCTTCTTCTTCGAGGTCGGTTGACAGAGAAACAAAGGGGCTTTGCTGAGAAACTGCATCGGTCGGGGACGGGGCTGTTGACACTGATCAATGACCTACTCGATTTTGCGAAGATGGAATCCGGCAAGTTGGAACTTGAGCGCTCGAGCTTTTCCCTCGAGGACCTGGTCGCCGAAGTCATGGAACTCTTCGCGCCTCGAGCTCACTCGCAGGGGCTCGAGATCACCTATCGAGTCGAGAAGCAGCTGCGGAGTCGGACATTTCTTGGCGATTCGGGGCGACTTCGCCAAGCTTTGAGCAACCTGGTGTCGAATGCCGTCAAGTTCACTGAGCGTGGCGAGATCTCGACGAGCGTCGAGTTGGCCGAGGAGACCGCAGGCTCTGCCTGCGTGACGATCAGCGTGCGAGACACCGGAATCGGCGTTTCTTCAGAGCTGCACGGCAAGATCTTCGACGCGTTCGAGCAAGCCGACGGTTCAATGACGCGGAAATTCGGCGGCACAGGGCTCGGGCTGTCCATCGTCAAGCAGATTGCTGTTCTCATGGACGGCGACATCAAAGTTGAGAGCCGGGTGGGCGAGGGTAGCGTCTTTCGTCTGTCAGTGCGTCTGGCCACCGTTGCAGACCAAGTCACACCTACTGACGCAGTCTCATTTGCTGGCAGAAGGGTCCTCGTCGTCGATGACTGTAAAACTACGCGCGACTTGCTAAAAACGATGCTTGAGGAGTTCCAGCTTCGAGTCGACGGCACCGATTCGGTGGAGGCAGCAACTGCTGCGTTTAGGCGTTCAGTCGAAGATTCTCAGCTGTACGACCTTGCGATCGTCGATCTCGAGATGGGTTCCGTGAGCGAATCGGCGTTCGTCACGAGAATAGGCGCTGATAGCGACTTTGCTTCGGTCCGCACCATTCTGATGACTTCCGGTGTCGCCTCCTCGCTGCGCGTGAAGGGAAAGAACGTTACGGGGATGCTGCTGAAGCCGATCAGACGGTCCAGGTTACTTGAACTGGTTGAACGCGCGCTGCAGGCGAGTGATGCGCGACCTCCAGTTTCGTGCGTGCCACCGCCGCAGGTACCTGCGGCGCCGATCGAGGCTTCCGGACGCCGCGGCTCCGTGCTTCTCGTTGAAGACAACGAAGTGAACCGAGAGGTCGCCGTCGCCATGCTCGAGTTTCTTGGCTATGACGCCGCCACTGCGGTGAACGGTTTAGAGGCCGTCGAGATGGTCCAGGTGGAGACGTTCGATCTCATCTTCATGGACTGTCAGATGCCCGAACTGGACGGATTCGCATCGACACAGAGAATCCGGCAGCTCGGCGGCAAGATTCATCAGGTGCCGATCATCGCCATGACCGCCAATGTCATGAAGGGTGACAAGGAGCGTTGCTTGAACGCAGGCATGGACGACTACCTTGGAAAACCTTTCTCCGACGAGCAACTAGCCGAGGTGCTGGAGAAGTGGCTCGGAGCGTCTGCTGCCGACCACGCCGCGTCCGCTAGCGAGCAGGATGGCCGAGCCTCGCGGCGCTGATCCTTGGAATCACATCGCAACTTCGCTATCTTAACGGTAGCTTTCTGAGGCGGCTGCTGGCAGCCGTGAATGCGTAGCCTGCGGAGAGCTCGCCGCAGCCGCGGCTAAGCGAGCGGAGAGAGAAGTTGGGACGTTACTCGTTGACACTATTGGGACTCATCTCACTGGGTTGCCAAGGGAGCGTACGAGACATGAGCGCGGAGCGACCTGATCTCGCTGAGCTGTGGGATTTTCAGCGCCCGGATGAAACAGAGACGCGTTTTCGTGAGCTCTTATCGAATTTGCAGTCGCCGGACGACACCGGGTATTACACCGAAGTGCTGACGCAGATCGCGCGCACGGAAGGACTGCAGGGGAAGTTCGAAGCTGCCCACGCGACACTCGACGAGGCCGAGAAACTCGTCACTCCGCAGGCTGCGAAGGCGCGCCTACGGTATCTGCTCGAGCGAGGGCGCGTGTTCAATTCGTCGGGTGAACCGGCGAAGGCGGTGCCGCTTTTTCGCGACGCCTGGGAGTTCGGTCAATCGACGAGCGAGGACGGACTGACGATCGATGCCGCGCACATGGTCGCCATCGCCAAACAGGATGCACCAGACGAAGCTTTGGACTGGAATCTGAGGGCGCTGGAGTACGCCGAGCAGAGCTCGTCGCCCGGCGCGCAAAAGTGGCTTGGTGCACTCTACAACAACATCGGTTGGACGTATTTCGATCGTGAGGAGTACGAGAAGGCACTCGAGATTCACGAGAAAGCTTTGGCGTGGCGGCAATCTCAAGGCGATGTGCGTTCGACGTTGATCGCGGAGTGGTCCGTCGCGAGGATGCTGCGTGCGCTCGGTCGCACGGAGGAGGCTCTCGAGCGTCAGACGAAGCTCGAAGCGGCGTATCGCCACCACGGCTTGGATCCGGACGGTTATGTTTTTGAAGAACTCGGCGAGTGTCACCTCGCGCTCGGCCGACCGGGTCACGAGGCATTTTTCGCCCGCGCCTACGAGCTGCTGTCGAAGGATTCCTGGCTCGTGCAGAATGAAGCAGAGCGCGTCGCGCGGATCAGGCAGCTCGGCGGTGTGGAGTGAGATCTCGTCCGAAGACGGCTGCTCGTTGGCGCTCGTCATCGCCGCAGACCGTTAGTGGAAGTCGTGACTTTCTACCTTGGCGGGTTGGTCACTGAACTGCGGCTGCCAAAATTTTGCTGCGATGATGTGTGCGACGCCGTCCTGCTTTTGCAGCGTGCCGCTGACGCCGAGGACATGGGTTGTTTTGAGCAGCACGGCATTGCGATCAAAAATTTTGCTCCAAACGACGAGATTGACGAAGCCGCTTTCGTCTTCGAGTGTCATGAAGACGACTCCCGCTGCTGTGCCAGGGCGCTGACGGCAGATGACCAGGCCAACGTAGCGAACTCGACAGCCGTCGGCCATGGCGTTGAGCCTCTGCGCATCCGGAAGTTTGTGAGCGCTGAGCTCGGCTCGCAACAGTGCCAGAGGATGGCTTCGCGGACTCAATCCCATAGCGCCGTAGTCCCAGGCGACGTCTTCGAAAGAGTTGAGCTGGGAAAACTGCGCCGGCGGTTCAGAGTACGCCAGTTCAAGCTCTGCGCGTCGCGTGTGAGTCTCCCCTCGCGTCTTCCAGAGCGCTTGGCGACGGTTTTTTTCAAGGCTGGCGAGAGAGCCTGCTTCCGCGAGCAGCGAAAGCGAACTTGACGAGATGCGAGCCCGCGACGCGAGCTCGTCGATCGAGGAGAAGCTATGTTCACGTCGCTCCAGCTCGATGCGGCTCCAGTCGGTGTGCCTTAGGCCTTTGATGAAACGGGCGCCAAGGCGTACCGCGAAGTCGTAGCGGCCACCACGAGCCCGTTCGAGAGTGCAGTCCCAGTCGCTCGTCAGCGCATCGATCGGGCGTACTTCAACGTCATGACGCTTGGCGTCATCGATGATGGTGGCAGCTGAGTAAAAACCCATCGGCAGAGCGTTGAGTAAGCTACAAGTAAAAACGTCTGGGAAGTGACACTTCATCCAGGCCCCCGCATAGGCGATCAAGGCGAAGCTTGCGGCGTGGCTTTCGGGAAAACCGTACTCACCAAAGCCTCGAATCTGTTCAAAGACGCGTTCAGCGAACTCGATCGAGATGCCTTTCTCCGCCATGCGTCCGATGAGGCGGGCGCGGTGTCGCTCGATGCGCCCAGTCTTACGCCATGCGGCCATGTCACGGCGCAGCTGGTCAGCTTCGCCCGGAGTGTAGTCCGCGGCGACCATGGCGAGCCGAATGACCTGCTCTTGAAAGAGCGGCACACCAAGCGTTTTTTTGAGTACTGGTTCCAGAGAGGGATGTGGGTAGATGACGTCTTCTTCACCACTGCGTCGCCGCAAGTAAGGGTGCACCATGCCACCTGTGATCGGGCCGGGGCGAACGATGCTCACCTCGATGACGATGTCGTAGTAAGTGTGCGGTTTGAGTCGCGGCAGCATCGCCATTTGGGCACGACTTTCGATTTGAAAGACGCCGACGGTGTCGGCGCGGCAGATCATGTCATACGTCTCTCGGTCATCCGGCGGCACGGTGGCCATGCCCCATTCCTGTCGATAGTGCTCGCGCAGTAGATCGAAGCCTTTGTGGAGCTGGGTGAGAGCCCCGAGGCCCAACAAGTCGACCTTGAAGAGTCCAAGCGTCTCGAGGCTGTCCTTATCCCACTGGATAACGGTGCGCTGCGGCATCGAAGCATTCTCAATCGGCACGAGAGTGCTGACAGGTTCGTGCCCAAGAAGAAAGCCTCCCGGATGGATCGAGAGGTGGCGCGGGAAATCGATGAGCTCCTCAACCAGAGCGAGAAGCAGGCGGTGCGTGCGCAGCTCCGGGTCGAGGCCGGCACTCTTGAGGCAGTGTGGATTGATGGAGTCGTAGGGTGAGAGGAGCTTCGCGAGTCGATCCAGTGCGGTTTCGGCGATTCGGAGCGTCTTGCCGACGTCTCGGACCGCCGAGCGCGTCCGGTAGCGGACGATGTTGGCGACCATGGCGGCGTGCGTACGGCCATACTTGGCGTAGACGTGCTGGATCACCTCTTCGCGACGTTCATGCTCGATATCGAGATCGATGTCCGGCGGCTCGGCGCGCTCTCGCGACAGGAAACGCTCGAAGAGGAGCCCCATCTGAATGGGGTCAACAGCAGTGATGCCAAGGCAGTAACAGACGGCAGAGTTAGCGGCCGAGCCGCGTCCCTGGCAGAGAATCTTCTGCTGACGACAGAAGCGGACGATCTCTCGCATGGTGAGAAAGTAGCCGCAGTAGTCAAGCTCATCGATGAGCGCCAGCTCTTTCTCGAGCTGGGTGACCATGGCCGTCGGGACGGTACCGCTGAAGCGTTCAGCGGCACCTGCAAACGTCAGGCGACGTAGCCAAGAAGACGAGGTCGTCCCGTCTGGTAAATGTTCCGAAGGGTATCGATAGCGCACTTCGCTGAGCGAAAAGGTGCAGCGCTCGGCGACCTCTTGGGCGTGCATGACGGCTGCAGGGTCGTCGGCAAAGAGCTGTTCGAAGGCACGAGGTGATTTCAAGGCGTGCTCTGCGTTTGGTTTGAGCAAGCGACCGGCGCTCGATAGCTTCAGACCGTGGCGGATGCAGGTGAGAATGTCCTGAAGGCTGCGCCTTGAGCGGTGGTGATAGAGCGTTTCGAAGCCAGCCACTATGGGGAGGCCATAGGCGACGGCTCTCTTGCGTAGGCGAGCCTCTTCCTGCACTTCTTCGGCGCGCCGGTGCCGTGCTGCTAGTGCGTAGAGACGGTCGCCAAAAACTGCACGCAGATCGGCGGCGATGGCGTCGGGAGCGGAGGGTTGGATGAGCAGACTCCGGTCGCCGCCCCAGAGGGCAAGGAGTCCTGCTGCATGTGCACACACCTCGTGCCAGCTGACAGCGCTTTGACCTTTGGGGGAGCGGCGACGGCCGCGCGTGATCAGCTGGCACAGATTGGCGTAGCCACCGCGATCACATGCCAGAAGGATGAGCGTCGAGGCGTCGGTGAGCGTGATCTCAGAACCGATGATCAGATGGACGCCGCGCTCCTCCGCTTTCGCATGGGCTTCGACGACACCGTACACACCATCGCGATCGGTGAGTGCCATGCTTTCAATGCCTAAACGATCGCAGGCGTCGACGAGCTCTTCAGGATGCGAAGCGCCTTCGAGAAAGGAAAAGTTGCTCTTGCACCACAGCGCTGGATAAGAGGACATCTATTCCACGCTCCCCTGAAGAATCCAGCGACGCCTAAGGCGATCGAAGTAAACCCAGAGCAGCTCGCCGCGCTGCGTCTCTGCGAAGTGGTATTCCCGCTGCACGGATCGGTGCCACCAGCCGCCCGAGATGAAGTAGGGGCCGAGCACGCGCATCACCGGACCCTGTTCCAAACCGCGGAGCATCCAGCCATCGGGCTCGTGCCGCGGCCGCGCCGGGAGCTGCAGCGATGGAACGTGGATGCGACGCACTAGGGTGGAAGTTTTGCTTCTCGCTTCTCGGGGGCGAGGGGGTTTCACTCGATCAAGCTCCTCCCACGTGAAGCTTGCTTCGGGCAAATGCCCATCCCTCAGCTTTGCATACACGACGATGCCTTCGCCGAATTCAGCGCGGAGACGTGCGAGCGAGCGGTTGGCGGCGGCGAGATCGCGCGAGGCTTTGAGCGCGAACAGCTCGAGTTGTTCGCTGGTTTTCGGTTTGCCGCAGACTGTCAGCTTCACGTCGGTGACACCACGTTCAAGGCGCAGCGACTCCAGGCGCAGGCGGACGAGCTCCATGAGCTGATCGCCGTTTGTCGTTGGGGCTGCTGGCTGGAGACGTTCGTGGTGCGCTCTCTGTGGCTCTCGTTTCTCGTGCTGCAGCTTGAAATCGAGATGGATTTCGGTGAGAGCTTCTCCACGCCGCGCCAAAACTTCGAGGAGCGATTGGAGCAAGCAGTGGATGCATTCCTGCAGGCGGCGCCGGTCGGTAGCCGCTTCGTCGAAAAAAAAATCTCTCTGCAGCGGTTCGCTGAGCGCCACCGGCTCGAAGGGAAGAGTGAGCTCCTCTCTCGCCTGCCGATGGAGAAGTCGTGTTTCCTCGTCGAAGCGCTGCGCGATACCCGCTTCCGGTAAGCGGACGAAGTCGCCAAGCGTGTGGACTCCAAGCTTGGCTAAGATGTCGCGTGTCTTTGCCAAAAGGCTCAAGCGTTCGAGCGGTACGTTTTGAAGGCTGGCTCGCTCTTCTTCTGGAGTTGCGAAGATCACTAAATCGCGACTCGCTTTGGCAATGGCGAGCGTGCTGAACTTGTTCCAGCCGACGACGATGGTGGCATGGAGCTGTTTTTGATCAGTGAGCTCTTGCCGAATGGAATGCGCCCAGGCCGAGAGCGAGTGAAAGAGAGTCTCGATTCCTGTTGCGTTGAGCCAAAAAGTCCCGGGTTCATTCTGCAGGGGTTCCACGTCGGGAGTGAACTGCTGCAGGCAGAGAGTGACTTCCTCCACTGCACGCTCGATCTCGGTGGCAGGAACGACACCGGCACGCAAGGCTCCGGAGAGAGAGAGAGCCGCAGCATAGCGCAGACCCGGCAGGATGCGCCGGTCGCGAGCCGCTTCGTTGACCCAAAGGAGGCTTCCGTGAGGCTTGTCATGGTCAACGACGGCGGCTGGAAACCCTTGCCAATCCGGATGCCGGCGCAGAAGAATCTGGAGAGGAAATGAGGGCAGATCAATACAGGCCAGCCGGTGCATGGCACGCCTCTTCGTAGCGCCAGTCGCGACTGCTGTACTTGTCTTTTAGTGGGCGCACTTCATAGCGAAAGAGATTGCCGGCTTTCTGGATGCGCCTGGCTTCAAGGCGCCTGGCTTCAATACGCAGTGAGACGAGTGAACCGAGAGAAGGCTGGTCACTAGGTTTCTGCGTCAGGAAGAGGAGGGCGGTTTGATGCTTTTTTGCCAAGCCGGCGAGTCGGGCTTGAACGGCCAGGCGCAAGCTGAAGTGGCGTCTGACATCCAAGATCACGAGTCCGAAGCCGCCGGAGCGGACGAGGAGCTCGGCGACCCGCGGCGCTTTTTGGATGGCTGGTAGGCGGATGACGGCGAGCGCCTCGAGGTCGAGTCCGTGAGTTGCGGCATCCGGTGGGAAGAAACTGCTGCTGCGGGACGTCACCCATGCCGTGATTTCACCATGGCGTTGAGCCTGGCCGATGAGATGAAAGGAGTAAGTCAGCGAGGCGGTGGAGGCGCTGCCGGAGAGCTCAACGAGCCGCCCTTGAAGACGGTCGGAATCCCAGCCGGCTGTAACTTCTGATGTAACGTCTGATGTAACGTCTGATGGAGCTTTTGCTGCCACTTTTGCTGCCATTTCTGCTGCGACTTCGGGGGTGGCATCGGCGCGGAGCTGGGTGCGATTGGCGGCGAAGGTCACGAGGTATTCTCGGCTGCAAGGCTTTATAGATAAATGAGTTGAGACGATCTCCCAGGCGGAGATTGAGACTGGGAGGTCGCAGCCAACGGCTGAGATACAAGGGCACTATCCAGGGGCGAACATCTGTTCGCTTTTCTGGGCTGTGAAAAGTACCGCAGGTGTGGATCATGAGCAAGAAGAAAAAGATCGTCATGCGCGAGTCGAGACAGATTTGATCGAGCGCAGCCGTGAGACGGAGTGAAACGCCAATGAGTTCTTCACGATCCCGAGCAGCCATCATTCGACATGAGGCCGACGCGCCGTGTGAGCCGAGCACGTGTGGCTACCGCTACAAACTTTTGAGCGTTCAGGATCGCGACGCCGACATTGCGGCGTGGGCGCATGCGGTCGACATCGATGGCGCCAAGGAGCACTACCACAAGATCGGAACCGAGCTTTACTACGTTCTTGAGGGTGAAGGTGCGGTGAAGCTCGACGGCGTCGAGCACCCAGTGCGTAAAGGCTCGATCGTTCACATCCCGCCGGGGGTGGTGCATGGCGCCAAGGGACAGATGCGTGTTCTCGTCGTCGGCATTCCGAACATCAGTGACGACGATCTTTATTTTCCTGAGTGACTACGATGACATCCGATTCGTTTCCGGACGGCACATAGGAGTGTGTCTGCCACTTTAAGAAACGCAAACGGCAGGCAGAAGAAAAGTCAAAGAACCTTCGAATCCCGGCAAGCTTTCCCTCATTGGGGGCCCCATAGTAGCAGGCACTCTCCGAGTGCCGTCCGGTCTTCTCTCCGGCCACGGCACACAGGAGTGTGCCTGCTACTTTAAGAAACGCCACACAAACGAAAACGAAACCAGGAGAACCCCGTGCACACCGACGATCCCCAGCATGCATGGCGCCAGATCCGCGGCTTTGTTGGCAGTGAGCGCAGCGTCCAGGAGGTCAGCCGGTCGCTTTACTTTGCTTGCCGCGAACTGAAGCCCGCGGCGGTAGGAGCGATGCTGATCACCTGCGCGGATGAGTCTGAGCACGAGTGCGCCGATGCGTTCCAGACGGGTTTCTCTCAGTATCTTTTACCGGAGTTAAAGTTCGCACACCGGTCGGCGTTTCGGCTTGCGAACCTTGGAGGTCGCTATGAGTGGGGGGCGGTGCGCATCGCCGAGGATCACTTCGTCACTGCGGAAACAGAAAACAGCGACAAGCTGCTCGTCTGTAAGATCAACGCCCATGTCGCGGTCGAAGAGGAGAACGGCGCGCCCCGCTTCGGCATCATGACGCGTTACCAGCGGCCGTCCGCATGCTGCGGCGCCATGCAGGCTCTGATGGGAAACGCGGCACTTCCGTTCGCCAGCGATCTGCGCGAAGCGTTTCGTAGCGAGGGGGTTGATCGCCTTGCAGCACTTCTTGACCCGAAGCGCGTCGCGCCGGATGAACGCCCCCTCTTGGCGGCGGTCGTCTCCGCGCGGCTGCAAGCGCGGCGCGCAATGCTCGACATCCAAGACTATCGTCCGGCCTCACCGACGTTCTACATCGTCGTTGCGTCGGTGA
Source organism: Planctomycetota bacterium (assembly GCA_965223265.1). Classification (GTDB taxonomy): domain Bacteria; phylum Planctomycetota; class UBA8108; order UBA8108; family SXIK01. Next base: position 288,670 of record OZ244999.1, read on the forward strand.
CACTGAATCGCCGCGGCACCGACGGTGAAATCGTCTGCGGGGTCTACACCGCGGACCATCGCCGCGAAGGAGAGCGGCAAGAGAGTTACTTTGGTCTAGGAGATGACCCAGCAGCCTACACGGTCAGCCGCGAGGGGCACCGACTGCGCATCGACGACGATGCGTTGGGGAACGAACGCAAGGCGCGCAATCATCGTCGACTGGTCGCGGCAGCGTGGGAGAAAGAGCGGCCGACCGCAGTGCGCCGCGACGAGCGTCTGCAGAAGGTGTGGAAGGCAGTCGCCGAGAAGAAGCATCTCCAAGACGTTCACTGCCGGACACTGCTGAAAACCTCTCTCCTACTACTGTCACAGGTCTCACCCGTCCCGGCAGCGGTGATCCTGTTCGCGCACGGCGCGGCGGCCATCCATCACGTCCACCGCGCGCACGGCTTGACGCACCGCGTCGCATCGGACGACGACGCCAGGCGCATCCTCGCCGAGGTCGAGAGCCAGCTCGACCACCTAGACGCCGAAAAAGCGCGCGACGTGCTGGAGGTTTTGGCGCGGCACCATGCGTGAGAGAGAGCTACTCTCAGCGACTAAAATCACTCTCGGCAAGAGTGAAAATCTTCGGACTCCACTCGCTTCCATCTATGAAGATCAACTTCACACAGACGTAGTTGGTCGACATCGGTATCTTGACGTAGATCTCATCGTCATCGGATATCCCCGGACTAGCCTGACGATCATCTCGTGTGAAATGAAGACGATTCGAGACGGTCTGTTCATCGATCGAGTAACGGATCTCTCGGAAGGCGTTCTTGTATGAGAGCAGGTGGGTGAAATAGACCAGCATGTTTCCTGCGGGATACTCCCGAAACGCCAACCAGGAGCGGCGAGTCGCTTGGAGTGTATGCTTTGCCGAGGCGACCGTCTGCTCCGTCGCATCGAAAGTCAGCCGGTAAGGGCCCTGCTCGCGTCCGTCAGCGTCGACATACTTGACAAAAAGAATCCGCTTTCCCTGTATGTTTCCAAGCGACGCGTGACTGACGGGTCTTGGAAGACCAGACTGGGGATCTCGGAATCGGCTAAGTCCCGTGCTGCTGTAGCCATCCTGATCTTCGAATCGGTAGAAGATTTCTCTCACGTGCTCTTCCTCAACATCGATAGTCACCGACCAGCCTGAGCTTGTCGGCATGCCGCTCAGGCGTACGGGAGCACTATTGCGTTGCGTTGGTCTCGGATCGATGGCTTGATCGATCAGGTGCAGAGCCACTAGTAAGATGAGGGTGACCGCTGCGACGAGAGCGGCTCGGCGCAGCCTGTAGCGCCAGATCTGGCGGTGGACTCGCTGCGCAGCTAAGGCTATCTCCGCTGGTATGTCTCCTGCAGGTCGGAGTACTGTCACGGCATGCAGAAATGGTGGCAGCTTCTCTATGTCGGTGGCGACCGTCATAACGGGTAGAATTCGGCCTGCCGGTCTTTTCCATCGGCGCTTTGCCATCTCGAGCTCGGTCAGTGCATAGCTGCCACCGGAAATGGAATCTGGGCTGATGAGAAAAACGAAAAGGTCGCAGCTTTCGATTGCGTACCGTATCCGTGCGTCGTAGTCCTCACCAGGAGGCAGAGAGGAGCGGTCGAAAAACACCTCATGGTCGTCGTTCCGAAGGGTATAAGCGATACGCTCGGCGAGCGGTTCCTGAGGAGAAGAATAGCAGAGGAATAGCTTCATCGACGACAATTCTCGCGAACTAGGGCAGGACTCTCATCATGCTGACGTTTTCCCGATTGCGCTACGTTTTCTAGACTATATGAATGACACCAAGACACGCAAGACGCGGCGCAGCCCATCGAGTTGACTCTGTCGATTCCGCACCTCTCGCGCAGCTTTCCGCGTGCACTACCTCGATCCGCTTCCTATGCGGTGCCGCGTCAGCGTAGAATGAGGCTATGCGCATCTTCGTCAGTTACACCCGCGAGCACCGTGAGGCGGCCCGCGCGTTGACGCGCGATTTGGAGGCTGTTGGCCATGCTGTGTGGATGGATGACGCGCTCCAAGGCGGACAGACGTGGTGGGAGCAGATCCTCGAAGAAATCCGCCGCTGCGATTTCTTGGTGCTCGTCCTCACGACTGAGTCTCTCGACTCGACCGCCTGCGATCGGGAAATGAACTATGCCGCCGCCGTGGGGAAACCGATCCTGCCGGTCTTGGCTGCCGACGGTGTGTCGATCCGTCTTCTGCCTTCTCTCCTCGCCCAGGTTCAACATGTCGACTACCGAGAGCGAGACAAAGCTGCGGCGCTGAGGGCAGCTGGGGCCACATGGCCAGGAACTGCCGCTCGGCGCCGTTTCACGGACTCCGCGTTGGACCGCGGCACCGCCATCGGTTTTTGTCCCGCCAGGTCGTCACCGTAGGGCGGTCTTACCTTCTTACCTCTTCTTCTTCTTCTTCTTCTTCTTCTTGCCCGCCTGGCGCGCGCGGCCGCCAGCGCGGGCCGGTCGCGCTGGTAGGGGAATGGGCACACGTCCCTGTCGAGTCAACTTACGCTATCCCAAGGAGACAGAGATCCGCTAACGAGCGCTGACTAAAACCTCGTTTCGCTCAGGCGTTCCTGTCGATTCGTCACCTCGCATTCGCTTCTCGCCGCCGCTCCTCATCTGAGGTAGACTTCACGTCATGACTTCTCGACGACGTTACCGTAAGAAGGCGAGCCAGTTCGTGACCGCCGTGCAGCTCAACCTTGAAACGGACGGCTTCGCCTACGACAAATGGGGAGCGGAGCAGCGCTGCAAGAAGGGCGATTGGCTCGTCAACAACGCTGGCGACACATACACCATCGACGCCGACGTCTTCGCGCGCACCTATCGCCAGCTCACCCCCGGAGTGTACGTCAAGACAACGCCCATTTGGGCTGAGGTGGCGTCAGAGGCCGGCGCCATCGACACCAAGGAGGGCAAGTCGCACTACGCGGCCGGCGACTACATCGTTTGGAACACCTCAGACGGCACTGACGGCTACTGCATCAGCCGCGCCAAGTTCGACACTATGTACGAGCCTGACGAGTAGATCGACGGACGGCGGGTTCTGGTCCTCGGTTCACGCTCTGCGAGCATCCCCATGGAGCCTCGGCGAGCCGCCACTTTTTCTGTCGCCGATGGTGATTGGTGAAGTAGACGCTTCGCGCCCACTTGAGCGCCCCGAGCTCTCAGTTTGTCATCTAATCAATTAGTTTGATTTGATCAATCAACGGAAAGGGAATTGATCGTTTCCTCTCGTCGGTGTTTACTGACTGAATCGTCAACACGGCAAACTGGGGCACTCACGACAGAACTTCGCGCCGAGCATCCTTCCGTCGCGGGTCACAGTCCACGGTCGTCGCAAGTCGATAACCGTCGGCCACCAAAACGAACAAAGGGGTCAGCCATGCGTCTTCGTTTTGTGTCGTTCCGCATGATCCGACATTTTCGTCCGTTGCGCTTGGCTCAACTCGGTCTCTTGCTTGCACTCCTGCTTGCGGCCTTCCCGGGCTGCAGCTCATACCTCAAACGCAAGCAGCTTGAGGCGGTCGCAAAGGACTGGTCCATGGTGGTCCGAGCCAGTCAGGTGATCCCCGTCTATCCGCTCACGGAAGACCTGCAGCCGGGCGATCTCTTCCTCGTGCTGACGCCCATTCCCGAGCAGGCGGATGAATACTCACGACGAGGCTTTCTGCCACTCGACCAGCACCTCGCGAGGCTACCCGACCTCGACTACGGTGAGTTCTACGATGACTCGTACGGTGTCGCCGAGCACGAATCGACGCCGCGCGATTGGCAATTCCCTCCACGGGTGCGCACGCCAGGCGGTGAGCCGGCTTCGACATCACCTCCGCCGACCGTCGATGAACCTGCGGGCCCCTCGACGGCAACGAGCGCACCGGCGAGCGGCGGCACGTCTGATGCAGGCGCAACGAATGCGGCTTCTGCAGCTGCAGTAGCAGAAACTACGGCCGACGAGTTGTCGTCCGAACACACTGCAGACACGGATTGGCACCTAGCACCGCGGGCGGCGTTTCCGAGCTACAACTTCTCGGTAGCAAGCGGTGGCGCGCTTGGACTCGCCTTGCCGATCCAGGGAGTCCCCGTCGCCCTGAGTCTCATGCAGACGGACACCGCGAGCGGCTCGGTCACGATAGCGGATGCGTACACCTATGGGGTGCCGTTTGAAATGATCGCCGACAAGGTCGAGGAGTGGGCGGGCCGGCTCGGGAATCTGGACATGTTGAAGGGGCTGCGTGAAACCGTGATCGCGAGCGAGAGCACGTGCTCGCGGATTGCCCGCTGGTTTAAGGATGAGCCGGAGCCGACGATCTACCTCAGGGTCGTGAGCCGTGTGTACTTGACGGGTCGAGTCGTCGCCCAGGTGAATAGTGCGAGCGCCGGTGGCGCCGCAGCCAAGGGCGGCGTGTCGCCTGACGTGGAGCTTCCGGCGCCGGACGTGGTGACTGCGGCGAGCCGGGAGAATCGGGAGCCGGAGGCATCCGGAGATGGTGAGGTCCCGACCGCGATACCGCAGTCGTCCAAGACTCTGCTTTCTCACGCAGAGAAGCTGGAGGACCTGAGTGATCAGTTGAGCGGCGCCCTCCCGGGCGGCAAGATCCGCCTGGCGTGGGCGACGAATCGCTCGGTCTCACTCTCTGAGACCTTCGAGCGACCACTCGTGATCGGCTATCTTGGATTCGATTTCCCGGTTTTGGAAGATGGGTCTCTTGGCTCACCCGTCGCAACTCGGGACCAGTTCGAACGCAGGAAGATACGCAGCGTCAAGGCCAACTTTGACTACTATCCCGATCTTAGGGAGAGGTGCGCCGCACTGCCCGTTGAAAAACGTTATCCAATTTTCGACGCGGCCGCGGAGTACATCGGCGGCGACTTTCAACAAGAATATAGTGCCGCGAAGTCAGAGGGGCGTAACTCTGAGGCAGCGTTCGGAGAGGCGCGCCGAAAGTATCTCTTCGGGAAGAGCCCTATTGGCAAGTACATCGACGATGTGGACCGCGGCTTGAACGCCGCGTTGCCGCCCGAGCCAAAGTGAGCGAGCGTGGGGAAAAACAATGGCAGAGCGCATCGAAGAATACGAGATTCCAAAGAGCTGGCCGCTGAAGGATATGGCGGGCTGGATCAAAGCGACTCTTCAGGAGCCAGACGTGACGTCTGTAGAGATCGTGCGGCGAAGTGGTACGTACTTCTTCTTGGTGCACATTCAGGAGTGAGTTCGACGAATGCGACTCGCAAGGAATTGCTTCCCACAAAGATCCCTGCCCCGACAACAGTGAGCATACCTACGTCGGTGTATCTCGGGTTCCAATAGGAGAACCAGGATCTTGGCAGTCTGTCCTGCGGAACGCAAAGCTGTTCCGTCTATGTTTGTCGTCAAATCAGAGTAGATCTCGAGTGAGTCCACTGGCCTCAATTGACTTTTCCGACCGCAGCTTCGTAGCATGTTGAGGTCGGAAGGATTGTTGGCCGCGTTTTCGAGGTGGCCTTTAGTGGGTAGCGGGTTGAGAGTCTTGTTTTTCGGCATCACTCGGCCCGTTCAACAAGTCGTTCGACCCGGTAACTGGGCCATCATGCCCAGCTTGTCTGCCAATCGCCGTGTAGGCTTGGCAGCGGCGTTTGCACAGCGGCTGGCAAGCGATTGAGTCGGATTCTCGATCCTCCACCAACCGCACTGTCTGATCGTAGGTTCCGATTCGTACCGGACGGGGGGTGAGATGGGACTGCCGAAAGTTCTCATCATCGGGTTGGCGAAAAACTCGCCACTCGGGGAAAGACTCAGGCAGATTCTGTGCCGGGCCTATACCACCGCGTTCGAAGAGGAGAAGGTTCCTCATCGAGTCGTCGAGGGTTCTGGAGGAGTCGAAACGGATCCATGCAGCGCTCCGAGTGCGGTGATTCTTCGAGCCGCGATGACCAGCTCGGAGACGACGGGCGAGCTGATCGCCGCGGTGCGCAGAGCCAGCCCGGCGGTGCCGATTGTGTTGCTGATTGACGCGCGGGAGCGATGCCCCCGTGCGGTCGCAACGCTGCTTCGACGCGGTGCGGACGATTTCGTCACCCCTCCCCTTGAGCCCCGAGATCTCCTGCCGCGCTTGTGGCGTCTTGGTTCGTACCACGAGGAAGGAACAATCCCTCGCGTTGTTCGTCAGGTTGGGCTCAAACGATTGATCGGTGAGAGTGCAAGGTTCTTGCAAGTCACCGAGAAGATCCCGGTGGTCGCGAAATGTGATGCGGCAGTGCTGATCAGTGGGGAAACAGGGACCGGCAAAGAAGTGTGCGCGCGAGCCATCCATTACGTCAGCCCACGTTCGCGCCAGACTTTCCTTCCAGTCAACTGCGGTGCGATCCCCGTCGATCTCCTCGAAAATGAGCTCTTCGGGCATGAGCGAGATGCTTTTACAGGCGCTTCCACTTCCCGGCGAGGTCTGGTTGAAGAAGCGACGAGAGGAACACTCTTTCTTGATGAAATCGACTGCCTGCGACCGTCCGCACAGGTCAAGCTGCTGCGGCTTCTGCAAGAGAAGGAGTATCGCCCCCTGGGTTCAACGCACACAAAGAGCGCAGATATTCGACTCATTGCCGCAACGAACGTCGACCCTTCAGAGGCGGTCCGAGGAGGGAAGATTCGTCAGGATCTCTACTACCGCCTAAACGTTCTGCCGATTCAGTTGCCTCCGCTTCGCGATCGGGGCGACGACGTTTTACTCCTTGCGAGGCACTTCCTTCTCAAGGCAGCGGCGGACGCCAATGTGCCAGCGCCCTTACTGTCACCTGAAGCGGAAGCCGCCCTTCGACTTCACGACTGGCCAGGAAACGTGCGCGAGCTCGAACATGTGATCGCGCGGGGCGTCATCTTGGCGGATGGACGTCCCGTGATCGAGGTGCGTGACATCCAGATTGCCGGCTCAAGCTCGCGAGAAACGACGCCCTTCCAAGAGAGCAAGCGGCGGGTCATTGAGGAGTTCGAGCGGAAATACATCAGCACCCTACTGCGGGTTCACCGGGGCAACATCACTCACGCGGCGCGCGCTGCGAAGAAAAACCGGCGCGCATTTTGGGAGCTCATTCGCAAGCACGGAATCAATGTCGAACAGATTCGCGCATCTACGACGCCGCACTGTTGACCCAACTGCTCGTTTGTGCGCAGAGTGGGTGTGCGTACGCCATGTGGTCTGCCGGACTGAGACATTTGCCGACCAAAGTGGGACAGATTTGTCCACGTGGAACGAGACGACAGGCTTTCTTCGACGGACGGGCGGCCGTGGCCCAGACCACTTTCACGAGAAGGCTATCTTAGGTCACGCCGGATCGGCAGAGCCCAATCGAGCTAAGTTGGCCCGGCGTGTCGTTTCTGTCCTAGCTGAAGACCTTCGCCGAGCTTGGGAACGGTAGTTACGAATTCGGAACAAGTTTTGCTATGCGTGTTTCGTACCCCATTTTCCCACGCACACCAGCAGTACCGAGCGGTGAAACCGTCAGCTACGATCGAAATTCTCGGCTATCTGACTGAGCGACCTCGCGCAGGAGACAGCCTCGATGGCATTGCCGAGTGGTGGGTGCTCAGTCGCTGCGTCGAGCATCGGCTAGCGGAAGTGCGAGAGGCGCTGTCAGAACTCGTTCAGCGAGGCTTCGTGACGGAATGCGTGTTGAAGGATACGACCCGCCTCTACCGACTCAACGAAGACAAACTACCTGAGATTCAAAACTTCCTTGAGCAGCAGCCATGAAAGCAACACAAGTTAAGGAAAGCCTCACCGAGGAGCAGGCCCGGATCGCGACATTTGCGAAGTCGCCTCCTGATGCTGACTCGCCGAACTGCGGTGCGATGGATCGACTGACCCAGGAGCTTCGCAGCCTGTTGGTCAAGTACGAAGACGAACTCGGCGAGTGGGTTGAACTCGACCACAACTCGGGAAACGATTCGGGACAACTGACCGTCGCTGGCGTCGAACTCGATGGCTTCACCTATGTGCTCTGTCGCATGCCGACCGCGACCCAGCAGCCGCTCTCTCAGAGACAGCGTGAGATCGCGCTCCTCGTTGCAGATGGTCTGCCGAACAAGACGATCGCTTGTCGACTCGGCATAAGCAGCGCGACGGTTGCAGTGCATCTACAGAGGATTTTCCGCAAGCTCAACATCGATTCACGCACACAGCTTGCCCGGCAAACTGTGCTGTTCGCCTAGGCGTGGCCATTGGTGCAGTGGATGTGCAGCTTTGCTCGTGCGGAGAATCTGCCACGCGTTCCCTGGTGCCCTCCCCAGGGTATTCGCGCCCCAGCCTTAGCAGCAGCCCGCTGAACGTTGAAAAAGCCAGTCGGCTGAGAAACAGGCCTCTTCACGCCCAGCTCGACCACGGCGAGCCTCGCCAGTCTGTCTCATAAAAAGAGGGCTCGGAGATTGTCTACGTTCGCCGCGGCCGATCTGGACGCGAAGCGACCAGTTTTCAGCTCGAAGCACTTTCTCAGGCAGGCTGTTAGGTTAGAGTCCACGGAGAAGTATGTAGACCATGTATTGGTCATGTATGTAGGTGCGTCGACTGAACTTTTCGTCGTGTAACTTTCTGAACGCAGCTTTGATTTCGTCCCAAACTTCTTCTTGATCATCTGATGAGGTGTAAGAGAGAAGAGGAGCCATGTAGATATCATTCCCATAGCCCTTCGCCGCTTCCACGTACTGATCTGTATCGTCGTAGCGAACGGGCTCGTACGTCAATTTGGCTTCGAGGATTTTAAAGTTGTCACGAGCATGGCCAACGATCATGGGCAGAGTCTGGAGTCCGATGGGGTTTTCGAGGAAACTCTGCCACAAATTGACGGCGTCCCCTCCGGACTTCAGGGCAATTCTTTCGCGAAGAACCTGCCTGTAGGCGCTCAAAAAATCCCGGCCCGTTCCGGCAGCAGCTATCGATGCAGCGAGCGTTCCACCGGGGAGCAATACCTCTCTGCATGCTTGGAATGCCCGGCCGATCACGGTCGAATCGAGAAGCCAATGGAACACGTTGTTGGCCAAGATCAGACTGACACGTCCTCCCGCGGACACCCGGTTTTGAAGGGCATCTGGAGCCATCTCGCGCAAATCTGCCTCGAACACGTCTGAGTAGGTTTCACTCGCTGCCGACGTCAAGCTCGCAATCATGTTCGGGGCGTTGTCGAAGCCGAGCTTCGTGTGAGCTTCGCGTATCCAATCACATCGATGTTCCTCCACGGCGTATTGAGCTACTTTGCCGACCAAGCCAGTTCCGCAACCGATGTCCAGCCACGAGTCGTGGCTGCTCGGGATATCTTCCCGGTCCACCGCTGTCTTGATCATTCGGAAGAGTTCGACGGCATTGCGTCGTTGCATCGAATTCTGAGCATCTAACGTCGCAGCATATCGATCAGCATTTCGTTCGAAATTCAACTTGACGACGTCAGGCAAGTCTTGGGGCCCCTTGACATTCACATGCTCTGTCAGTCGCTGATTGACGATCGGGTGGTGCCTGCCGTGTTCGTTGCTCATCGCAATCGATCCCTGAGGCGCGAGACTTGCGAACTGATCTTTGAGCTCGCGGCGAACGTCGACGACATTGCGAACGTCAATGTGATTGATTGTCGCGAGATGCTTCGGCACTTCGCCTTCTCTGATGATGGCAAGAATCTTCGCTTCTTTCGTTCCGCGTTCGATGAAATGCTGGACAATCCATTGGTACTCCGCGTGGCAAGCACCTTGTTGAGCGTCGAGACTCTCCTGGTAGCTTTTCGTTATCAAGAGAATCACATAATCGTTGTCTTGGATTTCTTTCAACACCCAGTCGGTCCAAATCGCCGTCTTCGGGATGTCTTTATCGGTGCGAACTTGGATGCCATAGCCATCTTGGAGAGTGGGAATGATCAGATCATCGATGAGTGATCGATCCTCTCGTGCGTAAGAAACGAATGCTCGCATGACTTCGCCTTTCCGTCAGTTGACGGACAGTTGGCACTAACTACTCGGCGATTCCCGTCCATCTCCTACTGGGTTAGACGCAGGACGGCGCGCCATCCAGCGCCGTTCGGTCGACAAGCGCTAAGCTCGAACATAGGCTACGTCAGGAAGAGTTAGATTTCCATACACTCGGAGTCGACACGTCAGACTTGGCTTGTGAGGCCGCGAGTGAGCGATGGAGCACTCTATCCGGCTGCCATGAGTGCGTTGAACGTCATCGAAAGAGTGCATCGAGGTAGTGGCAAGAGCTACGGCTCATCGTGCCGTCCGGCCATTTCACAACTGCGTAGAGTGTCGGCCGAGCTAGCTCTGTTGGCAGGTGCGTACCGAGCGCATTGCTGGTCTTTCTAGTGGCCCTCGACGCGGAAGCTGTGGCTGCGTTCGTGAGTTGGATTCGTTCGCTTCGTTTTGGCTAAGCGCCAGCAAGTAGCAGATGGGAGTCATCCATCTTGTGTACTTTACTTTATGTACACCTACTCGATGACTTGCAGGCGATACGAACGCCGGTACCTTCGCTACTAAGGAGCAGTCTCATCTTCTTTTCGGTCGACGTCTCTCGCGACGCTGGAGGTAAATGATGGTCAAGGCAGTCTTCAAAGGTTTTCGCATCCTTTTCGCTTTGCCGCTTAAGGCCACGATCTATGCAGCTCTGGTAGCAGCTGGTGCCTGTCTGGGAGTCTTTGGTCCGTCGTTGTGGGAAGCAGGCACCGAAGCGCTGGCGCTCTTGCAGAGTAGTGCGAACGATTCGACATTCGATCCTCAGGTGCTTTTGAGCCCCGAGAAGGAGCTCGATCTGATTCGCGACGTGAAAGAAGACACGGAGCCGCGACTCAAGCGCGCACAGATTCTCATTCGGAAGCAGCGCGCCGAGATTGAGTACCTCAAGGAAAGATCGACATTCATTGAGGAGCGAGTTCCCCGCGGACCTGGAGAGACCCGTACGGGCACCGAGATTCTGCGCGGCCTCGAGGCCACCCTTGCCGACTCGACATCGGCGACGGACGAAGTCCGTGAGCGTTTTGACAGGTGGGGAGGTCCAAGGTGGACTGCGCTTCGCGAAAAGAGCCAAGCGCTTGAGGATTCCCTCAAAGACCTCCTGCGAATGCAAGATCGCGTTGAGTTTCTCCACGATCGACTCGAGCAGCGGCGACTGGCGACACTCCGTTTCGCTCCCGACAATGAACGAGATTCCAAAGGGACGGAGCGCAAAATGGAGCTCCCTGAGGTCGAGGAGTCACGACAACTTCTTAGCCAAGTTCATGAGGAACTTTTCAAAACGGTGTACGCGCTCGATCCGACTCTAGTGAGAGAACGGCCTGAGGTCGCTTCGCACGCCAGTGGTGAATAGGCTGACGACGGGGGGGTGATCATAACCAAAGCGGAGGCGTTCGTCTGGAGGCGTAACCATGCCCGTTGCAAAGATCGTCGTACTCACTTTTGTTGCCTTTTGCGTGCAGTGCGTCGCCATCGTCAGAGCAACCCCGACCGAACGACTGTCTGAGGAGGAGGTCTACGACAAAGTCGTCGCCTACTTGAAATCGGCTGCCGCCGACGACAAGAAATGGAAAAACGTCAAGGACAAAAAGAATCCTGACGTCGGTCTTCCGGGAAATCACGGATACGACATTGGCTATCAATTCTACGAAGAGGAGATCAAAGAGTCGGATGAAGGGCACTTTCACGCCCGGGGTATCGTGGGATGGCGCTGCGTGAGGTATTGGTATTACCCAGCTGGCGAGCACTCCGGGACTAAGAAGATACGTGTTCACTGTGTCCCGAATTACAGAGCGGACAAGGATATCGACAGTGGCTTGCCTAAGTCAGTCAAGCCGGGTGGCGGCTATGCTTTCTACCGAGCCTTGACTGTGGAGGGGAAACTTGTCTACGAGTGCCGTGCTGACGAAGCAGGCAAATTCTCGTGGAGTCTGATCGGTGTCGACTCCGGCAAACTGTACGACGAGAATCGGAAGAGTGTCGGGGACGTTTCGGTCGACGAAGGCAAGTGGGTCTGGACCATCGACGGCAAGAGGGTCACTGGCAAGTTGGAAGACGGGAAAGTGTCGACACCGAAGAGACCCGGGGCTGCTAACTGGCAACGCTTTAAGGTAACAGAGGATCCGCACACTTTGGCGAAGTACGTCGTACGACTCAACACAAAGGGCGGTGCGGCTCCAGTAGGCGGTTGCAACGCGACGCATCACGGCACGGAAGCTCGAGTTCCGTTCACAGCGTCCTATCGTTTCTACCGTGTGGAGTAGGCGGTAGCGCTAAGTCGCGCCGGCGTCAGCTATGTTGCTTCCACGACTCTCAGAGGCGATGAGGCGTTCGATCTCGGCACGTTCGTTCGCGAAACCCTCCCCGATGTCTGAGCGCATGGCGAGGATGAGCTCGAGAAGAGACGGCTCGATCTCGTCGTCGTCGCCGCACGCTCGTTTGAAGTCTCCATAGCGGCTCAAGACACCTCGTGGCGCTGACAGTAAAAACCTCGGCTCGATCATCGCGACGCTTGTCGTGAACTCGGTGGGATTCATCGGCGCGCGTACCTGCCGGAGGCCGAGACTAACAAGCTCTTCGTACATCCTTCCCCTGTCTTCTTTCATACGTGCCCGAGCTGTAAGCCTAGCACCGCCCCGGAAACCACCCGAGATGACAAGAGCACCCAACACCAGTGCTACTGAGACCACGAGCAACACGGTCGCTGTTTCGTGTTGAAGCTTCGAAACGTTGCCCTTCAGGTACGCAAAGAGTCGGTAGCCTCCCCAGCTGACCAAGGCAAGAGCAGCAAGGCCGACTATGAGCTGTGCGATAGGTCTGAGCATCTTCATCCGACTCGCCAAAGGTAGTCGTCTACAGTTCTAATAGACTGCCGCTTGCGTCAAAAGTTACGATTCTCGGGCTCGGTGGAGGCGCCACTTCGATGTGTATTAAGAGGCTTCTCGTGCGCTCTCCGGGGATCCTTTGCACCAAGTCATATTCGGCTGTTCTCAAGAATGGGACAAGCCCGACGGGTGACGCAAACTCCTGAGCTTCCGCCCGGGCCAAGAGCTGGAGAGTGCCGTTGCGGCTATTTGTCAGCTGAGAAGCTTGGCGGATCATGCTCTCTATACGATCGTTCTGCCACCTCAGGTTTACCGAACGTGGCCCGAGCCACAGACCAGCGGCCGCTTCATCGCCAAATCCAGGTCCCCAAAGATGAAGTTGTTGCCACTGATGAGGGTTCGGGAGCCCCACCTCGCGCGGACTGAAGAGGAAACTTCGTCGACTGTTGAAGTTGGCAAGCCGCCCTCCAGGAGGAGGGCGCACGACACCCTCAAGGCTAACGCCGTAGATTCCGCCGGGGGTGCGACGTATTGTTATACGCTGCACGCCCGGAGTCGGCACTCTGCCTTCAGTAAAAGCTGTTCGCCGCTCGAAATCGGTGAGCTGGGACGCGTCGCCTCGAATTCTGCCGGTTTCGGGGTGAAACACCACACAGAATGGAGCCGTGCTATGGCGGCACCACCGACCTGGCGCGCTCTGTCGCCATGTGTGCCCGCCGAGCGTGACTTCGTCGAGCCCCGGTCGTGCTTCTAAGCGACGGCGGACAATCGCGAGTTCGGCGTCGAGCTCGGCTCCCGTCAGATCTCGTCCTTCCCTTCGTGTCGTCCGATTGACGACGGAGGTCTCATCCGGGGTGAGCTCGTCGGCTCGACGCGATCGAACCGACGGTTCGTCCCCTACTCGACGAGACGCCCTTACACGCTCCGCTACATCGTCCGTCCCTCGTCTTCCCGCGCTCGCGGCTTCGTCGGCGTAACGTAGAATCGGTCTCAATGCGGATTCTACGCGCCTCACGATGGCTCGCATGCCCGGCAGCCGACTAACGTAGCTTGCCATGCTCGCGAGGAATCCCATCATTGGACGCAGCAGTGGTCCAACGACCCGCGTCAGCACGCCGAAGATCTCGCCCCCAAGATCAAGGAGTCGAACGAGCATCCTGAGGGGCCATTTGAGAGCATTCAAGGCCGCCGAGCCACCGGCGGTCAAGAGAGCTAACACGATTTCGAAGAGCACCATGCCAGCGACGAATCCGACTCTATTGCCGACCTGGAAATCGGGAAGGCCGATGAACTCTAGAAAAGCGTTCGCCATGCGACGGCCAAGTCCGGCTGCGCCTGTAACCAGACGATCCCACGCTTGCCACAATATGTTGAAGAGACCCGTTTCGTTCGCAACGTCGCGGCTACTCGCTTGCTCTTGACCACTTCTCCATTCAGCTTCGGCGCCTTCCATCGACGCCGCTGCAGCACCGATTGACTGCATCGTCTCCGGACTCGGTGGGGCGGGAGTCTGTTCGGCTCGCGCGGGCGCTGCCGCGTCTAGGTTGCCTCCGACCTCCTCGCTCCCCTCCTGGGCGTCGAGCGCCGCATTCAGCAGAGACGCCTCAACCTCGTCGCGTTGCATCCCTGCGATTTGAAGGTCGTCTGTCGACCGTGTGGACGGTGCCGGCTGTGAACCTCCGCTGTCGACTGTCGAGCTACTTATAGCGGGCGGCGAACTCGGTGCTAGCGATGGAGGCGCAATGGACCTTCCTACGGCTGCTAGCGGCGTTTCGCCGAAAACTCGTTGGAATGTGCTGTGAAGGAGTCGATTCAATCCGCTAACGACTCGAATCAGAAGGGCGATGATTTCAAATGGTTCCACCAGGCCTGACCAAATCCCACGGAGAAGCCCCCAGGAGTAACCTGCCAAAAGCCGTGCAGATCCTCCCACCAGCTCGGCAATTCGATTCGCCACCTGGACGCGAAGCTGGACGGTCTCTTGGTCTTGTCCACGGAATCGATTGAGAAATCCGAGTGCGCTACGTTTGAGAAGTGTACCCAACGGACCCAATCCGAGAAACGCAGGAAAGCCCAGAAGAAACGTATACAGAACCTCAATCACAAACGTCGCGATCGGTGGCTTGAGGCGCTCGGGGACAAGTCCCCAGAGAGCCCGTGCGAAGAGAACTGGAATGCGCAGAGGGTTCGCAACTGTAAGGATTAGCTGCCCGAGGAAATCAAGGATTGGCTCTAGGAACGCGACGACAGCCCGGAACGCTTCGCTCAGCGCGTTCACAAGACCTGTAAAGTCGTTCCTCGCCCAATCCGCGAGTGCGTGGAATTGCCGAGCGATGAAATTCATCACGCGCTGAAACGACCGAACGCAGCCATTCACTCCCAGCGCGGTCTGAAGACCTTCAAAAGAACCGCTGAGGCTGGCGGTTAGACCGCTCAGCCAGGTGGCAGCGTTGGCCATAGCGCCAGCAGCAACGGCTGAAATGCGGATCACCGATGGAATGATGTCTTCGTGGAGAATCTCGCGTGCACGCACCAAGACATCGGTGGCGTTCCAGTTGTTCCAGAGCCATCTGAGTCGTTCCCAGAGCGGAAGAATCACTTCGTTAAGAACGATGAACGGCCCGAGAGGAGAGAAGAGGAGAAAAACTCCACCGATCACTCTCAGGGGGCCCATGATCGGCTGGAGCGTCCTGGTGACGGTTTCCCAGAAAGCCGAAGCTTTCTCGACAATCCATTCGCGAGCTCCCGCGCTACTTTCCCAGGCGAGATTGAACTGTGCTTTGACCCAGTTCCATGCACGTGTGCCCAGGTCTCGTATTGGCTCGGTTACATCCCATACCCAATCCGCGAGCGACGTGATCGTGTTCCACACTTCGCTCCCCGCGGCAGTCAGAAAATCAGCGACCGGTCTACCGACCGTTTGCCAAATCTGGTTGACCTTCTCCTGCACGCCCTGGATGAAACCCTGAAGCCGACCGATGAACGGGAGACCATATTCCTGGATGGCAACGACAACTGGTTCCAGGATGGATCCGAGCATCTCACTCGCGCTCGAACGTATGTCCCCGAGGAAAACTCCAACGCCCTCGCGAGCCGAACGGAAGGAGCCCGCGATTCCACCGACGACATCGCGAAGCTCGAAACCACTCAGAATCCTGGCCACGAAAGTGTCCACACCGTCGCAGAGAAGACGCGTCAGTCGTGGACCGATACCCTCACGAAAGAATTGTAGGGCGTTGGGTGCAGCCCATTCGATGGCGGACTCGATCGAACCGCCAAGGAAGGAGAGCGTCCTATCGAGAAAATCCGGTTCTTCGTCTTCCTCCGTCTGACGCTGGACGAGCGCGCTATCGGTATGCTGCTGCACTGGCATCGGGCGCGACGTAGATGATTCGTTGGACACAGATCGTTTAGCTGTATCATGGCGAGCTACGCTGGTAGCAGCCCCTTGCTGAACGACATGGGTCAGCTCGTGCGCTATGAGTCGTCGGCCGCTCTCTGTCCCGGGAACGAACTCTCCGGCAGCGAATCCTATGTGATTCCCGACGGCGAAGGCGCGGGCGTTCAGCGAACGCGCCACCTCCGCTGAGCGAGCGTCGGTGTGAATTCGCGTGCCACTGAAGTCTCGCCCAAAACGTGCTTCGAAGAACTCGCGTGTTTCGGGCGCCAGCGGCGATCCACCCGAGCGCAGCGATGCTATGCGACGTTCGAGATCGCCCGCAGCGGCGCAGTTCTTCGACCCTCGATCATAATGACGTTGTACGTACCGTGAGACGCGGGTCCCGACGGTGTGGTTTGAATGACTCGTCGGTGATGTGACGCTTGGTGTCACCGAGGGCGGCGCCCGGACGACCATTTCGGCGACTCGATCGGCCTCCTCTTCGAATCGATCTCTGCGGGATCCGATGCGGAGTTTCGTTTGAACCGAGTCTTCTTCGTCTGATCGGCAGTTCGGGCACGTTCCATCACACGCGCAGCTTGCTTTGCGTTGAACCAACCAGTCGGTCGATGCCGGGCGGCGAGCCTGAGAGACAACCTCCTGGCGCGAACGTGCCCGCTGCAGGGCCGATTGCCTGTTCGGTGCATCAGCACGTTTCTTGCTAGCATGAATCATCGAATTGTTGCACAAACGCTTTG
The DNA here is from genome assembly GCA_965223265.1 of Planctomycetota bacterium. Taxonomy (GTDB): domain Bacteria; phylum Planctomycetota; class UBA8108; order UBA8108; family SXIK01. The sequence continues at coordinate 305,610 of OZ244999.1, forward strand.
AACAACGGCGACCGCCTGCTAGAAGCGAACGCCCACCCCTGCAGTGCCTCCGCCTAGCACACCCTCGCTCCCCGAGAACGCCTCATCCGAAATGAGGACAAATCCACCCACTCTCCAGAAGAATCTTGCTCCCTCGGTTCCGAACTCCTGACCCACACCTGCTGAAATCATCAGGTGAAAGTTGCCGCGGAGTCGTCCCACTTCGCGTGTCGGTATTTCGGCCAGGAGGCCGGCTTCGAGGTCGAAGAAGAGTGGATTTGAGACCCGACCGCCAAAACCAGGGCGATCACCGCTGCTTTCGAGGATGCGTGTTCCGACGGTGCCACCTACGAGCAGGTGGTCGGGCGAGAGATACACGCCACGCGCGCCAAGGTTCAGGCTTGCAATGCGCCCGAGGATCAAATCGGCTCCGACAATCGCTGCTCCGCCGGGACTCACACCTTGCCCACCGAAACCGCCGCCGCGAAGCGAGACGGATCCGCCGACGTTCGATGGAGCTCGTTCGGGCTCGGGTTCGGTCACTGGTTCGGTGCGCTGGGCCGCGCGCTCGGCTTCGAGAGCCGTTCGTCTGCGTTCCTCTTCTCTGCGCCGAGCTTCGTTTTTCAGTCGTTCCTCTAGAGCGTCGAGTTCGCCTGAAAATCTCCTCAGATATCGTAGGAATTCGGGTTCAATTTCTCCGCGCTCAACGTTTGCTCCGTGTCCCGTCGGAAACAGAGCGGAACGCCGAGCGTTGACGAACCAGACATGCAGCAGCTCATGGTGCAGCGTCGATGCCATGCTAGACTCCGGGTCTGTGTAACTGAATACAATCAGAGCGTTACGCGGCGTAGGCCACGAGCCTCCTAGTGGGATGGCGCGGCTGTTGGGATCGCGCGGCTCGCGGCTCTGCACCCAGACGGTGTAGCGCGGAGCGTTCGGAGTGTCGGGATCGAATTTTCCAGAGGCATCTGTCGTTTCTGGAGGGCGCTCGAGGGGAAACAGAACCGAGATCCGAGAGCGGCATCTCTGTTGCCCTCGGCAAAACATACGCCAGAGACTGTGAACCAGGTTGGCGCCAGAGGTCGTGAGAAGGAAGCGACGAATCGCTTCCCGTGCGACCCGCTGTCTCGCCTCGCCCTCCGGAAGTTGTACACTCTCTATGATCGCGTCCCAGCTATCCTGAGCATCTTCGCCTGGCGTTCGCTGGATCGCTTCGGACGGGGTGCGGGTTATTCCCAGCGTAGGCGCTGTACCTAATCGCCTCTGCACGCCCCCTTGTTGGATCGTATGCGTTAGTTCATGCGCGATAAGAAGCCGACCGGAAGATGTCTCAGGCGAGTACTCCCCTGATGCGAAAGTGATGTCTCTTCCGACCGTGTACGCGCGTGCATCGAAGCCTTGCGCGGATCTGGCTGCCTGTGAGTCTCTATGCAGGCGTACGCCGCTAAGGTCGTAGCCGAATCTCGGTTCGAAAAAGGAGCGAAGCGAGCTTGAAAGCGGGTGTCCGCTGCTGGCGGAGTTGTCGCTCAGGTCTCCTCGGGCCGACGAGCGAGATTCTGCGTACGCCGCCGGCGCGGACCGCACCGGGTTGGCCATCCGCAGGACACGGTTGGCTACTCGATCTGCTTCCTTTTCATGTCGATCTCCCGGCTGACTGATGCGCAGATTCGAGCTTCGGCAGCGGGGACAAGTGCCGCCGCAAGAGCACGACGCTTTGCGCTGAATCAGTGAAACCGTCCAGACCTGGCGATCAGGTCGATGCTGAGGCCGGCGCACCGAGTCCTCACCACGGACTTGCCGCTTCCTTCCTGGCGTTCCGACTTCTCTTATCGCGCTCGCCTGCATGATGCAGCACTTGTTACCGCTTTGATTGATTAGGAGGAGACTTTTTCTCTTTCTTGAGAATGGCTGCTGCGCTCTTTCTTACTTTGCGCATCTCGTCCTTACCGAAGAATCTCCGGAGAGTGTCGTCGTCAGCATTCGACAGGTCTTCCAGTGATTTGATTCCCGAATTTCGAAGCTCGATGCCGCGAATGATGTCGATACCCTCGATTCGGCCCAATGGACCCTCCGCCGGTGGGAGTTTGGTGACACGGGGTTCTGACGAGGCGTCGGAGGTGCGCCCCTCAGCTGAATCAGTTGATGAAGCGTCCGAGTCGGTCGCTGGTGGCTGTGGTACGTCTATGGCAGGTCCTGACGGCAACGTCGGAGTCGGCTGACTGGTTGAGAGATCGCTCTTCAAGGAGAGCATCTCCTCTCGAAGTACGTTCGACATGCTCCGAATCGCTGTGTGGGCTTCACGCATGTTTTCCAGTTTCAGATCTACGAGTTCAGCCGTGTGGAGGACCGAGTCGCGAACCGACTTGCCGAGGAGAGCGCGGTCGATGACACCATGCACACACGGGACGACCAGCTTCACGTCTCTCTTCGTTCCTTTTTCCGCAACGACGCCGTCGATCTGCTCCTGGTGCACCATCGTGTCCGCATCGAGGAGGACTCGAAAGCTAAGGAGTCCTTTCTGTTCGTTGATCAGTGCGATGTCGTCCACGTTGAATCGGAAAACGAAGTTTCCTACGTCGTCGGACGTGGTCTCACTCACGGACAAATGCGAATCGCTATGAGTCGCTACTTCGATGCGGACTCCCGGAAGGCCGACTTCGTCCTTTTCATCGATGGTCCTGCCGGCGATCACGAACGCATCCGCCACCTCAACACAACGATTAGCTCCAAGCGAGTCTCGAGCCTTGCTCGCAGCCTGCTGCTCTGTAGCCATGAGGTCCAGCTCCTTCTGTAGGTCACCGTCGACCTCATTGCGGAGGCTTTCCCACTTCTCTGCTAGCTCTTCGATCTGGCCGACGGCCATCTCGTTTCTTTCGCGAGTTCGATCTATCAACGCCAGGACGCGTTGGCACACCGAATCTTCGGCAAGCTTTGATTGATCTTGTTGAACCATGTTTCGACCTTGCTCGTTCAGAATGGCACTGAATCAGGTATGTTCGCAGTGGCTCGAATCGAGTTGTTCAGCACCCGATACTGCACAGCTCTCTGACTATGATTTCCGACCACGATCAGGTCGCGACCGACGAGGCGAGCCCAATAGTCGAAGACGTTTCCAGAGACGTTCGCCACAAGAGCTCGATTGCCCTCTTTCGCCAGTTCTTCTTCCGTCCAGGACATTCCAGCGGTGGTCTGCGCGATCGCGACGTAGCCGCGTACCACACGATTGTCAGAGAACTGCACAACAGGGCGGTCTTTGTGTGGGTCGTGAATCAAGAAACCTTGACTCAGGATCCGCAAGAACTCGGGATTGAATAGAACGCTGAAGCTCGACGTCTCCTCAGACGTCTTGGCTGCGAAGAGCTGTCCTAAAATGCCAGCGTCCACCTTCAACGAGTTGTAGTAAGTGGGAATGTGGGGAATCTCCAACACACCCGCAGCTCGCAGACCGAAAGCCGCAAAAGGATCCGCGCCAATCATGACGGACCCCTCGAACCGATTGCCGAGGACTGCGAGATTGCCAGCGACAAGTCCAGGAATCGAAAGTGCGAACGGGGTGAATCTCTGTCCGCCAGTCGAGGGTTGCCCTGTTGCTCTTAACGTGTTTCCTTCGATGCGAGCATCTCCCCCCGAGGTTCCGCCGAGTGATCGCATCACTAGGCTCTCTCGGCCGACCAAGACTTCATTCCCCCGCATCTCGCCAGATTGGGAGTGGATCAGAACGCCGCCGGCAAGATTTGGGTGTGTGCTCCAGATGCGATTGTCGATGACGCGATTGTCGAAGCCGCGAAGATTGACAACAAACCCTTCACGGACCACGGCTGTGAAGATGAATCCTTCGTTGGCCAAAGGGACGAGTGTGTTGTAAGCCTGCACGTCAGCGAGAGTCTTCATGACGTAGAGTCGATCCGACGTTGCGTCCCCCGAGTTTGGCGGACTTTTTGAATGGACTTTTTCTTCTATCGACGTGCTAAGAGTTACGTGATCGATCGATGTGGGGTCTTTTTCGATCGAGTTCCTTGCCTCAGAAAAATAGATTCGCATACCTGGGATGTCGTTGGCTTCGTTCGATCTCGCGAGTGAGTTCGACCCGAAGACACCCGTTGCGAAGATGTCCGTGCTGACCTTCCAATCGGCAATGATGAAGTTCGGCTGTGATACTCGAATGTCGTTCGCTTCAACTCGCACCGCACCGATGGTTGCACGAACCGCTGTGCCAAAGATTTCGAAACGATTCTTTTCTACAAGTCGAACTTTTGTGTCTACTTGGTCACGCAACACAAAGACTCTGTCCTCCGGTTCGATGAGAATCGCGGCGAATTGACAGTTCGCGAAAGCGTTTTCGACGATGCGAAAGTCCTCGATGAGCTTCGTTCCAGACCATTCAATCCCGATTTGCGTTGCGTCAAATTCGTTGCCACGCACAAGTGTCCGTTCTGTATTCCCCAAAGAGAAGAATGAGCTCGCCATCATCGAGTAGTGTGCACGTCGCTCTTCTGTTCCTAAACTCGCGTCAGAGAAAGAGCGGGCAGATTCTACGGGCGTGGAATCGCTTTTTCCGGCCAGGAGTGCCGAGTAGTGCGTTGCCGTTTCCTTGACGCCGAACGCGTCCGACGTGAAGACGATACCCTTCTCAACACCGCGAAACGCGTTTTCGACGATGCGGCAGTCGATGGAGTCGATGATGAAGCGCAATCCGATCTGTGGTGAGGTATGTGTGCGACTGCGGCCTACCGAACGTTCGCCGATCTTGTTTCTCGCGAAGAGAAGGTCGCGCACGAGTCCAAACGTGCACCCGAAGACGGAAGTCCGGAATCGGTTCGCAGAATGTCACAACCTTCAACGATCTCAGCGCTCACTCCGGTGCCACCTCGAACGTGGTTGTGAAGAAAAGTTACGTCGAGGAGCGACGAAGACCGTAGCGCGATATATCGCGGACTTTCCGTCTGTTTCGCGTCGATAAAGAATCGTAGATCTCCGTAAATGGCGCGCCGAACTCCCGGATCGTTTGCCAACAGTGCGAGTTTTGTCATGTCGCGATCAATCTGATCCGCGTCCTGTTCGGCGATTCCAAGAAAGAGGTTTTCCTCTAGTCGAACGTCGAGTAGATCGGAGACGTCGACTCCCTGACGAGTTCCGAGGCAGATGTTTTCCCGAAACTGACTCTGTACCAGGCGATGTCCGGAGAGCACCGTCGCACCGGCAAACAGGTTGCCGTCGACGCGCCAATGACGCGCCTCGAGACCGGCTGTGAGGATGTGAGGGATCGCGTGTCGATAGGTCGAGTAGACAAACATTCGCTCAATGGTGAGCTCGACTGCATTGGTCGTCGACCACACAGCCGTTTCGGTGAGGTTCAGGACTGCGAAGGATCGAAAGCTGATATTCCTGACGTCGTTGAGAACGAACGTCGCTGACCCTTCAAAAACATCTCGCGTCAAAATCCGGCTCGCGAGACCGAATCCTTCCAAGCGAATGTTTGAGGAGCCGGAGAAGTCAAGTGGTTCGGTCAGAATGTGGTCTCCGGGAAGAAGGCAGAGACAACCACCTCCCGCCCGGCGGAGTCGCCGCAGTGCTCGCGCTAAGCTCTCGCCTGGTGCCACGTGAATGCAACACCCCTGAAGATCTGTCAGTGGCGGGAAAACCTTGCGGCAGTCGATGATCTGTTCGCGTGCGAGGTCTCTCTCTTCGTTCCAATGGAGCTCGGCGAGAGCGACGCGATGGCGGCGAACGCCCTCGGGCGGAGCGTCGTCGAGAAGGATGTCCGACGCGTGACCGACGTCTCCGGCGCGCACCGAAAAGGTCCAGTAGTCCCCGGGCACATAGTTCGCACCGGCGGGTAGGTCGAACCGTAGCTGAATCCCGTCGCGGAGATCTGCCAGACCCGATGCAAACTCTGAGACGCGTTCGATCCCGTTCCATAGCCTGAAGAACACGTCCCGCCCTAGTGGCAATGTTCCGAAGCGTTTGGTGCTCATCTCCAGCTTGCTGTCCGCGGTGAGCGTCGCAGGCGCGCCAGCAGTCACGATCCACTGCTCCGCGAGCGCATCGTCGTCCTGTGAGCGTGATGGCCGGGGCTCTAAAACCTCCAGGTAGAACGTCTCGATTCCCGAGCGTAAGATGGCTTCGCGATTGGCGATAAGATTGCAAAAGACGTCGCTTCCTACCTTCTCGAACTCCCCGCGTCCGACGAGCCCTCCGTTGTATGCGCTCCAATTGAAATGGGGCGTGGCGTCATCTACGTGGGCGATCTCGATTCGAAAGAGATTGTGCTCGAACCCGGTATAGCCACCACCGATGGTGACAGGGCACGGACCGTTTTGAGTTTGGGTTGGCTCCAAGGTTGCGGTTAGGCGTCCGCGTTGAGACTCCAAGTCATCCTGGATGCGGCTAACGACGTCGATGCAGTCTTCGCCATCTTCGAGACGCACGAGCGCGAGGCGAAACGCCGTGAAGAGTCTCTCGCTCGTATCTGGGCCGCCGAGTGCAGGTTCGATCAGGCGCGAAGGCACTTGAAAACCGTTAACGGCCTCCCTCCAGACTTCGAGCACGACTGCGTCTCGATCACCTGGTGATGGAGACGTGGCGTCCGAGCGTCCAACCGGTAGCGATAGATACGGGGCTGCGCGTTCCTCGGTTCCACGGAGGTGGACGAAGAGCCCATCGGCCCAGCCCTGCCCTTCTTCGAGCGCGAGGCGGACGTCGCCGCCGACGGCGCGAGCGCGATGAACGCGGAACCCGTTCGGCTCGTGAGCAGGCACGGCCAAGACTCTCGAGCCAAAGGCCGTCCTCCCCGTCTCATCTTGCCAGCGATTGACGAGGAGTGTGTGGTGATTGGTATCGGCGTCCAAAAGCACGCGGCCCTGCTGATGCAGAATGCCGCTGAAGTTTGTCTGTAGATCAAAAGACCATTCGGAGAAGTCGCCGTGCATCTGTGTTTCCTCAAGTCACGGGCACAAGGAGGTGTCGTACTCCGACGGGCATGAACTCTCGGAAGCGGATCGTTAGGTTGCGATAGCTATGCGATTGAAGGAGGAATCCGAACGCTCCCATCGCGTCGTCATCGGGTCCGCGTTCACGAATACGAAAGTCGGTTGTCCGGGCGAGCTGCCCGTACGCTGGATTCAAGAAACGCTCGCTCACAAACCGTAGGTGAACGTTGCGATCTCGCGTCACGCACGCATGGTTCTGCGGTAGCCTGTTGTTATTTCCAGAAAACGTGCTGAACTTGATGCAGCCCCATTGATTGTCATGGACTTCGAGTGCATGGACGAAGATCCCACCACTGCCGGAGAGTCGATGGGCTCGCACGCGTCCGAAGAACGTGACGCCCTGAACATGTGTCTCTGCTGACCAGGATGAATCTTCGGGATCCACGGCGCCCGCCAGAGCGAACTTCGCGTCGGAATGGTTAACGCTGACACCACTCCCGCCGTCAACAATCGATTCGCGTATGTCGATCTTATAGCTTCGTTCGAGTCGAAGAGATCCGGTGATCGAGCGCCGTATGCGAATCTCGGGAGTCTGATCGAAAGCGATTTCTTCGTCAGGGTCGGTGAATCCGTAACTCTCGTGCAGCCGCAGCGCTAGCGAGCTGTCAGCGGGGCTGCCATCGAGGTTCTCGTACCCTCCAGGGTCGAGAGTTGTACCGTCGAGTTCGAGGGCGTGGACAGCGACTCGAGCGATCAAAGGAACGGTTGACGGAAGCGCTACGTCACGTGTGACGAAGAGACCTTCGAGTTTCACGGTCTGCGATGCGTTTTCCGCAACCGACGGTCGAAACCTTAGGGGCTTCGTGAGACGCAGAATCGGGCGCTCATTGTCCGCCGCGCGAATGGTGAGCGAGTGGGTCAGCGCAAGATTCGGGCCGCCGTCCTCGTCCACGGTTCCTGAGACGGCTGCAAGGTCAAGTTCATGGACCAGGCTATCTGTAATCTCGACGACTCGTTGCCCCGTTGCCGTCGCCAGATCTGCCAAAGCCTCCGCGACGCTATTGTGACTTCCCGGGACGCGGCGTACGTCTGCGTCTTCAGGATTCGGTGGGCGCGATAGTGGGTGAGCGCCGACCTCGCCGACTGCGCCGTAGGTATAGCTGATTCTCAAGTGCGATATGAGTGCGTCGCGCTGCACCGCTGAATCGACACCGATCGCGAGGCGGCCATGATCGGGGTCGATCGCGACTTCCAGAGCCTTCAACGGTTGACCGAGCCCATCCTGCCAGGCACAAAGGTTCGCTCCACGAAAAGTCCAAGCCGAGGCGTCGAATGGCTGAAACTCGGATTCTGGGACGTGGAGATGGAGACCGACGTCGCCACGAAGGTTGCCATCCTCCTCGTCGATGACAGGGGCGCCCGTTGGGTCGTACGTGTCGATGCGAATGTAAGCCTCCGGGTTTCCCGCCGGCGACCCTGTCGTCAATCGTGCCCTCGGCATAGGCCCTGGTGATCGGTCAATTGCCGCCAGGTTGCCGAGTGAGTCGCGGTTTCGCCCGGCACGGTTGAAGAGGCGTAAAGGGCGCCCAAGCGGATCGACATCGAAGCGGGCGACGAACGCCGCCGCTCCGGCTTCCGAAACTTCAACGGAGCCACGTTCGACCGGACGCGCCGCACGCACCTTGTATGCTTCGAGGCGCCAGAGAAAAATCGCCAGATTGGGGATGTTGTAACGAAGCGCGCCTTCGACTGGTGTACGCACGTCCGCGAAGTGTGCGTACGGATCGAATGGCGAGCCGATCAGCGCCATTGTTGCGGGGTCGCGGACGGTCGCTGTGCCGCCACGTGGAACCGTGAAGCGATCTACGTCTTCCTGAGCGAGGGGAGGATTCCCGCCGGCGTCCGGCCTCTGGTGGTTCAGGTGCTGCGCCCACACGACGTTTTTGCGCAGCTCGACGGCGTGGGTATGCCATTGCGTGAGGTTGGAGGTCAGTTCCTCGATCGCGGAAAGCGTTCCCTTGCGCCGGCGGAGTTTTATTGTGTCAGCGACGTCGCGGCGAAGAGTGGCAGCTTGACCACTGAGGTGTGAAGAACCGACGAGATCGGCAAGATACGGGATGACCCAGTCGTCGCACGTTTCTATGAAAAAGTCGTGGTAGAGCCCTTCGATGTTGGCGTGAACTTCAGACCACACCTCCTCGATGATGGAGAGGTACGCTGCCAGTGGCTTTGGTCCGGTCTCTTCTGCATCGCGAATGCGGTAGATCTCTGGCAGTCGGTCGTAGAGAGGGACGCGCTTATCGCTCATCGCCGCACGCTCCTTCGCTTGTGAGCGACGCCACGGAACGCAGCTGCACGACATCGGCGCCAGGGCGCGAATAGAGCCGCAGCACGTGATCGGGATCTGCGGGTGAGACCTTCTCCGATCGCCCAGTTGTGAATGGCCCGGCAAGAGCCGTTGGGTCGTTTGTCGTGCCCAGCGAGCCAAAGGCAACGACGCGTGCCCATGAGACGCCCTCGACGTTTTGAAGTCGTCCTTCTATTTGCGTCGCGTAGACCGTCGCACCGAGTCCGAGCTGGCGCAGAGAAAAGAGTCCGCTCGAGCCATCGATACCTTCTGACTCATAGCCAGTAACGCCTAGTGCTTCGAGAAGAGCGCGGCGAACGTCGTCTTCACGCCGGCCAGCTTCAATCGAGAATTCGACGTCGACATGAACGTATTCGAATCTCGCCAATCGCACTGCGACAGCAAACCGATCAGCTCCGCGGCAGACACTTGCGGTCCGCAGAGAATTCTCAATTTTTTTTCGAATTTCCTCGCCCGGGGTGGCCACAAGCGCAGCGACCCTGAGTGTCGGAACGCCGTCAACGATCGCCCAGCGCGCCCGTGCCAACAACACTCCTGCAAAACTCGCTGTTTCGCGTTCGTAATCTTCGATGCTGACGAGACGATCGAGGCTTTGAACTTTCCCAGGAGCGGCGAAACGAGCGCTGGCAGCGTCCTCTGAGTCGTCGCCGCCGGAAACGGCACCAATGAGATGAATGGAATCGATCCCCTGACGTCGCGCTTTGGCGCTGACTTTCGTGCCTTCCTGGAGCTCGCCTCGGGCGCCGTTGCCGGTCCGGTACACTGCAACGACATTACGAATCCCTGACGGTAGACGGGAGCCGGTCTTGCCATCGCCAAACTGCACGTAGCTCTTTCCCTCCGGGTCCTCACGAACGACGTAGATCTCGTCACCGGGTCCGTGCCCAAAAAAGGATTCGACGCGCCCCCAACTGCGGCCTTCCACATAGACCGTCAGTGCGGGCACCTGCGGCGGAGTGGCATCCGAGTCGTAGTGGTACGTGAGCGGCGCCTTCGGGAGCGCGAACGTCTGAAACGTCGCCTGGGCGTCCCCGTTTCCCAGCACTGCTTCCCTCTCCCCCTTGCCTTGATCTGCTCCGACAAGGTTGCCGAAGATCTCGAACTCTGGACCGTTCAGGGGAAAGTACTCATATTCGACCTTAACGTTGAGCGTTAGAGTGTGAAAGGCCTCGCGGCCGGAAACAGCGGTGTCATCCACCGCAACATCGGTAACACTCGCCACGACTGGATCGTTCCCCGCTCGTTGCCAAGAGATCTGCCTTCCATCGAGCGCGTGCGCCGCTTCCGCGCTACCGAAGTAACGCAGCGTATAGCCAGAGGAGGGCGCCTCAGTTTCCTTCGCGATCGTTCGGAGCGGTGGACTGATGATCTCATGCACCTGGATCGATCTGATGTCCGCTTTTGCTCCGGCACTGTCTTCTAGCGCCGCATTGATCTTCAAACGAGTTGAGGCACCGCTGATCGCACCCCATCGCATCGAAGACGCGTTGAGTTTGAGCACGTCGCGGATCATCATGAGTGGCCGAAGAACGGGCGGAGACTTTATCGAACCTCGGAATGCGCTCGTGGCATCGATGCTCGATGAAGATTTTGTTGCAGCCGCTAAAGCCTTTTTCCCTGTCTCTTTGAAGAGTCGTTCGTCGAGCGCGGTAGCGGTCCGTTGACCCACAATCTCCACCGGAACGGACGCAATGAGAGCGATCGCAACCTGACTGCCGACTGAGAGGTCGTCCACTTCCACGTCCAGCGGGATTTCGTCTGCGGCGATTTCTGGGTCGATATAGGCGCTATGAGTCGTCTTTCCGGACAACTCCCGTTTGTAGCTAATCACCGAACCGCTCGCCTGGGTGCCGACGAGAGTGACGAGCTGCAGCGGAGCGTTGTGGCCAAAGTGGCGGAACGTGCGACCAATTTTGAAGGCAACGACCTCCGCAGCAGGTTGCTCAAGAGAAAGCGAACCGCGGAAGGAAACGATCTGTCGGCCATGGACTGTGTGCGCCTGTTCGACGATGACGACCTGCGAGTCGAGAAGGTTTTCAACGCCTTCAAGCGTCTGCGAACTCGGCACTCGGCCAACGAGAAGTCGATCTTCGGATGCGAGCTCGACGTCGGTTTCGATCACAAGCTCGCCCGAGTAACATGGCGCTATGTTGCGCGGTTCAACGGGGCGGTAGAGCGCAAAGCGGCTGAGTGCTGGGTGAACGATCAGACTCTCGCTGGTTTGGAAGACCGCGGGGAGCTCAGAATCTTCAAGCTGAGCTTCGACAGGGAAGCCAGTTGGCACCGTAATCGGTTCGTCACCGCGTGTTTCGAAAGCGAAGAGACCGTTCCCACCGAGTCCTGCCGACAACCGGTAGCCGAGCAGGCGAACGAGATCGCTAACGCTTTCGCGCATCGCTGCGGTGCGTAGAAAGGCTTCGTTGGCATGGACTTCTTGATACAGAGTCAGGATGTCGCCTAGAATCGAAGCGCCTTCCAACAAGGCGATACCAGGGTCGTCCGCGCCGCGGTAGGTCCACGTTGCCAGCGCGGAACTTTTGTCAAGCGCGTGCAGGAGTGCGGCTCGGAAATCACCGTAGCTGCCGATACGGTACGCGATTTTCGACAACGCTGGGCGGTTCGTGATGGTCACCGGGAAGCGCAGGGGAAGCGAACAGCGAGCGTCTTCGAGTCTTTTCATGCCCGTCCCCCCAGCGGTTCAAACGTGATGGAGCCTTGCTCCATGTGATCGGGATCGTTCCTGACCTGAAGGATCTCGTTTGGGCCGAACTGCAGCACGTCCGCTGTACCGACTGATTGTTCGTCGAAGCGGCGCATGGAGACGCTGATGACGTGGTGAACTCCCTCGATTCTGTGAACGCGTCCGATGATCTGGCTCTTTTGGAGTGGCTGTCCAAACGTCCAGCGATCGGGGTGGAAGAATCCCAGATCGCCGTTCGAGGTGTAGGCATCAGAGAATTCTTCGAGCAGGAGGAAGCGGATGTCCTCCGGCCATACATCCGAACGAACACACAACGAGATGGTGATCGTTAACGGGACGAAACGCGCCTGACGGATCTCGATGTCGTCACCGATCAGGCGAACGGATTCGAGCTTGGCTGCGATGTCGTGGCGCAGGTCATCACCGAGGTCGTGTCGACCGAGCGGATCGATGGCGATTCGTACGGCGCGCCAGCTCCCGGTCCACGCGTAGCTCGCCGCGGCGCGTGATACGCCTGGAACCTCTTCAGCACGGGCGCGGTAGTCACCGAGACTCACTGCACGAAGCTGCCGGCTTTTCCACGCTTCTACGGCGTTGCGGACGATTTCCTGAGGTGGCTCCGCAGCACGGCCATCGGTGATGTCGAAGGGGTTGCGTACTGCCTCGACTTCTGGGTGTGCGGAGCTGTCGAAATGCACAAGTCGATCGGCTCCGATGTTCCCGTCAGGTCCGAAGCCCGTTTGATACTTGCAGAGAACCTCGGCATTGTCGGGAAGCTCTCGACCCAACACACCGTTTCCAAAGCGCACAACGCTACTTCGGTTTTCGTCAGTCTCAACCGCAAAGTTGGTTGCGCTCTCGTCGCTGTGGACAAGGCTAGAAACTTCTTGCCACTCATCTTCAACCGTGTCGGCCCTAACAGTGATAGAGAGTGTCGATTCTGGTGGTACTTCGCTGGCCCGCGTGGGGTCACGGACCCTACGATAGAGAAGCGGCGTGCTGCGGGGCAATCTACAGAGCACGGAGCGCGTACGCGAGGGCTTCCAACTTCCGAGCACGTCGGATTGCGGATCCGTAGACCTCTCATAGTGAAACTCGCCGGCGTTCAGCCTTTCGCTCGGTTCCTTGAACGTGACGCGCACTTCTTCGCCCTGGGTTGTGCGCGCCAAGTTACCGTGAAAAAGGAAGACTCCGTCGACGGTCGATCCGTCGTCTAAGTTGGCGACCGCACAAAAGTCCCACGCTAGTGCATCTTCACTGCGCCAACGAACGCGGACAAACCACCCGTCTGCGACATCAGGGAGTGCCGGATCTCGCATCACGGTGGCTGACGGTTCGAGTTGCACGATTTGCCGTTTATTGATGTTGTGTCCACTTGCCGCGCCGGTAACCGGGCTTCTGTGCTCCTCAATGAGAAACCTCGAAGCGATACGCTGGTCGATGAGATGTTGAATCGCCAGGGCCGTCGCTTCATCGACCATCGCGATGTCGGCCGTTATGCTCCCCGCCGCAAGTCCTGGTCGGGCACCCTGCCACGTGTAGAGTTCCAAGCTGTTCAGGAGATGGTGGAGGGTTGCAGCCTCTTGTGTCGTGAACACTATGCGGCGGTCGTTGTCGATGGTAGCGGAAGCCCATGTCTCGAATCCTGCTTCGAGAGTAAACTGAGCGCCATGAGCGACGGTGAGCGCGAGCCATGTGCTTGCTTGATTCCCTTCGTCGATGTGGTAGTCCATGAGTCGTGCATGTCGAGCAAGCGATACGCGCTTCCGTGCCCGGCCGAGGTAAGCTTCCGCCATGACACGGTCCTGGAAATCGCTCAGTTCATCAGCGGAGGCGCTGAAGAGATTGATCAGTACCTGAGTCATGTCAGTTTCGCTCGTTGGCTCCCAACCGGGAACACGGGTGCGAAGCGCCGTGACGAGCGTATGGCGAAAGGACTCAAAGTCTTTGGCCAGATAGTCGATCGGAACTGACGGCGGAGGCGGCTGTGGCTTGGCGTGCTGCGGGGCGCAGTCAGTCGTGAAACATCCCGGTCGGAACTTGAAGCGTATCTCGCTAAAGACTGGGTCGATATCCTCAAACTGTACTTCGAGTGTGTACGTGGAGTAATCGCCGATGCGATTCGTCTGGAGTCTCAGGATTCTCGGCTCGCTGCCGGTTTGGATGGCCGCTACGTTGACGTCCTCATCGCGCGGTCCGCCTCGCACGCGATGACCACCGCGCACAGGAAAAACCTCCTTCGCATCGGTGCCACTGGCGAATGCATTGACAATATCGTCCAGGCGGCTCGAGTTATGGAAGTAAACGTCCAGCGTCGCGAAGGGCTCACTCGGGTTGACAAGAACGAAGTCAATCCCGTTGCGCGTTCCGAGGTTGTTCGCACGCTCGCGCAATTGTTCTTCGTCGATAAGAACCATCATTACAACTCGCTACGTTGGAAGCGTAAGGTCCGTGAATCCTCTGTCCCCGCGACGCGATAGCGGATGATGACTGTCAGCATGGAATCGTCAGATTCCACCTGTAGCTCTTCGACGATTACGCGGTGGCCGAGCCAGTTGCCGAGTGCTCGAGTCACGGTCGCCTTGGTCATCCCCTTTGTTGAAGCATCGATGTTCTCGAACACGAGTCGACGGATGTTCGTTCCGATGTCAGGCTGGAACAAACGCTCACCAAGGTTCGTAAGTATGAGCTGCTTGAGCTCTTGGCTGACGTGTTCCCGCAGGTCTTGGATACGAGCTGTGCGACCATCCTCACCGATGCGGAACGGAAACGTGAGGTAGTGTGGGTATGCTGGCTGTGTCATATCGCAGTAACTTTCTGCTGCGTTCCTGAAATCAGCGCGACACCTTGCGGGGCGTTTTCAGCGTTGATACATTTGCCGATGCTCGACGCCAGGAGGACCTTCACACCTGCAATCGACACGCTCGAAGCGCCGCCAGTCCATTCGATGCGAAGGCACGGGGACGGTTTCGGACCGATAGTGAACGCGCAACCTGCAACCACGTGAACATCGCTTTCGAGGAGTACTTTTCGAGATGCCTGGACCGAAACGAACTGGTTGGAGGTCATGAGCGTGGCGATGCCTCCGTGGGGGCACTGAATTTGATCTGCTGTCGTCAAGCACGCAGGCATCACGTAATTTCCAAGTTGCTGCCGTTGATGCTCACCGAGGAGTCACTGATTTCGATCTTCTTCGCACCAACCGATAGCGTGATGCCGTTTCCCGTCAGAGTGATGGAGGGTCCGTCCGCGTGCTCAATCTTGATCTCGCTTCCCTCGTCATCGAGGACGAACTTATGTCCTTCTGTTGTCGCCAACAGCCGCGTCTTCGGCCCACTCGGTGTAGGGATCTCCCCCTGTGCCCACCAAAAGCCGGTCCAAATCGGCTTCGAGAGATTTCCGCCCTCAAACTCAATCCAGACACCATCATCCTCTTCAGGGATGGTGACCCAGCCGTGCTGGTTGCCGGCAAAAGGAACTGAAGGTGTCGCCCAGGGTGAGAGCTCGCTGCCGAAAATTTCAGGCACCTCCGCGCGCACGAAACCCAGGTCGTCTCCGTCGCCAACTTCTCGCACGATACCGCGATACTTGCCGAAGACGTGGGAATCGAGAAATTCTGCGACTCGAACGAAGAGCGCTTCGGTTTCGTCGGGCACTAGGAAATTCCTCCTGGAAGACTTGAGCTCGAAGAACTCGAGCGTGCGTTACGCACGAGGGCGAATTCTTGGCGGTGTTCCGATCGCGTCAAGGTGTGAACGACACTTGATATGACATAGTCACCGCTCTCTTGTGGTGTGACCCCTCGAACCGTGACCATCCTGTAGGGTTCAAGGATGTCCGCGTAGCACCCCCGCCGCACAACCCCCCGCGCCACGATCGAAAAACTGTTCCGTCGGACTTCGGCTTCGATGCGGCTCTGAATGTCCGCATCCTGACGCTCTCCTGGTCGCAACCGGCACGTCGCGACGGCATTGGTGTCGGTCACCGAGGCTTGAGTACCAAGGAGCTCGACGTCGCGATACTCAGCCCGTCGGGTCGTCACAACTTTGTCCGTTATGCTGAGTGTCGCGACTTCGACGTTGCAGGGGCTCTCCTCGTCGTGACGCAGATCGAACGTCTCGATGTTTCTATCCGAACCGGTCAACACAAGGGGCGTCAACCCGTCGGGTTCAGTTGGATATGATTCGAAGACGCCCACTGAGGCACCTGCCTGAGCGCCTGGGAGAACGTATGCATGCATATTGTTCCGTCGAGCCAAAGTCCTGAGGAGACGCATGTGCGTGCCTCGTAGAACTTCCTCGCTGCGCTGCTCGGCGGGCGGCTGCGTCGAGTCGATCCGAGTCGATGAAATCTGCTCTAAGCCTGCGTAGATCTGCTGAGCAATTTCGGAGTCACTTTTGTTTCCGAAGTTCTCCACGCCCTCCTCGCGATTGAGGTAGACGCTATCGTCGTGGACGAGAATCGTCACAGAACTCTGGCCTGGCTGTGAACTCACGTTGGTGTCGCGACCAACGATTGGGCCGTCGATTAAGGCACGGAAGCCACCGTCGCCGACGCGCACTTCGATCCGTATTCGCCCGAGGCCACGTAAGTGATCGCCATCGTGGCCAGCCCAGTTGCCGTCGTCGTCAGCACAGATCGGAATCTCCAGACGCGCTTCAGCTGCCATGTCGGTTTCGAGCTCGACGATGACGCTCTCGAGCATGTCAAGCTCGCTACGACTGGCGTTCCGTCCGTCAAAGAAAACTCGATATTCGGTCTCGAACATTATTCTTTTGGAACCCTTATTGTTCCTCCGGACACGTCGATCAGACGTCGTGCCTCGAGTTCCGTGTTGGCGTCAGCGAGATGCCAGAACTTTGCACCTTCGCGGAAGTACTTGTGCGCAACCAAGTCATGTCTGTCCTGATCGTTCACCGCCGTGGCCTCGCCTGTCGTCTCCGGGAGCCGTCGAAGCTTGACGACGCGAGCCTTTTTCCCCGATGCCAGAGTCACTTCGATCGTCTCCTGGTCGACGTAGCGGGAACCGTTCAAGAACGCCATGTAAGAGAACTCCTAGAAGATCACATCCTCGATCAACGTCTCAATTTCGCCGACTGTATTGGCAAGATTGGTGGCCGCGAGTGACTCCCTCACGACTTTGGAATACTCAAGGGCACCTTTCGCAATCTCATCACCGCCGCACAGGTCAGGTGTAAATACTGTGAGCCCAATTCTCACGTCCGCCTCAATCGGGCTTAGTTTGTAGTCATATCGAGTCTCGGTAATCGACATCTGGTGAATGAAAACCGGTAGGACACGGGTCAGGCCCCAAATGAAGAGAAGTCTTGGAAAATTCTCTCGAGGAACCGGTTGGGTGGCATTGTCATCCGCACCACCGATCGCATCGGCGATCTTGTCGACGACGGCTCCAATCAGACCTGCAAGTGTTCCACTGGGGTGCACCATTTGCTCAAGCGCGGCCAGCTGCGGCTGGATTCCGGACGCTCGCGCGAGGACGTTGTCTTGATCGAGCATATCGGCAGCGCTGAAACGCGCTGTGAGATCGAGCTTCTCGAGCGGAATGTCTCCTGCCTGATTCGACTCGCGACTGGAAGATCCTGTCGGGCGTGACGGGATTTCTAGCGTTCGCACCATTTGGTCTGGATTGAATTGAAACAGGAGGACGTTCGGTAGCGGGCCAAGAACGTCGCTTCCATACTCGACCAGTGCGCCTTTGAGCAAATAGCCCATGAGTCTAAGTCAGCTCCTTGTAGCTCCTTCGATCGGGATTTCTCCTCGTACTTCGCGCAGTACTGCAGAAGCGACGCGACGGGAAACTGCCGAAGCGTCGTCTCCGGCTCCCATCGCCACGTTCGGTACGTCGACTCGCTCGACACTCATCGACTGGGAAAGACCTTGTCGAAAGTCGTTCTCGAGCCGTGCAAGCTCAGGTCCTAGCGCCTGAGCCACTGCGCGCGCATACTCGACGTCCCGCCCACGCACGGTGACGAAGAGCCTCTCGAAGCGGATGTGCGGCATCAATCCCTCCCTTCATCGCTGAGGATGTTTTCAACGATTGGCCTGTAGCGACCGAGCTGAGCAGGGCTCATCGAATGATTTAGCTTCTCGAGCTCACGCCAGGCACTGATCACCATGTCCCGCATCGAGAGCCTCTGCCTCTCGGCTTCCCCGACGCCCCGCGCGTGCGCGCTTTCGAGACAGGCGTTGAAAATCGCCGATCGGATGTGGCCACCAGAGAAAGGAAACTTCTTCGCCAGAAACTCGAGGTCGACGTCAGAGGCGTCAACCGTTTCGGGAATTGATTTTTCCCAGATGGATCTGCGCTCAGAAAGCCCTGGCTTTGGAAAGTCGACGATGTACCGAAGTCTTCTGACAAAGGCTCGATCTAGATCCTCTCTACGATTCGTGGCGAGAATCGTGAGTCCTTTCGCGGATTCCATGCGTGTGAGAAGGTAGCTCACCTCAGTATTCGCGAAGCGATCGTGCGCGTCTTTGACTTCGGTACGAGAAGAAAAAACGGCTTCCGCTTCGTCAAAAAAGAGAATCAAATCGCACAGATCCGCTGCGTCGAAGATTCTCTTGAGGTTCTTCGGTGTCTCACCGACGTACTTGTTGACTACTTGCGACAGGTCAATGCGGTAGAGTGGCAATCCCAATTCAGCGGCAAGAACTTCCGCCGCCATCGTTTTTCCTGTCCCCGGAGAACCGGCGAAAAGGACTGAGATTCCAGCTTCGTTCCAGGGGCGCGCCGTTCCCCATCGGTAGTGCACGTCCGTGAGAGCCGTCATTGCGTTGCGAACGGCGTCCAGCTGGGTTCGCTGCTTGGGAGGCAGAACGAGTTCATCTTCGGTGAAGCGAGGGTGAACGCGCTGGGCGAGTTCTCCCATCTCGACGTTGATCTCCGCGCGACACGTCGAGCGGAGGTCCCCGGGACTGATCTTACTTCGCACTTGTAGCGAACGGCATGCTGACAGAATCGTCAGTTTTTCGAGCCGATAGCGACGGGAACATTCAGAGATCGCTTCGCCTATGTCTTGGGCCGCGGTACCGAGTCCGTCATGCCAAAGAGCTTCACGCTCGGCATGAGAAAGGCCGCGCACGGTGAGAGAGGCACCGCGGATCCCTTGTGGAATCCAGCGTAGTTCCTTTTCCGACTCGCAGACGACAAATAGATTGATCGGTACCGACGTCGGCAGTCCCAGGCAATCGCGTCGCTCGCTTGTGGACGCTGGCGGCGCCTCTAAGGGAAGAAGCAAGTCGACGCCGCGTAGCCAGCAACAGGTTGCTGCGATGTCCAAACTGCCAGCGCCGAAATCGGGCGGCGATCGTGGCGTGACGAGTGAACGTCCAGCCGCGTGAGTTATTTGTGCAACGGCGCTCGCTGCATCGGCTCCACGCGGGCAACTTACCGGAAAGAGACGTATCTTGTCCGGTTCGCCTGAGCGCAACTGGGAGACGATCACTTTCTCTCTTTCGCCAAGTTCGTTCTCCGCCGGGTCGTCGAGAGTCTCTATCGTACGCAGCGAGGAGGAAAGCTCGGTTGAAGGAAAGAGAACTGGAAGTGCAATCTGAATCGGGACAGAGAGAGTCTGGTCCCAGTCGATTTCTTCGCGTCGTCCCTCCGAAGCTCCACCAGGCCGGATCAAACCTAGGCGAAAGAGAGGGTGTGATCTGTCGGCGACTGGCAGGATCTCTGCAGGTCGATCCCAGAGCCTTTGAGCAAGCGCCAGACTTGGGCGCGTACTCATTGCGTCGTTGAGACATGCAGCAATGACATTTCCTGCGGCCTGATCGCAAGTCACCGAGAGGGCCAGTGCGAAGACGAAAGCGGCGGCGCTGTCGAGACCAACTTCGGTGGCCACCCAGCCGAAAGATCCGCGCATTGCGCCTGACGGCACCGGCGGAGTGGCGGCCAGCTGCTCCGAGAGGTGCGCCGCTGTCACGTCCGTCTCGAAGAAGCGTTTCTTCTCTTCGCGGAAGCGACTCATTTCAAGGCTCGACGAGACCTTGTCTGTGAATGGAGGAAGAATCCCCGAAGATTCGGAACTGAATCCACGCTCGTGCCATAGCCAGCATATCTCTCGGCGTAACCGGACCGTTACCTGCCGCAACCAGTACGCAGCGAGGGGATCGTCGGGTTCGATCCCGGGAGAGAAAAGCACGGGCTGACAGCTTGTTGTCGACACGCTCATGGCGCATTCAGAGTCAACTCCGGACTCTGCCTCGCCTGTTGTCCGTTGACGCTGACAATGACCCGGTAGGTCCCAGCTGGGATCGCAAGAGACTCCGGAACCGAAACGACGCGTTGGGTCTGCGCGGGCACACCGGGAGGATCCCGAAGGTCATCGAAGACCGCGACGGCACGACTTCCGTTGTGAAGAGCGACAAAAACGTCATCGGTCGCGCTGCCCAGGAATGTCCCGTCGATGCGAAACTCACCGGCTAAAGGTGAGGTTGAATCCGCTGGATCCGTACGACTGAATGTGAGGGGCGCGACGGACGTGACGGTGGGGAGCAAATCGAACGCACGGAGGTTACTTGAGCGTTCACGGCCGGCGGGTAGCTTCTTGACGAGGGTCAAAGGATGGCTACCAGCGGAGATTGAGCTACCGTTGATCGTGGCTGGATCTAGCGTGATGCGCACCGCACCTGGTCGGACCGAGATCACGGGGAGCTCAACCGGCCCGAGTCGAGCCACGACATTGTCGGTCTCGAGGTTTTCTCCCGAAAGGGTCACGTCGATCCCAGCAGTCCCTAGTGCCGGATCCACTTCGTCGATCCTCATGCCGAGGTTGGCGAAAACCTCGATGCGAACTCCATCGCGTCCGATCTCGGTCGACGGTTCAGAGCTATAGTCGATCCCCACCAGGAGGCCGTACGAGGATTCTTCACGAGGGGCAATCATTACGGGGCGTACTTCGAACGCCATGGAGAAGCGATACTTCTCATCGCTTCCTTGCATAAGCGTCGAGAGAAGGCTCGAGGAGGCGTCCGCGAACGTGATCTTCAGAGGCTCAGGGTTGTTCTCAAGTGCCTGACGTCCTGCGGCGTTGAGTCCGTCGAGGGACACGTAGTTGAGTTCGTGCAAGATGCGCAGGCCGTCACCGAGATGGCGATAAGCTGCGATCGAATCGCTTTCGCCTTCTTCGTCGAATGCTGTGATGAGAAAACGTACGGCGAGCCAGAGTGGCGGATTCTGCTGTGGATCCAGCGGTAGATTCCTGAGAGTTCCCTCATGGGATGCCTCATAGAGAAACAGATTGAAGCGAGGGTTCACGGAGGTGTCTGGATTCGGCGGTTCGGGGCGGCCGACGGTTACGTTGAGGCCACTCCGCGCGGTGAGGTGGGTCCGGAGTAGCTCCGCGACCTCTCCGATGGCTCGACTCGAGTCAACCAGCGGCACGGCTACCACCTCCTCACATAGTGACGCCGAAGCCGAGACTGGGAGGAACTCGTTGTTCGTCGTCTTGAAAACGGCGATGCAGATGGCATCGGAGGAGGTGGGGGTGCGGGCGGGTTTTCCACTGTGACATGGATTGTCCCAATACTGACATCCACCGACTCAGGTGCACTAGCAGCCGCCACACTCCGCGCCTCAGGTTGGGCGGTCCCTGGCGGAGGGGCTCCTTCTGCGAGTCTATGGAGTGTGGGGATTTCTTGATTCGATTCGTATGGTTTTTGCCGGTCTGAACTGCTTGCGCCATGCGGTGGTCCCGAGCCACTCTCGTTATTAGGTGGTGAAGTCAGCCAGTCGCGCACGTTGGTCAGGATCGCCGTGACTCTCTCTCCATGATGTCCAGCACGCTCTGTGGGTGATCGTCGGTGGGCGTGTGGTTCTCTTTTCACAGACCGACCTTCTTCCTTCGGCTTTGGGATGTCGCGAGAGACGTCCGGTGCATCTAACGGAACCAAGGAATGCGTCGGGAAAGTGCGAGGGGGAATCGGCTCGTCAGGCGGCTCCGCGTGAGGTGCGCCAGCAGTCTGTCTGACGCGTCCGCCGCTGACGTGCGCTTCGTCGTCGCCGGGCTCGATCTTACTGCTGGCAAATTCCGCGCTGCTCGCGACGACTTCTTGCGGTGGAACAGCTCGCTCATTCGCCACGGAAGATTGGAGCGGTACGGTGCCCTGAGGGGACGCTTCCTGGGTTTGGTGGTCAAGTTCAGTCGTCTGCGATGCGGTCGAAGGCAAGACCGGCTGCTCCCCAAACACCGACTCCGAGCTCTCGAACGAAGGCGCCGTGGAGACGTCGTTCGTCATCCGACTGGACGGTTCGAGCGACTGTAAGATTCTGTCAAAGTACTTCATGGAGTCGTCGTCGCCGAGACGAGCGCGAGATAAGCGCTCCGGCGCCAAACTGGCAGTTGCATGATGTCTCGTTCCGGCCAGTGATAGGATGCTGCCAGGCGATGGACATCCTCGATCACGGTGCGCTGGCGGCGATGAAACGCAGAGAGAATCAGTTCTTCCAAGTCGACCGGGAACTTCGCTTCTTGCCTACAGTCCGGGCATGAGACGCGTAGGTCGAAATTGACGAGAGGATCTGCTTGAGCGAGAGATTCTTCGATGAGTGCCAGTCGCTTCGTGGTCAGTCTTCGCACGCCTTCAGCCTCTAACAGTAGATCGCTGACTATGCGCTTGGCGCTAGGTGCCAGGCCGCGACGTTTTTGCTCCGTCCAATCGCGCTGGTCTGCTCCTGTCGGTACCCGTAGTTGCGCGGACGCGCGTGGAAAGTTGACGCGAACGGATTCTGGTGTCGCTCGGTCACTATGCGATTCAACGACGTGATGGAGAGACAGTTCACACTCCAGGTCTGCGTTGCATCCATTCACTCGGCACCGAAGTCGCAAGAGCGGAAGCGTTAACTCATCCACGAGCGCAATGCGCAGAAGGCATCCCAGGCGGGTGCCTAGCGTGAGATTCCAGAGGAATTCCGGATTCACTTTCGCTGCCGGATTGCAGGCACACGCTTCGAGGATGGCCTGTACAACTCGGCAACGATGCGTTGAAGAGAAATCGAGATCCAAATAGCTCTTTGTTGCCTCGAGTCCCGAGAGTCTTAACCCCTTCGCGCAGAAGCGTTCGGAGAGTGTGTCAGGAATTGGCGGGAACGGGATGTGATTCGTCAACATGAAACGCGCCCCAAACGATAGCTCATGTGTTAGCTCGAGGGAGGAACTGCGGCCTTCTCATCTGGTTCTGTCGTCTGAGGGTCACGTTCCCACCCTTCGAGCTCGAGCTTCAGCGACTCGATCGCTACGGCATTGGCGTTTGCGTCAAGTTCCGGCATCGCGGTGTATTCGCTGACCCAGCAACCGTGCAAAAAGAACCGCAGGGCTACCTGCCCGCGCTCATTCATCACCTCCAGCGATAGCTCTCGCTTGTAGTTCACGAGATCCATCGACGGATCACCAGCGAAGGAATGAACCGAACTCGCCCATTGCTCAAACTCCGGATCGTGTGTTCTGCCACGCTCGAGAGTGATTCCGTCGTAGGACGTGCGACCAGGAGATTTGTGGTCGTAGCTGTTCTCCCCGCCGGAGCGATGTGACACGACCTCGGTGGTTCGTTTCAGTGTGCTCACTTTGCTGACCCCTAGGACTGTGCGTCCATCCGCGACTTTCAATCGAAACTTGAAGTTCTTGTAAGGGTCGTAGCGATGCGCGTTCGCAGTGAATTCCATCGCAGCACTTCTCCTTTAGTCGACGTCCGGGATCTGCTGAATCTTGATGACGACGAACTCCGCAGGCTTCAGCGGAGCAAAGCCGACTTCGATATTGACGATGCCGAGATTCCTGTCGATGGCTGTCGTTGTTGTGCCGTCACACTTCACAAAAAATGCAGTGTTGGGGCTGTCACCCTGGAAGGCTCCTTGCCTAAACAAGTTCATCATGAAGGCACCGACGTTCTGCCGAATTTGCGCCCAGAGAGGCTCGTCATTGGGTTCAAAGACGACCCACTTAGTGCCGCGGAACAGGCTCTCTTCGATCATGAGTGCCAGCCTTCGAATGGGGATGTACTTCCACTCTGAAGCTAGTTCATCGGCTCCCAACAGTGTTCGCGCGCCCCATACCACTCTGCCGAAGATTGGAAAGTCGCGAAGGCAGTTGACCCCTAGAGGGTTGAGCGTACCGTTCTGAGCGTCAGTCAACTGGGCATCGAGTCCGACAGGAGAGAGACCACGCACGCCGGCCTCGATTCCTGCCGGAGCTTTCCACACCCCTCGTGTGCTGTCTGTGCGCGCGAAGACGCCAGCGACAGTGCCACTGGCACCCACGGAGCGTGCCCGATACTCGTCGAGCGGATCGGGAATCGATGGGCGTGGAAAAAAGATTGCTGTGTTGCGGTGACGAAAGTCGGAGTGGTCGTCAATCCAGGCCTCCATTTCCTCGACCGTGTTGACGGCCTGAGGAATATCGAGGATGTAGAACGATCGACGCTCCTGACAAAACGCCGTGGCTGCTGCGACGACCGCTCGTACCTCTGGGTCAGAGAGATGAGGAACCGCAGCGCGCGGAATGCAGAGAATATTGAAAAGATCGACATCTGCTAGGCGATGAATTCCCGTCTTCAGGTCGGGGTCGCCGTTGAGCTCTGTCGCGGTTGGGTCGACTCCGTCCCCACCCGCGAAGTCCGCTTGCCCGACCTGCGCGGCTGCCGAACTCGCGGCTCCTAGGGAATACTCTTGCACGTTCGCGAATTCTCCTCCCCCGGTCAGGCCGAGAGAGGCCACCACAGATCCTCCGTCTTCTGAAAACGTGATGATCTCGCTTGGCACGAAGCTCCGGGATCTCCGTCCAGTTGTGACTCGTAGGCGACTACCTACAAGCTCGACGGTCGCACCTGCGAAAGAGGCGTGCGTGGGATCGGTTCCGCTCGCCGGCCGTGATTCTCGGATGGCTTTGGAGAATGCCTGACGAACTTCTTGCAGGGAACTGGACGTCGTCAAATCGCTGCCGAACGTTCCTCGATGCTGCGGCGGGGGTTCGTCGGGTCCGGTGACGTCGATCAGGAAGGTTTGACCGTTGAGTGTCGACGGGTCCGCGAGGTTGGTTGAATCGACGACGGCATCTCCTAAAGTTCCTACGACTGCTGGCAGATCAGCTGCAGAGATCGATGTCGAGGGCGTCGCATCATGGGCAACTCGGATCAGTCGAGACTCGTCATTGATGACGGTGGGAAAGTACCGCGCGCTGTCCGGCGCCACCGAAAGGTTGAGAAAAGGGCCTTCCGCGTCAATCACAGCTCCGCTGCCGTCGTATCGCACCACCGTCAAGCCGAAACTGGGCGTACCATCCTGATCTTGTCCGTGCCGAACGGTCACCCGGAGGCGATTTCCCCAGCCGCCTTCATTTGCGGCTCTCACGGTCATGATTTGGGTTCCGGCAGTGTTCTGAAGGCCGACGCGGGCTGCACGAAAGCGCTCGTTGGGATCGGTAGCTGCGGCGTTGTCGCGCCCGACGCGAACCACCCAGGCTTCCGTTCCACCATTGAGGAAAAACTGAGCGATTCCATAACTCGCCGGACTCGATTGATCGAGGCCGCCGAAGATTCGGTTGAAGTCGCCCATTCCCTGCACTCGAGCAGCGGTGTCGGTTGGTCCTTCGCGAAAGCGGTCGACGAATGCGGCGATCGACGTCGCCACTGCCGTGATCGGACGAACCCCGCTCGGCACTTCTTGGACATAGACGCCCGGATAAGAGACCCGCATGGTCTACCTCCGTGGATGCGAATGTTGCTCCGCGACGAGTGACAAACTCTCGTCGAATGACCGCCGGCGTGAACGGATTCTGAAGGCCCCTTCACCCCGGCGCCGAATCCGTGAACTCAGAAAGGGAGCGCCGAAATCCGCTTCGACTTGTCAGCATTTGGTCACGCGGCGAGACCACCGATGACGCTGACTGATCAGCCAAACGGTGCCATGGAAAGTCGAGAGAGATTGCGGCTTTATGTCCTCGAGGTATCGGATAGCGCCGTCTCGCACAAGTCATCGTTTCGATGTACTCACATCGATGTACTTAGAAGCGATGACGAACAGGAGCTTGATGACAAGGTAAACGACGCGCCTCGTGCAGTCGCGATCGAGTGAGAATCTTGACGGCGTGAAGACTTTTTCTACATCGCAGTATTTTGTCCTATCATGAGGCTGTGGAGGTTTTCGTCGAACTGGAGGCGTACGATGCATAATGAGCAAGGACGTGCCCCGGTGTTTTCATGTCGCTCGATGACTCGATCCTTAGCTACCAGTTTTGGCGCCATCGTTTTGCTTGCGTCCGGTTGTGTGAGTTCTCCTCCTGTTGTGGACGCAACGCGAGTTTTCCATCGAGCCTTGGCTTTGCGGTGGGCCCCGATTCACTATCAGGACGTGGAGGAGAGCGGGGCCGATGGTTTGCGGGGCAGAGCAGATCTCCTGACTGCTGTTGATTTCGATGGCGACTGGGACACCCAAAACAACTGGGAGAACCTTGAAGATCCCTCGAACAGAGTCATCGGGACTTGCTACTATTCGGTGGTCACCGCTTGCTCGCACTGGTTCGTTCTCTACGCGTTTTACCATCCGCGTGACTGGGAACAGGCGTCGATCGACACTCGTCACGAGATGCATGAAAACGACATGGAAGGCATCTTGTTGGCGATTCGTAGGCCACTCGAGCCAGGCGACGATGCGAAGTTCGGTACGCTCGAAGCGATGATCACGGTCTATCGCGACGATTTTTTTGCTTACGTCCCCTCTGGGAGTCCGTTCGAGGACGCAGATCGCATCGACGGTGAGATCGGATTCGAGTCGCTGCGCGGAGAGATGCATCCGGTGACGGCTCAGGAGGCTCAAGGGCACGGAGTGAAGGCGAGACCGAAAGTCGACGTCTATGGTCGAGATTGGGTGAGATACCGCCCGACTGGCGGACGCGCCACAGAGACAGTTTCCACGCGTGAGGGAAGCGCAGACTACGAGCTTGTCGACATCTTTGAGTCCGGTGGACTGTGGGCCCATCGGGACGATACGCAGACGTTCGAGGCTTTTGGGGTTTTTCGCAGTAACAACGGTGGCGAGAGGCGGGCATTCGCGCCCTGGCGATGGCGTGGTCTCTGCTGCGGAGGCCAATCTCCGGGAGGTGAGATTGCTGTCGATCCGGTGCGACTTCTGAAGGATCAGTTTCGCACCGACGCATTCACCTCGCGATACGAGGAGAATCCCTACTTGGATGCGCCGCAATCGACAGATTCTCGAGCGTCGCGAGACCGTTGACGTCGACGTCGCAGCTTGACGATCATTGCTTCTCGCAAACTCAAGTTCATGCCTGACGAGAAGTGCGTTTGAACTTGTCCCCGCTGTCTTGTCCGATAGGCCGTGGTGCTACATATAGGCTTTGTTGATACGAATCCGTCTCGGTCATGCTGTGGATGTTGGCGTCGTAAACGTTTGTTTGTCATCCACATTCGTAGTCTGGACCGCTTACGCTCTTTCGCATTAGCGTAACGGTGATGAGAACGCAATTGACGGACTCTTGAGGTCTGTGTTTACTGACTCTGTCAACACGGGCGATTGGGGCACTCGATCGGGCGGTTGACTCAGTTGGTCTTCCCACGGCAGAACCATCGCTGCGATGGTTTAGCCGCTCAGGGTCGAAGCTTCGCACTGGAAGGGCTAGCGATGAATCTTCGCTCACCTGACTAGGATAGCAATTGGGATGCTTGGTCTGGTTACGCGACGCAAGCGCAGGTTCAGGAGGATAGAGCATGGGAATCGCAGTGAAAGACGAGAGTCGCCGATGGCCAGGTGGGCGAGTTACGTTCAAAAAGGGCTCACCGCCACCGACTCTGTGGACAAAGTTCACATCCGCCATTCGCATCATTCATGACTTAACACCGATTCGCATTAGGGTCGCAGACGAGCCTGACGCAGTGTCGGTGATTCGTTCAAACGGGGCCCAGTCGTCGCACGTGGGCCGGGCTCCCGATCCGTCGACCCAGTGGCTGACTTACAGCGACAATGCGGCAGTCGGAACCGTACTCCACGAGATCATGCATGTTCTTGGAGTTGTCCATGAGCACCAGCGACCGGATCGCGACAATTTCGTCACCATCCATTTCGACCGTCTCATGGACAACAAGGCGCAGTTCTTTAACAAATCAAGTGGTGTCAACACCGTCACCATCGGGCCGTACGACTACGACAGCGTCATGCACCCAAAGGCTGTTTTCTACAGTAGGGACGGACGCGTGACGATCGAAGCGCCGCAGCCGATCGGTCAACGCACAACGCTGAGTGCGGGCGACATTCAGGCGCTGAAGGAGATCTACCCGGATGCCGGCACTTGGACGCTCCCCAATCCGGATGATGGTGTCGACACAGTGGAGACCATAGAGCAGCCAACTGCAGAGACGACGACCGCGCCCACCTCAATTGCCCTTGATCCAGACGGCGTTCTTGAGGTCGGTGGCTGGACGAAAGCGAGCCAGAGGGTGGTGACGCTGAGCTCGTCGTTCTTTGTGGAGGTGACGAATCTGAAGCCGGATCCGATCGAGGTGGCGGTGCGTGACGTTTCGGCGGATCCGTGAGCTTCGCGGACGGATCCGAGCAGCCTCGAAGAGCAGCGCCGCCCCCGTTCCCTGACACGACGGCCCGCATGGTTCGATCGGTCTCGTCAGGCGACGAAAGTGAGCAACGCGGAGGAATTCTGTTCGCGATTTGTCCGATATCTTTACGAATCTGTTGAGCCATCAATAACATTCATACGGGCGGCGTGAGAATCAGCTCCTGGCTAACCAGAGCATGCCAGTCGACGCCCGACGTTTGGCACGCGGCTGGCCGCCCGTGGACACTTCCTCTCGAAGGTTCTCTAAGGTTGGAGAGTCCTACCGTGACCGCGCACACGAAGGTGTTTCTCTCATACAGTAGCGCAGATGCAGAGCTCGCCCAGCGACTAGCCAAGGACTTGAAGTCCGCCGCCATCGACGTCTGGATTGATCAATGGGAGCTCGAGGTTGGCGAGAAATTTGCCCATAGAATCGAGAGCGGCGTAGATGCAGCTAGTTTCGTGATCGTCCTACTGACGAAAGCGAGCGTAACTTCCGAGTGGGTCGCCCGCGAGTGGCGCCGCAAGGCTGACGGCGAGGCTGGCACCAAGAGAGTTCAGGTCGTCCCGGTGCGTGGCGAGGAGTGCGAGATTCCCGATTTTCTGGCTCAGCGCAGCTATGTGAACCTAGCCGGCGGAAGTTACCCTCTGGGATTCCGGCAGTTGCTGGAGATCCTGCGTCACCATGCAGAAAGCGACGCCATCGAGGTGCCCCGAAACACGATCTTGAAGCAGGAAGAGTACGCTGGTCAGTGGCTTCCTGTCGTGACCCCGATCACGTTGGAGGTGAGCAGCGACCTGATCCCGCTCTTCGATCAGGATCGCCGCTTTGTGGACGAGCTGGCACCGAGAATGCGAGATGCTTTGCGAGCCGAGCTCGGCTTTCCGCTCCCCGGCATCCGCGTGCGAGGCAACGAGACCGACATGCCACCCAGCCATGCGCTGCTCATGATTGAAGAAATACCTGAGATCATGTTCCAGGTGGGCCGGGACGAGATGTCGGTCGATGGGTCGGTTGAGAGCCTCGCGGAGCTCGGAATTACGGCGGAGCCGCGCCTGATAGCTGAGTTGGGCATCCAAGCGAGCATTGCTCCGGTCGACCGCGTTCGAGCCGAGTCGGCGGGCATGGCCACGTGGGATGCTGCCGAGTACCTATGCCGTGCGTTACAGTTCGAGCTCCGGCGCTGGGCTAGCCTGTTCCTCGACGTGGACGTCACGCGAAAGCTGGTGGACGTGGTCGCGCGCTCGGCTCCCGAGCTGGTCGCCGAAGCTATTCCGAAGGCGGTGTCCTGGTTCGAGCTCACAGAAGTTCTGATTCTCCTCGTAGAAGAAGACGTCTACATCAGAGACATGGCTTCGATCCTCGAGGCGCTCTCGCACTGGGACTCTGACCTGCGCGATCCCGTCCTGATGGCGGAGAGGGCGAGGCAAGCGTTGAGCGCGCAAATCACCGCTCGGCTCCTCCAAGGTCGAGAGTCATTGCCAGTCCTTTTAGTCGATCGCGAGATCGAAGGACTCATGTGCAGTGCAATCCAACCGACTCCCGTAGGGTCGTACCTTTCACTCGAGCCGCAGCTCTTAAACGACATCACGGCTGCTGTGCGTAGGGAAGTGAACTCGCTTGGAGCTGAAGCGGCCGAGGTGACGATCCTGACGTCGGCCTGCGAGATCAGGCGGCATCTCCGAAAGTGCGTGGAGCTTGAGTTCCCTTCACTCCAGGTGGTGTCGCGTCAGGATCTCGAGCCCGAAGCACCGATCAAGCCGATCGCTCAGATCAGCCTGAACGTCGCGCGCACTCGCGTCGAAAACGGTGGAGGAACATCGACATGACTTCGAAAGTTTCCACAGACGCGGTCTGTTTGTTGATGTCCTTCAGTAGTGAGTACGTCGACCTCGCCCGGCGGCTCAAGGGTGATCTGAGCACGGCAAACCTCCGCGTGCAGCTCAACCAGTGGGACGGTGGAGGTCGTATGCCCGCCGTTCAGTCTGGTGAACATTGTGTCGACGACGTGAATTTCGTACTGCCCCTGCTGACGCCTGCGCCGCTCGTCGTGCCTTCTGAGGAGGCCGTAAGCTGGGTCGGTGACGAGTGGAGGCGAGCGATCTACGATCACGCTGACGCTCGAAGCATCCCAATACTCGCTGTCCGGGGGGAGCGCTGCGCTGTTCCCGACTTCCTGAAAAACCGAAGCTTCGCCGATCTCTGCAGGCGCGGCTACACCCTCGAGCTTCGGCGGTTGGTCGAGACGATTCGCAATCGATCTCAAGACACGAGAATCGTGCTGCCGGACCGTGAGCCGGAGGTCGACGACTCCCGATCAACGGTGGCATCGACGACTCCGATCGTACTCGAGTTGAGCGACGAGCTCATGCCGCTCTTCGCAGGTACCAACGGGAAGAGCCGTTTTGTCGAGGAGACTGTTCCTTGCATGCGCGACGGGCTGTTCTACGAGCTTGGAGTTCTGTTCCCAGGGGTGCACCTGCGGGTCGCACCAGACTTGTCCGGCTCGTCCTCACGAATCGTGATCAACGACGTTTCCGAAAAAAGGCTGGAGCTTCGGCTCGAAGATGTGATGGTCAACGACAACGTCGAAGCATTGGCGAAGCGGGGGTTCGTCGCCGAGCCAGCTGTGAACCCAGCCAACGGACTTTCGTGCGGCTGGATCTCGACTCGCCACGCTGCAGCGGCTGAAGAATGTGGCCTGGCGACATGGGACGTCCATGCGTACGTGATTCTTGAGCTAACCGCGGTCCTTCGGCGCATCGCAGCGGACTTCGTCGATGCCGACGTGACGCAGGTTTTGTTGGATAGACTCAAGCTCGCCTTTCCGCTGCTCGTTGAAGAGACCGTTCCAAAGACTGTCTCTCTCTTCATCCTCACCGACGTTCTCAGGAGATTGGTTGCCGAGCGCCTCCCGATTCGCGATTTGCGCCGAATCCTGATGGTCGTCGCAAAATGGGGACGCTGCGAAGAGGATCCACTCATGTTGACCGAGTACGTGCGCAGCGGTCTCAAGCGTCAGATCACCCATCGCGTGAGCCGTGGACAGAACAACCTCACCGTGTTCCTCCTCGATCCCGAGATGGAGACCGCGATCCAGAACGCGACGCGGCAGGCAGCAACTGGCGACTATGTCGAGCTCGAACCGGACAGTCTCAGACAGATCGTGGCTGCCATCGAGAAGCCCCTGAGTGCCCTCGCTGACGGAAGCTTTCAGCTCCCGTCAATCCTTACCACCGCGGAGGTTCGCCCGATTGTACGCCGACTCGTCGCTCCCTGGATGCCGGCGATTGACGTTATCTCGTATCAAGAGATCAGCCAGACTCGCCAAATCGGAATTCAACCAGTTGGCCGAATTTCTCTCGATGGCTTCGAGCCGCGGCAGGGAATCTGGCCGTATCCAACGCCGTCTCATCAATGATGATGAAGGCTCTGTGAGGCGTTGAGTTCGATTTTGACCTCCGTCGGCAATTAAGCGGGGATGCCCTGGAGCGAACCCAACGATCATTTTCTGGCAAGATCCAAATCTTCGCGTGCCCGAAAGATGTTCGTCGTCGGAAGGCTTTTTGATTACAGCGAGCTTCGATAACCCATCGTGCCGCGCTTCCACACGTCTTCGCTGCGCGCAGATTGGTCGCACTTCTCGCTTGAGCACTTTAAGACGGTTCGGTTATTCTAGCTGATACTTCGCCGGATGCGCAGGTTCACCGCGACGCCGTTGGTCCCAACGGAACGGCGCTGGACCCGCGGGCTTGTGGATCGAGGCAGTCATGAGCGAGCGACCTCTCCTCCGCGTTTTCGTCTCCTCAACCGCCGAGGATTTGAAGGATCACCGTGCCAGGGTTTTTGAGGCGCTGCTCTTGTTGGGGGATCTACCAGTCGCCATGGAGGCGTTCGGCGCCGACCCGGGTGATCCCGTCGAGGTGTGCCGCGAGCGCGTGCGGGAGTGTGACATCCTCATCGTCCTGGTCGGCCGTCGCTACGGATGGGTTCCACGTGCGGATGAAGGCGGCGACGACCGGCGAAGCATCACGTGGATTGAAGTCGACACCGCGCTGGAAGCCGGGAAGCCCGTGTTCGCCTTTCTCGAAGTCGCGGATCCTTCAGCGGCGGAACCTGCAGAAGACGGCCCCGCGATCGGGCGACTGCGGGAATTCCGGGAATTTCTAGAGCGGGACGCTCGCCTGACCCGCGACGTGTTCACGACTCCGGACAATCTCGGCATGAAGGTAGCCACGAGCGTTTCCGGAGCGATCCGACCGTCGCGTGGCCGCCTTCGTGTGTGGATCGCCGCGACGGTTGTCTTGCTTGTTGGCCTCGTTTGCGAGTGGCTGCAGGTCTTCAGCGGCTCGATCGACCCTGCAACGGACGATTTGGTCATGGGCTACGCGGAACGACTCGATCCGACTTCAGTCGACGATCGCATCGCGATCGCAATGATTGATCAGCACACCATTGATGCATTCGGCGTCGAGTTCGGACCGAGCTGGCGCGCCTTCCATGCAGAGTTCGTTTCTCGACTCTCACGTGCGAGGGCACACGTCATCGCCTTTGATATCTTCTTTCCTTCGCCGACGGAACATGACCTCTCGTTCCGCGACGCGATCAAGTCGGCTCGGAGTATAGGTTGCCGCGTGGTCGTCGGCGTTGCTGAGTGGGGCGAGCAGCAACCGCAACTCTCCGAGATTCTCCGCAGCGAAGTGAGTGGATTCGGATCGCTCTGCACGACGGAGAGGAAAGGGGCGGAGAGGTTCGTGTCCGGAGCTCTCGAATCCCGCGGTCGATCGATCGTTCCAGCCTTTGCTGTCAGCGTGTTTGCCGCGGCAGGCGAGTACGACGACTTCGCTATTATGGAGATCGGTGACCGCCCACCGAGGATGAAGGTCTCTCTCGGCGGAGAGGAGCTTTGGTGGCGTGTTTTCGAGACGATCGAAGTCACAGAGCGAGATAAGGAATCGCCTACGCGTGGAGGGGTCGAAGCCATTGGCTGCCCGCTCGAGTCGGTTGGCGACAAAGTCGCGCTCCTCGCATTCGAGCCGACCGCTCGGGAGGCGATCGGCTCACGAATCTTAAAGTACGAGGATCTCATTTCGGCGTCGGAGTCTGATCTCGCCCGCATGATCAGTGGCAAGATTGTCTTCGTCGGCGTCGACTCCGCTGTGGAGGAAAGGCGCGTTACCTATGCTCTTTCGAAAGAGTCTCGTCTGGGGGTAAGGATTCATGCTGATGCGTTGAATACGCTTCTAGCGAAACGCCTCCTCCACCCGGCTGGGCACGATGTGCAGATCGTCCTCCTAGTTGTGAATAGTTTCATCGGCGCGTGGCTCGTCAAGGTGCGCCTTGCATGGCTGAGGCTGCTTGGGATCTTGGGTATGACCGGTGGCGTCGTCGCCGTCGCGCTCTTTCTTCATGTCGGCTATGCAATCGTGCTTCGACCTGTGTATCCGCTCTTTGCCCTTTACGCGGCGGCCACTGCCACTTGGTTTTCCCGGCCGCGCTGGAGGGGCATTGGAAACCGGTAGAGGAAACTCCATGCAATTCGCACGGCAAGCCATCTTTGGACTCCTGTTGTTCACGGGCGCATGCGCCCCGAGAGTCGACTCGATTGTGGTCCGCGGTAAGCTGGCCGAGGCAGGTGAGTCAGTGGATGTCCAAGTCGTTCGCGACAAGGAGCTTGTCGACGTAGAGCCCGGGATGAAGCTCAAAGAGGCCGATGTGCTGACAACAGGCTCTGACCACACGGTGAAAGTCACAACGCGGGAAGCGGATTTTACTGTGTACCCGAGATCTACCATGACGCTCGGCGACAAGGAGGTGATCACTGACATCGCCACGATTGCGATCAGTGCTCGCAAGGCGGTACGCGCACGGAGCTCGTCCACGGTATCTGGGACTCGCGGCACCGAATATTTTTTCGAGGAACTCGTGCTCGGCGATCAGAGAACGGTCAAGGTCACCGTCATTTCCGGCGTTGTCTCCGTCAGCTCTCCGACGAACGCCTTTTCGGAGTTGACGCTGAGGCCTCGCGAGCAGGTCGTCGTCGCCGCGAAGCCGGAGCCAGTGCGGACGCTCGGCGCGAAAGAGTTCAATGACTACGTCAACAAGCAAAATGATGTTCAAAGGGTGATCGGGAAAGGCGCGAAGTTTCTCATGCCCGGCGTGGTTGGTCAGCCCGAGCCCGACGCGAACGGCCTTCTCTCTCAATGGGGGTTCGCAATCAATCGTGTCCCGACGATCGAGGGTAATGAGGATCAGATGGGGAAGGTTGTTCGTCAGGACCCCGACGCTGGCACGAGGGTCAACCCAACCGGCGTCACCGTTCGGTTGCACGTCCGTGTGCGTGCTGTTGACGTGCCGAGCGTAATCGGGCTGAGCTTGTCCGAGGCTCGTAGAGTACTGCACGAGGCCGAACTGGTAGGCGAGCGCGCCGGGGAGTCGATCTCTGGCCAGTTCGCGGCGGGTGAGGTAAATAGCCAAGAGCCATCCGCATCGGCTCAGGTCCCCGAAAGTACCACCGTGCGGTTGATCGTTGAAGCCGAGTCAGTCGTCGTGCCTGATGTTCGCGGCATCGATCTCGACAGTGCCAGGCGAACGGTAGCTGAAGCAAGGCTCGAATTGAACGTCGGCGGGGAGAGCTTCCGCGCGGGCATCGAGCGTCCCGAGGTCGAGCGTCAGAAGCCAGCCGCCGGAGCGCGTGTGAGTCCTGGCACCGTGGTGTCTGTCGACGTCCTCAACCCCGGGTTCGCCGTTCCTCGACTGATCGATCTGAGCCGCCAAGCCGCCGAGCGTGCCTTAGCGGAAAACGGACTCCGGCTGGGACGTGTCACTGAAGAGCACAGCACGCGTTACAAGGCGGGACGTGTCCTACACCAGGCGTACGGCGCGGATACTCTCTTGGGAAGCGGCGCGTCCGTCGACATCGTCGTCTCGAAGGGACCGGAGCAGTGCAGCGTGCCTCAGCTCGCCCCATATCGGCGCAGCGATGGCCGCTGGCAGTATACCTACCTCCCTGAAGCTCGACAGAAGCTCGCTAGTGCCGGACTGCAGCTTGTGATTCGTGGTTCGGCTCCCCCTCGCGACAGAGAGGGCAAGTATTACGTCCAGGAGCAGGACATATCGCCGAATAGTCGAGTCGACTGCGGCAGTCCTGTTGGTGTGCGCCTTCTGAGAGTCGTGGAGTGAATTTCTGCGGCGGTCACGACCGTCGCTCCGCGGTACACTCGCGCGGCACTTGGTCGGCACACTGGTCTGGGGCCGCGAGCCGGCAGTGAATCTACGTACGTTGATCTCTGCCACGTCGCCTTCGGGAGCCACGAAGGCGCGCCCCTCAATCGATGTCGGCTTCCGGCGTGGTCTCGTCTTAGCCGGCGATCGTCTATCTTGACGACGAACAAGAGCAGAAATAGCCAAACTAGACGATAGGCTAGACCTCAATCTACGAACTCTTTTTGATGACACGCCGCTGTTTTTTTTTCGATTCCGAGGGTCATTCGCGCTGTCTCCTGTCAGTCTGACCGTATTTCCTGGCCTGTTGGGAAAAGACTTGCGCCGAGCGCGCCTCTTCGCGACACTGCGAACGTGGACTACGGTCCATCGGCACGAGTGTTGGGGCGCGATCAGGAGGTTGTTGCAGGACGCGGGCTCTTGGGATTTGGCGCAGTCATGGTGTCGTCTCGACCATCGGGCAGCCGATCGCCTTGTTCCTTCGCCTCGACGACCGTCTCAGTGTGGTCCGGCTAGTCGATGGCCGAGCATAACGAGAGTCTAGGGGAGGTGAACCAATGAGTTGGATCGAATCGCTCGAACCAAACGCTCAGCAGCAGCGAAAGTTGCTTGCACTCGACGGCGGAGGCATCCGAGGAATCATGACGATCGAGATCCTTGCTGGACTCGAGCGCATGCTGCGCGACGAAACCGGCGGTGGAGAGGACTTTGTCCTCGCCGATTACTTCGACGCCATCGCCGGCACCAGCACAGGCGCGATCATCGCTGCATGTTTATCGCGTGGTATGTCAGTTGAGAGCGTGCGCCGCTTCTATATCGATAGCGGGCCTGACATGTTTCAAAAGGCCAATCTTTTTCGGCGTTTCCGTTACAAATACGAGGACGACAAGCTTGCCGCGAAGATACGAGACGTTGTCGGTGCCGACGCGACGCTCGGAGACCCGTCGCTGCGCACCATCCTCATGATGGTCCTGCGGAACGCCACGACGGATTCACCGTGGCCGTTGTCGAACAATCCCAAGGCGAAATACAACGACCCTGGTCGCGGCGACTGCAACTTGCAGCTTCCACTTTGGCAGTTGATTCGCGCCAGTACCGCGGCGCCGACGTATTTCCCACCTGAAGTGATCGAATTCGACAACGGAAGATATGAGTTCGTCTTCGTCGATGGCGGAATTACACCCTACAACAATCCCGCCTTTCAGCTCTTCCTCATGTGCACCATTCAGCCGTACCGGCTTCAGTGGCCGACCGGAGAAGACAAAATGCTTTTGGTCTCCGTCGGTACCGGGACGAATCCAGAGGCGAACGCTGACTTGGCGCCCGGCGATATGAATTTGTTCTACAACGCCGGTTCGATTCCCTCGGCTCTCATGTTCGCAGCGCTCAACGAGCAGGATCTGCTCTGCCGGGTCTTCGGCAACTGTCTTTCCGGCGAGTCCATCGATCGTGAGGTGGGCGACTTGAGAAATATTCCAGCGCTGGGCGATGAAAAGCTGTTCACCTACATGCGTTACAACGCGGAGTTGTCTGAGGACGGACTGAAGCGCCTGGATTTGCCCGACGTCAAACCGGACGACGTCGCAAAACTCGATTCCATTCGGCATATCGAGGACTTGCAGCGGATCGGTACGCGCGTCGCCGAACGCGATCTCGACAAAGCGCACTACGCCGCATTCTTGAGTTGACGCTGCTTTGTCTCTAAACGGGGCGTGCAACGAGCTCGTGGGAAACCGCCCCGCTCTCTTACTGATCGAAACGGAGGCGTGATGAACGAACAGGTCAGAGCGATACGCGATCAGCAGCAAGTAGAGCTTCAGCAGCGCTGGCTCAAGTTTGCCCCGGTGCCGCCGGAGCGTGGAACGAACTCTTATGACGTCTTCATCAGCTACCGGTCTTCGGATCGCGAATGGGCCATGGCGCTTTACGACGCACTCGAGATGGCGGGCTGGAAGGCGTTTCTGGATCAGTACGAGCTCGTTCCCGGGAGCGACCTGGAAACAGCGCTCACGGAAGCGCTCGAAGCGAGCTCGTCCGGCGTGATCCTCTGGTCGAGTCGGACGGAGGACTCGGAGTGGTGCAAGCGCGAGCGCAGGGCCATGCGATCGCTGAAGGACCAGTCGGCGTCGTTTCACTACCTTTTTGCAAAACTCGACACTAAGCCGCTGCCGCGGTTTGCTCAAGCCGATCTCTACACCGACTTCGAGGATAGCCCGGAGGGACCGCGTGGCGTTCACCTGCTGCAGCTCATGTGTGGGATGCGTGGCGTCAAATTGGCGCCAGAAGCGGTGGCGATGGCGCAGCAGGTCGATCAGAACGCAAAGGAGATGTTGGTGGCCATACGAGGTGCGTTCCAAGGGGACAATGCGGACCGCCTCCTTGAGCTCGGCACGTCGGGAGAACCTGGCGTGCTCGCGTCACCGACACCCATGCTGGAGGCGGCCCAGGGCTTGATCAGCATGGGACGAGTTGATGCCGCACTCGAGGTGCTACAGCACGCGCACGCGTACTTTCCCAAGTCGATTCGGGTGCGGCAGCTCGAGGGGCTCGCGCTGCGCCGAGCGGAGAAGTATCAGGAAGCCATCGATGTCCTCTCCGAGCTGAAAGCCGCGGGGCACCAGGATCCTGAGACCATGGGGATCCTGGCGGCGGCTTGGGATGGCCGCTACCGCGAGTCCGGCAAGTTGCTACACCTCCGCAAGTCGCGCGAGCTGTACCGTACGGCCTTTCAGGCCGACCCGACGGACTATTACACAGGGATCAACGCCGCGTCGAAGTCGCTCTTTCTCAGCGAGGCGGACGAAGCGTCGCGGCTCGCCGCCGAGGTTCTTCCTTTGGTCGAAACGGCCGTCGACGGCGAAGATTTTTACGCCGGCTGCACGTTGGGTGAGGTCCACCTCTTGCAGAAGAATGTGGGATCTGCGGCGGCGCTGTATCAGAAGGTCGTCGACAAGCACTTCGAGCGAGCTGGCGACCTTCGCGGAACGCGACAACAGGCAGCAAGAATCTGCGCAGCGCACGAGCTAAGTGTGGAGGAGACTGAGAAGGTGTTGACGCCGTTCGCGTTGATCGAAGAGTGACGTATGTCGTCGAGCTGTGAGATGGCCAACTCGTTTGATCCGTCTGTTGTGAGAGAGTCTGCGGCCGAAGTTTCGTGTCGGCGGACGACGACCACCATGCTTCAATCGCTTCAGCCGTGCTTTCAGTGTGCTGGGTGTCTTCGCGAGTCGTGATATGAGACAGCGCTATCGGCCTCAGTTCGACCTTGACACGTGGCGCCGGATGCTCGACGCGAGCGACCAAGCCTGGTCAGCCGTCGTGACGTCTGTGCGCAGGGACTCGGCTTACGCCTTCATTGCAGCTTTTACGGTGTGGCCGGCGATCGACGCGATCCGATCAGGTGACAAAGCCGCTCTCGCCCTGCTGCGTCGCTTGTTGCCGTCAACCGGTGAACAGCTTGCGTCGCTGCTGGCGGACTGCTCGGACGAGCTCGAGGCCGCTAAACGGCTCGATGAGGTTTTGCGCTCACAGCGGTGGCTCTACGACGTGCTGGACCTCTTGATCGAAGAGCTCGGCTCGATGGAGCTCGTCTTGAGGCAGGCGGCAGGCGGCGAGCGACGTCACGAGTTTTTCATACTCGCGAGCGAGCTGCGCGCACGCCGACGAGGACGAACACCTGCGGACCCGGGTCGTCGCTCGGCGCGAAGAGGGCGTGCTCGCACTTTCGACGAAGAAGCTCCTTCGGCCGCTCGCGAGGCGCCTCCGGTCTTTCGCGAGGCGTTCACCGACGGCGCGGCAGAAGAGTCTCCAGCATCTGAATCGGGAGAGGAGATCGCGGAAACAGAAGCCGCGGTAAGCGAAGCGGGAGCCGGTGAAGCCGCAGCCTCCGAGGGTGCCGATACTGGTGTGATTCCACCCGCACCACCCGACCCGGTTCTCCTCGGCGCCTCCGCTCCCAGCGCCGTTCAGCCCGGCGATGAGTTCACCGCGCGCTGCGTCGCCTACGTCGAGGCGCACGAGCCTAAGATCCGCGAGATTCTCACCAGCCTTAGTCCGCGCTCCCCTCAGCACCTCGGTCTGAAGAAGTGTCGCTGGCAGCGTGGGACCCCCGTTACCGTCATCTGCGAAGGAAGGCACCTGAACGTCGACGAACCCGCGCGTGAGTTCGTTTGGGACGGCGAGTTTGCCTTGGTCGAATTCGACGTCACGGTCGCGGAGTCTGCGCCTGATGGAACAACGGTCCTCAAGTTCAATGTCGCCGTCGATGGCGTTCGGCTTGCACGACTGCGCGTCGACTTGCAAGTCTCGTCTGCGAAGCAGTCGAGCGATCCTCAATTTATCGAGGCGCGCCCAGCTGAAACCGCGTTCGCTTCCTACGCCTCCGAAGATCGCCCGCGCGTTCTCGATCGAGTCTCAGCGGTCAAGATCAGCGCCGGACTCGACGTCTTTCTGGATTGTGTCTCGCTGCGTGTCGGCGAGGAGTGGAAGCCAGCTCTGCTACGTGAGATCGATGGCCGCGATCTTTTTCTTCTCTTCTGGAGTAAGAACGCACGTACTTCAGACTGGGTCGAATGGGAGTGGCGAACCGCTCTGGAGAGCAAGGGGCGCGAGGCGTTCCAGTTCCATCCACTGGACACCCCGGACGACGCGCCGCCGCCCCAGGAGCTGAAGGGACTCCACTTCGGCGACCCGCTTGTGGTGCTGCGGCGTGATGCGCAGGAGCGGCGCAAGAAGGCAGGCGGTGATGCGGATTCGAAGGGCTCTGGAGATCGGTGAGGTGCCGACACGTACCCTTGGGCGTTGGCAATTTCGGTAGTGAAGGTCACACGTTCGATCAGGAGCGTGGAGCGACGCACACCACCTCCTCAAGTCGGGGAAGAAAGCGCCTCCGCCGACCAACGCTCATCGATTCCGTGTACACCGATCGCACTACGCATCGGTTCGGCAGAAGCGGAATTCGATTGAAGTCGAAGTCAACTGGGGAAATACTGCGAATGTTAACGAGCCTATTGAAAAGTGCGTCGAGCTGAAACTGGTCGCTTTGCGTCCAGATCGGCAGCCGCGAACGTGGGTAATCTCCGAGATTTTCAGGGCGCACCGCGACCGGACTGGTTTCTCAGCCGAATGACTTTTCAACGGGCTGGTTAAACGCCAGAGGAACGCGCATGGCATTTCAACTCGCGCGCAGTGGCAAGGCTAGGCTGGTCGACAGCTCGCCACCTGTGGGGAAGTCGAGCAGATCGATTCCGGGAGTGTCCGTCCTTCAGCTCCGACGCGGGACGCGGGGACATGTCATTTCACCTGTGCTCGATGTTCGGAGGATCCAGAGAAAATGTTCCTGCGAGGGGAATTGCCCTCGTTGTGCGCACACCAACGTGCAGGTGAGCCAGCCGGGCGATCGGTACGAGCTCGAAGCTGATCGCGTTGCCGAAGAAGTGATCTGGAGGTCCGAGCCGGTAGAGAAGGCGGGTCATGGATTCGTGCAGCGCTTCACGGGGAGGGGCGTTCAACGGAAGTACAAAAGCCACGAGTCGCAGCCGCAATTCGTCGAAAACCGGAGAGAAGAACTGCGAGGATCGCGGGCTGAAGTAGCGGAACCCGTACGTGACGTGTTGCGCTCATCGGGTCGTCCGCTGTCTGACCCTTGTCACAACCGCTGGAGATCTACCGGAGGCGCGTAAGTCACTGAGCACGGCGTGCACCGTCGAACTCGCAACGAGCTCGATGCTCCACGCAAGGCTGAACGTAGATTCGCTGCGGTGATGCCCCCCATTGGAAGGCCAAACCCAAGGTTGATGGAAGCGGTGTCTTCCGGCGTGTCCCAGCCTCGACTCGAGCTCGGCAAAAGCTCAGCGAATTGAGACCTCAACTGAAGCGCATTGAGTGAGAACCCGCAGAACCTCCCGATATAGGCATAGAATATGTTCCCTGGCAAATCGTGCTCGAAACACGTTCCGATGGACACTGTTGGGTCGCCAGAGCACTGCGGGGGACAGTGGGCACTCGAAAGATTCGACCGGTTCAAGACAGAACTCTAACGTAACGACTTGGCGGGGCGGCACCGACTCTGAGGATGCGGTCCGACGCGGGGAACCTGCCCGGCACGCCGAGCGAAAGCCCGGGCACCGTAGTTCCAGTTACCGCCGCGAAGGACCCGGTCCCTCGAGCCCGACCGACGAACAGGAATTCTCCCCCCGCTTCGGGTGCCATAGAAGTCTGCATCCCAGGGGCGCCTCAAGATCCCAATCGATCATCAGCACGCGTCTTGGGGCGTTGCCGTCGAGCTTCGCAGGAGGCAGGCGACGTTCGCCGGCGCCATGGTGCGACCCGCTAACTCTTCGTTGTAGCGGTAGCCGGGAACGAGGCGGTCGTCGACGTAGACGCGCTCGTCGAGGTAGGGCTCGATACTGCTATTGAGGGCTTCGCGGAGCTCGTCGATGAAGCGACGCATCAGCGTGTGCTGGCCGTGGCAGTAGCTGATGAAGCAGGAGTTTTCGATCGCCATCGGTGAGAGCCCCTTGATCGTCGCGCCCGTGAAGAGTCAAAATATGCCAAAGCGCGGCGGCGTGCAAGGCAGCGTGAGGCGGTTCGACCGGGGCGGTTCGGCGCCGGCGGTGCCGCTTGGCGCGTTGCGCGACTGCGAGGGCGCCCGGCGTTCGGTCGCGGTCGACGCAGCTACGCAGTTC
Organism: Planctomycetota bacterium; assembly: GCA_965223265.1. Taxonomy (GTDB): domain Bacteria; phylum Planctomycetota; class UBA8108; order UBA8108; family SXIK01. Next base: position 348,075 of record OZ244999.1, read on the forward strand.
GGACTATGTGCACCATGGCAGGTCGACGCTATCACACGTTCCTCTCCCACAACGGCGACGACAAGCCAGCGGTCGAAGAGTTGGCGCACCGGTTGCGCGGCGAAGGCATCGAGCCGTGGCTCGACACGTGGAACTTGATTCCTGGCGATCCGTGGCAGGAGGCGATCGAAGAGGCGATCGCGGAGTGCGACACGTGCGCGGTGTTCGTCGGCCCCGGTGGGATCGGTCCCTGGCAGCACGAGGAGATGCGGGACGCCATCGATCGCTGCGTCGCCGACGCCGGTCGTCGCTTTCGCGTCATCCCGGTGCTGCTGCCGGGCGCCGAGCGGGGCGATCGAAGCTTGCTACCGCGGTTCCTCGTGCGCGCGACGTGGGTGGAGTTCCGGCGCAGCCTTGACGACGAAGATGCGTTGCATCGACTCAAGTGCGGCATCCGCGGCATCGCGCCGGGGCCGGGTCGCAACGGAGCGATTGACGTTGGTGTGTGCCCGTATCAAGGCCTCAAGGCGTTCGATCGCGATCAAGCTCGGTTTTTCTTCGGTCGCGAGGGGCTGACGGGCTGGCTCGTCGACGCCTTGCGGCAGCGGCCGGGAGCTGTCGAGCAGAGTCGCTTTCTCGCCATTCTCGGGCCCTCGGGAAGCGGCAAATCCTCACTCGCGCGCGCGGGTCTCCTGCCTGCAATTGAGCGCGGCGACATCGACTCTAGTAGTGAGTGGCCGATCGTCGTGCTGAGGCCAGGCCCGCGTCCTGTCGAAAGCCTCGCGGTCGCGCTGGCGGCAAACCCGGCGTTTCGCGACCACCTGCCGGCGGTGGACGAAGTGGAAGCGAAGCTCGATGGTGACGAGCGTGCGCTCCACCTCAGCCTCCGCGTCGCGCTTCACGAGGAACCCGAAGACCGGCGTGTGGTCCTTCTCGTCGATCAGTTTGAAGAGGTGTTCACGCTGTGCGAGAAGGAGGAGCTCCGCCGCGCGTTCATCGCGAACTTGCTCTACGCCTCGAGCGTCACTGGCGGCCGGACGATCGTCGTCCTCACCATGCGGACGGACTTTTACAGCCGCTGCGCCGCGTACACCGACCTCGCCGCGGCATTGTCGGCTCACCAAGAGCTCGTCGGTCCGATGAATGACGAGGAGCTGCGCAATGCGATCGAGCAGCCAGCGTTCTTGACCGGCTGCGAGCTCGAGCCGGGGCTCACCGATGCGCTCGTAAACGATGTGGAAGGTCAAGCTGGTGCGCTCCCGCTTCTTGAGCACACACTCCTCGAGCTCTGGGAGGGGCGCGTGGGGCGCAAGATGTCGTTCGATCGTTACCGCGAGATCGGCGGTATCAAAGGCGCGCTCGAACGCAAAGCCGAGGAGATCTTTGCGACCTTCGATCCCGAGGAACAGGACGCTTGTCGGCGCCTTTTCCTGCGTCTGACGCAGCCGGGCGAAGGTACAGAGGACACGAAGCGCAAGGTGCCGCGCCGAGAACTCTTGCCCGCCCGGGGTGACCCCGCACGGCTCGACAGCTTGCTCCTTCGACTCGCCGCTGCGGACTCGCGCCTCATCACGACGGAAGGCGAAGCCGAGGCGGGATATGTGGAGGTCGCACACGAAGCGCTGATTCGCGAGTGGTCGCGACTGCGGCAGTGGATCGAGGCGGAGCGCGGGGACTTGAAGATCCACCGCCAGCTCACCGCCGCGGCTGACGAGTGGCGAAAGAACGGTCGTGACCGCAGCGACCTCTATCGTGGCCGGCGCCTCGAGGAACTTGAAGACTGGGCGCAGGGCCATGCGAAGGATGAAAGCGAACTGGAGCGAGAGTTTCGTCAAGCGAGCGTGCGCAAGCGAGCCGGTGTGACCTGGGCGAAGAGAAGCACCGTGATCTTACTCGCCGCGGCGCTCGTCGGCGTGACGCTTTGGGCGGTCTCGTCGTATCGAGCGCGCGCGGAAGAAAAGAGACGGGGCGCCGACCTAGGCCTCTTGGTGCATCTTGAAAACGAGGTGCGCGATCTGCGGCGCTGGCCGCCGCCGTCTGTATTGCGGGCTGTGGCGCATCGCGCCGGCGGCCGAGTCGCGGAGGTGCTCGATGATCCGTTCTTTGCTGCCAAGCAGTGGCGTCGTTCGGCGGCGCTCCTCGTCGATCAGGCTGCAGAATACACGCGCGCGTTCGACGACTTGGTGAAGCGTAAGCAGTTTCAAGTGGAGCGAAACGGCGTGAAGACGCACCAGTTTGAGTCGGCCGAAGACCAGGCCGAGTACGAACGACTGCGCGAGCTCGTTCTCGGCATCGCGGCGCTGCAGATCGATCCGCCGGGTCGCTTCACTCTCGGCAAGGTCCCGCCGCGCTTCGAGCGCCTGCGCTGGGCCGCGGTAGTGCTCAAGGAGTTCGTCGCCAGCGAAAGGCTTTGGAGGAATGCCATCGAGGTGATCCGAACGAGTCCTAAGTACAGAGGGCTCGAGATACCGCCTCAGGTAGGGATGATTCCGATGCGCTCTCCGAATGCAGAGAGCGGTCTGTACGAGTTTCGTCAGTTGCTCCCACCGCACAGTTTCTCGAGGAGCGATAAGACGCAAGTGGACGAGGCCGTCGAAGTTCCACCGCCACTGCCAGTTTCTGGCACAGGGAACGACGACCTGACAGGCGCCCAACAGCAGATACGAAACGACGAAATCGTCTTGGTGTTGTTGCCGGGGGGCGAGTTCTCCATGGGGAGCCCGGAGAGCGAAGACGACCGAGAGACTAACGAGAAGCGTCACGAGGTTACCCTGAGCCCGTTCTTCATCGCGAAGCATGAGGTGACGCAGGAGCAGTGGTTTCGCGTGCACGGGACCGAGTCTTCGTTCCACAAAGGCCCACACCTCCCGGTCGATACCGTCTCGTGGGATGATTGCCAGGAGTTCTGTGCGCGAGCGGTTCTTCAACTCCCATCAGAGGCGCAGTGGGAATATGCCTGTCGTGCCGGTACTCTCACACGTTACTCGTCGGGAGAGAGTGAAGCCCGCTTAGCCAAAGTCGCTCGATACAAGGAAAACTCGGGCGGTGAACCGCACGGGGTCGGCGGCAAGCTAGCGAACCGGTTCGGCCTTCACGACATGCATGGAAATGTCTGGGAGTGGTGCGAGGACGGCTGGGATGCAGACTTTTACTCGAAGCCAGAGGCATCGGAGAAAGATCCTTTGTGCCGCCCGGGCTCCGTGTACCGGGTCCTTCGCGGCGGCGGCTGGTTCAGCGACGCCAGGCGCTGCCGCTCGTCGTTCCGCAGCGCCTTGCGCGCGTTGGTTCGCAACAACACCGTCGGTTTTCGCCCCGCCAGGTCGTTACGCTAACTCGCTCTCACGATCTCACACGCTTCTTCTTCGTCTTCCTCTCCCGCCACCCGGCCGTGCGTAGTCACCGCGGTGGCACACGGGATGTAACGGTTACCGACCGTAAGCCACCAGCTCAGCTCTAGGTGCGGGCGATGCTCGCGCCGCCAGAGGTCGAGGAGAGCCATGGCGAGGGTGTCGCCGCCGCTGATCGGCAGACAAAAAGACCGCGTCTTCCTTCGTTCCCTTTGCTACCTTCTGTTCATTCCTTCTGTTCCTTTTGTCGATTCCGAATTCTTTGCCGGCTGATTTTCTGCGAAAACGTTGCCAAAAGGAACTCCCTGCCTTCACGTCTGCGTTGAAAAGGAGACTTTCGCATGAAACCCCGCGCCTGCAAGCAGTCTCATCTTCTGTTCGTTTGTAGCACGTTCATCGTTATGACGTTCATCACCCGGCCAATCGCCGCCGATCCCATCGGCTGGCGTGCCGCCGGCAAAGGCGGCGCCGTGGCCGCCGGTCGTCCCGAAGCCGTCGCCGCCGGCATCGGCATTTTGAAGCGCGGCGGCAACGCAGCCGACGCCGCCGCTGCCACTCTGCTAGCGCTTTCCATCACCGACTATGGCCGCTTCGCGATCGGTGGCGAAGTGCCGTTCATGATCTACGACGCCAAGAAACAGGAAGTGAAGGTGCTGAGCGGGCTCGGGCGTGCGCCCCTGAGTCAACGCGCGATCGATTGGTACTACGCACACGGCATTCCGGCGCGCGGTAGCATGAAGGCGGCACCCGTGCCCGGCGCGATCGACCTGTGCGTCACCGCGCTCAAAGTTTACGGCACCATGTCGTTCGCAGACGCCGTCGCGCCGACGCTCGCGCTGCTCGACGCCGGCGGGGAAGATTGGTACGCGGACCTCGCCAAGACGCTGCGTCGCATGGTCGAGGCGGAGCAAAAGGCGAGTGGATCAAGGCAGGAGAAGCTCACCGCGGCGCGCGATCGCTTCTACCGCGGCGACATCGCCGACGAGCTCGAGGCGTGGTACATCGAGGTCGGCGCCTTCCTTCGCAAGAGCGATCTCGCAGCGCACGAAACCTTGATCGAGGACCCGGTGGCGATCGACTATCGCGGCTACCGCGTCTACAAGTGCGGACCGTGGACGCAAGGGCCGACACTGTGCCAATCGCTTCGGCTCCTCGAAGGATTTGACCTCAAAGCGATGGGACATCTGCGGCCCGACTACGTGCACGTCGTCGTGGAGTCGCTCAAACTCGCTTTCGCCGATCGCGACGCGTACTACGGCGACCCGCGTCTCGTCTCGGTGCCGCTCACGGCGCTCTTCTCCGATCCGTACACCGAGACGCGGCGTTCGCTGATTGACCTGCGCCGTGCATCGCTCGAGCAGCGACCCGGCGATCCGTACCGCACGACTGCGCTTCGCGGCGCGCGCGGCGCCAACGGTCCGGGCGCGAAGCTCCCCGTGCAGGACACGACGACGTGTGTGGTCGCCGACCGGTGGGGCAACGTCGTCGCGGCGACGCCGAGCTGTAACCTCGCCGGGAACACGCCCGGCCCGAACGGCGTGACACAGGGCAACCGCGTTCGCAGCTTGAACACGACCCCGGGCCATCCCAACCGCGTGCAGCCAGGCAAGCGCCCGCGCATCACGCTCACACCGACGCTGGTGACACGCGACGGTAAGCCGGTGATCGCGATCAGCGTTGCCGGCGGCGACCTGCAGGACCAGACCACGCTCAACGTCCTCCTCAACCACGTTGAGTTCGGCATGTCGCCGGCGCAGGCGGTCACCGCTCCACGCTTCAGCACCTCGCACCGAGAGAACTCGTTCGACCCCAATCCCGACCGCCGCGCCGCCTTTGGCACACCTGGCAGCTTGCAGGTGAACATGGCGGTCCCGGCGGCGACCAAGGCGGAACTCGTCCGCCGCGGCCATGTCCTGCGGGAGGCGGATGGGAGCATCGCTGACCCTGTGATGCTGACGATCGATCACGCCAGCGGTATGATCTACGCCGCCGGCGACCCGGAGGCCGGGCGGCATGCTGCTGCGCTCGAGAAGTAGCCACCAGATGAGTGATGGGTCGGTTCGGCCTGTTGTCCTGGCTTCAGCGGTGCGCTACGTTCGCGGCGTTTTGTTTGAGTCGCCGGAGGTGCGGCACGCGGAGTGTGCCTACCACCATGTCGGAGATACGGCACACGGAGATTGTGAGTTTTATAAAATGTGCCGTCCGGACGGGCACTATGACCGTGACCGTGACCGTGAGTTGCGCCGGAGCGTTTTAAAAAGTTCACAGCCTCGAAGTTCACTACCATTCTGAGCCTGCATCTATGAATTCATTGAAGTACCGTGGCGGCCGCTACTGGCGCGATGGCGAGCCGTTCTTTGTTGTTGCCGCCGACTATCAGTATTACCGCGACCGCGAGGCACACTGGAGTGATCGGCTCGAGAAGCTGAAGGCCAGTGGGGTCAACACGATCACGTTCTATATTCCGTGGCGCCACCACCTACGCGTCAACGGCGACGAGCGCGTGTACGACTTCACTGGCACCACCAAAGACAGCCGCGATGTCGTCGGCTTCATGCGCCGCATCGCCGCACTCGGTCTTTGGATGATCGCCAAGCCGGGACCGTTCGTGCATTCCGAGCTCAACGTCGGTGGACTCCCGGATATCGTTTCACCGTCGTTCAACGGCGGCATACCGGCCGCGCGTCGTCACCATGGCCGTCCGGCGTACTGGACCTACGACGCATCGCAGCTGCCCGCACCGCTCGATGAGCACTTCGACGCCCTCGCGCGCGAGTGGCTTGAGTCGGTTCGTGAGGTGCTGCAACCGTTTGCTGGCGACGACGGCGCACTCATCGGCATCCAGCTCAACGACGAGACCATCTTTTGCACGTCCAACGACCCACCGTGGCATTTTGGCTATGATCCATCTGGAATCGCGTTCTATCGCCAGCTCCTGCGTGATCGCTATGGGGACATCGAAAACTACAACCGGCTGCATGCGACCAGCCACACGAGCTTCGAGTTGGTCAACGGGCCGGCTCTGGTCGACGACAGCGACGCGGCGGATCGAGAGACCCCGGCGCGCCCGGAGGAGATTCTCCACTATATCGACTGGGCGGAGTATCAGTGGCGACTGCGGCGCGATCTCTACATCCGCTACAAGGAGTACCTTGGCGTTTCGCTGCCGCATCTGACGAACTACGCTGGCATCACGCCGCCGATCGAGGAGAACGTCCCGGATTTGCAGGACGTTGCGCACGAGAGCCTGCCCCCCGACTACACCCAGCTCTATCCGGAGTGGTGGTTCGCGATGAACCGCATCGATCGCGACGCGGACGCCTACGAGTACGGCATGATCAGTTGGCTCGGCGTGGCGTCGTATGATCGCGACGTCTTCGACCGCTATATCAACACGGCGCGCCGCGCCCGCGGCATCAACATGGAGGAGAACTGGGGCTTCGGCATGCTCTACGATGCGAAGTCGCGCTATCCACTCGTGCCGTTTTACCAGACGCTCGTGTCGGTCGCTGGTGGGGCCACGGGATACGTTATCTTTTGCGGCGTCAGCACCGACTACTGGGAGGATGAGCTCGATCGCATCACCAAGAAGCAGTGTCCGACGTTCCCGTCGCACGCGCCGATCGACGAGCACGGCAACTGCCGGCCGATGTACGACGCGGCGATGCTTCTGAACCGCTGGTTTCTGGCGAATGGCGAAGCTTTGCTGCGCTGCGAACCCGAGACCGACGTTTGCTATCTTCTCTATCCACCCTACGCGGCGGTGTCGTCATGGATCCCGGACGAGCGCTACTGGCAGCTCGACGGGCGCACGATCCCGCGCTGCGGCCATGAAGGCTTCGAAGAGTTCTCGCGCGCTCTCCAAGGGGCCGGCTACTCCTTCGGCATGTTCGAGCTCGACGCGGTCACATCCGAACGGCTTGATGCCTCGCGCGTGGTCACGCTGCGGAGCGCATTCTTCATGGACGCAGCGTCGCAGGAGAAACTAGCTCAGTACGTCAGCCGCGGCGGCAAGCTCATTCTGTGCGGCGACCTTCCCGAGGTCGATCTCGAGTTGCGACCGTGCAGTGTGCTGCGGCAGGCGATCGATGCGGCACGCGCCGGCGGCGCATCGGCCGTCGTCTACCAGCCAGAAGATCTCTTCATCGATGGTGGTATCTGTTCGGTGCTGGAAGCACAGGGACTGAAGCCGACGGTGACTTACGCCGACAACATGCGCGCCTATGTGCATCGCGGCGCCGGGGGCTCGTTCGTCTTCTTCTTTGACTTCGAGCTCGAGCCGGGAAGTAGAAAATGGATCGAGTTCGACGGCCTCCGCATCGACTTCGAGCTTGGCTCAAAGACTTGCGGCGCGCTGCGCGTTCGCGACGGCAGAATCATCTCGCACCTGGTCAAAGGCACGAACGAAGTCGAAGACGTCCGCTCGACGATCCGCATCCGCTGCGGCGATCAAGTGATCGAAGGGGTGGGGGATTTCGCGTCGCCGTGACGCGGCCTTTCCGCAGTGCACGAGGTTTCAAAGAAGAACCGGGCGGCACCTGCGAGAGGCTATGAATTCTCGAAAACGCGCCGCCGTAACTCACGGTCGACGGTCACGTCCGGACGGCACACAGGAGTGTGCCTGCAACGTTGAAGATCCAGTTGGCGCTATAGTAGAGGCACGCTCCGCGTGCCGTCGCCTGAAAACACCGGACGACATGGGAGTGCGCCTGCCACTTTGGGAGAGCGCACCGCCCGCCAAAGAAAACTCCGCTCACAAGCAGGCCCCTCGACACGCGAGCGGCATCACGGGCACGCGGCATGCTCGCGACACTCGAGATCGTCTGTCGTGAGATCTACGCCGCAGCTGGCGGCGGGCGCGGGTAGCGGTGGCGCACCGGCAAAGAGACGCAGCAGAATGCGCACGCCGTCCGAGACGTTGAGGCGACCGTCGTCATTGGCATCGCCGGACTTGAGGCACATTGGCGGCTCAGCACCGCGGAAGAGATAGAGAAGCAGGCTCATCGCGTCGTCGAGACCGAGCGCTGTATCGGCGTTGACGTCGCCGCGGCGGAACGGCGTCGGCAAGGCGGTGATTTCTTCCTTGGCGAACGTCGTCACCTCGACGCTGCTGAGAATGTTGAACTGCTCGTCGAGGTAAAACGCCTCAGCTTGAAGGTTTTCATGCTCGACAGGTGCGTGGAGCTCGAGAGCTCGCACTGGGGAGGCTTGCCCTTCAACCGTGGCGGCCGGCTCGAACACGACCCAGTAGCTCACATGCTCGTTGTGGCGCGTTGATGAGTAGACCAGCTCCCAATAGTCCGTAACGCGGCGCTGTGCCCCGTCGATACCGACGACCGCGTCCACCAAGCTTGCCGCTCCGAAGTCTCTAAAGAGTTCCGGACGGAATCGCTCGGTGAGCTGCGCCGAGTTGCCGTCGGCGAGATCGAAACGGACATCCCATGCGGGCAGTGTGGGGTGACCGCACGCCGAATAAACTACGTCGACGAAACTTTCGCCGCGCCGAACGTTCGCGCGCAAAAAGACACTATCGGTGAGGGCCTCGGCATCCAAGGTGCGGCTGACGGTGCCGGGCTGAAAGTCTAGCTGCGACAACTCTACGCGCAGCTCTTCACCACTCGGTAGCAGGAAGTCTTGGGCATACTCGAAGCGAAAGAAGGATTCGCAGTCGCCCGCGGCGACCCGGCGCACGTTCAGCTCGCCTGGCCCTTGCGGTGTCGCGAGGGCGCGATCGGGGCCGAAGCGAAGTTCGCCGATGAGCTCGAGAGGCTCGAGCTCAGCATCGGCCGGGAGCCGGAAGGTGCCCGGCTGCAGCTCGAGCGTGCTCTTGCGCTCGTACTCCTCGCGCACTTCGCGGCCGATGTCGAACATGCCGCACGCCATGGTGCCCGGAGGAATGACGAGCTCGAAGGCGGGCGTAGGTGGTTCCGGTGTCGACAACAGGAACGGCCGCACCTGTTTCACCGCCAGCGGGCCGTCGGCTTCAATCTTAAACTCGAGATCCAAAACGACGTCGTCGCGCGCGTGTTCGCCTGTGTCGATCGGATAGCTCTGGTCGATGTGCCACAGCAGCGCGCCGAGCTCCTCGAGCTCAGCGTCTGAAAGCACATGGACACCACGCGGAACGAGCGAAGAGGAGACTGCACGGCGGATACTGACGACGACGCCATCCTGCACGTCGAGAAGATTCTTCTCCGGCAGCACACCCGGCTCGGGACTGACGACGCTCTCTTCGCCGAGCTGCGCGGTGATGACGTAGCGGCGGTCGAGCGGGTTCGTCGGATTGCCCGTGAAGGCGACGCCGTTGACTCGCTCGTCGACGAAAGCGCGATTGACGAGGATGCCCATGGCCGCGATCTCTTGGTCTATGCCGAAGAAGCTCCGTTCTTCATAGGCTCTGAAGTTCCATAGACTCGACCATACGCGCCGCAGGCCGCGAGCCACGCCGCGCTCGTTCTCACGCGTTGGATCGCAGTGCGACGGTCCCGTCGCATCAGCGTCGAGGTCATCCTCGGCGCACACCGACGTCGAGTCGTAGAGCCCCGCACCGTTGAACTCGATGGAGTCCTCAAGATTCGACGACGAGCGAAAGCGCACGCGCGACGTGGTCGTTCCGAAGACCTCGGAGATGCGGCCAGCCAGCTGCTGCACGAGCGCCGGTTCGATAACGCTCTCGGATCGCATATGGTCTCGCAGCCGCTCGAGCGCGTCGAAGCGAAAGCGAGAGTTGGTCTGAAACTCACCGCTCCCGAGGAGCTCTTCAACGTACTGCTGATAGGTCACGTCGCGAGCCGGGTCAAGGGCCGACGGCAGCGAGTTGGTCCGCATAAATTCGAGGTAGTAGTGTACCGGGATGGCGAATCCCTGCTCCTGGTACTGCGCGTTCGGTCCGTCCAGCACTGTCTGCAGCCGAGCCAGACCGGAGGCTTTACCGCCGAATCGAGACTCTACGGGTGGCGCGCCCGGATCACTGTCCATGACGGCGATTTCCGCCAGAGTGGGAATCGCGCTGAAGTCGGGATCGAGACTGGGCGAAACGCTCAGCGTCGGACGACTGGACGCCCAAAAAGCCTCGGCGTCTTCCGGCGTCGCAGCGCTGGCCGCGAGCCCGGCACAGGACACGTCCAGACGGACGAGATGATCGGCCAGTGGCACGAACGTCTCCAGAGCCGTGGCGGAAAACGCGTTCGGCGTGCCGCGCCGGTTGGTTCGCACCGAGACGTGGCTGAGCTCGCCTTGCGGCTCCGCGGTGACGACGCCGCCGACGACGCCTTCGATGTCGCGCGGCGCATGGTCGAGAACGACGATGTCCTGGAAGCTGAGCCCACCGGTTTCGTTGATTTGATCGAAGGCGTCGCGGTCCAGCAGCCGCACGCGCCCGAAGGAGACGCCGAGTGTATAAGGTTCGTAGTCGGTCGACGGCGTCGAGGTGACGTCAGTCTGAACGGGAAAACCCGGATCGACCCACTCGCTGGCGACCTCGAGCGCGGCGCGGGAGTTCGGAAAGTACGCGAAAGGCTCAAGGAGAAAAGCCTCCTTGAGCTTGTTGTAAAGATCTCTGACTTCATTCACCGAGAGTGCCTCAGCGGGATCGTTCCAGCGTGCGAAGACGCTAAAGCCGAAGACGCGCCCTTCGGCCTTCTGGATCAGCGAGATCGTGCCGACGAAATAGCGTCTAGTGGCTCGGGTCCCGACGAGGTCGGTGTAGAGTTTCGGCGTCAAATCAGGAAACTCGTCGGCGAACACGGTCGAGAGAAAGTCCTCGTGAAGTTCGAATCGCCTGGTGTTCTGAAACGTCACCCCGGGGAGTGCCGAAGATTCCATCGGGACGGTGAACTTGACGAAACGTCGTACTTCGCCGGTTGCACCCGCGGCTGCTGAGAGTTCGTGAAAGTCGAGTCCCGTGCAGAGGCGATCGACATAGTCGACCTCAAGCGGGCGCGGGGTCGTGTTGGTGAGCATCGTGAGCGAGCCGCCACCGCGGTCGACGGTCACGACGTCGACGTCGCCGTCCCCGTCCATGTCGGCGGGCATTGCGAAACGAAGACCGACACCGGCATTGAAGACGATCGGATGGAGGAATAATCCCTGGCCGTTTCCCAGCAAGACGGATACTGTCGCTCGACCCTCGTTAGCGGTGACCAGATCGAGAAAACCATCGCTGTCGACGTCGGCGACTTCGATCGAATAACCGCCATGCTCGGTGGTGTAGTCCAGAGGCGGATCGAACGTACCGTTGCCGCGGTTGAGGAAGACCGAGGCAAGAACTCGCGCCTGGTTCGAGGTGACGAGATCGACATCTCCGTCGCCATCGACGTCGCCGCTCGCGATGTGGCCCGCGGGAGCCGTCGCCTCGTACTCGCGAACATCTTCGAACGTGCCGTCGCCACGGTTGATGAGCACCGAGATATGTGTCGCCGCTTCGTTAGCGGTCGCGATGTCGGGCCAGTCGTCGCCATCGAGGTCGACAGCAACGGCAGCTTTGGGACGCGAGCCGACGCGATATTGGACGTGCGACCCGAGGGATCCCGAGCCGTCGCCGAAGAGAACCGACACGACCGACTGACCTTGGTTTGAAGTGACCGTGTCGAGGTTGCCGTCACGGTCGAAGTCGGCGAGCTTGATGTTGATCGGTGCGCCGCCGACGAGTATTCGCTCTGGTGGCAAGTAACCGTTGTTGTCGTCGGCGATGTGCACCCAAACGTGATGGTCCAGATTGTCGCAGGTGACCGCGTCGGGACGACCGTCGTGGTTGAGGTCGCCGACAGCGACCGATTGCGGGTGCTCACCTCCGAAGTTGTACCCGCGCTCCATCTCGAAGACGCCGTCGTTGTTACGAAGGGTGGAGAAGGTCCCAGTGTGCGTACTGCAGCCAACTGCATCAAGATCGCCGTCCGCGTCGACATCGGCGACGATCCCAGAGTGCGGCCGGCCGGTCGCCGGGAACGTTTTCGAATCGAAGCTCAAAAAAGTCCTGTCGCCGCTCCAGAGGAAATGAACTGCGCGCGGGATTGAGGTTGTGAGCGCGAGGTCGGTGACGCCGTCATCGTTGAAATCTTCGCCGGCAAGCGACGTCGGCACAGTGGGGAATAGGCCGGGGCGAACTCCGACTGAGAAGCCGCCAACGCCGTCGTTGAGTAGCACCAGGATCGTGCTCGGATCGGGAACGGTGCTGATCACGATGTCGGGACTGCCATCTCCGTTGAAGTCGTCAATCTCCAAGGATCGTGGCACTCGTGCAGCGTAGGGGACAGGAGTCAGAAACTCACCGTCGCCACGATTGAGGAGGACATAGACCGCTCTCGAGGTCGTCACAACGAGGTCCGGCGCAGAGTCGTGGTTGAGGTCCACCGCTCGTCCGAAAGAGGGAAACGACCCATCCAAGGGATAGCTGACTGGATCGTCGAGCCGGTTGCCACGGTTGAGGACTACCGAAACGTCCCGCGAGTTGCGATTGATCGTGTAGACGTCAACCGTGCCGTCGCCGTCGAAATCTGCTGTGCCAGCGTCCCGGGGATTTTCGCCGACGGGATACTCGGTGGACGCCCCGAACGTGCCGTCGCCTAGGTTCGGCAGAACGGAGACGGTGTTTTCGCTGCGATTGGCCGCGACGATGTCCGGCAGGCCGTCACCAGTGATGTCGCCAACGGTTGCGTAGCGAGCATCGAAGGCACTCGGGTAGTGAACGGCGGCTTCAAACGCGCCGCCACCGGCGCCTTTGAGCACGATCGTGTCAAGAAACGCGCCGACGACGAGATCCGGGAGCGCGTCGGAATCGAGGTGAGCAGCGGTGAGAGTGTAGGCGGGAGCTGCGACTTCGATCACATCGAGAGCGATGAACTCGCGGTCTCCGGCGTTCAGAAAGACCGCCACACTGGCCATATCGTTTTCGCGCGTGAGCGCGACCAAGTCGGCTCGGGTATCAGCGTTGAGATCGATCGCCACCGTCACACGAGGAGGCTGTTCGAGCTCAAGAACTTGAGTGCCACGGCCGAGTTGGATGGGAATGTCTTCGCACTCATCGGGGACTGAGTTGGCATTACAGTCGTCGCTCGTCGCTTGGAGGACGTCATCGACATCCTCGATGCCGTTTTGGTTACAGTCGTCTGCGGCAATGCGGGAGCCGCTCGCCGCGCAGCAGATTACGAACAAGAACCAAATCGCCGAGCGGACCGCGGTCGTCTTCAGCGGCGTGCCGTCCATCATTGCGAGCCTCTCTGTCTCGGGGTCGAACGTCAACTCTCTCCACGCTCCAGGATGAGGCGAATCGTCGACAGAGTACAGAAAGAACTTGTCGGCTCAGCGCGTGGTCAGATAGGGAACGAGCCGCACGCGACGAAGATCCATCACCGCCCCCTTCGCCTTGCGGATCGGACGTACCGAAAGACGGTAGTCTCCTGCGCGCGTGATTTCGATCGACCCGATGATGCGGGGTACGAAGTTTTGGAAGTGTCCGGTTTCTTCGACGACGAATCGCAGCGACTGTTCGCCGATCGTCAGGGTGACTTCACTCCCGCCGGCGCGCGCACCGCACCCCTGAAGGATTTCGACACCAAACGTTCGCGGCTGGTGCACGCGGAAGTCCCAAGAGGCCCAATCGGTTGGGTTGACCCAGTATCCGAGCGTGTCCTTGTGTCGTTTCGGCTCATACTGGAGTTTCGTGCCGTGGACCGTTGCGTCACGGGCGTGGCAGGTGATCGAGTCGTCTTCCGCTTGCGTGACCGCTCTCCCCTCGCTCGTGGGGCGCAGGGTAATCGCCTTGAGATTCATTACCGCGACGCCAACTTTTTTCGTGCAGCGCACCGCGACGTCGTACTCCCCGCGCGGCTTATCGAGGTAGAGCCGGCCCAAGTCGATCGTCGTGTACTTGTACCAGCTCCCGGTCGCTGGCAGCTCGCCGTGCAGCGTCCGCTCTCCAAACTCCAGATCGAACTGTGTGCCGTCTTCGCCGGCGGCGGAGTAGGTCAGTTCGACGCGGTACATGCCGGGCCGGCTCGCCATGTACGTCCAGTGGACCGTGTCAGCACTGTTCGTCCAAAACCCGATTCGGTGGTTGCCGGGGTGAGTTTCAAGCTTCGCCCGTGTGCCCTCGACGCGGGCGTCAAGCGCCGAGAGCACGATGCGGCCGTCGCCAAACTGCCGAGTCTTCTCGACAGTTTCGAAGCGCAAGCGTCGATCGTTGCCGCCGGCAGGTGACTCGGGACGATGCAGTGAAATGCTCGTCGCGTCCGCGCTGAACTCGAGCATGAGCTGCCCGCGCTCTGGGTCGTCAGTACAATACGCTCTCGAGAGATTGGGAAAGGGGGTCGGAAGCACGATGCGGCCGTCGCGTGGCCAAGCATCGATCTCGACGTCGTAAATCTCGAGCTCGGAGTCGTGGGTCAGGCGGCCCCAATCCGTAGTCATGACCGTTTGTGCTCCGGCGGCTATCCCTTCAGCCTCTAAGAAGGAGGTCGCGCTGCTGACCCCGACAGCGACAACGATGGCGGTGGCGAATGCGACAAAGGAAGCGAGAATCCCCGTGTGCATGTGTCCCAGTCTCTTGGTTGCGTGTGAGCGGTCAGGTGCCGGCTGCGAAGACTTGTGTCGGCAGGCTTCTCCGCAGCACCGCACCGTCGACCCGCGGTGCGTCTCCCCAGTCGACCACGACTTGCGGCGTCACACAAGTTGGAACGCCGTCATGGGAGAGTTGTCGCCACGAGTTGATACCGGATTGGAGGCGATCGAGTGCACGTGGTGAAGACCACCACGATCTGCTACGATTCCATACCTCGGGCGATTCGCACACGGGTGCTCGGAAGGAGAATCATGATGAAGCGTAACGTATTCTCGATCGGCATGTTCTTGTTCAGCGTCGTGATCGCCGCTGCTTCGGTGCTGCCGCTTCGCGGCGATGAAGTGCCGGCGCTGAAGGGGTTGATTGTTTCCGGTGGCTGCTGCCACGACTATCCGAACCAGGACCAAATCGTCTCCAAGCGGCTGAGCGAACGCGTCCGGATCGAGTTCGATATCGTCCGCGCCAGCGGCACGAGTCGAAAAACGCGTCTGCAGTTTTACGAGAAGGAAAACTGGGCCGAGGGCTATGACGTCGTCATCCACAACGAGTGTTTTGGTGGCATCACCGACGTCAAGTACGTCGAACGTATCGCCAAGGCTCACTTCGACGGCGTGCCAGGCATCATGATCCACTGTTCGGCGCACAGCTACCGGCACGCAGCAACTGACGAGTGGCGCAAGTGCATGGGCGTATCATCCTTTAGTCACGAGAAGCACCGACCGGTGACCGTGAACGTGCTTGAGTCGAAGCACCCGATCATGAAAGGGTTCCCGTCGGCGTGGAAAACACCGAACGGCGAGCTCTACAAGATAGAGAAGCTGTGGCCGCAGGCGGTGCCACTCGCCAAGGCGTATGGTGAGGACACAAAGAAGGACCATGTGGTGATCTGGACCAACACGTACGGCTCCGGCCGGATCTTCGCCACGACGTTGGGCCATCATAACGAGACGATCGAGCACGAGGTGTACATGAATATGATGGCACGCGGTGTCTTGTGGGCGTGCGACAAGCTCGACAAGAACGGCGATCCACTCGCCGCGTACGTCGTCGAGCCGAAGAAGGAGAGGAAGAAGTAGTCGGGCTCGAGGCGTGTAAGAGTGCAGGAGGTCGGACGTGAGAATCCTTCGTTACCCGAAAGTCCGTCTCGTGGCTGTCTGGATTGTCCTCGGAGGGCTGGCTGCCGCATTCTCCGCTACGGCGATCGCGGCCGAAGAAGAGAAGCCAAACATTGTTTTCATCCTCGCTGATGACGTCGGTCAGGAGGTTCTGGGTTCCTATGGCGGTACGTCATACGCGACCCCACGGTTGGATCGCTTGGCGGCTCAAGGCATCCGTTTCCAGCACTGCTACAGCATGCCGGTTTGTCATCCGTCGCGGATTTGCCTGCTGACCGGTCGCTATCCGTTTCGAATCAACGATCCTCGTTGGGGGAGCTTTCCGTCGCATGAGGAGCAGAATTCTCTCGCGTCGGTCCTCAAGCGAGCTGGCTACGCGACGGCCGTTGCCGGCAAATGGCAGCTGGCGCTTCTCAAGAACGACTTGGAGCAGCCTCATCGTCTGGGTTTCGACGACTACTGCCTGTTCGGTTGGCACGAGGGGCCGCGTTACTATCAGCCACACATCTGGCAGAACGGGGAGCTGCGCAAGGACGTTCGCTCTCGCTACGGACCCGATGTCTACACCGATTTCTTGATCGATTTTATCGAGCGGCACAAAGAGAAGCCTTTCTTCGCCTTCTACTCCATGGCGCTTTGTCACGATGTGACGGACGACCTGAAAGAGCCGGTGCCCCTAGGTCCAAAAGGACGTTACGACTCTTACAAAGAGATGGCTGAGGCGATGGACGAGCGAGTCGGTCGTCTTGTCGACGCGCTGGAGCGACTCGAGCTGACCGAGAAGACCATCGTCGTCTTTACGACCGACAACGGCACCCCGGTACGGTACATCTACACAGCTGAAGGCGATCAGCTCTTGAGGCAGCCGGTGATCTCGAAGCGTTTCGACGCGGATGTCCATGGCGGCAAGGGCTCGCTCCGCGACGCCGGCACACGAGTTCCACTCATCGTCTTTCGACCGGGGACGATACCGTTCGGTCGCGTCGTCGACGATCTCGTCGATTTCAGCGATTTCTTGCCGACGTTCGTTGAGGTCGCTTCAGCGTCTTTGCCACGTGGGGTGCGATTGGATGGCGTCAGTTTCGCGTCACGCTTGACCGGAGGCGGAGCCGGCGGCCGCACGTGGGCTTTCGCGCAGTCGAGGCGCGGCCAGTTCTTTGTCCGCACGCAGCGCTGGAAGCTCTACAACGATGGGCGATTTTTCGACGCCGCGGTCGACCCCCTCGAGAGGCAAGCCGTCGATGCCAGGGCGCTCACTCCGGAAGCGAGCACCGTGCGTACGCAGCTTCTCGCGGCGCTCGATGAGCTCAAGAAGGAAGAGTAGAGAGGCGAGCCGATGACGCGTGGGACCCTTCGTTTGCGCACGCGCGCGTCGTCGCGCGCTCACGTCGGATGGAAACAGCGCATGGGGCGAAATCGACTCGTCTTCTTATGCAATCCAACTCGCTGGCTGCCGTACTTGATCAACTCGTGCGTTTCTTCTTCTTGTGTGCCTTGTGACAGGCGCCGCACGCAGCAGTCATAGCCTTGAAGCTCTTTTTGGCGGCTTCCAGATCCTTCGCCTCGGCCGCCTTGACGACGTTGGCGCTCTCGGACCTCAGCACTCCCTTGGCGGCGTTTGCCCAGGTACCGTCTGGGCAGCGCCCGTCTTCCATCAGCACGAAGCTCGCTTCGTTGAGCAGCGACGCCTGTTCGGCAACAAGGTCCCACGCCTTCTTGTCGCTCGGTCCGGCGTCCAGGCTCTTTTTGAGCGCGCCGCACTGCGCGCCGACAAGGCCGCGCATGAGATGGCGTGTCTGCAGTACGCGTGTCTTTCCCTTCGTTACCTGTGCGCTCATGATACCGGCAAAGATGACCGCGACGATCACCACAGACCCCGTCAGAAGGCGAGCAGAACATTTCCGTCTCTCGAGCATGCGACCTCTCCCGAACGTGTGACCCAGTACGACGAAACGCGCTCGACGGGAAAAATCTCCCGCCGCCGCGAGTATTTTCGCGTACGAAACTCCCTCGTCCCCCGAGAAGACGGCGAGTCCTCCCGGGGAAACCAATGAACGCGTGAATGATCTCTGGGGAAGCGCTGAGCTGCAACAATGAGACCACTGCGCAAGATTTCTTGCGCTCTGCCGCCGGTCGCGCGAACGTTTCGGTTCGCCAGAAAGGCTGGGGTTGGGCTCGGCCGTCACCGACGGTGGCAGACAAACGCCTTGCGCGCCCCCAGTTTTTCTGTCACGTTTGGAACTTTCCTGACTTTCAACGAGTGCAAACAATGGACGAACAGATCCGCCACTTGACTGATTTTTTTCGTCGCCAGGGGGCCGACTCTATTCCCCACGCTGGCGAGAAGCCCTACCTGGCTCACGCCATCGGCGTCTACAGCGATCTCAAGTCTTGGGGCTGCGATCGGGATTTGTGTCTTGCGGGACTATTCCACTCGGTCTATGGCACCCAGTCGTTTCAAAAGTTCGCGTTTCCGCTCGAGCGGCGCAGCGAGATCGAGGATCTCATTGGGCGGCGTGCCGAACAGCTCGTCTACTGGAACTGCGTCATGGATCGAGCTGCGTTTGATGAAAGCATTCAGCAGACCAGCGGGCCTTACGTCGTTGTGAACCGGATCACGGGTGAGCGCATCGACCTCGAAGATTCCGAGTTCGACCGTCTCGTCACACTACACCTGTGCGATTGGCTCGAACAAGTGGCACGTTCGGCTGAGTGGGATTACCGTCGCGCGGCCTATCGCCAGATGGCAGAGCGCCTCGGGGGAGTTGCCTTGGAAGCGCAGAGGCGCGTTTACAGTGGTCACGAAGCCGCGAAGTCGAGCTAACAGCCGCGCCAGTTTTTGCGGACGATGATCCAGAGGTCCAGTTCCCATGCAGTCGGCACCTCGCTTCTCCCGCGTCGTCGGCGATCTACCCAGCGTCGTCCCCTTCGTGGGACCGGAAGCGATCGAGCGCCGTACGCGGCAGCCATTCGAGCTGCGTTTGGGCGCGAACGAAAGTGACTTTGGTGTGTCGCCGGCGGCGCGCAAGGCCCTCGAGTCGGCTGCTGCACTGACGCCGCATTACTGCGACCCCGAGAACTTCGAGTTGCGCCAGGAGCTAGCAGCAATCCACGGCGTTGCCATCGAGAACGTGCTCGTGGCCAGCGGTATCGATGACTTGCTTGGCCTTGCTGTACGTGTTTTCGGCGATCCGGACGCGAGCATGGTGACGACGGCGGGCACCTACCCGACGTTCGACTACCACGTCAGCGGGTTCGGCTGCCGTCTCGTGCAGGTGCCCTATGACGGATTCCAGCCTGATCTCGCGGCGCTCATTCGCGCTGCGATCGATTGCGACGCCCGCATCCTCTATCTTGCGAACCCTGACAATCCGACCGGGTATTTCCACGGCCTCGGCTCGGTCAGCTCGTTTCTCGATTCTTTGCCGGGGCGCACCGCGCTCATTTACGATGAGGCGTATCTCGACTTCGTACCGCCGGCGGAGGCGATGCCGCTCGCAGTGGACGACTGGCGAATTGTCCGGCTGCGGACCTTCTCCAAGGCCCACGGAATGGCAGGGCTCAGAATCGGCTACGCCATCGCGCACCAAGACGTCATTGGCGCCTTCGAACGCGTGCGGCTCCACTTTGGAGTGAATTTGCTGGCGCAGCAGGCTGCACTCGCATCGCTGCGCGATCCGCAGTTCGTTCGTGGCGTCGTCTCGGCAGTGGCCGCGGGACGCGATGACTATTCAGCGCTCGGGAGCGAGCTCGGCGTCACTGCGCTTCCTTCGTCGAGCAACTTCGTTTCGTTCGACATGGAAACTGCCTCACGGGCGCGGCAGACACTTGAAGCGCTTCAGTCCCGCGGCGTCTTTGTGCGCAGCGGCCGCCTGTCACCCGTCGATCGTCTGGTCCGTGTCACCGTCGCCCAGCCATCGGGGCGCGATCGTTTCGCACGCACCTTTCGCGAGGTTGTCTCCTTGTAGATTGTGGGAGGAGATCGCGTCAGCATGCGCGTCGCTGCGGCCCCGTGCCTGTCGACGTGCATTCACGGCGCCTTTGCGATACCATTTCATACAGCTTGATACAGCCACCACAGGTTCGTTGGCTGGTTGGTCTCAAGGGCATTGCTGCGCAGCAAGGAAGGCCACGTCCTGACTCCGCCGCGCCGCGTCGCGCCCGTTGATTGCACTCCCATCGTTTTTCGCTTGGATCCATCACACTATGAGACAGAGATCTACGCTGAACATCGTTTCACTAACGATCGTGTCGTTTCTCGTTTTCCAGTCCGCAGGCGTTGCTGCGGACTGGCCGATGTGGCGCTATGACGCCGGCCGTCGCGGTGCTTCGCCCGAAGAGCTTCCGAAGACGCTACACCTTCACTGGGTTCTAGAGCTCCCGCCGCCCGACCCTGCATGGCCAACCAACCAAGAGAAGCTGCAGTTCGATCGTCTCTACGAGCCCGTTCTCATGGGGGGGACGCTGTTCGTACCTTCGATGATCTCCGACAAGCTCACCGCGTACGACAGCGACACTGGAGCGGAGAGATGGAAATTCTTCGCCGAGGGGCCGATCCGATTTGCCGCGGTCGCTTCGCAAGGGAGAGTGTACTTCGCTTCGGACGACGGGCACCTCTACTGCTTGAATGCGGTCGACGGATCGCTGCAGTGGAAGTTTCGCGGCGGACCACGGGACCGCAAGCTCTTGGGGAACGATCGATTGATCAGTGCGTGGCCGGCGCGTGGTGGGCCCGTCCTACTTGACGACTCGATCTACTTCGGTGCGAGCATATGGCCGTTCATGGGCGTCTTCCTCCACTCACTGGACGCCGCGTCCGGCCAGGTGCTTTGGACGAACAGCGGCACAGGTTCAACGTACTTGGTCCAGCAGCACAACAGTCCGGCTTTCGCTGGCGTCGCACCGCAAGGCTACCTCGCCGCGGCTGGCGATAAGTTGGTCGTGGCCGGCGGCCGGACGATTCCGGCAACCTTTGATCGCAAGAGCGGCGAGCTACTCCACTTCAACGTCTCGAGCCGTGTCATGGGGAGTAAGGGCGGCGGCGGCTACGAAGCGATCGTTGGCGACGATTTCTACCTCAATCGCGGCTGTATGTATCGTCTCGACAACGGCGCTTTCGTCGGCAACGTTGACGCCATGATCGTCAGTCCGTTTTCCATCATCGGCAAGGACGCGGACGGCATCAAAGGGTTCAAGACTGGCTGGGAGACCCTTGAAACGAAGGATGCTCGTGGCAATCCGGTCAAGAAAACGGTCGTGCCGGCATCCTGGACGACACCTCTCGACGCAGAGATCAAGCAGGTCTTCGTCAAGAGCGGCAGCCGCCTCTACTGCACTGCAGCCGACAGTGCCGTGATCGCCGTCGACTTGCCGCAGCTCGACCGTGGTGCCGGCGTCGGGTGGCGGATGCAGCTGCCCGATGAACCTCTGAACATGATCACGGGCGACGGGAAGCTCTTCGTGTCGACGGCGCAGGGCAGGATTTACTGCTTTGGCGGCGAAGATCGCGGCGTTCCTTTGCCGGCGAGCCGCGAAGTGGCAGCCGAGAAGAGTCGCGTCGATCTGGATTTCGGTGTTGTCGACGAGTGGACGCAACTCGCTGGTCAAATTCTGCGGCGAACCTCCACAGGCGCTGGCTACTGCGTCGCGCTCGGTGTCGGCAGCGGTCGACTTGTCGAAGAGCTACTGCGACAGTCGGAGCTGCACGTCATCGTGGTCGAGCCGGATGCCGCGCGTGTTGACGCGTTTCGCCGAAGCATGGATCAACGGCGCGCCTATGGGCGCCGTGTCGCCGCAGTCATTGGCGAGCCGCTGGGTGCCGAGTTGCCCCGGTACATGGCGGAACTCGTCGTCAGTGAAGACAAGGACGCGGCTGGGTTCGCAGATGACCCTAAGTTCATCGAGCGAGTTTTCGATGTTCTACGCCCGTTCTCAGGGTCTGCAGCTTTTGTCTGCTCGCAGGCCGAATACGACGACCTGCGGCAACGTGTCGCGGGCGCCAAGCTCGACCAAGGACGCGTGACTCGGTCTGGTCGGCTCGCCGTGATCGAAAGATTCGACGCGCCGTCCGGCTCCGGTGATTGGACGCACCAGTACGGCAACGCAGCCAACACCGTGACGTCGATTGACGCGCGCGTGCGGACGCCCCTGGGGCTCCTCTGGTTCGGCGGACCGTCGAACGCCGCCGTGCTGCCGCGGCACGGGCACGGGCCAACGCCGCAGGTCTCTGGTGGGCGCCTATACATCGAAGGGCGTGACATGATCCGCGCCATGGACATCTACACTGGCCGCGTCGCCTGGGAGCGCGAGCTCCAGGGCGTCGGCAAGCACTACGACTACACGAGTCATGAACCGGGCGCGAACTTGATCGGCAGCAACTACGTTTCGATGTCCGACGGTGTGTACGTCGTCCACGACGACCGATGCCTTCGTCTCGATCCCGTCACCGGCGAAACCATCGCCACCTTCGAGCTTCCTGCGAGCGGTTCAGCCAGCAGCGTTTCTGGCGATTCCTCTGCGGAGGCGCCGAAGCCGGCAAGGCCGGCTTGGGGTTACATCGGAATCGACGGCGACGTGCTCATCGGCGGAGCGCAGCCGACGAGCGACCAGACTCCAGAATACCACGATCGCGAGCTCCGGCGCATGCGAGGTGGCGTCGCCGAGACGCTGAAGATTTTCAAGTCACTCCGGGGCTTTCGATTCTTGGCGCCGATCAAGGACGACGCTCCACACGAGCAGGCGTCTAGGTTCATCGGCGACCACGTCAATCTCTTGCTACTTGACGATGACATGGTCGCAAGGATTCCCCTCAAAGCACGATTTCGCGCCGAAGGTGCAGAAGAGGTGGAGAAGAAGCTCAAGGAGTATCTCGAGGCGGTTCCTGGGCGCACGGCGACAGATCACGAGGCGCTCGTACTGAAGCGGGAGTTGCTACACCTCTATTTCGGTTGGCCTAAGTACGTGCCGGCTACGGCCGGAAAATTCGGCAGCACGCTACGAGCGCAAAGCAAAAAACTCGTGGCGATGAATCGGTACAGTGGGCGAATCCTGTGGGAGCATGAGGCGAAGCACCAGATTCGTCACAACTCGATCACTGTCGGCGGCGGCACGGTGTTCTACATCGACCGATTGTCGAAGTCTCGTGAGAGTCACTTCCGCCGTCGTGGCTTGCCAATCCCATCGAATCCTAGTGTCACGGCTCTCGCGCTGGCAACCGGAGACGTTGTGTGGCGGGCCGACGAACGCGTCTTTGGAACGTGGCTTGGCTATTCCGAGGAGCACGACGTGCTTCTTCAGGCCGGCAGCCGTGCTTCAGATCGCGCCACGGATGAAATCGGCAAAGGGATGGTCGTCTACCGCGGCTCAACCGGAGATGTCCTGTGGCAGAACGAGCTCGACTACAGCGGACCGTGTCTGCTGCTCGGCGATCGGGTGATCACACAAGGCTACAGGCAGCCTGGCTTTTCGCTGAGCATCCTTACCGGCGAGATGGAAAAGCGAAGCCATCCGCTTTCCGGTGTCGACACGACGTGGATGTATACGCGCAACTACGGCTGCAATACCGCCATCGGTGCTCCGAATCTGCTGACTTTTCGATCCGCCGCCGCCGGTTACTATGATCTTGCCGGCGACAGCGGCACCGGGAATTTCGGCGGTTTTCGTGCTGGCTGCACGTCCAACCTGATTCCGGCCGGAGGCATCCTCAACGCGCCCGACTATACGCGTACGTGCACGTGCTCGTACCAAAACCAAGCGTCGCTTGCGCTTGTTCATATGCCTGAGGTCGAGACGTGGACGTTCAGCCCCTACCTGGATGATGGCGAAGCTGTGCGTCGTGTCGGGCTCAATTTTGGGGCACCGGGCGATCGACTCAGTGAGGGCGGCACCCGTTGGCTCGACTTTCCCAGTGTCGGCGGCAACTCGCCGGATCTCGACGCTGCTGTGATCAGCGGCGAGGCAACGAAGTACGTTCGCCATCACCCCACATACATAACAGGTGGCGACTTGCCATGGGTCGCCGCTTCTGCGTGGCGCGGCGAAGGTCAGCTCCTCGTCCGTCTTGCACCGCTGCGAGTTCAATCGATCCCGAACGAAATCACCGGTGGTGCGCCCTTGGCGGTCAGCGATGCTTTGGTTTCCGTCCAGGTGCCTCCCGTTGCGGCGGCGAGCTCACGGCCCCAAGAACGCTCACTTCAAGCCAAAGCGAAGGCGAAGACGATGGCTGTGATCGCACCGGATTCGAGTTTGGCCACGAGCAGCATCACGGTCGAACTATGGGTTCGAGTTGACGGTGACGTGACGTTTGTCGACGCGAGCGGCGAAGCCGACGGAATCGCGCAGGGTTTCATCTTGGATCAACGCAAACTGCGTGCTCGCTATGTCGTAGCCAATGAGGCTGGCGATCAGTCTGAAGAAGACGTTGTCATCGTTGAAAGTGGCGACACGATCGCCCGAGCGACGTGGGCGCATGTGGCGTTCAGCTATGACTCGAAAACCGGCGTTGGCACCCTGTTGATCGACGGTAAGGTCGTTGGAACTCACGATGGACCTGACAATCGTTCCCTCTGGTGGGGAAGCGAGCCACCAGCGTTCAAGATCGGTCATGGGGGTGCCTCGACAGGGACCCACCTCGACGAGCTGCGGATCTGTCGCGCTGCACTCGGCGCCGAGGAGCTTCGCGTGCGCACTGAAGCTGAGATCGACGCGGCGAAAGTGATCGGGGAGTGGCGTATGAGGCCGGAGACGACTGACACGCCAGCGCGGCGTTACACGGCGCGGCTTGTGTTCGCGGAACTCGAGGATCGTCAGCCAGGCGAGCGCCGATTTGACGTGCTTCTTCAGGGCTCGAAGCGCCTTGATGGCTTTGATATCGCGCGCGAGGCGGGCGCTGTGCGCCAAAGTGTCGTGAAGGAATTCCGCGGCATCGAAGTGACAGACAGTCTCTCCGTCATCTTGCGTGCGGCCGACGGCAGCAACGCGCAGCCGCTTCTCTGCGGCCTCGAGCTGGTCGAAGAAGAGGTGACGGCGTCAGGGGATTGAGGTGAGCACGCGAGACGCGTAGCAGGCACCCGCGTGATGCCTTCCGCACTGCGGAGTTGCGCGCGGAACGTGCCTGCCATCGCTCGCGCTTTACTTCTTCGGCGCTGGTAAGTGATACCCTTCGTTGTTCAACTGGATGCGGTATAGACTCTTGCCGGCAGTAATGTAGAGCGTCTTCGCGTCGCGGCCGCGCCCGAACCCGACGTTCGTCGGGATCTCGGTCGGAATGTATGCCAGCTCTTTTCCTTTCGGCGAGTAGACCACGATGCCGGGACGAGTTTCGTCGCGAACGGCGACGTACAGATTGCCTTCAGTGTCGACGACAAGGCCGTCGGGACCGTCCTCAGGGTAGTAGTCGACGAGCGTCTCGCGGAACTTGGCGCTGCCGTCAGGCATCAAGTCATAAGCCATGAGCGCCATCCGCCCCTTGTGCGGTGGGGCGTCGTCCGGCGTTAGCCGATCGAATCCCGTGGCGCCGTTGTCGTTGCTCACGACGTAGAGGGTTTTTTGGTCCGGCGAGATGGCAACGCCGTTCGGCTTGCCGGCGTCGGTGATGATGCGATGGATCGATAGGTCTCGGTCGATACGGTAGACCGCCATCACTGGTTGATCGACTGGTTCGTGCCCAAGGTAGCGGGGATCGCTGAAGTAGATCCGGCCGCGTTCGTCGATCGTGATGTCGTTCGGCGCGTTGAAGGGCCGCCCTTCGTAGAGCCCCGCGATCACGTACGTCTTGCCGGTCGTCATATCAGTGCGCGTGACGCGCCGTCCACCGTAGTCGGCACCCTCGGCGACGATCATGTTGCCCGCGGCGTCGAACTTGATGCCGTTCGACATGCCGCTCGGTGATCGATAGACGGTCGCCGTGCCTCTGCGTGGGTCATACTTCCAGATGTTGCCGGCCTGAACCGCGCCGTCCGAGTCGGCGCATTGAAACGTAAATGTGATGTCGCTGAAGTAGACCATTCCATCTGGCGCCACGGCGACGCCTTCAGTGAGGATGCACGCTCCATCGAAAAGCTTTTCCAGCTTCGCGCCTGCCGGCACGATCTTGTCGTCTGCTGCGTCGAGCGCGGCGCCCGACGCAATGACGTAAAAAACCGCCAAGCAGGCGTGAGACGCGATAGCGGAGAACTTAGTCGACACTGGCAGCTTCAAAGCCTCACAGTTCATGATGCTCCTTTCGAAACGAGGCGCGGCGGTTTCCGTCTCAGCGCTGAGTCCATTCGCACCGACAGAACCGCTGCAAAAAGCGTAGAACTAGGAATACGACCCGCACATATCTTAGCTCGGTCGATTCGTGAGATTCTATAGCGAGGCCATGGTGCGAAGCTGAAACTCAACAGCGCGTGTTCGCCTCAGTGTCGGAGACGATCCTTCCGTCGCGTCGAGGTGGATTCTCAACGCAGCCGCCGGTTAGACTGTTGCGCGGCGATTTTTACCCCAACTGGAGGTCACAACGTGGGTCTCTTCGACAAGCTTCGCGGTGAGTTCATCGACATCATCGAATGGATCGATGACTCTCGGCACACCCTCGTCTGGCGCTTCCCGCGCTACCACAATCAGATTAAAAATGGCGCCCAGCTGATCGTCCGTCCGGGTCAGGTTGCGGTCTTCGTCCACGAAGGGCGCCTCGCGGACGTCTTCGAGCCTGGGCGATACGAACTGACCACAAACAACCTGCCGATTCTCAGCACTCTACTTGGGTGGAAATACGGCTTCGACAGTCCATTCAAGTGCGAAGTCTACTTCGTGAGCACGCGCCAGGTAACCGACCTCAAGTGGGGCACGCCGAACCCAGTCATCTTGCGTGACGCGGATTTCGGCCCGGTGCGCGTGCGTGCATTCGGGACGTACGTGCTCAAAGCGACCGACCCGAAAGCTCTGCTGAAGGAACTCGTTGGTGCCGACAGTGCTGTCGACGCCGAGGAGATCGGTGAGCTGATGCGCTCCACGATTGTAACCGCCTTCGCAGACATGATCGGCGAGTCTAAGATCGCCGTGCTCGACTTGGCCGCGAACTATCGTGAGCTCTCAGAGAAACTGCGGCAGCTCGTCGTGCAGCGCATCGACGACGAGTACGGGCTCGACGTACCGCAATTCTTTATCGTCAACGTCTCGCTTCCGGAGGAAGTCGAGAAGTCGCTCGACACTCGTACGAGCATGGAAGTTGTCGGAGACATGGGGCGCTTCCAGCAGTACCAGCTTGGAAACGCGATGGTGCAAGCTGCCCAGAATCCGGCTGGCGGCGGCGCAGCCGAGGGCATGGGGCTTGGGATGGGCTTCGCGATGGCGCAGCGCATGGCGGAGGGTATGGGAAGCGGGTCATTGATGCCGCCGCCAGCGCCCATGGCACCCCAGTGGCATATCGCCGTGAACGGTCAGACGCAGGGCCCGTTCGCCATCGCGCAGATCGCCTCCGGCATCGCTTCCGGGCAGATCGAGCGAAATACGTTTGTCTGGACCGCCGGCATGTCGGGCTGGGTCGCAGCCGGTGACGTACCGCAGCTTGCGGGATATTTTGCCGTGCCGCCCCCGCCACCTCCGCCGCCTCCGCCACCAAAAGCAGCGGAAAAGTAGTGCTCCCAGGCGGTCTGCTGAGATGTCGTCGCGACCCCTGCATCGCGACCTCGCGGCGAAGTTCTTCTTTCAATCGGCTGTGATGACTGATCTTCCCGAGACACCTCCTCCTGTGCCGCCGGATTTTCCGGTCGACAGCACGACCCAGCGTGCAGGTCAGCGAATCGACGAAGGCAAGGGCCGCATCTTTCCATGTGAGAAATGCGGCGCCGACTTGGCGTTTCATGTCGGTGAGCAGCAGCTCAAGTGTCCTTACTGCGCGTTCGTTAAAGAGCTCGATATCGGCGCCGACGAGCGCGTTGAGGAGCAGGACTTCCACGCCATGCTCGAGCGGCTCGCCGAGCTGCGCAGCGCTGGGCACGCGGGCGAGATGGACGGCGAAGAGGTTCGCTGCGAGGCGTGTGGCGCCAACGTTGTTTTTGCGGGGACTCTCACGAGCTCCGAGTGCGCGTACTGTGGCTCACCGGTTCAGCGCGAGAAGGGCCATCGCGCGGCGCATCGCGTGCCTGTCGACGGAGTGTTGCCGTTCAAGATCGAGCGGGCGAACGCGCAGGAGCGTTTCGGCGCTTGGGTGTCGTCGCGATGGTTTGCACCGTCTGCATTCCATCAGCGTAGTGTCGACGGCAAGTTTTCTGGGATCTATGTGCCCTACTGGACGTTCGACGCGATGACCGCAAATCGTTACTCGGGCGAGCGCGGTGAGCACTATTGGGTGAGCACTGGGACGGGCAAAAATCGCACGCGGGTGCGGCGCACTCGTTGGTACTCCGCGAGTGGTTTCTTTCAGCGATTCTTCGACGACGTTCTTGTCTGCGCCTCCCGCGGTCTACCGCCGAAGCTCGTGCGGCGGCTCGATCCTTGGCCCCTGCAGTTTTGCATCCCGTTCACGCAGCAAGCGCTGGCGGGCTTTCTCGCCGAAACTTACCACGTTTCCCTGGAGGACGGTTTCGTGGAGGCGAAGGCGAACATCGATACCGCCATTCGCAGCGAAGTGAAGCACCGCATCGGCGGGGACGAGCAGAGAGTCGACTGGATCCGATCGCGATACGATGCGATCACCTACAAGCATCTGCTCCTACCGATCTGGCTGCTGGTGTATCGCTACCGAGAAAAGTCCTATCGTGTCCTGATCAACGCGTCGTCCGGCGAGGTCCAGGGCGAACGCCCATACAGCTGGGTGAAGATTCTTCTCGCAGCTCTCGTCCTCTTCGCTGTTGCTGGGGTGGTCGCCTATCTCGCGACGCGCTCGCACCGCTGAGTCATCGCCCAACGCCGAGTCTGTGCATCACTTCCGTCGATCCAAAGGGCGCGTTTCTGTGGTGGACGCTCTTCCAGGAACGTTCTTGCCGCGGTTCTCTTATTCTCTGCGCACCTCCGTGTCCTCCGTGGTGAAGAATTCTTCACTCTCGGAATTCTCACAACAGAGGACGCAGAGTTTCTGATCAAGAACCATCGAGGTCTTTGCTTCGCGCCTTCCCTACGTACGCCCGCGTCGTCGTTGGTAAGACGCTCGTTGTTCCCGAAGTTCTCAGGCAGTGTCAAAAGTGACGCAGCGCGAGCTTTGTCCGCAGGCCAACCGTGGCAATTGCGGACCGGCGCTGGAAGGCGATGTCCCTGATCTAGCCTAGCAGCTGTTGGAGGTTTACCGTGGAGCGTAGGGAAGCAAGCGAAGTAGCGATCCTCCCGCCTCTCCGCGCTACGGCGCGCGCCGGCGTTACTTTCCCTGCGGCGGCGGCAGCGCCGAACGTAGCACGAGCGGTTCGTCGGCCGGAGTCATGGATCGGAAGGCAAAGCCCCAGTTGCCACCCAGGTTGTGCACTTTGAGCAAGAGCGTGTTCTTGCCGGCTTTGAGCCGCGCCTTGACCGTGTCTTGATCGACCATGAGGCCGCGCGGTAGCAGGTGCGCGTGAATCTTTTCGTCATTGAGCCAGAGGACGCAACCGTCGTTAGTGCCCAACTTGAACACCACGTCCTGATCGCTGTCGCTGACGATTTCAGTGTACGCGTACGCGAGTCGCTGGCGGCTGCGGCGGAAGCGGGGCAAGAGATCGATCTCGCCGTTGGTCGACAGGATCCGTGGCCGCTGCCAACGGAATCGTCGTGGGCCGATGTTGTGGATCTTGTCAAACTCCCGGGACTCTTCTGGAAAAAACTTCGTCGTCAGCGCCGTGTCGTCGTCTGCCGGGATCGGTCCGATGAGCCACCAGTCGAATAGGAAACCATCAGCGATCGCTTGGCGCTGCGGATTGCGGCCTGCACTCGTCAGCTTGTCTACGGCTTTCTCTTTGAGCTCTTGCGGGAACTGGCCGCTGAGAATGTTGAGTAGGAGCTGCTCGGCGCGATCGACCTCCCCAGCATCGACGAGGCGCACGGTCAAATCGACGAACACCCGCGCCGCATCGCCGCCGACGACGGCGTGGCGGAGAAACGGCACGAGCTGCTCGACGGCGCTGGTATCGCCGACATCTTGTAGCCCCGCGATCGCCGCAGCCAACTGCTCGTCGGTGCTAGCGAACTCGAGCGAGTTTGCATACATGGCGCTCACTTCCGCGCGCGGCGGGGTTGGCAGCTGGAGCTTGTGGGCGGCGAGGGCGAGGTACGCGCTCACGGCTGTGGGGCGTACAGAACCGGAGCCAGAGCGCGCCAACTCGAGAAACGTGGACTCCAGAGTTGGATCGAGCAGCTTGCCGGTGAGGTCGAGTGCCGTGACTCTAACCTCCGGGTCACGACTCAACACGGCGCGCTCGATGAGTGCGCGTGAGCCTTCGGGGTCACGCTCGGCGAGCGCTCGAAGTAGAAAGACACGTTTTTCGCCCTGGGAACCCTCATACTCGCGCCGTAGTCGCGAGGTGACGTCGGAACCGCTGCGGGCTGAGAGTCGTGCAATCGCCAGACGTCGGACGCGATCAGCCGGATCGGCGAGGCCGACAAGAAGCGATTCCAGTGACGCCGCGTTTTCGATTCGGGTCAGGTGCTCGAGGGCGCGCTCGCGCTGGTAGTCGAGCGGTGCGGAGGTCAGCGCGCGCTCGTAAACTCGCTTGGCCGCAGCGGCGTCACCCTTGGCGCTGATCTCGTCGGCGAGCCGCAGATACTCGCGAAACACCTCGGCCTGTACCGCTCCGTCGGTGCGCGTGATTTCAGCCTCGAAAGCTTCAATCGATGACGTGGCGGCCAGCATTGCTAACCCCTTCAAGGCCGACAAGCGCACCTCCTGCGCGTCGGCTTGTGACTGCGACAGCAGAAAGGGAATTGCCTCAGGGTTTCGATGCTTGGCGATGCTGAAAAGATAGTCGCTTGCCGTCTTTGGATCGGCGCTTTTTGCGGCCCTGATCAACGCTTCTGTCGCGCGCGCCACAGGGATGCGTTCGAGTGCGAGCCGCGCACTCTCTCGGACGTGCTTGTCGTCGTCCCGCAGCACTCCGGCGACATGCGGCACAGCTTCGGCTCCCCCGACGTACGATAAAAGGTTGAGTGCGATCAGTTTGACTTTTCGAGGCGCTGCGTCGTGCAGCAGCCGGCCGAGCTCCACACTGACCGCTCGCGCTTCGTCTGGTGCCTGAGGGCGCGCGGCGTGGTGAGTGAGCGTCTGAAGCGCTCTTTCCGCGGAAATGGCCACCTCGCGCCGATCGTCTCGCAGCAGCTTCCCAAGAGGTGCAACCGCCGCCGACCCACAGCGCGCCGCGTCGATAGTTCGGGCTCGATGCCGCACTTCTTTGTCGTCTGAGGTGATGTGCTGAATCAAAGTGGCGACATCGTCGGCAGGGAGCGGCTGCAGCCCGAGACAAACGACGAGCGTGACCGCCATCGCGCCGAGCGCCGCGCTCCACGATTCGCTCTGTCGTGCTTTCTGGAGTCCAGCAACGGCACTCGGTGCGGCCGTTCGCCGATCGCGTCGCGCTGCAGTCGTATCGTGATGCAAAGTGGTTGGTGATTCGTAGTTCATCGCAGTGGTCTCGTGACTGGGTCGAGTTCGCGGCGCGCTATGCCGTCGACGTCAAGTTGCGAGCGTCAGGCGGCTAGATCCGCCATGGCGCACGGTTCGGTCGAGCGAGCATGCGACTCGCCTCCGGGTCACCGATGACGTCTTCTTTTTCGGCGTCCCAATAGAGCTTGCGTCCGAGAATGAAGGAGATGTTGCCGAGGATGCACAGGTTCGCGACGCTATATCCTGCGTCGATCGACATGATCGGATCGCTGCGCGTACGGATGCAGTCCACCCAATCTTGCTCGTGACCGGGACTCTTGTAGGGGTGATACCCGTCGCTCGGCGGCTCGTAGTTCATCGCTTTCTCTTCGGTGCCGCAGCCGCCGTCGCCGCCTGTGACGACAAGACGACCTTTCTCACCTTCGTACACGGCACCGAAACCAGCGCCCATTTGCGGCTCACCCGGTTGCCGCCAGTGCATGGTCCAGTCGGGGTCTTTGAACTCAAACGTCGCGTCCATCTCGACCGGGCAGTCCCAGAGCCCCTCCGACGGTGTCGTCCCTGTGGCGACGATGGAGTGAAGTGGCTGCGTGTCTGCCCCCATCAGCCAGAGCGCGACTGACATGACGTGCGCACCGCGATCGCGGATCTGACCGCCACCGAATTCGAGGAACCAGCGGAAATTGAAATGACAGCGCTCTGAGTTGTACGGCACATAGCGGACAGGGCCGAGCCACATGTCCCAGTCGAGGTTCGCGGGCGGTGGCTCGTCGGGTTTGAAGCCGCCGACCGGGTTTGGGTAGTGCCAGCACGTGACTTCGTGAACTCGTCCGATCTGTCCGTTACGGATGTAACGACAGGCATGGTAAGCTGCGTTCGTCGAACGACCTTGCGAGCCGACCTGAATGACGCGGCTGGTACGGGCCGCGGTTTCCTTCATCTTCTTGCCTTCTTCTACGGTCAGGCTGAGCGGCTTTTGGCAGTAGACGTCCTTGCCTGCCTCGCAGGCGTAGATCGTCATCACAGCATGCCAGTGGTCCGGCGTCGCAACGATGACTGCGTCGATATCGCGGCGATCGAGGATTTCACGGAAATCTTTGTAGAGCGGCACATAACGTCCGATTCTTCGCGCCGCACGGTTGAGGTGGACTTCGTCGACGTCACAGAGAGCGCCGCACATGTCGCGGAAGAAATTCAAGTGGCCGGAGCCCATTCCACCGAGTCCGATGTGTCCTGTGACGATCCGTTCATTCGGAGACGCAGCACCGAGGAAACCGCGAGGGAAAATCGCTGGTGCGGAAAGTGCTGCGCCCAGCGACGCGCAGCGCGTTAGAAATCGTCGTCGAGAAACGACCGGACTCATGTTTCCTCCTTATCGATAGCAGCCTGGCGTATTCTAACTGCGAGGCGCGCGACCGGAACAGGCAAAAGATTGAAGTGAGAGGAAGCGGTCGTTCGATCTGGGTCAACAGCGCTGAGCATGGCGAAAAAGAATTGAATGAACGACAAAGCGGAGAGGTCCAACGAAAGAAGAGCGCGCTCGATGGGATTCGCGTGGTGTTCGGCTCTCGACGCGTTTCCCTACTGCGTGTGCGTGCTGAAGAGCGTACGATCTCTCACGTCTGGAGCCACGCATGAAGCGCGCACGTGACGACCGGCGGCACGGGCGAAGACGCTTTGATTTCCCGGCCACGGCGCTCTATCCTGAAGGCGTTTTGGGGAGCCCGACGGTTCTGCTTTGATTGTCGTCGGGGTCGCAGATCGTGGCTCGATAGCTCATGAAAACTCTGGAGATGAGCGCTATGGCTGAACACACTCGTCGACGTTTCTTGCGTGCGCTTGGCGCTGCCGTCGCGGCGCCGATGGTGGTTCGTGCTGGCGCGATCGAAACGCGCGTCAGTCCGAGTGCGAACGATCGCATCGGCGTCGGATTCATCGGTGTCGGCGGTATGGGACGCGGGCATCTCCGTCGTTATGTGAACAATGCCGGCCATCCCGCTGTTGCTGTGAGTGACGTCGATGCGAAGCACCGAACGCAGGCGGCTGAGAGAGTTGGCAGCTCCTGTGGCGCGCACAACGACTATCGGGAACTTCTCGAGCGTAGCGACGTCGACGCGGTCGTCATCGCCGTCCCCGATCATTGGCACGCTCTCATCGCGATGGATGCCTGCGAGGCCGGCAAGGATGTCTATTGTGAAAAACCATTGTCGCTGACGATTCGCCAAGCCCGGGCGATGGTGACTGCGGCTCGACGGTACGATCGCGTCTTTCAAACCGGAAGTCAGCAGCGCTCGAGTCCGGAGTTCCTGAAGGCATGTGAGCTCGTAAGGAACGGGCGTATTGGCAAGGTCGAACGCGTCCTCGTCAACGTATGGGGTACGTCCGTGCCGTGCCGATTACCCGCCCAACCGGTCCCCAAGGGACTCGATTGGGAGCGATGGATCGGCCCAGCCCGCTGGTGCGCGTACAACAAGAAGCTCCATCCCTTCACCTGGCGTAGTTTTCGTGAGTTCTCGGGTGGTTCGATGACGGATTGGGGTGCGCACCACCTCGACATCGCACAGTGGGGGCTCGGAATGGACGCCTCCGGTCCGGTGGAAGTGTTGCCGCCGGCGCAAGGCGAGCATTTCGTTACGTATAAATACGCCAACGGTGTCGAAGTTCGGTGCGGCAGCGTGGGCGTCAACGGCGTTCAGTTCATCGGTACTGACGGTAAGATCACGGTCAACCGCGGTTACTTTCACGCCGACCCAGAAGAAGCCGCGACGGCTTCGCTTTCGTCGACTGCGGTGCGTCTCTACAAGAGCCCTGGGCATCATGAAGATTGGTGGAAGTGCATGCGCTCGCGGCGTCGTCCGATCTGCGACGTCGAGATCGGTGCGCGCTCGGTGACGGTGTGTCACCTCGGCAATCTCGCCATTTGGCTGGGGCGACCGCTCCGTTGGGATCCAAACAAAGAAGCGATCGTCGGCGACGACGGAGCAAGCCGTTGGCTTGACCGCCCGCTGCGGGCGCCGTACGCACTTTAATCTAGCCACCCGCGTCGCGCTCTCGATGCATCGCTCCGTGCGCGTGCCGCCCAGCGCCTGATCATTCGGCGAGACTTGAAATGAAACAGCCCACGACACGACATCTAAAAGTTCTCACAACTGTCACGTTCCTCGCCACGTTGTTTCTGCCATTGGAACGGGTGGCCGCGGACGATCTGGCGGCTGCAGTCGCTGAAGTCGTACCTCGACTATCGGCTGAGGAGGTCGAGGTGAGCTCAGCCGCGGAAGCGGA
Organism: Planctomycetota bacterium; assembly: GCA_965223265.1. GTDB lineage: Bacteria > Planctomycetota > UBA8108 > UBA8108 > SXIK01. Next base: position 382,899 of record OZ244999.1, read on the forward strand.
GCTCGAGACCATTTGCTCGCGAGCCTATCGACCGCAGGCGGAAGCCGAGCGCCGCGAAGTGACCAAAGCTTTGATCACTCACTTGGTACCCGAGCTATCCGATGCGGCCCGCCAAGCGATCGTGAAACAGCTAGGATTGATCGGCAAGTTCGAAGTCGTGCGACCGCTGACAAACCTTCTCGCCGAAGACCCCAGCCCCATCGTCCGCGATGAAGCCCGGCAAGCGCTGGAGAGATTGCCAAGCGCTGCGAAAAACATGGCGAAATCGAAACTGCGCGCCGCGCTGAAGAAAGCAGAAGGAACGGAGAAGATGGGGCTCCTTCGCTCCCTGGCAGTCTTGAAGGATTTTCGTGGGCAAGAGAACGTCCTGGCGACGCTCGATGGTGCCTCCCCGGAGGTGCGTTTGGCCGCGCTCGAAGTCCTCGCCGAGCTCGGAGAGATCTCAGCGGTCTCAGTGCTCGAAGGCGCACTCGCGAACGCGGCGGAGGCAGAGCGTCGACGAATGGTGCGAGCCTATCTGCGATTCGCAGATGCACTTGTGGACAATTCCGAGCGAGGTCAGGCTCGACGCATTTACGAACGTGCCATGCTTCTCGGTACGGCGCCACGGTGCGCGTCGCTGATCGGACTGGCGCGAGCTGGACTGCAGAGTCACGTCGACGTGATTGCGGACGCGACCCTTGAGACGGATCTGGAAGTGCGCAGCGCCGCGTGCGAGGCCGCTGTGATCATGCCTGGACCACGGATGTCGCGGGCGTTGATCAAGCGTCTGGAGGCAGTGAAAGATGATGATGATGTACGGTTTCGTTTGATGCGGGTTCTTGCGCGCCGCGGCGACGCGCCGAGCGTGACCAAATTGACGGCGCTGGCGGCCGACGGGGACAGTGAAGGCGTTTCGCTTGCGCTGCGCCTTTTGGGCGGCGTCGAGCCTGGGGTTTCGCCAACCATCGATGTGGGAGTTCTGTTGCCGCTGTTAGTGGATCCCCTCGTCAAAGCTTCGTCGGCGGACGTCGTGCGATCGTCTGCCGAGCTTGTTCTCGCGCACTTGCCGGGAGACGCGGTGACGCCGCGGGTTGTGGAGTTGCTTTCAGTTGATGATGCCGCGCCTGCGGCAGTGTCCTCCGGAGTTCACAGCGCGTTGAGGGTGCTGCGCGAGCGTGGCGACTCACGTGCGGTTGATGCATTGAGCCATATCGCGTTTTCGGAGAGCGACGACAAGGAAGCGCAGCGTCTTGCAATCGAAGCTCTGGGAGCGACACGGAGCCTCACTGCTGCGCCGGCTTTGATTCACGCGCTCGGAGCACCGGAACCGTCCGCCCGCGACGCGGCGGTCAATGCCCTCGCGCAGTTAGATGCCGACGAGGTCGGACCACAACTGCTCGACGCGGCGGCGAGCGCTGAGAAACCGTCGGCTCGCGCTGCCGCTCTCCGCGCTCTCGGCCGCCTCGAGTTTGCGCCGGCGCTGTCGCTCATGCGCAAGGTGTATGGTGAGGCGACCACTGAGACGGATCAGTCACGGCACGCGGCGCTCGAGGCGATCGCACGATTTGCGCATCCCGATGACCTTCCGCTCCTCTCTGAGGCGCTCGACTCCTCGTCCACCCAGGAGCGCCAAATCGCTGCGAAAGGGGCGCTGCGCCAGGCTGCACGACTTATCGGCGCTGCCGAACGTGACGCCGCGTCGGCGATTTACGTCGCTGTCTTGACCGCCACCAAAGTCGAAGACGATCTGAGGCAGGCGCTGCGCGGCTTGTCGGAGGTTGGGCGACCAGGGGACCTCGCCAGCGTGATCCCGTTTTTCGATCGCAGCGCGCTGCAGCGGGATGCAGGGCGTGCAGCTTTGCGTCTTGCGGAGCGCCTCGCCCAGGACGACAGAGAGCGCGCCGTCGACGTACTTCGCAAGATCACCGACCTCGACGTCGACGAGGCGACGGCGACACAAGCGGTACGTCGACTCGGCAGGTTGGGAGTCGAGATCAACCTGGCGCGTCAACGGGGCTGCGTGACGCATTGGTGGATTTTGGGCCCGATTCCGGACTCAACCCAATCGCTTTGGGAGACGTCGCTGGCCGTTGAGCCGTCGGCACCAGAGGCGATAGCCGTTGAATCTCCCGTCGAGTACGACGGGGGCACTTACACATGGAAGCACTACCATACACCGAGTGTCTTCGGTCTCGTTGACATGCGGCGCGCGGGCTACTCGACAGCCCAGGCAGCGGCATACTTCTATGCTGAAGTGATCGTGCCGGCCGCGACGAAGGCCGTGCTGAGAATCGGCAGCGACGACCACGTCGCTTGTTGGCTCAACGGCGCTAAGATTCACTCGAACCGTGCCTTTCGACGACTGACGCCTGATCAGGACGACGTCGAAGCTCAGCTGCGCGCTGGGTCAAACTACGTCCTCCTCAAGGTGATCAACGTCGGGGGCGACTGGGGCGTCACGCTCCGATTCGCCGACCTTGATGGGAAACCTTTGGTATTCTCGGAAAAGACGACACCTTGACGCTGCAGCGCAGGGCTCGCAAGATTCGCGAGTGATCTTGTGTAGCGCTGCAGGATACGGCGACAGGTACGGAGTGACCGAAATGCTGACGCCCACGCCACACGCACACCCACTCCCATACGCAATCGCAATCGCATTCGCGACGCCACGCGGAGCGTGCCCGCTACTTTTGGAGACGCTCACAAGCGCGCTCGGCGTCTCAGTGGCAACGCAAGGGACTGCGCCCGCCACGAACGCAGCGGGCGCACCGGCTGCACGCTCAGCGAGTCAGTCCGTAAAGAAGCGCCAAGGAGGCGATCGAGCGTCTCGAGAGGCGTCGTGGCTTTGCCCGGCTTCAGATCGCCCCCACGCCAGAGCCAGTCGAAGCGCCGTCTCCACCTCACGCGCGCTGCCGCGAGCGACGCGAAAGAGGTGCTGGCGTCTTTGCCACAGCGCTCGGCGCCTTGCGAGAGGTTGAGCGCGATCGAAGAAGCAGCACGCCGAAGCTGCCGATGGAGATCGGGATCAAGCCTCCGAAGCCGCGCCAGAGGAGTCCGCAAATCGCCGATCAAACCGAGACTGACATCGAGAGCGATGAAACGCATGTGAAGCCTCCGAAGAAAAGGTGAGTCAAAGCCCGAGCACCGCGTACGCTCGACAAGACCGCCGCGGTACGGTGCCTCGTGTTACAGAGACGGAGACAGAGACAGAGGCGGAGACAGAGGCGGAGACAGAGACGGAGACAGAGACGGAGACAGAGACGGAGACAGAGACAGAGGCGGAGACAGAGACGGAGACAGAGACAGAGGCGGAGACAGAGACGGAGACAGAGACGGAGACAGAGACGGAGACAGAGGCGGAGACAGAGGCGGAGACAGAGGCAGACACGGACCGCCGACGCAGACCCCACACGCCCACGCCCACGCAAACGCCCACGCAAACGCAAACGCAAACGCAAACGCAAACGCCCACGCCCACGCAAACGCAAACGCAAACGCAAACGCAAATCCGTCCGAAAACAGCGGACGGTTCCCGGTCAGAACACGGACACGAGTCAGAGCGTCAAGACTGGTGGCTGCTACGACGCGGATCGAACGCCAACAGGCAAGCTGCCTGGTGTGAGCCGTCGGGAGGCCCGAGCGGTGGTGAGAGACTCCGGCAGTCGTCGAACACTTCCGGGCAACGCGGTGCGAATGGACAACCAACCGACGCCGAGAGGGCGGCCTCACCGCGCACTCGCTCGTGTGAGTGCCTGACGAGCTCAGGGTCGGGGATTGGAATTGCCTCGAGGAGTGCACGGGTGTACGGGTGGCGTGCGTCGCTGTAGATCTGATCAGCGGTGGCCAACTCGACGATGCGACCCAGGTACATGACGGCGACGCGGTGGCTCATCCGCTTGACGACGCTCAGATCGTGTGAAATGAAGAGATAAGTGAGCCCGCGTCTTTGCTGCAGCTCGAGAAAGAGATTGAGCACTTGGCTACGAATCGATACGTCGAGCGCCGACACCGGTTCATCGCATATGAGCAGGCGTGGGTCGAGCGCAAGTGCACGCGCGATTCCGATACGTTGTCGCTGTCCGCCGGAGAACTCATGCGGAAAGCGTTTAATCAACTTCGGATCGAGCCCCACTTCTTCCATCAGCGTCTGGACACGTCGCTGGACTTCGCGTGGGTTACCCGACGTGTGGATTTCAAGCGGTTCGGCGATGATGCGGCCCACCGTCATGCGTGGATTCAGCGACGCGTACGGATCTTGGAAAATCATCTGGACTGCAGATCGATAGCGTCGCCACCGTCGTCGCGACAGCCGCGTCAGTTCGACCCAGTCGGGCTCTTCTGAGTTTCCGGCATTGAACCACGCTTCCCCTGAACTCGTGGGGTACGCGCCGAGGACAACGCGCGACAGGGTCGACTTGCCGCAACCAGATTCTCCGACGAGGCCGAGCGTTTCTCCGCGCCGTAGTGCGAAACTGACGCCATCCACAGCCCGCACAGGTTCAGCGTTTGCGCGACCTCGAAACCGCTTCGACAAATCTCGAAGCACCAGAATATCGTCGTCGTGTTGTGGGGATTCAGGGATTGCCATCGCTATGCTCGAGTTCGACGAGGCAGGCCTTTTGATGCTCTACAGAAGCCGCGTCTTCGCTCCCCTTGGCATTCTCATCGTTTGCGCTCAGTGAGGCAGCCTCGAGCGCAGGGTGTTCGACGAGACAACGCGGTATAGCGTGCGAGCAGCGAGGCTGAAACGCGCAGCCGCTTGGTAACTCCGTGAGATCCGGAGGGCGACCGGGGATCGCTTGCAGTTGTCCATGAGTTGGGTCGTCGAGGCGCGGGAAGGATCCGAGAAGAGCTTCCGTATACGGGTGCGCCGTTCGCTTGAACACGTCGACGCTGCGGCCCGTCTCGACGACGCTGCCGGCATACATCACGAGAAGGCGTTCGCAGAATCCTGCGACGACGCCCAAGTCGTGCGTGATCATGATGATTGCGGTGCCATGCTTGTCGCGAATTCGGCGCAGGAGGTCCAGAATCTGTGCCTGGATCGTCACGTCGAGTGCGGTCGTCGGTTCATCGGCGATGAGGACGTCGGGATTGAGAGCAATCGCCATGGCGATCATGACTCGCTGGCGCATACCGCCTGAGAATTCATGGGGGTATTGGTTCAGTCGCTGCGCGGGTGATGGAATGCCAACTTCGTCGAGTAGCCGAATTGCTTCCCTGTTCGCCTCACTTCGCGCCATGCCGCGATGGATCACCAGTGGTTCACTGACTTGGTCGCCGATCGTCAGGAAAGGGTTGAGTGACGTCATCGGGTCTTGGAAGATCATCGCGATGCGATCGCCGCGGACAGCCCGCATCTGGTGGGCGCGTAGTGTCAGAAGGTTTTGGTCGCCCAGCCACACCTCGCCCGCTTCGATCACCGCCGGCGGTTGAGGTAGGAGACCTAGAATACTCAAGCTCAGAACCGTCTTGCCGGAGCCACTCTCGCCCACCACGCCGACGATTTCACCGCGATCGAGAGACAGGTCGACGCCGTTGACGGCGCACACGATTCCGTCCGGTGTATGGAAGCGTGTGGTGAGTCCTTGTACGCGAAGGAGATCCGTCATGTTGCGTTCGTCATGAGTCGTTAAGCGTTACCGCCGTCCGCGAGGGTCGAGTGCATCCCGCAGACCGTCGCCGGCGAAGTTCAGAGAGAAGAGCGTCAGGGAAATCGCTACAGACGGATAGAGCAGGACCCACCAGTAGGGGCGAATGGAATTGATCGCCTTGATGCCATCGGAAGCGAGTGATCCCCAGCTGCAGTGCGGCTCCGAGACCCCGAGGCCGAGGAAGCTGAGGAAAGCTTCCGCTAGCATCAGTGTTGGAATCGTGAGTGTCGAATAGACGATGACCGGGCCCAAAAGGTTTGGGACGATATGGCGGCGAATAATGCGAGAAGTGCTTGCTCCGGTCAGGCGTGCCGCAAGCACGAATTCCTGATTCCGCAGCGAAAGAACTTGTCCGCGGACGATGCGCGCCATGGTCAGCCAGTGCACTAACCCCAAAGCGAAAAACATGATCACGATCGGCGAGACGTGATCGGAGATGAAGACGGCTGCCCGAACGCCAAACGTTATTCCGTGTTCCGCGGCGTACGCTGATGCGCTATCGCTCTCCTGATGTTCCAAGAGTCTTGTGTGTTCCTCGATGAGCGGGCGAAACTGACCTGCCGTTTGATCGATGCCGCTCTCGAGGCTCATGATGAGAATCACGAGAAACATGAACGGAATGCCGTAGAGAATGTCGACGACGCGCATCATGTAGTGGTCGATCTTGCCGCCGTGGTATCCGGCGACGCTACCCCAGGAAATCCCGATGACGATGGATACGACCGTTCCAACAAGGGCGACCAGAAACGAAATGCTGCCGCCGTAGAGCGTGCGGGCGAAGACATCTCGTCCGAGTCCGTCAGTTCCGAACCAGTGACGTGCGTCGGGGGCGCCGAACGTATTGCTCTTGTCAACTGCAGTGTGATCGATGTGAAATCGAAAGAAGTCACTGCTCCAATTCAGCTCGGTGCCGACGGCGAAGAGGATCCGCTGTGAGACGCAAAGAAGCACCAGTGCGAGCAAAAGACCGCAGCAAAGCGTCGCCAATCGATTCCTCTGAAATCTCCTGAGCGCATCCTTGAGAAGGGATGTCCCTTCGACAAGCTCGGGAGGGGAGTTGTCCGACACCGCCGCCGACATCGGAGGAGACTGCTTGGCTGTAGCCTGCCGGTCCTGGTCTCCCTCGTCCGAAACGGCAGGCGCGGACGCTTGCGATTTTCGTGACGTCGAGTTCTCCCGGCGAGAAGGTATACGCCGCGGCGACTGGCGGAGCATCTGCTCGCGTTCGCGCTGTGAGCGTACGTGGACCGTCGCGAACAGGTTGAGCGCCGCCCAGAGCGCCGCAGCGACGAACGGCCACGTACGCAGGCCATGCATCGGAACGAGACACAGGGCATAGAGCAGATTGCATGTCCACGAGAGAGGGATCAGGTGCCACAGCGCGCGTGTCACGAAACTGCGAGTTTTCAGTTTTTCGGTGTTCACTACTTTGGCACTCAATTCGCGCTCTTTGAATCGAGCCGCACGCGTGGATCCAGAAGGGCGTAAGAAATGTCCACGAGAAAGTTGAACACGCACAAGATTGTGCTGAAGACAACGACAGTCCCAAGGACGACATGGTAGTCGCGGTTGATCGCTGCCTTGACAAAGATCTTTCCAAGTCCGGGAAGGAAGAAAATCTGCTCGATGACCAAGGAGCCAGTGATGATCAAGGCGCCAGCAGGTCCTAAAAACGAGATCACCGGCAGAATGGCGCCGCGAAGTGCGTGTTTGATCACAACCTGCGACTCCGTCAGACCCTTCGCATAGGCTGTACGGATATAGTCTTCATTGAGAACCTCGAGCATCCCTACACGGGCCAGGCGACTGATGCGGGCGGCGAACGGCAGCGACAGGGCGATCGCTGGAAGGATCACGTCCTGATAGCTGTTCCAACCGGCGAGCGGTAGCCACGCTAACCAAAACACGAAGACGACGACGAGCAGCGTCGCAATGACGAAGTTGGGAAGTGACATGCCGAGAATTGCGAGAGACATGAGTCCGTAGTCGACCGCCGTGTTCTGGCGCAGAGCGGCGACGATGCCCGTGCTAAGACCGATCACTAGCGCCAAGGCGAGGGCGATGGAGCCGAGTGCGAGAGAGGTCGGTAGGCTTTGTGTGATGATGTCAGCGACGGTCTTGCCGCGGTACTTCATCGACGGGCCAAGATCCCCACGCACTAGGTTCTTGAGCCACAGGCCGTATTGAACCGACAGTGGCTGGTCGAGGTGATACTCGCGCATGCGGTTGCGCCTCACCTCTTCGCTCAGTGATTTCACCTCGTTGAGAAACGGGTCCCCCGGGGCGGCATGCACTAGAAAGAAAGAAATCGAGGCAACGAGCCATACGGTTACGACGACCCAAATCAATCGGTAAGCGATGACGCGCAGCATGTCCGTCGGAGTCTCTCTTTTTCCCGGAAAGTACTGATTGCTCGTAGAAAGCGCAACCTTCTGCAGACAAATAGCAGCCCAAGCACCAGGAAGTGGAGGCCAAAGCGCGACTCAGACGCGACCCCGTCGGCAGCGACCGTGGACGAGGGGCGACGCAGGCACCGGCGTTCTCACGCGTCCTCCGAGGGCCGCAGAACTTTTCGAAAATGCACGAGGTTTCTCGGGCGTAACCAAACGTCGAAAAGGCTTTGAAATCCCGGGTGAAGTCGTCGGGCAGGCCGGCACCAAATGCCAAGTTCGAGGTGAGCATGCGGCCCAGTCCGGCGTGCTCACCCGACTGCGAGCGAACACCCACGGCTTGTGGTGGGTTGACGCGAAGCGCCGTTTTTGCTCGCCACTTTCCGAGCGGTTGGCGCTAAGATACCGATTATGATAAGAAGAGCTTTGATTTGGACTGCAGTGTCTTTCCTTCTCGTCTTCGTCTCGGGTCCGCTAGCGGGGCAATGCTCGATGTGCGCCGAGGCGGTGGACAACGCCTCTCATGCCGACGGCGGCAGTCTTGCGGCGGGTTTCTATTGGAGCATCCTGTTTCTTCTTACCGTCTTGTTCGGATTGACGGGCGGACTGGTTGGCTTCATTGTCTTTGTTGCCCGGCGTGAGTCCGCGGCGCGCGAATTTGCCGCCCAGGCGGAGAAACAAAGTGAGGCGAACAGCGGTACTGACCTAGCACTGCGCGCTGCCGTCGACGAGGAACGTTCGCCTCTTCCGATCGGTGCTGACGGTGCTTCTGCTGTTTCGTCGCGCGCTACGGTGGGCACCGAAGTCTCGGTGTCGCGGGAGTAGCTTCTGAACTTGAGCGGTCGGTAGGTCGCCTTGACATTCACGCCGGAACGAGCGTCTGAGGCAGCACTCCCTCGCAGCGGGCATAGCAGCCTGTTGAAAAAAGTCATTCGGCCGAGAAACTGGCCTCTTCACGCCCAGACGGGCCGCGCCAATACTCGCCATCAGAATCAAAAGAAGCGGGCCCGAAGATTGCCTCCGTTCGCCGCCGCCGATCTGGACGCGAAGAGACCAGTTTTCGACTCGAAGCACCCTTTTCAACAGGCTGATAGACGACGTGGGTGGTTGGGCGGAGGCTGCCAGATTTGGTCGTGCATTTTAGCTGGCGTTCTTTTGGTCTCGCCCAGCCTCTATGACACCAAGGACATCGCCGCTCAGTCGCTGGTGGAGGTCGGCGAGGTTCGCGATCGGTTTGGCGCTGCGTGGCGGTGGCGTCTCCACGGCCGCGACGAGAGGCTTCGTCTCGGGACTGCGACGGCGCTCTACCAAGACCAAAAGAATTTCGTCTACGCTGCGACACACTTGGGGATCTTTCGCTACGACCTATGGTTCTGGGAGCAGCTCGCGCCACAACTGGCTGACGAAGTCCTCACGTTCGCAGAGTCGAACTCCGTTGTATATGCGTGTAGTCGAAGCGTCTTGTGGAAACTGCGGGGCGACCGTCTCGAAGTCGCCCATCAGGGTGACGAGCTCCTGCTTGCGGTCGAGGCGGACCGCAATGTGTTTCTGATTGACGGCGAGTCGAGGAAACACTACCAGATTCACGGCGAGGTGTTGGATCTCGTCGATGGAGGGACACTTCCCAGCGGCAACTTCTTCGGTTATGCAGTAGCGCCCGACGGGCGCCATTGGCTGATTGCCGGCGGGGATCTCTACTCGCGTGACTTACGCGAGCCCGCCTGGGTGCCGTTGGAGCCGAATCAAGTTGCAGACGCGCTCGTGAACGCCAGGTGCGAACGGCTGTATCGGGTCGCCGAATCGCAGGTTCCCCGCCGCCGACGCATTGATCGACCGCCGTCCACAAGGCCGGGGGTGGAGCTGTGGGGTCTGTTCAAAGATTCCTCCCAAGGTCGAACGGTTCTCGGCGCGCTCCGTGATGACGAGTGGGTGCCGCTAAAAAGTGGCGACGACGTCCCGCGGCTGAAATCTGTGAAGCTTCAGCACGGGGGACTCTACTACGCTATCACCGACGACGGGGAGGTCATCGCGAGCGCAGACGCCGTCGACTGGCAGCAGCTGCCGCTCTCCGCGGTGGGGGAGTCATCGGCGATCACATCGCTTGTCGATACGAGTGGCTTCTTCTGGTTTTCACTTGGCGGCGGCGGCGTCGCGACTTTCGATCCTGACAGCGATCGCTGGACGCAGTTGCCAGTGGGAGGCCGGCGCGTGCAGAGCTTGATCGAAGCCACGACGGGGGATGGATGGGAGGTGTGGGCCGGGACCGACCGCGGCGTGTGGCGTTACCGCGTCGGAGAGGAGACACAGTCGTGGCCAAGTGCCCAAGGCACTGAACTGCGAAGGGTCACCGGGCTCTGCTACGACGAGGAGCGTGAGCGCGTGTGGGTCACGTCGGAACAGTTTTCTGGGATGCTCTACTTCGACGGCACTAACTGGCAGCGCTTCAGAGCGCCAGCGATCGGCGACGATCGCTTCATCAAGGTCGTGAACGATTTCACGGGCGAGCTGTGGTTTTTGCCGCGAAGTAGGAGTGGAGAAGGCCAGCCGCGCTTCTACCGGCTTCTAACACCACCGGTCGACGCAATTCAGGTTGTCCGCTCGAACGAAGCGTATGACATTGTCGATCTCATACGAACAAACACTGACGAACTGTTTCTGGCGACGAATCGCGGCTTGCTGAACGGGCGCGTCGTCAACAACGGCGCTGCCGATTCTCATTTCGAGGTGATGCGGGCGTACTCAGTTGAAGATGGATTGCTGGGGCCATCGTTGTGGTCGGTGACAAGAGCGCTCGACGGTGCTATCTGGGTGAGTTACCGCGGTGAGTCGTCCGAGGTCACCCGCATATCGCCGGACGGTTCGGTGACGTCTTTCTCTGGGGCTGGCGGGCCAGTTTGGTCGATCACACCGGTCGGCGCAGATCTTTACTTCGGCACCGACTATGGCTTGACTCGCTTTGACGGAGTCTGCTTTTACCGCCAGCGCGTTGCTTCCGCTGGTCTATCCAGCGGCGTTTGGCCGGTCGTTGTGTCGCGAGAGATCCCGGACTCGCTGCTCGTGGGAACTCTGAGCCAAGGCATTTGGAGGTTTCGCAACGACGACGACTTTCGTCCGCGATTTTCACCTTCCGACCTTCCAGCCACCGTACTTCTCGGCGAGGACGGCACAGGCCGCGAGACTTTCGAGTGGGATGCGCGCGACTACCGAGCTCAGTCTGAGCCGCAGGATCTCCAATTTCGCACCCGTTTCGATGGAGACGACTGGACGCTGTTTTCCGGCGACAGAATGCGGATTCTGGCGGGAATGCCGCCCGGCGAGCACACCTTCGAGATCGAAGTGCGCGACCTGGACGGCAACCCCAGCCGCGGTCCGTATCTCCACGAGTTCTCGGTACGACCGCGAGGAGGTGACTCGGAGCTTCTCACGCGCCTGGCGCTGGGCGCCGTGGCGATCGCGCTCCTCGTTGGCGTCCTCTTCATGGTTTCACGCAGTGTCGCGCGTCGACGTCGCGTCGAGCGTTACGTCGAGATGTTTCGCACTTGTCCGTTCCCAGTGTTCATTCTGGACGACAAATTACGAGTGGTCGACTACAACGGCGCGAGCCCGGAGTTGATCGAGCTCGATGAGGACTCGATCGCGGCGGTGATCGGGCGTCCTTTGCGTCTGTTGCCGGCTTTTTCACATGAGCAGCTGGGTGAACGGCTGAAACGGATGTTGAGCGGAGAGGGATTCTTCCTGCGCGAACACCAATGGCTTCGTGGCGGAGTCGTCGAGAGGCTTTTGGCTGTGCAAGGATTTCCATTCATCGACGAGGCGGGAATCGTGACAGGTGGTGTCGTGCTTGTCGAAGACAAGACGGACTCAGCGCGTGTCGATACGCTGCGGGAACGGGAGCGGCGACTTGCAAGTTTGCGCAGTATGGCCAAGGAATTGACGTCGGGTTTGCATGACCTCACGACGCAATTGAAGGATGGTGCCTCTGGTGCTGCAGTCAGGAACATTGAACGCTTGGAGTCGATGATCGCAAGCTTGTCCGTCTTTTCAGAAGACTCAGTCGGTTTTCGAGGCGGCTCCGAGCTGTCGCTGAATGAACTTCTGCAGGGATTACTTGAAAGCGAGAACGGTGTTACCGGCTTCGGTCAGAACGTTCGCGTTGATTTTCGCGCGCAGGCTGGTCTGTGGACGGTTCAGGCAGATGTCGATCGCATCAAGGAGGCGGTTCTTGAGATCCTCCGTAACGCCGCCGATGCGATGCCGGAAGAGGGACTCCTCAAGATCCGTACCGCGAACGTACGACTGGAGTACGACGAACCCATACTCCAGGCTGGCACTTACGTTGAGCTCGCCATCGCTGATACGGGCATCGGAATGGCTTCGGGGCATCGCGAGCGAGCCGTCGAGCCGTTTTTCACGACGAAAGCACGTGAGGAGAGTCTCGGAGTCGGGTTGTCGTTGGCCTATGGGGTGGTCCGCAGCCACGGTGGCGATCTGCGCATCGACTCAAGCCCAGGTCAAGGCACGATCGTGCGGGTGCTGTTGCCGGCCGCGCATCGTTGACCTCGGCGCTGCAGCAGCACAGGTGGGCTGAGTGCAGAAGTTCGGGTGCCCGACACGCACGCCCTCGCTGAACGATTCGCAGCTGTCCTGTCTGAGGTTGGGACATTCGGTGAACACCGATGCGGGCGTCGTCGAGACGGCTAAAGAAAAGGATAAAGACGTCGTGTGGAAAGTTTTCCGTCTTTTCTCAAGTGACTTGGCACGGGTGATGCACGTTCCCATGTGGTGAAACATGGCAAGACAGCCTGTTGAAAAGCGTTTCTACCTGAGACTCGTCGCCGCCAATGTGGCTGACGACGCCGCCCCGCCGAACGACTTTTTCAACCGGCTGTTAACCCCCTCTCTCGTTCGGGGCCTCACTTGGCCTCCAGGGAGTCGACAGTCGCTCCCTCCGTCTGTCGACTCCCCTTTCTTCGCCTTGCGCGTTCGCCGCCCACCTGATCTCATGTGAGCGGAAGAGCTGCGCCATCAACGGCGGCGGCGACACCCCGAATCGGGCGTTCCGCCAGATGAGAGGCGACGTCATCCGATAGGTGCACGAGAACGATTTCCCCGACTTCGAGTTCGCTTCTGCGATCTCGAATCTCCTCTAACGCGATATGCGCGTAGCTGCTTGGTTCCACCGTCGTGCATTCGAGGATCAGGATCTCTGAGGCAGACGCGAGTGCTTCAAGCTGTGGGCACCAGCGCGTGTCGCCGCTCACTCCCAGAGCCTTTCCGCCGAGGCGGAAGACGTAGCCGATCGAGCTTTCGTGGTGTTCCATCGGGAACGTGTCGAACTCGACGTCGGCCAGGAGTCGAATGTTTTGCTGTCGCACGACAGGGAGCTCGTGAAATCTGATCGGAAAGGCGGCGTCGCTCTGCGAGAAGATCTCGCCGTAACAAAGCCCGACGAGCGACTCGAGGTGGGCACGAATGCCGGTAGGGCCACACACGTGGAGCGGGCGGGTCCGCTGATCGATATAGAGGAAATGAAGCATGAGAAACGGCCAGCCAGCAATGTGGTCGCCATGCAGATGGGTGAAGAAGACGGCGTCAAGCTGGCGGGTGTCGACACCGAATCGTTGGATCGCAGCGAGCCCGGTGGGGCCGATGTCGACGAGAAACCGAGGGCCACTCGGGGCACGGATCATGAGACATTGAGAGAAACGCCCGTCCGTATTGAACGCGTTTCCCGTGCCCAGGAAACGCGCGTGTCCGTGAGCGAGAAGGGTGCTTTGAGGATTGCCCACGAGGTGGCTGTGAGCGTTGGCTCGTGCCTTGGGCCTGGAAGCGCTCGCGGTGCGCCGTTTGCCGCGCACCGCTTTTGACTTCCGTGGAGATTTTTTTTTAGTCGCCTGAGAGCTTGCTCGCCGGCGGACTTTCGTCTTTGAGCTCTTCTTTCCCGAGCTCTTCTTTTTGGAAGTTTTAGCCTTCGCCTTCTTTTTCCTATTTGCCTTCTTGCTGACAGTCTTCTTTCCTGCAGCTTTCTTCGAGGCTTTCTGTTTCGAAGGCTTTACGGCGGTCTTTTTCACGCATCCTCAACGAGCAGTCAAGACAAGCTCCAACGGCCGCGAAAAGACGGCGACCCGGCGACGTTTCTTGCCGTCACTTCTTGCTGCTGTTGGAGTCAGGCTCACCATGAGATCCACACACGCGTCTCTGGCGTCTGCCACGCTATTTCGTTCCGGTCGCGGTCTGAAGCCAGCAATTCTACATAGATACGCCAGTCACCAGGTGCGAGCAAATCCTGCGTGAAAACTGCAGAAAAGTCTTGAACGAACTCTCCGCGACCGCCGCTCACCAGCGCCCCAGGCGGAATCCGGAGAGGTTTGCGACGCTGGCCAACGGTTTTTCCGTTGGCCCCTACTCGATTGAGTACGAGCGTCGGGGGCGCAACCTCGTGTGCCGATGCGATTCGACGCACCACGGCCGTGCCAGCAACGCGTGAGCGGGTTGCCGAGGAAACGCGAATCAGAACATGCAGGGGTGGAGAGGCTGGCAGGCGTGATGCCGTCACGCGTGGGAACCGATCACTCAGGACGGGATGGAGGTGAAAACTGGCTTGAGGGGCCTTCGTCGCAAGTTCAAAGAGTTCGTCGAGGGTGTCAGCGTGAGGTCGCCTGGAAGTGCTCGTGAGAAGCTTCGCGAGCGCCTCATAGACCAACGGCTTCGTGACGGCATCGAACATGGAGGCGTCGGCTGTCAACGTCTGCGTCAAGTTTCGCTTGGTTTCCTCAGTCAGCAGAAACGCAGAGTCGATCACAAACTGGAGCGCCGATTTGATCACCTGGCGCTCGGCGCTCGGGTGCAGGCGTGATATCAAAAACTCCGTCGAGACGATCTCCGCAAAGAGCACATCGACGTGTCGAGCTAGAGAACTCGCTCTCACTGCGCCTCGCATCTCCCAAAGCTCGCGTTCGCGACGTTCTCTCGCGAGGGCCTCTGCCATCCTTGCGACGTAAGTGCTGGTCGTAGCATTACGAAACGCACGCGAGATTTCATCGTCGAGTCTCTGCGTAAACTCCTTCATGTTCGTTTCGTCGACTCCGCGTGCGAGCAAGTGTTCCAGCTCGACGCTCCGATCGAGAGCTGCTCCCAAGTCAGATTGAAACGTCGCCAGCCGATAGCGCCGGTTGGTGTCGTCCGACTCCGATTTCGCGAGCGTCATGGCGAATCGATCTATACCGCGTGGTGTTAACGCGTAGACGTCGTCGGTGACAACGATTCGTGCCCCAGAGACTACAGTCTCCCAAACGCGAGAGCCCGGCATGCGCACGAGAAAAAAGATAGCGAGAACCGGGTCGTCGAGTTTGGCGTCGTCAACGTCTCGGAGTCCGCTGAAGTCGATGCCCCAGGGCACGATCTGGATTCTCGCACCGATTTCATGTTCGCCCTTGTAGATTTTCTTTACGGTCCCAGAGCCTGTTTGGTTGATGGCGCCCGGTCGAAAATCGCTCACGAGAACTACCAACTCGGAGGCGTGGCTCAGCGACGCAAGGTCGAGCGTCTCCACGGTGAAACCGACTAGAGTTTGAGACGTGATCACGAGCGCAAGCGCGACGGGCGAGCCTCGCCGGAACTTGCGACTCATCTGCGCACCTCGTCGCGTACAACTTGCGAACATTTCGGGGTAGAGCTCGCGCCGTGAAGTCATGGTGGTTCTCCGTCTGCATCTACATCTTTCGACTTCCTCCGTGGGGCGACTGCACGTTGAGAGTTGAATCTCTCCCTGGCTTCCGTTTCGACCGCATGAAACGAGCCAAATCTGCTTGCTGTCGCGGCGCAACGCGGCCGCTTGTTTTTGTGACATCGGTGATCCATGATGGACCGATAACCGCCTTTGGTCGTTTGCTGAGGAAGACAGAATTGGCTGCTTACCCACCGCGACAACGTTCGCGACGCGAGTTTCTCGGGGCAACTGCTGTCGCAGTCGGAGCGAGTGGTCTACCGCTCGTCGGCGCGCAGAATGCATCGCTCCGGGCGAGTCCACCCTCGACTCGGCGGCGCAAGCGCATTGCGCTCATCGCGTCGGAGATTCGTCACTTTTCGCACGCGCAGCATTTTGCCGATCGTTTCCTCGAAGGTTTTGGCTGGCAGGGGCGGCATCACTATCCCGAAGTCGATTTGGTGTCCCTCTACGTCGATCAGTTTCCTGGCAAGAGCGATTTGGCTCGCGACCGAGTGCGTCGACATCGTCTTCAGCTCTATCCGAGTGTTGCCGAAGCGATTACCCTCGGCAGTGAAAGGCTGGCGGTGGACGGTGTCGTCATCATCGGCGAGCACGGTTCTTATCCGCGGAATGACAAGGGGCAGGTGCGGTATCCACGGCATCGGTGGTTCAAAGAGATCGTCAGGGTTTTCGAGGACAGCGGACGCTCTGTGCCCGTGTTTCAAGATAAGCACCTGTCAACCGATTGGGATGAATGTGTCGAACAGGTGGAGGATTCTCGCCGCCTCAACTTTCCCTACCTCGCCGGGTCGTCGCTGCCGGTGACTTGGCGTCTGCCGGCACTTGAAGTGCCGTTGGATGCGGCGCTCGAGGAAAGCGTGTGTGTTTGCTATGGCGGTGTCGATTCGTACGATTTCCATGGCTACGAAACAGCGCAGTGTATGTCCGAGCGGCGCAGAGGCGGCGAAGTCGGTGTGCGTTCCGTGCATGCCCTCTCGGGGGAGCGTTTGTGGGACTATGTTGCAGCTCGCCCAGAATTGCAGGAGTTGCTGCTGGCGGCTTTGAAACGTAGCCACACGCTGCTTGCTCCATCCGGCTACACCTTTGGCGTGCCGACATTCGATTGGGTGCGTGAGAGCGCGCCGAACGGCAAGGGGTTCATCGTCGAACACAACGATGGCTTCAGGACAACGGTTTTTCTCTTACATGGACTGCTCGTCGACTTCAACTACGCGGGACGAATGGAGGACGGCCGGGTGGTATCGTGTCAGATGTATCTGCCAATGCCGCCGCGACACACGACGCTCGCTGACTTCTTCTGTCCGCTCGTGCGGCATATCGAGACGATGATCGTCACGGGAAAGGCTCCCTATCCCGTCGAGCGAACGCTCCTGACGTCCGGCATGACACTCTTCGGTATCGAATCGATCTACCGCGGCGAGGTCAAGTTGCGGACCCCCGAACTCGACGTCGTGTATCAGCCTCCGGAAGAATCCCGGTTCTGGAGGACGTGATCGCCATGCGGCTTGCCTTGTTCGCGGAAGAGTTTTCGCTCTTTTCACCGGCCCAGCAGATTCTCGATCGGTTTCTTCGTGGGTACACGTGCGAAGGCGAACTGCGACCTGCGTACGACCAGGTCGTCCTCTCGCTGCGAGGTGATCTTCAACAACCTGAAGTGAGAATGCGCGTCCGTGACCACCAGCTGATGGCCGTGGGCACTGACGCCGAAGCCGCTGCCTCGTCTGACGCGTTCGTGATCGTGCCGGCAAGAGTTGCGTCTGCGGCTTCGGATCGTTTCGTCGAAAAAACCCTTTCTGCGGTTCCGCGCAGTTCGAAGGTTTACGTCCACGGCACACTTGCGAGCACGTACGAAGCGGCGCAGCGTCACCTCGGGATTGCACGCCAGCGGCAGGTTGATCTGTTTTCGGGCTCCTATCTCGCGACGACTGTCCGTCTACCCCCGATCGACGTGCCGCGCGAAGCTGCAGTCGCAGCGGCGCTGGTTGTTGTCGTCGGCGACCATGAGGAGGTTCCGTTTCGTGCTGTCGACGCGCTATTGCCTTTCATCGAGCGGCGTCGAGGTGGAGAGGCGGGGATCGCAGCAGTGACGGCACTGGAGGGCGACGCCGTTTGGCGAGCGCAAAATGAAGGCCGCTGGAGTCGCGCCCTACTGTCAGCAGCGCTGTCGCGCTCGAGTACGCCGCAGGGCGATCCGCGTCGAGACGGGAGAACACAGAACCTCCTCGGACTCGGGAAAGTTCCTCATCTCGCCGCGGAGCCCCAGGCTTATCTCATCGAGCACACCGATGGGCTGCTGTCGACAGTGCTCGTGTTGAACGGAGTCATCGGCGAAGCGAATGTTGCGTTGAGGCTCCAGGGTGGAGGCGTCCTATCGACACAGCTTTTCGAACAGCCAGCGCCGCACCCCGCATGGGATGATGCCCCTTTGCCAACCGGTTATCAGTGGTCCACGCTCGTGGCGCGTCTCGATGAGGCTTTTCGAGGCGGCGGCGCGTGGCCGATCGAACGGGGTGTCGCGACCGCCTCACTCGTCGAACTCATGGCGCGGGCACGCGAGGGGCTCTATCGCCCAGTCGAGGGACCGGGGCGTGCATTGGCATACCGAAACGACCAGCCGTCGATGTTCGAGAATCGCCCAGCGTCCTAGCTCGATTTCGGCCGTTACGTGTCGAGTTTCGGAACGGCAGGAGCGAGAGCGCCGACCTCGAACCTATACAATGCGACCGCGCGGCTTGGGTGCGATCGTGCGGCGATCGCGAGATCAGGCGTCTTTGGGCTTTTTTTCCGTCGTCGGCTGAGCGGCGTCCTTCTTGAGGATCCGACCGCTCATGCTGCCTCCATGCCCGGGGCCGAACCAGGTGCCGGTGTAGATGCCGCGGTAGACTAAGACGCGTGCGGTGTAAGTGCCAAGCCCCGGAACGTTCAGGTCGGTCACCGAAATCACCGGCGTATCTCCCGCCCAGAGCACTTTGACCGGAATCGGAAACGGGACGGTCACGTCTTTGCCACCGTACTTGACTCGCACGCCGTTGAAGAGCCACAGGTCTTTGCCAGCCTTCTTCACCGAGTCAATTTGATACAGCTCTTCGCGTTCCTCGCCGAGCTCGTCACCTTGACTAAGCCGCCAATGTCCGGACAGGGTCGCCTTACGGAAGGTCTTCTCGAACTCCTTTTCCAGTTCGGTCAGTTCCTGTGTCGCCCCGGGCTGTTGCTGAGGCTCCGCAGCCGGCGGTGCGTCCTGTGCTTTGGGGTCCTTCGCATCTCGGGCGGCGACGCGCACGTGGGCACCTGTAAGGCTGATCGCGATGATCGCAACGCCCACCTGAACGATTCGAGACAACAGAGTTCGCTGGCTGCTCATGGTCACTCCTGCGTTTTCGAAGGGGATTTGCAGTTCACCATGAGTCTACACCACAATGCGGCGGACACCAGAGGCGGAGACAGAGACGGAGATGGGATGAGAAGGCCAGTCCCTCCACGCAGTATCCGAAGAAGGATCTGCAACATTAACCGGGCTTTGAACCCAGAAGGAGAGACTGACCATGTCCCAAAGTAATCAAACACAGCGTATGTTGTCTATCGGCCTTGATCTCGGCGACCGCCTTAGCCACTTGGTGGCGATAACGCTCGATGGAGAGATCCTCGCCAACGAGCGCGTGGCGACGACACGCTCGGCGCTCGCTAGGCGCTTTGATGAGTTCCCGCGAGGCTCGCGCGTGGTCTGCGAGGCGGGCACGCACTCGCCGTGGGTCAGTGCGGTGCTCGAAGAGCTCGGCTTCGAGGTGATCGTTGCCAATCCTGTCTGCGCAGGGCGTGCTCTTGCCGCCAACGGTCGCAAGAACGACGAGCTCGACGCCGTCACCCTGGCGACGCTGGGCTGGGGCAGCCCGCGCCTGTTGCGACCGGTTCGTCACCGCCAGCTCTCAGCCCAAAACGACCTGGCAGTCATCCGTGCCCGTGACGCAGTAGTGCGCACTCGCACGACACTGATCAACAGCGTGCGAGGTCTCGTCAAGTCGAGCGGGTATCGCCTCAAGAGCTGCTCAAGCGCCGCCTTCCACTACAAAGTCAGGGAGGATATTCCCGAGGAGCTCGAGGCGGCGGTGCTACCGATGCTCGAGCAGATCGGGCAGCTTAGCGCCACGGTGCGCAGCTACGACAGAGAGATCAAGGCGCTCTCAGAGAAGTACCCAGAGACCAAGAGCCTTCAAGAGATCAACGGCGTAGGGCCACTGACGGCGCTGGCGTTTGTCTTGAGCCTGGAGAATCGGGAGCGTTTCTCCAAGAGCCGCAAGGTCGGGGCCTATCTCGGACTCGTCCCGAAGCAGCACGACTCTTCGTCGAGGACTCCACAGCTTCGTATTTCGAAGTACGGCAATAGCTACCTACGTCGACTGCTTGTCGGCAGCGCGCATTACATCTTGGGGCCGTTCGGGGAGGACTGCGATCTGAGGCGTTTTGGTGAGCGGCTGGGGCAGCGCGGCGCCGCTCGCGGTAAGAAGCAAGCTACGGTCGCCGTGGCACGAAAGCTCGCCGTGCTGATGCACCACCTCTGGGCCAGCGGCGAGCGCTACGATCCACTCTACAGCGCCTCGCGCTCGAAGCGTCGCTCGGCCTGAGCCGCCTGTGTCATTACGAGGCGACTGAAAAACCTCTGAAGGATCTACCCGCGTGAAAAGTCTCGTCTTGGTGACTGCGATCTCTGCACTGAACCGATCGAGGGCGTCCAAACTTCCTTCGATCATACCAGGAGTTCGCGACGGAGTGTGCAGCACCACGACGGTTCGGACCCCAACTTGCACAGAGGACTCCAGGACAGACTCCTCACCCAAAGTGCGTATGGAAGGCTGGCTTCAACCGCGCCATAGACTCTTTCGAGAACTTCAGGAAACCTCAGCGCACCAAAACGCTCTTGGCCAGGCAGCAAGGGCATTTGCTGCCCAGCCGCCAAACGAGACGCTTCGCGTGCGGACTCGTTGCCGCTCGCGGGCCCCTCCCTGCCGCGCAGGCCTCCCACCCTACAACTGACCTTCGCTGGGCGCAGAGAACGATTGACCTCGCTGCGCTCGGGCGGCGACCACGTTCGCCTCTCTTGACTTTTTGGCCTTCTCATGGAAGGCAGCAAGGGCATTTGCTGCCCAGCCGCCAAACGAGACGCTTCGCGTGCGGACTCGTTGCCGCTCGCGGGCCCCTCCCTGCCGCGCAGGCCTCCCACCCTACAACTGACCTTCGCTGGGCGCAGAGAACGATTGACCTCGCTGCGCTCGGGCGGCGACCACGTTCGCCTCTCTTGACTTTTTGGCCTTCTCATGGAAGGCAGCAAGGGCATTTGCTGCCCAGCCGCCAAACGAGACGCTTCGCGTGCGGACTCGTTGCCGCTCGCGGGCCCCTCCCTGCCGCGCAGGCCTCCCACCCTACAACTGACCTTCGCTGGGCGCAGAGAACGATTGACCTCGCTGCGCTCGGGCGGCGACCACGTTCGCCTCTCTTGACTTTTTGGCCTTCTCATGGAAGGCGGAGACAGAGACGGAGGCGGAGACAACAGACCGCCCACGCCCACGCCCACGCCCACGCCCACGCAAACGCCCACGCCCACGCCCACGCAAACGCAAACGCAAACGCAAACGCAAACGCAAACGCAAACGCAAACGCAAACGCAAACGCAAACGCAAACGCAAACGCAAACGCAAACGCAAACGGGCGCCGGGGTCGGCGGCGGCGATCGAGCCAACGGCAGAGAAGAACTCTGCTGCTGCGGGCGTTCGTGCGGCGGCGGTTTTGTCGATCGTAACGGAAGCCCAGCCGGCCTCAAGGGTGCCCTCGCTGCGCTCGGCGCTTTGCGCCCTTGACCCCGGCTGGGCTTCCGTTGGTGGGGGTGAAACGCCGCCGCGTCGGGCGTCGGCGACAGATCACTGGGCCGTTACCGGAGTCACACATGGGCTTTCTTGCTCTGGATCACACTTTTGGCATCGTTCGACAGCTGCGTCCCCTCGTCGCGAGCATCCGTCGTCACGACTCGAAGCTTGCCGCTCAGCTGCGCGATGCCGGTTCGTCGGTGGCACTCAACCTTGGCGAGGGGAATCGGCGTCAGGGCCGTGACCGCGGGCATCTTTGGCGCATTGCTTCGGGCAGCGCCGAAGAGGTGCGCACGGCGCTCAAGGTTGCTGAGGCGTGGGGCTACCTCGATGCAGAACAGACCGACACGGTACTTGCGGACATCGATGCGCTACAAGCGATGCTCTGGAAACTGACACGCTGACGCGGAGTCTCGGCCCGCCGCGCTATTTGGCGCGGCGGGTTTGACGAGGAGGCAGATACAGATACTGAGTCAGAAGCAGAGTACCGGCACGCCCACGCCCACCAAACGCCCACGCCCACGCCCACGCCCACGCCCACGCCCACGCAAACGCCCACGCCCACGCAAACGCCCACGCCCACGCAAACGCCCACGCCCACGCCCACGCCCACGCCCACGCAAACGCAAACGCAAACGCAAACGCAAACGCAAACGCAAACGCAAACGCCGAGCAGCGTCAAGAACGCCGAGGTACCTCTCAAAAGCTCCGTCACGGCGCTGTCCCGCTGCCCCAGTCTCTCTTCGCATCGTCGGAGTCGGTTCGCAGTCCGAGGCGAAGGCGCGCGTCACTTAGCGCGTGCGCACCGTGCGAACTCATGAGGCACGCGGCTCACTCCTCTGCGTCCGCGCCTTGGAGTACCCAACTGCGGATTAGATGCATGATGTCGTCGTCGAGATAGGGGGGACCGTCGAGTGGCATGCGTCCGCCTTCGCCGTCGACCTCGGGGAGTCCTTGCGTCCCGTCGAGCTTGTGAATCATGTAGCTGCGCTCAGGGAAGAACGGACGCACCAGAATCGGAGCGATCGACGTGATGCCGGGCTCAGCCGCGAAAATGTTGACGTAGTTGCGCCAAACCTCCTGCGGCGATTTCGCCGGGTCGACGAGCTCGAGGCCTTTGAAGGCGTTAGAGCCCTCGTGGCATCCAGAGCAGTTTTCGTTCCACACCGATTGGATGGACGCAGCGTAGGGCACTTTGACCTCGAGTGGGAAGAGGCGTTCCGCGCCGCCGACCGAGATCGTCAAGACGGTGTTGCCGAGCGCTGGAAGGTCGGCCTCGGAGGTGAACGACGCGACGAACGTGTTCTGTTCGACGTCGGTGAAGAGATCGCTGAGATCGCTGCTTGTGCCGATCGGGACATCGGCCGTGACGACCAATTCGTCGATGGGGGGAGTCGCCTCAGGTTGCCTGCCGTTGGGGCACGCCTCAACGACAAGGAGGAACGATTCACCCGACGCGACGCGGGCGTTTCCCGTTCCTTCATTGTGGGCACGGGGCGCGCGCTGCAATTCGCCTGCGGGTTCGATCCAAGCAAACAGATCAGGTGCTGTGGTCGAAGCGACATCTACCGTCAGAGTGACTGCGGCTGACACGGCGCAGGTCGTGTCCGTGACGGTCGCGGTGAAGACATAGGTTCCGGATGCTGGTGCCAGTGGTCCATCCCCTGCGATGCGCAGTGCAGCGTGCGCGTCCAGATAGATCGGGTCCTCCCAAAGATCCAAGTCCGACAGGAAGTGAAGCGCTAAGTTCTCGCCCGCAGCAACACCTCCTGCGCTCGGATCACCAAGGTCTCGATCGCAGACGACGTGAAGTGTCGTTGAGTTCCCGACCGACGCGTCGCCGGCAGCTGCAAGTTCGACGGGAGCGCGGCTCAGTTCATTGGCGGCGGCTTGAACGAGAAGGCTCCAAGACTCGCCGGCGCCAATCTGAAAAGTATCGCCTAGTCGGGGGAGCGTCACACGGGTTCGTTCGCGCACGCCCGGGGCTGGCGCGTAGGTGGCGGTGAGCTCGAGGCGCGGTGGAAACGGGGGCGGCTCGAGCGACTGCATACAGTCCAGCGCATCGCTCGTTGGGTCCTCTCCACCGCAAGAGTCAGGCCCCGGTGACGGTGGGGGAGGCCCGGCACCGAAGAGGTGGATCAAGAGATAGATGGGGTCCGAGACGTCGAACGCGCCGTCGTCGTTGGTGTCGGCGGCATCGAGGCAGGGGGGCTGAGGTGTGTTGAGAAAGAGCGCGCCGAGGCCGAACGTGGCATCCGCGAGGTCGACGGCATCGTCGGCGTTGACGTCGCCGCGAACGAACAGTGGGCCCGCAGCCTCCAATTCGGGACCAGGTGCCACCGCAACGAGTAAGCACGCAGTCACAAAGGAATTGACATTCGGTGACAACAGATTTGTTAAGCGCGTTTTCATCCCGGGGGCTCTGGCGCTCTCTGGCGTGAGCTGCGACAATGACACGTTGAATAGCGGATCTCCCGCTAATTTTAGCAAATCCCCTGCCGCGGGCGCTGGCGAATCGGCGAGACACGGTTCTGTTGGGTGCGGCACGCCGACTTGCGGAACGCAGTTTGCTTGGGACATGTTGGCGTTCGGCGGTCCGACTGGCCGGCTCACACCCGGTCGGGTAGCATTTTGGTCGCCCAAAGGCGGCGAGTCGTTGTGGCCGTCGCGAGCGTTTTTCGATGCAGGGGGGGGATGAAGCCCGTCTCCCTGGTTTTCCGATCCCCACTTTGGGAGCATGCCGATGAGAGTGATGTACAGGCCCGCAGGCCTCACAATCATCCTGTGCGTCGGGTTCTGGCTGGCAAGTTCGGCCGCGTTCGCCGACGATTTTTTTCGTCGCACGCAGTTTCGGCGTGCTGACTCCAACACCGACGGCGCGGTGGACATCTCGGACTCGCTATTCACTCTCAACTCGCTTTTCGTCACCGATGAGCCGGCGAGGTGTCTCGAGGCGATGGACGCCAACGATGACGACTTCGTTGACGTATCGGATCCCATTTTCACGCTCAACTATCTGTTTGTCGGTGGTTCAGCGACGCCGCCTGCACCCGGCCCGAATGAGTGCGGTGCGGCGAGTCAGGAGCTCGCGTTAGGATGCGACGAATATGAGCTTTGTCCTGACGACACGACGCTCATCTTTCATGTTCTTAGCCGCATCACGTTTGGGCCTACCGAAGAGTTGATGACGGAGATTCAGACGCGCGATGATCTGCTCGACTACATCGATGAACAGCTCAATCCTCCGGAGAACTACGATCCCACCGTCCATGAGCCGGAGTTGCAGGAGCGTATCGATGCGCTGGAGATCGGTTTCGTCGAAGGTGATACGGCACGGGCTCCGGTACAGCGACTCAAGAGCATGCTTATCGAGAACGCGGTGCATAGTCGCTGGCAGCTCTTGCACGTTGTCTCTCAGTTTTGGAACAATCATTTTCATACGAACGTGGGTTCGCTGAGCGATATGTTCTTTCGGCGCAACGGCCGCGGTGGGGCGGCCTCACGCGGCAACGCGGAGTTCTTCGCCGTAGCCGATAGTGACGTTTCGGGGTTTATCGATGAGGCGGAGTGGATCGCATTTCGTGCCGAGCACCCAAGCTTGATCGAGTTCGCCGCGTTCGGGCGCCGCGTCTCCGACGACAATCTGCTCAGCTTCGACGAATTCAACAACACCGCCATCGCTTTCTGGAAGTACGGGCGCGGCTTCGAGGGATTGGCGGTCGCGTCGGATATGGAGAAACGTGAGTACGACCTCTATCGACGTCTCTCGTTTGGAAGCTTTGGAGATCTGTTGGAGGCGTGCATGAAGAGCGTCGCCATGCTGATCTACCTGAACGGTTTTGAGAACACCGCGGCCGAGCCGAACGAGAATCTCAGCCGCGAGTTCTTCGAGCTCCACGGCGCGGGCGTCGATCACATTTACACGCAGCGAGATATCGAAGAGCTTTCGCGCGTGTTGACCGCATGGACCGCGGATTGGGTCGAACGGGCTCAGTTCGATCCCAATGACTTGAACTTCCAGGGTCATCCCACAGCGGAGCGTTTCCGCATCAATTTTCGCGCTCCGCGTCCCTTCAATTTTCCAACGCAGGAGAACTGGGACGACACTGTTTACACGTGGGCGTTCGTGTTTGGCAACGGCGGCGCGTTCGGCAATCAGGCTGACTTTGGTCACGACTGGAACCGCAAAGATCTCTTCTTACAGCGCTACGGCGGAGTGGACTCCCTCGGCAATCCGCCCGACCCGTCGCTCGCCTTGACGATTCCGGCGAACCTCTCGGACCACACGGCCGAGGCCGCATTGGCGGAGTTTGACCTCGTGCTCGGGCGCGTCGTGAGCTTTCGCGACACGGCCAAGTTCATCTCGACGAAGTTGATTCAGCTCTTCGTGACGGACGATCTCGCCGAACTCAAGAAAACTTACCCGATGCCCGCAGACTTGCAGGTGGCCTTCGACTCGGTCGACAGCGACGGCGACGGTGCGATTGAGCTTTCGGAGTGGGAGGAGCCGATACCTCTGGTGCTACCGAATGGGCGGCCACGCGAGATCTTTGATCGCATCGATGAAAACGGCAATCAGCGCATCTCTCCGCTCGAGTACCAGGAGCCGGACTTGCTGCTCGACGCGATCGATACCTGGCGCGCGACCGGCGGTGACATGCGCGAAGTGATTCGCGGTATTCTCCTCTCCGAAGAGTTCTTCAGCCTCGACTTCTACCGTGCCAAGGTGAAGACGCCGTTCGAGTCTGTTGTCAGTAGCGCCCGCGCACTCGAAGGAGAGTTTCCGGTGGATCGGCTGATCGTGACCGTCGAGGATCTTACCATTGCCGGTATGGAACTGTTCGACTTTGGCGATCCCACGGGCGAATCGGAACTCGGGTTTGACCTTATGCACACGATTGGGCTCTTGGAGCGTCTCAAGTTCCTCAATCGCGCCGCCAATCCGGCAACGAATAACGAGTCACGTTTTTCGTGGAACCCGCTGGAGCCAGTCTTCGAGTGGCAGCTCGGATCCGCCGAGTCGATCGTCGACTTCTTCGCTCTATTGCTTCACGGCGCCGACATACTCGATGCGCATCGCGAGCTGACTATTCAAGCGATGACAACAGCCGGCAGTGGAACCGCAATCCAGCGTGGCATCGCGTTTCTTCTCAGTCTGCCGCAGTTCCATAAGCAATGAGCTGTGGAGGAATCATCGTGCAGCACCTACGTGCGTGTGAACAGTACAGAACCTTGAGCATCGGACGGAACCATGAAATCTCGTAACCGTCGACGTGACTTCCTCAAGTGGAGCGCTGCTTCTCTTGCTGCCGCGGGTGGATTGGGGATGCCTGCGTTCCTGCGCAGACTGTCGGCAGCACCAAGCCTCAACGGCAAGAAGGTGCTCTGCATCTTTTGTCGCGGCGGCATGGACGGCGTGCAGGCCGTGATCCCGTATGGCGACCAGGGCATTCCGGGGGCCGCTTTGACGTACGAAGAGGCGCGACCAGACCTGCGCCCTGATCGTACCGCGACCCATGATTTGAACGGGTTCTGTAGTCTTTTCCCCACGATGCAAGGACCCGGTGCGGCGGACCCCAAACTCGCGGATATCTTCCGCGGCACCTTCGACGAGCGCGGGCCGCAGCTCGCCGTGCTGCACCGTATCGGCTACGAGGATCAAAATAGGTCACACTTTTCGAGTCAGCAATTTTACGAGAACGCATCGCCTGGAAACCTTCAGCTGGAGGAGGGGTTCTTCAATCGCTATCTGACCCGTTATCCAGACGCAGACGCGCCAATCCAAGCTGCGACGCTGAACACCAGCCAAATGGTTCTGCTCAAAGGGCAGACTCTCGTCCCTGTTCTGCGCTCGATCGATGACTTCGCTCTGCCGGGAAACGTCGGCCTGGGCACGGCGCCGACGCCGGAAGACCCACTCGGAGTCGGTCTCAAGGGCGCGTACGGCCAAGCTGGGTTCGATCCCGCGATCTCTTACGAATCCCTGACCTACTCCACCGGCAGCACGTTACTCGAGAACCTGCAGTTCTTCGAAGAAAACGTGCGGCAAGCGCCCTACGAGCCTGAGCCAGGCGCGCAGGAGCTCTACGACTCGATCGCCGACAGGAATTTTCGCAGTTTCATTCGCGACTGTGCACAGCTGCTCAAACAGGTCGACGGAGTGCGTGTCGTCGGGTGCAATCAAAACGGGTATGACACGCACGGCAACGAAAACGTCGCATTCCCGGCTTTGGTTGGCGATCTGGCGAAGGCGCTGACGGCTCTCTATATCGACCTGAAACCGATTTGGGAAGACATCCTCGTAATGACTCTAACGGAGTTTGGCCGCACGTCGCTGCAAAACGCGAATCGTGGGACCGACCATGCGGAAGCCTGCTGCAGCTTCGCTATGGGAGGAGGCGTGGTAGGAAACGTGTACAACTGTGATTCTAGCACGTGGGCCAATGGCGACCTCTTCTCGACTTCGAACGGCCGCTACGTCGCCCATCGGACGGACTTTCGCGCGATCTACCACGAGGTCTTGACTCGCCATCTGAGCGATCCCGACGGCGCCATCGATGAGATCATTCCGGGGTACTCGGGTCTCGTCAGTGCAGACACAAGCGGCTACTTCACGCCGCTAAATTTTCTGAGCAACAGCGCCCCGCCGCCGGTTGACCGGCCGATCGAGGGTGAGCTCAGGCCGCGGCAGCTCTGACCGTCGCGAGCGGCAGGATCATCTACTGTTGCGCGAATTGGATCAATGCTCGCGCTGAGGGCGCCGGCTCGCTACAGTTAGGGACCTTTCAGCGCCGAAGACGATGTCCGGCTCGGCGTTGATTTAACCTGCTGTTCCGATAAGCCGCTACGTTGGTGTAGTGCTTATCGTCCAGGCATAACTGTGTGAGCGCGAGTAGATGCGAATTGTCATCGCTGGTGACGACGAAATCGCGTTTCGGCTGGCTGAGCAGCTCATGGACGACCACGCGATTTCTCTGGTGACCTCTGAGGATGCCGGTCCGCGCGTGGAGCGTCTCGACGTCGACGTGTTGGTCGGCGCGATTACGGCGATCGATACGCACCGACGCGTCGAAGTCGATCGCTCCGATCTCTTCATCGCGTGTTCTGAGCACGACGAACACAACATTGTCGCTTGCGCGATCGCGAAACGCCTTGGCGCGAAGCAGGCCATTTGTTTCGTCGTACGGTCCGATATCTACAGCGCCTCCGTTGGTTCCGAGTCACTTTCGGAATCGTTGGGAATCGACAGCGTCATTCGTCCCGCAGAGCAGTTGGCGCGGGAAATTCTTCGCATCGTCGCAGTGCCGGGAGCGCTTGATGTCGAGGCTTTCGTCGGTGGCAAGGTGCGGCTCTTTCGCCATGTCGTCGAGGAGGGCGCTCCCATCACGAACAGTCTCCTGATGCATGTGGGGATTCCGTCCGAAGTCGTTCTCGTGATGGCCCGTCGCGGTGACGACATCTTCATCCCGAAGGGGAACACACAGTTTCGCCCTGGCGACAAAGTCACCGCTATGGGTGAGCCAGCTGCCATGAACCTCCTCCTCTTCAAGTACTTGAAGGCGGAGTCGGCAGCTAAGGAAGTCCATCGTGCGACTGTCGTCGGTGGCGGCGAAGTCGGGCTCGGTGTCGCTCTGGGTTTGGAAGATGCCGGCTGGCAGGTCAAGGTGATCGAGAGCGACCGCCGTCGCTGCGAAGAGATCTCTCGAGTGTTGAATTCCCTGGTTCTTTTTGGCGACGGGAGCGATCTTCATCTGCTTGAGGAGGAAGATATCGGCGATAGTTCCGTATTGATCTCGGTGACTTCGAACGACGAGAAGAATCTTCTCGTGTCGCTCCTGGCGAAGCAGCTTGGGGTGAGACGCATCGTCACGCGAGCGAGTCGTCAGTCGTACGAGAGATTGTTCGAGCGAGTCGGTATTGATGTCATCCGTTCAGCGAGTGGAGCAGCGGTTCGAACGATCGTAAAGAGCATCGTCGAGAGTCACGCGGAGCTTCTCGCGGAGCTCGAACATGGCGACGCTATGGTGCTGGAAGTGGAGCTGCCGGAGACGTTCGAAGAACGTCCGATCTCAGATCTTTCGGTTCCCGAGTTCGTGATCATTGGCGCAATCTTGCGAGAAGAGGACGTCATAATTCCCAAAGGAAGCGATGTCATTCAGGCTAGTGACCGCCTTCTGGTGTTCTGCACGCGGGAATTTGAAGACGAAGCTAGAAACTTCTTCGTGCAACACGGGAGTCGCTGACGGTGCGCGTTTTCCTCGTCCTCGGTGTCATCGGGCATCTCCTGCGATTC
Source organism: Planctomycetota bacterium (assembly GCA_965223265.1). Lineage (GTDB taxonomy): Bacteria > Planctomycetota > UBA8108 > UBA8108 > SXIK01. The sequence goes on from OZ244999.1 coordinate 412,802, forward strand.
TTCAGTTTTGCCTTTGTCGCACCGATCCTGCTGGCTCTGTTTGACGGGGATCACAAAGCGGTGTGGCATTTCGGCGTCGGCATGCTTCTCGCGATCGGCGGAAGCATGGCGCTGCGGCTGGGCTATCGCGACGTCCGGATTTTTCGCCGCAGCGAGGCGATGGGTGTAGTCGCCGGAACATGGCTGGTGGTGGCCCATTTCGCTGCCGTTCCATACTTTCTGGTCGGCATTTCCCCGGTCGATGCACTCTTTGAATCGATGTCTGGTTTTACGACCACCGGGGCGACGATTTTGGCTCACTTCGAGTACACGCGCGCTTTCTTTCTCTGGCGCGCTATGACCCAATGGTTCGGTGGTTTGGGCGTGATTGCGTTGTTCGTTGTCGTTCTTCCGCGCCTCGGCATCGCGGGACGTCAGCTTTTTTTCGCCGAAGCATCGGATGCAGCTGGAGAGAACATCAGTCCACAGATCCGGGAATCGGCGCAGCGCCTTTGGATCCTGTATTCAACACTCACGCTCATCCAGCTGCTTCTTCTGATGGCGACAGGCCTGCCGCCGTACGAGTCACTCGTGCACAGCTTAACAACGATGAGTGCTGGTGGGTTCTCGCCGAACGGTGAGTCGTTCGGTGGTTATGCGAATCATGCCGCCGAGTGGGTGACCGTGATCTTCATGTTGCTTGCCGGAACGAGTTTTACCTTGCTGTGGAAGTTTTTCACTTCCAAACCGCTCGCGGCGGTGCGTGACGGCGAATTCCTTCTCTATCTCGGCGTCGCCGCGTTTGGGTCGTTGGCGATAGCGTTCGTACTTGCCTACGAGCAGAACGGTTTCCTTCCTGGATTTGACGAGTTGCGTCTCGCGACGTTCCAAGTTGCGAGCCTGATCTCGAGTACGGGGTTCGCTAGTACTGACTACAATGAGTGGAGCGACGTTGCCAAGGCTTTGCTCATCGGAATCATGGTCGTAGGAGGCTGCGCCGGGTCTGCCGCAGGTGGCCCGAAGGTGATCCGCTTGCTGCTCGTACTTAAACTTCTCAAGACCGAAATCACGAAGGTGTTACATCCTCGCGCCGTGCTTCCGATCCGGCACGGAACGCGCGTCATCCCTCCTGCCATTCTCCGCGCGGTGTTTTCTCTCTGGGTGATGTTCTTCGTTGGATATCTTGCGGTCGGACTTGTCCTCGTGCTCTTGGGTGGCGAATTTGTCCCCAGCTTCACGGCGGCTCTGGCGTGTCTCGGGAACATCGGGCCGGGGTTTGGTGAGGTCGGCCCGATGGGGAATTTCTCAGGACTGCCGATTCTCGCGAAGCTCATTTTGACGTTTGCGATGTGGATCGGGAGACTGGAAATCGTCACGGTCTTGGCTCTTCTTCATCCACACGTGTGGAGAAATCTTCAACTGAAAGAGCATGCGAGACCTCGCGTCTCGACATAGGGGAGCGAGTGTGTTTTCTGCCATCAGTCCCGCAGTGTTCGGGTAGACTTGTGGAAGTCCATCGCCGCGAACGGGGCTTACCAGCCCGCCTGAAAAAGTTATTCGGCCGAAGAAACTGGCCTCTTCACGCCCAGACGGGTCACGTCAATAGTCGCCATCAGAATCGAAAAAAGAGGGCCCGAAGATTGCCTGCGTCTGCCGCGGCCGATCTGGACGCGAAGAGACCAGTTTTCGTCTCAAAGCACTTTTACAGGCAGGCTGTTAGATCAGATTTTGTCCCGTGCGTTCGTTCCCCAGCCGGCCCTCGATCGAGCGATCTTCGTGCAAATGTTCCTTGATGGCGGTAAAGTCGGCGGTCGCCTACCAAAGAAGCGTGACGCGTTCCGACTCGGAATGCCAGGAGATAGAGGAGCTGCCTTACTCGAATGACTTCCGAACTGCCTGAGGGCGAATCCCTGCAGAATTCGGATCACGATTCGAACGGAAACTCGTCCGCGCCGAACGAAGAGCCATCGTCTCGTCGGGGCTTCGAGTTCGGTGCGGCATCGAGCATGGCATCCGACCGATCCAACGCCGCTCCCGATCGTAGGAGACGCCGTCCGATCGCCACGTTGCTCTTGATCGCAGCGAATGTCGCGGTTCACGTTGGCGTCATAGGGAACCACGGGCTTGAACAACATCAGCTCAGCGTCTGGGAGGGTGAGTACTACAGAATCTTCACGGCGACGTTCGTGCACGCGCATTGGGGACACCTGTTCGTCAACTGCTTCGGTCTCTATATCATCGGCAGCGTCGTCGAGCGGGTCTATGGCGCAAGACGATTCCTGCTGATCTACTTCGTCTCTGGTCTGGTAGGTGGACTCGCTTTCCAGGGTTTCTCCAAAGGGGTGATCGGTATTGGGGCATCCGGGGCGGTCTACGGGGTTTTCGGCGCGTTTTTGCCTCTGCGTTACGGGAAGCTCGACGGCGACCGCGTCCGCCTGCGAATCGCTTTTTTCGTCGCGCTCATCTTGATACCGTGTGCCGATTGGCTCTTCGCACGCTGGATCGAGAGCGCCTGGCACCTGAAGGTGGCGCTTTCAGCTCACGCGGGAGGGTTCTTTTGCGGGGTCCTTCTCGGGTACGGGTTTTTGGTCCGCCGCGATGCAGCGCTGCGGACTCGATCGACACGAGTGTTGATCGCAACTTCCGTCGTGATCGTCGGTCTCGGCATCTACTCGTGCTTCTGGCCCGCTTGGAACCCGCTCTGGGCTAAGTGGCGCGCCACCAAATCCGAGACCTTTGATGCGACGACGTTCGCTGGAGCCGTGCAAGGCGAAGACGGATCGCTTGAGCTCCTCATGTACGCGCTCCGTTTGCAGATTGCCGTCGCCATCAATGCTGACGACATGAACGCTGCCGGAGGAGCCGAGGAGTCTGCACCGAGCGTCGAGGAGATCGATGCTCGTTTTGAGCAGGTCGTGCGCACATGGGGAGAGTCGGGGCAGTACTATGGAGCAGATCACTACCGCGAGTTCGGCTATCTCTTGTACGACGAACTCATGGCTCGAGGGCGTGACGAGCTTGCAGCGACCTTGTTGGCTGACCTGATTGTCGCGGCGCGGACAAATCTTCGTGCTTCCCAGAGGGAATCTGCGGGCGACAGGACTCGGCTTCAGTACGCGCATCACCTCAACGAGCTGGCGTGGTGCTTGGCTCTCAAACATGAGTCGCTTCAGGAGGCGCTGCAGCTGGCGACGACGGCGGTCGCGGCTGTGACGGCTGAAGAGACGGGATTCATGAACCGTCTTTTGGGTGGAGGCCGCGCTGCGAGTCCTCTGGAAGCCTCGATGTTCGTCAACACACTCGGATGGGTCGAATTTTTGATCGCGGTCGACCCCCAAAGTGGACTCTCCGGCTCGGAGAGTGCGAAACTCCGCGAGGATGGCTTACGGCATCTACGCGAGGCGACGCACCTCTTTGAAACGGGAGCCAACTTCCTGTACTTAGGGCTCGCTCACGCGATGCTCGGCGAAGCTGACGCTGCGATGCCTGCGCTCTCCGAAGCCGAGAGTCGGCGGGAGCAGCTGTCGCCCTATGAGCGGCGTTTGCTCGAAGATGCGCGGCACGGGATGGTGCCATAAACGCGGCGGTCGAGTCTGCCGTCTCGCCGTCCTCGCGCGCGGGTGCCTGCTCTCGCGGGTACGTGGATCGAACGAGGGAGCGGATAGTCGAGGACCGCCACCCGCCCAACGCGGACTCAAGTCGCGATCGCTTTGAACCGTTGGGTTTGCTCGGTGATCGCCACCTCAGTGGCGAGTCGTTCGATCGACGAAGCGCCGAAGAAGCCATCGACGTTGGTCGTGTTTTTGAGTACGTACTCCGCGTCCTCGGGTTCGCTGATCGGACCGCCGTGACACAGCACGATCACGTCGTCGCGTATCTCTTTTGCTGCGTCTGCCATCGCTTGGATCACGGCGGGACACTGCTCAAGTGTCAGGGCGGTGGTCGCACCGATCGATCCCTTCGTCGTCAGTCCCATGTGAGGCACAAGGATGTCAGCGCCAGCTTCGGTCATCGCCGCCGCGTCCTCGGGTGAGAACACGTACGGAGCGGTGAGGAGATCCAGGGCGCGCGCCTTGCGAACCACTTCGACCTCAAGATTGTAGCCCATCCCCGTCTCTTCGAGGTTCTGCCGGAAGACACCGTCGAAGAGCCCGACCGTCGGAAAATTTTGGATGCCGGAAAAGCCGATGCGTTTCAGCTCAGGCAAAAAGATGTCCATGAGGCGGAACGGATCGGTCCCACAGACTCCAGCGAGGACTGGCGTATCTTTGACAACAGGGAGCACTTCTCGTGCCATGTCGACCACGATGGCGTTGGCATCGCCGTAGGGCAAGAGCCCGGCCAACGAACCGCGACCGGCCATGCGGTAACGCCCCGAGTTGTAGATGATGATCAGGTCGACGCCACCCTTTTCGGCGAATTTGGCTGTGATCCCTGTCCCGGCTCCAGCACCAAGGATCGCCTTTCCGGATGCGATCTGTTCCCGCAAGCGCCGCAGCACTTCTGATCGTGAGATAGCCATGACTTCCGTCTCCTGACGTCTCCAGGTTGGTCTGTATCATTTTGATGGATCGCGCGGGAAGCCTTGGCGGTCGCTGGCGGAGAGGTTCCCGGCGAGAAGTGACCGCTCAGTTGGTCGCACTACGTTCTATGTCGGTCCGCGATCCTTCATCAGCTTCATGAGGAGATCTGCGCTCACGCGCGCGAACTCCTCGTCGTTGATCTCAGCGTCGATGGCTTCGAGGCGAATTCCTTCACGAAGGTTCTGTCGAATCGCATCGAAGCAAGCGTTGTCGGCGTCGTGATCACAAAAGACTCCCTCATCGCCCGAGATCGCACTGACGCCGCGCAGCGGCAGAACGACTGCCGCAGGTCCCGTCGACGCGTTGAGGCGTGTCGCAATGCGCTCGCCGATCGCAGCATTCTCCGCCGGCGTCGTGCGCATCAGCGTCACCGTCGGATTGTGTTTGTAGAACTTTCGAGTCGCGAATCGCTCGGGAACTGTGTCACTCGGCCCGAAGTTCACCATGTCGACGGCGCCCGTCGAGACGACCTGCGGTATGCCGTGCGTCGCCGCCACCGTGAGGCGCTCCGAGCCTGCGCTGAGGACGCCGCCAACAAGCTCGTCTGCAAGTTCCGTTGTCGTGACGTCCAGAACTCCCGCAATGTAGCCATCTTTGATGAGGCCCTCCATGGCGCGCCCGCCGGTGCCGGTCGCATGAAAAACGATGACCTCGTACCCAGCATCTTCGAGCCGCGCCTTTGCTGACGTCACACAGGGGGTAGTGACGCCGAACATGGTTGCTGCCACGATCGGTTTGCCGCTGGTGGACGCCGGCGTCTTCGTCGTTGCCATGGCCGTGATGGCGACGGCTGCATTGGTCAAGATCCGTTCGGAGATGCGATTGATGCCGGCGATATCAACCACCGAATACATCATCGTGATGTCGCGCGTATCGACGTAGGGCGCGGTGTTGCCAGACGCCAGGGTCGAAACCATGAGCTTCGGGAACCCGACCGGTAGCGCGCGCATCGCCTGAGTCGCCACCGTGGTGTTGGCTGACCCACCCGCCGCAAGGACGCCATCGATTTCGCCGCGGGCGCAAAGACCGGCCACGATCGACTCTGCGCCCTGCGCCATGGTTTCGATGGCGGCACCGCGGTCGCCCTGTCGGCGAAGGGTGTCGAGCTCGGCGCCCCCCGCCTGGGCGACCTGTTTGCGGTCGGTGTCCGGTAAGAACGCCGGTTCGCCGAGAACACCGACGTCGACGATATGGGTCGATGCACCAAGACGCTCGACCAACGTTTTGAGGAATCCAACCTCCTCGCCCTTTGTGTCCAGGCATCCCAGGATTGCGATGCAGCTTGCCATCACTTCGCCTCGACCATTCGACTCGCAGCTAAGGGGCTATTCAGCGCACTCGTTTCCGCGCCACCCCGCGTTAACGAGGTGCTGCAACGCTTCTTCGCGCCGCCGATTAATCGCCAGCCGAGCACGTTCAAGTGACCAGAATACCAGAAGTGACGACGTCGCAAAACGGCGCTTCTTGGACGTCCAGGTGCGGTGCGTGGTTGGGCCGGCCACGAAAACTTGTGTGCTGGTGCGTCTTTGGGTACGCTCGTGCGCTCTGGTGACTCTCGCCGAGAGTCTGAGCCGCTATCTTCCACGTCGAGGCAACACGTCGAGTCCATGGACCACCTGATTCCGCAAGCGTGGTTTGACGATATGAACCTGCCGCAGTTGATCGGCGTGGCCGTCGTCTCGATCATCGTTTTGGTCAAAGGTGCGGACTGGCTTGTCGAAGGCGCGGCGGGGCTGGCATACAGCTTCGGTGTGCCGAAGGTGATCGTTGGCGCGACGATCGTCTCTCTCGGGACGACGTGCCCGGAGGCCGCCGTCTCGGTTATGGGGGCGTTCGCGGGTAACTCCGGACTGGCGCTTGGCAATGCGGTGGGGTCAGTCATCGCCGACACCGGATTGATTTTCGGTGTCGGATGTCTTCTCACCAAGCTGCCGGCCGACCGCTTCGTGTTGCTGCGCCAGGGACGCGTGCAGTTTTTTTCTGGTCTGGTTCTGGCGGCGATCGCCTACGCGCTCTTTTGGCGTTTTGGGGATGAGGCCGCCATCTCGCGCCCTTTCGGCTTTTTGTTCCTCATCGCCCTTGTGGTCTATCTCTACCAAAGCATCAAGTGGGGGCGTGCACACGCTGCGGGGGAACCGTTTCAGGCGCCCGAAGAGTTCGAAGAGACCCTTCTTGGCCTGGAGGAGCGTGAGGCGAAGCCGGTTCAGCGTAACGTACTGCGGCTGATCACGAGCATCGTCGTTGGGCTGCTGATCGTACTGATTTCAGCGCGTACGGCTGTCTGCTCGGCAACGGTGTTGGCGGAGAAGGCGGGGATCCCGGACGCCGTGCTTTCGGCGACGCTGATTGCTTTTGGGACTTCGCTGCCTGAGCTGGTCGTCGCCGTCTCGTCGGTGCGAAAGGGGCATCCGGAGCTCTTGGTTGGCAACGTCATCGGCGCGGATATTCTGAACGTCTTGTTCGTCATCGGAGCAGCAGCTGTAGCGGCCCCACTGCCGATCGTCAGTCCGGAGTCGTCCTCGCCGTACGTTTTTCTGGTGTTTCAGTTGCCGACGATGCTTGCCGTCCTCGTCCTGTTTCGCATTTTCATTGCGAGGGCGATTCGCCGTGGCAGCTTCGAGCGCTGGTACGGGTGGCCGCCGGTGGCGATCTATGTCGCGTTCGTCGTCTTGCAGTACGCATTGGCGCGAGAAACGGCTTGAGTTCATGATGCCAACACCCGCACGAGTCGGCGCTCGGAATTCGACTTGCTCGAGCGGGGGAGTGCGAACTGAGAATCTCCAGCTGCGACGGCAGGCACATTGCGTGCTCGACTGCGCTACGCGTTTAGGTGAGTTCTCGGGCTTTGCGCACCAGGATCCGCTTGTCGCGCTTGCGGCGGGGAAGGGATGAGCTCGTCTCCGTCTCCGCTCCTCGAGCTCGAGTGTCTCTGCAAGAGCTTTGCCGGAACCACCGCGCTCGACGACGTGACGCTGCATGTGGGTGCCGCAGAGGCACTCGGGATCGTCGGCGAAAACGGTGCTGGTAAGTCGACGCTGATCAAAATCCTGAGTGGCGTCCTCACGCCGGATCGTGGCGTCGTGAAGTGGCGCGGTGATCCGATTGTTGTTCGCAATCCGGCGGCCGCCAAGTCGCTTGGTATCGCCACCATTCATCAGGAACTGGCCTACTTTTCTAGACTCTCCGTCGCCGAGAATCTTCTCCTCGGCGAACCGTGGCCTCGGTACTGGTGGCGTGGAGTGAACTGGCGGCGGCTGCGCCAGCAGGGCGAAGACGTGTGCAGGAAGTTCGGGCTTGAGTTGGACGTGCGTCGACGGTTCGCCGATCTGAGCTCTGCTGCAAAGCAGGAGATCGCCATCGTGCGAGCGCTTTCGCGCCAAGCGCGACTTTTGATCTTGGATGAACCCACAGCGAGCCTGAGCGATGCGGAGGTGGAGCGGTTGGTCGAGCAACTTCAGGGTGCGCAGTCGCGCGGGGTTGCGCTCATCTATATCTCGCATCGACTCGAAGAGGTGAAACGTTTGAGCGATCGAATCGCCGTTCTTCGTGACGGCTCTCTCGTCGCGATGCACCGGAAAGCAGAGGTTACGACGGAGCGCTTGGTGCTTGATATGCTCGGTCGTTCGCGTTCGACTGAAGCTCGAAGCGAGCGTGGCGAAGCAGGCAGCGGGATGGAAGCGGGCGGCGAAGGTAGCGGCGATCGTCGCATGCGTGGTGCGGGGCGCCCATCTGGAGGGCTATGCGGCAGAGACGGAGGCGACAGCCTCGACGCGACGGGCGCCGGCGAGCGCTCGGCGGACGAGGCGCTACGCGTTGAGGGGTTGACCTGCGAGCCGTTCTTTCGGGGTGTTTCGTTTGACCTTCGCGCTGGCGAGATCCTCTCTCTCGCCGGACTCGTTGGCGCGGGTCGCTCCGAAGTGGCGCGGACGATCTTGGGGCTTTATCAAGCACAGTCGGGTCGCATGTGGCTGTTGAGACGTGCGTGGCGTCCACGAGATTGTGCCGACAGCCGCGCCCACGGTCTTGTGTATCTGCCTGAGGAGAGAAAACGTCAAGCGCTCGGGCTCGATCTGAGTCTGATGCACAATCTTTCGATAGGATATCTCGACCAGCTGAGTCGCTGCGGCTATTTGCCTCGGCGCACCGAGGAGCGCCTCGCGGACGCGGCGATCGCGCGTCACTCGATCCGCTGTCGAGACAGGAACCAAGTCGCCGGGACGTTGAGCGGTGGCAATCAACAGAAGGCCGTGATCGCACGCTGTCTTGGAAGGGATCCGGGTGTCCTGCTTCTTGACGAGCCGACGCGTGGCGTTGATGTGGCCGCGAAGGCGGAAATCCATTCGACGGTGAGAGCGTTGGCGGCTGCCGGTAAGGCGGTGCTGCTGATCTCGAGCGATCTTCCTGAGGTCATCGCTCTCAGTGATCGCATCCTTGTCCTGCGCGAGGGCAACGTCGTCAAAGAGCTGCCTCCAAACGAACGTAGCGAGGAGAATCTATTGAAGGCCGCGTCGGGCCTGTCAGACAGTCGACACATCTAACCGGTTCGAGGAACCGCATCGATCGCACTCTTCTACACGGGGACAGAGAACGAAGCGTGACCGGTTCCGGCGCTTGTTGATCTTATGCGTGGACTACCAAGAACACTCGTCTACCGCCTTGTCTTTCTATTGCTAGGCATCGCGCTGCTGCTCTTGCTGATCAACAGCCTCCTGCGTGAGGGCGCGACGTTTTCACAAGTCTTGAGACAAGCGCTCCGGGACTGCGCGCCCGTGATCCTCTGCGGAATTGGCATGACGGGGATCATTCTCGCAGGCGCGATCGATCTCTCCATTGGCGGCGTCGTCGCGCTCTCTGGAACTGTCTTCGGCGTATGTGTTTTTTGGGGCCTCAGCCCGCTCTCATGCTTCGCCGCCTGCACCGCGACAGCGTGGTTTCTGTGTGTCGTGAACGGCGCGCTTGTCAGGGTTCTCGGTATCCCGTCGATCATCGTCACGCTTGCCGGCTTGACGATCTATCGTGGGGTGGCGTTGATCGTCGCAGATCTCTCGATCGAAGATTTTAGCGGTAACATCTCGATTCATGCACCGTCGTTTCACCTGCCAGGTCGGGACTGCGCCGCGTGGATTCTGATTCCGATCGTGGGGCTCGGACTCGTTTGGGAGGCGTTTTCTGAGACTTCTAGGCGATGGCTCGCTCTCGGAAACTCGGAGGAAGCTTGTCGTCTTCAGGGCCTCTTTCCTGGGCGCGTGCTGCAGAGCGCGTTTTTGGTCGGAGGGTTTTTCATCGGCTTCGGCTGTTTGATCGATGTCACCCAAGTGCAAGCGGTCGAGCCTGCACGCATGGCGCTGGGGTTCGAGCTGCAGGTGATTGCCGCCGTCGTGCTTGGCGGCACGAATATCTTCGGCGGCGAGGGATGCTACGCGGGGACGGTCCTCGGTGCGGTCTTTCTCTACTTCACCGAGCAAGCAATGATCTACGCCGGAGTCAGCCCGTACCTTCAAGACGTGGTCATGGGCGGGGCGATTCTCTTGATCATTGGACTCGACTGTTTTCTTCACAAACGAGGCAAGCTGCTCGAAGAGCTGCGATAGCCATTCGATCGATGGTCGCACCGATCATCGCGTCAAGATCATGCGCAAACATCATTTGGTTCTGGTCGCGATTCTTGTCGCTGAGACGATCTTTTTCGCTGCGATCAGCGGACCAAGTTTCGACTCAGTCGCCGAGGCAGTGAACTACACGTCGAGCTACTTTGCTGACCTTGTCGCGCAGGCGGCTCCTGAGTTCTTTCTTGCCTTCGGGATGACGCTCGTACTCATGACGGCGGGCATCGATCTGTCCGTCGGTTCCCTCGTGGCGCTTGTCGCCAGTACGATGGCTCTTTTTTCTGGCGGCTCGGATTTCTGGTGGAGCGCACTGCCGCTTGGGCTTGTTGTGGCTGTTTCTCTTGGTGGGGCGAACGGCGTCCTCGTCTCGGTGTTCGACATCCCACCGATTATCGCAACGCTCGGTACCATGATTTTTTTTCGTGGCTGGTGTTTTTTTATTCTTGGCGACCTTGAACGCGCGCCGTTCGTGGACGTCCCAGGCTACGGCGTGCTGGGAGAGTTCAATTGTGTGCTGCCGATGCTTGCGGTCCTCTATGGCGTCGGCGGGGTCTGGTTCTATCGCTCGCGTTGGCGCCGAGAGATTGTCTTCGTCGGCGGGCACCGCGTCGCGGCGCATTACGCGGGGGTGCGGGTCGGGCGAATTCTCGTCTCGGTCTATCTGCTTATGGGGGTGTTGGCGTTCCTTGCAGCCGTGACATTTACGGCACGTAACGGCTCAGTGAGTGGTAGTGCGTTGACTGGTCTCGAGTTGAAGGTCATCGTTGCGGTCGTTCTCGGAGGCACACGCGTGCAGGGGGGCCATGGCTCCCTGTTCGGATCCTTCCTTGGTGTTCTCGTGATCGCTGTGCTGGAAGAAGGGCTGCGCAGCTCCGCGGCGTGGGGCGAAAGTCATTTACCGTTCAAGTTGAGCCACCTCGAGTATATTCTGCTCGGGCTTCTCTTGATTGTTGGCGTGCGCTGGAGCATGCGGCGACGCGATTGATGGCGCCGAAAAGCGTCAACCTTCTCACCTTCGATTGCAAGCGCTTGACAGCGGTATGCGATCGCCGATGATCAGGAAACTTGGAGGAACCGACTGATGACCATGATGATGAAATCACTGATTCTCCGATTCTCTTGCGGCATGCGTGGGTGCCTCGAATTGATCTTGGCGGTCTGCGTCGCGTTGACCCTCGGCTGCGGTGGCGGAGATCATCAGCCTGCCGACGGAAGCAGTGGGGGAGACGTCGACAAGGATTCGGTCGTCATCGCCATGCTGCCGAAGCTGGTGAATATCGACTATTTCGATGCGTGCGAGCGCGGTGCCCGGCGCGCTGCCGAGGAGGCTGGAGTGCAGCTCATCTTTGATGGGCCGGCGACCGCGAGCGCGTCTGAGCAGACGAAGTACGTGGACACGTGGATTCGGCAGCGTGTCGATGCCATTTGTGTCGCGCCGAACCAGCCCAAGTCGATGGCCAAGTACATCAAGAAAGCCCAAGATGCCGGCATCAAGGTGCTCACCTGGGATACCGATGCTCCAGAGAGTACACGCGACCTGATGGTGAACCAGATCGACGACGAAGTCCTGGGGTATGCTCTCATGGACGATCTGGCGCGACAAATGAACGAAGAGGGGACGTGGGCCGTAATCATCGGTAGCCTCGACGCCGCGAACCTGAATACTTGGCGGCGCTTCGCGCAGGCGCGTGCCAAGGAGAAGTATCCGCGGTTGACACTCGTGCAGACGGTCGTGACCGGCGAGGACGAGAATCAAGCGCGCCAGAAGGTCGAGACGCTGTTGAACGCGAATCCGGATCTTGGCGGCATGATCGCGTTCGATTCCAACTCTGTACCCGGTGCTGCTGCGGCGCTGGAGCAGTCGGGGAAGGGAGGAGCGGTGGTGCTGGTTGGCAACTCCACTCCAAACAAGATGCGTCCCTTTATCGAGAGAGGAGTCCTCGAGAGTTTCTACCTTTGGGATCCCGCCGCTCTCGGGGCTTTAACGGTGCACCTTGCGAATTCCCTGGTGCGCGGCGTGACGATCGGGCCGGGAACGGAGCTCTCTAGTTTCGGCCCGCTTCGTTTCAGCACGAAGGACCCCAAAATGGTGATCCTTTCCGATCCGATCCGCTTCACCAAAGAGAACATCGACGATTACGATTTCGGCATTTGAGCCGGTACCAACTGTGCGATGAGGGAGGTCACGCGCTGCAGGAGCTTCTGACAGTTTCCGGGTGTCCTCCCAACGTCTGTTGCTCCTTTCACCGCCGGTGCGATTCCCGATCTGGGCACACAGGGCCGACGACGGGACCGAAAACATCCGTTGTGTTGTCTTCGTGCAGAGACTAAGCTCTTTGTTCACGCCATGTTGCACGAGATGTTTGGGCAGGCTGTGAAAAACGCGGCGATTCTTCGACGAGCGAGCCATCTGCAATCATGAGACGCGCGGAAGACTGGAGAGAGATCGAAGCGTGTGCCGAGGCGGATGCCATCGCGGAGGTCCTCAGCGGCTCCACCGACGCGTTCCGGCCGCTCGTGGCGAAGTATGAGCGCCCGGTGTTCGGGCTTTGCCGTCGCCTGATGCGCGGTAGCGACGATGAGGCCGAAGATCTCACTCAGGAGACATTCGTGCGTGCTTACCGCTTTCTCAACGCGCTGAAAGACCCGCATCGCTTCGGGCCGTGGCTGTTTCGCATCGCTCGGTCTCTGTGTCGCGACCGCCTGCGGCGTTTGGAGACGGAGCGGCGAGCGCTCAAGGGGCATGCGGTGACTCTTGAACATCGGCTCCGCGGGGCGTCCTCTGCGCACGACGCGCTAGGAGGCGCGGAGTGCACGAGCGCGCTGAATGAGCTCCCGGAAGTGCAGCGCCGTGCGCTCGAGCTGCGCTACTTCGACGGACTCTCGTACAACGAGCTTGCCGAGCGTCTATCGCTGACCTTTGCGCAGGCTGACCATCTGATTCGCAAGGCGCGTGCGCACCTCGAGAGACGGCTGAAAGTGAGAATACAGAATGAGCGGAGTGTGTGACGAGCTGCTCCCTATTCTCGGTCTCTACGCCGAAGGGGAGCTTCCCGACGCGTCGACCGTCGAGATCGTACGACGACACGTGCGCAGGTGTAGTCGGTGCTCCGTTCGTCTTTCACGTTGGGATGCGTTGACTCGGCTCATGCTCGCCGAGGAGGCGGCTGGGCCGCTCGACGACGTGTTGGGTGACATGGTCGCCAGCGAGCGCCGGGTCGACGCTGTCATGGAGCGACTCTGCGGACTCTCGGGGGTGTCGACCGCGTCGGCACCGGAGGTGTCGGTGGCTTTCCGCCAGCACCCGCCTGCGCAGGCTGAGCCTAGCTTTGCGCTGCTGGGCACCGAGGGCGACGTCTCCAGTATCGCCGCGCGAGTTGACGTCGAGTCTCAGCTCCGTCGTGCGCTCGACGAGCTCGAAAGAAATCCTGACGATGGTGCCAGGGCTCGGGCGCGGGGCGTGCCGGTGGTTTCGCCTTGGCGTCGCCGGATCCTTTCGGTCATGGCCGCTGCTGCCGCTGCAGCTGCTTTGTTCCTTCTGCCGCTTGATGGTGGTCGGCGTTCTGCGCCGCTGAATGAGCCCGTCGGTCAGGCGGTGGTGGTGCCTGGAGGCTCACTCGCTGTTGCATCGCCGGTTGTTGATACCGGCGGCGAGCATCGCTGGATTCTGGTCGGCCCTCCACTCAACGACTCAGATCCACGGCCGCCAGCGGCTACACCGGTGAGCCGTCGCTTCTCGCCGGTCGGCCTCGCCGGCCATGAGTGGGTTGTCGAAATCTCTTTCGGCGTGACGGATCATTCGGGGCGGACGACGTTCGCGCTCGTACCGTTCGGCCACGCGACGACGTCGACTGCGCTGCAGCCGTTTCGTGCCTTGCGAGCGTTTCGGCGTACATCGACAATGGCGGTTCTGCAGGCGAGAGGAAGCCCGGGTGGCGAATCCCCGGGCTACCGCGTCGTCGTCTTCGAACGGAAACCTGTTGTCTCGGGTTATGCGCTGGATCCAGCGGCGTCGCAGCGTTCGGCTGCGGCCCCGCTCCTATTCCACGACTTCTGGCAGTCGGCGCCCAAACATCGCCGCCACGCTGCCGTGTCACCGACGCCGGTTACGTTCCCGGTCGTCGGCGACCTCCGCTAGTTGGCCACACTTTGCGCAGTCCTCCCCCGCAAGGCCTTGCAATCCGCCCGCAGTTTTTGAACAATAGGTGTTCGTCCTGGGGTCCTACAGACAGTCGATACGAACGACTCGGTCAATGAAGCCGAGATGTGCGAACTCTTGCTCTGTTTGAGAGGATCCAACGAGGGTGGGCGACGCGGTATCTGAAACTGAGGGGCTCAAGACGCGCATCGCGGCTGTGAGGTCTGGGGGGCGGAGGCTTCATCGCGACCAGTCGAACGCGCTCGACGTCGTCGAAGGCTACACAGCCTCCATGGACGACGTCGTGGTCTCTGTGGCGAAGGACCACCTCGATGACGGGTGCGCCGTCGTTGCCGTCGGTGGGTACGGCCGTCGTGAACTCTGTCCCTTCTCCGATACCGATCTCCTCTTCTTGAGACCGTCCCACCGCGACACCCCGGGAATCGAGCGTCTCATCCGGCTGCTGTGGGACGCCGGACTAGAGCCTGGTCACTCGCTGCGGACTCCTGCCGAGTGCTACGGGTCCATGCTCGATGATCCAGCCACCGCGACATGTCTTCTCGAGGCGCGGTTCGTCTGCGGCGATGCCGACCTCTATCAAACATTTACCGAAGTCGCCGTCGAGCGCTTCCGTCGCCGTCGTCGTCGCCCCTTTGTCCTGGAGCAGCTACGGGAGATCCGAGCTTCGCTGGACGACCCGGCGCGAACGATTTACGCTGTCGAGCCGAACGTCAAGGACGGAGCCTGTGGACTCCGCGATATTCAACGTGTGCGCTGGATTGAGAACTTATGCTCCGGCGTCTCGTCGCTCGATGCGCTTTTGGTCCATGGAGATTTCTCACGAGACAGCCTTGAGGCCCTTCGCAGCGCGTACACGTTCTTGTTGCGGGTGCGCTTTGAATTGCATTTGGTGAACGGCGTCCGCGTGGACGTGCTCGAGCGTGACGTTCAGCCTTTGGTGGCGCAACATCTTGGTTATGGCGCCGACCACGACGACGTCCGAGGCGCAGTGGAAGGTCTCATGGGAGACTACTACCGACACTCGCGCGCGGTCTTGCGGTTTCTTCGTTACTACTCGGAGACCGAAACACGTGGCCGGCGTTTCTTCAGCGGGTACGCCCGCAAGTTTCTTGCGACTCGAGTCAATCCGTACTTGGCCGAGTTCCGCGGACGGCTCTATCTGACAGCGCTGCCGCCAAAGGGCGGTTCAGCGGACGAGATCCTCGAAGTTTTTTCGCACGCCCAGAGTCGCGGCGCGCGTCTAAGCGAGGCGCTCTGCGAGACGATGCGTGGCTGGGTGGCGGCGGACCAATCGTCATGGACCCATTCGGGATCTGTCGTGCATGCCTTCGTGGCCATTTTGCGGCGCGGCGACCACGTCGGACGGCTGCTCAAAACGATGCACGAGACGCGTGTGCTTGAACGCATCATTCCGGAGTTCAAGCCTCTCGACTGCCTCGTCAGCTTCGATGGACATCATCACTTCACCGTTGACGAGCACACATTAAAGACGCTCAGAGAGCTCGATCGCATTGCTTCCGACCATGACTATCCGTTCCCCGAGTTTAAGCGTGTGTACGACGAAATCGCGTCGCCTCTCGCGCTGCGGTTGGCCTTGCTGCTTCATGACATCGGAAAGGCTTACGAAGGCAACCACTCGGTCACCGGTGTCGAGATGGCGCTCGGCATTTGCGATCGACTAGGGTTTCGGCAGCAATTGCGTGCCGACGTTGAGTTCTTGGTCTATCAGCATCTCGAGCTGTTCAAGGTCTCTGAGCGGCGAGACGTTAACGAGCCAGGCGTGCTGGAGGGACTCGCGAATCTCGTACAGAGTGAGGAGAGGCTCAAGATGCTCTACCTCCTTACATATATAGATATCGTTTCCGTTGGTCCAGGAACCTGGACGCGCTGGAAAGGGGCACAGCTGCAAGAACTTTACGAGAAGACGCGTCTACATTTTCAGAGCGGTGACGCTTCCAACGAAACCGTTCGTGGCCTGCTCGTCGGCTCGCACCTTTCGGCGGAGGAACAGGAGCTTCTGCTCGATCACTGCACGCGTATGAACACTCCGACGTACCACATGGAAACGCCCCCGGAGCGCATGCTGGCTCACGTGCAGCGAGCTGAGGACGTCAAGAAAGATGGTCGACTGCAGGTGGCTCTCGAGAGTTACGGGGATTACCACGAAGTGTTTTTTTGCGGCGAAGATCGCGCCAATCTCTTTGTCGATCTGGCAGGCCTACTTTTCTCCGAAGGCTTTGACGTTTTGAGTGCACGCATTCACTCGCGTGACGACGGCATCGCGATCGATCAGTTCTACGTTGAAATCGCCGACGGAGTGCGCATTTCGGCCGCGGATCGACTTGAGCGACTTCAAGCGAAGATCGACCGGCTCTCGACGCGGCGTGCGACGATGGCTGACCTGGTGCGACAGCGGGCGCGCGACTACAAGGTCTCTCTTCGCTCCAAGCCGCTCTTCGGAGCTCGCGTCGTGGTCCGAAACGATGTGTCGGAGCTCTTGAGCGTGATCGAAGTGAGTGCTGCGGATCGACCTGGCCTCCTCTTCGACCTGGCTTCGACGCTTCATCATTTGAACCTCGACGTCCGGATGGCTAAGGTGTCGACCGCGGGCGAACGCGTGCGCGACTCTTTTTACGTTGTGGAAGTGGACGGGTCGAAGATCGAGAATCCGGCCCGCCGTCAGGAGATCGAACAGTCCATGAAACAGTGTGCCCAGACTCCCCCGGAGATGCTGACGGCGCACACACCATGATCGGTTTCGGAGGATTGCGCGTGAGCGCATCCGTAAAACGTTTCAGAGGGAGACTTCAATGAAGTACATCATCGCAATCGTCCAGCCGTCTCGGTTGGAGGCTGTGAAGGAGGCACTGAGCAAGGTCGAAGTGTTTCGCTTGACGGTCAGCGACGCCCAAGGGATCGGGCGGCAGAAAGGGCACACCGAGATTTACCGCGGGCACGAGTATCAGGTCAATTTGGTCTCGAAGGTGAAGCTTGAGATCGCCGTCAACGACGAGTTCGTCGAGCCGACGATTGAAGCGATCATCCGTGGAGGCCGGACCGGCGAAGAAGGCAAGATCGGCGACGGCAAGGTTTTTGTCTTGCCGCTCGAGGACTGTGTCCGCATCCGCACTGGTGAGCGCGGCGGCGAGGGTATATGACACGACGCCGTAGTTCGCCGCGCCAGCGTCACGAAAAGGCGCGCGTGCGGCGGGCACGATAGCTTCCGAAGGAACTCTGACGATTCCTCTCCGTCATTGGGTCGAGCGTGGTGGGTCCCAAGTCTCGACCATACGAAAACGTGAGAGGTAGGTCATTCATGCGAGGTTTGTCACGGCTGAAAGGGCCGCGGGTTGTGGGTTGCGCTCTGGTTTTGAGTCTGTTGACTCCTGCGCTTTGGGCGCAGGATGACGGCGCGATCGACCCTGCGTCGACCGCGTGGATCCTTGCTTGCTGCGCCTTGGTGCTGTTCATGACGCCGGGCCTGGCGCTCTTCTACGCCGGCATGGTGCGCTCGAAGAACGTTCTCGGCACCATGATGCACAGTCTCTTCTGCATGGGACTGGTGTCGATTCAGTGGGTTGTGATTGGATACTCGCTGAGTTTTAGCGAGGGTAACGCGTTCATCGGTGGGTTTGATTTCGTGCTCTTGAAGGGCGTGTCCTTTACCGAGCCACGGGAAGGCGACGTGATCCCACACATGCTCTTCATGACCTTTCAGATGATGTTCGCCATCATCACGCCGGCGCTCATCTCCGGCGGCTTTGCTGAGCGCGTCAAGTTTCGCGCTTTCGCCATCTTCACCTTGCTTTGGGCGACGCTGGTCTACGACCCGATTTGCCATTGGGTCTGGGGCGGGGGCATTCTTGCCGAGGCTGAAGGGAGCTGGCTTAAGAACTTGTGCGGTGTCGGAGCCTTGGACTTCGCCGGCGGCACCGTGGTCCACATCTCGTCCGGTGTCTCGGCGCTCGTGCTGGCCATCCTCATCGGCCGCCGCCGCGGCTACCCTGCCATGAAGATGGCACCGAACAGCCTCGGATTGACCGTACTCGGCGCTGGAATCCTCTGGTTCGGCTGGTTCGGTTTCAACGGTGGCAGCGGCCTCGCCGCCGACGGCACCGCCGTCCTGGCGTTCACCGTCACACACATCTGCGCCGCTTCGGCTGCTGTCGCCTGGGCGATCATCGAGCGCTTCCATCACGGCAAGGCGACGGTCCTCGGCGTCGCCACTGGGCTCGTCGCCGGGCTTGTTTGCATCACGCCCGCGGCGGGTTCCGTCGGGCCCGGAAGCGCGCTGATCATGGGCGTGATCGTCTCAGCCGTCTGTTACCTCTTCGTCACGGTCCTCAAGGTCCGGCTCGGCTACGACGACTCACTCGACGCCTTCGGTGTGCACGGCGTCGGCGGAACGGTTGGTGCGATTCTGACCGGCATATTTTTCATGCGTGATGAGACCACGTCGATCGGCCCGCAGCTCAGGGCGCAGATCGTCGCGACGCTGGTCACTGCGGTCTACGCCGCGGGCGTCACGTTCATCCTGTTCTTCGTTGTTGAGAATGTCTGTGGCGGATTCCGCTTGAGCGAGGAGGACGAAGGCACAGGTCTTGACCTCTCGCAGCACGGCGAAGTCGGCTACGACCTTCGTTAAATCTCTCAACGCGCTGCGGCGTGAAAGAGGAGGCTTGCTGGCTTTGGCGGTGCGGCTGAAGCATAGCCGGCTCTTCCGTTCACGCCGCAGCGCGCGTTCGTGTTTCCCCACTCCGCGCGGGCGCGGTTATTTTTTCGCCGCGGTTTTCCGCGCGCAGAGCTCTTCCTTGAGCATCTCGTCGAGCTCGCTGCCTTGAATCACTTCGCGCTCCAGCAAGCGCTGCGTGATGTTTTCGAGGCAATCGCGTCGTTCGGCCAAAATCGTCTTCGCAGCTTCGTTGGCGTTCTCGATGATGGCTCGCACTTCGTGGTCGATTTCCTTGGCGCTCGTTTCGCTGTAGTTACGTTCCTCTTGCTGAATATCGCGACCTAGGAACACTGGCTGGTGGTCGACACCGAACGTCACCGGGCCGAGCTTCTCGCTCATGCCGAAGCGGCAAATCATGCTGCGAGCGAGCTGCGTGGCTCTCTTGAGGTCGTCCGCAGCTCCCGTTGACAGCTCCGAGAAAATCAGCTCTTCTGCGGCGCGGCCGGCGAGGAGTCCCTTGAGGCGATCGACGAGTGCGCTTCGGGTGATCAGGTACCGATCGTCCGTCGGGGACTGCATTGTATAGCCCAGCGCAGCGTGTCCGCGTGGAACGATGGAGATCTTCCTTACTGGGTCGGCGTGCTCGGAGAGTGCCGCAACGAGCGCGTGTCCGGCTTCGTGATAGGCGACGCGGCGGCGCTCCTCCTCGCTGAGGCGTCGGCTCTTGCGTTCTGGACCAGCGATCGCGCGTTCGACCGCTTCGTCGAGTTCTGGTTTACCAACCGTGTCAAGATTGCGACGCGCTGCGAGCAGCGCCGCCTCGTTGAGTACGTTGGCGAGGTCGGCGCCTGTGAACCCTGGGGTGTTCGCCGCCAGAATCTCGAAGTCGATGTCGTCGGCGAAAGGTTTGTTCTTGGCGTGGACTTCCAAAATCGCACGCCGTCCCTTCGCGTCCGGCGCATCGATGACGACCTGGCGATCGAATCGTCCGGGGCGCAACAGCGCCGGATCGAGCACATCGGGTCGGTTCGTCGCAGCGAGCAAAATCACCCCTTTGGTCGTGTCGAATCCGTCCATCTCAACGAGCAGTTGATTCAGTGTCTGCTCCCGCTCGTCGTGGCCGCCGCCGAGACCGGCGCCGCGCTGGCGGCCGACGGCGTCCAGTTCATCGATGAAGATGATTGACGGTGCCCGCTTCTTCCCTTGCTCGAAGAGATCGCGCACTCGAGCCGCACCGACTCCGACAAACATCTCGACGAAGTCAGAACCACTGAGCGAAAAGAATGGCGTCTTCGCTTCACCTGCGACGGCTCTGGCGAGCAGGGTCTTGCCGGTGCCCGGTGGACCGACGAGCAGCACACCCTTCGGAATCCTCGCGCCGAGCTCTTGGTATTTCTTCGGATTCTTGAGGAAGTCGACGACTTCGTTGAGCTCTTCCTTGGCCTCGTCGCAGCCCGCGACGTCATCGAACGTCACGCTCTTGACTCTTTCCGCATAGAGTTTGGCGCGGCTCTTGCCGAATGAAAGCGCCGCTTTTCCCATCTGGCCAGACTGGCGCATGATGAAAAACCAGAACAAGACCAGCAGAAGGAGCGGCATCACCCAAATCAGCATCAAGGACGTGAAGTTGCTCGGCGGCCGGTTTTGATACTTCGTGCCATGTTCCTTGTGGACGCGGCGCAGAATTTCCTGCAGCTCCTTGTCGTCACGTGCTGCGACGACGCGAAATTTGAAGCGGCCAGGTTTCGTCGGCAGACGACCACCAACCCTCAGAGCCACCGGGGACGACGCTTCTGCCCCCGAGTCAGACTCGGGGGTGACGTCAGAGGAGTCTTCGGGCGTGGTTTCATCCGTTGCGCCGTCGGATGTCGGAATGTTCGCCACACCGAGGTGTTCTTCTTCGCCGAGGACGAGCTCTTCAACATAGCCTCTTTCCAGCAGCTCGATCATCTCGTCGTAGCTTGCCACGATCGCACCGCCGCCTCGGACAGCTTCGACTATGGCGAGGATGAGAAACAGTCCGATGAGGACGTACAGCAGTCCTAAGCGTGGCCGGCGCCCGCTGGCTTCATCACTGGGCCGGTCCGTGGATCCATGCGATCCGCCGGATCGATCCGAAGAATCGTCTTGGGGATTTGGGGTTGAATCACTCAAGGGATGATTGTGACCGATACTGCTGGGTGCGGAACGAGGCGAACGTAAGTGGGCTGCCAGTTGGCGCTGCTCGGCGTCGTCCCCGCCTCGACGGCTGCGGCCGTTTCGGGCGACGACTCGCGGGATACGGCGGCGTGGAAATCGGGCCTTGTCACGCCGCGCTCGTCGGAACCTCTCCAACCTCCACGAAACTCGCGGGCACGATGACTTACGATGACTTACGTGGACTTACGATGACTTACGTGGAACTCTACGTTTCCAATCATGTTTTCAATCACACTGCCCTTTGATATCATACCTTCCGATGTCGAGAAGCGCGACTGACTCAATCCGCACCCCTATACCTTATCGGCATGCATACGAGCTGCAGCAGCAGCTCGTTGAGCGCAGGTCGCACGGCGACGTGGGCGACGTGCTGTGGCTGCTCGAGCACCCACCGACCGTTACGCTTGGCTGTCGTGGCGGCGAATCGAACCTGCTCCTGCCGCTGGGCGAATACGACGCCAGGGGCATCGCAGTGTGCGAGACCGATCGCGGCGGCGATGTGACCTACCATGAACCGGGGCAGATGGTTGGCTACCCCATCGTCCAGCTCCGCGACGGCGAGGAGCGTGACCTGCATCGTTATCTCTCTCAAGTCGAGACCGCGATCATGGATGCTCTGCGTCAGCTGGGCCTCGAATCGCTGCGCGTGCGAGGACGCACGGGCGTTTGGTTGGCCGAGCCGGCACGCAAGCTTGTCGCCATCGGTGTGCGAGCTAAACGCTGGGTGACCTCCCACGGCTTTGCAATGAACGTCGATAATGCACTCAGTGGTTTTCAGACGATCGTTCCGTGCGGGATCAAGAACGCGAGCGTCACCAATCTCGCACGGGAGCTACGAGACGGTGGGCTCCCGACATGGCAGGAGTTGTGTTCCCTCGTTCACGTCAGTTTCGAGAACGTCCTTGATCGTCCGCTGCGGCTCTTACTCGGTCGCAACGCTTTCGACCTGTGTTCGACAGCCGACGCGGGTGGTGGAGCCGGCTAACTGTCGAGCTGCGCTGGATTCTCGAGCAGGTGACGGAGTCGCTGGAGAAATCGCGCCGCCAGAATGCCGTCGATAGCACGATGGTCGCAGGAGACGGTGACGCTCATGCGAGCCCGTGGAACACAGCCGCCGTTCAGAGGGACGAGTTCGGCGCGTGCCGTGCCCACGGCTAAAATGGCCCCCTCCGGCGGATTGATGATCGCGCTGAACGATTCGACTCCGAACATGCCAAGGTTCGAAATCGTGAACGTTCCTTTGCCGCTACCGATGAGCTTGCCGTCGCGCGCTGAGCTGATCACTTCGCGTGTTGCGTCGATCAACTCGAACCACCCAATACTCGCCGCGCCGCAGACGACGGGCACGACGAGTCCCGCATCCGTGCCTACCGCGATACCGATGTTGACCTCGCCAGGGTACTCGATGTGATCAGGGAAGACGCGGCAGTTCATGCCTGGTTCGTCGCGCAGTGCGCAGGCACACGCGCGCACGACGACGTCGTTGAGTGACATCTTGATGCCCCGCGCTTCAAAGTCTGAAATCGCCGTCAGAGCATCCGTGACGTCCGCGGTGATCGTCTCGTAGAAGTGGGGAATGGTCTGTTTCGAGTGTTCGAGCGCCTTGGCTATGGCTCGCCGCATGCCCTCCACGGCGACGCGCGCGGGAAGCGGCGGCGAAGGTGGCGGGTACGAGACGACGCGCTGGAGCGCGCTCCAATCGATTCCGCCGGTGCCGCCGACGCCTGCAGGGCGTGTCGGGGCGTTTTCAACGTCGCGGCGGAGGATGCGCCCTCCGGGGCCGGTGCCGTGCAAGCCGGCGAGGTCGACGTGACGTTCTCGAGCCACGCGCCGTGCAAGGGGTGAAGCCGCGACTCCGCGGCGGCCGGGAACCGGAGCGGCGCGCGGCGCCGGCGACGCTGACGAAGAGCCGCCGTTACGAGCACCGCGCGGGCTGACAGCCGCACTCGAGGGGACGGCCTCGCCGCGCGGCGCGCGCTGCGTCGCGGACGGACTCGGCCGCGAAGCGGCGCTCGGGGGTGGCGGGTCAGACCTTTCTGTGGGCGGCGCGGCTTCCGCCGCTGCCTGCGCAGCACTTGACTTCAGCGCCTCGATGTCGACCTCTTCGTCGGGTTCGCCGATGACACCGATCACCGTGAGCACGGGGCACATATCGCCTTCCGCAGCGAGGGTTTTCAGCAGAGTCCCCGACGCGAGCGCCTCGACTTCCAGATTCGCTTTGTCGGTTTCGATTTCGACGAGAGGATCACCACGCTCGACACGGTCGCCTTCGCTCACCAGCCAAGAAACAACGCGGCCCTCCTCCATGCTTTGTCCCGCCTTAGGCATAAGGATCGGGTGTGCCATTCGCTAGGTCCTCTCCCGTGTCGTCGTCAGTTGCCGCCGCAGCCGGCTCTTGGCTTCAATACATTCCACTCCTACCGCCGACGTTCCACCGACTGCCAAGACGCCACTGCCACACCACAGACGATAGTGAAGCGGCACCGGATTGCCTACGAAAATCGCCCCCGGCGACGATCTCTCAGGAATCCGGGTCTGCGTCGAGCACCCGATCCTTCACCCAACGTGAGAACGCAGGTCGCGCCGCAGTTACGAGCTCGATCACAGCGGCGGCTTCACCGGCATCGCGCTCTGCCTCGTCTCCTCTCCAAATCTTCGTCAGCGCTGACGACACGCTGGAGTGCGACTCCAAGGCGCATGGATCGACGGAGTGCAGGGCCGCGGCGACGCCGAGGGCGAATCGTCTCGGGCGCGTGCCAGCACCCAGTGCATGCCGCATGACACCGACGAGTCGGTCGTTCCAGCCGAGCTTTCTCTCAGGGTCGCGGGTGAGGCGTGAGACCAGGTCTCGCAGGTGCGGGTTCAGCATGCGAGCTAGCAGGTCGTCGACATAGCGGGCGAATCCCGTTTCCGTGAAGAGATCGGCGCTGCCGCGCCAGCGCCCTTTCAGCATTGATCCCGACTCGTCGATGAAGGCGTCGCGGAGAAACTGCGTGCTGCCGGGAATGCCCGCGAGCTCGGCGACGTGCACACAGCCAAGCGCTGCCGCCAGATATCCTGCGAGCGCGTGGGTGGCGTTGTGGCCGTAGAGCTTTGCTTCCTCGAACGGAATGAGCGAGGGGCGCTCGTCCAGGAAATCGAGGCCGCGGTGGAAGCTCGCCTCGACGGCGAAGCGAATCGGTGAGGTGAGAATGTGGCGAAAAGACTCGACGAGAAACGCCCGCGGGAATCCCGGCGTCATCGGTCTTATGGACTCCGTGCGCATCTCTTCCGGATCAGTGATGACGACGCTCATTTTTCCGATCACCGTGTCGACGATCGCCGTCAGTTTGGGCCACGCGCCGCTTCTTTCTCCGCTTGCGGCGGCGAGCAGCGTGCGCCTCAGCTCAGCAGCGGCGGCGATGTGGTTCTCCGCGGTGTAGATGACCACCGGATGCTCGCGTCGCGCCAGCCCCGCCGCTAGGATGCGGTGTAGACTTCCCTCGCCGTCCGTAGCGTAGAGCTTGACGCTCGGAACGGCGGTGGCGATTTCATTCGCCTCGCTAACCGCGGCGACGAGCTGCTCGCGATCACCGGCGTTTGTTGGGTTGTAGATTTCGATCGGGCCGACGTCGATTGTCTCGACGGCATCAAGGTGGGCGACGTTGACGCTGTAGTATCCACCGTTGTTGCGTACCGCCTCGATCACCTCCGGCAGAACCTCAGCGATGACTAGGCGGCGGAAGTTTCCCGAGCGATGCGCTTCGAGCGCGAAGAGCCCAGCTTGAATGGCTCCGAAGCCAAAGCCAACGAACGTTCAGAGTCGCGTTCAGAGTCGCGTTCAGATCTGTCATGGCACCTTGATGAAACGAGTGCGCTGTGCTCTTAAGCAGGTCAAGCGATCGGCAGAGTTTTGGTGAGATTTACGAGCGGCTGGAGCGCCGGTCGCCGCAGCGTAGCACAGGCGCGGATGATCAGAAAGCCGGTGATTTCATCTTCGCGGCCGATTCGAGCCTGCTAAAATACCGAGCTTTGACCGCATTGTCTCCCGACGTCCGTTTGATCGCGCTCGTTTGCCCGTCGCTGTCGGACGCAGGGTGAACTGCGATCGATCGAGTTGATCCGGTGAGGTGAGTCGTGTTAGATCCCCGGGACCATGAAGACCAGAGGCGTGGACTCCCGTGTTCGTACCGCGCCAACGCCCTCACTCTCTGCATCGCTTCGGTTTCGCTGTTCGGTGTGACAAGTCTCGCCGGCGCGGACTGGCCGATTTGGCTGGGGCCAAACCAGGACGGGACGTTCCATGAGCCGGGATGGCTCAAAGAGTGGCCAGATGGAGGCCCGCCTCGCGTCTTCACCAAGCCGATCGGAGAAGGCTACAGCTCCGTCTCCGTCGCCGAGGGAATCCTCGTTCTGTTTCACCGCATCGGTGATCAGCTGCACATCGACGCGCTCGATCCGCTCGACGGAGAGCGCAAGTGGCGCTACAGCTATCCGACGGACTACCGCGACCGCTACCAGTACAGCGGCGGACCACGGTGTTGTCCTTTGATCGACGTGCACGTGCAGCCGCGCCGCGTGTACACGCTGGGGTCGAAGGGGGTCATGACCTGTCTGGAGCTTGATTCGGGCCGAAAAATTTGGCAGCGAGATCTTCAGGCTGAGTATGAGATTCAACCGAATTTCTTCGGCGTCGGTGCCGCGCCGACGCTTTACAAGGAGAGCATCATCGTCAACCTCGGTGGCACGGATCCTGGCACGGGGATGACGCTCGCCCTCGACAAAACATCCGGCGCGGAAAAGTGGAAGAGTCCAACCGGTGGCGGCGGTTACGCTGCGGCGCGCGTCGCGGCGATCTACGGTCTCGACCACTTGTTGATTTTTCATCGCACTGGAATGACGAGCTTCGATCCCGCCGATGGAGCGCCGCGATGGGAGTTTCCGTGGTACTCGCGTGATTACGAATCTGTCAACGCTGCGACTCCGGTCGTCGTCGGTGACCACGTTTTTTTTTCCGCCACCTATGGTACCGGCGGGGTCTTACTGCGTGTGAAATCGGGTGGCGACGGTAGCGAGTACGAGACGGTGTGGAAGGATGATCTCAGGTCGCGAGAGAAGATTCTCGATACCCACTGGTCGACGGCGATCCATGTCGACGGGTATCTCTACGGCTTTGCCGGACGCCATGAAGGCAGTGCCACGCTCCGCTGCGTCGAGCTCAAGAGCGGGCAGGTAAAGTGGAGTTGGCGCAGCTATCTTGGTCGCGGGGTCCTTCTCCACTCCGAGGGACATTTCATCGCGCTCGGGGAACGCGGAGATCTCTCTCTCTTCAAGTTGACGCCGATGGGATATGAAGAGATGCGCCGGATCCCTCGTGTCCTGAAGTGGCCTGCCTGGAGCGTGCCGACCGTCGCCCAAGGTCTACTCTACCTGCGCGACGAAGAGAAACTCGTTTGCCTGGACCTGCGATCGCCGACCCGAGCTGGTTCGCCGGAGAAGGGGCGCGATACTCAGCCATCGAAGGAGCGGGCTGAGCAGCCGGCGGCCCCTACCGCGCCGAACGCGACCCCCGCAGATTCGTGAGCTCATCGAGGAGAGCGCCGATGACCGCTCACAACGTCCTTGCCGTCGGTGAGGTGCTTTGGGACTCTCTCCCTGAGGGGCTCTTTCTCGGCGGCGCCACGTTCAACGTCTGTTGTCACTTGAGATCGCTGGGTCACACTGGAGTCTTACTCTCTAGCGTTGGTGACGACGTGCTCGGAGAGGAAGTGAAGCGTCGCATGCAGATGGTCGATATGCCGAGCTTCGCGCTTGGTGTTGTGCCCGACCAGCCGACCGGACGTGTGATCGTCGAGCTCGACTCCAGCGGTGTGCCGACGTACGACATCCTCGCTCCGGCGGCGTGGGACTTCATCGAATTCGGCGGTGAGGCGGCACGGTTTCTCCAAGAGGCAGAAGTTGTCGTTTTCGGTTCACTGGCACAGCGTAGCGAGAAGAGTCGAGCCGCGATCCGTTCAGCATGGAAGGCCTCGGCGCTGAAGTGTTTCGATGTGAATCTGCGCCCGCCCTACGACGATCGAGAGGTGGTGCTCGAGTCGCTCGCCGCCGCCGATTTCGTCAAAGCAAACGACGACGAGCTCCGCCAGCTCTCGGATTGGATCGGACTGACAGCGACGACGGCGCCTGAGATGCTCGACGGACTCTGCGGCCAGTTCAATATCGCGACGTTTTGCGTCACCCGCGGCGGCCGCGGCGCGCTGCTGCGAAACGGCGGCGAGATTTTCGAGCATCCCGGCTACGACGTCGTGGTGGCCGACACCGTTGGCGCTGGAGACGCGTTCCTTGCCGGCTTTCTCGATGCATATTTTCGCGGTGAGCCGCCGCCTGAGTGGCTGGCGTGGGGAAATCGCTGCGGTGCCTATGTCGCTACGGCGCGCGGCGCGACTCCGCCACTTGAGCGTGCACGCGTCGCTGAGATCGCTTAGCAGCCTGTTGAAAAAGTGCTTCGAGCCGAAAACTGGTCTCTTCGCGTCCAGATCGGCCGCGGCAAACGCAGGCAATCTTCGGGATTATCGAGTATTGACGCGGTCGATCTGGGCGTGAAGAGGCCAGTTTCCTCGGCCGAATGACTTTTTCAACGGGCTGTTAGCGGCCGGCGAAGGCGAGGCAGACACGGCGGTTTCTTCTTGCGATCGGCTGAGAAGCGCATCGCTCGCAAGTTGTGCGCGCAGCAGCGGCAGGATGTCGAGAGTGCTTTCTTCGTGAAACGTGATGCGCGTCGCCAGCGCTTCACCCTTGTACCGCGGAAGCGGCGCCGCCCAGGGGTTCCACGTCGCAAACACGAGACCGCAGGAATGCCGTATGCGACTCCAAACCACTAACTCGACGCTGCTGGGATCGTTCGCATCTCCGACGACAGTCACTTCTTTGCTAATGTGGGTGCGCAGCGGGTCTCGTCTGTCCGGATCGATCGCGGCGAGAAGAACGGTGCGTCCGTCCGCCAGCTCAACCGTCACGTCGCTTGCGTTTTGCGCCACGTCGACGACGGTCGTGCGGCCGGTTGGTCGGTTGTCGTAGGAACCGCGACTGAAGGGACCCTCTGTCACTACAACGAGGCCAAGGACGCAGAGGAGCGGCACGATGATCGCAATCTGAAGGATCTGAATGATGGGGAAGCGTCGATAGGGGACTTCGAGATGGCAGGAATCAGGATTCGTCATGGTCATCGTCCATGCTCAAACACAGCTCCAGCTGCAGGATCTCGGACTTCGCGTTCTGGTAACGCCTGCGACTACCGCTAAGTCGAGCTGCGAAGTGTCCCTGTTGCATTTAGATTGCGACATGCGGGGAATGCCACCTGCCCGTCCGAACGCGCATCTAGCCTAGCAGCCCGTTGAAAAAGTGCTTCGAGCCGAAAACTGGTCTCTTCGCGTCCAGATCGGCCGCGGCAAACGCAGGCAATCTTCGGGATTTTCGAGTATTGACGCGGTCGAGCTGGGCGTGAAGAGACCAGTTTCCTCGGCCGAATGACTTTTTCAACGGGCTGCTAGCCCAGCAGCCGCTGTGTCGTCGCTTCCCTACGGCAGCTCCCGCACCATGACATTGCGGTACTGAACGACACTGCCATCGTGGTGCTGCTGGAAGGCGAAGTGGCCTTGTTTGAGCTCGAGGTACTCGCTGATCTGGTCACGCTGCCGGGTTAGCTTGGTCCGTTCTTCATCCGACTGTGCCGCTGCCAGGCTCGCCTTCACGCGCTCTAACTTTTGCTGCATGTCGACGTCAACGACCGGTGCGTCATCGATTCTGATGACGATCCTGTCGCCAGTGCAAATGATGTGCTGCGTGAACCACGTATCGTTTTTCGTGTAGGCCTCGAACACCTTCTCGAAGTGGTAGAGACTCCCCGATCGAACGGGGTCGCCGTGCGACGCGTTCACTTGCGCCTCGTAGCCAAATGGCCATGACTCGCTGAGCTCGGCACGAAAGTACATGCCGCTGTTGCTGTCGGCGCTGACTTTGACGTCCGCCTTGAACTCGAAGTTCTTGTAATCGCCGCGTGGGCTGAAGATATGCCCCTTCTTACCCGTTCCCGTCAGCACTCTGCCGTCGAACTTCCAGTTGGCGCCTTCTTTTCGGATCCACTTCGGGAACGTCTCCGCATCGAGAATCGTCTGCCATTCGCCAGCGTTTCCCGGGGCTCGATAGAGCGATGGTAGAACTCCGGGCTCAGGCTGCCCGGCGGGCGACTTGCGCCGCGGTGCGACGAGCCACGCAGGGTCGAAGTCGACGCTGGCGCCTGCCGACGGGATGTCCGCCTTCGCGGTCCACAAAATGCCGTTGACGAGGAGGCGGCGGAAGTTCACGGCCTCGAAACTCTTATGAAAGTGCGCCCCGGTGTAGCCAAAGGAGCGGCCACCGTCTGGTCGTTCGTAGGCCCACGCGACGCGGCGATCGAAGTCGCCGTCTTTGTCAGGGATGCGCCCGACGACGATCGGCTGGGTGTACGGCATGAAGCGCAGGTTGAAGTAGATCTCGTCGTGCTGCGTCCACGGGGTGAGTCCGGTCGAAACAGGATGCGCGACGTTGGCGAGGCGTAGGGTGACAGTGTTGTGTGGGTTGCGGGAGTATCCCGTGTCGTAGAAAGCGCCAAGGCATTCCATGTAAACGTCGCCCAGGCCCTTCTTCTCCAGTTCCGGACGAATGTCACAGGCGAAGTGGAGCGTGGAGTATCCCATGCCACGGCGGATTTGTTCGAGAAAGAGCGAGCGCCTGTCGGCATCAGCGAGGACGAAATCGCCTCCCCACGAACAGAAGAGATGCATGGCGTCGGCTCCGCGTACTTGCTCGGCCGTCGGAAACCCATTGATGGCGACGGCTTCCACATCAGGGTGTTGGTTCAAGCAAGCCGCCAGAACGCGGTTGCCGTGCAGATATTCATGCTCGCCGTAGCGGTGACTGGGATGAGTTCCGACGAGGAGAATCTTCTTTGGTGCCGCCGAAGCTATCGCGTTTGAGACGAAGACGAGACCGAGTACGAGCAGGGCGCGGCGCCACCATGGGACGCCGGCGGGAGATGTGTTGTCGTTCGCGCGCGATGTTTCTGGAACTTGCGTCAGCATGAGCGGAGCATCCTTCTCAGACGGTCGTTGTATGATCACTAGAAGATTGTGAACAGGCTGGTCGAGCTGGCCGTGGTGGGCGGAGAGATCCCTCGCCGAGTCATCTGTACCCGGTCCACCGGTTGACTTCAAACGTTTCACCTGGCGTTGGCGACGCGCCGCGGTAGGATTCGGTAGAGCGTCGACTCACAAAGGAGCCACATGGGACAGCGACCCAATCCGCGCCACGGCGACCCGCCTTCCGCATCGATTTGCTCCACTTGCCTGTCGAGATTCCTCCTGCCGGTCGTTTGGACGGCCCTCTTCGCTGCGCCGGATCTCACTGCGGCTGAGGACCTGCCGCCGGCGGAGCGGAGCCGCAAGAATGCGCGTCCATGGGCGCGGTTGCCGGTTCTCGGCCTCGGCGTGGAGCGAGCCGAGGATGGAGTGACGTATCGCCTCGTAGAGTCAGGTTCCGATGCTGAGTCGAACACTCTCTTTGTTGGGCGGCTTGACGAATGCGACATCAAGCTCGTATCTGAGCTCGAGCGGCGACACGGCACCGGCCGTACGAACTGGCCGCTCTGGACCGCCGGTGGTCGCCAGTTTTGGGCCGACGAGTTTGTGTCGTGTGGTTGGCGCATCCAGCGTCACGTTGGCACGGGTCACCACCGACTTCTCGATCCAGGCAACGTGAGGCGAGCATGGGGAGATTATGCGGGTTGTCGTGTGGTTTACGAGAAGGAACGCGTGGCGCGGCGCTTGACGCCTCGGAGCCGTCGACTGGTTGTCTTGGCGCACGGTCTTCTACGATCCCGTGCGTCATTTCGTCCTCTTCGTGAGGAGCTCGCTCTGTCGGGCTTCGAGGTCATCGATTTTGGCTACCCAAGCACACGTGCGAGCATCGAAGAGCATGCCGCGCAGCTCGGTCGCGTTCTGGACCGGACGAGTGGTGTCGACTCGGTCTCGTTCGTAACCCACAGCCTCGGCGGCTTGGTCGTTCGTCACTTGCTCGCACGACCTGACTCCTGGCGTGAACGCCTGAAGGTTGACCGCTTTGTGATGATCGCGCCGCCGAATCGAGGCAGTCGGTTGGCGGAGCGTCTCGAGCACAGTTTCCTCTTCAATCTCGTCACCGGCCGCGCCGGAGGTCAGTTGACACGCGCCGCCGTCGCGAAGATCCCGCTGCCAAGCTGTTCGTTCGGTGTCATTGCTGGAAGTGGTGGGCTGAATCCGCTGCTTCCCGGCGACGATGATTGGGTCGTCACCGTTGACACGACGCGCCTCGCCGGCAGCGACGATTTTCTCCAGGTGCGCCACGGCCACACGAAGATCTTACAGCGCCGCGCCGTCATACGAGCGACGCTCAGTTTCTTGCGTTTCGGGCGTTTTCTGCCGTAGCCCGTCGACAGTGCGGTCGACATTCGACTCAGGACCCGACCCGACCGCGAGGTCTGCCTTTGTTCGTGCGCCTATTCGGCCGCACCCGCAGAGGGGCAATGACGCGCCAGAGTGCAGTCGTCGCAGAGCGGTTTCTTGGCCTTGCAAACGGCGCGGCCGTGAAGGATCACAGCGTGGGAGAAGTACGTCCAGTGCTTGCGCGGCAATACTTCGGTGAGGTCAGCCTCGATCTTCACCGCGTCCTTGGTGTCTTTGCTGGACCACGTCAAATCGAGCCGCCACGCGATGCGGCCCACGTGGGTGTCGACGACAACGCCGTCATTTTGTCCGAACCAGGTCCCAAGGATCACGTTCGCCGTCTTGCGAGCGACGCCGGGGAGCGTGATCAGTTCGTCCATTGTGGAGGGCACTTCGCCGCCGAAAGTCTCGACGATCTGCTGACACGCCGCTCTGATGTTCTTAGCCTTCTGGCGAAAGAACCCCGTTGAGTGAATCAACGTCTCGAGCTCGTCGAGGTCGGCTGCGGCAAACTCGGTGGCGTTTTGGTAGCGTTCGAAGAGCGCCGGAGTGACGCGATTGACGTTCGCGTCGGTCGACTGTGCTGAGAGGATCGTCGCCACCAAGAGTTCAAGAGCGTTCGTGTGGTGAAGCGCACAGTTTGCCTCGCGGTAGCGGCGTTTTAGCGCCCGCAAGATTTTTAGCGCCCGATCTTTGCGCTCTTCCGCCCGTCGAGTGTCCGGCGCTGATTTCGCTCTCTTTTTTTGTTTCGCTTGGCGCGCAGCAGGTCTCTTCTTCTTCGGCGCAGCTTTTTTTGTCGTGCGCTTTCTTGTCGAAGTTTCGCCTCCAGTTGCGCGGCTCGTCTTTTGGCGCTTTTTCTTCGAGGTGGTGCGTTTCTTTTTTGTCGATGAAGGCATGCGCGCCTCAGGGAGTGCCGTGTTCGTGCTTCGATGTCCCGAAATCCTGACTCAGGCGCGGCGCGAATTCAAGTCAGGCGGTGGAATTGGCGAGTCGCTGGTCGTCGACTTCACGGAGTCAGACGCAGAGTCAGATACAGATACGGAGCCAGACGCAGAGTCAGATACAGATACGGAGCCAGACGCAGAGTCAGATACAGATACGGAGCCAGACGCAGAGTCAGATACAGATACAGATACAGGTGGCCGGCACGCCCACGCCCACTCCCACGCCCACGCCCACTCCCACGCCCACTCCCACGCCCACGGCGCTTGATGCGCTTCTCTTTCGCAACAACGGGAGACGACGTCTCACGCCGGCGAAGCGCTCACCTGTCCCGGTCGCACGAGAATTCGCGTCGCGGCGCGAAAGCCGAGCCCGACTTCTTTTCGCTTCTTACCTGGCCGTAGGACGACTGCTTCAGCTTCCTGCGACCTGGAGATGACCGTCAATTCGTTGCCGGGAACGAGTTGGCTATCCTCGAGGAGGCGCAAGAACTCGCGGCGTTGGTCGAGGATGCGTACCACGCGGACGGGTTGGCCGACAGGGCACGTGAGAAGAGTCGGATAGACGGTCTCGTCGATGGTGCCTGCGGCGCTCGGGATCGGATCTCCATGTGGATCGACAGCGGGGGAGCCGAGCATCTCGTACATTCGATCGATGACGCGATCGGACACCGCGTGCTCGAGGCGATCGGCGTCGGTGTGGACCTCGCTCCAGTCCATCGCCATGAACTCAACGAGGAAGAGCTCGACAATGCGGTGACGCCGCAGCACGTGGCAAGCGAGTTTGCGTCCAGCGTCCGTCAGCTCGACCCCGCAGTAACGCTCGTACGACAGCAGACCTGAACCAGCCATGGCTTTGACCATCGTCGTCACTGTCCCGGGGGCCACCTGAAGCGCCGCGGCGATTTCGCCCGTTGGAACTCGTCCGGGCTTTCGCCGCGACAGTTCCTTTCCGTAGATGCATTTCAGATAATCCTCGATCGCGCTACTGGGGCGCGCGCTCTGCGTTTCGTCGTGCTGCGATGATGCCATCGGTGGTGCCAGTGGTAGCGGTCCGGCGGTGAGTATGCTTCCGATTCTGCTCAGCTGTGCGCTTCGTTCCGTCGTGTGCGGGGGGCGCGCCACGCCGATTACCTTGACTTTTGAGGTTAATGTAACTATTTTTTTTGACAAGTCAAAAAACGATCATCGCCCTCCATTCTGCCGAGTGAGTACGTTCTCATGAGAGCACATTTCGTTCTCATCGCGCTTTGTTTGACCGCGGCCTCGTTGCCGCTGGCCTGCGACGACGCGCCAGCGACCGCGCCCGACCGACCTGTCGTTTTGGCGACAACCGGAATGATCGCCGACGCGGTGCGCGCGCTGGCCGGTGAGGCGGTTGAGGTCGAGGCGCTGATGCGTCCGGGAGTCGACCCGCATCTCTTCAAGGCCAGCGAAGGCGACGTGCGCCGGCTTTCGCGCGCAGACCTGATTCTCTACAACGGGCTTCTGCTCGAGGGCAAGCTGGCCGGAGTGCTCGGTAAGCTCGAGCGGCGGCGCCGAGTTGTCGCTGTCGCCGAGGCCATTCCCGCCGAGGAGCTGATCGCCTCGGACATCTCGGGCGGCCACTACGACCCGCACGTCTGGTTCGACGTCTCACTGTGGAGAACTGTGTGCGCGAAGGTTGCCGCAGAGCTCGAGGGGCTCGTCCCGGCGCACGCGAGCGCCATTCGTTCTCGGCTCGCCAGTTACGACACTGAGCTCGAAGAGTTGCATCAATGGGTCAAGACGGAAATCGCTACCATCCCTGCTCCCAGTCGCGTCATTGTCACCGCACACGACGCGTTCGGATACTTCGGACGTCGCTACCAGATGGAAGTCGTCGGGATCCAGGGACTCAGTACGGCTACGAAAGCTGGTTTGACCGACGTGCAGCGAGTTGTGACTCTTCTCGTCGATCGCCAGATTCCGGCGGTCTTCATCGAATCCAGCGTTTCGCAGCAGAGTGTCAACGCGGTGCGTGAAGCCTGCCGTGCGCGCGGCCATGATGTCGTCCTTGGCGGTACGCTCTATTCGGACTCCCTGGGACCGGAGGGGTCAGGAGCCGACACCTACGTGACGATGATCCGCAACAACGTACGAACGATCGTGGAGGCGCTCCGATGACATCCGGACGTCCACGAGCTGACACCGCCGATGTCAACGCCGATGAAGGGAGCACCGCCGCCCCACCGGCGATCGAAGTCCACGACCTCACGGTCGCCTATGGGACGCTTCCAGTTCTTTGGGATGTAGATCTTGCCCTGCCGCAGAAGAGGCTGACGGCCATCGTCGGACCGAACGGCGCCGGCAAGAGCACGCTACTCAAAGCTGTACTAAACCTGGTGAAGCCACTGACGGGCTGGGTCCAGGTGTTTGGCGCCTCCTACCTTGATCGCCGTTCGTGGGTCGCCTACGTGCCGCAGCGCGAGTCCGTCGACTGGGACTTTCCGACGACCGCGCTGGACGTTGTCACCATGGGGCTTTATGGGGAACTGAGCTGGTTTCGGCGGCCGTCAAAGCGCCATCGCGACCGCGCCCGACACTGTCTCGAACAGCTCGGTGTCGCAGATTTGGCCGACCGGCAGATCAATCAGCTCTCCGGCGGCCAGCAGCAGCGTGTTTTTCTGGCGCGTGCGCTCGCGCAGGACGCGCACCTCTACGTCATGGACGAGCCGTTCGCCGGCGTCGACGCGGCGACCGAGCAGGCAGTGCTCGAACTGCTCAAGAAGCTGCGCGACGACGGTAAGACAGTCGTCGCCGTGCATCATGATTTGCAAACGGTCGCGGAGTACTTCGATTACGTTGTGCTACTGAACATGCGCCTGGTCGCCCACGGACCGGTCGACGAAGCGTTCACGGCGAAAAACATTCAACAGACGTATGGCGGTCGACTCACCGTGCTTTCGAAGGCGGCGGAGACCCTATTGTCGAAGGGGTCCGTCGACAAGGAGTGAGCGCCGCTAGGGAGGGCGCCGAGGCTGGTGCGCTCATGGAGATTCGCCTTGAATCTTGTGCGGTGGCGACGGTTCCTGGCGGTGCGTGCAACGATTCTTCGAAGACCACCCTCCATGATCGACCTGAGCGCTTGACCCGGGAGACTCGCCGCAGCCGGCACGATGTGGCGAGACGGAGCTTGAGTTTATGAATCTTTTGACAGACCCCTCGTTCATCACGGTGCTGGCAGGTACGACGGTGCTCGGCGTCGTCGGGGGAGTCGTCGGGTGCTTCACGCTCCTGCGGCGTCAAAGCCTCCTTGGGGATGCGTTGGCCCACGCCGCGCTTCCAGGCGTGTGCGTAGCGTTCATCCTCACCGGTGAGAAACAGCAAGTGCCGCTTCTCGTCGGCGCACTCCTCGCCGGGATCGTTGGCGCACTCTTCATTCTCGTTGTCGTGCGCGGTAGCCGCATCAAGGAGGACTCCGCCATCGGCATCGTTCTGAGCGTGTTCTTCGGCGTGGGTATCGTCCTACTCACGTGGATTCAGAAGCGCGGCGGCGGAGACCAGAGTGGACTCGACTCCTTTCTGTTCGGCCAACCGGTGTTTCTTGTGCACCGCGATGTGATGGTTTTTGCCGTCACCGGTCTGGTCGTCCTTGGTTTGGTGGTGCTGTTTTACAAGGAGCTCAAGCTTCTCTGCTTTGATCGCGCGTTTGGCGCTACGCTTGGGTTTCCAATGTCGATTCTCGAGATCGGCCTCACGTGCCTGCTTGTCGTCGTCGTGGTGATCGGTCTGCAGACGGTTGGCGTTGTCTTGATGGTCGCGGCACTGATCACCCCTGCAGCCGCCGCTCGCCAGTGGACCGATCGTTTCGGCATCATGATGCTGCTCTCAGGTGGGATTGCTGCCTTCGCCAGTGCGGTCGGCGTCGTGTGGAGCGGCAGCGTCCAGCGGATACCGACTGGACCCGCGATTGTTGTCGTGGCCAGCTGCGTCCTCGTCGCATCGATCCTCGCAGCGCCGCATCGTGGCATGTTGTGGGAGCGCCTGCGGAGCTCGCGCATGGCGCGCCGTATCCGCCGGGAGAATCTACTCAAAGACATGTATCTTTGGGGCGAGCGACTCGGCTCGTGGGAGCGTCCAGTGTCGCTTGGGGCCCTCATGGGCGTGCGCGGCCAGAGCAATCACGAAGTGCGGCGAACGGCGCGGCGGCTGCGGGAAAGCGCCTTGATTGAGACGCTTGGCGATCAATTGCGATTGACGACGAGCGGGTTCGCTGCTGCGGAACGCATCGTCCGCAAGCACAGGCTTTGGGAGCTGTATCTGGCGAGACGACTCGAATTGCCACCAGATCATGTGCACCGAGATGCAGAAGCGATGGAGCATGCCCTCACTGACGAAGCAGTCGAGGAGTTCGAAAGTCTCTTGGGCTATCCAGTCGTCGATCCACACGGTCAGGCGATTCCGCCGCGGAGGAGCGAATGATCGCGGCTTGGCTTGAGGCGCTCGATAGCGACCGGATCGTGATCCTTCTCGTTGGCAGCTGTGTCGCGATTAGCTGCGCGTCGATAGGTTGCTTTCTGGTACTGCGCAAGGTGGCTATGCTCGGCGACGCGATCAGCCACGCCGTGCTGCCGGGGATCGCCATCGCGTTTCTCCTCACGGGTGATCAACAGCCGCTCCCCATGCTTCTCGGCGCGGGAGCGCTTGGGGTCGTGACCGTTTTCGCCGTCGGCGCCTTGAGTCGCAGTCGGCTTTTGCAGGAGGACGCTTCGATCGGCGTGGTTTTCCCGGCGCTTTTCTCTGTCGGCGTTATCCTGCTCAGCCGCTACGCGCGCGACGTGCACATCGACGAGCACTGCGTGCTCTACGGAGAGATCGCGTTGGCACCGCTCGATCAGCTCATCGTTGCGGGCCGTGCCCTAGGGCCGCAGGCGCTGTGGATTACTGGCGCCCTGGTGGTCATCAATCTCACTATGGTGTTGTTTTTCTACAAGGAACTGAAGATTACCAGCTTTGATCCACAGTTGGCAGCTACGCTTGGGTTCTCTCCAGTCCTCATGCATTACGTCCTTATGAGCTCTGTTTCGGTGACCGTTGTGGGGTGTTTTGAGTCCGTCGGTGCGATTCTCGTCGTCGCTATGCTCGTCGTACCGCCCGCAACCGCCTATCTTTTCACCGATCGCTTGGGGGTGATGCTCGTGCTGTCGATGCTTCTTGGTGTTGCTTCCGCAATCACGGGGTACGCGTTCG
The DNA here is from genome assembly GCA_965223265.1 of Planctomycetota bacterium. GTDB lineage: Bacteria > Planctomycetota > UBA8108 > UBA8108 > SXIK01. Next base: position 450,648 of record OZ244999.1, read on the forward strand.
CCGCCTGGATCGACTGCTCTATCGCCGGTGCGATGGCCGCTGTTGCTGGAGGACTCTTCGTCGTCGCACTCGTCCTGTCACCGCGGCACGGTGTTCTCTCGCGCTACATGTTCCACAAGGGACTTGCGAAACGCTTCGAGGAGCAAATGCTTCTCCTTCACTTGGAGAGCGGTGCGCGGGCAGTTCCGAAGACACTCGTCGCCAGCCGATTCAATTGGCGTCGCGACAAACTCGATCGCGTCTTGGCTCGCCTGGTCAGTGGTGGTGAGGTCGTCGAGACCTCGGCCGGGCTTGAGCTCACCGCTGCCGGCAGAGCCGCGATCGAGGCGGCTGGAACTGGCGCGCTCGCACACGCTCTTGATCCTGACCCCTGATTCGGCGCGCCGTTGGCTAGCGGCAAGGTTTTGCGATGCAGCCGCGAACGGACGGGTTTTATCTCCGCGCTCGGGGATCCATCTGCAAAACCTGCCCCAACTTGTATGGAAGCCGAGGGTGACCCGTTGAGGACCACGACCCGGACTCGGACGGAGAGTTTACCGCCTCGACTTTGCAGCCTCGTTGAAGACCGTTCGTAGAAGGCCGTCCTGTACGATCAGCTTGGCGCCGAGACGATTGCCGTTCGAGGTGACATCAAACTGAACGCGTTCAGCCGGCGACACTTTCCGCGCCATGGCGGCTATTGTGTCGTCGTCTTGACCGAACAGCTCGAGCCAAGGCTGCACGCGAGCCTCGAACAGGAGCGGCGAAAACTGTCGTCGTGACGACGAGACGCTTTTGGCTCCGGCCAAATTCTTCTTCAGTTTCTTGAGGCTGTCAGCGCCGTAGGCCACGAGCAATCCCGAGTCAGTCGCGGCGAAGTAGAGCTTCGGCCGCGTTCCAAAGAACTGCTCCTCTTCCGCGTCAATGTTCACAAACTGCACTTCGTGAATGGAGGCCCCTTGAAACTTAGCGATGTTACCACGAAAACCGACACCACCTTCGTCGGCAGCCGTTTCGCCTAGCTCGATGAGAAACGCCTCGATCTCTTTTGCATTGACAGCTTGGACCCCGGCCGTGAGCGTCAGCGGCGATGGTGGAGTGCCTTGAAGCGAAACAAATAGTTCGACGTGTCCCGCTTCGATCGTTGGCCGCAGCAGGCTGAGAAACTCGTCCTCCAATGCATCTCCTCCTCCTGCGCCGGTAGCGTTGAACAGCGCGTCAGAACGCGCTGGCGGCGCGGGGAGAGAGGCGAGGATCTGCTGCTGAGCCTCTTGCGGCAAAGGAGTGTTGACGACGAAATTGACGAGCGCTGCCTTTTCAGCAAGCGCAGCAAAACGGCTCGGACGATGGCTCATTGACTTGACGACGTCCGACAAACCGGAGCCGCTACGCGGCGACATGAAGAACTCGACGATCAGAGCTTGTCGCTGCGATGACAGTGTCATTCCGAATCCAGCCTCGTCGGCATCGTCGAGGAGAACCTCCGTGACCCGTCGTGCAGCGTCGGCGCCCATCTGCCGGGTGCGGAATTGTGCCTTCGATTCACCGGGGCGTCGCTGAGAGACGACGCGCTCCATGTTGGCAAGAGATTCCTTCTTGAGCTTCTCTGACAACGCATCGAAACTCGTCGTGATCGAGAGGACGTGACGCGAGCTCTCGGGGCGAAGAAGGCGATCGAATGTCGGTAAGTCGGCTTTGTCTATCGCGGCAAGAGCGGGACCGAGTGCGAACCAAGAGTCGACGCGCTGTCCAGGGTGACCGCCCAGCAGGTGTTTCACCATCGGCGGCAGCGCTTTGATAGTGGCTCCGAATTCGGCTTCGTTGGTTACAGGTAGGAAGACCAAGGGGAGCGGTTGATCCGCGTCTGAGGCGAAGAGAGCCACCCCGAAGGGTTTCTTCGTGTCGACGCCGCTCAATCCGCGCCCGCCCGTGTACATCGCAATGATGCCATCGAGCGCCCCTGCCATTTGAGGTTGTCCTGCAAGATCTGCGACGTAGCTCCACGAATCCTTGAGCGCTTCGTAGCTCTTCACGGAAATTACGGTCGCGGGGCCTTGCGCTCGGGCCGACGACTGCGCGTTAAGGAGCTGAGGTAGAGCGATCGCCCAAGCTGCGACGAAAGCGGAGAACTTCAGTAGTTTCACGGCCCATTCCTTCCTGCATGGGGTTCTGTCGTCACGATGCTGCCGCGCGACAAGCTTCTACTTGTGACGCTGAAGCATACCACCGCCGTGGCTGCGCGGCTGACCCCGGTGGTTATCACCGGTTGCGCCGCACCGTGCAGTCGAGATGAACCCTTGCTTCGATCTGATAACGCCTTGAATTGGTGAGCTCCGCAGGGACCAGGTAGACTTCGTCCGGAGTTTGAGATATGGCGCAGAAACTTATGACGCTTTCCCGCTACATTCGCGAGGAAGAGCGGCGTTACCGCGAAGCCACAGGGGTTTTCTCGGGGCTCCTCGAGCAAGTCTCGCTCGCGGCGAAACTGATTTCGCGCGAGGTGAATAAGGCTGGGTTGGCTGAGATACTTGGCCTTACCGGCGAGCAAAACATCCAGGGTGAGCAAGTGCGCAAGCTGGATGTGTTCGCTCACGAGACGATGGTCCGCATGCTTGACCACTCCGGCTATCTCGCGGCGATGGCCTCGGAGGAAGAGGAGGATTTTATTTCGATCGCTCCTCATCGGGCGCGCGGCAAATACGTTCTGCTTTTCGATCCTTTGGACGGATCGTCGAACATCGATGCCAACGTCAGCATCGGCACGATCTTTAGTATCTACCGCAAAACCTCGCCAGGCCTCGACGCTCACCTCGAGGATTTCTTGCAGCCTGGCTGCCAACAGGTCGCCGCAGGGTACGTCATTTACGGCTCGTCGACCATGCTCGTCTACACGGCGCAAGATGGCGTCCACGGGTTCACGCTCGACCCGAGTCTCGGCGAGTTTATCCTCTCACATCCTCACATCCGTACGCCGCGAAAGGGTTCGATCTTCAGCGTCAACGTGGGAAACTACAGCCGCTTCGACGATAGTATGCGTGCCTATGTTGACCACCTGGCATCGATTCAAGGTGGTTCGAGTTCGTCTCGCAGTTTGCGATACATCGGCTCACTCGTGGCAGACTTTCACCGCAATCTTCTCTACGGTGGCGTCTTTCTCTATCCGGCCGACGACAAGAACCCGCGTGGCAAGTTGAGGCTTATGTACGAGGCGAATCCACTGGCGATGATTGTCGAGCAGGCCGGTGGGCTCGCTTCGACCGGAACCGAGAGAATCCTCGACGTCACGCCAGAAGCGATCCATCAGCGCGTTCCGCTCGTCATTGGGAGCGCGGAAGATGTCTCTGCGGCCCAGGCTTTCGCGCAGCCATCGCGGGCCGAAGTGGCGGTTGGCGACGCGAACTCCGACGCGGGCGCTTGATCTTCGAACGCGGTCGTTCGCGCGGCGCTTTCGGGACGAGCTCACCGGATCTGGAAGAGTTCCTAAGGACTCTCTCGTGGCCTTCCTGCGCCGATGTGCCTACTGCCTGACCGTAAACTCCGGCCGCGCTTGCATTGAGTGCGGCAAGACGAAAAAAGGCCGTTGATTCCTAAGCCGGGATCGAAGAAAACGCTCCTTCCACGAAAGCGTGAAGCTCAACCTCGAAACGCGAGGTGAGTGGTCGGTTGAGAGAGTGCTTCGAGCTGAAACCTGGGCATGAAGAGGCGGGTTTCTCAGCCGAATGATTTTTTCAGGCGGGCTGGTTGGGTTGGAAGACGGAAGGAGTATGGCCCCTCAGAACCGCAAGAGCCTGGGTCAATGGTTGGATGCGCGCTTCGGTGTGGGCGCTGCGGGATCGACGCTGCGTGGCGAGTGTCTTGGCGGTGTGACGACCTTCCTGAGCATGGCGTACATCATGGTCGTCAACCCCCTCGTCTTGTCGGATGCCGGCATGCCGCGGGACGGAGCATTCCTTGCCACCGTCCTTGCGAGTGCTCTCGCATGTCTGCTCATGGGCTTGTTCGCGAATCTTCCAGTTGCGCTTGCGCCGGGTATGGGATTGAACGCGTTTTTTGCCTACACGATTTGTGCCGTAGCGACCTGGCAAGTCGGACTCGGGATGATCGTCTGGGTGTCGATAGTGTTTCTGATCCTGACGCTCGGGCGCGTGCGGGAGCTGCTCACGAGAGCTGTCCCGCCGTCGCTGCGTTTCGCTGCGGCCGTCGGCATTGGGTTTTTCATCGCGCTCATCGGCTTGAAGCAGAGCGGTTTGATTGTCGATAACCCGGTCACGCTCGTCGCCCTCGGCGACGTGTCGCGCCCTCATGTATTGCTAGCGGGGTTTGGCCTGGCCGTGACTTTCGGTTTGCTTGCCCGCGGCAACCGAACGGCCATCTTTTGGGGGCTTCTTGGTACCGCGGTGGTCGGCGCGGCTGTTGGCATGGTAGACCTTTCCGGGCAGTGGTTTCAGGTTCCCAAGGGGCGCCTACCGGGCGCGGAAATGGACGTCGTGGGAGCTTTCAAGATGCAGTACCTGCCGCTCGGGTTGACGCTTCTTTTCTTCGCGCTTTTTGATGCCATGGGGACGCTTTACGCCGTTGGCGCTGAAGCGAATCTCCTCGATGCGTCGGGTCGTTTCCCTCGGCTGGGGCGTGCCCTCATGGCGGATGCAACTGGCGCGCTTGGAGGCGGTTTGCTCGGGACTTCTTCGGTGACCTGCTATATCGAGAGCGCTACAGGCGTGAGCGTCGGCGCAAGGACTGGCCTGGCGAGCTGCGTGACTGCCGCTGCGTTCTTGGCTTCGCTGTTTGTGGCCCCGCTCGTCGCCACCGTCGGCGCTGGAGTGACGAATGATGGCGCGACGTTCTACCCCGTGACTGCACCGGCCTTGATCGCCGTTGGAGTGCTCATGTCTCGGAGCGTGACGCGCATTGACTGGGCCGACGTCACGGAGGCGGTTCCGGCTTTTTTGACGATCACACTCATGCCGTTTACGTTCAGCATCGCCCATGGACTTGCGATCGGATTTATCAGCTACGCGTTCATGAAGTTGATATCCGGCCGATTTCGTGAGGCGCATTGGCTGGTTTATCTACTCGCCGCGTTGTTCGGCGCACACTACTATTTTTTCCTCGGTGGGGTTCACTGACACCGCTGGTTGCGAGCCATCGTGACGATGATCGCGATGGGCACTCCACGGTGCCGCGGTTCGACGTCCCGCGCGCTGCCAGCCGCGCCGTGAGATGGCTCACTCGAAGTTGCGACCTTTTCATGAAACTGAGTCGTTTTTTGTTCCCGCACCTGCTGGGTCGACGTCTGCCGATCGTTCGCGGTACGCTCGAGATCGGTGGCATCGAAGGCCCCATCAGGATTCGACGAGACACCTGGGGGATCCCTCACATCGCGGCGCAGTCGTCTAGCGACGCCTGGTTCGGACTTGGTTTTTGCCAAGGTCAAGATCGGGCGTTTCAGCTCGAAGTGCTGTCGCGTCTCGTGCGAGGAACGCTCGCTGCTCTGGTGGGGGAGAAGGCCCTCCCGCTTGATCGCACGTCGCGCCATCTCGGATTTCGTCGACACGCCGCTGCTCAGGTCGGCGTGCAGTCGGCCGCAACGGGCTCGATCGTGAAAGCTTTCGCTCGAGGCGTGGTAGCAGGAACGCGGCACGGACTGACTCGTCGCCCGCACGAGTTCGCTCTCCTCCGCGCCCATCCGTCGGCTTTCGAGCCGACGGATGTTATGGGGATTCTCGGCATCTTCTCGTTTGCGTTGGCTTCGAACTGGGACGCGGAACTGATGCGTCTTCGCATCGCCCACGGCGAGGGAGCAGAGGTGCTGCGCCGATTCGATCCCGCGCTCTGCGCGCCTCGGGCTGCGGCAGCGCAGCATGGCGAGCGGACTGACGGTGGACGACGACCTGACGTGATCGACCTCCAGCGCCTTCAAGCTTTCGAGGCGGACCTCAGACGTTTTCAGGAAGCGACACGTCTCTCTGGGGCGTCGAACAATTGGGTGCTGGCGTCGCGAAAAACGCGTACCGGACGTGCACTCTTGGCCAACGACCCCCACCTAGCACCGGTGCTACCTCCGCACTGGTATTTGGCCCACCTCGCGACCCCAAGCTGGAGCTTGGCGGGTGCTGCTCTCGCGGGCACACCGGGAATCGCCGCTGGCCACAATGGCCATGTCGCCTGGGGGGTGACGGCCGGGCTCGCCGACAACACGGATCTCTTTCTCGAGCGACTGGATGCCTCCGGCACGGCAGCGCTGACGGCGGGCGAGTTTCAACCGTGCGACGTCTTCGACGAAGAGATCGAGGTGCGGCACTCCCAGTCGCGACGGGAGAGAGTCGTCGCGACTCCGCGCGGCCCGGTGGTGAGCGCGGTTCTCGATTCCGGTGGGACAGCAGTGTCGATGCGAGGTGTTTGGATGGAGCCGCGTCCGGTGAACGGTTTTTTGCAATTGGCTCGAGCTCGTAGTGGCGCGGACCTGCGTCGTGCGTTTGCCGCTTGGCCGTTCCTGAGCTTGAACGTGGTCCACGCAAGTTTGGACGGAGACATCGGCTGGGAGCTGGTTGGAGAACTGCCGCGTCGTTGCATGGGGAATGGCGTTTTCCCTCTTCCCGGCTGGGAGGTGGATGCGCCATGGGAAGAGTCAACAGTCGACGTCGACTCGATGCCGTCAATCGACAATCCCACGGAATCGTTCGTCGCGACCGCCAATGGAGCGCCGCCGGGAGATGACCTTCAGCGGGCGGCGCTTGGTGTCGATTGGCTCGACGAGTATCGCTCGCGTCGAATTCGCGCGGCGCTGCGCGGACGCGACGACTGGGATGTTGCTGATTTGCTTGCCTTGCAGCTCGACACGGATTCGCTTCTCTGGCGTGAGCTGCGAGATCGAGTTCTGGCGCTGAAGGTGGAAACTCGTGATGAACGAGAGGCTTTGGCGGTGCTGGCATCATGGGACGGCGACGTGGCCGCTGATTCGATCGGCGCATCGGTCTTCGAGTTCTTCGTCAGCCATCTCTGCCGCGAGATCATGGCCGAACTCAGCGGCCGCAGTAGCGAAGCGCTTGTAGGCGCGAATCTTAGCCCGCTGCAGTCGTTCACGACGCTAGTGGCACGGCACGGCGAGTGTATCAGCCGGTTCGTTGCAGGCGACCACGACGTGTCGCACAATACAGTCGACGCTGCGCTGTGTCTGGCGTTGAGGCGAGCTTTCAGCGATCTCACGAGGCGATACGGGAGTGACACGAAACGCTGGCGCTGGGGGCAGGTTCGGCCGCTCGTCTTGCGTCATCCGCTTGGCGTCGGTCGACTGCTCGGTTCGATCTTCAATCGAGGACCGTTCCCGTGCGGCGGCGATGCAAACACCGTATCGCAAGCGGCGGTGAACCTTCTTGAGCCGAGCAGCGACGTTCTTTTCAACGCCTCTTTGCGTATGGTCGTCGATGTCGGCAGTTGGGACGCAAGCCGTTTCGTTCTTCCCGGTGGCCAATCGGGAAATCCATGTTCACCGCACTACGACGATCAACTCGAATTCTGGCTCAAGGGCGCGGCGGTCCCAATGGCGTTCAGCGAAGAAGCTGTCGCGAACGACTGTAGATCCGAGTTGGTCCTACGACCGACACAATACCTTGAGGATGTGGCTGATGACAAAGGAACGTGACGAAACCGGATCGGAGCCGGAGCAGCCGGAGCAGCAGGGGATGGCGACACGGGCCATTCACTCAGGTCGCGAGCTTCACGATGCGACGCCTTTGGTGCCGCCGATTTACCAGTCAACAACCTTTGCGCTCTCTTCGGCCGCCGAAGGCGCTGCCATGGCGGTTGCCACGAGACCGACGGATTTCTACACGCGCTGGGGAAATCCCACGATTCGCGCTGCTGAAAACGTGGCGGCGAGTCTGGAGGGCGTAGAGGCGGCGCTCGCAGTCTCGTCAGGGATGGCCGCCTTGACTCTCGTTGTCTTCTCTCACCTGGACGCAGGTGACCATCTCGTCATCGGCGAATCGATCTACTCCGGCGTGCAGGAGATAGCGACGTCGGTACTGCCGCGCTACGGCATCGAAGCGACGCGCGTCGATAGCCGCGACGTTCACGCGATCGAGGCGGCGCTGCGGGCCGACACGCGTTTGATTCTTGTTGAGTCTCCGACTAATCCGACGCTCGACCTGTGCGATCTCCGCCGTCTTGCGGATCTTGGGAAACGTCGAGGCATCGCTACAGCAGTCGACAATACGTTCGCCACCCCGGTGCTTCAGAGACCTCAGGAGCTCGGCATCGATACGGTTGTCCATTCGGCGACGAAGTATCTCGGCGGACACTCCGATGTCACCGGCGGCCTTGTGTGCAGTTCGAAGGAAAACATCGAACGCGCCTGGAAGCTCCTTAAGCTCTTCGGCAGTTGTCTGAGCCCGTTCGAAGCATGGTTGCTACAGCGTGGCATGAAGACTCTCACTCTACGTGTCGAACGACAGAGCCGTACTGCCCTCGAGCTTGCACGTTTCCTGGAGACACACCCGCGGGTTGAACGCGTCCACTATCCTGGGCTGGAGTCCCACCCGCAGCACGCTCTGGCGCGACTCCAGATGCAAGGCTTCGGCGGTATGCTCGCATTCGAAGTTGACGGCGGCTACGATGCCGGTAAGGCGGTCGCGGAGTCGCTCCAGGTGATTCAGCTTGCCGTCAGCCTTGGGGGCGTGGAATCGATCATTCAGCATCCGGCGTCCATGTCGCACGGAATGCTGGCGGAGGACGCGCGGCGGGCTGCACGCATCACTCCGGGGCTCTTGAGACTTTCAGTCGGCCTCGAAGCGGTAGAGGACCTACAACGCGACCTTGAACGCGCGCTTCTCGCCGTGGTGAATCGTTCGTGACCTTGACGCCGACGTTCCTTCTTCCGTCTACTACGATGTCGGCTGATCGAGTCGCGTCCGCCGCGGTGCGGCAGCGCGCAGCGCCGCGCCGCGCCGCACCGCACGATGCGAGGTACCCTTCATCCCGCCATGCACCAGGAGCCCTTCGGGACCTAGGAAAGATCGTCATGGATAACTTTGTTGCCGACATGATTTTCGTGGACGCGCCAGCGGAGCGGGTGTACCGCGCGCTGGTCGAGCCGGACGAGCTCCTCGAGTGGCTGAGCGTCGACGAGGCCGTCGTCGGTGCCTGGCCGGAAGGAGAGTATCGCGTTCGCTGGAGCGACGGCGCCGAGCTTCGGGGAGAGGTGCAAGCTCTTTTGCCGCAGACCGGAGTCACGCTGCGGGACGTCTACTGGACGGCAGAGGGTGAATCGCGCGGGCCGAGCCGCCTCAACTTCGTCTTGCGGGAAGAAGGGGGCGGCGTTTGGTTGACGGTTCGCCATGAAGACCTCGACCAGGGTCCGATGTGGGAGACTTTTGCGCAGCACATGCGCCGCTGTTGGGTCGACGCCACGGTGGCTCTGAAACGTCATGTGGAGCAGATCTGAGCGGTGCATCATCGACGCTCGACGCATCGACGTGTCGGAGGCGGCCCTGTGACGACGACGCGCGTGGCGTGAAGCTGCTCCGGTCGCGAGCGAATCGCTGTTGAAAGACCTATGAAGCGACAGTTTGAAGTAGAACCTCTGGTCGTTCAGGTTGCCGAGTCAATTCGTGACGCCGGCGGGACCGCTCTTCTCGTCGGAGGCTGGATTCGTGATCGCCTTCTCGATTTGCCGTCGAAGGACTACGATTTCGAGGTTTACGGACTGACACTCGAGCGACTGGAGAAGGAACTCGCTCGTTACGGAGAGGTGATCGCCGTTGGGCGAGCGTTCGGCGTCTTTCGCGTCAAGGGGCTGGACATTGATTTCTCGATTCCACGTCGCGATTCAAAGACCGGGAGGGGGCACCGTGGCTTTCTTGTCGAGCTCGACCCGTCGCTCGACCTCGCGACCGCGGCGCGTCGCCGAGATTTGACCATCAACAGCATCGCCTACGATCCTCTGACTGGTGACGTACTGGATCCCCATCGAGGACTCGAGGACCTCGAAGCTGGTGTCCTGCGTGCAACGGATCCCAGTCGGTTTGCGGAGGATTCCCTGCGAGGGCTGCGTGTGGCTCAGTTCGTGGCGCGCTTTGAGATGCAACCCGACGCCGAGCTGCACCGGCTGTGCGGCGCGCTCGATCTTTCCGACCTTCCGGGCGAGCGTCTCTTCGCGGAACTACGGAAGCTACTTCTGAAAGGAACGCGGCCGTCGAGCGGGCTTGAATTCATGAGAACCACTGGGTTGCTGGCGATCTTCCCGGAGCTCGAAGCCATGATCGGAGTGCCGCAGGATCCGCAGTGGCATCCAGAAGGGACGGTGTGGGAGCACACACTGTTGGTCGTCGACGAAGCCGCCTCGGCGCGTCGCGGGGACGAAGACGATTTGCCGCTGCTCCTGGGCGCGCTGTGCCACGACCTGGGGAAGCCACCGACGACTGTTTGCGTCGATGGGCGGGTCCGGTCTCCGGAGCACGACGAAGTCGGCGTGCCTCTGACCGAGTCGTTCTTAAACCGCCTCCGCGCACCACATGACCTCATCGCAAAAGTGTGCGCGTTGGTGCGACACCACTTGGCTCCTGCTAGCCTGGTCAAAGGTGGCGCCAAGGATCGCGGTTACCGCCGTTTGGCGCGGCGTCTTTCGAAAGCTGGTGTCGACTCCCAGCTTCTGTACCGCCTTGCTAGGTGTGATCACTTCGGTCGCACGACGCCGGACGCATTGGCGCGGGAGTTTGAGTTTGGTGACGACTTTCTGCGGCGTATGGAGGATCTTTCGATCGCAGCGCATGCTGACCCTGACGTCGTCCTCGGTCGACATCTGATCGAGCGTGGCTTCAAACCGGGTCCCTGGTTTGGGAACGTCCTGAAGGTTTGCCGCGAGATTCAAGACGACACGGGTTGGAGGAACCACGACCGGATTCTCGACCGTGCGCTAGAGCAGATCGACGCACCTTGAGAGACGTTGGGGCTGCGAGCAGGAACGCGGACGATCAGTTGCGCGCCGCTCCGATGCCGCTGCCACTGCGTTTGGTGGGGAACCGCCGCGTCAGAGTCACTACGTAGCGTTCGCCTTGAAGTCGACGGGCCGCTGTATGCAGTAGATCCTCGAGTACCTGCGCTGGCGTGGGTCCGCTTCCAGGGTCGGCACCGCGAAGGTCCGTCGGCGCGGATTTGACGAGATCGAGCAGCGTGACGCGCTGATTTGGTGGCAACGGCGAGCGGCGGGCGCCGTTGACGGCAACGCGCCAGCCTACCACCCGGGCCGTGATTTCGAGGCATTCGAGAATCGAACGTCCGCGCACGCGATGCGTGAGCCTGAGGAGATCAGATCGACCCGCGTCGACCGCAAAATCTGCCCCGGCCAGATCGCAGAGCTCTTCAAGGATCTCTGTGAGCGTGCGAGATCGACCCTCGAAGTGATCCAGCTGGCGATTCAAAGGGTGTTCGATCTCGACATAGCTGAGCGTTTCGAAATCGAGCTCACTCAGGCGTCGCGGCTGCACTCGGTAGCGAACTGGACGGTCTTTTACGTGGACGAGTTGCAGATCGCTGGATCCCGTCTCGGCGCTGTCAGGGTCCTTGTCGCGCGCCGCCTCTTCTCGCAGCGTCCAGCGATCTTCGCCGCGTCTCACCTCGCTGGATCCGTCGGCTGCCAACACCTTCATGTACGACGCGGTGTGGATAGTGGCGTTCAGATTCCACTGCATTTCCCAGTCGGCCACAACCGCCGCGACGTCTTCAGGGCGAAGCGCAGTGGCGGCGCGAAACGATGGACTTGGACGGAGAACGTCCAAAAAGTCATCGACGGCCTTTTTGGGTGCAATGTGGAGCTCACTCGACTCGCTGGTTCGAGAGGCGGTGGACATACGTGGCCAACCCTCGTAGGTAGAGTTGCGTGCTCGCGTTCGTCGTTTGACGAATAGTTCCTTTTCCTGCGTTCGGCGTTTCGCCGTCTGCTGAAGATCTCTATACACGCGCGAAGCCATTCTGTCCACCGCGTGGCATCATTCTCGGAACTTGGCCGAATGCGGCTGGGCCCATGCTGTACACGAATCGACGGACAAGCTGCTAGCCTGAAGCGCTGCGGGCGAGAAGGCGTTCGACGATACTGACATACGCGTCGGTTGCCCGCAGCATCGCCGACTTCTCGATCTTTTCCGTCGCGGTGTGTGCGTCAAGAATCGAGCCCGGGCCAAAGAGGATCGGTTTTCCGACAGCGCTCAGCGATGGAACATCGGTGCCGAACGAAACGACCGTCTCCGGGAAACCGCTCAAGCGCTCCAGTCGATGCGGTGGCATGCGCAGCCAGAAATCGAGCTCGACGTGATCGTCAGCGGAGCCATCGGCGTTGCGAAAGCACGCTTCTACCCTCTGGATGACGTCCTCGACTCTGCCAACGATCCGAATCATCAGAGACGCCTCGGCCTGCGATGCGAGGACGTTGTGGATGACCCCACCACTTAGGGTGCCGATGTTGAGGGTTGCGTCACCCAAGACCGGGTCCGATCCGAGGTCGACTCGACGAAGTCTCTCAAGACCGGTGAGCAGGCGGTGGATCGCGCTGTCCCCTTGTTCCGGATAGGCGGAATGGCATGCCGTTCCCTGCACTCTAATCGACACGGCCACCGCCCCTTTGTGGCCAACGGCGATCTTCTCCTCGGTGGGCTCGCCAACGATCAGATACTCACACCTGACGTGCTCGTTGGCCACCCGCGCGCCCGCGTTGTCGACCTCTTCACCAACGACGAAAAGATAGCCGAAATCAGAAACTCCACGGGCGAGGAGCCGGCGGCCAGCCTCCAGCATACAGGCCGCAATTCCCTTCGTATCACAGGCGCCGCGCCCATAGAGGAAGGTGTCATCTTCGCCGAGGGGCACGTGGGGCGGCACGGTATCGGTGTGCGTGCAGAAGAGAACACGGGCGTTCTGTGGTCCGGCGAGCAGATTTCGGCGTCCCGGTTCAACCTGTTGCGAGGAGACCGGCAGCCCCATCTCGACGAGCGCCGACTCAAGGTATCGAGTGACGGGTTCCTCGTTGCCGGTACAAGATTCAATGCCGATCAGGTCGCGGGCTTGTTGGAAGATCTGCATGTGGCGGTCGTCGCTCGAGCGCGACTGGTGCGATGGTGCCCGAAAGGCTGTCGACACGGGCTGGCGTGGCCGTCTACAGGTCGTCTGCGGTCACGCGGCGGTCGACCTCGTCGAGGTAAAGGTATTCAATGACTTGCTCTGACTCAGCCGACGCCAATGGTACGTAGAGCCCCGTCGATGTTGCGAAGACCCTGCCGTCGTGATCGGTCACCTGCCCTTTCGTGCGTGTGGCTCGACTCCGGACTTCCGTCACCTCGGCGTCGACGCGCAGTTCTTTTCCTGCCGCAACCGGGAGGCGGTATTTGATCTGCAGGTCGATCGAGTAACACAGGCGGCCGTAGTGCGAGGCTGGTGCCCACGCCATGGCTTCGTCGAGGATTGAGGCGATCACGCCACCGTGGATTCGATCGCGGTAGCCGCAGTGCTTGGCGTGCGGCGTCCAGGCGCAGGTGACACGAACGCCATCACGATAGAACTGCATGCTGAGACCGGCGGAGTTGGCGTCGCCGCAAACGAAGCACTCTTTGTAACGCGGTAACTTGACCATTTCGTCGTTCTTAACGGTTCAGCTTGACTCAAACGATTGGCTCTCTACAATACGAGCCGTCGTCGTGGCGATGCCAAAGAAAACCTTTGAGCTGGAGGGCCGAAGAGATGTTCGTTCTCTCCTTCATTCGCGGCCTCTACCGAGCGTTCGGTGTCGACGCCTCTCCCACCGCGATCGCCCTCGGTATCGCCTTCGGTTGTGTGGCCGGAAGTGTACCCCTGACATCGCGCGCGGGGATCCTTTTCGTCCTTTTGATTGCGGTCGTACGTGTCCAAGCGCGTGCCGCGATCTTGGCGTGGGGCCTTATGCGATTGGCTTCACTTGCGGGGTTCAGCGCGCTTTTCAATGCTGTCGGCCATTCGGTTCTTTACGCTGAGGGGCTGCGCGGCTTTTGGGTCTGGTTCCTTAATCTGCCAGTCGTCGCATGGCTGGAGCTCGAACGCGAGGCCATCTTGGGAGGAATCCTCTTGGGGGGCGCTGTCGGTGCACTGCTTTTCGTGCCGATTCGCTATAGCGTCATTGCCTACCGGCGCTGGGCGGAGGACCGATTGAAGCAGAGCAAGTTCTTCAAGTGGCTGGTCAATTTCTGGGTGATCCGCATCCTCCGGTTCGTTTTTGTTGGTTGAGTGACGCCATGAATCCGATTCGCTGGATCCGATGGAAAGTTGTTTTCGTGTTGGCCGCGCTCTTTCTGGTGGTGTGGTTCATCGGCGTGGATCAGTTCCTGTTGAAGGCCGTCAACAGCTCGGGGCGCGATTCCAAGGCGGCTCGTTGGAGCGTTGCGGACCTCGCCCTCGGTCTGCTCGGTGGCGACGTGAAGCTGCAGCAGCTGTTGGTCGCGACGCCGCAGCAGGTCGCTTCAGATGCGTCAACGGACGGCGCGGCAACTGTGGCAGCCGCCGAGGCTCAAGGCGCCGAGACTGATCAGGAGCGCGTCTTCGCCGCGGAGCGACTCGAGGTCAATACATCGATGGTTGAGCTTCTTCGAGGGCGTTACGTGCTCGACGAAGTGATCGTCCACGTGCCGAGACTGACGATCGAGCGGCGGCCGGATGGCTCGACGAACGTTGGCGATCTCGGCGAGGCGGAAGCGCCAGAGGAGGTCGAACCGCCCAAGGAGTCGACGGATTGGCTTGAGGTCGTCAAAAAGTGGCACGAGCGCCTTGAGAAGTGGAAAAAGCGTCTCCCCAAAGGTGACGGCGAGGACGAAGAGGCTGAGGAGGAGGCTGGTGGCGAGACGGAAACGGACAGAAGTGGTGGGTTCGCGGATTACTCGAAACGGGCGAAGTTTCCCTTCGCGCAGCGAGCCGGAGTGGTGGCTCGCACCGTCGAGTTGAAGGGGCTTCAGATTGACTTTGCCGACGACGACTCGGGTAAGAAGTTGCCTCCTCTCGTCGATGCCGAGGCGACGATCACCGGCCTTTCGAGTCGCCCAAGTGTCCACGACAGCCCGACGCAGATTCGGCTACGTGGCAAGATCGCAGGCGCAGAGATCCGGCTCGACACCGACGTCGATCTTCGCGGCGCGGCGAACCTCTTTAAGTTTTCGTTCGACGCCGAAGGGTTGCCGGCAGCGCTTGTCGAGGCGTTTGTGGGTGAGTCGCTGCCCGTGTCGCTGCGCGAAGGATTGGTGTCGCTGCGCGCCGATATCAAGATCGAAGGTGACTCAGTGCTCGAAGTGACGCCGCGCCTAGCGCTCAAAGGAGTGCAGGTCGCTACCAAAGATGGGCACGACAGGGTTGCAGGTTTTCCGGCAGAGAAATTCGTCGGCACGCTCAACGACGCGTCGTCGGAGCTTGATGAACTGGTCATCGACGATCTCAGGATCACAGGCTCACTGCGCGCGCCGCGCTTCGAGTGGGGGCAGACGCTGCAGGATCTAATCGTGATGGGAGGGCAGGCCTTCGCGCGTAAGCAGATCGCCGCCGGCGTAGCGCGCGGGCAGGAGCTCCTCGGACGTGAGGGTGAAAAGATCCGCGAGCAGCTCGAAAAGTCCGGGCTCCCCAAGGGGCTCAAGGATGGGCTCAAAGAGATCGGGGAGGAGCTTCCCGAGGCTGGGGAGTCGCTCGAGAAGGCTGCAGGAGGCCTTCTCAAGCGGGGCCTTTTCGGCGACCGTGAGGACGACAGCGAGAAGAAGTAGACGAGGAACGGGCGTCACCCTCATGGCGGCGCGAGGCGTGCGAGCCCGACCGTACCCACTCGCCGACCATACCCATTCGCGGGCCTTATTCGTTTCGCGTTGCTGCACGGCTTCCGTCGACGGTCGAAGTGGAGACGACGATCGTGCACACCTGGGTGGGGGCGTTTGTTGTCCGTCGCCGCGTGGGGATGACTGATTCCGACCCGTCGTCACTGGCGCCCTCAAGGATGTGCTACAATCACGGCGTAAGTTGGTCCCTCAACCGCAGGAGAGCATGCAATTCCTTGTCGCAGGCCTTGCGGGAGTGGTTGTCGGCGGTGTGGCCACCGCGGTTCTGCTCCTCTTCTTATTCCAGAAACGCCTCGATCGCGATCTTGTCGAGCGGCAGCTGCGCGTCTGTCTCGAGTACCAGGAAGCCGTTGCGGCCCTCGTCCGCGTCCTCGAAGCGCCAGGCCAGCCTGGCGATGTCGATCAGGCGCGCTGGACGTGGGAGCAATTTCGCCGCGAGTTTCGCCTGACGAGTTGGGTGCTGCGGCCGCAGCTGCAGCAACAAATGGAGAGAGTCATCGTCGACCTCCAGAGTGAGTTCGATCGCCTCGGCGATCACGCCAAGCCGCGCTTGGCTCAGACTGTTTGCGAACGCCAACGTCATCTTGCACGCCTCGTCGACCGTGAGCGCGATGCACTCGTGAGCGCCTTTCGACGGGCGCGCTACCTTCCCATCTCATCCGTGTCCGAGCCTGAGCATGCCGCCGGGGCGAAGGTCCATGACGCCTGAGACACGCCTGCGGATTCAAGGCCGCCACTCTGCGTTTCCAGAGGGGTTGCTGTATCGCTGTCTGCGTCGGAGTCGCTTTCTCGTTGTTGTCTGCACTTGCGTCGCCAGCGCCTTCGCGACGTCACCGCGGAACGTTGACGCGGATTCGGCGAGCCGCGATCCGTCGGACAAAGAACCCGGCTCACCGCGGCAACTCACCCCAGAGGAAATCGAGAAGCGGCGGCAAGCTCTCTCGCGTTGGGTGTTCGAGCCCGTGGCCCTCGATGGGGACAGCTTCCGGCTTCTGATCGATCGACGCGACAGCAGCTTTGTGCTGCAAGACCTGCGAACTCAGGCGAAGTGGTACTCGTCTTGGGGACGACGTGGGTTCGCAAGTGTTCAGCTGGCAGGCGGGGGGGAGCGGGCGGCGGAGTCGGAGACAGAGACGGAGTCGGAGACAGAGACAGAGACGGAGGCGGAGGCAGAGACGGAGACAGAGACAGAGACGGAGGCGGAGACAGAGACGGAGGCGGAGACAGAGACGGAGGCGGAGACAGAGACGGAGGCGGAGACAGAGACGGAGGCGGAGACAGAGACGGAGGCGGAGACAGAGACGGAAGCAAAGTTAGAGACGGACAGGGAGTTCGAGGCCGATACGCCCACGCCCACGCCCACGCAAACGCCCACGCAAACGCAAACGCAAACGCAAACGCAAACGCAAACGCAAACGCAAACGGCTTCCAACTCGGCCGGCGATCCTCAGGCGCGATCGTCCACCGTCTCCGCCTCCGAGTGGCTCGCTCTCGACGAGGTCCTTGAGGTGCGGCCGCGGGGTTCGGTCGTTTCGCTGTTGCTTGCTCCTCGTGGCCGCGCTGATGTTTTCAAGCTGCGCTGCGAGTTTGAGGTGCTGCCATCGCGGCGCGGGTTTGTGCTGCGCTACGCGGTCGACGCGTCGAGTTCGCCTGCAAGGCGCTTGCGGCTTCTCGATGCGTCGCTGTGGCTCTCCGATGCGGACGATGGGGCGGCGGCGTACTTGCCGCGCGGTGCTGGCGAGCGGGTGCGCCCCGGCGCGTCCACGATGTTTCGCCGTCGCTTGTCGGGGAGCCGCGTGGGGATGTCCCATGCTGCGATCGGCGCGGAGGCCGCGGCGATGCCGTTCGTCGGGGTTCGTAAGGACACGTCGTCGGTGCTGGTGCGTTGGAGCGATCCAGCGTTGGAGATGATCGTGGAGGGGCGAACGACGTCGGACGCGCGTTTTCCAGGTTCGGATGGGCTTTTCGTGTCGCTCGAGTCTTCCGCTTCTCGCGGTGAGGTGGACATCCTCTGTAGCGGCGGCGGGGAGCTCGATTGGATGGAGCTCGTGCGCCTCCACCGGGAGACGCAACCTCGGAGAAAGTCGCTACGCTTCAAGACTGGTGCGCAGCGTTCTCATCGCGCTTTGATTGGTGCTGCGATATTTCGACCGCGCGTCAGTGAATCGCACAGTTTCGATGCGATCGCGCAGCGGGCTGTGGAGCTGCATGAAAAAATCGAGATCGACCGCGCGCTGGTGGTGTTTGACGATTGGGGTACTTGTGAGCAAGGGATTCTTCGACCTCGCGCCGATGCCGGTGGGGTTTCGGCGCTGCGCAGAAGTCTTGAGCACCTGCGCGAGATAGGCTACCTCGTTGGACTGAGCGTTGACACGCGGCGGCTTGCGCCCTGCGCGGCCGGTCGTCTAGGCGCCGAGCCGCAGGGCGCTGCGTCGCCCGAGAATCCGTGGCCATCGCGGCTCGAAGCCGTGCAAGATTTCGAAGTCTTGGCGTCGGCTGCGGAGCTTGGGCCGGATTTGCTTCTCACTTTGGAGAAGCCATCGCCTCGATATCCAGCCGCTCTACTGCCTGCGGTGCTCCGTTCTCGCCAGCTCTTTTACGACGAGCTGGGGCGCCGATTCGATCTCCTGGGGCTCGAGGTTGGAAGCAGTGCCGATCTCGATTCCGCTGTCTACTTCGGGGGGCTTTTGGACACTCGAAGCGCCGTGTCCGAGGATGGGTTGTCCCCGGCCACGTCGGTCCCGCTCTTCAGCGCAGTGCACGGTCGCCACGTGCGCATTGGGGCTCGCGACAGCCGCTGCGCCCAAGCGGATGACCCTGTCGCCGTCCTCTCTCATCTCATCGCTGGTGAAGTGCCCCTTTACTCGCTTGTATCGCTTCCTGAAGGATCGGCACGGGCGGTTGAGGATTCCTCGAACGCAACAGATCCTCGGTGGACGTTCGCTCGGGAGGACGGATGGTGCGCTGGGCGCGACCTGACGCCAGATGAAATCTTCATCAAGAACACCTACGAAGTCCTCTCGTACGTCGCGCGACATCGCGCGCGGTCGCCCATGTTTTATCATCGCCGTGTGCCGTGCGAGGGGGCCGAGGTGTATGAATCTTTCTTCGGCCATGACCTTAGAGTGCTCGTTAACTATGGTCCTGGGGTTTTCGAGGATGCAGACGACGAGGTGGTTCTACCGCCGCTGGGGTTTTTCGTTCGCCATCCCTTCTTTCTTGCTTTTCACGCCCGAGCGGTGTTCGGTGCGGCTTATCGCCAGCCAAGTTTGTTCGTCATCCGATCGCTCGAGGGTAAGATGATTTATCGAGCCGAACGCGTCTATATGTACCGCGGCTTCGGCGATCGGCAGCTACGACTCGGCGGCAAGCGGTTCACGGTAGAGCGTGAACTGGTAACGAGGATTCGCTGACGAGCAAAAGATCGGGAATGCAAGACATCGCCGTGACGAGAACGTAGATATCCGCGCGAGGACCTGTTGAAGAAGATTACGGCTCTCCTACTTTTGGGTGTTTTGGGGGTGTCCGGGGTCGTCTCCGGCTGCGGCGTGAGCGAGCGCCGAATAGCACCGGCCGATTCGTCGCCAGACGAGACGTCGGAGCCGCGCACTGCGGCCGCCCGACCGATCAGCGACACGCATCCGATGGGCATCAACGATTACCTGATTTATCCCGTGAAGTGGGGGCGTGCAGAGGACGTCGCGCAGACGATCGAGCCACTGCTGCGTTCGCGTTACGGTCCTGACGTCCGAGTGATTCCTCACGTGCCGACGAACAAGCTGCTGATCTACTTGCCGCCGGAGCACCTTCGCCAGCGATCGCAGCGGCCCAACTTGCCCGGCGGCTCGACCGTCCCCTCAGGTCGCCGCTGAGTATTTGACATCAACGCATACCGATCGTCGTGGCTAGCCTTGACTCCTGAAGCGTTTGATGAATTCCTCCACAAAGAGGTCGATGTAAGTCGGCGACATCGCGGAGGAGTGCGGCATGAGTAGCGTGTTGGGGCAGCCACGGATGGCCGCGTCTTCCGGCAGAGGTTCCGTCTCAAAGACGTCGAGGCAAGCGCCGGCTAGACGTCCTTCGCGTAGCATGGCTGCGAGAGCTGTTTCGTCAATCGCGTTGCCGCGCCCGACGTTGTAGATGCACGCGGTCGTGGGCAGCAGGCTGAGTCGTTTGGCGTCCATCATGTGGGTCGTCGACTCGCCCCCGGGTAGGCTCAGGACGAGGTGATCGGCGCTTGGTAGGATCGCGTCGAGCTCCGCCATGGAGACGATTCTGTCGTCGTCGCCCAAAAACGACGGCGTGCGTCCCACGGTGCGACGAACTCCTGATATACGGACTCCAAAGGGCTTCGCCAAGCGGGCGATCCACTCGCCGATGTGTCCGAATCCCAGGATCACGACGTGACTGCCACGCAGCGGCCGCATCGCCCGATCCATGTCTGCGCGCGGCCATGGATCATTGGCCTGCAGCTGGCTCGCAAGAAGGATGCCGCGAGTTTGAGCTAGCATCATACCCAGCACGGTCTCCCCCATCAGCTCGCCGTGGTACGACCCGTAGTCAACTCGCAGGTTCGATGTGGGTCGAATACGGAGGTGCTCTCGGCCGGCAGCGGGCGTTGCGAGCCATGAAAGACGTGGCGCCAACTCCAGCCACTCTTCGTTAAAGCTCCAAACAAGTGCGACATTGACCCTCTCAAGGACGCCGAGGAATTCGCCTTCTTCAACGCACCAGATGACTTCTGCGTGCGGGAGAGCATCTCGCAAGCGAATGAAGTGCTTCTCGGTGAACGCCCACGACTGGTATGCACGATGATGCAAATAGGCTGCGATCACCGTTCGGCGTGATGCGGCGATTTCTTCAGAGGCTGGAGGCGTCATTTAGCATCCTTCCGGGCCTCGTACCAATCTCGAATCGCCGCGATCTGAGCGCGTCGTACACTGGGTTTCTCGGTGGCGTCGAATCGCGGCGGGAAATCCAGAAAGAACGCCTTGAAGTTGCTGTACGCCGCCTGGCGAACGACAACGTTTTTGTGGTCAAGGTCATCGAGAAAGTATGGGATCGCTTCTCGGGCTTTGAGGCGCATGAGTGCCCACATGACGGTCACCCGCATGCGCACGCTTCGCTTTGCCCTGCGGTAGTATTCGAGAAGTTTCGGAACGCCGCTCGCCTCACCAGCTTCCTCGAGTCTATGAACGTGCAACCAGCGGTCGTACCACTCCTTGTACTCGCGGTTGTCTCGGAATCGCTCGCCAGTGATATGGACGAGGTGCGACTCAAACCGGCGACGTGGTCCTCGGCGTTTCGCTTTGCGATGGGCGAGGATCAGCTCGGGCAAGAGCTCACCCTTTTTGTGGTCTGGGTGGTGCTCAACCGCTTCCTCGAGAAGGTCGAACATGCCAGTGGACGGGCGCAGGCGCGTGGAAAGGACGAGCGTGGGAAAATGAACTCTTCCGTCGAGCCGTGGGACGTAGACCCACTGCTTCCCGTCCTCGCCTTTGTCACGGGTGGATCGGCCAGAGACGACGACGCGTCGAAGCGGTTCGAGTGTCATGAGTGTGGTGGCGCGATTTAGGATCAGCAGCGCGAAAGCTGTCGGGATTTCCGGCGACTCCGGCTCGTGGGGACCCTTGCCAGACCAACTGCCGTCGTCGTTTTGGGACGAAATGAGATGCCTCTCGAGCTCAGCGTGCCAATCGTGCGTGTCAAACTTACGCACCCCACCCAGGTCTCCCACTTTCTCTAGGCTGTACATGTTGTAGAGGCGGTCCCCAGGAGGTTGCCAGTGCTCCATAAGCCATCCGTAACCGTCATCGATCGACCGGTTCAGTGCTCGCAGCTCTCGTGCTTTCTTCGGATCTCGACTTGGTTCGGGAGCGGAGCCACCGAAGAGATTTTGACGCACGAGAATCAACGAAGAGAGGCCCGCGCATGTCATCTGAAACGATGCGTTAGAGTCTCGTCGATATTTCCAGCCGCGCGCTCGTCTACGTCGAGGCTTTGAGCGCTTCTTGCGACCCTCTGAGGATTTCACCCGAATGCCTCCCCAGTCTCGCGTGTATTCCTCGAAGAGTGGCTTCTTCTTCGTACGAGGGCCTTTCTGCTCCTGCTCCACGATAAAGTGCTCAGAGATGCTGCGCCACACGTCACGTGGGATCTCGACTCCTCTCTTGGCGCCGACGCCGAGCGCCAGTACGGCAAACTGTGTGTTGGAGTTGTCGGTCTGATCGCCACTATCGTAGTGCCACCCACCGCTCTTGTGCTGTCGTTCTACGAGTGCCGTCACCGCCTCCTCGAGTCGATCAGTGATGTGTCTTGCAACACGCCAACGCCGTTCGCGTTTGCCCGTGGCAAGAAGGTGCCGATCTGTTTCGATCTGAGTCAGGACAGCGTCGAGCGCGAAAACATAGCACGACGTCACATATGTCGCATGCGTGCCGGAGAACTCAAGAGCGTTGAGTTCTGTCAGCGCACGACGAATCGTGGGCGACTCGACCGACACTCCGGCGACTGTGAGCGCGTACACGCTGAGGACGAACGCACCAGTTTCAGCTGTGGGAGACAGCGAAGACGACCGTTCCAGCTGCTTTCGAATCGTCGCCAGCTTTTCAGCGGTGCGCGGCAGAAGATAATCGACACCGCGTTCGACCGCGCGCGTGGGTGGATGATCCGCAGCGGCCGTCGCTGTCAGCGAAAGCGTCACTGCGAAAGCGAAGAGGCGAATGCGAAGCGTCGGTCCGGTCAAGCACATCTCTCATGTTGGGGGGGATCTGAGCCATTCTACGGCGCGGCGAAGTCTCTTGTCCACTTTCGCATTGCTTCGTGAGACTCTGTCCCACTGTCTGAAAAGAATGAACGTAGGAAACGCCGTCGGCGCGGCGATTGCCCGCATGCGCAGTGCTTACGGAGCTGAAGTGCGCTCCGCGTGCCGCCCTGTCTCGGAACGTGCTCATGATGCACTCGTCACCGTTCTCCCTTGCCGATTCTCTGCAGACCCTGAGGTTCGAGATCGAACGAAAAACAGTTTGGGAGTCTCGAATCCTGCGACTGTTTGAGTTAAGCTGCCCGACCGGTTACGACGAGCTTCGTGCAGATTGTTTGGAGGCCTGCGGGCGTGTGCGGGGCGAATTGACTCGGAGGATCGCATGAGCGAGCAACAAAGGCATTCGACGGTGGCGTTTAGCTTCTTCGTTCAAAGCATGATTGGCGCGGTTCTGGCGGTCACATTCGGGCTGCTGATCAGCGCGTGTGGGCAGTCAGCGTCTGAAGATGACGGTGACCTGCGGATTGTCGTGATCCCGAAGGGGACGACGCACGTCTTCTGGAAGTCTGTTCACGCCGGCGCCATCAAGGCGGAGCGCGAAATCAACGGAAAAGAAGAAGAGTCGAGAAAAGTCCGAGTGATTTGGAAAGGCCCCCAGAAGGAAGACGACCGCGAGCAGCAGATCCAAGTGGTGGAGAATTTCGTCTCGTCCGGGGTTCACGGGATCGTCCTCGCGCCGCTTGACGACACAGCGCTTCTTCGGCCGGTGCAAGCTGCCGCGAGCGCCGACATCCCGGTCGTCATTATGGACAGTGGGCTCAAGGGCGATGTCGGTAAGGACTATCTCTCGTACGTTGCCACGGACAACTACCAGGGGGGAGTGCTGGGCGCTCAGAGGCTGGCCGAGCTACTTGGTGGAGAGGGCGAAATCATCTTACTTCGTTATCAGGAAGGTTCGGACAGTACGACACAGCGAGAGAATGGCTTCCTTGACACCATGAAGAAGGAGTTCCCTCGCATAGTAATTCTGAGCGACAACCTCTACGCCGGAGCCACTTCCGAGAGCGCGCAGCAGAAGTCTGAAAACTTGCTGACACGCTTCCGGGATCAAGTCGACGGCATCTTTTGTCCCAATGAATCATCGACGGCCGGCATGCTGAGCGCGCTGCAGGCGTTTGGACTCGCTGGCAAGGTGAAATTCGTCGGCTTCGATTCGAGTGAAGACTTGATCGCGGCGCTCAAAGGCGGGGAGCTGCACGGGTTGGTGCTGCAAAACCCGATCAACATGAGCTACCTGGGGGTGAAGGTGCTCCACGCTCACTTCACAGGTGAGACGTACGAAGAGCGTATTGACACCGGTGTCACGGTTGTCACTCCGGAGAACGTCGACCAGCCAGAGATGCGTCTCTTGCACTCTCCCGATCTGTCCGAATGGCTCGACGAGTGAAACATTCGAGGCGCTAGCGGGCTCCAGCATGGCTTCTTCTTCCGTCGTACTGAGTATGCGTGGAATTCGTAAGAGCTTCGGGCCGACGCATGCATTAAGAGGTGTCGATCTGGAAGTTATGGAAGGGGAAGTTCACGCGTTGGTCGGTGAGAACGGGGCGGGGAAGAGCACGCTCATGAAAGTGCTCTCGGGCGCTGTCGGGGCCGACTCTGGTGACATTTGGCTTGGCGGTGCACCATACACACCAAGTGGGCCGAGTGCGGCGCGCGAGCGCGGCGTCAGCATGATCTATCAGGAACTGAATCTCGCTCCTGATCTGAGCGTGGAAGAGAACATCTTTCTCGGCATGGAGCGGGCGACGTGTGGTTTCGTGAAGCAGCGCCGGCAGCGGCGCGCAGCCCGCGAGGCGTTGGACCTACTCGGTCACCTCGATATCGAGCCTAGCACGATCGTAGAAACGTTGAGCCTGGCGAATCAGCAGATCGTGGAGATTGCACGCGCTCTCGTGGCACGCGCGCGCCTGATCGTGCTCGACGAGCCGACGAGTTCGCTCACCTTGGTCGATACCGAGCGTCTGTTTGGCGTCATCGAAAGATTGAGCGCGCAGGGGGTGAGTTTCGTTTACATCAGTCACTTCTTGGAAGAAGTCAAGCGGGTCGCTTCTCGCTTCACGGTTCTGCGTGAAGGAGAGACCGTTGGCTCTGGTTCTGTCGCCAAGACCGAGATCGATGCCATCATCTCGCTGATGATTGGGCGACCGCTCGAGCAGTTTTATCCTGACGTACCCCACATGCCCGGCGAGCCGATTCTCTCAGTCGAGAGACTCGTCGGTGATCGCGAGCCTCGGGGAGTCGACTTCGAACTTCGTCGTGGAGAGATTCTTGGCATTGCTGGGCTCGTCGGCGCTGGGCGAACCGAGACTCTGCGCGCGATCTATGGCCTCGATCCGGTCCGGAGTGGTGCCGTCAAGATCGCCTCATTCAGTAGCGGCAGCGCTCGCCCGTCCGTTCGAGTCCGCCAAGGAGTCGCCTTCGTGAGCGAGAATCGAAAGGAAGAAGGACTGGCGGTCGAACTTTCGATTGCTGACAACATCACACTTTCATACTTCGAACCGGTCTCGATGTGCGGTTGGATTCCGCCGGCCCGTCAGCGTGACGCGGCGCAGCGCTGTATCAAGACCCTTGGCGTTAAGTGCGAGAGTCCACTCTCGCCTGTGAGCTCGCTTTCGGGTGGCAATCAGCAGAAGGTAGCGTTAGCTCGCGTCCTGCACCAGGAGGCGGAGATCATCCTTCTCGACGAACCTACGCGTGGCATCGACGTGGGCAGCAAAATTGAGGTGTACCGTCTCATGGGGGAGCTCGCAGCGAGCGACAAAGCCGTGCTCTTCGTCAGCTCTTATTTCCCCGAGCTCCTTGGTGTCGCCGACCGCGTCGCTGTGATGCACCGCGGACGACTGAGCCCGATTCGCGCTGCTGGCGAGTGGAGTGAACAATCGATGATGGCCTATGCAACCAAAGGGTCTTTGAGTTGAATCGCTCGGATACGCCAGCATTGAGTGAGGGGAATGCGGCCGATCGTCCGCGCCCCGGCGTTGTCCGGTCTCTTTTCTCACTCGTCGCACCGTTCTTGGGGCTCATCGTCATCTGGCTTTTCTTTTTCGTCTACGGCCTGCTTGACGGCGACCCCGAGACGAGTCTTAGCGCACTCCTGCGTGTCGGTAATCTGAAACTTGTGGCGCTGCAAACGACGATTGTGGCAGTGGCTGCGCTCGGCATGACACTCATCATCATCAGCGGTGGAATCGACCTCAGTCCTGGCTCGACGATCGCCCTGAGTACCGTTGTGGTGGCCGTCACGCTTCGAGCAGAGATGTCGCCATTTGTTGCGCTCGTGACTGGCATCGGGGCGGCAACGATCGTCGGTCTTGTCAACGGTGTTGTGATCACGGCGTTTAGGATTGTCCCCTTCATCGTGACGCTGGGGATGATGGGAGTGGCGCGCGGTGTGGCTAAGTTTTTCGCTGCCGAGCAGCGAGTGACGGCACCGGTAACCTGGTTGAACGACGTTTTGGCGCTGCCGAACCCTCGAGCTCCGGTGTGGGTCTTGCCGAGCGGCGTCTGGATCCTGATCGCTCTTTCGATCTTGCTCTACTTTCTATTGAGATTCACCGTGTTCGGTCGCCATGTCTTCGCGATCGGCTCGAGCGAGCCCACCGCTCGCCTTTGCGGGATCAACGTCTCGAGGAGCAAGGTGCTGATCTATACGCTCTCCGGCCTCCTGACAGGAATTGCCGGTGTCCTACAGTTTAGTCGCATCTCCGTCGGCGACCCGACCGCGGCGATTGGACTCGAGCTTTACATTATCGCCAGTGTCGTCATCGGTGGGGGAAGTCTGAACGGTGGCAAGGGAAGCATTTTGGGTACGATTCTTGGTGCGCTCGTCATGGGCGTGTTGAAGAACGGTTGCGATCTTTACCTCATTCCAAACTACGTCCAAGAGACGTTCATCGGTGTGATCATCATTGCCGCGGTTGGCGTCGATCAGGTCCGGCGGCGATGAATCGACGATCCGTGAGCGAGTCTCGGGATCGGACGATCATCCATGAGGTGTCGGGGTCGAACCGGACGTATCGCGGGCAGAGCGTAGAGCGCCGCGCCTGCCTCAACTGAGGGAGGAGATGGGGTTCGAGCGAGGAATCAAGCGTTCGGTGAACGGTTCAGGCGCACGGTTGCTTTCGGCGTACCAAGCACGTTAGAATGCCGAATTCGAAACGATACCCAAGGAGTTCTCCTCGATGCGAAAGAAGCACCGCGGCCGCCGTAAGATGGGCCAGAAGAAGCGGAAAGCGCGGAAGAAGCGCCGGATGAAGAAATAACGCCGTCTGCTGAACGCAGCGCTCTTCGTGGTTGTTGTTGCCGCGGTGTCAGTCGCTCGCGTTCATCGCCTGCTGCAGGGTCGTGAGCGCCGTGCGTGCCACCGTCTCGGGATCCGGACTATAGTCGAACGGCTCCGATGACACCCAGCCCCTGTAGCCGCTCGCTTTCAGCGCGGACAGGACCGGCGTGAAATCCATCTCGCCCATGCCGGGGCCGACGCCGCTCGGCTCGTTGGCGTGAAAATAGCCGGTGCCAGCGCCATGTTTGTCGATCGTGCCGATGATTCCGTCCGGCATTCCGGACATGGCTTTGCAGTCGAGCATGTAGCCAACGTTCGGGTGGTGGACGTCACGACCGATCGACAAGGCGTCCTCGATCGTCTGAATGAAGTTCGTTTCGTTCGGATGGAGAGCTTCGACGAGAAGATGCACACCGCGTGCTGCGAGCGTATCGCCGAGCTGGCGGAGCGAATCGACCGCTCGTGCCCGCACGCCGACTGGATCGCCGCCTTCGGGAATGTTGCGCTGCGCCGGCGAGCCTAAGATCATGACGCGGCCGCCAAGGTCGGCGCAAAAATCCGTGAGCGAACGGAGGTAATCGACCGTGCGGCTGCGTACTGCGTCATCGTCTGTCGTCAGGTGAAGTCCCTTGGGTGAGACGAGCAGCCAATGGAGGCCGACGATGTCGATGCCACAGTCTGCGGCGCAGCCGCGGATTGCTTTCCGTTCCTCGGCCGAGACGTCGTCCACTGATTCTGCGACCGTGAACGGCGCGATCTCAATGCCATCGAACCCGAGTTCAGCGACCGTCTGGATTGTGTCGACGATCGGCGTCTTGAAGACTTCGCTGCAGAGTGCCAACTTGAAGCTCACGTGTGCCTCTCCCGTTCGGTAAATAGAAGACAACGATCTTATCCTCTCCCTCTCCTGCGATCAAATGTCGCAATCTCTTGCGCTTGATCCGCAGGGAGCAGCGGGGGAGTCGGTTCAGAATTGGCGATACCTTCCGTCGAGCGCTAAACTTCCCATTTCGCGTCCCGCGGCTCCAATTCGAGCTGCGCGCAGGGGCGCACTTCGCTCACAACTGACAACGCGCGTAGCCCCGTGAACCTGACCGAACCCGTCTCCCCCATCCCGGATGAACACGACTGGGGGCAAACCTCTCTTCTGAGCTACCACGGCCCAGACGGCAAGCCGTTGACGCCGGTAGTCCCGGACGCGGAAATTCAGCAACTCAGCTGGAATGCGCGCTATGAGGTGCGTCGCCGATTGGGTCAGGGTGCGCAGGGCGTCGTGTACTTAGCCAGGCGCAGCGGCGCAGATGGTTACTTCACGAACGTCGCGCTCAAGGTCTTCTTTCGCCACCCGAGATTGAGCGCGGAAGCGTATACCGAGGAAATGCGCCGGATCGCGACACAGTCGCAGCGCGTGAGCCAGATTCAGCACGACAATATCATCTCGATTCGCGATTTCGTGTCTCTCGATGACACGCGTGTCATGGTCGTCGAGTGGGTCGATGGACTCGACCTGGCGCGGCTCTTGGATCTGAGGCGACTGAAACAGCTGCAGCGGCGATTGCCTGAGAAGATGGGTCGACATCTCACCGACGTACTGGTCGAGCCGGGTGAAGATCACTGCCGCGTCAAGCCGGGCATCGCGGTCGATATCTTGCGCGGCTGTTTGGCGGGGCTGTCATCTCTCCACCACGCGGGCATCGCGCACTGCGACTTGAAACCGTCGAACGTCATGGTGAAGCGCACCGGAACGAAGAAGCTGATCGATCTGGACAGCTCCCTCTTGATCACTGAGTCGCAAGGGAAGCTTCGTGGCACACCGTACTACATGGCGCCTGAGCAGCTTCTTGGCAAACCCCTTCGATTGCGTTCTGACGTTGCCAGTTTGGGTTATATGTTGATCGAGATGTTGACGGGGAAGTACCTCTTTAGAAAGGCGGAGTCGATCAGTCAGCTTCTGCTTGCGAAGCAGAATCTGCCGAAACAGCTGCACACGGTGCTCCCACGTGAGATCCGCCGCGACGAGTTGTTGTACGGGCTGATCAGCAAGATGATCGCCGTCGATCCGCAAGATCGTTTCCCGGATGCTGACGCCGCGGAGCTCGACAAGGTCGGCGCCGTCAGCTTCCATCGCCATTTGGTCAAGACCGATCTGGACACCGAATACGAGCGTGAGCTTGCGTGGTGGCTCGAGCTCCTTCACGCGCACGATTTGTACCGCGGGAACGAGGGGATCGAGGGTCCCGCTGCGCCGCGCGACTCGACAGTTTGAGGAAGTCAGTAACGTCCGTCGCGCGTCTCAAAATGAGTCGGCTTGTCGAAGGTCTTCCCTCCTGCGCGCACCCATGCCGCGACCCACGTGATCATCTGGTCGACGCTGACGGACTGCTCGCCCAGCAGCGATCGCGCCTTCGAGTCGTCGCTTAAGAATGCGTTAGGTCCCTCAGAGCCTTCCAGTTTCGCCTTCCGACCGAGGAGCTCTGACAGTCTCAGCGCTATGGAGCGCACGCTCACGACGTCGTTTCCTGCGACGTTGACGATCGCCGGCGGCGACGCGGCCAGCTTGAATGCGCTCAGGCACATCGCGTTGGCGTCACCTTGCCAGATCAAGTTCACGTGCCCGGTTTCCAAGCGAATTGGCTCGCCGTTCCAAACGCGTCGCGCGATGTCGAGCACGACTCCATAGCGCAGCTCGACCGCGTAGTTGAGACGAATCGTGGCGACGCGGGTAGAGTGAGCGCGGCTGAAGTGCTCGAAAATCCTCTCGCGTCCGAGGCAGCTCATCGAGTACTCCCCGATCGGCTGCGGTGGGTCTTCCTCACGTGCGCCGCCGCTGCCGACGCTGCGGAGACCGTAGACGTTTCCGGTCGAAAAGACGACCAGTCGGCTGTCTCGGTAGCGCTCTGCAATGAGCGCCGGGACATGTGTGTTCATCGCCCACGTAAGAGACTCGTTGCCACTCGAGCCAAATTTGCGCCCCGCCATGAAAACGACGTTCGGTGCTTCGTCGAGTCGACTGAGAGCGGTGCGATCAAGAAGATCGCACGTGCGTGTCTCAACTCCACTTCGTTCGCACGACTCTCGCGCCGCCGCGTCAGAGAACCGCGACACCGCGATGACGCGACGAGGGCAGCCAGCAAGCGCGCTGGCACGGACGGCCATTTGCGCTAACGTCGGCCCCATCTTGCCGCCGGCGCCGAGAACGAGGACGTCGCCCTCGAGCTCTTTGAACTGACTCACCAGCCCGCTGCTCGGCCGACTCAGCAGTTCGTCGAGCGCTGATTCTGATTCGACGTGATCAGGTAGTTCACCCATTGTTCTGTTCTCGGTCAGGTTGCGCACTCCTCTCGCGGTCGCGTGCGCGTCGGTCTACAGGCCGTCGTAGTCTGCCCGCCAGACCGAGGCGGACGAGAAGAGCCGTCAGTATGAAGGCCGCACCGGCGATCGTCCACGGTGCAGGCGTTTCGGTGGCTACCGCGAATGCCCATAGGGGCACAAGGAGCGGCTCGAGGAGCGCGATCAACGCTGCGTCCTGGCTCGGCAGGATGCGTAGTCCACGGGCGAAGAGAACGTAGGGTAGCCCCATCTGAAAAAAGCCGAAAGCGATGAGTAATGCTAGCTGAGTCGAGGTTGGCCAAATACCAATCCAGATCAATGGAGGGAGTAGGCAAACCGCAGCCACGAGATGATTGAGAGCGACCAACCATGCTGCGTCGTGGGCGCGCAGCGTGCGCAGAAAAATGATCACGGCGCCGTAGGTGACGCCTGAAGCCAGACCGCAGAGAATGCCGATCCGTCCTTGTCCGCCAAGTTCGAAATAGAGAATGACGCCGATTCCAATCAGTGCGATGCCCACCGGGATGAGGTTGCGACGGTGCGCGGACTCGCCGAGAAGAAAGAGCGAACATAGAGCGACCCAGAGCGGCGCTGTGCTCTGCAGCCAGATCGCGTTCGCCGCGGTCGTTAGAGACATCGCGGTCAGAAAACTCGCGTTCATCAAGGCGAACGAAATGGTCATCGGAGCAATGCCGAGACTCCAACTCGGACGTCGCACCAGCGGCAAGACGATCAGCCCCGCAAAGAGCACACGCCAAAAGGCGAGGATCAGTCCGCGTTCGGATGCCGGCCAGGTAGCAAAGATCGATGCCTTCGCAAACAGACCGCTCGTGCTCCAAAGGGTTGCTGCGGCGAGGACGAGGACAACTCCACGCCTTCTGCTCGTCGTCGGCACGTTCTGTTGACCGCCGGTCGGAGGCGAATTGAGAGGCGTCATTTTTGATCGGTTGGTTTCTCGAGCGGCGTGCTGCTTGATCTCGGGAGTCGAATCTCGTGCGGTGCCATCGTCAGGTTGACGAGCCGCTACGGGCGCTGTGCTGGCTGTGAGTGACCTTCGTATCTACCCATTCTTCGGCACTTGCCGTCAATCTTGCGTTCAGAACTTTACAAGCGAACCGGGCGAGGCTAAATTCCGATCTGACCAAATTGAGGTCGAGCGCTGGACGCTTATATCCACGCCTCGTAGGATTGCCGCCGCGGAGCGGACCAAGAAGCTGAAGGAGAAAGAGATGCGCCACGGTGATCTCACGCGCGTCGTCGAGGTGAGCTGTGTGGTTGTCATGACCTGGGCGGTCGCCACTGGCTGCGCGT
Source organism: Planctomycetota bacterium (assembly GCA_965223265.1). GTDB lineage: Bacteria > Planctomycetota > UBA8108 > UBA8108 > SXIK01. The sequence continues at coordinate 482,200 of OZ244999.1, forward strand.
CGTCGAACTCGATTGACGTCACGGCGACTGACTCGACCGCCGGCGCCGAGTCAACCGAGGCGACGGTTCATGGCAGCAGGGGCGAAGGATGGGTGCAGATTGACGATACAGCCGATAGCCCTGGCGCGAACGACGACATCGGTCCGACACCATCGACTTTGCAGCACGAGGGCACCCAGAATCGGGAGCCGAGTGAAGAGTCGCAGACGCGTTTCGAATCGAGCGACGACACCCATAGCGCTGAACTCCTACGGCCTGATCGCCTGCAGCAGCAAGCTCCAGAGCGATTTCGCGTCAAGGTCGTGACAACGAAAGGAGACTTCCTGATCGACGTCCACCGCGAGTGGGCGCCGATCGGCGTGACGCGATTCTGGGGACTTGTGGATGCTGGATTCTACGATGGGGTGGCGTTTTTCCGGGTGCTCGAAGACTACATCGTGCAGTTCGGGATCCATGGAGCGCCGGATGTGAGCCGCGTGTGGCGCAGTGCCCCCATATCAGACGACCCGGTTTCCAGGTCGAATCGACGCGGAGTAATCTCCTTTGCGCACGGCGGCACTCCCGATTCGCGGTCGACCCAGCTATTCATCAATTTGGCGGACCGTAATTCAGAGTTCCTGGACGAACGTCGCTATGTGCCAATCGGTCAAGTCATCGAAGGAATGGAGGTGGTCGAAAGTTTGTATGGCGGCTACGGCGACAGTCCGCCCGATGGCCAGGGGCCGCGTCAAGATGTGCTCCAGCGTCAGGGGAATCCGTATCTGGCCGATTATTTTCCGAAGCTAGACTACATCAAAAGCGCGAAGATTCTCGATTAGTGCGAAGATGTCTCGACTTCACCGTGAACTCATTTCGATTCGGGCTCCGCGCCGTGGGCTTCATGAGGTCACCGCGAGCTTAGAGACGATCGTTTCTTCCAGTGGCATTGACGACGGCATGTGTAATGTCTTCGTCCAGCACACGTCGGCGAGCCTTGTCATCAATGAGAACGCCGACCCGACCGCGCGCGCCGACCTCGAGGCATTTCTCGATCGATTGGTGCCGGAGAACGAACCCTACTTTCGTCACACGATGGAAGGACCGGATGACATGCCGTCGCACATCAAGTCCATTCTGACGCATGTCAGCTTGACGATTCCGGTCGCCTCATCTCGTCTTGCCCTCGGAACGTGGCAGGGCGTCTATCTCTGGGAGCACCGAGACCGGCCGCCGTCACGTACCCTCGTCGTTTCGGTTTACTGATATACTGGCCGGCTAGCTCGAGTTTGGCCATTTCGCGTCGAGCCTGCCAGCGCCAGGAGCGTCGAGGCCAAGGAGCGACTCGGGCGCGATCCTGCTCGGGTCGTGGCGGAGGACGGGCGCGGGCATCGGCGCTCCTGGCGTTCCCCGAAGGGCCGGACAGGAGTTTTTGAACTTTCACAAGGGTTCTCAGGGTACAAAAAAGTTGAAAGGGCCTTTGAATCCCCGCGAAACTCGTCCGGCCAGGCCGGCGCGAAATCGCCAAACTCGAGGCTAGACCTTCGGCCGCGGCCGTACTCGCGGTGCCTTCATCATTGACCGTCCCCGTGGGTCCACGCCATGGAGAAACTGTGAGCCAGCGCTCAACGCGACGAGAAGAATGGGACATCGACGCAGCCCTGCGGATCCTGCAGGCTTCCATCGATCCTTACATTTGGGATCAAGGGCAGGAGCTGTACCGGCGCGGCGCCGTCAAGGATTTCGCCATGTCGCAGGACGGCAACATTCGCGTGATCGTCCTTGATCCTCGCGATGCGCGGAACTTTTTCGTTAGCGTTCGACGCGAGCACGATGGCCGGATCGTCTCACATTGCGCGTGTCCGTATCGCTTGAACGGCCGATGTAGACATCAAGTTGTCGCACTCGAGTATTTGCGCGCGATAGCCGGTGGGGAGGCTCAACCAACCAGTGCCGCCGCCGCTGATGCTGCCGTCGAGTCGCCGCGCGTCAGTGGAGGCGACGTCAGTGATGCGGCGGGGAAAGCAGGGCCGGTACTCTACCGCCTATTTGACCCTCCATGCGACGTGGTGACAGCGGAGGACGGTTCGCTGCTGCGCCTTGTACTGCTATCGCTCGGCTCGGCCACGACGGCGCACCGTGTGGCGCTTCAGCTTTTCACCACGACTGGCTGGGGAGAAGTACGGACGCCGGAACTCGATCGCTGGATCGGCCGCGGAGATGTTGGGCCGCACCCGCGTGATTTGGCGCTTCGATCGACGCTTGCCGGGGATGGAGGCATTCGAAATGACGTCGATTCCGAGACGTTTGGGTATCTTCTGACTGTCGTCGCCGAGAGTTCCGCGCTGGTTGACCGATCGGGAAATGTGCTTGCTGTCTCACGCGATCCTTGGCGTCTGCGCACCGATGTGGAACGTTCAGGTGAGACTTCAATCCGCGTGCGTTTCTCGTGCGTCTTCCCAGGGCGCGAGTCGCGTCGATTCGAAGAGGTGGCGCTCGTCCCTTCGACCAGCGCGTGGATCCAACTCGACAGTGGCGCGTTCCATCCCCTGATCGCAGCCGTACCGGGGCCGCTACTCGCTGAGGTGCAGGTCGAAGAGCTGAGTGAGATCGCGCCGCCCGAATTGGACCAGTTCTTGATCAGCGGCGTGCATCAGCTCGAACGTTTGACTCCCGGCATGTTCTTCATAGAGCCCGGTCTGATTCGAGAGGTGGAAGGTGTAGATAGCGCGCGCGTCCGGTTGAGCGCCATTGGCGACGAGTCTAGTGGAGGCTTTGCCGGTCAGCTTGAATTCCTCTACGGCGACGAATGGGTCGAGGCGCCGAGCGATCCAACGCCTTGGACGATCGATCAAGGCGGCAAGATCCACCGCTACCCTGCGGCGGGGCAGTCCCTCGCAAAGGCGCGACGTGAGCTCGAGAATGTCGGCTTCCGCCACGCAGATGGCGAATGGCGGCTCGAAGGGGAAGACGCGCTCGAGCGCGTGTTATCACAAGCGCCAGATTCGTTCGTCTCATTCGATCTGCCGCAGGAAGCAGCCGCGCGTGATTTTGTGAGTCGCGCACCACGCGTCCGTGTTGCGGTAGAGACGACGGACGAGAACGCAGATGGGACCCCGCAGTTGCGGCTTTCTCTTGAGCTGTTCGATGGCGATCGGCGACTCAGTTTTTCCACCGCTGAATTTGCTGAGCTCACTCCGGCCGGACGTCGAGGCTTCTTTCGCCTAGAAGACGAATCGATTGTGGATCCACGCCATCCAGGAGTGCGCGATCTCATCGAGCTGCTCGCCGCCGCCCACCGTTCAGGATCTGAACCGAGCCTCGAGGATGGGCGGCTCTGCCTTTCTGCGCCCGCGAGTGCAGTCGCGCTCATAGCCGACGCCAGCGATGAAGTGGATTTGGAACTTTCGCCGCGGGTCGCCCGTCTGTGTGAGAGGTTGAGCGGGCATCGGCTGGACGGGTCGGAAGAGATCGACGCATCTGGTTTTCAGGACAGCGTCGTGAAAACGCTGCGTGAGTATCAACTCGCAGCCGTTGCATGGTTCGGGGCGCTCGCCGAGTGGGGGCTCGCCGGAGTGCTTGCTGACGAGATGGGACTCGGAAAGACTTTGATGACTCTTGCGCACTTCTTCGGGCGCACGACAGCCGGCGCGCGCTCAGGAGAAGCGGCAGAGCCGGGCCATGCGGCGCTACCGGTGTTGGTCGTCTGCCCGACGAGCCTGGTCTTCAATTGGCTTGACGAGACGCAGCGATTTTTTCCAGAGGTGCGGACGACGTCGCTGCAGGGACTGCCGCGAGAGAAGCGCGAGGCGCTCCTCGGTTCTGATACTGATATGATCGTGACCTCCTACGCGCTGATGAGACGCGACCGGGAGGCGTTGGAAGCGCTGCAGTTTCGTGCTGTAGTCCTCGACGAGGCCCAGCATGTCAAGAACGCGGCGAGCCAGACGGCGAAGGCCGCGTTTGCGCTCCGGGCGCAGCAGCGCTGGGCGCTCACCGGCACGCCGATGGAAAACCATCTTGGCGAGATCTGGTCGATCTTCCGTTTTCTGTTGCCGGGATTCCTCGGTACGCAAGACGAGTTCGTCAAGGAATACCGAGAGCCCGCGGAGCGAGGCGACGACACGGCTGTGACGCAGTTGCGACGGCGAGTGCGTCCCTTCATCTTGCGCCGCACCAAGACGGAGGTTTTGACGGATCTCCCTGAGCTGATCGAGCAGACGCGACGGGTGCCGCTGTCGCCGCTGCAGCGTCAACTCTACGACGCGGAGTTGGCGGCTGCGCGCGAAGTCGTAGAGGGAGCTGAGGGGCCACAGGCGCGCATCAAGGTTCTCGCTGCGCTGACTCGCCTGCGGCAGATCTGCTGCGATCCGGGATTGATTCTTGACGACGAAGACCTCGCAACACTGCGAACGACTGAGGAGACCGTCGTCAGCAGCAAGATGGAGCTACTCCTCGAGTTGCTTGAGGAGTGTATCGATGAACAGCATCGCGTCCTTCTTTTCAGTCAATTCACCAGCATGCTTGATCTCATCGAGTTGCGCCTCGACGAACGTAGCGTCGATCGCTGTCGACTCGATGGCGCAACACGCGATCGCGAGGCTCAGGTGCGGCGTTTTCAGGGCGATGGCGCAGTGCCAATCTTTCTCATCAGTCTCAAGGCTGGCGGCTACGGTCTCAATCTGACCGCGGCCGACATCGTGATTCTTTTCGATCCATGGTGGAACCCGGCGACGGAAGCCCAGGCCGTGGCGAGAGCTCATCGCATGGGGCAGATGATGCCCGTGCATGTTCATAAGCTGGTGGCCGCAGACACCGTCGAGGAAAGAATCCAGGAGCTTCAGGAGACGAAACGAGACCTGGCCTCCCGTCTTCTCGAAACGGGTGAAGATCCGTTCGCGCAGCTGAATCTCGATACCTTGCGCGAGCTTTTCGCGTAACCCTGCGGTCGAGCGCGGAGGCAGAGGCAGAGGCAGAGGCGGAGGCAGAGGCGGAAGCAGAGGCGGAGGCAGAGGCAGAGGCGGAAGCAGAGGCGGAGGCAGAGGCAGAGGCAGAGGCAGAGGCAGGCAGAGGCAGAGGCACCTATGGTCCGACTGTTGTCAACGGGGGAGCTTTCTTTTCTTGATTGTCTTCAATCCGACGTGGGGCAGTTGGGTTGCCTGGGGGTCCGGGGGGCGGCGGGTAGAGCGCCCCCGGGCTCTGTGCAGCCCGGAAGGTACCGCACGCGGGAGAGATCATTCTGGGTTGCCTGGGGGTCCGGGGGGCGGCGGGTAGAGCGCCCCCGGGCTCTGTGCAGCCCGGAAGGTACCGCACGCGGGAGAGATCATTTTCGTAGTAGTGCTGTGTTGTCTTTGGGCTGGCGGTAAAGAAGCCAAGTGTTCGGTTCGCTCTGAGCGCCGGGGCGGCAAAGCGCCTCGCGGCCAACTCCTATGCGTGTCCGCTCTCTGGCGGATCACCTGATACTGCGTTCGCATCGCGGCAGGCGAACCGACAAGGACGGTTCCTTCTGAGAAGCACGGCGGCTTGGAAAGCCAGCCCAGCCTCTGCTCGAACGCGTCCTACAGTCGGCCAAGAATCCGAGTCAGCCCTGCAGGTCCCTCCGTTTGAGTTGGGTTGGTGTGTTGAGCCTGTTGCTGGTCATCGAATTAGGAACTGAGCCGTGCCAAGGGAGGTGGTACGTCAGTGCTGAGGAATCGCCAGAGCGAAATGAGCAGCTTTCTGGCTAAGGCGACGATTCCCGCCTTGCGCGAGCGCTTGGTGCCTGGCCCATAGCGCTGGCAGAACCATTGAGATAGCTGGCTCTGTGGCTGAAAGCGCAGCCAGTTCCAGGCAGCCTGAACCATGAGTGTGCGTACACGCCCGTTGCCAGCTTTGCTGATTCCTTGCTCGCGTTTGATGTTGTCACTGCGCCAGGGAACGCTCACCATTCCTGCCAGGGCTCCGATTTCACGGCGATTGTTGAACTTACGCCAGAAGAACTCGTAGTAGAGCGTTGCGGCAGTGTACATGCCGATGCCGCGCAGGCTGTTGAGCTTGCCGACTTTCTTGCAGGCCTCCGGCGAGTTGGTGAGCGTTTCGAGAGTCTCGGCCTCAATCTCAGCGATTTGCTCTTCGACAAGCTGCAGCCGAGCGTGCTCGCGTAGCATGCCTGCCTTGGCATGCGGGGGGATCGCAGATCCATCGGGGCCGCGTAACGTGTCGATGATTTCAGGCAGCTTCTTGAGGCGGGCGCGGATGCCGAACTTGATCAACATGTCCTTGAGGCGATTGATGTGCCGAGTGCGATCCTTGACAAGGCGCTGACGCTCTCTTGGCAGGCGGCGCTCGTCCTCGATCTGCACGCTCGGCACATTGACAACGCGCAGTGGGCTGCGCGACGAGCCGTGGTGACGGATCAAAAGATCGAGCATCTTCTCTCCGTCGAGGCGATCGGTCTTTTGACGCTTGGCGCGCTGATCGACCTCGCAGCTAGCCGGGTCAATGACGGCGTTGTGGATCCCACTGTCTACGAGCCAGCGGTGCAGCCAGAATCCATCGCGGCCAGCTTCGTAGCAGCTCACCACCTCAGCTTGCGGCGAAAGGCGCAAGCGCGCCTTGGCTTTCGAGAGCTCTTCCTGAAACTCCGCAAGGTTTCCCGCCTCGACCGTCCTGCAGCGCGGCCGGCTCCCCGCAACACCGCTGACGAGCTTCCACGTTGTGTTGCCAACGTCAATTGCCACGTGAAGAACTTCGCTCATGTCGGTAAGCTGTCCCTGGGTCGTTCTTGTTGCCATCTCTTCACTCCTAAAAAAGACTATGGTACACGAGGACGGCCCATAGTTTCTGAGGCGGAGGCAGAGGCAGAGGCAGAGGCAGAGGCACCTATGGTCCGACTGTTGTCAACGGGGGAGCTTTCTTTTCTTGATTGTCTTCAATCCGACGTGGGGCAGTTGGGTTGCCTGGGGGTCCGGGGGGCGGCGGGTAGAGCGCCCCCGGGCTCTGTGCAGCCCGGAAGGTACCGCACGCGGGAGAGATCATTTTCGTAGTAGTGCTGTGTTGTCTTTGGGCTGGCGGTAAAGAAGCCAAGTGTTCGGTTCGCTCTGAGCGCCGGGGCGGCAAAGCGCCTCGCGGCCAACTCCTATGCGTGTCCGCTCTCTGGCGGATCACCTGATACTGCGTTCGCATCGCGGCAGGCGAACCGACAAGGACGGTTCCTTCTGAGAAGCACGGCGGCTTGGAAAGCCAGCCCAGCCTCTGCTCGAACGCGTCCTACAGTCGGCCAAGAATCCGAGTCAGCCCTGCAGGTCCCTCCGTTTGAGTTGGGTTGGTGTGTTGAGCCTGTTGCTGGTCATCGAATTAGGAACTGAGCCGTGCCAACGGAGGTGGTACGTCAGTGCTGAGGAATCGCCAGAGCGAAATGAGCAGCTTTCTGGCTAAGGCGACGATTCCCGCCTTGCGCGAGCGCTTGGTGCCTGGCCCATAGCGCTGGCAGAACCATTGAGATAGCTGGCTCTGTGGCTGAAAGCGCAGCCAGTTCCAGGCAGCCTGAACCATGAGTGTGCGTACACGCCCGTTGCCAGCTTTGCTGATTCCTTGCTCGCGTTTGATGTTGTCACTGCGCCAGGGAACGCTCACCATTCCTGCCAGGGCTCCGATTTCACGGCGATTGTTGAACTTACGCCAGAAGAACTCGTAGTAGAGCGTTGCGGCAGTGTACATGCCGATGCCGCGCAGGCTGTTGAGCTTGCCGACTTTCTTGCAGGCCTCCGGCGAGTTGGTGAGCGTTTCGAGAGTCTCGGCCTCAATCTCAGCGATTTGCTCTTCGACAAGCTGCAGCCGAGCGTGCTCGCGTAGCATGCCTGCCTTGGCATGCGGGGGGATCGCAGATCCATCGGGGCCGCGTAACGTGTCGATGATTTCAGGCAGCTTCTTGAGGCGGGCGCGGATGCCGAACTTGATCAACATGTCCTTGAGGCGATTGATGTGCCGAGTGCGATCCTTGACAAGGCGCTGACGCTCTCTTGGCAGGCGGCGCTCGTCCTCGATCTGCACGCTCGGCACGTTGACAACGCGCAGTGGGCTGCGCGACGAGCCGTGGTGACGGATCAAAAGATCGAGCATCTTCTCTCCGTCGAGGCGATCGGTCTTTTGACGCTTGGCGCGCTGATCGACCTCGCAGCTAGCCGGGTCAATGACGGCGTTGTGGATCCCACTGTCTACGAGCCAACGGTGCAGCCAGAATCCATCGCGGCCAGCTTCGTAGCAGCTCACCACCTCAGCTTGCGGCGAAAGGCGCAAGCGCGCCTTGGCTTTCGAGAGCTCTTCCTGAAACTCCGCAAGGTTTCCCGCCTCGACCGTCCTGCAGCGCGGCCGGCTCCCCGCAACACCGCTGACGAGCTTCCACGTTGTGTTGCCAACGTCAATTGCCACGTGAAGAACTTCGCTCATGTCGGTAAGCTGTCCCTGGGTCGTTCTTGTTGCCATCTCTTCACTCCTAAAAAAGACTATGGTACACGAGGACGGCCCATAGTTTCTGAGGCGGAGGCAGAGGCAGAGGCAGAGGCAGAGGCGGAGGCAGAGGCAGAGGCACCTATGGTCCGACTGTTGTCAACGGGGGAGCTTTCTTTTCTTGATTGTCTTCAATCCGACGTGGGGCAGTTGGGTTGCCTGGGGGTCCGGGGGGCGGCGGGTAGAGCGCCCCCGGGCTCTGTGCAGCCCGGAAGGTACCGCACGCGGGAGAGATCATTCTGGGTTGCCTGGGGGTCCGGGGGGCGGCGGGTAGAGCGCCCCCGGGCTCTGTGCAGCCCGGAAGGTACCGCACGCGGGAGAGATCATTTTCGTAGTAGTGCTGTGTTGTCTTTGGGCTGGCGGTAAAGAAGCCAAGTGTTCGGTTCGCTCTGAGCGCCGGGGCGGCAAAGCGCCTCGCGGCCAACTCCTATGCGTGTCCGCTCTCTGGCGGATCACCTGATACTGCGTTCGCATCGCGGCAGGCGAACCGACAAGGACGGTTCCTTCTGAGAAGCACGGCGGCTTGGAAAGCCAGCCCAGCCTCTGCTCGAACGCGTCCTACAGTCGGCCAAGAATCCGAGTCAGCCCTGCAGGTCCCTCCGTTTGAGTTGGGTTGGTGTGTTGAGCCTGTTGCTGGTCATCGAATTAGGAACTGAGCCGTGCCAAGGGAGGTGGTACGTCAGTGCTGAGGAATCGCCAGAGCGAAATGAGCAGCTTTCTGGCTAAGGCGACGATTCCCGCCTTGCGCGAGCGCTTGGTGCCTGGCCCATAGCGCTGGCAGAACCATTGAGATAGCTGGCTCTGTGGCTGAAAGCGCAGCCAGTTCCAGGCAGCCTGAACCATGAGTGTGCGTACACGCCCGTTGCCAGCTTTGCTGATTCCTTGCTCGCGTTTGATGTTGTCACTGCGCCAGGGAACGCTCACCATTCCTGCCAGGGCTCCGATTTCACGGCGATTGTTGAACTTACGCCAGAAGAACTCGTAGTAGAGCGTTGCGGCAGTGTACATGCCGATGCCGCGCAGGCTGTTGAGCTTGCCGACTTTCTTGCAGGCCTCCGGCGAGTTGGTGAGCGTTTCGAGAGTCTCGGCCTCAATCTCAGCGATTTGCTCTTCGACAAGCTGCAGCCGAGCGTGCTCGCGTAGCATGCCTGCCTTGGCATGCGGGGGGATCGCAGATCCATCGGGGCCGCGTAACGTGTCGATGATTTCAGGCAGCTTCTTGAGGCGGGCGCGGATGCCGAACTTGATCAACATGTCCTTGAGGCGATTGATGTGCCGAGTGCGATCCTTGACAAGGCGCTGACGCTCTCTTGGCAGGCGGCGCTCGTCCTCGATCTGCACGCTCGGCACATTGACAACGCGCAGTGGGCTGCGCGACGAGCCGTGGTGACGGATCAAAAGATCGAGCATCTTCTCTCCGTCGAGGCGATCGGTCTTTTGACGCTTGGCGCGCTGATCGACCTCGCAGCTAGCCGGGTCAATGACGGCGTTGTGGATCCCACTGTCTACGAGCCAGCGGTGCAGCCAGAATCCATCGCGGCCAGCTTCGTAGCAGCTCACCACCTCAGCTTGCGGCGAAAGGCGCAAGCGCGCCTTGGCTTTCGAGAGCTCTTCCTGAAACTCCGCAAGGTTTCCCGCCTCGACCGTCCTGCAGCGCGGCCGGCTCCCCGCAACACCGCTGACGAGCTTCCACGTTGTGTTGCCAACGTCAATTGCCACGTGAAGAACTTCGCTCATGTCGGTAAGCTGTCCCTGGGTCGTTCTTGTTGCCATCTCTTCACTCCTAAAAAAGACTATGGTACACGAGGACGGCCCATAGTTTCTGAGGCAGAGGCAGAGGCAGAGGCAGAGGCGGAGGCAGAGGCAGAGGCAGAGGCAGAGGCGGAGGCAGAGGCACCTATGGTCCGACTGTTGTCAACGGGGGAGCTTTCTTTTCTTGATTGTCTTCAATCCGACGTGGGGCAGTTGGGTTGCCTGGGGGTCCGGGGGGCGGCGGGTAGAGCGCCCCCGGGCTCTGTGCAGCCCGGAAGGTACCGCACGCGGGAGAGATCATTTTCGTAGTAGTGCTGTGTTGTCTTTGGGCTGGCGGTAAAGAAGCCAAGTGTTCGGTTCGCTCTGAGCGCCGGGGCGGCAAAGCGCCTCGCGGCCAACTCCTATGCGTGTCCGCTCTCTGGCGGATCACCTGATACTGCGTTCGCATCGCGGCAGGCGAACCGACAAGGACGGTTCCTTCTGAGAAGCACGGCGGCTTGGAAAGCCAGCCCAGCCTCTGCTCGAACGCGTCCTACAGTCGGCCAAGAATCCGAGTCAGCCCTGCAGGTCCCTCCGTTTGAGTTGGGTTGGTGTGTTGAGCCTGTTGCTGGTCATCGAATTAGGAACTGAGCCGTGCCAAGGGAGGTGGTACGTCAGTGCTGAGGAATCGCCAGAGCGAAATGAGCAGCTTTCTGGCTAAGGCGACGATTCCCGCCTTGCGCGAGCGCTTGGTGCCTGGCCCATAGCGCTGGCAGAACCATTGAGATAGCTGGCTCTGTGGCTGAAAGCGCAGCCAGTTCCAGGCAGCCTGAACCATGAGTGTGCGTACACGCCCGTTGCCAGCTTTGCTGATTCCTTGCTCGCGTTTGATGTTGTCACTGCGCCAGGGAACGCTCACCATTCCTGCCAGGGCTCCGATTTCACGGCGATTGTTGAACTTACGCCAGAAGAACTCGTAGTAGAGCGTTGCGGCAGTGTACATGCCGATGCCGCGCAGGCTGTTGAGCTTGCCGACTTTCTTGCAGGCCTCCGGCGAGTTGGTGAGCGTTTCGAGAGTCTCGGCCTCAATCTCAGCGATTTGCTCTTCGACAAGCTGCAGCCGAGCGTGCTCGCGTAGCATGCCTGCCTTGGCATGCGGGGGGATCGCAGATCCATCGGGGCCGCGTAACGTGTCGATGATTTCAGGCAGCTTCTTGAGGCGGGCGCGGATGCCGAACTTGATCAACATGTCCTTGAGGCGATTGATGTGCCGAGTGCGATCCTTGACAAGGCGCTGACGCTCTCTTGGCAGGCGGCGCTCGTCCTCGATCTGCACGCTCGGCACGTTGACAACGCGCAGTGGGCTGCGCGACGAGCCGTGGTGACGGATCAAAAGATCGAGCATCTTCTCTCCGTCGAGGCGATCGGTCTTTTGACGCTTGGCGCGCTGATCGACCTCGCAGCTAGCCGGGTCAATGACGGCGTTGTGGATCCCACTGTCTACGAGCCAACGGTGCAGCCAGAATCCATCGCGGCCAGCTTCGTAGCAGCTCACCACCTCAGCTTGCGGCGAAAGGCGCAAGCGCGCCTTGGCTTTCGAGAGCTCTTCCTGAAACTCCGCAAGGTTTCCCGCCTCGACCGTCCTGCAGCGCGGCCGGCTCCCCGCAACACCGCTGACGAGCTTCCACGTTGTGTTGCCAACGTCAATTGCCACGTGAAGAACTTCGCTCATGTCGGTAAGCTGTCCCTGGGTCGTTCTTGTTGCCATCTCTTCACTCCTAAAAAAGACTATGGTACACGAGGACGGCCCATAGTTTCTGAGGCGGAGGCAGAGGCAGAGGCAGAGGCAGAGGCGGAGGCAGAGGCAGAGGCACCTATGGTCCGACTGTTGTCAACGGGGGAGCTTTCTTTTCTTGATTGTCTTCAATCCGACGTGGGGCAGTTGGGTTGCCTGGGGGTCCGGGGGGCGGCGGGTAGAGCGCCCCCGGGCTCTGTGCAGCCCGGAAGGTACCGCACGCGGGAGAGATCATTCTGGGTTGCCTGGGGGTCCGGGGGGCGGCGGGTAGAGCGCCCCCGGGCTCTGTGCAGCCCGGAAGGTACCGCACGCGGGAGAGATCATTTTCGTAGTAGTGCTGTGTTGTCTTTGGGCTGGCGGTAAAGAAGCCAAGTGTTCGGTTCGCTCTGAGCGCCGGGGCGGCAAAGCGCCTCGCGGCCAACTCCTATGCGTGTCCGCTCTCTGGCGGATCACCTGATACTGCGTTCGCATCGCGGCAGGCGAACCGACAAGGACGGTTCCTTCTGAGAAGCACGGCGGCTTGGAAAGCCAGCCCAGCCTCTGCTCGAACGCGTCCTACAGTCGGCCAAGAATCCGAGTCAGCCCTGCAGGTCCCTCCGTTTGAGTTGGGTTGGTGTGTTGAGCCTGTTGCTGGTCATCGAATTAGGAACTGAGCCGTGCCAAGGGAGGTGGTACGTCAGTGCTGAGGAATCGCCAGAGCGAAATGAGCAGCTTTCTGGCTAAGGCGACGATTCCCGCCTTGCGCGAGCGCTTGGTGCCTGGCCCATAGCGCTGGCAGAACCATTGAGATAGCTGGCTCTGTGGCTGAAAGCGCAGCCAGTTCCAGGCAGCCTGAACCATGAGTGTGCGTACACGCCCGTTGCCAGCTTTGCTGATTCCTTGCTCGCGTTTGATGTTGTCACTGCGCCAGGGAACGCTCACCATTCCTGCCAGGGCTCCGATTTCACGGCGATTGTTGAACTTACGCCAGAAGAACTCGTAGTAGAGCGTTGCGGCAGTGTACATGCCGATGCCGCGCAGGCTGTTGAGCTTGCCGACTTTCTTGCAGGCCTCCGGCGAGTTGGTGAGCGTTTCGAGAGTCTCGGCCTCAATCTCAGCGATTTGCTCTTCGACAAGCTGCAGCCGAGCGTGCTCGCGTAGCATGCCTGCCTTGGCATGCGGGGGGATCGCAGATCCATCGGGGCCGCGTAACGTGTCGATGATTTCAGGCAGCTTCTTGAGGCGGGCGCGGATGCCGAACTTGATCAACATGTCCTTGAGGCGATTGATGTGCCGAGTGCGATCCTTGACAAGGCGCTGACGCTCTCTTGGCAGGCGGCGCTCGTCCTCGATCTGCACGCTCGGCACATTGACAACGCGCAGTGGGCTGCGCGACGAGCCGTGGTGACGGATCAAAAGATCGAGCATCTTCTCTCCGTCGAGGCGATCGGTCTTTTGACGCTTGGCGCGCTGATCGACCTCGCAGCTAGCCGGGTCAATGACGGCGTTGTGGATCCCACTGTCTACGAGCCAGCGGTGCAGCCAGAATCCATCGCGGCCAGCTTCGTAGCAGCTCACCACCTCAGCTTGCGGCGAAAGGCGCAAGCGCGCCTTGGCTTTCGAGAGCTCTTCCTGAAACTCCGCAAGGTTTCCCGCCTCGACCGTCCTGCAGCGCGGCCGGCTCCCCGCAACACCGCTGACGAGCTTCCACGTTGTGTTGCCAACGTCAATTGCCACGTGAAGAACTTCGCTCATGTCGGTAAGCTGTCCCTGGGTCGTTCTTGTTGCCATCTCTTCACTCCTAAAAAAGACTATGGTACACGAGGACGGCCCATAGTTTCTGAGGCAGAGGCGGAGGCAGAGGCAGAGGCAGAGGCAGAAACAGCGGCAGAGGCAGAAAAGAGGCGGGTTGTTAGGGCGTGCGCGCGGCGGCGGCATTGTCGATGGTAACCGAAGCACAGCCGGCCTCAAGGGTGCCCTCGCTGCGCTCGGCGCTTCGCGCGCTTGACCCCGTCTGTGCTTCGGTTGGCGGCAGTGAAACGCCGCCGCGTCGGGCGTGCGGCGAGAGTTCACGGGGCCGTTGACCGGAGTCTTCTCATGAGCTTTCTCGCTTTGGATCACTCTGTTGGCATCGTTCGTCAGCTGCGTCCGCTTGTAGCGTCTGTGCGTCGTCACGACTCGAGGCTCGCTGCGCAGCTGCGCGACGCAGGCTCTTCGGTGGCGCTCAACCTCGGCGAGGGCAATCGGCGTCAGGGTCGTGACCGCGGACACCTTTGGCGCATTGCTTCAGGCAGCGCTGAAGAGGTTCGCACGGCGCTGCGTGTTGCCGAAGCGTGGGGCTACGTCGATGCAGCGGAGACAACTGCGGTGCTTGCGGACATCGATCGGCTGCAGGCAATGCTCTGGAAACTGACGCGCTGACGCAGAAACCTTGGCCCGCCGTGCAGTACTTCGCGCGGCGGGTTTGACGACGAGGGAGAGGCGGAGACAGAACCAGATACAGAGTCAGAAACAGAGGCGGAGACAGAATACAGAACCAGATACAGAGTCAGAAGCAGAAACAGAAACGGATACAGAAACGGATACGGAGGCAGAAGCGATTACCGGCACGCCCACGCCCACGCCCACGCCCACGCCCACGCCCACGCCCACGCCCACGCACTCACAAACGCCCACGCACTCACAAACGCCCACGCAAACGCCCTCGCCCTCGCCCACCGAGCTAGGCTGGGCTCGCGACGCGGCGGCCGAGTCACGACTCGATGTGCGGAACAAACGACTCGAGCTTCACCCGGCCGACCCCTCCGACGCACCGTCGGCGATGTCGGGCTCCTTGACTCCGATGGCTGAAAACGTGAAGAACTCGAGGTGCGTCGGGGCGCGCCAGGCGTCCGGCTGTAGGCCCATCTTTTGCCGGCAGCATTCCCCTAAGAGCGTCGGTACGTCCCACTGTTGCTCGACCGCTACTTCGGGCAGAAAGCAGCCGCGCTTGTTGGCCCTGCGGTCGACGATGTAGATCCCCTCGCTCCCGCGTCGAAGGTGCAGGGGGTCATCGATTGCTGTCAGGCTTGAAAGAATCCGCACCGAGAGGACGAGATTGTCGAGCTCCTCCGCCGTCACGGGGTTGCGCTGAAAGCGGGAGTCGCGCGTCGCTGAACCAGCCATCTCGAAGATCGTTGCGCCCAGCGGTTCGGAACTCTCGAACGTTCCGACGCATCCGCGGAGTTCCCCGCGTCGATTCCTCAAGGTCACGAAACATCCGCGCCGCTGCGCTAGCACCCCGCCGGACGCGAGAGGGCGCGCTTGAGGCACCGCCGCGACGAAAGCAGCGCGAAGACCTGCCCGCGCGCACTCGAGGACCTCGCGCTTCGCTGCGGGTGAAAGCTCGGTTCTTTCTTGGGTCATCCGGTGCCGTCGACTCTTGAGCCGAGATTCGAGTCAGTTTGACGCGTTGGTTGCTGCTTGCTTCTTCACTGGGCGTCGACGAGAATGCTCCGCCACCGATCTTGCCGGGCGATTCATCGGCTGAGGGCGAACGTCTAAGACCTTCGCATGATCATTTTCTCTGTCGCGCGGCGCAAGGGAAATCGACGTCGACTTGCGCGAACATCTCAACTTGTAAGGGACTCTGCCGCAACGCTGATGGACCGCCTGCTCGACGCTTCATTGATTCCACGCGTCCGAGAATTGATCTCATCGCGTAGCGCTTCGTTGGTGGACGACTATCGGCATCTTCATGCTCAGCCTGAGCTGAGCTGGGACGAACACGCCACCGCGAACTACGTCGAGTCTCGATTGCGCGACCTTGGGCTCGAGCCTCGGAGGGTGGCAACGACCGGGGTGGTTGCGGACTTTGGTCGTAGCGATCAGCCGAAGAGGATGCTCCGGGCCGACATCGACGCCGTGCCTGTTCACGAGGAATCAGGCCTCGACTTTACGTCGAACAATCCCGGTGTGATGCACGCTTGCGGCCACGATGCTCATACCGCGATCTTACTCTGCGCCGCGTCCGTGCTTGTCAAGTTGGCGCCCACGCGAGCGTTGCGATTCATGTTCCAGCCGGCCGAGGAGGTCCCCACGAGCGGTGCTGCACGATGTGTTGCCGAGGGTGCGCTGGACGGCGTCGCCGAGGTCGTCGCGCTGCACGTCTGGCCGGCACTGGAGACCGGTGTCTTGGGGCTGCGCGATGGTGCATTTACCGCCGCGGCGGACGTGTGGGAATGCGTATTGCGCGGCCCCGGCGGGCATAGCGCACGGCCACGCGATACGATCGATCTCGTCGACCTTGCCGCGCGCATCGTTGTCGAGTTGAATGCGATCCCTCAGCGCGTCTTGAATTCTGAGCGGGAAACGGCGGTCGTTACCGCAACGATGATTCACGGCGGTGATGCACCCAATGTGATACCGCAGGAGCTGCGGCTCGCAGGGACCGTCCGTACACTGGATATGTCGAGGCGAGATCGACTCCGCGCGACTCTCGAGTCCTGTGTCCGGAGACACGTCGCCAACGCCGGCGCCGGCGTTGAGTGGAACTGCGCTCCCGGACCGCCAGCGCACGTTAATGACGAGTCGTTGACACAGGCGGCGCGGGAGCTTCTGACGGCGGCGTTCGGCAGCGACGGAGTCGTCGAGTTGGACGCACCCAGCCTTGGCAGTGAGGACTTTGCCTATCTGAGTCAGGACCGTCCTGCCCTCATGCTCCGCCTTGGCTGCCGCGCTCCGGGCGCCCCTTTCCATTCGCTGCACAGTCCGCGTTTCTGCGTCAGCGAGGACGCGCTCGTTCCCGGGGCGGTCGCTATGACGTTGCTCGGACTACTGACGTGAACATAGCATGAGAGTCCGCTGGTGCCGTCAAAGAGACTTTGACGGGGGCCGCGACCATCCCGATGGCTTCGACGCTCAGACGAAGCAGGCGACCGCGGCAGTCACCCATATGATCCCACCAGCGGCGAGTTTGGCGAGCACGCCGACGAAGCGACCGAGAGCAGCGCCCTGTCCGGAGGAGACGCTTTGATCGATCGGTTCGCCACGAAGAACTTCGACTGCGCACGCGCCGCAGAATGCGCCGAGGCAAACTCCGACAACCGAGCCGACGATGGGGATCGGGATCAGTAGGGTCCCCGCAATCGCTCCGGCGAACGCGCCAAGCATCGCACCTGCCGCGGCCCAGCGAGACGCTCCAGCCCTCTTTGCGCCGACCGCCGATGAGGCAAACTCGATCACTTCTGCGATGAGTGCGACGACCGTCATCGCGGCAAGTGTCCAGTTGCTCGCCAGCTCGAGCTCTGGTTTCCACCAGCTGAGCGCAGCGGTTGTCAAGATCATGAGCCAGGTGCCCGGAAGCCCGAGCAGAACCAGTCCGAGCCAGAGCGCGTTGAGAATCAAGAGTGGGGCGATGTAGAGAAAGCTCATGTTCGCCCTTTCGGTCGCTCTTCTGTCGTGGCCTTCACAACTGCCGCAGCGCCCTGAGGTCTACGTTGCCGCCGGAAAGGATGATGCCGACTCGTCGGCCGCCAAACTCCGCTCGCACCGCGCGACTGAGGAATGCGCCGAGCGGCACGGCCGCTGACGGTTCGACGACGATCTTTGCACGCTCTAAGAGTAGCCACGTGGCGCGGAGTATGTCGTCTTCCGAGACCAGGGCAATCTCATCGACCCAGCGATGGATGATCGGAAACGTTCGGTCGCCTAGTGCGGTGCGGAGTCCGTCCGCGACCGTGTCGGTGCGCTCGACCGGCTGAATCGAACCGCTGTGCCACGAACGAAACGCGTCGTCCGCGATCTCGGGCTCGCATCCGATGACGATTTTCTCGGGGTGTTGGTGTTTCACGGCCAGTATCGTGCCGCTCAGAAGTCCACCGCCGCCCACCGGCGCAGCGACGATCTCAAGGTCGTCCACCTGCTGGAGTAGCTCTGCGGCGCACGTCGCTTGGCCGCAGATGATGCGGTCGTCGTTGTAGGGGTGAATGAACTCAGCCCCTGTGTCCTCAACAACGCGTTGAGCGGTTGACTCCCGAGCCTCGAGCGTGGGCCGGCACAACTCGACACGCCCGCCATACCCCTCGACTGCGGCGCGTTTCACGGCCGGCGCGTTCTCGGGCATAACGATCGTCGCCGGGATGTTGCGGAGACTTGCTGCGTACGCCAGAGACGCGCCGTGGTTTCCTGACGAATGAGTGACGACCCCACGCTTTGCCTGCTGCGGCTGCAGAGAGAACGCCGCGTTGGTGGCGCCGCGCAGCTTGAAGGCGCCGGTGCGTTGAAAGTTTTCGCACTTGAAGAAGAGCTTGGCACCGACGAGCCGGTCGATCGTGCTGCAGGTGATGACAGGGGTGCGGTGGACGTACGGCGCAACGCGTTCTCGCGCTTCTCGAACGTCCTCGAGTCCAGGCGCTCGATCGTCGACCACGTGTTATATCTCGCCCACGTCTTCCGGCAGCTCGTCAGGCACCTCGGCGCGAGGCTCGCGCAGGATGACGAGAATCGCGTGTTGCGGCACGACGAGATAAGCATCCCTGCCAATCGAGATTTCGATGGCGGCCTTACGGAAAAACGTCGCGTGGTCCCCGACCTTGATCTCCATCGGCATATACCGTGCCCCTTGCTTCGGCTCCTGCCACTCTTCTGAAAGCTCTTCGGTCGGTGGCGGGAGCGGGGTGCCGGGGCCGATCGCACGCACGATGCCCGATTGAACCGCATCCTTTGCGACGGCGTTTGCGGGCAGAATGAGACCGACTTCCGTGGTTTGCTCTCCGGTCTCGGGTTCGATCAAGACGCGATCGCCGACGACGTGAAGCTCTTTCTTACCGACGCTGAGACGTTTCATGCGCGTATCTTAGCACTCGCGACCGCGCGGAGCAATCCGCTGCGCCGGTCTCTGCAGCTGTCGCGTCGCGGTGGTGAGCCGTGGAGTGTGCATCGACCCTTGGCTCGCTAGGCGAGCACGTCCTCGACGACATGCCCGGAGACGTCCGTCAGTCGAAAGCGGCGGCCATTGTACAGATACGTGAGGCGCTCGTGGTCTAGGCCAAGGAGGTGCAGGATCGTGGCGTGGAGATCGTTGACGCTGACACGGTTGACGACAGCTTTGTGCCCGTACTCGTCGGTCTCTCCATAGTGAACTCCGCCTTTCACACCGCCGCCGGCGAGCCACGTCGTGAAAGCGTGTGGGTTGTGATCCCGTCCTGGTTTTTGTCCCGTCTGTGCCACGGGCAGCCGTCCGAACTCGCCAGCACAGAGGACAAGCGTTGCATCGAGAAGGCCACGCTCCTTGAGGTCGCTGAGCAGAGCGGCGATCGGTTGATCCGTCTCGCCGGCGAATTGGCGGTGGTTGTTCTCGATATCGCTATGACCGTCCCAGCTCTTTTGATTCTCTTCGCCGCCGCTGTAGATTTGAATGAAACGAACTCCGCGTTCGACCATTCGGCGCGCGATGAGGCATTGCCGTGCGAAGTGGCCACAGTGCTTCTCGTCGAGCCCGTAGAGTTTTTTGATCGAGGCCGGTTCGCTGTCAACATCAATCGCCTCCGGCGCCGCAACTTGCATGCGGTAGGCGAGTTCGAAGCTCTCGATGCGAGCGTCAAGCTCGGCGCTGGCGCCGACTTCGCTCTGATGGCGGCGGTTCAAGCGCGCCAGCAAATCGAGCTGACGTCGCTGCGATGTCGGCGTCACGCCGGGCAG
Organism: Planctomycetota bacterium; assembly: GCA_965223265.1. Classification (GTDB taxonomy): domain Bacteria; phylum Planctomycetota; class UBA8108; order UBA8108; family SXIK01. The sequence continues at coordinate 501,848 of OZ244999.1, forward strand.
TCGATCGAGATTGTCGATCGGTGCACCCTGAGCGTTGAGCGCGGTGCCTTGAAAGACACCGGGAAGAAAACCGGTTCCCCAATTCTGCGCGTACCCTTTGGGAAGCCCGCGCCCGAGGGTGTCGTACATGACGACGAACGCCGGTAAGTTCTGGTTTTCAGTGCCGAGACCGTAGGTCACCCAGGAGCCGACGCAGGGAAATCCCATCCGACTCATGCCGGTGTTGATCTGGAAGAGGGCTGGTGAATGGTTGTTTGTCTCGGTGTGGCAGGAGTGAATGAACGCCATGTCGTCGACGTGACGTGACAGGTGCGGGAAGATCTCCGGCACCCACGTGCCCGAGTCGCCGTAGCGACGAAACTCGAACGGCGAGCGCATGAGAGCGCCGACGGCGTTGGGAAAGAACCCAGTGGCCTTGTCGAAGCCATCGAGCGCTCGTCCGTGATGCTCGGCCAGCAGGGGCTTGTAGTCCCACGTGTCGACTTGGCTCTGGCCGCCGTTCATGAACAGCCAGATGACCGATTTCGCAGGCCCGTCGAAATGAGGCGAATGAGGTGCTAGAGGCGCCGCCCTGACGCCGGCCGCTCGCCCGCCGGGCGTCGCCGTCGCCGTCGCCGTCGCCGCCGTCGGCTCGGAGGTCCAGCCGCTCTCTGCCAGCAGGCTAGCGAGAGCAAGCGCCCCGAAGCCGTTTCCCGTGCAGCGCAGAAACTCGCGGCGCGGGAGCGAGGTCAAAGCCGGCTCGTGAATCGGACGCATGGAAACACCTATGTTGTCAATGGAGATACGCGAACTCGTTCAGTCCGAGGAGGACTTGGCAAAAGTCCGCCATGGCGCGCTCTCGCACTGTTCGCCGCTGTGCCTCTGCTTCGCGGGCGTCAACTCCTGTGTCCGCAGCGGCGTTCTTGGTTGTATACGCTTGTGTCTGTTGTTCGACGAACTCTATGGCATCGCTCAACTCCATTGGCGTCGGGCGGCGTGCCAAGGCGAGTTCGTAGGCCAGAGTGATTCCGTCGGCATCCGAGCGTGCTACCGCTGCCTCCAAGCGCGCGGAAAAACTTTCTGCGCAGCGCCGCACAACGGGGTGGTTCATGAGAAGAAGCGCCTGCGGTGCGACCGTCGTGACTGGTCGTGTAGCGACGCTTCCGAGGGTGTCGGGGGCGTCGAAGAGCATCATCCACGGGATCAGTTTGCTGCGCTTAACGAAAAAGTAGATGCTGCGCCGACGGTGTGCTTCATCGAGACTGCCGGGTCCGTACATCAGGGGATCGAGGCGGCCGCTGACGGCGAGCATTGCATCGCGAAGAGCTTCCGCTTCGAGTCGTCGCGGGTTCCAGCGCCACAGGAGACGATTCTGTGGGTCTTCGGTGGCGCCGGGCTGGAGCTGCGACGACTGTCTGTAGACGCTGCTCAAAACGATGAGGCGGTGTAGAGGCTTGAGCCTCCAGCCGCCGTGGATCAGTTCCGATGCCAACCAGTCAAGAAGCTCCGGGTGCGTCGGCCTTTCTCCTTGCGAGCCAAAGTCGCTCGGGGTGCCGACGATGCCGCGGCCGAGGTGATGCTGCCAGAGACGGTTGACGATAACGCGTGCTAGGAGATGCCCGGCGCCGTTATCAACATCGGTCAACCATTCGGCCAACGCTCGCCGGCGGAACGACGTCTTGCTGCCGGGTGGGGGTTCTTCTTTCCAGTGCCGCTCGCCATTGGGAGAGCGCATGAGCACCTGAAGGAATCCTTGCGTTGCGACTTCACCCTTCTGCCGTGGGTCGCCGCGGTTGAGGAAATACGTTACGTCGAAGTAGTCGTCTCCCTGTGTGTTGAGGCGAATCGGGCGAAGGCCTTCGCTCGAGACGAGTGCGCGGGTCGTGGCCGGCTCGGGCTTGGTGGCTGCGTGTGCCGCTACCGCGGCGCTCAATTGTTGCCAGCGCTCGTCGTGCTGCCGCCACCACGTGAAGAGCGCGTCTCGTTCTGCCGGTAGAAGCCGCTGAACGTCGGCGACGGTTTGAACCTTGGTGAGCGCTATGCGTGCACGCTGCGAGATCGACGTCGCGCTGAGCTGCGGCTCTCTAGCCGTTGTGAGAGCCAGTCGCGGTCTGCCGATCGTGTGGCGGCGATTGGTATTGAACGCAAGCGTGAAGGTCAGAGTCGTGCCTGACTCGTAGCCGATCGGTTCGCCGAAGGTGAAAACGGCACTATGATCCTTACCGTACTCGGGGGCGACAGCCCAACGCGAGCGGGGATCGTCGTCGATCGCTTTGGCGACGCCGCGCTCGGCGCTCGACTCGAACGTCGACGCCGCACTCACCAGTGGGACGGGCACGGGATCTCCACCCCCGGTGGGGGCCGCGGTGACGCGGAAATCGCTCAGGCCGATGTTGCCGTTGTCGGCCCGACCTGGGCCACGCCGCACAAGAGAGTCATCGGCGAGCGCATCAAGGCGCACCGCTGTGATGCCCTGTGCTTCGGTGTTCGCTACGAACGTAAATGTGTCGTAGGCGGCAAACTTACCACGGCTGAGGAGGGAACCATCTGATTGCTTCTCGAACTCCGTGCCACCGGTTGAGCTCCACTCGATGATGTCGACGATGGTCCAAGGCGGCACGCTGAGAGCGCCGAACGTTTCATCGCTCGGAGCGTCGACGGGAACGTCCTCCCTGTTGCTATCGTTGCCACCGTTGCCGTCATTGTCGCGCCGCGCCGCGCTGGATCGTGCTTGCCCGATCGAACCGAGCCAGGTTTCGAAGGCGCCTCTGAGCTCGCCGCGTTCGTAAGCGCTGAGAGCCTCGACGAGGGGTGTTCGCTTGCGCTCATACTCCCGCAGCGCCAGGGCGTGTCCCTTCGGATCGATCGGGACCAGATGGTCGGAGCGAATCGTCGTCGTGAACGTGGACAACAGACGATAATAGTCACTCGTTGGGATCGGGTCGAACTTGTGGTCATGGCAGCGTGCACAGCCGACGGCCAGTCCTAGGAAGGCAGTTCCGACTGTGTTGGCCATGTCGTCGAGCTCGTCGTAGCGTTCCTTTTCGACTTGGTTTTTGGTGATCTGCGTGGCGTGTGTGCCGGCGGCCAGAAAACCTGTCGCCATCATGGCGAGAGGTTCCTCCGGCTTGTACTCATCACCGGCAATCTGCCATTTGACGAACGTTGTGTAGGGGAGGTCGTCGTTCAGTGCCTTGATGAGAAAATCGCGGTAGTGATAGGCGTGTTCGCGATCCGTATCGTGCTCGAAGCCGTGGCTTTCGGCGAAGCGAGCGAGATCGAGCCAGTGTCGCGCCCAGCGCTCTCCGAAGTGTGGGCTGTCGAGAAAATGATCGACCACGCGCTCGAACGCATCCGCCGACTTGTCACGAACGAAACGCTCGACTTCGTCCGGAGTTGGCGGTAGCCCAGTCAGAGTGAAGGCGACGCGACGAATCAGGCGGCGGCGATCGACGTCCGGATTGGGTGCGACTTCGAGTGCTTCGAGTCGGTGCAAGACGAAACGATCGATGGGCGTACGACACCACGAGGTGTCTTTGACTGCCGGCGGCTCCGGACGCTTGAGTGGTCGAAACGACCAAAACTGTCGGTCCTCAATCGTGACGTCGCCGCTGGCGCGCGGCTGGGTGCTCTCCTGGGTTACTGCTTCCAGAACGCCTTTGCTGGCGACGCGGGGAATAGAACCACCGTCCCCGCCAACCAGCTGTGCTGGCGAGAGTGACTCGACACTGAGTACAGCGAAGAGCGCGGCGAGCGCAGCGCGTCGACGCGGCATTGAGCTGGCGGTGAAGCTCTGGCGGCGGTGCGGTAGCCTCTCTTTTCGTGCCGGTTGACGCATGAACTCAGAATAGCACAGGCGCGTCGGCGGGGAAATGACTCCGATCGCATCCGTACTGCGGGCCGTGTGCGCCACCAAGCCACTGCACACGGCTGAGGTGGTGGCAGCTCTACACGCGTTTGCCGCGACGCAAGTAGATCCCAATCAGTAGCACGAAGCTGAGCGGCACGGCGACGAGAGCCGCCAAGCGGGCTGTGCTTCCCTCACGTCGCTGGACGATTTCCAGTTCGGCATCGCCTCCCGAACGGTGGAACGTGAGCATGAGCCCACCGCCCGACTCGGGTTTCACCTCGAGGCCTGGCAGCGAACCGAGTCCGGCGGCAGCGTCAAGCCCCGGCAGGCCGCCGCGCGCCTTCAGCTCTGACTCGGCCGCTTTCGATACGTTCGAGCTGACGAGCGCATCGACGCTCAGACGGCGCAGCCCATAGAAGCGTGAACCCTCGGTGAAGTCTCTATAGGAGCGCTGCGCAGCGGGGCGCTGTTGGTCGTTTCTGGACGTCTTCCTCGCGCCTTTCGTCTCGCGCCAGTAGCGTCGCTTAAGAAAGTTCGTCGTGTCTTCGAACGACTGTTCCACTTGACTGCGATCCGCTGAATCGTCGACTTGATCCGCCTGGTTGTTGAGTGTGCGGAGGTCCTTCTGGGCTCTCTGCGCGTCCTCAATGAGGCGCCCTTGGGAAAGGCGTTGCTGGCGAAACTTCGTCTCCCCGTCCGCTTCAGGGGCGCGGAGATTGGCTTCGAGACCGTAGTTGCTCTGTAGTTCAGCGAGGTTGTCGCCCAGTTCACGTTCGAGACGGCTGAGCTCCCCAAGCGCTTGCTGTCGCAATCGCTTCGAGTCGGATTCGAGAGCTACCTTGGTGATTTTTTCTTGTTGCTCCAGGAGGTTCTCGACCTTCTTTGCGTACTGTACACTCGCTGAAACTTCGCGAACGTTGCCGCCGCGGTGTCGCGCCACCACGCCGGAAGGAAACTCTATTTTCCACAAGGTCTCGATGACCTTGACGCCCTTCACTTTCGGCGCGATCAATTGCGTAACGCCTCGGAACTCTGCCAGATCGAGCTTCGGTTCCTCGTAGCGCAGCGCGACCTGTAAGTCGAGATGGGCAGCGCCCACGTATTCGATCGGGATCTCGATCGTGCGACCGCCGCCGCTCTGGGGCGCTGCACTTTGACCGACAGACACGGCTCGGCCGTCCAACGTCACACCCCACAGCTCAGCACCGGGAGGCAGCTCGACGACGAGGAATTGAAGACTGCGGTTGTGGAGCGTGAACACCACTTCGGTTCGAGTCGTGCCGTCGCTGCCAATGATGGTCGAGAGCTCCGCCAGCTTGACGAGTGCAACGAGTCCGCTTGCTTGTTCGATCTCCTGGGTCTCAAGTGTCAAACGCCAGTCGAGCGCAGTAGCTCGATATGCCGGCTTGAGGTTTTTTCGTGCCACCCCTTCCGGGACGAAAGGAAAGTCGTCGGCGCTCGCTGGAGAGAGACCGCGGCGGTCGCTTTCGGCGAGCAGCACGGCGGGAGTCTGGAGCACGCCGAGGTACGCATCGACCGCATCGAGGACTTCACCTGCGTCGTACAGTGCCAGCGGCGCGAACGTCGGGGCTTCGCCGGCCGTCCTTGGCACGCGAAACGCAACGTCGACTGTCTGCGTCCCGGTGCGGGGTGACTGCAGGACGACCTCCACCTCTGTGCCACGAATATGGCGCGTGCGTTGGTTGTCAGTGTCGACGCTTAAGAGCTGCGCACCCTGCGGCAGTTGAAGCCGAAAACGGTCACGCGGGGCGAAGCGAATTTGGTACGCGATGCGAGTATTGTAGTAGAGATAGTCGTCGGCGATGCGCGCGAAGCTGACCGTTGTGGCGGCAAGGCGACTGGGACGCCGCCGCGCCGCAACGACCAGCGGGTTCGTCGGTCGTCGCGCCCGGTATCCGAAGCGGACGGACTCACCTGACCCAAGATGAAGCCACGACGGCGCGCGTTCTACTTTGATCGACTCCCAGCGTTCCGTGACAACCGGTGTGAGATCGAGGGCGTCGTTGGCGGCGAGGGTCCATTCGATCGTTTCGTTCACGCGAGCACCGTCGGGAGAAATAGCACGGACGTTCGGCAGCGTCAGGTCGTCTGCGACGTTGTCGAGTCGCAGCTCTGCCGCCCACGTGACCTCAGTGCCGATCTCGGAGCGGCCGCTGAAGTGAACGATGACGCGCTCCCCGGCAGCAGTCGACACCACTTCCCAGAATCGCATATTCTCGGACTCGACAGTGTGCACCCACCAGCCTGCAGGTAGATCAATGACGTGCCGCAGCGCGCCAGGCCGCGACTGCGTGTAGCGTGACTTTGCGACGAATGCGAGACGCTCCGGGTGGAGAATCGAGACGACGTTGGTTTCGATGGCTGCGTCAATGGTGATGGGGCCGACGCCCAGAATCTCACCGCCACCGTGTCCATGGATGTGGTGGAGACGATCCGGTGCCGCAGATCGCGCCTGAGGAAAGAGCCGAACGACCTCCGCCTGCGAGACGCGTTGAACGTTCGCCAAACTATCGCCGTCGAAGCGCTCGGCAGGTGAATGCCGCAGACCGACGTACGTCTCCTGGCGGGCGGCGTCGATGAGTTCGAGCGTCGGGAGATCGAATCGATCGCTACTGGAGGCTAATCCGGTGATGGCAACGGTCGCCTGGTCGAACGGCTCGGAAAAGAAGAGTTCGAGCACTCGAGCGGCATCGCGAGCGCCTGGTTCGCTGTCTTCGGTGTCTGCTTCTGCGAGTGCGACGACGTTCCACTCGCTCAGGCGCGGAGCGTCGACACCGGTGATGTTCCAGTCGCCGTGAACTCGGAAACGCAGGGTATCGATATGGCGGCCGGTCGCGCGGACGGCGTCGAGACGTCTGACAATCACCCCGGCGGTGTGAAGCTCGAGAAGAGTGTAAGACTGATCTTCCCAGTGCGCACCGAGGTCTCGCTCCTGACGTGGAAACGACCACTCGATCGTGAGCCGATTCGCCGCGCCGACGTCTGCGACTAGGCGTGTGGCAGTATCGTCCTTTTCGATAACTCCCGGGCTCTCAGTGCCAATGATCTTCACTTCTGCTGTCGCGGGAAAGAGCGCCTGCAGTGTTCCGGCTGCGGCTATACCGAGAGAGCATGCGACGCGGTAAGTGCCGAATTGATGATTGACGTTCGCGGCGAGCTCGAGCAGTAGCTCCCGTTCGCCTCGGCCATGGAGGACCAGCGTCGGTACGCCATCGCGGGTGCGCAGGCCTGCCGCAGAACCGTCGAGCTGCGCTGAAACCACTTTGAGGCCTTCGAGTGACAGTGGAAGTTCCGTCCAGCGCTCCGTCAGGACGCGCACGGGGACGCGAGCACGGATGGTCGCTTGACTGCCGCTCACCTCCATTTCATACCGCGCGCTGCCCAGAAGAAACGGAGCTGGCAGCGTCTCTGCGGTTGGCGCCGGAGGCGGGTTGGCAAGCTGCCACAACTCGCCAAAGCGTTCCTCGGGGACGTAGACTTTTGGAGTTTCGTCGCCACCAGATCCTACTCCGTTGTCGTCACCTGTGCCGTAGGGAATGAGGACACCGTCCCACTCACGCGTCAAAGTCGTGTGGTCGGTCGCCGCGACAACTTTTTGTGTCGCCGGAGTTTCGTTGGCTGCCGCGCCCGCGGTGAGGATCACGCCGGCGATGGTCACCATCCAAAGCGACGTGGTCCCGCGCCAAGCGAAGGTCCTACGTCCTAGACGCTTTCTAACGGAACGCGACAGCGCCGCGACGGTGCGATAGACCAGCGTGCCAACTGCGAGGAACAGTAGACCTTCGCACAGAGGCACCATGAGAAGCGGCGACTTCCAGTCGAGCGCGACTGGCAGAGCGGCACACACGAACATGATGTAAGTCCACACGAAAACGCGGCTGCGCCAAGTGCGAAACCGGCGCAAGAAAAGGGCCCCGAGTGCAATCGCCAGCAAGCCAACGACACGGGCCGAAGCGCGCTCCCAGCGATACGTCCAGTATCCGAGTTCGATCCGCGGATCGCCGCCGAGCTTGTCGATTTCGATCAGACCACCCGCAGGCGTGAACGTCACAAGCGGACGCCCGCCGCTTGGTTCGCCTTGCTTCACACTTAGCCGCTGTGCGACGCCAGAGACTTCTCCTCCTTGGCTGACTGCACCGGCCGCCTCGAACACCGCGCCATCGAGTTGTGGCACTTCGATGGATCTAAGTGTGGGCGTTTCGAATAGAGCCCAGCGCGTCTTCCTACCGCGCAGAATTGGCACCAGGAAGCTCTCGAGAAAGTTGGTCGGTGGCGAGCGCCAGGTCGCCTGGCGCCGAACGATCGCGTTCGTCTCGAGAGGGGTGAATCGATAGTTCCACGGGTGATAGATGCGCCACGTCGTTTTGGCGACAGGCGTATTGAGGAGGCGTGGGCCATCTTCCGCCCAGCGATGCGACCCCCAAGTCGGCGCGCCATCTTCGCCGCGCTGTCTCGCCTCACCGCCAGAAGGGCGTTCATACGTGAACAGGACGCGCGAGTACGACCGCGAAGGCAGCGGGATCGACACGATCGTCGGGTCGGAATCTCCCGCCGGACGCACAGCTCGGATTGGCTCGCCGTTAACTGCTGCGGCCACTATGCGGGCGTCGCGCGGTAACTGCACGTCTAGATATTGCGTCTGAGGAGAGCCGAGGAGCAGCTCGGCGCGCGTCCGTGACACGCCTTCGTCGCCGATGAGTGTCGTCAGCGTCATCTCCTGCACGAGGCGCTGCAAGACGGGGGCACGTTCGTGGACGACGGTCGCGAGCGTTCCGAGATCTCCCTGCACGCGGTAGCGAAAGGCGCTCAGGAGTCGCCCGTTCTTCCACGGCTCGGCGAACTCTGGTACGTCCTCCATGGCGATGGTCTCGACACCGTCGCCCGGGGCTGCTTTAACCTCGACGGCTCCGCGACTCTGGAGCACGACGAAGCGTTCGCGACCGAACACGTCGGAGAGCTCGATCGACGGCAGCGGCCGTGGTGCTGTGACAGTGTGTGCGACCTCGTACTCGATGCGCAGTAATCTCGTGCCGAGCCAGGGTCTCAGGAAGTGGACCGTGTAGGCTCCTTCGGCGCTCCCCGGAAGCACTTCGCGAATCTCTTCTCCGAGGATAACCGGCTCGCCGTTTGGAACAGGGAGAAACTGTAGTTCGAGCGTTTCAATGGGGCGATCGACAACTGCGAGACGCACGTCGCCGCGGAGGCGGAGTGTGGACTCGAGTGCCAGGACATGGGTGACCGCTTGGTATTCGCCGCGTGTGGGTCGGCGAATGAGGCGCACCGTCGCACCTGGCTGTGCCACTTCTGTCGTCAACGTTGCGACCAAGTCGCGTTCGTGGAGGAAACCGTCAGGGAAGTGGCGGCGATCGAGACCGACTTGTTCGAGCTCGCGCTGCGTCAGGGAGCGCCAGCCGGGAAGGTCCGCAGTGAGCGTATCGAGTGATGACGGCAGAACCATCCCGAGATCGGTTTGCTGGCGTGCAGCATCACGTAGCCCTGGCAGTGTGAATGCCAAGTCACGTTCTTCCCACGGCGCGTCGGTGGCGAATGTACGGTGTTCGAGCTGTACACGAAACTCGGCCGAACTGTCGCGCATCAAACCTTGCTGCAACCGAACGACAACAGCTCTCGCGTCTCCTTCGCCAATTTCCTCGTATTCCACTGCACCTGGAAAGTCCGCCCCAGTCGCGTCCTGGGCGCGGATGCCGTGGGCATCACGTATGGCAGCGGCGGCGCCACTGTTCGGCAACGCATTGACGATTGGTGCGAAGTCTTTGAGAACCCAGGGCTCCGGCAAGTTGAGGGTGAAGGTGAACAGCTTGCCGCGGCGCACGCCGACGCGCAGGACACCGTCGAGTCGCGCGGTTTCTTCTGACACTTGTAGCAAGTACGTTGCGTGGAACTCGCTGCGCGGCGCGAGCTCAGCGTCGCGTACGCTCAGGCGCGCCGCGGGTGAGGCGAAGGAGAAGAGGTGGCGCGGCACCGCGTCGATGGCACTCGATGAGAGCGGCACGGCCTCATGACGAAGTGACGGCACAGATTCGGCATTGGCTGACAGTTCGAGCATCTGTGACACACCCTCGACCGTCGTTTCGTGGCCGAGTTGTGAGAACACGGCGACGTAACCGAAGTTGCTCATGGCATTCTCAAGTGCCGGCGGGGCTACGTCGAAGACCTCGCTGCTAGGGTTCAGAGCGGCCGTGACCATGACGTCGACCCCACCGAGCCGCGGCTCCTTGAGTGTCAGGTGAAGGTGGGAGTCGGCGGTGCGCCACGAGTCGATCAGTGGCCCGGCGACATCGAGTACTGTCGCCGTCGGTGGTGTTCTCAAGACGAGCTCGCCAACTTCGTGGCGGGCGATGGTGATGTGCGAACGCCAAACGCAATACGGGTTGCCTGATTGGGCGAGTAAGCTGAATCGATGCGCCGCGGTCAGCAGCGGTTCGCTCTTCCCGCCTCCATGACGTCGCTGCCAAGTCAGGTGGAGCGTGTCGCGTTTGCCGAGGGCGATCGTCCACGACGTGCTCTCCTCGGTGGACTGCGTCTGATAGGGACCACACGCACTCGTGATCGTTGCCCGCCCCGGAACCTCGAGCCGGAGATGTGACGCCGCGGCGTGGACAAGTGGACCAGAGACGCTCCAGCGGTCTTCCATCTCCCGCGCCGCGAGTGAATAGCGAAGTTCGACGCTGTGTTCACCCTTGCCGCGGAGGAGTAGGTACGTCTGCGGTGCGAGCGCCGTCTGAGGAACCGCGATGATCCTCCGCGCCGCCTCTTTCGCATCAGGGGCGGAGCCATTCGAGTGGTTTGATCGAGAAGGTGCGGCGTCGATGACGATCCAGCCTGCACGCCCGTCCACACGTACTGTTCCGAGATCCGGGAAGATGCCACCGAGAGGGCAGCGGACCCAGCCGTCGGTGGTAACCTGGACTTTGACGTGCGCCGTGAGTCGCAGGGTCTGTCCGATCACTTGTCCGTCGTACGATGCGCTCGTGACGACGGCGCGAACCGGCGGAAGTTCTGTTGGTTGATCGATCTGCCGGCTTTTCAGCGCCCGCGCCAACAAGGCGCGGTACGCCGGGAGCTCCATGATGACGCCGTCGGGGTGCGCGCCGACGTAGCGATGAAACTCATCGTATGGGACGTAGATTTCGCGTACGAGGTCAGACGGAGACTGCGCGGGGGCGTCAGCCGTCGCCCCGGGATCCGACGACCGCGATGAAACCGCTTCCTGAGCGTACACGAGTGGTGATGTCAGAAGCAGCGCCAGACCGAAAGCCCGAACGACGGGGAAGCGCCACATCGAAGGCGACTCCCGCGCAGGCACCTCGATCGCCTCGGCGACCGAGTGCACGCTTGGGTGCGAACACCGCATGCCAGTAGTTCGACGAAAAGAATGGCCGTACACGATTAGACCTCCCTCTCTGGAGCGTCGTCGTGACCGTCCTCCTTTTTGCGTCGGCGCCGCTTTTTCGGTGCAGAATCGGTCGTCGCGTCCTCGCTGTTCGCTTCGCCTGCGTCCGTCTCTGTGGCATTCGCCTCTGGTGACTCGGTCGCGTCCGCAGCCTCCTCTTTCTCACCACTAGTCGGCTGCGCTGGGGGTGGAAGCGTTGTCTCTGTTGTTGTTGACTCCGGCGATGAGCTCTCAGTCGTTGACTGGTCTCCGTCGCTTTCGTCGATCGCGCTCCCTGCCGCCTTGTCCTCCTGCCCGGCAACGATCTGGCGGAACGACTTGTCATCGAGCTGCTCTGGCTCGAGGACGACTGCGTCGACGGTTTCGCCTTCGAGGAAAGGATCCGGCGTCATCGGACCGTTGGTAGCAAACCACTCTTTGGTGGCCGCGATCGCGTGAAGCGTACCAAAGTAGACCGCTAGAAGCGCACCGCCAGCGAACACCGACGTGTACACCTCAGTGACGGCGCTATGGGCGAACCAGCTCAGCACGAGTGGGGCGATGATGAGCGCGGCGGTGACCTTGAGCTTCGACCACTTGAGGCGCTTGATCATGAAGTAGCCGCCAGCCAGCGCGATAGCGAGTGCCGCGAGGTCGACGAATGTGAAGAGGTCCCTGCCCACATAGGTGAAGTTGAGCGCCGCGACAGGAGCCAGCGTCTCGAGTCGCACTGGTTTTAGGTTGCGCGTTGGCAGGTTGACAGAGATCGATTCGGACGGCGCCGCGGCGCGTCGTTGGCGCTTTTGGGCCACTGCCGGCTTGCCGACCACGCCGTCAGTGTCCACGACACTTGAAAGCAGGCGCTTGAACCGTGGCCACAAACCCGTTGGTGTTTCATGTGCGACATTGCCGCTCCACCACAGGTAGGCGTAGTCGGGAGGCAGGTAGAGATCGAGCTCGACTTTGGCAACCGGAACGTCACCCTGCACCTCCAACGTGCGAACGCCGAGCTTGCCGATGGATCCGAGAGCCTTCTGGCCGAGTTGCTCTTCATAGACGATGACCACAGGAAACGCTTGCGCGTTGCCAGCTGATTGTGGGATCGGGATCAGCCGCACGTTCGAGTCGCGTCGTTTTTTGTTCGGTGCTTGCGGCTTGCCTGCGACCGTCAAGGAGAAGATCTCCGCTTGATCGCCGAGCTCGACCTCGAGATATTGACGATCGGTGTTCTGGACTATGAGCGTTGCTTCGCTTTTGAGCTTGTTTTCTTCGCTGAGGACGCTCTTGACGTAGAGCAGGTTGACGACCGCCGTCGCCAGAGATTCATACTGATAGTGAGTCAGCTTGAGTGTCAGCGTCGGGCTCGCGCTGAAGTAGCGGAAGGCACTGTAGATGGCGCCGCGGCGTAACTTGTCGGGGAGATCGCTCGGGTCGACCGATTCCATGTTTTCAGGCTGCGGCACGATCTCGAGTGTGCCTTTTTTCTGCACCGCGACGAAGCCGCGCTCGGTACGCACGCCCTCGGGCCTGAGCATTGGCACGGCATAGTCGAGCGCCTGGCCCGAGGTCAGGCCCTTGAGGTCCATCTCGTGCGTCAGCGTTAGCGTGACGGAACCGATGACGGGAGTTTGAAAGGTCAACTCCCAGAGCGTCGAACCGTTCTCTGCGCCAAGCGAGCGGATCTCTTTCTTGTTTTCAACTTCGACCTTTTCAGGAACGTTCGCGATGCTCTCCGGGGTGCGGAACTGCAGACGATCGACCGCGGCATAAAGGATGTTGTAGTCGAGCATATGCGCGACCTTGATGTTGCCGTCGGCGACCTCGATCAGGTGCTGCGCGAGGACGTCGACTTCCGTGTTCTTCGCCTCCAGGCGCAGTCGCACTGATGCCGGCTGCGCGCGGAAACGGTAGGCGCGCGGAATGGAGTTTTCCGAGCCGACCTGACTCATGATCCCGGAACGGAAGAGCTCGTCGATGTCAGCGTCGATCAACGCCTCGCGCTCAAGGGTGACAACGTCGTAGGCGCGGGGTGTGCTGACGCCAAAGAGGCCGCGGCTCTGTTCGACGCCGACAACCTCGAGGACCGAGAACGAGCGCTCGCCCGCGTCTCGGATCGTCCCGTCAGCGCTGAAACGAAACGGCAAGCGAAGTTTGTTCATCGCTTTCGACTTGAGGCTGACGGTGACGATCCGCTGGCCGTTGGCCGGATCGCCGAGTTGAAAGTCTTCGACGTTACCTCCGGCGTCCATGCTGGTGACAGACCAGCGTTCTGGAATGCGGAGCTGCAGTCGAAAGACGCCGGCCTTGGAGATGTCAAAGTCGACCCAGCCGACCCACGAGTCTTCTTCTTGTCCGAGCGTCAAGACCGACACGCTGTGGGCGCGAATCACGGGCAGGATCTTTTCGACTTGGAGCTGCAGATGCACGGGGTGGGCGACGAACTGGAAGCCGATTCCCAGCTGCGCGCGCAGCTCGTCTGGGACTTCGTCCGGGTCGAGCTGGCTGAGACCGGTTGCCGTCGCCACACGGATGTGCAGGCCGCTTTCGTGACCGACGACCACGTAGCCGGATTCGCGGAGGACGCCTTCGGCACGTGCAAACGGCACACTCAAGCTTTCAGGGGTCGCCGCGAGAATGCGTTCGAAGCGAAGGTTAAGCTCGTAGGCGTGTTTGACCGGCGCGTGGAGCTGGACGACGAGGACGTTCTCCTCCTGCGTCCACTCGCGGATGCTTTTGCCACGCACTGCGATTAGGCGCATGTCCTCTGGAAGCTGCACGCGGAACGTGTCTTGCTCGCCGCGCAAGATGCGAAAGCGTAGACGCGTTGTGCTCTTCAGCACACGCTCACCGAGATAAGTGTGCACCGCTTGCTCGGCCGTCAGCACGGAGCCGCCGTCAGCGGCGCGCCCTGCGGGCGGCAGCCAGCTCAGTGACAGCTTCGACGCGTTACCGAGAAAAGCGACGACTTGTGTCGCGTCGCCGGATGGTTCAACGTTGAGGACGGCCGACTTGGGCTCGACCTGGACGCGAACGTCTTTTTCCGGGACGCTCAGCTCGAGCCTTGAAAGCGCCGTTGCTGGAATGTCAAAGCTGAGAGTTTTCTTGCCGGGTTGGCTTTGAACGTGAACCGACAAACGCAGCGATACCTCATAGTGGCCGCGCCTCGGAAGGAAGACCGAGTAGCCTGCAGTGTCCGCCACGAGGAGCGCGCCTTCGTGTTCGATGGACTCGACTGCGACGCCGTCGAGCGGCAGAGCCAACTTTGTCCAGCCTTCTTTTAAGGCCTCGATATGATAGGTGACTTGAAAGCGAGCGGCGTCGCCTTCGACGCTGCCGGCGTACGAGGCGGATCGCACGACGGCGTCTGCCGGCGGCTCGTCGGGTTCAGGCTGCGGCGGCTTCGGGAGCGACTTCCGCCAAATCTCGAGGAACTCTTTGTAGGGGAGGAAGATGCCGCGATCCTCCGACTCGAAAACATCCTCGAGTTTCTCGTAAGGGACGTAGACAGTGCGCTCACGGACGACGGTGCGGATGTCCTTGCCGCCGTCATCGGCGTTTGCAGTGGGCGGCGCGGCGCCCTTCGCTGGTGAGGGGCGTGACGGAGTCGCCGCGGCGACCGGGCCGACGGCCGCGTTCGCCGCAACCGCCCGTGGCGCGTTCAAGCCGCGAGCCAGGCGCGCGTCGCCGGCGAGGACGGCTGGAGGTGGCGCTGGCGTCGGAGCCGTCGCAGCTGAATCCCTGCTGTGGGGTGTGCTCGACGCGTCGGTGCCGCTGGTCGCGTCGGTCGCGTCGGTCGCGTCGGTCGCGGGCGGCGCGGCATCGCTTGCGGATGGATTGTCGGCGATGCCAGAGGCATCGCTGGCGACGTTCGACGTCCCGCCGCTGGCCGCAGTTTCCTGCGCCGCGACAAGCAGTACCGCGCCGGTTGACGCGAGGCAAACGAGGCACCACGTCAACAGACGCTGCCGGAAAGAGTGTGAGAGTGTGATCGGATGGCGCATGGATGTCTCCTCAGCGCGGTAGCACGGTGAAGGTTTCAGGTGGCGGCTGCCATGAAGGTAACAACCGCACGCGGAATGATGTCGGAGGGAGGGAACGTGGCGGATCGTCGCGGGCGCGCCCCGCCGACGGTCGCCTGAGTGTCTACTCGCTCGTGCGAGCGATCTTGTCGATGACGAGCTGCTGCGCGCGCGTCGCTGTGCGCGTGATCTCCTGCCACGCAGCTCGCTGGCGGTAGGGTGCTTCGATACCATAGAGAACGTCGAGCACCTTGCCGAACGAGCCGTCACGCGCCCAGTAACTCTGGCGCAGGAGCTCAGCGGTTTCGGCGACGCAAGCGATCAAGCGAAAGCTCGCACTCGTACTCTTGAGATCGGTTTTGAGCACACTCGGCGGAAGCGGAAAATCGAGTTCATCGACGCGCCGGGTACCGGTGTCGCGGTAGCGGATAAAGATGCGCCCGAGCGCGCCGTGGGCGCCGGTGCGGCGTTCGATTTCATAGAGGACGGTCACCGTCGTGCCGGGGCCGATTTCTGCGGCGTCGATCTTGTCGTTGCGGAAGTCGCGGTCGGCGATGTCGCGGTTCTCATAACCGAGGAGCCGATAGTGACCGACGACCTCCGGGTTGAACTCGACTTGGATTTTGGCATCTTCGGCGAGGACGTGGAGCTGCGCCGGTAGGTTTTTTCGGAAGATCGTTTTCGCCTCGTCGAGATTGGCGACGAAGCTGTAGTTGCCCGCGCCGTCGCGCGCAATGCGCTCGAGGAGCGCGTCGTTGTAGCGCTGCTTTCCGAGGCCGACGACAGAGAGGTAAATGCCGCGGCGCGCGTACACTTTGACCTTCTCGAGCATCGCCTCGGGTTCGCGGCTACCGACGTTGGCGACGCCGTCCGAGCAGAGAACGACGCGGTTGAGTGCCTTGGCGTCGAGAGCTTCATCGGCAATGCGGTAGGCGAGTTCGAGACCCGCTTCGACGTTGGTGCCGCCGCCGGCGGCGAGACCATCCAGCGCCCCGACGATCCTCTCCTTCTCACGGGCGGGTGTGTGCGGCAGGACGACGTAGGCACGCGTGTTGTACGCGACAAGCCCGACGCGATCTTCCGTCTCCAGCGCCTGGACGAGTGAGCCGAGGGCGCTCCGCATGAGATCGAGGCCGCCGCCCGCGTGCATCGAACCCGATGTGTCGATCACGAACGTCAGGACGACGCGCTTGCGCTCGCCGGGGTGGAGTTCGCGCGCTTTGATGGTGACGCGTACGAGGTCAAGGCCCGCGCCGAAGGGGGAGGGGGCGCCTTCGGTGAAGACGCTGAAGGGGCGGGTCGGATCGGTTGTCGTCAGATCGCTTGGGAAGTGATTGACGAACTCTTCGACGCGCACGCTTTCGGGCTGCGGCAGTTGACCACGAAGAAGAACGTCGCGCGAGCGCGTGTACGACGCCGTGTCGACATCCATCGAGAACGTCGAGAAGCGGTCGCGACGCGTGTCGACGAACGGGTTGACGCCGTAGCGCTCGCGGAAGCCGTCGCGGCCGAGGCCTTCGTCGCCCACGGCCGGTGGCGGCACCGTGAGAGCCTGCGCTTCCTGCGCCTCGAACGTCAGCTGGTCGTCGAAGCGGCGGTAGTGACTGTAGGCGCGCAGCTGCGTCTCGACCTCACCGAGCTGACGCTGCGAGGTGGCGTAGTTGTCGGCGAGCTGAGCGAGGGCGAGATCTGTCTTCGCTGTGACTTCTTCTTCCTGTCTCGTCAGGCGCTGTCCGAGGATTTGCTTCGCAGCGTCGACCTGGGAGCTCTCGGCGGTACCGGACGAGAAGAGGTTCCCGGAACGCTCGGGTTCACTCAGCGCGCCGTTGAGCAGAAGAAGCTGGCGACTGTTGACTTGGCGCGACGCGTCGGCAAGCTCTTCGGCGCGCGAGCGCTGCGCCGGCGCCGGAGCGTCACGCGTCGCTTCGTTTTTGACGCCGCGCTTGGCTTTGCCGCGTTGACCCTTGTTGGCGTAGTCGCCGAAGCTGTAGTCCCGTCTCGGGGTCGCGGCGATCTCTTTGGCGAGCGACGCGCCCTCGCCGCGGGCGGCGGCGATGTCTTCTTCGATTTGCCCGAAATCTTTGAGCTCGCTGAACCGACCCGTGTCGCCAGACTGGCCCGCAGCGCGGCTTTCACTCAGCGTCTCCAGGGTCGATGCGAGCTCGGCGTGCTCGCCGGCCTGACTCTTGCGGGCGTTGGGGTCGCGGAGCTGCAGCTCACGGCCGGCGAATTCGCGGGTCTTTTCGTCTTCGGGCTGCGCACTCGGCGCCGGTGACCTGGCCGGCTCGGACGCGGAGCGGTCGAAGCGCTCGCGTTGGGTTCCGAGTTGCGCTCCCAGGACGTCAGGCGCGTCTTTCTCTCCGTTCACACTCTCATCGAAGAGGCCGGACGTGTTGAAGTCGCTGAGCTCCTCGCTCGTCGGCATGTCCACGTCACCGTCATTGTCGGCGCCAAATGAAAACCCACCCAAGCGAAACGGCGACCGGGCGTCGGCGCCGTAGTCGCCGCGCCCATCGACCGCGAGGTCTTCACCCTCTTCTTGTGCCGCCGCGTGTTGTTTGGGAGACGATTCGCTCAGCGCGATGTTGTCGCGGTTGCTGTTGACTTCGTTGTCGTCATATCCGTCGGACGAGAACTGGATCGACTCCGCCGTGCGTTTTTTCTCGTTTTGTTCTTTCGCACGGGGTTGCCCGTAGAGAGCTTTCCCACCACCCGTTCCGCTTCCGGGACCGACATTGGTCGTTGCGATCCGGCGGCCGTCTCGAGCGATCCTATAGACGCGCATCTCTTCGCTCTTCTTCGCGGGCCCGCTGTCATGGCCGCCACCGCCTCCCGGAACTCCCCAAAACTCAGTGAAATCTTGCTTCGCGGGGGCGTTCGTGCTCGATGGCCCTGGATCGTCCACTCCCACAGTCGCATCGCCGTTCTGATCCATGTCCAACTTCTGCTGCCCGAAGACTTCGACGACCTCTTGGGGCGACGAGCGCGGGATGGCGTCAGACCCATCTCTCTCGCGTGTGCTTGGAATGGCGTAGTTCCTGGGTAGCGCACGGCTGGTGCCCGTCAACTCGTCGAGCGCAGCGGGTGGCGCGATTTCGTCCGGCGACCTGCGCGCGACGCGACCCGGACTGGCTCCGTTGGTCACGACATCTCTGGCGAGACCGTAGTGCCGCGTCGCCCGGTCGCCGGCCGCGGCGGTACCCGCACTCTGTGGTTCTGGTGCGTACGCCAGGTAGTCCTCAGCATCCGCCTCCTCCACGATGGCCACTTCCGTGCCGCCGGAAACCGTCGGAAGGGGCGTTGTCGACACGCTTTCACGCGCGCGCCCCAACAGCTCCTCGCCTTCGTCTCCAGACGCTTGTGGCAACCGAGGCGCGGCCTGAGAGCGGTTTGCCAGTCCGACGCCCGAGTTAGCCTGCTTCGATTCGAACCAAGACTCGTTGCGCGAACCGCCGCGGCCGCGGCCGTCGCGGAAGTATTCCTTTCCCATCTTTTCCTCCGCGTCGGTTTGGAAACCTTCCGCCTGCGTGCGCTTCGCGTTGTCCCAAGATTCGTTGGAGTAGAAGGGGCGGTAATCTGTGGAACTCGACTTCGCCGAAAAGGCAAGCTCGCGAGCTCGGTCCCGGCCGAACCGCACGCCCGGCAGGAGCGCCAGCCCAACAAGCCCGACCGCGACGAGAACCATCGCCGCCGCAGCCATCCATTGACGTCGCCGCAAGCGCACGCGCCGGCGCGTGGCCGCGGTACTTTGGAGCGATGCAGGGTCAAGACGCGGGTAGGCCGCCGCGCCGGTGCGATCACCGCCGCCGTCTTCGCCGTCATCCGATGCGTCGCTCGCACCTGCCGAATCGTCGGCGCCCTCCGCGGCGTCACCGGCAGCGTCGACAAGCGCCGCTTCGAGCAGCGACTGCGTTGCACGCAGTCTTTCGAGCTCGGCGCGGGCCTCCGGCGAGCGTTCGAGTTCCTTCTCCACCGCGGCCTTGCCGGCCGGTGTGATGTCGCCGAAGACGTACGCGGTGAGGAGATACTCCTGCGTGCCGCTGAGGTTCGGCGTCTGGCGCGCTTTGGCGCGAGCTGTTCGTTTCTCTTTCTTCTTCATAGGAGCTCCTCTCGCTTCGGTGCGAGTCGGTGGCTCAACGTTTTCATCGCTTGATGAAGCTGGTAGCCAACGTTCGTGACGCTCATGCCCGTGATCGCGGCGATCTCTTTGTAGGACTTTTGCTCAACGACCTTGAGAATCACGAGCTCACGCTGCCTCGGTTTGAGCTTGTCGATTTCCGCGTGCACCTGTGCCTGTAGCTCCGATTTCTCGAGCGCTGCCGCCGGTGATGCCTGAGCGCCGTCGGTGCTGCGCACGCGTTCGTTGTGCTCGGCCACGGCCGTGGCGTGTTTCTGCGCCGTCTTGCGCCGGCGCATCTGGTCGATGCCGAGGTTGCGCGCGACGCGCAGCAGCCAGTTGTGGCAGTTTTCGACCTTGAGCAGCTTCTTGGGGCATTCGGCCACCTGCAGAAAAGTTTCCTGGACGACGTCGTGCGCCGCCTCGCCGTCACCAAGCATTTTCGTGACGAAACGCATGAGCGGATCCTGGTAGCGATGGATGAACGTGCTGAACGATTCGACGTCCGCCTGATTGGCGTAGGCTTCGATCAGATCCTGGTCGGTCATCAACGTCCTCGTACTCGCCACGTCCGCCTCGGATGACGGGCTTGCGGGGGAGGTTCTTAGGACTTTTTCACTCGCCGCGGAGCGCATTGGCGCCTCGATCCTGGAAGGCAGCTCGTTCTCGGAACTTTTCCCGGCTTCAGGACGGTCGACTCTCCCTTTCTGTTCGGCTGTAAGCTCCAAAGTCGTGTTGTTTCTCGGTCAGTCTCGGTGAATGGAGATTTTGCTTGGTTGTAACGTGTTGAGGCTTTTGTGCTTAGGGGTTAGGCTCGAAACATGAAAAAAAATCGGGCAGCTATGAAACAACCGGGCGAGTCGGGCGTCTCTAAGGGCACTATGAACGACATGGTGCTTCCTTCTGCGCCGCACGGCGGATTCGTTCAGCCCGACGACGTCCCAGGAGACCCTTCCGATGACGAGTCGCCAGCTGAGTTTTCAAGCGACCCGACCCCGCGTCTCGAGGGGCTGGTCCGCGGCAACGCGGGGTGGCTTCGCGGTTGGTTCCGCGGCCGCGTGCGTGACCCCGAGATCGTCGATGATCTCTGCCAGGAGACGTTCCTGCGCGCGCTGCGCGGGTTCTCGCGCCTACGGGATCCGGCCCGTTTCCCGGCCTGGATCTACCGCACCGCGGAGAATCTTTTGCGCGACCACCTGCGCCGCAAACGTCGACGCGGCGACCGCGTCGTTTTTACCGATTCCCTCGACACCCCAGACCGAGACCCTACGCCCGAAGAAAAGATGTTGAGGAAGGAAATGGCCAGCGAACTGTTAGCGAGTGTCGAAGAGTTACCAGCGCGTTACCGCGAGCCGTTCCTGCTGCGCCACACCCGTGATCTCACCTACGCCGAGATTTCCAACCTCCTTGGCGTCACGGAAAGCGCCGTGCGCGTCAGAGTGTTTAGAGCCCGCAAGATTCTACGTGAGAAGTGCGATGCCGAGTAGCCACCCCGCCGCCCAAGGCCTATCGTGTTCCGAGGCGCAGTTGTGGATTTCCATGCGGATTGACGCAGAGGAGTTGCCCCCAGACGCCGTGCCGCGATTGGACGCGCACTGCGTCTCCTGCGAGCCATGTCGCCGCTGGTTTGAAGAGGAGAAGGAGCGCAGTGCGCAGCTGAGAGTCGTGCTTTGTAGCTCGCCCGAGGAGGACTCGGCACTCGAACGCACGATCTGCGACGCGGCGCTGCAGGCAGGGTGGGACGGTCGGACTTTGACGTCGAGCGTCGCGTCGAAACGGCATGCATGGCGGCGTGGGATCATGGCGCTCGCTGCAGCGGCTGTTGTGGTGTCGCTGGCAGCTTACTTCGTCGCCACGACGGAACCGTCGAGTGACGGGGTACCACATGTCGGCCAGGTGTCGATCGACGGTCCGTTTTCGTCGCCCGGCATCGGAGCCTCGCCCGAGGAACGGCTGCTGATTCTGCCCGACTCTCAGGGGGCGCCTTGGGCCGTGCGGTTCGATCGTCGGCATTACCGTTTACAGATCGACCCAGATGGCAGTGAAGAGAACGAGAAGCCGCGGATGCTTCTCGAAGTGGAACAATACGATCCGCGCTACATGCGTCTCGCCAGTTGGCCGTATCAGTAGCCTCGTCGGCGAAGCCGCTTCCCGTCGTGGCCGGGTCGTTGCCTTGAGATTGCCTTGAACACTGGTGGCACGAGTGGGCAAGACCGAGGTGCACATCGGTCGACCTGAACACTTCCGTTGACTCCAGTTGCGAAGACTCACGAGACGACAGCGAGCCGAAGTCTCGACGCCGCTCTCGCGCCAGGAATCTTTGTTGACGTTGGGGTCGATTCACGATCGATAGAGAAGAAGTTAGCAAGGAGTATCACCATGAGATTCACAGCGATGACGCTGCCACTTTTTTTCGCTCTACTGACCACCGGCAACGCTGCCGCGGCGGACAAAGGCTACTTGGGCGTTGAGCTCAAGGCGTTCGGCTTCGGCCCGGGCGTGCTCATCGCCGGCGTTGCCGAAGATGGCCCGGCGGCCCGCGCCGGTGTGCGCGAGCTGGACGTCCTCAAAGCGATCGATGGCGAGGCCGTGCGAAGTCAGCGCGATGTCGTCCTTATCATCGGTGCCCACAAGAGCGGCGACACGATTCAGCTGACGCTCCAGCGCGGGAACGAAACCGTGGAGCTCGAAGCGACCCTTGGTACCCGACCGCAGGTCGACGTCGTTCCACGTGCCGACGTTCCTGAGAAAGAGAAGAGCAATGCGACCGCAAAGTCGGCGGGATTCCTCGGCGTCGGGTACGCTGACGTTCCTGAGATGCTCTCCGTTCACCTCGGACTTAAAGTCGGCGATGGTGTGCTCGTCGGTGGCGTACACAAGGAGTCGGCCGCCGGTGAGGCTGGTATCGAGCGCTTCGATGTGATCGTCAAGATCGACGGCGAGATCGTTCGCGGTGGTCGCGGACTCGTCAAGCTGATGAGCGGCAAGTCCGCCGGTGACGAGGTTTCGGTCGAACTGATCCACCGCGGTAAGGCGACGTCCAAGAAACTCACGCTGGGCGAACGACCCGCCGGACTCGCGAAGGCGCCGTGGGGTCATCCCGGCCCAGGCATGCCCGGTTGGTTCGGTCCCCACGGCCAAGTGTTCCCGCACGGTATGCCGCGGCGGCAAGGCCGATTTCACCTTGGCGACGAGGTTTTCGAGCTGCCGTTCCCGAACGCGTACGAGAGTCTTCGCCAGCTCCTCGAGGAGCGGGGTGAGTTCGATCCGCACACGTGGCAGCGTTTCGAAGAAGCGTTCAAGGGCCTCGACGGCGCGGTCGAGAGGAGCGAGTCGTCACAGCTGCACGTCATCGAGGATGGCTTCGAGATCAAAATCGTCACCGATGCCGCGGGCACGCGCGTGACGGTGAGCCGCGACGGCGAGATGATCGCCGACAACGTGCCTTACGACAAGATCGACTCGCTTCCCGAGGACGTGCAGGAGCGGGTGCGTACTCTGATGAAGAAGCACGAAGTGAAGCCGAGCGACGGCGCCACAACGCCGAGCAAGCCGATCGAGCCGAGTCGCGGCATCAAAGCGTAACCGACCCTTACCGGGCGTGATCAAAGAACTCCGGTCCGAGAACGGAGAGTGCCTGCTACTCGAAGCGTATCGCCAGTTCGACCTTCAAAGTAGCAGGCACACTCCTGTGTGCCGTCCGGACGTGGGCGTGAGCGTGGGCGTGAGCGTCGACCGTGAGTTTCGACGGCACGTTTTTAAGAACTCACATCCTCTCTGTGTGCCGTCTGGACGTGACTGTGAGTGACGACGGCCCGTGCACCGAATGGCCATAGCGCCGAACATCACGTTTCGATTGACAGCCCGTTGAAGAAGTCATTCGGCCGACGAAAGTGGCCTCTTCACGCCCAGACGGGCCGCGTCAATATTCGCCATCAGAATCGAAAGAAGAAGGCCCGAAGATTGCCTGCATTGGTGGCGGCCGATCTGGACGCGAAGAGACCAGTTTTCGGCTCGAAACACTTTTTCGGGCAGGCTGCTAACCGCGAGTTCTCGTGGGATGCCGTTGCAACCGCCGTCGCGACAGTTTTTCTCACGGGAGCTCGTTTTTGCCGCTACTGCGCCGCTAACGTGGTTCGACGAACTCGAAGCGGCCGCGTGTGAAGAGCTTCGGCGGCGTCAGCCAGACCAATTCGCCGGTGCCCAGCCGTACGTCCGCCCAACGATCCACCGCGAAGTCGATGCGCGTCATCGCCGCGGTTGGGAAACGCACCTCCCCGCCGCCGATGAAGAGCGACGTCATCGCGCTCCAGGTGGGCTCATGGCCGGCGAGGAGAAGAGTCTGGGTTGCGCCCGGCTCGCTGTGAATCTCCGCCAGCACTGCGTCGGGCGTTGCCTCATAGAGTGCGCTCGTGACGCGAATCTCGCAGCCCCAGTTCCCTGCGGCTACGGCCAGCTCGACTGCGGTCCGGGCGCGGACGGCGGACGACGTGACGACCGCGTCGGGAGGCTGAGCTGCGAGCTCAAGGAAGCGTCCCATGGTCTTGGCAGCCCGCACGCCGCGAGGTGCGAGCGGGCGCTCGTGATCGACCTCGATCCCCGTGTCCCAGTCTGATTTGCCGTGGCGAAAGAGAATGAGGCTCTTCATGACTCGTCACCTTCGTTTGACGTCGGCTCGCTCGAACGGCCGAAGCGTGTGCGCAGCAGATGCGCAAGATAGAACGCTAGGCCAATCGCGCCCAGCGCACAGAGACCGACCGCCACCAGATCCTTACGCGCTCCAGACGCCGACCAGGACCGAAACCGGTAGACGCCGAAACCGACGGTGAACAAGAGGCCACACGCGATGAGGAGGTAGTGAAACCGGTAGAGCATCTTCTCGATGACTCGGTCAGTGGAGCGCGGTCTTACGAGGCGCGGGACGCCGTCAATTGAGTTCGGCTTCAGCCGGCAACAGCGAGATTGTCCCGGTGCCCGGGTCGAAAGGACCAACAAGGAAGCCGTGCGCGTCGGCGAACTGTTCGAGCAGCGGCATCAGCCCATCCGCATCTCCCATCGGATCGACCTCGAGGATGCCGTCGGTCAGCGTCGCAGTAAGGATTTCAAAGTCGACGTACGGAGTCTTCTCGCGGTCGTGTAGCCAATCCTGCAATCGGTCCGCGTGTTCAAAGATCGCCGAGCTTCCGTACATAACAAACCTCCGCAGAGTTTTTACTACGACGGAGCTCGAAAAGCAATGTCACGCCGCGCTGCTCTGTGGGTCGAAGCGCCGCAGTAGGGCCGAAAAACCGAACAAAACGCGCGCACCGCAGGAACTTCGTGGAGACTGTCGCTTCTGCGTCGAGATCGGCTGTGGCAAACGCACCAAACCATCCCACCTACATCAAGTATGCCGTGAACGCGAGGAGCAAGAGCCCAATCGTGAAACAACAAAGAATCCAAACGAAGACGATGTAGGGAGTCTTGTCGTTTGGTGGCCCCGCGGGTGCCGACGGTTTGTTCACAGAGCTGGTCCGTCGGTCAGTCTGGTGACGACCGCGCGGTTATCCTTTGAAGACAACGTCCGGAATCAGCGACACGACAAGTACGACCGCCAGCAGCAGCGGAAAACTAACGATCAGTATGAACGCCGTCCGCTCTGAAATGAGATGCATGAAGTACAGCGCGACGAGGGCCGCTTTGACGAGCGCCAGGAGCACGAGAACGACGACGGTGGTCGTCCACAGATCCATAGCGAACCCCACTTTCGCAGCCCCGATCTCCACGACCGTGAGCACCGCCAGAGCGACGAAAATCAGCATGTAGTTGGGATGTTTGTGTGCTTCTTCAGACACTGTCGGTCACCCTGTTTTCAACCAGATAGACGATGGTGAAGATGACGATCCAGACAAGATCGACGAAGTGCCAGTAGAGCCCGACGATCTCCATGCGATTCACGGTCCAGCGATTCCTCAGCACACCGAGAAGAATGATCGCAAGATAGATCACTCCGGAGGCGACATGGCAGCCGTGAAAGCAGGTGAGGACGTAGAACGTGGCGCAGAACAGCCCCTCCGATTCGCCGATTTTTGTCTTCGGGTAATCGCGATCCAAAACCTCCTTGGCTGCTGTGAACGCGGCGGCAGCCTCGTCAGCGTCGTGGCTGACACTATGGTCGAGGAACTTCTCCGCCGCGGCGAACTCCGCGACCGAGGTCACCGGGCTTGGTGCGCCGCTCGCTTCCGCTTCAGCAGCGATGGTTTCGAATCGTTTGCGCACCTCGTACTCGTCGGAGAACCCCGACACCGTAAAACCGCTGTTGATTTGGTGCGTGTACTCGTAGACCTGGATGCCAAGGAACACCAAGCCGCCAAAAATCGTCGCGCCAAGCCACTTCACCATGCCGCTTTTGTCTGCGTTTTGCGACGCGAGGAAGGCTTTCACCATCGACACGCTACTGCAAATGAGGACGAACGTGTTGAACGCGGTGAGGTCGATCGCCAGATGATCTGTCGGCTCTGGCCACGTGCCGGCGTTACCGCCGCGCAGCGCCACGTACGCCGCGATGAGGCCCATGAACGACATGCCGTCGGAACCCAGAAAGATCCACATGGCGAGCTTGCCGTCGGTGACACCGAGTGTCGGTTGGCTGCCGGCCGTGGAGGCTTCTGGAGCCGCTGTTTGACTCATGAGTCTTGATTCCTCGGTTTATGAAACTGTGCTTTTGGAGTCTCTTGATTTCGACGTAAGTCTTCGAAGATGCGAAACGAACCAGAGCACTACCACGACGTGGGCGTCTCAGTGATTCAAACGCACGATTCCGACGCAGTCCTCTGAGGCGGCGCCAAACGTCCGTGTCGGGAGGAATGCGGTCGCTCACCTCGGGTGTGAAAGGACGTAGTTTGAAGTTTCGGGTGCGGAGCGTCAATAGCTTGCCTTGAAATCGACGCAAGGGGCATCTCGGTCGCCGCAGGTCGACCTGAGCCGCGTCCTTCCCGCGCGCCTTGGTGCGGTGATTTGTCGCGGCTGTGGCGGTCGTGAGGGGCGGTTTTGGGTGCTCCGAAAGGCCTTGAGTCTCTCCTTTCGAAGTGGTATAGAATGATCGTCCTGGCGCTCGTGGGCATCCTTTCGAGCGCCCAGATCAGCGACAAAAATAGGCAAATACAAGGAATTCAACATGCCGCATATCGTCACTGGCCGCTGTGTGGACTGCCGCTACACCGATTGCTGCACCGTCTGTCCGGTCGACTGTTTCTACGAGACCGCGGATCCGGCCATGCTGGTGATCGATCCTGACACCTGCATCGACTGCGAGCTCTGCGTCCCGGAATGTCCGATCAACGCGATTTACCCTGAGAGCGAACTGCCCGAATGTTACTCCGAGTGGGTCGAGAAGAACGCCGAACTGTTTGAAGGCGGCGAGAACGTCACCGAGAAGAAAGACGCTCTGGACGGGGCTCTGTCGCTTGAAGCGATTCAGGGCAAAGAGAAAGAGGCCGGTTTCGACGTCGAAGAGCCATCGAAGGCCGGTTGAACGACTCTTCGCTTTCAGAGCGGCCAGAACTGTAGCCGCGACAGAGAATCCATTGACATCACCAAGCAGCCGGGAACCCGCGAGTCCCGGCTGCCTTCGTTTGTGGGCGGCGAAGCTTTGCGCCGGCCGAGTCCGCGCGAACGCGCGAACGCGCGGCCGTGGGGAACCGATCCGCGCGTCGAGTCGTTCCCTACCGCAGAGAAGTCCTTCGCACTCTTTTGGAGGTCGCAAGTGATGCTGTCGATTCGTCTCGCCGCCGTTGGATCCCCATGCATCGTCGCTGCCTTTTGCTTTGTGGTCGGCTGCACTCGGATGGAGACGCAGCAACCGGCGACCCCGGCGGAATCGTCCGCGCCGCCGAAACAGTCGGGCGCCTCCGTTGGAGGCACCGCGAGCACGAACGCGCCAGTGGATTTCGCCGCCGGGGAAAACGGAACAGGCGAGGACGGAACAGCCGAAGCGAATGGAACCAGCGTCGAGGCCATTTCCCTACCTGGCGCCAAGACCGTCGAAGGCACCGCGAGTGGGGAGGCACACCGGCCTGTCGTCGAAGCTCCCGCCTCGGCGGAGTCCACGCCTGCCGAGGTTGCCGTTGGGCACCACGCTAGCTGGACGCGGATACTGAAACAGCACGTCAGCGAGGAGGGTTGGATCGACTACCGTGCGCTCAGGCAGAGCAGTACTGGCGATCTGGAGGACTATTTGCAGCAACTCGCGACGACCGAATTGGCGGAGCTGTCGACAAAGAATGAACAGATGGCATTCTGGATCAACGCCTACAACGCGCTTTGCGTCCGCACGCTGATTGATCATGACTTACCCAAAGAGGTGCCGCACGCGTTCGTCTTCGGCGCGAACATCTTCAAAGAGAAACGTTATCGCGTTGCCGGCAAGATTCGCCCACTCGACGAAATCGAGCATGAAATCTTGCGACCCAAATTCGCCGACCCACGCGTCCACGCGGCACTGGTCTGCGGCGCTAGTAGTTGCCCGCGGTTGCGCCCTGAAGCATACGAGGGCGATCGACTCGACCAGCAACTGGATGAGGAAACGCGGCGCTGGATCGGGTTCGGTAAAGACAAGAAGGGACGGCGAAAGAACGAGCTTGATCGCGCCGCCAAGGTGTTTCGAGCCTCGAAGATTTTCGATTGGTTCGCTGAAGACTTTGGCGACGGGGAAGCCGGCGTTTTAGCGTTTATCCGTCGCTACGCCTCACCGCAGGATGCCGCTTTCCTGGCTCAAACGAGCGTGCGTCTGAAATACCTCGACTACGACTGGAGTCTCAACAGTCGGCCTTGAGCTCAGCCGGACCGCCTTGGCGGCGTTCGTCACTGCTGTGGACAACCGGGTGCAGTCTTTATGCAGCGGGTTTTCGAGCGCCGCGGTTTGTTGTAGGCTCAGGTCTTCTCAGAACCCTTCGCAGAGTTGCCGTCACCGAGATCTATGGCCGACCTTCGACTGGTGGCCATGAGGGCTTGGCCGACGCAACCATCTTCCTGGGAGAACTCTATGTCTTGTCGTATTCACTCGGTCATCCTTGGTTTAGCCTGCGCCTCTCTCTTCTTTACGTCGTCGCGACTCGTCGCCTACGAAACACCACCAGCCGAACCGGGTTTCGTCTCGCTCTTTGACGGCAAGAACATCGAGGAGCACTTCGTCATCAAAGGGGATCGCGCGCAGTGGCGCGTCGAGGATGGCGTCATCGTTTCCTATCCCGGCGGCGATCGACTCATGTCCAAGGAGGTTTATAGCGACTTCGTGCTCCGCCTCGACTGGAAGGTCGGCAAGAACGGTAACAGCGGTGTGTTCATCCGCGTGCCGTCACAGGAAGATCGGGCGCCATGGACAACCGGGTTCGAAGTGCAGATCAGTAACGCCTACCGCGACAACTATCACTACACTGGCTCGGTTTATGGCGTCGCGCCGGTGAATCCGCGGCCCGACGCCACCGCCGACGAGTGGCACAGCTTCGAGATCATGTGTCTTCGCACATACGTTCGCGTCAAGGTTGACGGCACCGTTTGCGTTGAGATGAGCTACGACGATCCGAACTATGCTGCGGCGATGCGTTCACGTGGGCTTGCTGGATATATCGGCCTGCAGGACTCACACGTCGGCAAGGAGCACAAAGACCTGACGATTTCCTACCGTAACATTCGCATCCAGCGTCTGACTGCGGATGGCGTCGCGGAAGGCTTCGAGCCACTGACGACAAAGTCGCAGGGGTGGCGCAAGATCGAAACCGGGCATGGCAGTGGCGGGCGCTGGCGCCACAGCGGGCGGATCTGGAGCGGCGAGCAAGATCCGCCAGGCAGCGGTAACGGCGGTGTCTTGCTTAGCGAACGGCGCTTCCAAGACTTTGAAGTCATCTTCGAAACCTATCCTGATTGGGGCGTGTGCAGCGGTTTCTTTCTGCGTTCCACCGAGAAAGGTGCCTGCTATCAGATCATGATTGACCACCACGGTCGCGGCAACATCGGTGGCCTTTACGGTGAAGGTACCGGTGGATTCAACGTGCGCAGCTACAACCTCCAGCCCGATCGCACGATCGTCCCGGCACCGCCGGAAAGCGCCGGAGCGATTGCGCTGCCGTTTCCGGCGAGCCAGTTCGGGCGCTACTGGGACTTCCAGGGGTTCAATGAAATCCGTGCTCGATGTGTGGGCAATCCGCCCACGATCGAGGTATGGCTGAACGGCGCTTACGTGACGCGCTTTAAGGACGATCAAGTTCGCCTCGAGGAACCCGGTGGGCTTGGCCTCCAGGTTCACGGCGGGAACGGCTGGCCAGAAGGGGCTAAGGTCAGGTTTCGGAACGTCCAGGTGCGTGAGCTACGATGAGTCGCGCCCGCGGAGTCGCAGCGAGCATCGGGTTGATCGTGAGGCGGAGCTAGTTCAATGGGTGTGCCAAAATTCGAACCGGGGACAGACCTGGCGCAGTTCCACGAGCCGGTGGGGGAGCTGCTCTCGGCTGCGGAACGCACCGGAGCACATGAGCGCTATCAGCTCACGGAGGCGCAGCTTGCTGCCTACGACGAGCAAGGGTTTGTCAGTGGTGTGCGGGTTCTCTCCGACGAGCAGATCGATATGCTGCGTGACGAGTGTAGCGCTCTGACGGCTACGTCGCATCCCGGTCACGAGCTTTTCTACGAGTACAACTCGAACGAGTCGACGGACCCGTCAAAGGTTCTCTTTCATGCCCTCGGCGCCTGGCGGATCGCCCCGGGGTTGCACGACATTCTTTGGCACCCGGCGTTCACCGTTGCGGCGTCGCAGCTACTCAGAGGCGGCGTGCGTTTTTGGCACGACCAACTGTTCTGTAAGCCTGCGTTCGATGGAGGTGTCGTGGCGTGGCACCAGGATTACTCGTATTGGCAGCGCACCGAGCCAATGGCTCACCTGACGTGCTGGATTGCGCTCGACGACGCCACGACGGAAAACGGCTGCATCCACTATGTTCCGGGAAGCCATCGCTGGGAGCTTCTACCGATCACCGGGCTGGCAGGCGACATGGATGCGATCCAATCGGTGCTGTCGCCGTCGCAGCGGCGCGAGTTTCAGCCGGTCGCTATCGAGCTCAGGCGCGGCGAAGCCACGTTCCACCATCCCCTTATGGTGCATGGATCGTTTGAGAATCGTAGCCCGCGCCCCCGCCGCGCAGTGGTCCTCAACGCGTTTCGCGACGGCGTCCGCTCCGCTTCTTCGGAGGCCTTGCTGGCGGGGGTGCCGCCGATCGCGGCCGGCGAACGGATGGAGGGGATGTTCTTTCCCCTGCTTTTGGACCGATAGCAGAGTAGGCGGTAGGATGGGAGCGTCGATCTGCTGAGCTCCGGCCGGGGGCGACATGATCTTCGCGCGGCGTTTTTTTCTGCTGAGCCTGTCTACGCACGGCTTTCCGACTGCGATCGAGTCACCCTGTCGAGTCACCCTGTCGAGTCACCCTGTCGAGTCACACCATGCCGCTTTACGAATATGTTCCCTTAGGTGATACCTGCCCACACTGCATTGGCGGTTTTGAAACACTTCAAAAACCAGATGAATCGCCACTCGAAAGCTGCCCAGTGTGCGGCAACCCCTGCGAACAGGTGCTGTCGAATTTCAGTGTCGGTGGATCGCCGAAGTCGACACTGAGCCCCAAGAATCTTGAGAAAGCTGGATTCACGCAATACGTCAAGAAGGGGAAAGGGTACTACGAGAAGACGGCGGGGGCAGGACCGCAAGGGATCGTCGATGGCTCAAAGTGAGGGGTGAGTCGTTTCGTAGCGGCTGCACCGTTATCGCCTGGAAAGTGTCTTCACTGCGACGGGCTCAGAAACGCTTGTCCTCAGGCTCGATCGGCGGCTTCGGGGCGTCGCGGCGGATTGCACGTTTGGTGACGTCCGCCGATGTGACGTGTCGACCAATTCGCACCATCGGCCGAACCGCGCCTATGGTGACCCGCGTCCCCCACGCGCCCACGCCCACGGCGTTGAAGCGTTTCTCATTTGCGACAATGGGGACGGGCTGGAGGGGGAGAACTTCTAACGTTTCTCGTCAGACCGTGGTTCGCGCAGCCATTCAGGGGAAATCTGACGAGAAAAACGGCAGAGCCGGTTGTATGTTGTCAGCAGTCGCATGTCCGCTGCGGTGATCGACACGTGGTGTGGAGCCTCTGCGCCTGGCCTCACCTAGCCGCGGGTCCTGTCCACTCGGCCGTCCTTCGTGGCGCGGTTCACCTCACCCTTTCTTGGGAGTCCGCCTGTGCAAATCACGTCTTTCGCGGTCGTGCTAGCGCTCTTCGGAGCCTCTGAGTGGAGCCAGGTCCAACAAACGTTCGTCCACGCGGTTGAGCAGTATGTGAGCATTGTCAAACGGCACGGGAGATTGTCAGGTCAGTCGGGCGCGCTCGCGGTTGGCGCCGCACGGGGCGCACTTGACACAGCCGCTGCTGCCGCGTTCTCTCCTGAGACCGCTGGCCCGCCACTCGCTTCGCGCATAGCAACGTTGTTGCCCGTCGTCGACCGTCTGGCACCGGAGCAGTATGCCGGGCTGTATGACGTGCTTCGGCAGCGGAGCGAGCAAGCGTTTGCAGCGCTCACCCCAGACGACGCTACTGCCTTCGAAGCGTATGCGCACAAGCTTTGGGGCGCCAAGACCAAAAAGCGCGCCGCGCCGACGGCCATGCAGCGGATGATCTTCGCCGACCATGTGGACGTTGCCATTCAGCGTGCTGTAGAGAAGCGTCCATTCATCGAAACCGTCCGGTGGATTCTCGAGCGCGAGACTGCCTGGATCAAGGCGACGCCGTCGAAACCGGTGTCGCTGCGGCGGGCGCTCAAATTGCTCAAGAATGAACCAGAGTCGGCAAGTATCTATCCAGTGTTGGACGCTCTAGACGCCGTTTATCGTTTTGGCTCTGTGGCTGACGTCAACGCTGCACTCGATCCGTTCGTCTCCGTTCTGATCGAGCTTCTGGGGAAGCTTGAAATCCGTGTCAAGTCTTCCGACGGGACGGTTCTCGACGCCGATGACGAGCGCAGTGTCGCGCAGTACACCGTTTGGTTTCGAGTCTCCCGAATCCTGCGTCGCTGGACGGGGCGCGACCTCGTTTGGTCTGAGGACTGGAGGAACTTCTGGTCACGATTCTCCGGGGAGGCGAACGCGCGCTTCGACTATCACGCCGTCAACGCCCAGAGGGTGGGAGTCAGTCGTACGAAAGTGGTGCGACAGCCATCGGCAAGCTTCTTTGGTATCGAAGCGAAGACATCGAAGGTACTGCTTCTCGTTGATCTCTCGGGTTCGATGAATGCTGGCGGCAACCCGCGTGGCGAGGATCGACTTGCGGCGCTAAAAACGGAAGTGACGAAGTTTATCAAGGAGCTCAGGCCGGGTGTTCACTACAACATTCTTCCTTTCAGCTCGGAGTGTGATATCCGCACGAGTTTCACGAAAAGTCACGTGCCTTTCGCCAAGAGGGTTCCACGCGGTGAGATGAGCAGCGAAGCAGTCGACTGGCTCAACGCCCTCGTGGCCGATGGCCTCACGCGGGTTGACCTGGCGTTTGAGACAGCGTTCAGACAGGGAGAGAAGAACGAACCGAACAAGCCGGTGATCACAGGGCGGGTTCGGCCTCGCTTCAGCGAGATCTACTTTCTTACCGACGGATCGCCGACCGACTGGACAGGCGCTGTGCTCGATGCCGAGGCGCGCGCAGCTCTTGTCGAGAGGATTACCGCGATGAATGCGCGCCACCGCGTGATCATTCACACCATCGGCTACAGCGGCATGAACTCGAGTTTTCTGCGCGCGATCGCTGCGGCCAATGGCGGCACCGTGCGTATGATCGCTGGCGTGGTGCCGCCCCCTCCACAGCCACCTCCGCAAGCGCCTTGACGACTTGACGGTACCAGCGGCCGCGGCGCTGCTTCGGCCGTTCGCGCAGCGTCGCGCGGTTTGATGGGCGATCGCCACACTGCGCTGGGGGTGTGTGGTCCGTGTCCCTCACGTGGGGACGGGCGGGGCGCGCGACGGCGCTCTGCGGCGGCTCCTGCGAAGGGAGCACCGGTCACTGGTTGGAGGCAGCGCTCTGCCGCGGAGTGTTGCCAAAAAATAAGAGGCCGGCTGAGTACGTGACTCGCCGACCTCCGGGGCAGTTGTGGGCTGTTTTGGATGAGCTGTTGAGCTCGAGTAGCTGAACTATTTCTAACATTGGCATCTGGTGGAGTCAAACGAAAAAGAGGTGTTGCTGCACAATTTGCAGGCAGCAGAAGGGGGTTGTTTTGGTGTTTTATGTTATGTCTTCGTGTTTTTATCGACGGCGGACTCGCCGGTTCAGGGATTGCTAGGGCTGCGACTCGTCCTTAGTTTTCTGCGGCGGAGGAAGCGGTGGAGGGCCTGGCGACCGGGGAACCGCCGGAGGCGGCGTCTTCGGCGCCGTCGTCGAGACAAGGTCGCCTGTCTGGACCGCCTCGGTCATCTCGACGATTCGTGCTGCCGCCAGGGATCTGTTGGCATCGACGCGGTAGACGGTGGCACGAGCGACCTGTTGCCCACCACGCGTGATCCATACGGTTTGGCCTTGCGTGAGGTTGGGGACGTTTTCCACCGCGATCCGGTGGTCCTCAATCGCGGCGACCCGGGCCGGTCCGCTCGGCGTGGCCGCTCGTGGAGTTTCTTCCAGCTGCAGGATGCGTGCATGGAGGCCGCGCAGTTCATCGGTTAGTTGCGTCAATTGCGAGTTCATTGCCTCGAGAAGGTCGGCGGTCTCAGGGTTTGGCGGAGGAGCCGTGTTCGCGCTCAGGGTGTCGTAGCGCTCGTCTAGATTCTGGAGCTCGCCGCCCATGGACTCGACAGCTGCGCCGAGTTCGCCGACGAGGCGCTCCACGTCCGACTGGCTTGTCTCGATTCGGTCGATGGCCTCGGCGTGCTTGGCCCCACGCCGCGTGGCGGCCGCTCGCTCGCGAAGCGACGCTTCTCGAGCCGACACAAGCTCTGCCTGCAGCGCTTCGATCCTAGCCATGACTGCCGCCGCATCCGGTCCCTCGAGCGGAGGCTCATGGCCGTTCAAATGCAGGTCACGCAGCGCATGGGCATCATTCTTGCCAGGGGCAGACGCCTTGAGACTGTCCTGCAGTTGTTTGACGAGCTCGATCACGGCCTGTGTGATCTCACTCTGTTGGCGCATGCTCTCGGACAGCACGTCACGAAGAGGGTTTTCTGGCTCCTGAAAAGCGACCTCTCTGGTCGGCTCGCGATGGCGACGCACGTGGTCGTAGAGAACGACCGCTACGGCGATTGAGAAGAGCCATGTGAAACCTAAGACGACGGTGAGGAAGAACCGATTCATGACATCCAGCTTCTGTGGCGACCCTCCGTCTGACTCAACTCGAGCCAACAGCCTGTTCGAAAAAGTGCTTCGAGCCGAAAATTGGTCTCTTCACGTCCCGATCGGCTGCGGCGAACGCAGGGTAACCTCCGAGCCCTCTTCTATGGATCGACGGTGAGCGGTCGAGCTGGGGCGCGAAGACGCCAGTTCTCCGGCCGAATGACTCTTTCAACTGGCTGCTCACCACGAGACAGCGCCCCGTGCCGCACCATAGCAAGTGTACCTGCGACGTCGCGCAATTTGCTACCTCGGCGCTGTTCGCAGGATGTTTGCGGTGACGTGTCGACGGCTCATACTGAACGCGGACACTGTCGTGGAGGAAGGCGGTCGCGCGCCGAAATCTGCGTTCGGGTCTCGTTTGAGTCGGTCGACCTGCTAGCCAATCCGACCGGGCGAAAAGAGGAGAGCAGCGCCACCAGCCGCACCGGCGCGACTGCCAAGCTCGGAGGGCGTTACGAGCATTCGATCAGAGACCGTCGGCGCGACGTGCTCAGCCAATGAATCTCTCAGGTCTGACTCGAAGAAACGAAACGCGGAGGCTACAGAGCCCCCGAGGATGATCGCCGCCGGGTCGATCACCGACGCAATCACCGCGAGGCCACGGCCGACGTCTGCGCCGAAGGCGCTTAGGGCAGCCACAGCCACTTCGTCACCCGTCGCTGCGAGCGCGGCGATTTCTCGAGCGCTCTTGTGGCAGGCAGCTCGCTCCTCATAGTGACGTGCGACGCCGCTGCCGGAGAGTAGCTCGTCGAAGTTGCGGCCGAGAAGCGGCGCCTTGTACAGTTCTCCAGCGTTGAATGTCGCGCCCTCCAGGATGCGCCGTTCGATCACAATTCCGCATCCGCATCCGGTTCCAAGGGTGACGCCGACGACGACGTTGTGGCCTCGACCTGCTCCGAAGAGCGCCTCCGCGAGCGCAAACGCGTTGGCGTCGTTGGTAAACTCCGCGGGCACGTTGTAGCGGTCGTAGAGCGCGTCCTTGAGCGGGAAGTAATAGAGATTCGGAAGTGTCTCAGGCTCGTAGTAGGCTCCATTGACGACGTCGAGAGGCCCGGTCGTTCCGATCCCGATCCCGGCGAGCTCGTCCACACGGCAGTGCGCGTGAGCCGTGGTGTCGTCGATCAAGTCGAAAAGATTCGCCAACGTGGCCGCTTGTGGTCCCTCAGCCGCTGTAGCGCAGCTACGAACTTCACCGTAAAGCTGACCGTTTGCGTCGAAAAGACCAGCGCGTATGTTCGTACCGCCAAGATCGATGCCGAGGGCGCAGAGGCTAGGATTGATAGAGGAGGGCATTGGGTCTCAAACGCTATGAACTCGGAACGCACGGAGGTCGAGGTCAGCGCCGAGCGTCGCCTTGCAGGCTATATCGACGGTGCTCGAGCCTTAGTAGGCGAGCGTCAATCGAGGAGCTTAACGATCACCTGAAGAAAAATGAATGCGGCGGACAAATCACAGAGCATGGTTACGAACGGACCTGAGGCAATCGCGGGATCGATCTTTGTCATGCGGCACAGAACTGGAACGACCGCGCCGACTAGCGCCGCGAAGACCATTGAGACACAGAGGCCGATCGCAAACGCTGGGATCAACTCCCTGGCTTGACTCACCGACATCGACGCGTCGGAAGACTGCAGGAGCGCGGGATAGGCGAGGAAGACGATAGAGATGACGATCGACATCACAACCGCGATGCCCGTGCCGATGAGGAACTCGTGCGTCAGAGCTTTCCAGCTGCGCTGCAAGTTGATCTCGCCGGTTGTCAAACCGCGCACCATGACGGTCGACGTGACAATCGCGACGTTGCCCGAGAGCGCACAAAGAAGTGGAATCGCGGTGAGCGTCAAAACGAGATGGCTTGGGCTTAGATCGTGCTCAAAATAGGGGCGCAGAAGCATGATGCCGAGTCCGCCGATCATCGTCAGAGAGAGGAAGGGAAGGCGCTTCCAGACACCGGCTGTGACGGACTCGTAGTAAGGGTGTACGGCGATCGTCCCAGCCATGCGCAGCATGTCTTCCGAGTGCTCTTCCTCGACCGCATCGAGAATGTCGTCAACCGTGACGATGCCGCGAATCTCTCCCTCGTTGTCAATCACGGGGACGACGCTGAGATTGTACTTGTTGGCGACCTGTGCGACTTCCTCCTGGTCCGTGAGGAGATTGACGGTGATCGGATCTGTCACCATGTACTGCCGGATAGGAGTGGAGGGTTGCGCGCGCAAGATATCTCGAATCGACACGACGCCGAGAAGTTTCGCCGGTTTCTCAACCAGGTAGACGTAGGAAATGACTTCGGCGTCGAGATTGCCCTGGATCTCGGTCAATGCTTGCTTACTTGTGACATCGACCGAGAGCGTCAGGAAATCCGTCGTCATCATTCCGCCCGCGACGTCGGGAGGAAACTGAGAGAGTGCCTCGACATCACGAGCCTCATCCGGCTCGAGCTCGGCGAGGACGATGGCCTTTTCTTCGGCGGGCAGCTGTTCGATGTGATCAACGATGTCGTCGACCGACATCTCTCCGAGCACCGAGGCCTTCTCCTCGGTCGAGATTCCGTCCAGAATCTCGTCATGACTTTGCTGGTCGGTCTCCTCGATGATGACGCCCCGCGCTTCGTCGCTGGGAAGCGAGCGGAAAATGAGGATCTTGTCCTCTTCAGAGAAGTCTTCGAGGATCGCAGCAACGTCTTCCGGAGCGACTTTCTTGAGAATGACACCGAGGTTCTCGCGTGAGGGCGTGCCAACTCCGAACAATGCTGCGAGATTCTCGCGCAAAGCGGTAGCTCGGTCGTCGTTGAGAGAGGGCTGCGTCTTAGGGTCCATTCTTCGCTGTAGAATGAGCGCGATCTGCTTGAGGGTGCGGCGACGGAATCGCTTTCATCGCGGATGGTCTGCGAGGAGTCAAGGCTTTTTGTTCAACACGCTTCGCGCCCTGTTCTTCACCGCGAAGTGCGGTGAATATCGTGTCCGACTTCTGTCGTTCGCGTGAGCCGCGGAGTTTTCGCGTAACGATCTCTTTCCCGGCCCAGGCTTGCCTGGGTCGTCTGTTGCAGACATTGGTCGATCGATCCGACATGGTTTGACGGGCGTTCGTAGGGCAGCGTTTACTTGCTTCGGCATCAATACTCGGGATCGACGCCGAGCGGCGACGCTTCGGGCGGCGGCCTGGGTCTCTTCTGCCCACGGCCGTTCGCTCTACTTCCAGCGAGAGTAGAGATCGAGGCGACGATGGGATCTCACCGGCAGTCTTGCCCTCACGTCAGCTATTCTGGTCGCGCTGAGGTCGGCGAAGATCATGTCGCTCTCCACACCTGCTTCGGCGAGTACGTCGCCCCAGGGGTCGACGACGAGTGAATGGCCATAGGCGACGTAGTTCGCCGTTTCGTCGCGACCAGGGCAAGCTGCGGCGACGTACATTTGGTAGTCCACTGCGCGCCCACGCATCAGCAAATGCCAGTGCGCTTCGCCTGTAGGACGACTGAAGGCTGCCGGGATCGCGACGACGTCGACACATTGGCGCTCGAAGTAGTCGAAGATTGCCGGAAAGCGGACATCATAGCAGATTGCCACACCGAGTCGGCAGAATGGTAGATCGACGACGAGCGGCTCTGTTCCGGCCGAGAACGTGCTCGACTCTTGGACGCGCACGGTGTCGAGGTCGATGTCGAAGAGGTGGATCTTGCGGTGCCGACCGAGAAGTTCCCCTCGCGGCCCGATGGTGTACGAAGTGTTGTAGAGATGCCCTGGCGCCGACTCTTCGACAAGGTCTTTCCCGCTGGCGCTCTCTCGTTCGCAGAGGGAACCTGCGACGATCGTCAACGACAACTCCGCCGCTAAATCGCGAAGACGGGTGAGCGCCGGTCCCTCAGAGTCCTCCGCTGCAGCGTTCATGAGCTCGAGTTGATACGGAGTCTGGAACATCTCTGGCAGCACACAGAGCTGAGCCTTCGCTTCGCGGGAGCGGCGTAGAAACTCCTCAGCGTGCGTGAGGTTCGTCTCCGCGTCCTTGTCGACGATCCATTGGCCGACTGCGATGCGGAAATCTTTCATGGCCTGCATTCTCTCGTGCGCATGTGTGCGTCTCGGCCAAACTCGAGACTAACCCTAAAGGCCAAGGCGCCCTCGGAGTAGAAACGCTACGACTCCTAGAAGGCCGCCGAAGACGTTGCCCCAGACAACCAGCCAGCCGAGATGCTGTCGAATCACGTCTTCCATCATACGTTTGACGTCTGCCGCGTGCAGCTGCTGAAGTTTCGTTTCCAGGAGTACCCCGACGTTTTCACGCAAATCGCGAACGACCGCCTCCTCGTCGAGCTCAAGTGGGAGGTCGGACGGGCTGGCCTCAGCGGCGACAGCGAGGACCTTCTCCTGCATCGACGCGATGAACCCCGAGACGAATTGGTTGACCGCAGGTCTCACCTTGTCGAGCCCCACCATGACAAGAAGCCCTCCGACGGAGGAGTTGGTGAGCTTATCGATCTGGCTATCGATCATCGGCTGCACTACGTCGGCCGACGTCAGTTTTTCCCACTGGCGTTCGACGAAGTCGCTCATTGGGCTACCGCCGTTCGACGAGCGCTTCAGGTACTTCTGCCAATCGATTTCGCCTTGGCGCTGCGAGAAGAAATCCTTGAGATATTCCTCGTCGAAGAAGTGTTCGACGATGAGATCTTTCACCTTCGAGCGAATCTCTCGAAACCGCGCTGGGATGACCCCGCTTCCAATCAGTCCGGGGATGCGATCGAAGAGCATCTTGACCGCAAGCCAGTTCGTCACTCCGCCGCTAAAAGCGAAGATCGCAGCGGAGAAGACAAGGGCCCGCGCGGCCCCGTCGGGTAAGAGGATGCTGACAACGAGCAGCAGCGCAGAGGTGAGATTTGAAACGGTCCCTTTGTCCATCGGTCACTCGTGGTAGCTGAATTCGAGCCGGACAGTGTACCAAACGTCGCTGAGAGCGAAAGTGTATCTCACAATCGAACTCTCCTTGATTGCGGCGCGCGATCGACATTCAAGCGGGAACGCGAGCAAGGTGCGTGCCGTTCTAACGCGTGGCTCGCTGATTTGGCTTGGCCACGTCGCGTGTCACCCGATTGTTGAGATTCGTCAAAAGAGCTCTGAGTTCGTAGCGGTATGAACTTAGGCGCTTCTGCATGTGCGATTGCGCGCGGTCGTTTTGACAAGACCGATTGGTCCATCGTAGTCTCATCGTCGGGGTCACTTCCGTCGTCGCCGTGAACACTTTGAGGGGAGGCACGCGATGCGCCGGACGATTTTGCCCGCGTTGATTCTCGTCACGAGTGGATTGGGAGCGCAGACACTTGCGGTCAAGGGCTACCCGACTCAGTTGGTTCTCGATGAGATTTCTCCCGGTCCAGCGCAGCTTGTCACCGGCGCCGGTGCACCACTCGGTCTGGGAGTGTACGTTGAGCTGTGGAGGGTGGCGGCCGGCGAAAACGCAGCCGAGTCGATTGCCTCGGTCGCAGCCAGCTCCGACGGTACGTTCGCATTCGCTGACGTGACCGTCTTGGAGGGGGAGCACTACTACGCGACTCTCTCTCGCAGCTGGCATTTCGATCGCGACGGCGACTTCGAAGGCTGGGATCAAATGACCTCGACAGACGCGGAGTTGGAAGTCGCTGACGGCGTTTTGAGGATCACGATCACAGATGCGAACCGAGATGGCTTTCACGACCCTTTTCTGCACAACTTTTTCGACTACGACCCGTCGCTCTATCGGGTCGTTGAGGTTCGTCTGCGCAATCCAGCGAACGTGACACCTGCAAGACTCGGAATCTTCTGGGGACAACCTCTCGAGCCGACCGTATTTCGCCATATCGCATCTGTGCCGACGGCGATGGTCGACTTCGAAACGCTCTTCATCCCCATGAACGTCGGCGAAGCCGTCATTCCAAGAGTTGCCGGCATTGACGCTGAGTGGAACGTCGATGGCCTGTGGACCGCGGCCGGTGTCAACGATACGCTGCGCCTCGACCCTCTCTGCGGCTTGCCGCGAAACACGCCAGGAGTTGAAGGTGTCGTCTTTGAGATCGATTCGATCCGTATCCGCGAGGACATACGCGTCGACTTTCACATCGATGACGATCTCTCAGGTCTCGGCATCTTCAACGGTGTCAACGACGTGTCGATCAGGCGAGGATTCCTTGGGTACACTGTTATCGCAGACCCGTCTGTTCTCTTCGACGTCATGACGGGACGTATCGAGACGAGTCATTTCACACAGTTTGTTGTGGGTCTTGATGGGCTCTCCGTGGCGAACCCGGCGACTTCTCTCGCAGTGCTGTTTAACGACGAAGACAGTGGCTCGAGCTACTTAGACGACGGTGGCAACATGCAGTCTGCTGAGCTGCCGCTTGATCTGAGCACAGGGGTGGACGCGATGATGCAGCTTGACCTCAGCACAGCTCCAGTCGGTGAGTGGAATGAAGACGGACGTGTGCCGATGGAGGGACTGCAAACGAGTCTTCCCGTCGGTGGTACGAGTGGAGATGTGATCGGCATCGACTACTTCGGCTGGATTCCTGCGACGCCGTTCGGCCCAAGCCCAGCGGTTTTGGCTGCGTTTCCGAACAATCCGCCGAACGTTTTGATTACAGTCGACCCGTCATCTGCGGAAGTTCAGATAGGGGACGACGACAGCGCGCGCGTTGAGCTCTCGAGTGTTGGGACCGACGACGGTGACGGAGGCGCGGCGACGTTGACCTTTGCCTGGAGCAAGATCTCGGGACCGGACGGCGACACGATCGAAGCGCCGACCATGCCGGAGACTGGTGTGGTGTTCAGCGTTGCGGGTGACTACGTGTACCGGCTGACCGTGGACGATGGCCAGCTGCTCGACTCGAGTGCGTCAGCTGACGTCACTATCGTCGTTCTTGAGCGGCCGGCGCCGCCTGAATCTCTTTTCGTTCGTGGCGACGCCAACAGCGATGGGCGCGGCATGGAGATCTCCGATGCGATGTTCGTGATCCGTGCACTGTTCAGACCGTCGAGCGTCGGGGAGCCACGCTGTCTTGACGCCCTTGATGCCAACGACGACGGATTCATCGACTTGTCCGACGCTGTCTTCATGCTGCGCTATCGCGTGAGTGGTCGTGTCGTGCCGCCGGCGCCGTTCCCGCTCTGCGGCTCCGATCCCACAGATGACGCTCTCAGCACCTGCGACGGAGCTGATGAGCTTTGCCCGACCGAAGAGGAAGCCGCTCTCGTCAAGCGAGACCGCCGTCGCTGGAAGCGAACGCGCCGGCATCGAACTCGTTGGCGTTGAAGCTCGACGCGGTGCACTGATGCCGCGTCAGTCCTTCCATTCCCCAGACTCTCTATCCTGACGTGCTGCAGCCCTGCGATCTGTAATGGGTCGCGGGGCTGTAGTTTTTTTTTGAGGTTCCATGCGTGTGATGGCGACAGACCCAGAGGCAGATACGGATACAGATACGGAATCAGACCCAGAGGCAGATACGGATACGGATACGGATACGGAGTCAGACCCAGAGGCAGATACGGAGTCAGAACCAGATACCGATACCGAGTCATAAGCGTACCGGATTCCGCCCCCGCCCCCGCCCACGCCCCCGCCCACGCCCACGCCCACGCACTCGCCCACGCACTCGCCCACGCACTCGCCCACGCCCACGCCCACGCACTCGCCCACGCCCACGCCCACGCCCACGCCCACGCACTCGCACTCGCCCACGCACTCGCACTCGCACTCGCACTCGCACTCGCACTCGCACTCGCACTCGCACTCGCCCACGCCTACAAGTTCGGACGGCAGCCCGAATCGGCCGGCCAACCGTTGAGATCGACGCTGAGACCCGGGGCGTCTGGAGTCGGGAAATGCGCGCGAAACCTCGAGCTCGAGTTGAACGTCGACTTTTCTCTTGAGCTCGCTATCCTTGTAGTTCGTCGTACGAGCCCCAGCGTGCCGCAAGCGCTGCTGCGAGGTCCGCTTTGCTTGCGACGTGATCTGCTGAGCGCGTCGAAGCCGTGTCTCCACGTTGCCGTTTTGCCTGCCTTCGATTCGAAGTGCGAGGATTGATCCCAAGGTCCAAAGGTTGTCTCCTCGAGACGAGATCTATGATGTTTTGGTCGTCGGCGCCGGGCCGATCGGAATTGCCTGCGGCGTCGAAGCGCGCAAGGCGTCGCTTTCGTGCGTCCTTTGCGATCAGGGAGCACTCACCGACGCGCTTCTTCGTTATCCGACCAATCTCGTTTGGTTTTCGACACCCGAGTTGTTGGAGATCGGAGAGGTGCCGTTCATCTGTGCCGGCGCGAAGCCGACCGGACCGGAAGTGATTCGGTACTACCGGCGCGTTGCTGAGCACTTCCAGCTCGAGGTTCGGCTCTATGAGAAGGTCGAGAGTGTCGTAGCGGAAGATGGCGACGACCGCGTGTTTACCGTCCGGACCTCGCGCCATCGCATGTATCGGGCGTCGAGTGTTGTCGTCGCCACTGGATTCTTCGACGATCCGAATCTGCTCGGCGTGCCCGGGGAGGAGCTGGACAAAGTCAGTCACTACTATGTCGGGCCTTTCCCCTACTACGCTCAAAGGGTGGCGATCGTCGGCGCCGGGAATTCAGCTGTCGAGGCTGCTCTCGAGCTCTATCGCAACGGCGCCCGCGAAGTTGCGCTCGTTCACCGCGGTGACGAGCTGGCACGCGGCATCAAATACTGGGTGCGACCGGACATTCAGAATCGAATCCAAGAAGGGAGCATCCGCGCTTTTTTCAATACCAATGTGGTGGAGATTTCTCCGGATTCACTCACGCTTCGAACCGGCGATGGGGAACCGTTCGAGATCGGAAACGACTTCGTTCTCGCCTTGACTGGTTACCATGCGGATCCACGTCTTCTGCAGTCGTTCGGAGTTGAAGTAGATCCAGAGACGTTGAAGCCCAGTTTCGATTCAACCACCATGGAGACCAACGTGCCCGGTCTCTATGTCGCCGGAGTCGTTGTCGGCGGACGCGATTCGGGGCAAATCTTTATCGAGAACAGCCGCATTCATGCTCAAAGAATCATCGAGCACGTCGCACCACGTGGTGGGTGACGATCGCCGAATCCTTGCGTTCGCTCAAGGAGCGTAAAAATGGAGATTCGCTACGAGACGGTCGGTCCGTTTGCGGAAAACAGTTACTTTGTCTTCGACGAGGAAACTCGCGAAGCGGTCGCCATCGACCCTGGAGACGAACCTGAACGGTTGCTTCGCCTGATGGAAGCAGAGGCTTGGAAGATCAAGTACATCCTTAACACTCACGCTCACATCGACCACGTCGGCGCGGTTGAAGCGGTCAAGGAGCACTCGGGTGCGCCGTTCTATTTGCCCGAAGCCGAACTACCTCTGCTGGAGGCATTGCCCATGCAGGCGGCGATGTTCGGCCTCTCGCCTCCGCCGACGCCTCAGGTTGACGAGGACCTCAAGGAGGGTGACGTGTTCAAGCTCGCCGGCGGCATCGAGATTGAGGTGTTCAGCACTCCCGGACATTCGCCCGGGAGCGTTTCGTTTCGCGTCGGCGATGTTCTGATCGTCGGCGACACGCTCTTTCAGGGATCGATCGGCCGCACGGATCTTCCCGGTGGGGATCTTGAGACGCTCCTGAGTAGTATCCGTGATCGCCTCATGGCGTACCCAGATCAAACGGTTGTCTA
The DNA here is from genome assembly GCA_965223265.1 of Planctomycetota bacterium. Classification (GTDB taxonomy): domain Bacteria; phylum Planctomycetota; class UBA8108; order UBA8108; family SXIK01. The sequence goes on from OZ244999.1 coordinate 546,261, forward strand.
TCCGGGGCATGGACCGCCGACGACGATCGGGGATGAGCGCCGCGACAATCCTTTTTTGCAGCCTGGCGCCTTTGAATGATTCCCGCTCCTCCGTGAGCGGTCATCACCAATCGATCCGTTCATCACCTGCGCCGTTGTTCGCAGTGACAGAGTCTGATCCCGGGCGCGGGAGCCGCTGCAGCCAGGTGAGGGTGGTCGTGACCGTGACGTTTTTCATGAGTTCTCTCTTGTTCAGAAAGTACGTGGGCTTCAGACGGCGCGGCTGCATGATCCTTTCAGCCTGGTCGCAATAGTGAGGCGACGTCGGATCATCACTTTGGCCGAGCGGCAACAGGGAATAGGACTTGGGAGGATTCGAAAGGACGACGATCTGCGTCGCAGTCTGGCCACCGCGAGCGAAACGATGCCCGCCCTCCAGATCGCCGAAACTCAACGCACGCGGCGTCGCGAGTCCGGGCAAGCTGCCGCCACCGATCGGGTAATGGTGCGGACTTCCGCGCCGCTTGATGCGAAAGACGTCTCCGAACGGTTTCTCAACCGTGTCGTATTGTTTTCGCATCGCTCCCGCGGCGCCCTCGAGGGCGCTTACGAGCGCCGCCGCCGAGATTGGCGGTGGCAGGATGCCGGCCCGGTCATGATTCAGAGCGGATTGCCCCAAGGTGGTTTCGTCCAGGAGACGCAGGGAAGGCGGACAATCCTCAGAGATCTCGTAGACCAGTTCTTTCCAGTGATAGTAGGCTAGCCCACCGACGGAGCTCCGGTCCAAGCGGCCATCCCAATCTTGAATCGTCTGGAGTAGCTGTTCGGCATCTGTCGAGAGGCTCTCCGAGCCGTGCTCGTTGACGGCGCGGACGAGGCGTTCTTGCCACACCTCGGCGTTGTAAACCTTCGTGCTGTGGGCGATCTCGATGGCTTCGTCGAGAGTCAGTGACGTCTCGTTTTCAAGCTCGAGCCTCGTTTGGGCAGCTCTTTGATGCAGATATGGATGCTCAGCGTTGAAGAGATAAGGATTCTCGCTGTATTTCTCGGGCTGCATTGGCGAGTCTGACAGCATCACGGTCGGCGGAACGTTGCAGTTTTGCATGTACCCTTGCGGCGGGTTCTCCAGCTGCACAAGGTCCGAGAGTGGGTGGATTCCAAGCCATTCAGTCGCCGACGTGTTGCCGGGGACAGGGCGCTGCCAATCGAAACCAGCGGGTCGAATCGGCACACGCCCGTTTCGCACATAGTAGATATCGCCATCCACGGTGGCGATCATGACGTTCTGCTCCATCAGTTGCAGCTTGGAGAGCGCGGCTTTTGCCTGACGCAAATTCTCCGCTCGCATGAGATCGTACGTCTGCTCGATCAGGCCGACTTCGTCTGCGTACGGAAGTTTCATCGCGTAACCTTTGCCGTCCTTGCGCGCTACGATCGGGCCGTGGTGTGTTGACTCAATCGTGAAGGTCTGTGCGCGGACGCTACCGTCTGATTGGCGCACTTTGATCTCTTCGTGGCGAATTCGCATGGGCAAGGACTCGCCGTCGAAGAGGTAGCGCTGTGGTCGGTTTGGGTCGAATTCGATCTCGAACACGTCGCTGGTGTCGGGTCCCCCCGTTGTCATCGCGACTGAGAGAAAACGATTGTGTCCGAGACTCGGGAGGGGTAGCCCGAGAATCGCAACGCCGGCGAGGGCGAGATCCCCGCCATACACGCGCATTTCATAGAATCGAAACTGACCGTACCAACCCAAATGGGGGTCGATCAGCGCAATCGGATGGCCGGAAGCCGTGCGGCTCCCAGACACGGCCCACTGATTCGAACCGCGGGGTTCGATTGGGTCGAGTTGAATGCCGGCACGCGCGAGGTCGCCCGCCGCGCTGCCAGCGGGCCAACCCCAGATGATGTGACGGCTGAGGGCGACGATCATCGAAGGGTCGAGGTTGGGCGCCCACTCCGGAACGGTCTCCGGATGTCGTTCCATGTAGAGTTGAGCTCCCGCGAGAAAAGCCTCGAGCAGTGCACGGATCGCGGCCGGGATCTCATGGTAGCGCCGCTCGCTGATCGCCGCGTGTTGGAAGAGCCTTGCGCGGAAATCATCGCGCACGTATTCCTCACCGAACGCTTCCGCCATCGTCCCCGTTGCGCGGCGATACTGCCGTAAAAGTTCCTCGAGTCGATCTTCCGCTTGTGCGTAGCCGGCAGCAAAACAGGCGGCCTCGGGGCTTTCAGCGTAGATGTTTGGTATGCCGTAGTCATCACGATAGATGACGGCGTTTTTATGTTGGGGCAGCTGGCAGCCGAGGAAAAACATCAGCCACCCGAGGCAGAAAACCGCAAAGAGGCGCGGCATAGATCCTCCTGGAAAAAGCGTTGTTCGTCGGCGTGCTCAGTACCGCTGGCAGACACCCGATCGGCGGATTGTAATGCGCTTGCGAATCGAACTGAAGGAGGTGTTCGTTGCTCGCACGGCGGGGGGAGCCCAGGCCCGCGGGGCGAGAGGGCGCCTGGAACGACTTGAAACTCTGCTCTTGGTGGTAGAATTATCGTTTCGGCCCCCGGTGCGCCCGAACGCCGTAAAGAGGCTCGAGCAAGCTCGAGGCGTAGAGATCACGGCTCGCTGCGTCAAAGAGCTGATCGCTGAATCAGCTGCCTCAGCGGCATTCAGCGTTTAGCACCCGGACGTCGGCTGCGGTCGCAAGCGAGCGCTCCCTCGCCGGTGACAGCGGGCGCCGTCTCATGTTGCCGACTGTAGGCGTTCCCGCAGCGCGGTCATTGTTTCCGAGCACCGTTCGGCGAGCCATGGGAGCCGAGCGTCTGTCGCGAGTTTCCGCAGCTGGTCGAGCTTAGTGGCGCCGACCTGAATGTTCCCACGCTCGAGATCGCCGATCGCTTCGAGAAACACGATCTCTGCGGCCTGTTCATTCGAACAGACGTTTTGTCGGTATCCTTCGAGACGACGACGTTCTTCGTCGGCGGTGACACGGTCGCCGTGCTCGATCGCGGCGCGGTAGCGAAGAAGTAGTACGTCGCAGAGCTGGCGCTGGAAGCCGCCTCTTTCGAACAGTACCCAGGCCTCCTCCAGCAATTGTCGAGGCCGAGTTCCTTCACTGTCATAGAGCGCCTCGGCGAGGTAGAGCTTCCCGAGTCCAACGGCGAAGCGAAGTTGGAACCGTTCTGATTCTTGAAGTGCCGTCTCGATATGCGAAATAGCGTTCTGATGTTCGCCCCGGCGAACGTAGAGTTTCGCCAAGTAGATCCGGCTGACGATGTGACCGACAACGTCCCCACAATGCTGGTGAAGCGAAACGGCCATCTTTAGCGATTCGAGGGCATGATCTAGCTGGTCGGCTCGCATGTAGATGCGTCCCAGCATGCGTTGGCTATTCGCATTCGCAGAGACATGATCGATACTCTTGGCGTCCTCGAGGCTGATCTGGGTGACCTGGAGAGCACGTTTCAAATCACCGTGGAGAAGATGGTACTCCCCGAGTCTCTCTCTCGCGCGCGCGAGAGTTCGCCGATCCGACACTTCCTTACCTTTTTCGAGTGCCGAGGAGAGAAGCTTTCGGGCTGCATCGTGTTCGCCGAGGTCGAGTAGCGCGCTCCCGAGCGAACAGACACATGCTGCTCGCGCCTGGATCAGTTCTTCACCTTCGAGGAATCCTAGGTTGCGCTGATGTAATTCGATGCTTTTGCTCAGATCGCCGATGAGATGGTAGAGGCCGGCTAGGTAGTTCTGCGCTGAGACGATAAGCAACTTTTCGCGGACGTTTTGAGGCTCGAACCGAAGCACCTCTTCTACGGCCTTTTCTACTGTTTCTTCACAGCACGTTTTGCGCCGATTGAACCAGCGCGCCCAGATTTCACTCGCTTCCAGAGAGAGTCGAAGCGCTGGGTCGGGAGTGTCTCCCACCGACTTGGAGGCCTTTCGCAGCACGAACAGAGCGTCGTCTTGTTTGTTCTGAGCGATGAGCAATCCCGCTTGACGACGTAGCATCGCCACAAGGTCCTTCGGGCGCAGGAGGCGCTCGCCGATTCTTAGTCCCTCCTTGAGAGCTCTCTCGCTCTCCTCGAGATCCCAAAGGAACTCGTGCATTTCAGACAATTTCATGAGGCTCTGAATTTTCTTTCCAGCAGCTTCTTCTGGAAGGGCGTCTGCGATGCGGCGATGGTACTCGACGGCCAACGGGAAATTGCCACAGCGCTGCAGGAACTCTGCTGCGGCAGGAGCGTACCGAAGAAAACCAGGCGTGTTGCCGGCGGCAAGCCAATGATGCGCAAGCAGTTCCGCGGTCGCTTCGATGTCCTGCGAGTGCTCACCTTCCGTTCGCTCGATCGCTTGCGCCAAGCGTTGATGCATGAAGGCTAATCGCTTCGCGTCAAGCTTTGAGATGAAGGACCGTTTCAGGTCTGGATAGGCCAAAGAGAACCTCGCATCGCTTCCATCTTGCTCGCGGGTTAAGAACCCAGCTCCATGCAGCTTGTCGAGGATCAGCTCGACCTTCGCAGCTTCGAGAAGAGTACAGTGACAGAGGGCAGCGGTCGCCAGGGGCGCTCGCGCGAGCGCCAACCACGCGAGAACTGTGCGCGGGTCCTCGCCGAGGGCGGCGATGCGAAGATCCATGGCGTTCGTCAGGGAGGCGGGAATCGGGATGTTCTCCAGCGATTCCGGGATTTCCCAACGCGTGCCGCGATGGCGAATGTGGTCTGATTCGGCGAGCGATTTTGTCACCTCGAGGATAAACCGAGGGTTGCCTCGCGCCGCGACGTGCATTCCGAAGAGGAAACCTTCAGGCAAATCAGTTTGATTGAGGACGTGTTCTAGAAAACCGTCGGACTGTTTACGATCAAACGGTTCGATGCGAAGATGGTGGACACCGCTGAGATTGACTGTTCCCTGATCTCCATAGGCGCGTCGAGAAATCACGACGATAAGCTTCGGGGCGCCGGGAGGTATGGAGGTTCCTTCGTGGGCGTCACTTTGTGACGTTTCACGAGTTTGACGGAATTGCTCCGAGGCAGCTTGGATCAAGCTCATCGCAAAGAGCCTGACGGTATCCGAGGCGGCGTGAAAGTCATCGAAGTGGATCAATAGCGGCGCGTGTGCAGCGTACCAGAAGATCGCCTTTTCGAGCCCCGACGCCAGCTCCTTGGACCTTCTTACGTCGCGAGCTTTGCCGAGAATCTCATGGACACGATCGACTCCCGACGCGCCACTCGTTCGAAGACCAGCGATCAGAGCATCGACCACGGGATGTAGATGCCCCTCCACCATACGATCTTCGACCGTGACGAATGCTCCGCCTGCGATCTGTATCGTGCTCTTTAGAGCCGACACGAGCTCGGTCTTACCTACACCGGCTTCTCCTTCTAACACGGTACATGCTGACTCCGCGTCACCCGCGATGATCTTGCTGATCCATTCATTGAGTTGCTTGAGGTGATCGTCGCGGTAGAGCAAGGTGCCCGCACTGATCGCCGGGGTCTTGCTCCGCATGTCGGTAGGGGCCGCCTCGATTCCGAGCTCCTCACCGAGGAAGCTGAGTGCCTCATCGGCGGTCTGGAATCGATCTTCTGGCCGCTTTTCAATGAGTCGATTGACGAATTCGACGTACGGCGCCGGAAGATGTGGGCAGAGAGAATCCAGCGGCAGAGGTGCAACGCTCAAGTGTTTCTTGAGCATGCGTTTCGCCTCCCTGTCTGGATAGACGTACCGCCGCGACGCGAGCAGATAGAGCATGCAGCCCAGGGAATAAAGATCGGCTCGTCCGTCAGCAGCCTGGCAGAGAATGCGCTCGGGTGACATGTATCGTGGGGTGCCACGGATCTTGTCCCAGGCGACATCAACACCGCTGAGAAGGCCAAAGTCGATGATTTTAATCTTGCCAGCGAGCCCAAATACCTTGGCTTCCAAGTTGGTCATACTGGCTCGTCGCCGCGTATCTTCTGTCGTTAGCGACGCTAGAAGTACGTTCGCTGGCTTGAGATCATTGTGGAGCATCCCGTGCTTGTGAATGAAACGGAGTCCACGCAGGAGCTGAACGGTAACGTCGAGAAGTTCATCGAAGGTGGCGTTTTGGGTTCCCTGAAAGACGCTGACACCGTCGATGAATTCTGTCGTGAAAAAGTGCTCCGACGTACCGGAGATTCTCCCGAAGTCATAGTTCGCAGCGATGTTCGGATGGCTGTATTTGGTCAGCTGAGCGAATTCGTGACGGAACGATTCGAGAAACTGCTCGTCAACTTCCTGGGAGAGCATCGTCTTGAGCGCCAGCTGGCGGTCTTTTCGGTGCGTATCGCGCACCAAATAAACCTTCCCCATGCCGCCTTGGCCGAGCTCGCGCTCGATCGCGTAGCGCCCGTTGATCGTCTGTTCCGTCATCGTGGTTCGACTGTTCGTCATGCTCCGTTAGATCTTTCCGTTAGCGACGAAATCGACGCTATATGACGGCCAGATACTCGTCGAGCTCGAGTGAAACTTCTTCCTGCTGGTAGAGCTTGAGGATCGAGCTTTTGAAGGAACCGTTCGGGTTTTTGTCGAGGAGATTTAAGCGCTTCGTGCTCGGCTGCCCGTCGGCGTCACTCACCAGACGAACGGAAGGGCGATCCAGGAACGACGGGTTCGATGGCGGGGCGATCACAGTGGCTACTTCACCACCGTCCAGTCGGACGACACAGCCGACAGGATAGAGTCCCATCAGATTCACGAAGGCTTTGACAACGAGTGGGTCGAATTCTGTACCGCCGCGATCCATCAGAACTCGGAGGATCTCGTCTGGCAGCTGACTCGGGCGGCCGTTTTTTGCTGTCGTGGCATGGTCGTAGTAGTCAGCGATGGCGACGATGCGGGTGAACAGATTCTGCACTTTCGTCGTCAGGAGCTGCGGGTAGCCGGTGCGGTCGTAACGGTAGTGATGCAGGAACGACACGTTCATGCTCTTGACGATCTGATGCACCATACTTTGTGTCAGGAGCACTTCGGTTCCCCCGTAGACGTGGGCCAAGTACTCGTCACGCTCACTGCTGTCTACATCGTTCCAACCCGCAGTACGCAAGCGCTCAGGTAAGGTCGCTTTGCCAATGTCGTGCAGCAGCGCAGTAATCCCCAAGTCGCCGAGGATCTTCTTCGAAAGGCCGAGTTTGGCTCCGATCGCGACGGACAAAACCGCGACGTTGACCGGATGGTTGACACCAAGTTCGCCATGATCCTTGATGTTTGTCAGCGCCATGAGGATGTGCTCAGAGTCGAGCGTCAGGTCGACCATCGCCTGGGTGGCGACTTTGAGAGACTTCAGGTTGATGCGGCGACCCTTCGCAGCCGCTTCGTATGCCTTGCGCATGGTTGCGATCGACTTGAAGAAAGTGTGGATCGCTTTGCGACGCACGTCGCGGGAGAAGTCTTCGTAGATGTCATGACGCTCTTCGTGCTCAGAAAAATCGATGCACGAAAGGGTGTGGCGCTGAAGGATCGCCGTGAACCCATCCCAGCGTCCAACGTTTGGCGCCGGCTTCTCGTTAAACACGGCCACCATCTTCTCTATCTCTGACTCCGTCAGGCCAGATGCGAAGCTGATGTCGCCGATGTCTCGCTCCTCCATCAGTTCGACGACAAATCGGTAATTCTCGTACCCGCCGAGATCGATTTGGATGCGGATATCGTTGAGGAAGAGAAAATCGTCGATTCGAGTCAGATTGACGTTGCCTTGCAGGCGGATGAAACCTTGTAGCAGTTCTAGGAGCTCAGCGACGGCTTCTTTTACGTTTTGGTTGCCGGCATCGTATAGTCGGCTCAATTTGATGGCGACGGTAAGATTCGAAACGATCGACTTGCCATGCTTTCGTACGCCCGTGTTCAGAATGGACGATAGAGAAACGGAGGCTTTTTCTTCAGTGGACATGTTCTAATTCCTTAGCGTGTTCGTTTTTCTCAGCCCGGGTGCGCATCAAACGGAGTGCGTGACGTGCCGTAGAGGCGAGTTCACTTCGTTTCATCTCGGAGAGTTTCGTTAGCAAGGCGATGGACTCTTCGTCGTCCACGTCAGCCAGTGCCAACACGGCTGCTCCCTTCCTGCGCTCTATTGCTTTTGTCAGTGATCTTCGCCATCGCAGCACTTTGTTGCGGACGTAGTCGAGACCTTCGTCTCGTTTCGCGGCGATGAGGAGTTGAAACGTTTGAGCTTGCTTGGCCTTGTCCAGCTCGTTGAAGCGGGGAGAGTTGATGAGATTGAAGACCGGCTCGTAGATTTCTTCGGATGGAACTCTAAGGAAGAACTGCACAGCGAAGTGAAGAAGGTCAGGAGAGGACTCGTCCAGCAAAGGAAGGAGATGTTCGGTCGCATTTCGGTCCGCGATTTCGAGAATGACCTTTGCGGCGTGCTTGCGAATCTCCTCGTTCGGATGACGTAGGGCCTGAGAGATGCGTTTTGATCTCTTGTCATCTTTGAACCGGGAAAGCAGGAGGATGATCGACTTCACTACGTTCGGATCTGGGTCGTCCAGGAACGATTCGAACGTCTTGATGGAGTTTGTACCGATTTTTTCCAACACGTCGATGATCGCTCGGCCGTGACTCTCGTACTTTAAGAGGGGGCAGAATTGGCGTACGGCATTGCCATCGAACACGGTGAGGAACTCAAACAGGCCGTGATCGGCAGGAAGTTTCGGGTGTTCGTTCAGGTAGCCGTCGATCAACTGGACGGTGTCCTTGTCACAAAACGTTCCGACCATTTCCCGGATTTGCTGTTTGTGTTCATGCGTGAGCCCGGGATGAGCATCTTCCTTAGAGAGCTTGCGAAGGAGCGCCGCGGCGTGGTGGAAGTCCAAGTTCTCGACCAATGCGAAAATGATTGAGCGAATCATTTTCGCCGCTTCTTTGAACGCTTCCTCGTCACCGTTTTTGATCATCAGTTCGAGCAGAACGTCGACGAAGTCATATACGGGAAAGTACGCTTCCTCTTCCCGTGCGAGCGCGCGTATTTTCTCCGATTCTTCGTCGCTGAGTTCGAAGGCGTTATTTTTGCTCTCTGACGAAAGAGTCTCAGCGAGTTCCTCTCGAAGGCGTTGCTCTTCCTCTGGATCCAAGTCGAGTTGCTCTCGATCGAACCCCATCGAGAACAGATGGCTCGTCGGAATTTCTGGAATGTCTTCTTCAGACGTCGAGTCGGTGTCGTCGACAATCTGTAGCTGGACGCCGGCACAATCCTTTTCCCAGAAAACCGTGCCGAAGTCGTCGTCTTCCGAATCCGAGTCTCTCAGGCATTTGAAACAGTCGAGAAAGTCGACCAGTTCTTCGCTTTCGATCTCTTCGAGAAAAGCCACGGCTCGCACACCGTCGGTGTAGAGACGGTAGGCGAGGCTTTTGCCCTTGTGCTCTTCGTGGTAGACGACAATGTCCTCGAAGAGGAAGTCCTTCTGGCTGATTCGAAGCTGAAGCGGCGCTTCGAGCTTCTCTACGACAGCTTCGAGGCTTTCGTACAACTTCTCGATCGAGTGCTTGACGACCTTGCTATACGATGGGTAGAGCTGGTAGTTCTTTTCAGCAACGACGAACTGCTGGATGAACTCCTTGACTTCGTCGAGCGCTTTGGGCTGCGCCTGAGATGCCGCATTGCGCGATTCGGCATCGCCACCTCCATGTTGTGCAGACTCGGACTGCACCCTTCGCCCCGCACGGGGCGCATTGACGATCGTAGGAGCGTTGACTACGGAACCGGGTCTTTCCTGTGGCGCACTCACGAGTTGGGTCTCCGATGCTATCTTTCAGGCTCGAGACATCTCCGGCAGTGGAGATTCCTGAGAAGAGTAGGAGACCGGCCTAGAATCGGCAAACCGCGGCCGATAAGGAGGCAGGAGTGAGCCAGCAGCGATCGCGAGCTGCCGCTTCGCCTACAATCGGCGTTGTAGGCTACTTCCGAAAACGATCGTGGCACTCCTGGCAGCGGTACGAAATCCTCGTACGTGCCTGCCACAAAGAGTCGGGGTCGACTTCAGTCGCTGCGGTGCGTGCGTCTCTTACCGCTTCGACCGTGCGCGTCAACAACTCTTGGAATTCTGGTACAGCCGCAAGAGCGTGATCTCTCGCCACCGCCGGCTGCAGAAGCGCTGCTTCGAGATCCCGTGAACGATCGCCGGCGGAGAGAAGCAGCGGTTCATGAAAGCTTCGTTCGGCGATCTCCGTCAGGGCGTTGTACTTGAGTTGGACATCCTTCATGCCGCGGCGGAGAGTGCACGATGCCAACGTCACCAGTACGAGTGTGGCGGTCGCCCACGTTCGGACTGCGGGTACCGAGAATCTATGATTGGCGAATTGCGAATGGCGACGCATATAGAAACGTTTTCGAACCATTAAAGGTGGTTGCAGTTGACGTCGAGCTTCTGGATCGCAAGGTTTCATGCGATCGTCGGATGATCAGCGGCTCGTCGACTCCAAGGCGCGTGCCGCGCAGTAGTCGAGTAGAGTCTCGATCTCGAGTTGTTGAATCTTCTCCAGGGAGGTGCGCAGTTCGCCGCGAGTGCCACTCTCAGAGACAGCGCAGAGGTCGATGAGCGCGAATGGATCCCACGTTTCCTGGCCGGTCAACTGAACGAGAAGCTGTTTCGCGTCTGTTCCCGAACTCTCAGCAAGACGTCGTGGGAGTTCGTCGAGGAGTTCGTGGTCGCCGACGAGGCGAAACCAGTACTTAGCGTTTGAGTAGTCCGGTTCACGGCGATGCATCAGGCCATGCCAGTAGCTGCCCGTCGTGGTCTTGATCGATTGAGAGATCGTATGTGAGTCCGCGTCGAGTCCCGCGCGGAGCAGCAGACCGGCACGTACCGCGGCAACCATCGAACGATCGTGAATCTCTCCGCCGAGTAGCGCCGAATCGGAAAGATCCGCGAGTTTTGTGGATATATCGCAGATAGGGGCCTCGCGGTCGTAGGATAGGGCGAGGCGCGGGAGAGCTTCCGTCACTTCGCCGTAGATTTGGGCCGCAGGGGAGCCGGGAGGGAAGATCTTCATGAGCAGATCGAGCCTAGCACAGATTGCGCCGTGTCGCAGCGAGTCATAGCGGACCTGCAGCGTCTCACGCGTTTGGTAAGGGGCAATTTGAAGTGTGCGCCGCCATCAGAACAGAGCCGCGAAGCCGACACAAGTTCTTGTTGTGGGATCGTGCCGCTCGATGATGTCGGAGCAGGCGCGCCCGCGACGGATCTTGTCACGAGTTTGGCTATGGCAGTAGGGATACCGTGCGCTTCTCGCGGGCACTGATAACTGCAGTATCGACCATCTGCTGTCCGATGCGCGCGATGTCCGGAGAGAGGGGACCTTCGAGTGCGGCGCCGGTCTCCAAGCAGTGCACGACGTTCTGCACTGGATTCTGATAGGGGCTTTCGACTTGATCGACCGCGATCGAGGTAGCGGTGGGTTGCGAGCGTGTTTGAAGGTGGATCGTGGGTTCGTAGTCGTAGCTCGAAATCGTGCCTTCAGTGCCGACCAGGACGAAGCCGCATTTGGGTTGAGGCTGGTGCGTCCAAGGGTCTGTGAACGTGCCCCAGCGCGTCTCGAATTTAGACAAACCTGAGCTGTATCGTGCCACCGTCACACTGTGTTCGTCGACTTCGAGACCGGGTGGGTCGTCGACGATGCTAGTGACTTCAACAGGAACCTCACCGTTCTTGAACCATGTGCCAAGAGTCACCCCGTATCCGAGATAGTCGAGGAGCGAGCCGCCGCCATGTGCCCGTTTGTAGAACCACGTGTTCGGCTTCTCACGCTCCACGTACTCCGCGGTCGTTTCCGTCTTGCCCTCGACGTGCCATAGTGGGCCTCGGTTGCCGTCGTAGTAGTGCACTTCCTTCACTTCGCCGATGGCGCCTTCGTCGACGAGTCGTTTGGCTGTTCGATGAGAGGGGTACCATACCAGAGGCCAATTGATCGCCAGGAGTTTACCAGAGGCCTCCATCGCTCGAACCATCGCATCCGCTTCCGCAAGCGAGGCGGCGAACGGCTTTTCCATGATGATGTGGGGGCCATACGGAGCGACCTTCTCCGTCCACTCCCCATGACGTGCCGTTGCCGGGCAGAGAAGCACAATGTCTGGGCGAGTCGTCTCGAGGCAGGAACGGTAGTCGGTAAAGCAACGCTCGGGTGGCACGGAGAACTCGCGAGCCGCGGCATCCATTCGAGCCGCGGATTCGTCGGACAGCGCAACGATCTCCACGTCCGGGTGCTCATGAGCGGCGCGCAAGTTATCCCCCATGTGGGAGTGGTCAAAGTTGATTCCGGCAAGCGTCCACTGACTCATGGCGACCTTCTGCGCTCCGTACTCCTCTTGTTCGCGACTGTCCTTCGCCGCTTCAGTCTCTCAACTCGCGCCTGGAGCTGCGTCGCCGAAAGCCGCTCGCTCGATGCAGCGCGGCTAGCAGCCTGTTGAAAAAGTGCTTCGAGCCGAAGAAACTGGTCTCTTCGCGTCCAGATCGGCTGCGGCAAACGGAGGCAATCTTCGGGATTTTCGAGTATTGACGCGGTCGAGCTGGGCGTGAAGAGGCCAGTTTCTTCGGCCGAATGACTTTTTCAACGGGCTGCTAGGCTAGCTCTCGGCCCGATTCGTACTATCGATTCGAGAGATACTTGTCCATCCGGCGAAGACCCTCTTCGAGCTTGTCCATGCTCGTGGCGTACGACAGTCGAAGATACCCTGCCGCCGCGTCGCCGAAAGCGCTTCCCGGCAATACCGCGACGCCGGCGACTTCGAGTAGCTCGCGCGAGAGATCTTCGGCGCTCATGCCCGTTTCCTTGACGTTCGGAAACGCGTAAAACGCCCCTCCCGGCGTGACGCAGCTGACACCAGGGAGACGATTCAATCCAGCGACCAGAAAGTCACGTCGTCGCTTGAACTCAGCCACCATCGTGCCAACGTCGTCTTGAGGGCCCGTGATCGCGGCGAGACCGCCGTATTGATTGAAGGTCGTCGCGCACGAAATGATGTTGACGCTATAGAGCTCAAAGAGCTCTGCGAGCTCCATGGGTACGATTCCGTATCCAAGGCGCCAGCCAGTCATTGCATAGCTTTTCGAGAAGCCATCGAGGATGATCGTCCGCTCCGCCATTCCGGGAAGTGTCGAGATACTGACGAAGTCACCGTCGTAGAGGAAATTTATGTAGATCTCATCGGCTAAGACGACGATGTCCTTCTCGCACGCCACCCGTGCCACCGCCGAAAGATCCTCGCGGTCGAGTGTGCCGCCCGTTGGATTGTGGGGATAGTTGAGGATGATGAGGCGCGTACGATCACTGACCCGGGCGACGAATTCGTCGCGATCGAAGCTGAATTGTCGTTCCTCGCGAATCGGCAGAGGAACGCCGGTGGCACCGCTGTGGCCGATCAGTGAACGGTACATCGGAAAGCCTGGATCTGGGTAAATGACTTCGTCGCCTTCACCAACTAAGCTCTGGATCGTGTAGAGCATGATGGGCTTTGCGCCCGTCGTGACGATCACCTGACGCGGGTCGAACTCGATTCCCCTGCGCTCGCCGGCATCTCTTGCGATCGCCTGGCGCAGCGCCGGGAGTCCTGGCGTTGGTCCGTAACCGGTTTTGCCCTCGCCGATCGCGGCGATGGCAGCATCGCAGATGTGCTTTGGCGTCGGGAAATCCGGCTGGCCGATCATGAGGTGGACGATGCTTTTCCCTTCCGCCTCCAGCTCTTGCGCGCGCGCGAGGACTTTGAATGCGGATTCCGTTTCGAGTTTCTTGTTTCTTGGGTGGATTCTCATGCCGTCAGGATACAGATTCCGAACCGCTCTGAAAAGGGACGCAGCTGCAACCCGCCCGATCGATCGCTCGGCCTCGACCGCGAACTCGCCAACTGCGGCGTTCGATGAACGGGCGTGCGACCGGGCGACGGTGTTGTCGGCGCTGGCACAGCGTGTCGGTTCGTGGAGATGGCGAGATGTAAGGCTGTGCATGGCAAGGGCGTTCGACCGTCGGCTCGACGGATGAGAACGGTCTTGCGGTTGGTGTCGACGGGCGGGAGAATCGTGGGCTGCTTGCATCGGTGCAGCCGAGGACGGGCCTGCTCCGGGAGAGGACCTGTTCAAGAGGATCAACGCGGAAGTGACCCCACCTTCGATTTCCCACTTGGGCGACCACCGCGCACTGCGCGTGACCGTGTGGTGGATCGCCGAGATCGCTACCATCGTGGCTTGTGGAGGCGCGCTGTCCGTCAGCCTAACGTCGCGCGTCTACGCCGGTTTCTGCGTCCTGTTTGTTGTCTGGTTCGCCTTCAACCAAATGCACACATCCGTTGGGCTCGAGTCCCGCGCGCTTCGCGGTGCGAACTCGCCGGAGGTGCACGGCGCCAGGCGCCGCGTTGTGGTGCGTCTTTTGTTGTTTTACTTTGTCGTCCTGAGTGCTGGTATCGTCGGCTTGTGGTTGCAATCTCGAGTCAACACGATCAAATTGCGCGACGACAGCACACTGTTTGTCGCGATAGTTTTTGTCCCCATCGCGATTCGCGTGGTCTGCCTGCAGAGACGCTACCTGCGGTTGCGTGGAGAGGAGCTGGAGGAGCTTCGATGATCTCTCAGCCTCCTTCGACGCCCTGTCGATTTGGCGCGAGGTTGGCGAGGAGCGGATGATGGAGTCGAGCGAAAGACTGAAGGAACCGGATGCGCCGAACGCCGGCGATGCCTCGGTTGGCGACACTGAGGCGTTGTATCCGCCGCTCGCGCTGGGCGCTGCTCGCATTTGGCCGCCAGTGGTGTTGGCGCCCATGGCTGGCGTAACCAACTACCCATACCGCAAGATCTGCAACTCTTTCGGCGCGGGGCTGTGCGTCAGCGAGATGGTCAGCAGTCGCGGCATTCTCGAAGGCAGTGAGAAAACGTGGCATCTGGCGCATTTCGGCAGCGAGGAGTCGCCGCGATCTATCCAGATCTTTGGCTGCGATCCCGTGGCCATGGGAGAGGCTGCACGGCGCATCCGATGCGAATTAGACGTCGACCACATCGATCTCAACTTCGGTTGCCCGGTCCCTAAAGTGACGCGCAAGGGAATGGGCGCAGCGGCGCCGCTCGATCTGGACAACTTCGCGCGCGTCGTTCGAGAGGTGGTGCGCGAGGCTGATCCGTTACCGGTGACGCTGAAGACGCGCCTCGGCATGGACGATGATCGACACACGTACTTGGAGGCAGGGCGCGTCGCCGAAGCTGAGGGCTGCTCCTGGATTGCCCTTCACGCTCGCACCGCCAAGCAAATGTATTCCGGCGTAGCGAGATGGGAGCTCATCAGACGACTGAAGGAAACCGTCAACATCCCTGTTCTCGGCAACGGCGATATCTTTACCGCACCGGATGCCTTGCAGATGATGGACGAGACGGGCTGCGATGGCGTTGTGATTGGTCGCGGCTGTCTCGGCAACCCATGGCTCTTCCGCAACCTACAACGTCTTTTCCGCGGCGCGGGAGTACCGCAGCGACCATCGATCGAAGAAGTAGCAGACGTGATGCGCTGGCACTTCGAGCTTTTGTGCGAGCATTTTCAGACCAATCCGAAACAGGCCTCGTTTCATATGCGCAAGTTCGGCACATGGTACGTGCGCGGCATTGAGGGCTCTGCCGAGATCCGCCGTGACTCCCAGAAGATCGCGTCGCGCCAAGACCTTGAACTGATTCTTGAGCGCTTGCTTGAGGCGCACTACATGCCTAACGCGTGCGATCCGGCGCGCCCCACACGCCCGACGCGTCAGCCGGACGCGTCCGCGGAGGCAACTACCCAAACTCGATCGGGTGTTACCGCGTAGCGGGTGTGCAGAGATAGTCGAGAATCGCTTTGCCTTCGCGTAGATCCGCGGCGAGTAAATGCGCACCGGCGCGCTGCAGCCGCTCCTTTTTGTCTTCGTTCATGTGGTAGCGATTCTTCTCTTTGGTGTGAAGACCTAAGCACACACCGCCCACGTCGCGGCCGTTGACGATCTCCACATAACCATCACCAACGATCAATAGTTCCGAACCCTTGAGCTGCAGATCAGCCAGGATCTGCTTAATCACCTTCTCTTTCGAGAAGTTCTTGTAGTCCGGCAGGGCTCCAAAGATTCCGCCGTCGAAGTAACCGTCCAGCTCGATCAGTTGCGCTTCGGCCTTGACATACTCGACGTCGGTGCCGCTTGCCAAGTAGCAACGAATGCCCGCGGTTCGGCACTCTTCAAGAAACTGTTTCGCGCCGGCGATCAAGAACTCGTCGATGGCGATACGGCCGGCGCGGACCGCGGCGTAACGTTCTTCGACGCAGAGATTGAGACGCCGATAGTACTCGTTTTTGTAGTCGAGAGGGTCCGCCGCTTCGCCGCCGCGCTTTTCGACCTCCTCCGCCAAGCGAATCATTTGGTAGATCGTTTGCTTGCCGGTCAGATGATCGACAAAGTCGATCACAAGGGCTTCGAGTTCCTCGCGACTCTCATGTCGCGGGCACGCTTCGAGCACTTCGACCATGAGCGGGACCATGTAGTCCTGCCAGCCGTCTCGCATGTAGCTGACGGTTCCGTCGTAGTCGAAAACGGCGTGACGGATCTTGCCGCGCGGGGGCTCTTCGAGGATCTCGACGGCCGTGCCCGGAATCGTCGCTGGGGGAGAGTTCATAGTGCGGTGTATCAAACCGGGATGGCGGACACGCTCGCCGGCTCATCGCGGGTGAGCTCGGAGTGTAGTCAGGCGACGCCGCGACGCGATCGGCCGCGGCATTCGCCCGTGTGCTCAATGAACGCATTCGGAGGCCCGAGAGAGCGGACCGTCGTTCGTGGTTGCGTCCTTTATCCAGCCGCCGACTTGGCAGCTTCCAGTGCGGCGTTGTAGTCCGGCTCATCCGTCACTTCAGGGACGATCTGGACGTACGTGACCTTGTCGCTTGGGTCGACGACGAAGATAGCGCGGGTGAGCAAGCTGAGCTCTTTAATCAAGACGCCGTAGTTCTTCCCGAACGAGCTTTCGCGGTGGTCGGACAGAGTCTTCATTTCCACGCTTTCGGCGCCACACCAGCGACCTTGCGCGAATGGCAGGTCAAGGCTTATCGTCAACACTTCGACGTTGTCAGGAAGCTTTGCGACCTCCTCTGCGAAGCGCTTCGTCTGAATGGAGCAGACAGGGGTGTCGAGAGACGGGACCACGGAAAAGAGGCGCGCCTTGCCCTTCGACGAACTCAAACTCACGGGCTCGAGATCGCCGTTGATGACGTTGAAATCTGGGGCTGCATCGCCGACCTTGATTTCGGGGCCAACGAGCGTTAACGGGTTGCCTTTGAATGTGACCGCTCCGCTTCTTTCTTGTGTCATGACGTTCTCCTGAAAGTGCTTCTCGACGCGAGAGAGCGTAGCCTAACTGATTGGATCAAACCGTCGAGAGTTGTCAGCGCGGGTCCGGGAGCAGGCCCGGCAGATCGAGCGGCAGCGCGGTACACACCACTCTCGATAACCATCACCCTCGATGGAGCCTCTGGCGTGGGAGCCCCGCATAGTAACCAGCAACACGTTTGAGTACAATAGGTCAATTCGTCGTTGCGCGTCCCAGCACGCGGACTTGCGGAGGGCGGCGACGTGCGCAAGGTTGTTCCATGTTGCCGGCGGTCGGAGGTCGACCCCGAGAGTGAGGCAGCTGGCCAGAGAAACACAGCGGAATCGTGGTGCAGCAATTGAACGAGGTCGAAGCCATTGCTCGCAGAGCGCGAGCCGCCGCCCTTTCGGTCGCGGCGCTGAGTGGCGAAGTGCGTGATCGTGCGCTGACTGCCGTACGCCAGTCCTTGCTTGACGAGCGGGAGACTATTTTCGCAGCCAATCGTGCCGACAAGGAAGAGTCTCAGGCTCTTGTCGCGCGGGGTGAGATGTCGCAGGCGCTCTTCAAACGGCTCGACATCGAGGCAGCGAAGTTCGACGGTGTGCTCGCGGGGATTGACGATGTGATTCGACTGCCAGATCCGATTGGCTGCGTGGACTATGCCACCCGTCTCGACGAAGGTCTCGACCTCTACCGCGTCTCCTGCCCCCTTGGAGTCATCGGCGTGATCTTCGAAGCGCGGCCTGATGCTGCGGTGCAGATTTCCGCGCTGACGCTGAAGTCAGCCAATGCCGTGATTCTGAAAGGCGGACGAGAGGCCCAAAGGACGAACAGCGCCTTGGTCGACGCGATTCGATCCGGGCTCAGTTCGGTGCCGGAATTCCCGGAGGACGCGGTGCAGCTCATCTCGACGCGAGAGGAGGTGCGCGCCATGCTCGATCTCGACGAGTGGATCGACCTCATCATTCCGCGCGGGTCGAACGAGCTCGTGCGTTCGATACAAGCTGCTACTCGCATCCCAGTTCTTGGTCACGCCGACGGCATCTGCGCTGTGTACATCGACGCCGATGCCGCCGTTGAGACTGCCGTCAATGTCGTCCTCGATTCGAAGACGCAGTACCCCGCGACGTGCAACTCCGCCGAGACGCTCCTCGTGCATCGGCAGGCTCTGTCGCGCGTCTTGCCGGCGGTCGGTGCCGCGCTGGCGTCAGCGGGCGTCGAGTTGCGCGCCGACGATTCGGCGCGCGAGAGCCTTGAGGCCGCAGTCCCAGCGCAAGAAGCCGACTACGATACGGAGTTCTTGGATCTCGTCATAGCCGTCAAAACGGTCGACTCGATCGATGAGGCGATCGAGCACATCAACCGGCATGGCTCGCACCACACCGACGCGATCGTCACGGAGAATCAAAGTGCCGCCGACGACTTCCTCCGTCGAGTCGACTCGGCCGGCGTTTTTCACAACGCGTCGACGCGGTTCGCCGATGGATATCGTTACGGACTCGGAGCTGAGGTCGGCATAAGTACGAACAAAACCCATGCCCGCGGTCCCGTTGGGCTAGAGGGGCTTGTCATTTACAAGTTCAAGCTGCACGGAAATGGCCAAGGGGTCGCGGACTACGGACCGGGTAAGAAGCCGTTTCTCCACAAGCGCCTCGACGTTCCGTGAGACCCGCGCGCGACAGCGGAAGTCGTTATCGGAACCACACCGCCTATGGCTCGCTACGGGACACCCAGCAGAGGAGCTCTTGACGGGGCCGAGCAGAGCCGTTATTACTCATCGCTTTGTTCCGCGTACCGCGAGGAGAGCGTCCGTTCTCTCCGTTCAACTCGACCGGGGGAACTCAGCGGCGCAGGTCGCTCGTTGTGCGCGGTGTCCTGGTGGACAGGCGAGCCGATGCACAGGTTCGCTCTCGTGCGGCGTGCTGTCACAAACGTGGCGGCGAGGACCGGGTGTCCTGTCGACGCTCGGAGAGCCGCCGGAGAGACAGGGTCCAACTGACCCGACCGAGACACGACCGCGGGAGGCTTCGCTTGGCAGTTCCGTTTTCGCAAGCTTGGACGGTCGCCTCGTACGTCCTCCAGAAAAAGCTCAGGCGCCAGCAGCGCTATCCGCTGGTTCTGATGCTGGAGCCGCTGTTTCGTTGCAATTTGGCATGCGCCGGATGCGGTAAGATTCAGTACCCGGCGCACGTTCTAAAAAAGCAGCTCACTCCCCAGGAGTGTTTTCGCGCCGCCGAAGAGTGTGGTGCGCCGATCGTCAGTATCCCCGGCGGCGAACCACTGATGCACCCAGACATCGTCGAGATCGTCAGTGGCCTCGTCGAGCGGCGGAAATACATCTACCTGTGTACGAACGCGCTGCTTCTGCAGGAGCGCCTGGACGAGTTTACGCCGACCAAGTATCTCACCTTCAGCGTGCACATGGACGGTCTCAAGGATGATCATGACTTCGCCGTTTGCCGCGAGGGCACCTACGAGGTCGCAATCGACGCCATGCGCGCCGCAATTGACCGCGGGTTCCGCGTCACAACGAACACGACGCTCTTCGAGGGCGCCGCGCCGGAGAGGGTCCGGGAGTTCTTCGACGAAATGATGGAGCTCGGCGTTGAAGGCATGATGATCTCGCCCGGATATAGCTACGCGAAAGCGCCGGATCAGGAGCACTTTCTGCGACGTTCCCGGACGCGTGAGATGTTCTCTCGCATTCTCTCTCGCCCGAAACGTACTTGGCGATTCAACCAATCACCGCTGTTTCTGGAGTTTTTGATGGGCGGGCGTGACTATCAGTGCACGCCTTGGGGCAACCCGACCTACAACGTCTTTGGTTGGCAGAAGCCCTGCTATCTGCTTCAGGATGGGTATGTCGACACGTTCGCCGAGCTAATGGGGTCCACTGAATGGGACCGATACGGAACCGGCCGTGACGAGCGCTGCTCGGACTGCATGGTGCACTGCGGCTATGAGCCGAGCGCTATGAACGATACGTTTGGCTCGCTTCGCGGTTTTTTGAGCACCGCACGGGCCGCGCTCCGCGGGCCGCGTCGCGGGCCGAGCGCTGATGAGTCCTCGCCGACGACTACGGAAACGGACCAAGAGGCTGCCCCGGTTGGCGGCTGCGTCTCTGGGGGACGCCGCGAGGACTCTTCGGACGAGCGCCCGGTCGCGGGGGTGGGGGCGGGAAGCGAGCCATCGTGAGCGAGGCACCTACCGGCGAATCTCCGTTGCGCGGTGAGGGCGGCCCGATCGAAGGAGAGCTGTTTGTGCAGGGGTTTACGTGGTCGCTTGGTCAGGACCTTGATCTCGAACGCGTGCTGGACGCGGCGTTCGACTACCGCGGCAACGTCCTGCTACGGCTGCAGAATGATTCTGAAGTTACAGGGTACCTTTTTAACCGTGGTGCCGATGGGACGGGTAAGTTCGTGGAGGTCTTTCCCGTCGACGGGAGTCGGCAGCGTGTCCGCTGCGACGACATTCACGCCGTTGTTTTCAGTGGCCGCGATACGGCGGCGGGTAAGTCGTGGGAGACATGGGTGAAGAAGTACGAAGCCAAGAAGGCCGCCGAAGCGCGCGGAGAGCGGGTCGAATCGATCGATCTCTTTCCGGATGCGGGAGAGGAGACGTGAGAGAGCGAGATTGCGAGCGCATCCTTGTGATCGCGACGCGGTCGGTGAAAGCCGCTCTGAGACGTGGCCTCTATTTCAGCTGAACAACCTTCTACGCGACTGTCGTAGAACGAGTGAGCGCGACTGGTTCGCTCGTCAAGAACCCGCCGGCGGGTTGCCGTCTTCGAGCACGACCGCTTCTCCCGTCATGGTTACGGCGACTTCGTCGCCGACTCGGTAGTGGGCGGCACCGACCACGTCGACAATGAGCGATGTGTCCCCGATGAGCACCGAGTATCGCGTGACACTACCGCGGTAGTCGCGCGCGCGTATCGTGCCGGTTGCTTGATTCGGTGCGGTCGCCTCGAGGCGTAACTGTTCAGGGCGAATCGACACTGCGGCCGCTGCATCGCACTCGCGATCGAGAGGCACGCGGCCGACGCAGGTGTCGGCATGGCGCCCGCCCGGGCGCACGTCAAGTACGTTGGTTGCGCCGAGAAACCTGGCGACGAACGGAGTCTTGGGATGCCGATAGATGTCCTCCGGCGTTCCCAGTTGAACGATTCGCGCTGTATCCATGACGGCAACGCGGTCCGCGAAGGAGAATGCCTCACTCTGGTCGTGTGTGACGAGGATCGCGGTGACGCCTTCACGTTTGAAGAGTGCTCGGATTTCTTCGCGTGTGCCAGTACGTAGGCTCGGATCGAGGTGGCTGAACGGCTCGTCCAATAGCAGTAGCCGTGGGCTTGGTGCTATGGCCCGCGCGATCGCCACGCGCTGCTGCTCACCACCCGACAGCGCCTGCGGCGAGCGATGCGCCAGTTTGTCTAAGCGGACGAGCTGCAGCGCACGCACCGCGCGTTCACGGCGCTCGGACTTTGGTAGCGACCGCAGCCCGAAGGCCGTGTTCTCGAGTACGCTGAGATGCGGAAAAAGCGCGTAGTCTTGGAACACAAAGCCAATGCCACGTTTCTCTGGCGGGCAGTGTACGGTCGGTGAGGCGAGGACTTGGCCGCCGAGCAAGACTTTGCCAGCGTCGGCACGTTCCAGCCCCGCGATGAGCCGCAGCGACGTTGTCTTACCGCATCCGGATGGTCCGAGCAGCGCGAAGATCTCTCCCTGTTCGACTGCGAACGTCAAATCGTCGACGACACAGGGTTCTGAGGCGTGGAAACGCTTCGAGAGATTCTCCAACTCGAGCAGATGAACCGTCATGCCGCAGCAGACCTCTTTTCGACACAGAGAAGGAGGCCGACGAAGAGACTCGAAAGAGCTACCAAAACAAGAGCGTAAGGGGCGGCCTGCGGAAATCGTGCGTCTTCTACTTGGTGCCACACGCCGGTTGCCAGCGTCTCGAATCCGACCGGACTGAGAAGCAGCGTCAGCGGCAGTTCCTTCATCACGGAAATAAAGACAAACGCGAGACTGACCAGGATGCTTGGTAGTAAAGCAGGGAGCGTGACACGGAAAAAGACCGCCTGCGGGGAGCAGCCCAGTGAGCGTGCTGCTTCTTCGAGGCTCGGACGGACTTTGGCGACGCCACTTTTGAGAGGTCCGACAGCCTCAACGAGGTAGCGCAGCGCGTAAGCTGCGATGAGGAGAGACCATGATTGGTAGACGAGCGGTGTCTCGAACCCCAGCTGCCGACCTACGCCATCGATTCTGATCGAAAAGAAGATCAAGCCTAACGCGAACGCCAGCGGCGGAACGGCGTAGCCCAGGTAGGCGCCGGTTTCTATGGCACGCGACAGTTTTCCCCGGCCTCGAACCATCTGAAAGGTCAAGGGGATAGCGATGGCGGTCGTGAGCAGCGCTGCGGGTAAGCTGGCTAGCCCGCTTGTCCAGAGGGCGTCGAGCACGTCCGGCCAGACGCTATCGGCATCCGCCCGCCAGCCGCTCACGAACCAGAACCCGATCGTTGCCAATGGAATGATGACCGCCAGCAGGGTCGTGCTGGCGATGAGAACGTAGGCCGGAACTGCCATTCTGCCGAGCCGCTGTTGACGCCTTGTGCGGTCGACGCTCGCTCCTACCGTCTCGAGGCGTAACCGACGCAGGCCGCGGAGTTCAACGGCAACAACCAGTGCGGTGAGCAGAAGGAGAAGAAGGGCGAGGCACGCCGCATAGGTGTGGTCGAATGCAGACGAGTATTGAGTGAAGAGCGCGTAGCTGAAAGTCTCGTACCCCATGAGACTGACGACGCCGAAATCTGCGAGGACGTGCAGAACGATGAGAAGGCGGCCAGATGCTGCAGCAGGGCGAAGCTGCGGGTAGATCGCGCGCCAGAAGGCCCGTCGTCGGGTGCAGCCGAGCATGCGGGCGGCTTCCTCGACGCTCGTGTCTGCTCGCTGCAGCGCAGCTCGAAGGTTGAGAAACAGATAGGGAAAGCTGCAAAGCGTGAGAGTGAGGAGCGAGCCCCAGAACCCAGCCACGCGCGGCAACGCGAACCCAGTGAGATGGTAGCCCGTGCCGTAATCCCCGCCCAGCGCCCGATAGGCGTAGGCCATGACGTAGGGCGGGACTGCGAGTGGCAACACGCAGAGAACGGTCACGACGCGTTGGAGTTTCCATCGCACCCGAGTTGTGAGAAGCGCGAATGGAAATGCGAGCAGCTGACTACAGACGACAACGCCGGCGGCGAGTGCGACTGTGTTGGCGATAAGTTTTAGGTTTCGCCATTGAAACACCAAGTTTTGCAGCTCTTCGCGATCGGCGTCGAGCGCTCGGATCAGAAGGTAGGCGAGTGGCAGGCAGACGCCGAGCGCCGTCACCAGCGCCAGTGCAACGACGGGCTTCGCGGCACGGAAGACGCCATGGGAAGAGATGCGGCGTGGCGCGTGGCTCCGGAGACGGTGGTGCTTCTCGATCACAGAAGACCTGTCTCACGGAGCAGTTTGAGAGTGCCCTGTAAGTCGTCGAGAGAGTCGAGATCCATGTCCGGAGCCTTGTCGCGGACGTCTCTGAGGAGCGGCGGCGGGTTCGTTCCGGCTCGCACGGGCAGCTCGCCGACATCCTGCGTGAAGAACTTTTGTCCCTCGTCGGAGAGGAGAAAGTTGACGAGCTTGACCGCCTGCGCGCGCCGCTTGGTTGACCGCAGAACCCCAACTCCTGCGACGTTCACAAGGTTGCCGACGTCGCCCTTGTCGCTAAAAAACGTCTGCGCAACGGGGAAGTTTGGATCGGTCTTCTGAAATCGCAGGAGATAGTAGTGATTTGGGAGTCCCAAGTCGATCTCGCCCGCCGCGAGCGCAGCGAGAATCGGCGTGTTCTTGGGGTACTTCTGGGCATCGTTTGCCTTCATGGCGAGAAGCCAGGCTCGCGTCTTGGCCTCGCCTTCCTTGACTCGCATGGCGGTGACGAAGGCTTGAAACGATGCGTTCGTCGGCGCCCACCCGACCCGTCCCTTCCACTTTGGGTCCGTCAGATCGAAAACGCTGCCTGGCAGATCGCTGCGGGAGACACGTTTCGAGGAGTACGCTAGCACGCGGGCGCGTCCACTCGTCGGCACCCAGGTGTCCGCCTTGTTGCGTAGTTTCGCAGGAATTCCATCGGCGGTATCCTTCGCAATCGACTTCATCAGGTCGGGAAGGAAGAGGCCGGCCTTGGTCACAGCGCCGAGGGCGCCGGCGTCCTGTGCCCAAAAGATATCCGCAGGCGTTGCTTGGCCTTCCTCGAGGAGCGCGGCAGTGAGCTGCGCCGTGTTGCCGTATCGAGCCCGGACCTTGATCCCCGTCTTCTTTTCGAAGGCGTCGATCACTGGTGCGACGAGGTTTTTGCTACGACCGCAGTAAAGCGTCAGGGACTCCTCGGCGTCGAGCGGCGCAGGCGCCACCAGGAGAATGAGAAAGAAAAGACGGAATCGGCGAAGGGAAAAGCGACGACGGTCTCGAGTGGCGAACATAATTGTCCTTAGGAGAACGGTGGAGCTGCTCTTGTGGCGAACGGCGAAGCTGCTGACTTCCTTGTTGCTGCAAGCGCCCCGGCCACGAACCGCAGTGGAAAACCGCGCCGCGAGGCGGCGGAGGCGCGTCCAGGTCAAGCGGGCCAAACAAACGTACTATTCAGCGAACTTTTTGCCCTCATTGCAAGAGAATGCAGTGGAATCCGGGAGTCGTAAGTGGATGCGCGGGACGATCGCCCGTGGTATGGTGGATTTTCAGCGGACCGAGGGAGACGATCGCAGGAACGGAGAGGCAAGGCCGATGAGTCAGCGAGCCATTCTTCTTTTCTTCAGTTGCGTGCTTTTGGCGATTTCTCCAGCTCCGAAGACCTTTGCGGAGGTTTCCAAAAAGGAGGTCAGGGAGTACCAGAAGACGGTCGCGAATCTGGTCCGCGGTAAGCGGCAGGACGCGCTCTACAGGCTCGTCAAGGAGATCGCCGAGAAAGACTCTCCCAGACTTGCCACGCTGCTCCTCGATGTCGGGACAGCGCTCGAGTCGGAGCGCATTTACAACCGCGCCGTCGAAGGGATCGCCCGCCTGAAGAACCCCGAGGCGATCCAGGCGCTCATCAAGGCCCTCGACTCCCGGAGGACGCCCACAGCGCGTCGGGTCCTTGTCTTGGACGGATTCGCCAAACGGACGGACGACGAAGAAGCGTTTCATGCTGCAGTCGAGCACTTGAAGAGCTCGTCTGTTCAGATGCAGCTTGCGGTCATCGGCGTGATGCGGAGTCATCGACGCAAAGAGGCCGTGCCACTGTTGATCGACGTGCTCGACCGTTTCAGCAAAGTGCGCGAGCGGATTTGGTACGAGGTGCGAGTCGCCCTTGTGGATCTGACCGGTCGAGATTTCGAAGAAGTTGAGGATTGGCGAAAGTTTTGGAAAACCGCGAAGGAGACGCTCGACCCGAAGAAGATCGATGAGGAGCGAAGGGGGAAGAAGGGCAAAAAGAAAGGCAAGAAAAAAAAGGACGGTAAGACGTCAGGTACGAGCATCGTGCTCAAGAAGCGTCCTGACGCCATCGAGTTCTTCGGCGCCGAAGTCTTCAGTCGAAACCTCACGTTCGTGATCGACATTTCTGGCAGCATGGTTCTTTACGACCCGTCGGATGAATACGAAGGTGACGACGAAGAGCGCGACCGTCAGCGTCTCGTGCGTGCCAAGGTGCAGCTTACAAGTGCGCTCAAGAAGCTCAAGCCGTCGACTCGCTTCAATATCATTTCCTTTTCGCACACCATCACACGTTGGAAGAAGCAGCTGGTACCGGCAAAGCCCAAGCATGTGGCGGCGGCTGTCAAGTTCGTCAGGAGTCTTGAACCAGCCGGTGGTACGCACACTGATGAAGCGATCAAAGCCGCGTTTGAGGACTTTTCAGTCGACACGATCGTGCTTCTCACGGACGGCGCGCCGGCGAAGGTTGTCAACGGTCGGCAGCGGCCGGGAAACCCGATGGGGCTGATGAAGCGGATCCTCAAGTACGTCAAAAACGTCAACGCCGGTCGACGTGTAGTGATCGAGACGTTCGGTTTCACCGGTCACGGTGAGTCTCCCTCGAGCCATCCACAGACCCCAGCGGGAGGAGATCCGAGCGTGTTCGTCAAGTTCTTGAAGAGACTTGCCTCGATCACCGGTGGCAGTTTTCACGCCATCAAGTGAGCTCGGCTCGTGAAATGTCGACCGCTCTCACCCCGCCGCGACGTGCGCGTTTCGTTCGTGTTCGCCGGCCTTTACCGGATGGCCGGCGGCGGTTCTCAGGCAGTTCGGTGGATGCTAAGATGGTGATTGCGTGGCGCATGCCGGCGGCCTCTCCACGCGATGCGGCCGCGCGTGCGCCTTGTCGTTTGATAGACTTGGCGCGTAGGAACGATTCCGGACGGCTTCATGGCTGATTCCATCATCTGTCGCAGTAGGACTCTGTACGCCGCTGTGACTGTCTTGTTTGTCGTCTCATGGACGTCGACGTCGCTGGTAGCTGCGGATCGATTCTTTATCCCCAGCGTCGGCGCCGAGGCGGCAGCGGCGCAAGCTGCGGCCGAAGTCCACGCTGAGCACGATATTCCGGTCTCAGCGTTTTCGATCAGCTTGCGCTACGACCCGACCGCTCTGACAGCCGTTGAGGTCGTTGAACTGCTGCCGCTTGACTTCTTCGATGGCTTGACAGATACCGTCGAGGGCGAGATCGCTTACGGCGGTGTCGTCGATTTGACGGCGCCGTTCACTCCGCTTCCCGCGAGCACGGATCGAGCGCTGGTACGGATCACGTTTGACTTGCTCCTTCCCTCCGGCGAAACGACGGAGCTGATCTTCGAAGACGGTCTGGGGGGAGATTTGCCGGTCAACAACGTCTTGACGACGGACGCCGGACAAAGCGTTCGACCGACTCTCGATCACGGCTGCATCGCCCGTGGCACAGCGGTGCCGCGAGCGCTCATCAACGGCGCCGAGCTTGCCCCAGAGTCGACCGACGTGATTCTCGACGGCTCGACGAGCACCCCTCCGGACGCGGCCTTTTCGTGGCAGCAGGTGGCGGGGCCACCGGCGGTCGCGCTCGCCGGTGTCGACGCGCCGCAGCTGACGGTGACTTTACCCGCGGTCGAAGGCGACCAGGTGCTCACGCTTGAGCTCACCGTGAGTGGAGAATGCGGCACCGATACGGACACAGTGAACACGACAGCAATTGACGTTGATGCCCGTCGCGCACTCCTCACTTCGCGAGCTGGAAGTACGGCTCAGCTGATCGAAGGGGGGACGCGAGCCGTCGTTTTTGCCGCCGATGTCGACTGGGCAACCCCGCTTGAAGACGCCCTTTGGAGCCGCGCTCGCTTCGCGTTTGTCGGCAGCGGAGATCAGCGCCAACTTTTAAGCGGTCGAAGCGTTCTCTATGAAGACGTCAATGCCAATCGTACCCTTGATGCTGGCGATGTTTCGTTGGCTGAGGTGAATGCGTTCGACGCAGGCGGCGGTTTCGAGTTCAGTCTTGCGCGTACGATCACTTCTGCCGCGCCGGTGCCGATTCTTCTCGTCGTCGACATCGCGCCTGAGGAGCCCGCGCCCACGCTGACGGCGTCAGCAGCCTCGCCCGTGCTGTTGCTCCTCGTGGCGACTCTCCTCATGTTAGCGGCGCTGATTCCGTCGCAGTATCGTCGACTGCTGACGCGCAGCGCGACAATTGCAGCGCTGCTCATCGGTTTTAGCCTCATTGGGCTGCCGAGTTGCAGCAGCGGAGGTGGTGGCGGCTCCGCGTCCGCCGGTACCGGAGCGATCCAGTTCGCGCTGCAGGGGCAGGCGGATCTCTCGATCACCGGCGTCAACACGGGCGTCGAAGGTCAGGCCGACGGCCTCCCCCTCAACGGTCCACCGCTCGATTTGTAGAGTCCCGACGATTCGGCTTGCCAGGGTCTTGCTGTCGACACGCGGCGCCGTTCTCACAGAATCACGCGGAGACACTGTGCCCTCTTTGGAGTTAACAGCCGGCACCTCAATCGCTACACTGCGGCGTCATGAGAGGCGTCATGAAATCGTCGACAGCTTTGAAACTTCTGCTGCGTCGCAGCCTGTCGCGTCTTGCGCTCTACGGGCTTCTGCCACTGGTCCTCGCCGGCATCGGTTACGGGTGGTGGGTTTGGACACGGCTGGATCGTCAAGTCGCCGCAGATGACGTCGCCGCACTGAGTGTTTCGTGGCGACTGGTGCCGCCCGAGTCGAGTCAAGTCGACACCAGCTTACCTCGAGTTGTTCGCGCCATCGTTCAGCGGACAGATGGTGGACAGAATTGGCTGCACGTCGACGGCTTTGGGTTGGCTCATGGCGTCTACGATTGGAACTTCAGCCAGCAGGCGTGGCAGGTCGTCAGGCCCACCGGCGCGATGGAGCGGACAGCGCTCGAGCTCAAGCTTGTCGCCCCGCAGCCTGTTCCTCGACTGCTTGGGATTCTGCGCGACGAAGACCCACTGCGGCGGGAGGTCGCAGTCGTCGCGCTTCGAGAGCGCACGAAGCAGATGTTCGGCTTCGATCCGAACGGTTCGGCCGGCGATCGAGAGGCTGCGGTTGCGCGGTGGGATGCCTGGTGGGAGGAGAATCGGATCGAATATGGCGCTCGCCGTGCCGTCGAAATCTTTGACGACATCGTCAAGTAACGTCAGGTAACGCGCTGTCCGGCGGAATCGTGTCGACACGCAACGATCGGTGGTTACAATGGCGATCTTTTACGGCAGGGTCCGTTGTTCTTGCCGCAGATTCTCGATTCTTTCATAGGGTTCGTAGGAGGCCGCTTTTGCCGAAGGACGACATGATCACCATGGAGGGGACGGTGGTCGCCGCTCTTCCCAATACGACGTTTACCGTCGAGCTCGAGAATGGACACCAGATTCTCGCGCACGTCGCTGGGCGTCTTCGGAAGCACTACATCCGCATCCTTCCGGGCGATAAGGTGCGGGTTGATATTTCCCCATACGATTTGACGAAGGGGCGGATCACGTACCGGTTGTAGCGCCAGACGTGAGACGTTGAGTGACCTGCCGGTGGTGGTGCCAGACGGTGAATTGGCACGCTCATCTGGCACTCTGATGAGCACTCCGATGAGCACTCCGATCGTCTCGTGCATCACATGCGGTCGAGCGCACGGATGCCGAGAATCGTCAGGCCACTCTTCAGGACCTGCTTGACGACACAGAAAAGTAGGAGTCGAGCCTCTGCAGTCGCGGGTTCTGCGTCCTTCACCCGCAGAGCGCGGTAGCTCGAATGAAGCGCACGGGCGAGCTCGAGCAGGTATCCCGCCAGCACGGACGGCTCGTAGAGGCGTGCAGTGTCCATGAGCACTGCCGGGTACCGTGCCACCAGGCTCACGAGTTGATGCGACTCCGGCTCGACGAGGAGCGACAGGTCGGCCTCTGGGTTGAGTTCGATCCCGCAGCGGCGAACAATGCCAGCAATGCGCGCATGAGCATTCAGTAGATAGGGGCCGGTATCGCCTTCGAACGAGATCGCCGTGTCCCAGTCGAAGTTGTAGTCTTTGATCCGCTGTTTCGACAGGTCGGAGAAAAAGATTGCAGCGACACCAACAGCCTCGGCGACATCCTGCTCTTCGTCCTGCGACAGCTCCGGGCGCTTGCCTATGTTCTCGTGCATGTACTTGAGGGCCCGATCCCTCGCTTCATTGAGGAACTCTTCCAAGTAGATCGCGTTGCCTTTGCGTGTCGACATGCCGTGGACAAGGCCGAAGTTTACGTGCACGCAGGTGCTGTACCAGTCGTGTCCCATGAGCTTGAGCACAGCGAAGAGCTGACGGAAGTGGAGCGACTGAGCGGTGCCAACGACGTAGATCATTTGGTCGCAATGATAGGTGTCGTGGCGGTACTTGGCCGCGGCGACGTCGCGTGTAAGGTAGAGGGTTGCGCCGTCCGCTTTCTTGAGGAGCGCCGGAGTCTCTATGCCTTCGCCGTTGAGATCGATCACTAGCGCGCCGTCAGAAATTGACGTCAACCCTTTCGCCGCCGCTTCCTCGACGACAGCTTCCATCTTGTCATTGAAAAACGATTCGCCAACGTACGAATCGAATTCGATGCCGAGCCGATCGTAAACCCTCTGCAAGTAACGTAGGCTCGTCTCCCGAATGGTGCGCCACAGCTCCAGTGCTTCTTCGTCACCCGCTTCCTGACGTCGAAACCATTCGCGTGCTTCTTCCGTCAGCTCCGGGGCGTTTTCTTCCTCCTGGTGGTACTTGACGTAGAG
This sequence comes from Planctomycetota bacterium, assembly GCA_965223265.1. Classification (GTDB taxonomy): domain Bacteria; phylum Planctomycetota; class UBA8108; order UBA8108; family SXIK01. The sequence goes on from OZ244999.1 coordinate 576,820, forward strand.
CTGGTTGAGCGCGACGAGATCGTTGACGTCGTCGGGCTTGCCGAACCGTTTGAGCCCAACGATCTGTTTGCCGAACTGCGTTCCCCAATCACCGAGGTGGTTGATTCCGACGACGTTGTAGCCGAGCGCCTTGAACACACGGTAGAGCGCGCTGCCGATGATCGTCGTGCGAAGGTGGCCGACATGAAATGGTTTGGCGATATTGGGTGACGAGTAGTCGATGACGATGGTTTTGCCGGCGCCGACGTTGGAACGACCGTAATCTTCACACTCGTGTTGGGCGCTTTTGAGTACGGTCGCAGCAAAGAGATCGCGTTTGACCGCGAGATTCAGGTAGGGGCCAGTCGCCGTGGCGCGATGGAGAAGTTTGAGATCGTCGCTGACTCCAGCAGCGAGCTCCGCTGCGATCGCGGGTGGCGCTTTTTTGAGCTTCTTCGCGAGAACGAAGCAAGGGAATGCGAAATCGCCTAGCTCAGGCTTCGGCGGTGTCGTCAGTGAACGATCGACGACCTCGGGTTCGACGTCTCCGTGTTTGGCAATCACCGCGATGGCTTCGTCGCGGAAATCAGAAGTCTTCACGGCTTCCTGGCTCCTCTGAGTAACGTCGGTTGCAGACGGTACTGCGGGTCGATCGCATCTTCGTCCGATTCGTGTCACGTAGGGCGCGGGCGTGCGACGCGGTGATCGCCAACCGCGCGCCGGGAACGGCTTCACTACAGCGCGTCAACGACCATGTCACCAACCTCTATGGTCGAATATCCCATACGCCCTGCGCTCATGCTATCGAGTTTCTTGACGACTGTCATGATCGCGTTTTCGACGTCGTCGGCAGCTTTCTCTTGCTTCGCGGTGTATCGCAGTAGCATCGCCAATGCCCCAATGGCAGCGAGAGGATTGATCACATGCTGGCCGGTGTACTTCGGCGCAGATCCTCCGATCGGCTCGTACATGCTGACGCCGCCGGGGTTGATGTTGCCGCCCGCAGCGATGCCCATGCCGCCCTGAATCATGGCGCCGAGGTCTGTGATGATGTCGCCGAACATGTTTGTAGTGACGATGACATCGTAGAACTCGGGGTTCTTGACCATCCACATGCAGCAGGCATCGACGTGGTTGTAGTCGATCGTGACGTCAGGGTATTCCTTGGCGACTTCGTTGAAGACGCGCCACCATAGATCGTGGGCGAACGTGAGCACGTTGGTCTTGGCGACCAGCGTCAGTTGTTTCTTGCGTCCACGTTTCTGCGTCAAGTCAAAGGCATAGCGACAGCAGCGTTCGACACCCTGTCGTGTCGCGACCATGAGCTGTGTGGCGACTTCGTTGGCTGTATTCTTGTGTGTGAATCCACCGGATCCGACGTACAGGTCTTCTGTGTTCTCGCGTACGATCACGAAGTCGATGTCGTCGGGCCCTTTGTCCTTCAGGGGGCAGTCGACGCCTTCATACAGCTTGACGGGCCGCAAGTTGATGTATTGGTCAAGCTCAAAGCGCAGCTGGAGGAGGAGACCTTTTTCCAGAATGCCCGGCGCGACATCTGGGTGTCCAATGGCGCCGAGAAAAATGCCGTCAAACTTTCGCAGTTCATCGACGGCCCCGTCAGGCAGGACTTCTCCTGTTTTCAAGTAACGATCGCCGCCGAAGTCGAACTCCTTGGTGGAATACTCGAACGAGTGTTTCTTCGCGACGGCTTCAAGAACTTTGATGCCTTCGTCGACAACTTCGGGCCCCGTTCCGTCACCGGGGAGAATCGCTAGATTGAGCACGCACGGCTCCTTTCTCAGTTCGCATTCGGTCAGATGGTGGGCTCAGCCGTCGTCTGCGCGGCCGTCGCTATCCCAAGAGGCACGTCTTTGGTTCGCGTCCTCGTGCCCCGGACGACTTTCGGCTGCATGACCGCCGCTGCTCCGCTCGACGCGGAAGACACCGAGAATAGCAAACGCGTGAGGCGGCCGCAACGACCAAGACGCCGGTGTGCGCTTGATCGGCCGCGTGCGGTATCTACAGGACGCGCATGTGGAAGCCGCCGTCCAAATCGATGACCGCGCCGCAGGCGAAATCGAAGTCGCCGCTGGCGATCGCCCGCACGGCGCGCGCGATGTCGCTGGGTTCACCCCAGCGCCGCAGCGGCGTGAGGCCGTCCGCGATGAGTCGATCATACTTGCTTTCCACCGGCGCGGTCATGTCGGTGCGAATGATGCCGGGGCGGATCTCGTTGACCGAGATGTTCTCCGTGGCCAGCCGCACAGCGAACAGACGGTTCATCATTCCCAGTCCCGCCTTGGCGACGCAGTAAGCTGCTCGCTGCACGGTGGGCGAGTATTCAGAGACGCTGGAGATGTTGATGATGCCAAGACGTCGATCAGGTGCTTGTTTCCGAATCTCGAGCATCCATTTGGCGATTGCCTGCGTGAGAAAGAAGGCGCCGCGAAGGTTCGTATCAAACGTGTCGTCAAATTCAGCTTCACTGAGCTCGAGAAGATCTTTGCGCACCTTGGGCGCGGCACCAGCATTGTTGACAAGTAAATCGACGCTGTCGAACTGCTGGCGCAGGTTGCGGGTCAACTCCTCGCGTTCAGATGCGTCTGCTAAGTCAGCTCGGAACACTGCGGCTCTCCGGCCGAGGGCCTCGATTTGGCCCGCAACCTCTTTCGCTGCAGCGACGTTGCCGCGGCAGTGAACCGCGACGTCATGACCTGCCCGCGCCAGCTCGAGGGCGATCGCGCGGCCGATGCCGCGAGACGAACCCGTAACGAGGGCGACGCTAGGACTGCCTGCCATTCTTTCAGTGTCCTTGTTGTGAACGTCTCTTCTTCTGAACGGCGAATCGATGGGCCAGCGGAAAAGCCCTCAGCGGCACGTGCCGAGAGCCGTTCAGAGGCGGACATAGTATCGAAGCACTACGAAAAATTGTAGGGTCGGCGCTGTCGCCGCAGCGCGTGTCCCCAGAGCCTCAGGACGAAGAGAAGAGCGAGAAACAACAGCAAGTCCGTTGGCGTACGGTTGCCACTGCCGACTATGGGGAGTGCGCCGCAGCTACTACCGCCACCGCTGGAGCGAAAGATGGTCAATTCGGCATCAGTGTCAACCGTGCCGCTTGTGTTGGTGAGCGACACCGTGTACGACCCCGTGGGCAAGCCGCCCGGCACCACCGCCACGACTTCGGTGAAGGAGGTTGCTACGACCGTGAGGTCGAACGTGCCCATTTCTCCGGCGATGTGGACCGTCTGCGCGCCGGAGAGGTTTTCGCCTAGAAGCCGAATCTCCGCATCCCCGCGGTTGTCGACAGACGTGGGCTCGATCAGGCCGCTCAGAAGGGGTAAGAGTTCGCGGACCTCTATCTGAACAGGCGCTGCAGCGCTGTCGCCCGCCGTGTTGGAAGCGACGACGTCGAAGACTCCGGGAAATGTACCGATAGGTAGCGCGGCTTCGACGATGAACTCGGTATCGCCGCCGGCGGTATTCTCTCTAATCGTGAGCTCGTCGAGACGAGCCAAGACGGTGCCGTCTTCGACGAGAAGGATCGCCTGCGTGCCGAGAAGATGCTCCCCAGCGACGGAGAGAGTGTGCTGCACGTTGTTCGTGAACAGAAGCGGTGTGACATCGAAAACAATCGGCGGAGGCTCGGTGATGAGAAACGTGATTGCGTCTTCGCTAAGTCCCCAACGATTCTTGGCGATGATTCGGTATTCCCCTGGAATATGAAGTCGCGAGACAATCCCCGTGATCGTCGTCAGGTCGACTCGCCGAGGGTCCTCGAGGACGAACGTCTCCGGTCCTTCGAGATCGAGCCGAGTCACCTCTTCGAAATTGAATCCTGAGATGACGATCCCCGTGTTTGTTGTGTAGAGACCGCGCGACGGCTCGACGTCCGTCAGGCGGGGAATCAGGCCGTTGAACAAGAAGTCGATGTCGGTGTGCTCTGCGCCTGTCGTGATCAGAATCGCTTCCGAATCGTCCCGGTCGTCTGGCGGTTCCTCCGTTGATTCCGAAGCGCCGTTCCAGAATTCCAGCAGCCCGACCCTATCGGTGACGTCGAGGTCCAATGGTGGGTCGAGCGGCCCGACGCTCGATCCGTTGTCGAAGTTAGAATCGACCTCTTCGATGTAGAGGATATACTCTGCGCCCGGCGTCAATCCTGACAGCTCGTAGAACCCTCTCAGATTCTCCGGCAAGAATCCATTGTCGGGGCTCGCAAGCTGTCCTGAGACGAACGACAGCGCGTCTTCGGTTGGATCGAGAACGTTGCGTGCGACGACGTTCACACCTTGAATTGGAGTGACGCCGTCGATGTCGAACACACGTCCGCTGATGCGTCCCATGGCGTTGAAGCTCGCGTGCGGGTAGAGCGACGAAACCGCGGCGGCGTCGTCGCGGTGTAGGCTCGCCATCGGATGAGGGACAACACTGCGACCAAGAAGCACGGGAAACATCGTCGTGATGCGACTCAAGGTACCTCGATTGGTGAAACCCGGCACGGGCGCGCCAAGATGGACTCCGTTGATCTGTGAATGGTCAAGATTCAAGAAGTGACCGAGCTCGTGCGTGAACGTCGCGCGCAAGACTTCGGCATCACCGGCATCGATTCCGTCACCGTTGAATACAGCGTAGCCTTTCAGAATCGTATTCGTCGCCGGATTGATGAGACTTGGACCGGCGATGCCGAGAACGCCGCTATCGGGGCCGAAAATCGCATCGAAGATGGCGCCTGAGGAATCGAAGATGATCGGATTCGTGCCGTCGTTGGCAGTGATCAACTGATCGAACTGCAGCTCGGAGAGGTTCTCGATGTCACTTCCCAGCGGATCGGCGATCGAGAGGAGCAGTCTTGATGTTTCGACGGCATTCCACTGCCGGACGGCGTGGTCGAGAATGTCCGTGGGGTTCGCCAAGGTGCCCAGGCCGCCGCGATCGGGGTGTATTCTGAGCACAGCATCGGCGTTCCAGCGCAGCGGCGTGCCATCCGCTGCGACGAGGAGGGGTCCCCCTGCGTCGAGGCGAGCAGGGGCGGCCAACGCCGCAGCGACCGCTGCCACGAACGCTAACAGCACCATCCAGTGGTGGGAAAATCTGGCGACCAGGAACGGCGCCTTGTCCTCCGAGCAAAGCGAGTCCTTGCCGTCCTCTTTCACCGAGAGTGAAGAGGGCATGTACCCGCCTTCCGTAGACACCAGAAGCGGAGGCATTGATCGGCAGCTCATTCCTTCACCTCCCGGCAGAGTGTCAGGAAAGTCTTGAGCTCGATCGACTGCGACTCCGCAAGCGCCGCCGTCAGAGCTGTGCGGCCCCGAGCTGATAGCTTTTCCGGTGCGACGCGTTCGAACAACTTCGTGGCGTGCGGGTTGACGATTGTGGTGCCGTCCTTCTTGCGATCGACACGAAAAACACCTTGCTTGAGCCCGACCGGAGCGCAGAGCTTGAGACTCGACTCGCGCGTCAGAAAAAGTACTAGCTCGTCACCGACCTTGTAACGTGGGAGGCCGAGTCGCAGCGGTGCGACCACCGTGCCATCCGGTCGCCGCCGACCTTGCGTCGTACCGACGTGTCGAAAGGTGACGCTCTTGAGCAGCTCGCCGCGTTCGTTTCGGCAACCTCGCGTGGCGTCGATGACATCGAATGTGTACTCAGTGAACGGTAAGCCCGAGTCAGGTGTGACTTCTCGACGCGCGGTGCAGCGGCCGTGCAGAATGGTCCCCGAGCTGCGCAAAAGGGTTAGGAAGTCGCACCGTCGGACGAGGTCCGCCAGGGCGTGGGATCTATCTGCCAACAAGAGTGTGATTGACACGAAAACGATCAGTGTGGGCCGCGTTAACTTCGGACCTCGGCGCACGGCGGACTGTGGCGATGAGCGAAGACGAGAGTGAGGACGCGGCGGTGCGGCGACTCCTCGCTGAGACACGAGAGGCATGACTTGTCTCTCCTGATTGTGCGGCGAAGGTTGGGAGTTTGTCCCGGGTTTCCTTGAGATGCGGCGGCTGGGCCCGGCGCGAGGCCGAACGCGTGCGCTGCGGGGCTTACAACCGCTGTGGGATCACCGGTTCTCGGGAGTTGGAGAAAGGAATTCCCTATTTTATCCCTAGTTGCGGTCCAAGTCTCCGCCGCTCTGTCGCGGATCAGCTCCGACAGGTTGGGATGCGGCAATGCTTTACGCTTGCGCGCCGCGAATCGGGTCGATAGGTTCGCTGGCTGCCCGGCCGGCGCGCGTCTGGCATGGACCGAAGTCAAGTAGAAGAGGAGGCTCAATAGAGTGGCCGAGAAGAGCGGTGAGATCGTCCGAGTGCGCTTCGCGCCATCGCCCACCGGCTACCTTCACATCGGTGGAGCGCGAACCGCACTCTTCAACTACCTGTTCGCTCGTCAGCATGGCGGTGTGTTCGTCCTGCGCATCGAAGATACCGATCGCGCCCGTTCGACGCCGGAGGCGATCCAAGCGATTTTCGATGGGCTCGAGTACCTCGGCCTCGATTTCGATGAGGGTCCCGGAAAGGATGGCGGTTACGGGCCGTACTTCCAAAGTGAACGCGCGGGCACCTATGCGCCGCTCGTCGAGCGTCTGCTCGCCGCCGGCAAGGTGTATCCTTGCTTCTGCACTCGCGAGCGCCTGGACGCGCTGCGGGAGAGCCAGCGCGCCGCCAAGGAGCGGATTCTGTACGACCGCGCCTGTCTCGAGCTTGACCGAGCGGTCGTAGCGGACCGCGTCGCCGCCGGTGATCCGTACGTGCTGCGCTTTCACGTCCCGGAGGGCGAAACGGTCGTCGACGACATGATCCGTGGCCGCGTCGTGACTCACAACAGCGAGATCGAGGACTTCATCGTCTGCCGTTCCGACGGCTCCGTGGTCTACAACTTCGCGGTCGTTGGTGACGATCACGGCATGCGCATCACACACGTCATCCGTGGTGAAGACCATCTCTCCAACACCGCGAAGCAGATCCTACTCTTCGAGGCCCTTGATCTCGAGCTGCCCCGCTTCGCCCACATCCCGCTGATTCTCGCGCCTGGTGGTGGCAAGCTCTCGAAACGCCATGGCGCGGTGTCGGTGACGGAGTATGCGCAGCTGGGGTATCTTCCCGCAGCGATGAACAATTTTCTGGCGCGCATGGGTTGGTCGTTTGACGACAAGCAGGAAATCTTTTCCATGGGTGAGCTCGTCGAGAAGTTCTCGCTGCGGGGGGTGTCGAAGTCCGGAGCGATGTATGACCTCAAGAAGCTGCAGCACCTCGGCGGCCATCACCTTCGCGAGGCGTCGACTGATGACGTCGTCGCTCAGGCTCTGTCTTTTTTGACCTCCGCGGGGCTGCTCTCGCCGCAGGACGTTGAGCGCGATCGAGATCGACTGCGTGCGATGATCGAGCTTGAGCAACCTCGGATGGAGCATCTCAGCCAAATCGTCGACAAAGTGTCTTACTATTTTGCCCCGCAGGTCACGTTGGAAACTGGTGGCCGCAAGGTCCTGCGCAAAAAGAAAGACTCTGCCGATCTGGTCGCGCGCTACGCGGATGCACTCGAGTCAGACGTGCCTGCGGTGGAATGGAAGCTCGGCTCGGCAGAGCGTCTCGAGGCACACGCGCGGGAGTTCATTGAGGCTGAAGGTGTGGGGCTGGGGGATTTGGCGCAGCCGGTGCGGGCGCTCCTCACAGGGCGCAGCGCCACGCCGAGTCTCTTCGACGTCATGCTGATCCTCGGACCTGCGGCCTGCCTCGAGCGGCTCCGACGTGGCCCCGAGCTCTTTCGCGAGGCCGGCGAGTCGTCCTGAACCGTGCCGGGTCGCGTCACTAAGATGCCGGTGAATTGGAAGTGAAACTCACCTACTTGCAGCCGCTCTTTCCCGCGATCGTTTGCGCGCTTCTTTTCTTCTGCGCGCGTGAGTGGAAACGGCGTGAGCGCAAACCGCGGGCACTCACCGCCTTTGTCGTGCTCGTCTTCTTGGTCTCTTGGATGCCGTCTGCATTCCTGGCTTCGAAGTCGCTCGAGGTGTGGTATGAGCCGGTCCCGCCGCGCGCGCAAGACGCGCAAGGCGTCGGCGCTATCGTTGTGCTCTCGGGAAGCGTTCAACACGCGGTCGAGAGCCGGCCCTACTGGTCTCTTGGCTTTTCAACGGCCGTGCGATGCCGCTACGCGCTCTACCTTCACCGCAGATTTCCGGATCTGCCCATCCTCGCTTGCGGTGGGGTGTCGAACCCACGGTCAAGCGCCAGCGTCATGCGCGACTATCTGATGAACGCCGGCGTCAGCTCCGGAGAGATCTGGCTTGAGGAGCGTTCCACGTCGACACACGAGAACGCGCTCGAAGCAGCGGGGATTCTTCGCCAGCGTGGTGTCGAGCGCATCTTCCTCGTCACGCAGGCGTATCACATGCTGCGCTCGGAGCTTTGCTTTCGTCGCCAGGGGATCGAGGTGGTGCCGGTTCCGTGCGACTTTCGTGCCGCGGGATTCGACTTTCGCATGGCGTCGTTTCTACCGCGTGCGCGGGCGATCGAGGAGCACGAGAACGCGCTGCACGAGTGGGTCGGGCTTCTTTGGTATTGGATCCGCGACCGCATTTGACGGTCGGTTCTTGTTGGTCTGTCCTGACCGCCGCTCTGATGACCCGCTCCGAGCGCGCATAAAAAATGGTTGCCGGACAGGGACTCGAACCCCGACAACCAGGACCAGAGCCTGGCGTCCTACCATTAGACGATCCGGCAACCTTATCTTGACGACGTCCATCAGATCGGCTGATCTACCGTTCCCTCTCGAATCGGCTTGGTCGTCGCTTCACGGGTTCTTATAAAGTGCGGCCCCACAACCATGCAATCGAAAAAGAGTCAGCTTCGCCGCTACGCCGCCACGCTGCATGACGGTGCACGGCGACAGCAGGACGGCGGCGGGTTGTTCATGCCGACCGGCGAGCTGCGGCGACAGCGGGTTCGCCTTCGTCTGCCGGCTCGGTTAAAATGGTCACCGACCGAAAATCCATCGAAACGAGCTCATGACTGAGACACGCCGCCCCGCTGCCAGCAGCGGAGCTCCGCACCACTCCCCGACGATGAAACCGCTGCCCGTGCTGTCGCCGCAGCCGAGCACGCGCCGACACCCATCGTGGATCAAAACGCGCTTTGCGGCCAACGAGCGCTATGAGTTCTTGGCGCGTGTCTTGGGCGAACGAGGGCTCCATACCGTCTGCGAGGAAGCTCAGTGCCCGAACATCGGTGAGTGCTGGGCTCACGGCACGGCGACCTTCATGCTCATGGGCGACGTCTGCACACGTGGTTGCACCTTCTGCTCTGTCGGCAAGGGAAGGCCGAGTGAGCTGGATCGCGATGAGCCGGAGCACGTGGCGGAGGTGATCGAAGCGCTCGGGCTTGACTACGCTGTGTTGACGTCGGTCAATCGCGATGACTTGCCGGACGAGGGCGCTGGACATGTGGCGCGCACGATCGAGGCGATCGCCGCGCGTCTGCCGAGCTGCAAGACCGAAGCGTTGGTGCCAGATTTTCATGCTCGCGAAGAGCTTATTGGCCGCTTAGTCGATACACCGCTCTTTGTGTACGCGCACAACGTCGAAACCGTGCCACGACTTTACCGACGGGTGCGACCCGGTTCTGACTATCGACGTTCACTCCAGGTGTTGGCTCTTGCCAAGTCGCTGCGCGGTGACGTGCTGACAAAGTCGAGTCTGATGTTGGGTCTCGGTGAGACGCGTCAAGAGTTGCTCGACGTTTGCCGGGATCTTCGCAGCGAAGGCGTCGACGTTCTGACCCTTGGTCAGTACCTGCAGCCCACCGCATCGCAGCAGGATGTGTTTCGCTACGTCCCGCCCGAAGAGTTCGCGGAGCTGCGTGACTTGACTGCAGCCATGGGATTTCGCCACGTCATGAGCGGGCCGATGGTGAGGTCGAGCTACCACGCGTGGGAGGTTGCGGACGCCGGGGAGTGATCTCTCTCGCCCAAGTGGACGTTCGACGCTCTCCACTTGCTGGCGGTTGCCTCCGTCGTGGTGGCGACAGTAGATTCCTCCTCGAAGGCTCCGACCGTTCTTGGAGCTCAGCCGAGAACCTGTTGTAAGTTATTATAGTGGTTATCTTTATGGTTTGTTTGTGCGGCCGTTCAGGCGCCGAGGAGGGTGATTTTTTTGCTGAAACTCAGGCGTTTCTCGGGCGACTGTAGATGTAGAGACGCCAAACCGGCCGCAGCTCGCTTCCCAATCGACCCGTAGGGGGACGGATCAATGTTCGACTTCTCGCGCAAGGTAGAGATTCAGAAAGCCCGACATGCCCTGCGCGAGGGGCGGCTCGACGAGGCCTACGAGCTCGTCACGGCCGAGCACCTGCAGCAGCACCGCCAATGCCAGGTGCTGCGCGAACAACTCGTGGAGCCACTTCTTGAGCGCGCTCGCGATCACTTTGAGCATGGCCGACTCGAGGCGGCGCAGGCCGACATCGAGCGCGCCCGGACCATCGGCGGGCGCCGCCGCGAAGTTGTTGCGCTGCACGAAGAGGTCTTTGCCGCGCGCGCGGACGCCAAGCGCGCACAGATCGATGAACGAGCCGCGATCGACTCGGCCAAGCGTCACGTCGTGGCGGGCGAACTGACGCGCGCCGGCGAGCGTCTCTTGGACGTCAAGGAAGAGAATCCGGCGCACGGTCGTCTCGAGCGACAGCTGCGGCTGAAACGAGAGGAAATTGATATGGCACTCGCCCGTGTTCGTCACCACCTGCAGAACGGCGAGATCGGAGCGGCTGCGGACGCCGCACGGCAGCTCCTTGAACCAGCCGGGCGCGATGCGGCGGCGCGTGAGCTCATCGACGAGGTGAAGAAGGCGGCAGAGCGAACCGTGCGCGAGGCGTGGGAAGCAGGCCGCCTGGAGCGCGTGCGTGATTTAGCCGCGAGGCTCAACTCCCTCGCCGCCGGTGGTGCGTCGAGCGACGATTGGTCGACGGCGCTCGGCCTGGCGGACGAGGCGGCCGCTGCAGTCGCCGGTGGCGATTGGTCGGCGGCGAAGCTAGCGGTCGGTCGACTGAGAACGCTCCATTCGAAGGTCCCTTGGATCAAGGAAGCTGAGGCGCATCTGCGACAGCTCGAGGAGCGGTTGTACGCCCTCCGTTGTGGACCGCTCGGCGAGCCGCCAAAGGCAAAGTCAGACGCCATCGACGAGACCCAGCTCGTGGCGCCGCCCCTTGCCGGCGGGGCGCAGGCTGTGCCTGTCGGAGCACTCGGTGGTGCTTTCGGCGGTGATTTCGGCGGGGCTTTCGATGGCGGCGCCGGTGCGCCGGCGCGCTCGCCACTTGCGCCGCAGCAGCAGCCCAAGCCGCGCAGCCAAGACCGCGTGCTCATGCTCATCGACGGCATCGGCAGCTATCTTGTCCTCGCAGGCAGCCGCATTACGCTTGGGCGCGTCGGCTCGTCGGCGCGGCCGGACGTCGCACTCAACGCTGATCTCGAGGGTATCCATGCGGAGATCGTGCGTACGGACGGCGACTACTTCTTGCTCGCACGCGGCGCTGTGAACGTCGCCGGACGTCCAGTCGAGAAGCATCTGCTCGCCGACGGCGACGAGGTCGAGCTCGGTCGCAGGGCCAGTTTCAAGTTTCGCTTACCGACCAGCCTGAGTACGACTGCCGTTCTTGAGCTGGCAACGTCTCTGCGGCTGAGCGGGGACGTGCGTCGTGTCGTGCTCCTCGACCAACACCTTGTCGTCGGTAAGTCGGAAGACTGCCACATCACGGCACAGAGCGGTCCCGAGCGTCTTGTCCTGAGCAGGTCGGAGGCAGGGTTTCGAGTGAAATCGTCCGATCCACTTGTGATCGATCAGAAAGTCCTGGGCGAGCGCGCGGAGATCGGTCTCGATACCTGCGTGGAGACCGGCGGTCTCACCTTTACAATGACGGCAGCGTCGGCGGGCGAAGGGCCAGCGGACGGAACGCCAACAGGCGGAAGGGGACTGGCGTGAGCTTTCGTTATCAACACGGCGACAGGCCGCTCCCAGGCTACACGATCCATCGCGGCGTTGGCCGCGGCGGCTTCGGGGAAGTCTACTACGCGCTCAGTGACGGCGGCCGTGAGGTAGCTCTGAAAGCGATCTTCTTCAACCAGGAGATCGAGCTGCGCGGTGTGCGGCAATGCATCAACCTCAAGAGCCCCCAACTCGTCTCCATCTTCGACGTCCGTCCCGGCGAAGATGGCACGCCGTTCGTCATCATGGAGTATGTTACGGGCCCGTCGCTGCGCGATCTGTTGCGTTCGCATCCGCAAGGGCTCGGCGCCCAGAAGACCGGTTTCCTGACACGTGAGATTGCCAAGGGACTGGTGTATCTCCACGAGCGCGGAATCGTCCACCGCGACCTCAAGCCGGAGAACATTTTCTACGAGGACGGGTTCGTCAAGATCGGCGACTACGGCCTCTCGAAGTTCATCAACGCATCGCACCAAAGCGGGCAGACGATCAGTGTTGGCACCGTGCACTACATGGCGCCGGAGATCGGTTCGGGGAATTACCACAAGGGCATCGATATCTACGCTCTCGGTGTCATTCTTTACGAGCTACTGACCGGCGACGTCCCCTTCAAGGGCGATAGCTTCGGCGAAATCCTCATGCGTCACCTGACCACGGAGCCCGATCTCGCGAAGCTCGACGAGCCTTTTCGCGACGTGGTGGCGCGCGCCATGGCGAAGAAGCCAGAGGAGCGCTACCAGTCGGCAGAAGAGCTTGCCTCCGATCTCTTTCGCAGTGACGATCTGAGCTCAAGTGTGGCGGCCTTCAATCCAGCGACGTTGTCGCAGGCGGCGCGTCGTGCGGGCGAAGAACTTGGCGCCGCTCGGCCGGCTTCGCGAGCGCCGAACGCCGTCGTTGGACCTGCGGACGGCGCCAGATCACCTGCAACAGCCCAGCCCGCAGCCAACGCTGCGGCTGGTGGCGTCGCTGCGGACCCAGCGGCGGCGACCGTGAAAACGCCGCCGCCCGCTCCGGCAAGCGACGGAGCCACGCCGTACGCGGCGACGCCGAATACGCCAACGCCGCCGCCGAGTCCGCGGCCCGCCGAAGGTGTGCGACGGCCGCGCTTGGTTGCGGAGACTGCCGCGCGGCTTGATCCGATGACGAGCGCAGACCGGATGGGGCGTTTCTCGTTCTTCGTCGCTTGTGTGGGGATTTTCGCGGCGCTTTTCATGGGCATCGGCTACGCGGTCGGTATCTCATTGGCTGCCGCGGGTGCCGCATTCGCTGTGTTTCTGGCGCAGACGACTTTGGCAAAGCGCTTTCAGGTGACGAGCTGGTTCGGGCGCAACTTGATGGCGGGGGCCGTCGGCGCGTTGCCGGCGATCCTCGGAGCCGAGATGGCAGTGAGGGCGCGCTACGACGAAGAGAGTATGATGGCGGTACTCATCGGGATGTTCTTCGTCCATTGGCATGATCGCGTTGATCCCTTGCGCTTCTCTCGCGTGCAGGTTGGCAGTGCTATGACGGCTGCGTTTTGGGGCATAATCGTGGCCGCGATATGCGGTGCCGATGGCTTTTTCGTCGCCGGTGTGCTTGGGTTGACATCGCTTCTCGTCAACGACTTGGCGCCGTTTGCGCCGCACGAGCGGCGGCGGCATTTCGCGCGGGGCGACGCCTCGGCCTCGCCTTCCCCGACGACTGCGACGTCTCCCGCAGCGGCGTCTCCCACGGTGAAGTCTCCCACCGTGCCGACCGGCGGCACGGGGGAATCGGGTTGGTCGTGGGAAGAAGTCTCGGATAAGGTCACCGCCGCCGTCGATCACGCCCGGCAGCGCACGCAGCAAGCCTTCGGGCGCTCCGCTTCGGGTAGCGCGTCGGCACCCGAGGTGCCCGGACCGCGGCCGCTGGCGGAGTATCCACCGAGCACGCTCACACGCGTGTTTTGGGTGCTCGCCGGTGCCACCATGGCGGCCGCCGCCGTACCGCTGATCGTGGCCCACTTCTTTGTTCGGCTCCGGCCAGACGAGGCGCTCGCCTGCAGCGCCTTCGGGATGGCCTGCGTTGGTTTTTCTGGATTCAGTTTTTACCGCGGCATCTGGGCACGACTGCCGACTTTCTGGGGGCGCACTCTGCATCCATTCCTTCTCGTCACGACGGCGACGTCGGCGACGATCTGCGCCGCGCTGTTTGTCTTAGCGCCGAGTTTGGGTTTGATCGCGCCGCATCACCGCGAGGAGCACATCTTGATCCTGTGCGCCCTCCTCGGTTCGGTGTTTCTCTTCGGCTTGGTTCTCGTCGTCAACCATCTCTTCCCTCGTCAGACGCGAGCGCTCGATTGGCGCGACGTGCCGCGTCACTTGCGGCCGGTCCCACTCGTCTTTCGGGCCGCGAATCTCTTCCTCGGGGCCAGTGCCCTTGTCGGCGCGGTGGCGTCGTTTTCTGTCGGCCTCATGAGCAGTCACTCCCATCGCGAGGAGAAGCTCGCGTTCCTCGGATTGAGCGTTGGTCTTCTCTTTGGCGCGGTGTTTTTCGTGCGCCAGGGATTACGAAGGCGCCGTGGCTTCATTTGGAACGGACGGCTGCGGCCCTTTCTGATCACGCTGGCTGGCGCTGCAGTCACTGTGTGCGCGCTGCCTCTCTTGCTCGACATTCGGCTTCATGGCGAGGAGCAAATGGTCCTGCTGACGATTGCCAGCATTGCGACCAGCTTTGGCGTTGCGGTCTTTTTTCTTCGCCCGCCGGGCCAAGTGGCTGAGTCGCCGCTGACTGCGCCGCTCAACGAACTTGGGTTACCTGGGAGCGAAAAGCCGCTTTCGAGCTGGTCGAGCTGTGGACTCGTGTCCTGGATGTTGGCGCTGGCTGCCGGCATCTCAGCGGTCGCTTATCGCTTGGGGCTTCTGACTGCAGGCCCTCTTGCCAGTCACGTCGGTGACGAGCTCCTGCTCTTCGCCCGCGGGCCGGCGCTTCTGTGTACCGTGCTCTTCGCTGCGGCGGGAGTTTTTTGCATTCTGATCGGCCGTCGCCATCTGGGCGGGGCACACCTCGTGCGGGCGGTGATCGGTCAGCTCTGTCTCGCCTTTGGCCTCTGGGCGTTTTTCGACATTGCGTTTCAGGCCAGTGTCGATGCCGGCGGCGCCCCACTCGTCGGCCGCGCGACCGAGGAGGTGTTCAGCTTTCTGGTCGCCAGTGTCTTTTCCGTCGCATGCGGCATCGTTCTCCTCATCTGGCCCGCCCGCGCGGCGCACGAGGCGCGGGAAGAAGCGCAGCCTGAATCGCCGCGGCGGCGACGACCGGGATCGGCTCCCGCCTCTGTCACATCGTTCTTCTTCGCAGGGAGTGTCGCGTTGGTGCTCCTGCTCTTGGCTCTATCGCTATTGGCATGAGGGGGACGGATGGAAGTTGCCGCTGAAAGTAACCTCTCGTGGGCCTTTGTTCTTTTCAGCTGTTTCCTAGCGCTGCTCGTTGGCGCGGCGTTCGCTGCCGTGGCGCGGCGTCCATCACCGGCGACCTTCTGGCTGGCGAGTGGGTTCGCACTTGTGGCCATTCTTGTCGTGTTTTCCTATCGGTCCGTCGCGACGGGGTCTTTCGCGGCTCTCCACGCGCTGAGCACGTCTGCCCCCCGATGTGGCCGCCTTGGCGTCGGCATTCTCTTTGCACTCGGTGTGATGATCGCGTTCGCGGTGCGTCGCGGTGTTGTCTCCAAGGGGAGCGGTGAGACTGCGCCTTCGACGCCGAGCGCGTCTTCCACGGCTGCCGTCACGCCAAAGCCGCCGGCGCCGCGGCCACGTCTGCCGCTGGTGGCACTCGCGGCGGCCGCCACGATTGCGCTGCTTCTGATGCTGTCGTACTCGACGGTGCGTCGACAGGAAATCGTTGAGTGGCAAGAGGCGGCGATGTCGCGCCGCGTCTCTGATCGCGCTGAAGCTGCTGTGCGCGCGAGAACCGGCGTCTCGGAGCGCGCAGGATCTGCTACGCCCGCGAGAATCCAGGGCGAGAGCGGACCTGGAACAGCAGCGCCTGGAACATTTGCGCGCGACGCCGGCGCGAAGCAGCCCTCCACGGCAAGGCGGGTTTGGGACGATGATGACGGCTTTGCCTGGGTCAGGCACGGTTCGCACGGGCGCAGCAGCGAGCGGCCTTCGTGGCTGGAGCACGGTTTGACCTGTACGCGGGAAGTGCACGCCGAGAATTCCGATCCGTATGTTGTCGCCTATTCGCCGCTTGCCACGACAGAGGGAGAAGCGATCAGCATCGCGCAGAAAGAGGGATTGGACCTCATCGCCCGGGAATCCGTGGATGAGTTCTCATCGCGTTTGCCTCAGGTCAGTCGCAAGGCGATTGAAGATGCCGCGATCGAGTTGATCGCTCTGCGTTATGGTTTGCGCGTTCGGACGTACGTCGAGTCGGCGGTCAAGGACGGAAACAGGGTTTACCGCGCCGCCGTCAAGATCTCTGCGTATGAATCGCTGAAACCATGGCTTGAGGGCCAACTGACGACACGTTTCTACGGCGGCGGCGAGTCGCTGCTTGCGGGTCTGATCTTTTTCACGCTCGCCTTTGCCATGTTTCTCGTCGTGGTGATCGTGCGCGCCAATCGCGCCGGTTCGTGGCAGCTACCGCTTCAGGGAGTGGCTGCCGGGCTGCTCATTGCACTCTTCGTCGTCGTCTCCTACGCTGTGCGGCAGTTCGTGTGAGGTCTCTCTGGCCGCTGGATTTCTTCGCGCGCATCGTCGCCGGACTGGAAAACCATGGAGCGGGATCAACTGCAGGGTGAGGGTGATCGCTTCCTGATCGAGGAGGTGCGCGCGGGGTCGGCCGATGGTTTTCGGCGCTTGGTTGATCGTTATGGCGGCCGTCTGAAGGCCTACGCCTCGCGGAAGCTTTACGGCACAGGGCTCGATCCCGAAGACGCGGTGCAGGAGACGTTTTTGTCGCTCGTGAGGGCGCTCGATCAGCTCGAGGGTGTGCGGTCGCTGCAGGCCTACCTGTTCACGATCCTTCGCCGGCGGATTGCCGACATGGCGCGAGCCCGCGGACCGGGCGGCACGCCGGTATCCATCGACGTGAGCGAAAGTTCGCGAGCGCGCCCGGTACTCGCCGCCGACGAAAGCACACCGAGCACCTACGCGCGCCGTGCTGAGGCGGTCGACGTGCGGCGCCTCGTTCTAGCCGACGTGCTCGACACTCTTCTCGCTCGCCTCAAGGAAAAGAAGGAGTTTCGCCACCTGAAGATCCTCGAGCTCATCTTCGTACATCGGAAGAGCCAACAAGACATCGCGGCGATCGTGAAGACAAGCGAGCCGACCGTCTCACGCACCCGCAAGTCGCTCGTCGAGGAACTCCGCAGGTTGGTCGCCCGCCACGCGCAGGCCGACGCGCTGCAAGATCTGACGGCGGAGCAGGAAGTCGATGGCCTCATCACGGAGGTATGGCACGAAAACCTGTTCACCTGCGTCAAGCGCAGCACGCTCGGCTCCTACGCGCTCGACGTCTTGGAGGCCGATTGGGCCGACTACGTCCGTTTCCATCTCGAGACGCTCGGCTGCGAATTCTGCGCCGCGCACCTCGCCGACGTCGAACGAGGCGGAGAGCGGATCTCGGCCTCGACGCGCGATCGGATTTTTATGTCGAGTGTTGGTTTTTTGAAGTGAGCGGGGGGTGAAGTCCTCCTGCGCTAGAAACGATCGCCTCTGCTGGCGATCCGACACGAGACGGACGTTTTTCACCAGCGGAAAGCTGTCGCTCGCCTCACCGAGGGGCCGATTTCTCCGTCGGACTAAAAACGAACCTGGGACGGGATTCTCGGATTCTCCGGAAACACGCGCCCCCTCGCGTGCCCGAGATCTACTGCACCCACGACTTGGCGAAATCGGACGGCCAGTAGCGCTCGGGGAGTGGCATGGCAACGAACGGCGCTGTTGGTCTCACGACCACCGGTAAAAAAGAAGAGCAAAGACGTCGCCCGGGAAGATGCTTACGGACAAAGTACGTCGTCGAAACCTGACAGCGGTGGGCCGGACTGATCGAATGGGGAACGGGCAGGCCGTAAACGCGCGTCATTTCGTCGGTCAAGTAATCGGCGATCCCAAAGAGCTCCGGGTCGGTTGGCTCCGTGTTCTTGAGGCCATAGAGTTGGTGCGCCACGTCCTTGAGGTACTGCGGATCGGCGCGGTCGCCGGCGTCCAAGGAGTAGACCAGCTCGCCAGGGCAATCGTCGTTCCCGTCCTCGAACATCAGAGCGTTCGCTTGGATGACGTGCCCCCACACAACGACGCCCTCAGAGAAGAGACTGCGCAGGTTCGCGAAGATAATCGTCAGTTTGTCGGTCGGACACTGGCGAAGCCACGACGGTGTCGGCACACGGAAATAGGTCAACCGGTCCCAAAACGACAAGTCGCGAGGCGCGGGACCGAAGTTTGCGATGCATTCACGAATCATCTCTTGCATTAGACGCTCGAAGTCTCCTCTCGAATGGTTCGAGGTTCGTGTTGCCTACGAATCTACGAATCCGTCAGTAGTGTTCGGCACGCTTTGTGCTTCGTCCCCCGGCCGGCTGACACGAACAAGGCTGCGACTCTTCGCGAGGAATCACAAGGCTGTAAGTCATCGCAGTGATGAGACTTACGAAATCGCTAGAATTTTGAGGAGCTTTGTCGCATCCTATAGCGCGTTGCGAAACGGCTATGGGAAGCACAGAGATGGCCAGATCCGGTGTTCGTAAGCTCCGGGCAGAGGACATTCAGGGTCGCAAGTATCTGAAGGTCTTCAACGAGATGCTCGGCAAGTTGAGGCTGCATGCTGATCAGGAT
The DNA here is from genome assembly GCA_965223265.1 of Planctomycetota bacterium. Lineage (GTDB taxonomy): Bacteria > Planctomycetota > UBA8108 > UBA8108 > SXIK01. Next base: position 595,543 of record OZ244999.1, read on the forward strand.
GGTGCAGCGGCGAAGAACCGAAAGCTCCATTTTGATCACTACGTCGGTCTCCTGCTTCTTTACTACTACACGCCCGTGCTGACGAGCTTGCGCTCCATACAGCGCGCCAGCGAGCTGAAGAATGTGCAACGGATGTTGGGCTGCTCACGCGCGGCGCTGGGCTCGCTGAGCGAAGCTTCTTCCGTCTTCGATCCCGCCGTTCTGCGAGAAGTCATCAGGAATCTGGCCTCGGAAGTAGAAGTTCAGGGTGACGTGTCGAACAAAGCCCTGGAAGGTCTCACCGCGGTTGACGGGACACTTCTGAAAGCCATCCCTAAGATGACCTGGGCACTGTGGCGTCGTGACGAAAAAAACCGTGCTGCGAAAGTGCACCTGGTTTTCGACATACTGCGCCAAGCTCCAGCAGACGCTACTCTGACGGATGCGAATGCCTCGGAGAAACAGCAGTTGCGTGGCATGTTGGAGAAGGGACGTTTCTACGTTCTCGACGCAGGATATGCGCAGTACAAGCTATTCGCGGACATTATCGATGTAGGTAGCTCGTTCGTCTGTCGTATTCGTGACGACGCGGCCTGGAAACTGATCGAAACGCGAGAGATAAGCTCGGAAGCAGAGGCTGCGGGAGTTGAGCTGGACGTGGTTGTGCGGATTGGTTGTCCAAACACTCGAGCTAGAATCAAACGCCCCGTCCGAGTGATCAAGGTTCAGCCACCGTCAATTGACGGAGTGCAGCGTGACCCGATGTTTTTGGCAACCGATAGGCTCGATCTTGACGCCGAACTGGTTGCGCTGGCGTATCGTCACCGCTGGTCAGTGGAGCTCTTCTTCAAATGGTTCAAGTGCATTCTGGGCTGTCGTCAACTCCTGAGTCACAGCGAAAGAGGCCTAACGATTCAGGTTTACATGGGAATCATCGCGAGCCTGCTAATCAGTGTCTGGATCAGGCGAAAGCCGACCAAAGCCACGCTGGAGATGCTTTGGTTCTACATGTCTGGAATGGCCGATGACGAGGAACTGATCGCGCACGTCGAGCGGTTGCAAAAGCACGCGAAAAGCTGACGAAGGGTCCCCCGCAATCCTGTCGGTGACTCGGCGGTTCCCCATCCCTCGAATTGATCGAAACGACTTGATTCGGGCACGCGCATCCCACATCGCTTGAGCGCAACGGGCAGTCGGACGGAGAATCCTTATGTGTCCAGCCCGTGGCTCCGTAGCAGCAAAATGAGGGCCGAACACTACTGCGAATCCGTCCGAGGTTCATTTTCCCGTCTCGTCGCCGCTTGCTCGGTCACATAGAAAGCAAGATATCGTCACAAATCGACAAAAAAGGCACAGTTATCGCGAAAACGCGGCAGTTCAACGATACTGTCTGATCCCTGCCTGATCGATCCCTGCCTGATCCTGACCGAGGTTCGTTTGCGCATGCCTGATCTTGATCTGCCTGACCGAGGTTCGTTTTCTCCCGGTGTGAGGTCAAACAGACAGCAAGATATCGTCACAAATCGAAGAAAAAAGCGCCGATGTCAATTTTGACCGTCCGCATGCGAACAGTTGTAGCGAGTACGCAACAACTGGGTGATCCATCGAGAGTCGGCACTCTCGACGAGTCCGAGTCCTCACACCGACTTACGTCATATTTGCGTGTCCGTGTGGGAGTGGAACAGCGTTTGCGTATAGGTTGCGGCGATGACAGCGCCACGACAAATCATCCCCGGCACGACGTAAATGATCACCAGACGCCGCGCGCAGCGTCAGTTCCTCCTTCGACCTTCGAAGGCGGTGAACCAGGTCGTTCTCTATCTGCTGGCGTACGCTGCAGAACGTTTTTCGATCGACGTTCATGCGTACGTTCTCAGTAACCACTATCACCTCGTCGTGACCGATCGGCTTGGCAATCTTCCCGCTTTCATGCAGTTTTTGAACTGCCTAATCGCCCGAGCACTGAACGCCTACTACGGACGCTGGGAGAACGTTTGGGCGCCTGGATCTTACAGTGCGGTGACGCTCGTCGGTGAGGAGGACGTCGTGGAGAAGATCGTCTACGTCCTCGCGAACCCAGTGGCTGCGGGACTAGTTTCGCGCGGCGAGGAGTGGCCGGGGCTGCGTTCGTCGCCGCGGGACTTTGGAACACGCGTTGAAGTCGAACGACCAGCGTTTTTCTTTCAAAAAGAGGGTGATGCGACGGAGAGCATCGCGCTGAGCATCTCTGCACCGCAGTTTGCTTCTGGACTCTCGGGCGAGGAGCTCGCGCCTCTCGTCGAAGAAAAACTTCAAACGCGGGAAGCTGAGATCCGCACCGAAACGGCGCGGCGCGGCAAAAAGTTCGCTGGCGTCAAGGCTGTCCGCCGCCAGGACCCGCTGGGACGCCCTGGCAACGCGGAGCCTCGGCGAAGGCTGAGTCCACGTTTTGCATGCCGCGACAAGCATCGGCGCATCGATACGCTCGTGAAGTACAAGACGTTCCTCAGAGAGTATCGCGAGGCCCTGCGGGACTTCTGCGAGGGCCTGCGCGAAGCGCTCTTTCCCCACGGCACCTACTGGATGCGTGTTCACTTCGCGGCGCGCTGCGCGCCGATGCCGCCGTAGGGCGGTTGGTTCTCGAGGTTGCCAGCGCGTATTCGCTTCATGCCGAGCCCGATCTGCGATCAGCTTGTGTCCGCCGATTGCCTGAGCTGCATGAGAATCTCCGTCTCCGCCTAGAAACGATTGCCTCTGACGGCGATCCGTCGCGAGGCAGGCGTTCTCGTCATTCAGGAGTGTGTGGTAATTCATCGAGCACCTCGCAAATATCTGAACTAATAGTCGAGATCTTTACGTACTCATCAGCCCGCGTGATTTGAACTCCACCCAGTTCGACAATAAACCGTGGCCACGATGGCAGTATTCGTGGAGGAACATCTCGAAAGAGAATGAGCATGTCGTCTTCCGTTCGTGGAACGAGTGGTGACACATCCCCCATACCGACATAGACGAAAGGTCGGGGACTTTGTGAGCCGTCAATACGTCGGGTCTCAAGAGATTGGACGTAAGGATCTGTAGTACGTGTCTCGTCTTCGACGTAAGCCACGACGTACGGTCGATCTCGCCGTATCCGCCATAGGTTTGAAAGGATAACTGCGTCGATGAGCTGTTCATTTCTTACCGAGTCCGGGAGCAGCGGAAGCAGAAGGTAATGAATAACGGAATCGTCCTGCCAAGGCGGACAGGCATGTTTTAACAGTGATAGTGACATATCTCAACCGTTATCGCAGACGGGTCTCTCGCGTTTCACTTCGCATTGAATTGCGTTCTTAAGAACCCGGAATCTTGTCTCCGGGAGAAAATCTTGCGTGACTGAACTGCGTGCCTGGGATGTCTACATGGAAGTGAGGCCCCCTGTGAAACTCCGGCGCATTCGCATGATAGGGGTGTTGCTCAAATGTTATTCTCATCCGTCCTTGCGGAGTGGAAACATCCCAGTCAACTCTTCCGCGGCCTGGCAACGGTTGTCCGGTTTGAGGGTTCATGTCCGGCCGTCGTGTCCCCGGGAATCCCAAAAGCTCGTCGAACTCGTCAGCGCTGTTTGGAAATCGGAAATCACTCGCCCTCCTAGGGACAGTGTGAAGCACGCCATCCTGAAAATGTAACGCAGCTGGCCGTGATCGAGACAGACAATTTAGCTTGGCAGCTGCAAGCCTTGCGCCCGCCTTCATGGAGCCACCGGCCCCGGCCAAGTCGTAGGCGAGCTCGGCATAGTACTGACCGGTTTGATCCGCCCCCATGTCGAGTGCTACCTGCTTAGCCACCTGCCCTCCGATCGTTGGCCCCCCAAGAATTCCAGCTTGGAAAGAATCAGCGCCGTGCCCAATCAAGAACGTGCCCAAGGCCAGCACACCTAGCCCCGGAGCTGTCCCGACGCCTGTCGTACTCGCTGCCGCTCCGATTCCAAGCAGCGCGCCGCCTAAAGCGACCTCTGCCGCGCCGCCGACGGCTTGCAAGGCGCGCCCCGCAGCGTTCCACACGTCAAACAACCCCATCGGATCCAGCCCATTGACCGGATTCCCCCCAACATAAGCATAGGCATTCCCAGCATTGCCGGGATCGCCCCACACGCCTATGGGATCGCGGCTGACGAAGCGGCCGAGTGTGGGGTGGTACTGGCGTAGTCGGAAGTGGTAGAGCTGGGTCTCGAGGTCGAGGCGGCGGTCGGCGAAGAGGATGTCGTTTTCGTGGCTTGACGCCCCTGAGGGGTTCTGAAACGACGCGTCGAGGAAGGTCACTTTGCCGTAGGCGTCGTAGTCGTAGCGCTCGAGCACGGCTCCGCTAGCGTCGAGGAGCGCGGTGACGTTCATGTTGGCGTCTTGCGTGTAGTACTCTGGGTCGTCGAGCTCGTCGATGTCGCCGTCGGCGTCGGTGTCGCGCACGCGCAGAGCGATCGCGTCGATGTAGACTGGGTGGTAGAGGTACTCTTCCTTCAGCGTTGTCGACAGCACCGGGTCGGTCGTCGGGTTCGAGCCGCGATCGACGGTGTCTTTGCGCACCTGCACGACTTGCCAGCCGGCGCCGTAGTAGTACTCCCACACATCCCAGTTCGTCGTCGCGGACTGTTTGGCGAACTTGCGAGTGCGCCTGCCGAGTCCATCGTAGCGGTACTCCGCGATGACCTCGCCGGCCTGCTTGACTGCCACCATGCGGTCGAAGGCGTCGAAGACGTACTCGTGCTCGGCGAGAGCCTCACTGCCCGGGATCGGCGCCTTGGTCGCGCTACCGTTGGCATCGAACTCCGGGTCCTTCCAATTCGAGATCGCCGTCGCACTCGGCGGATCGGAGTGGTCGTTGTCGTCGTCAACCTCGTTGGCGTCGTTGTGCTGGCGCGTCTGCGTCGTCCAGCTGCTGAGTCCCACAAACTCTGGCTCGTGAGCAGCGACGAGTCTCAGATTCACTGACCCGGAAACGCCCCGGCATACCCCGCCGAACCGACCGTCCGATCATACCCCGCCTACCCCGCGCCCCCCGTTCGACGCTGCGCCCTGGACCTTCGCTCGACTCCTCGCCTCACCTCGAGTAAAGAGGGGAGCGGAGAGACCGGTGTTGGTGCACTTCTCTCCGCAAGTCCCCGTACGGAGAGAGCGATGCTACCCCATTTGGTCAACGCGATACAGAGCTATGGCGAAGCTGTTCGCCGCCGTGAGATCCAGCCGACCTGTAACCGCTGCCCGAATTGCAGCGGGGAGCCAGATCGGTTCCGCTACCGCGGTCACCGAGAGCGCGTGTTCCTCGTTATCGTCAGGCGTCTGGTCGAACCTGTCCTGTCGCTTCTGAGTCGCTGGAAGTGTCCTCTGTGTAAGCGCTCCTTCACGCTCTACCCGCCCTTCGCGCTGCCGGGGAAACGCTACGTTCGCGACTGCGTTTTCGATCACGCTCGGCGCTACCTCCAGATCGACGAGCTTTCGTATCGCGAAGCCGTCAAGGTCGAACACATGCCCGTCTTCCACGAGGGTGACGACAGGGGAGCGATCGACGAGCGCAGCCTCGCGCACTCAACACTTCATCGTTGGCTTTCGTTCTTTCGCTCTCTCAACGCCACGCTCCTGGAGGCTCTCCGCCTCATCCGAGAGCGCTCGGCGAGGTCCGACATCTTCCGCAAGGTCTTCGCCGTCCGTCCAGCCAAGTACCGAAGCGAATCACGGCGGGACACTCTCGTCGCGGCACTTCGAGCTCTCTCGATCGACCAGGTGTTCCGTTCCCTCTTCGGCCGATCGATCTTCCCCGACTTGGCAACCTCCGCAGCCTGGGCGTGAGCGAGAATCACGCCTCGCTCGCCCCATGCGAGGTGTGATCATGAAAGCGAAAGATCTCGATTGGGCTATCTTCTGGGCGGCTCTTCTCCAGCCCGTCGTCATCGGCGAGGTGCCGGAGGAGGAAGCCGCGCGATTTCTCCGCGAGCTCGCCAAAGAAGAGCGCATCTTTCCCGACGGATCGCGACGCAAGCCGGCTCTTTCGACCCTGAGGCGGAAGCTTCGCATCTATCGCGAGGAGGGCTTCGAGGGTCTTGCCCGCAGGCCGCGAAGCGATCGCGGGAAACCGCGTGCCCACGGCAAAGAGCTCGTCGAGAAAGCCGTCGAGCTGAAGCGTGATCAGCCACTGCGCTCCCACTTCGCCATCAACAAGTTCCTCCAGGCTCAGCACGGAAAGACCATTCCGCGTTCGACCCTCTTCCGCTACCTCAAGATCGCCGGCGCGACGCGGCTGAAGCTCGGTGTCGAGAGGAGGAAAGTCCGGAAACGCTGGACTCGTGACTCCACCCATGCCCTCTGGGTCGGCGACTTCGCCGATGGACCCTACGTGCTGCACGACGGCGAAGTCGTCCCCACCTTCCTCTGTGTTCTCATCGACTGCTACAGCCGCTCGCTCGTCGAGGGGCGCTACTACCTTCGGCAAAATCTCGAGGTCTTGATCGACTGCTTGCTGCGGGCGTGGGCCAAGCACGGTGCTTCGGACGAGCTCTATGTCGATCAGGCGAAGGTCTATATCTCCAAAGCGCTCAAGGCGGCATGCCTTGCCGTTGTCACCCGGCTCATCCATCGCGGCAAGGGCGATCCGCCACCGGGTGGTCTCGTCGAACGACTCATCGAGACGATACAGGGCCAGTTCGAGGCCGAGGTCAGAGCCGGCGAGATCCTCACTCTCGACTCGCTCAACGGAAGCTTCGATTCCTGGAAGACCGTGGCCTACCACCGCCAGGTCAACACCGAGACCGGCGAAACACCCGAGGCACGAGCCGAGGCCGGCCTCAAACGGCCTATCCGACACGTCGACATTCAGCGCGTCACCGAGTTCTTCATGTGCCGCGAGACGCGGCGCGTTCACCCGGACTTCTCCGACGTCCAGCTCGATCGCCGCTTCTATCGCGTCGACAAGAGTCTGCGCGGTGACAAGGTCGAAGTCCGCTACGATCCCTTCTCCGCGCCCGACACGGTTCTCATCTACTCCAGCAACGAAGAGTACCTCGGAAAGGGCGTCCTTCACGAGCGCGAAGAGGGCGAGGACGCCGGTGCTCCCGCCCCTCCCGCCAAAGCGAAGCACAACTATCTGGAGCTTCTTCGCCGTGAGCACGACGAGGAGCTCAAGAAGCGCGCCCAGGGGATCGACTACCGTCGTGTCATCGCCTCTCGCCAGTGGCCCTTCACCGACTTCGCATGCCTTCTCGGCCGGCTCATGGGGCGCAAGGGCGCCCTCTCGAGCTTCACCGCCGAGGAGCTCGAGGAACTCAAGAAGTTCTACAACCGTACTCCCAGCCTCACCGAAGTCCTCTTGCTGAGGGCCTTCGAGAAGGCTCCGGAGAAATCCATTCCCTACATCGCCTACGAGCTTCAACGACTCGCAGGCAGAAAGGAGGACTGATGTTCACCACCCATTTCAAGATGACGACGCAGCCCTTTCTCGAGCGCGCGCCCGTCGAGCAGATTCTTTCCGACGAGCGCATCACCCAGGGACTCGCTCGACTGGAGTACCTCGCCAAGTCGGGCTCGATCGGCCTGGTGACCGGACTCACCGGGGTGGGGAAGTCGTCTCTGGTGAAGCTCTTCGTGCGCTCGCTGAGCCGCAACCTCTACGACCCGATCTATCTCTCGCTGACCTACGTCGGGGCAAACGGCATTCTGAAGCTCCTGGTTTCCAGCCTCGGCGAGCAGCCCCGCCGTGGCAAGGAGCGGCTCTTCCTCCAGATCCTGGATCGCGTCGGGGCGAACGAGCACACGACAATCCTCGTCATCGATGAAGCGCACCTGCTTCCTTCGGAGTCGCTCACCGATCTGAGACTTCTGGTCAGCTCCGGACTCGAGGACGGCCCGCCATTGAAGATCCTCCTCAGCGGACAAGAGACCCTGAGAAAGGAGCTTACCCGAGCGCGCCACGCCGATCTCACGCATCGGCTCAGCGTGCGCTACCACGTGCCGCCGCTCAGCAAGGAGCAGACGGTCGAGTACATCGACTTTCAGATGCGCGCAGCCGGCGCCTCGCAGAAAGTCTTCGAGCCTGAAGCGAAGTCGCTCATCCACGACTACTCAAGCGGCGTGCCGCGGCGCATCAACAACATCGCCACCGCCTGCCTCATTCAGGCCGCGAGCAAGAACGTCCAGAAGATCTCCGAGGCGCTCGTCAACGACACCGCCCCCGAGTTCCATCTGCCCTGAGAACGGAGACTGACGCGCCATGTTCCACAAGACCCTGATGCCTCGAGTCAACGACTTCGCCGAGTATCCTGAGCTCGCCGTTTTGATGACCCTCGCGACGAACCTCGAGATCGCCCTGTTCGCTCTGAACGCCGCGTACCCCGATCTCGACTTCGACTACACGCAACGCTCCTCCTACACCGAGCAAGACGCCTATCTCGCCGCCTTGGGCGCTCAGCTGCGAGCGCTCCAGATCGTCCTCGAAGAGTATCTCGAGAGCCTGCAACGAATCCGATATTTGAAGGCGCCGAGCGGTGGAGGTGGCGTCGCATGACAGGACGATTCTCCGGCAAGCTCCTGCGGTCGTTGAGAAACGATATACCGATCGCGTGGCTCCTCGATCTGCTCGGCGTCCCCGCGAAAATCTCCGAGGGCTACGTGCGCTTCCTCTGTCCGCGGTGTCGCGAATTCAACACCGCGACGAAGGCGTCCACCAACCTCGCGCGTTGCTTTCGCTGCGAGACGAACTTCAACCCGATCGACCTGGTCATGATCGTCAAGCGGCTGAATTTCGTCGACGCCGTCGAGTTCCTCGCCGAGCTCCGCGATCGTCGCGGTGACGCTCGCGCCACGCCTCGCCCTTCGTGATTCCCCGGGTCGTCGTGCCGTCCGGGACACGACGACCCGCGCCTTCTCGCCTCGCAAATCGCATCTCGCACCCGCGAATCAGCACCATGCCATTTAATCTGGGATTTCCGCGCCAGATACTGTGGGACTTAGCATCCAGCTTTGGCCGTTGTTGGTCGAGGTCTTGAACTCGGTCCAGTTGCCGAGCTCATCGAACGTCCACTCGGCCTTGTAGGTGGCGTTGGTGATCGACGGCCCGCCGCCGGTCAACTTGCCGCGGTCGAATTCGGTGAGGCGATAAAGACCGTCGTAGGCATACTCCTGGTCGCGGTCGAGGTTCGCCGTGCCGGGATCAAAAACGACCCTGGGACGGGGTTTTCGTCCGCGAAAATGACCCTGGGACGGGGTTTCCGGGTTACCGGGACGGGTTTTCCGAGGTTTTAAAAACGACCCTGGGACGGGATTTCCTCGTCGTGCTGCGATCGAAAGACTTCAACTTGAACACGCGCGCTATCAAAGATGGGACGGGACTTCACGTTCCCTCCCGAAACGAAAGCGTACTGATCAACGAGTCCAAGTAGTTTCCCTCCCAGCTTCCCGACGCTTTCAGGCGACGAAGTTCGGAAACGACAGCGGGGCGTGGCTTCCAGTCCCGGAGGCACGAAACGTGTAGGTGAGTGAACGAATATGGGTACAGCGGGTCCGAGAGTTCTGACGTGAGGTGGTGGATCAGGAGGTAGTCATCAGGGTGAAGTACCTCTCTATCGCAGACCACGCAAATTCGATTGCCGGGACCAGTTTGTTTCGACCAACTTGCGAAGCGCTCTTTCACGACGTTCCGTAGAGGATGTTGTTCGAAGCAAACCTTGTGAAACGCGGTGTCACTGAAGAAGAACAATTCGTCTTTCTCGTTCACGACGAACGCGGGAAAAGCAATCGTTTTCCCCAGTTCCGAAATCGGTTTGCTACAAATCCGACAGGTTGTTTGCCCCTCGATTATCAACGCCATCGTTCACCTACCTCCTACGGCGCACGACCGTAACTTGACCTCCGTGGAACACGTACTGTTTGCTCTGACTCAGGCCTAGAAAGCGCCTCGACATCGGCTGCGCTGGGTAGAGAACTGTCCGGGTGAGTGTGTCCAAAGATACGCGTAATCTCGCCTCCCTTGAAGTGGGCAATCCATCCCGAGCCCGGGTTCGTTTCTCGTCCTGTCTCGTCCGTCGCAGAGTCACCTAGACAGCAAAATATAGGCACAAATCGGAGAAAAAATCGCCGATGTCAATTTTGAACGTCCGTATGCGAACAGTTGTAGCGAGTACGCAACAACTGCGTGATCCACCGGGAGTCGGCAGTTTCGACGAGTCTGAGTTCCTGCGCAGACTTACGTCATATTTGTGTGACCTCGCGGCCGTGGAACAGCGTTTGCCTGTAGGTCGCGGCGATGACGGCGCCGCGACAAATCATCCCTGGGACGACGTACTTGATCACCAGACGCTGTGCGCAGCGTCAGTTCCTGCTGCGACCTTCGAAAGCAGTGAATGAGGTCGTTCTCTATCTTGGCGTGCGCCGCGGAGCGCTTTTCGATCGACGTCCACGCTTACTGTGCAATGAGCAATCACTACCACTTAGTCGTCACGGACAGGTTCGGGGTCCTGCCGGCGTTCATGCAGCTTCTGAACTGCCTGATCGCCCGTGCCCTCAATGCCCACTATGGTCGCTGGGAAAACGTGTGGGCGCCTGGTTCTTACAACGCCGTGACGCTGGTCGACGAGGACGACGCGGTCGAGAAGATCGTCTACGTTCTCGCCAACCCGGTGGCAGCGGGTTTGGTCTCGCGCGGTGAAGAGTGGCCCGGACTGCGCTCGTCGCCGCGGGACTTCGGCACGTGTCTTGAGGTCGAACGGCCAGCGTTTTTCTTTCAAGAAGATGGCTAGACGCCCGAGAGCGTCGCCTTGAGCATCTCGGCGCCGCAGTTCGCCTCTGGGCTCCCCGGGGAGGAGCTTGCACCTCTCGTCGAGGAGAAACTTCAAGCGCGGGAGGCCGACATACGCGCCGACATGGCTCGGCGCGGCAAGAGGTTCGCGGGCGTCAAGGCCGTCCGTCGCCAGAGCCCGTTGGCGCGTCCTGGCGATCCGGAACCGCGGCGAATGCTCATCCCTCGCTTCGCCTGCCGCGACAAGCAGAGGCGCATCGACGCGCTCATGAAATACAAAGAGTTCCTCAGAGAATACCGTGAGGCCCTACGGGACTTCTGCGAAGGCATCCGTGAAGCGCTGTTTCCCTACGGCACGTACTGGATGCGTGTTCACTTCGCGGCGCGCTGCGCGCCGAGGCCGCCGTAGGGCGAACGGCCGCACGCGGTCACGTTGATTCGAGCATGGCGTTTCAGCTCCGCGTCAGGAGCCGTGGTCAACCTACGTCCCTTAGTTGCCACAACTGCATGAGAATTCCCCTCGCAGTATCAAAACGAGAGCGCTCGACAGCGGTGCAGCCCCGAAACACGCCGCTTCGACGTCCGAGGGCCTAAACACGCCGTGAAAATCGGTCGTTTTCGAAACGACGAACTCGCGCTCCAAAAACGAACCTGGGACCCCTTCCTCCGAAAACGAACCTGGGACGGGTTTTCCACCAAAAACGAACCTGGGATAGGTTATCCCAAAAACGAACCTGGGACGGGTTATCTGGTTATCTGCAAAAACGAACCTGGGACGGGTTATCTGACGGGTTATCTGTTACGCGGTGTGTCGTCAAAGTTCTACGTTGGCCAGGTCAAGGGTCTCCTTCCGTAGCTCCCACCTGTTGGACTCCATCCACTGCTCTAACTCTTCGGGAATTCGAACATTGTATTTTGAAACGTAGTAAAGCAGGTCTCTTGGCCACGCCCACTCTCCATCTGTCAAGATGTCTGGGGGACCGATCACAGGCTTGTCAGGGTCGAGAACGTCGTGAACGATGCCAGGGCACGCTATGAGCACTTCTCCTTGGCTCAGGTAGGAGGCGATCTCAGTGGCATGGCTCAGAGGTTCGTCAGACACCAGAGACCGCAGGCTCTCCCCTCCGGGATCACCGTGTCCCAATTCACGGAAGAATCCAAATCGGCGTAACTTTTTCATTTTCCTGGCGTAAATGTATTCCACACGCCCGTGTTGGACGTTGGAGAGTTTCCTATTGTCAGGTTCCCGTTCCGATGAATCCACAGGGTGTCGCTGGGTGCAGTGACTTCGGCTCCTATCTTATTCGACAGATTCTGGGCAACACCAGTAGGACAGCTCCCCGTTCCGCATGATAGTAGACGAACTGGTCCTCCAGAGTACCCTTGCTTTTTCATGAACGTCGCAAGTGAACGATGGTTCATTTTCACCCACTTCCCGTTGTGCAAAACGTGAAACGCATCGGAGCTGCCGTGGACCACGACATCGAAGACGCCTTTCTGAGGCTTCACCCAGCTTGCGGCCTCGGCTAGGTCGTCGCCGAGCCTGGCGGACGCCGCTACACAACTCTTCTTCCTCCGGTGCTTCTTTAGGGCGTCCCGGTACTCTCGATACTTCCTGAGGTTCTCTCTCGCGTGAGCAAGATCCTCTGCGGTCTCAGCAGCCTTTGCGGCAGCTCTCCAGCGCTTTACTTGTCGATGAGCGAACTTGAGCGCGGGACCACTGCCCGCGCTGACGGCATGAAGGGCGAGAGTTTCGCCGGCTTCCTTGGCCACGTCCGCGGCAAGGTCGCGCAACCCTTCGCGGACTCCTGCGAGCCGTTCTCCGATTCCGCTCCCGTTGTTCATTCCCGCGCGTGCAGTTGGAGTCAGCCAATCGACGTTGTCCGAATTTGTGCGACTCCACATGTCCATGTCCGCCAACCCCATCGGATCCAGCCCATTGACCGGATTCCCGCCAACATAAGCATAGGCATTCCCAGCATTGCCGGGATCGCCCCACACGCCAATGGGATCGCGGCTGACGAAGCGGCCGAGTGTGGGGTGGTACTGGCGCAGGCGGAAGTGGTAGAGCTGGGTCTCGAGGTCGAGGCGGCGGCCGGCGAAGAGGATGTCGTTGTCGTGGCTTGACGTGCCCGAGGGATTCTGAAACGACGCATCGAGGAAGGTCACTTTGCCGTAGGCGTCGTAGTCGTAGCGCTCGAGCACGGCTCCGCTCGCGTCGAGGAGCGCGGTGACGTTCATGTTGGCGTCTTGCGTGTAGTACTCCGGGTCGTCGAGTTCGTCGATGTCGCCGTCGGAGTCGGTGTCGCGCACGCGCAGAGCGATCGCGTCGATGTAGACTGGGTGGTAGAGGTACTCTTCCTTCAGCGTTGTCGACAGCACCGGGTCGGTCGTCGGGTTCGAGCCGCGATCGACGGTGTCTTTGCGCACCTGCACGACTTGCCAGCCGGCGCCGTAGTAGTACTCCCACACGTCCCAGTTCGTCGTCGCGGACTGTTTGGCGAACTTGCGAGTGCGCCTTCCGAGTCCGTCGTAGCGATACTCCGCTATGACCTCGCCGGCCTGCTTGACTGCCACCATGCGGTCGAAGGCGTCGAAGACGTACTCGTGCTCGGCGACAGCCTCACTGCCCGGGATCGGCGCCTTGGTCGCGCTACCGTTGGCATCGAATTCCGGGTCCTTCCAGTTCGAGATCGCCGTCGCACTCGGCGGATCGGAGTGGTCGTTGTCGTCGTCAACCTCGTTGGCGTCGTTGTGCTGGCGCGTCTGCGTCGTCCAGCTCTGGCCGTTGTTGGTGGAGGTCTTGAACTCGGTCCAGTTGCCGAGCTCGTCGAACGTCCACTCGGCCTTGTAGGTGGCGTTGGTGATCGAAGGCCCGCCACCGGTCAACTTGCCGCGGTCGAACTACGTGAGGCGGTAAAGACCGTCGTAGGTGTACTCCTGGTCGCGGTCGAGGTTGGACTGACCCGTCAGAGCAATGTCACGGTAGAGGCGATTGCCTGCGTCGTCGTGATTGTAGAGAAAACGATCCGCATCAGCGGTGCCGCTGCTACCGTCGCAGTAGTGACCCTTGATGCGTATAACCGTATATAACCGTATAACCTGTCCGAGGTTCGTTCTTTCGTTCTTTCTCCCGCTGCTTTCAGCTTCCCGGGTCATGTAGACAGCAAGGAATCGTCACAAATCGAACAAAAGAACATCGAGGTCAATTCGAGACGTGGCGCGAACAACGACCCTGGGACGGGTTTCCGGGTTGCGGAAAACGACCCTGGGACGGGATTGTTTAAAACGACCCAGGGGCGGGCTTTCCGCCCGGGGATCAAAAACGACCCTGGGACGGGTTCGTGGGAACCTGGGAGAACTTTGACCTCGGTCGTTCATCCACTAACGACCCTGGGACGGGTTTTCTTTTCTGCCGGGATGAAAAACGACCCTGGGACGGGATTTCCAAAAAAAAAGGATTTCCAAAAGGATTTCCATCCCGGTGTGTCCAAACTATCCAGCGTTGATCGATGTAATCCTCCCGACCCCGATCACCCGGTACGAATCCAGCAACTCGACAAGCTCGTCCTCGACAAGGTGCCTACGGGTCTTTTCCTCTCCCTCGAACGCTGGATTAGCAAGGCGAAGCTCCACGGTGCTGGATCCAGTGGACTCATCGAAATCGAGATTGATAATCTCAACATCTCGTCCCCCGGAAAGCCAATCGCCAACCGCTCTCTGAAACCGAATTGTTGGACGAAGCCCCACAACGGGATCGTGTTGCCGACCTCCGACTTCCGGCTTCAACCATTGAACGGTCACTGTGAATGTGAGGCTCATGGATTAGTTGCCCACGACGGGCTTGATTCTGGGTTGGTCGGCAGGAGGGACGGAAAATCCGCCGAACCCGTCGATATCAGGGTCTTTGTGTGCCCGGTCGTATACATCCTTTGGTACCTCACCCTCGACGATGTTCTTGTTGTCTGGAAAGTTCTTTCTGTGCTGTTCGGCACCAGCCTTGGTATCGGCGAACCACTTATCTTCCATTGACTTGCCCTCCGGGTGAGGTCGGAATCCGTGTTCCTTAATGTCTTTCAGTTCAGCGTCCGACACTGCCCGATATCCCTTCTTTCGAGCTCGTCGTAGCTCACATACCTTTTTCCTCAAATCCTTGACCGCGTCAATGAGCTTCGCGCCAATTTTTGTCAGCGGGACCTTTTTCAAAGCAGCGAGAACCGAAGCCGTTCCGAGCGCCCATGCGGCTTTCTCCTTAGCGGCAGCTTCAATCTCTCTGAGGTCATCGATCAATCCATGGTATTCCGAATGCAACAACCGTATAGCTCCAGCATTCGGACCCGCGAAGACGGCTAGGTCTAGCGCCTTATCCACCCACGGGCTCCACGCTTCCAAACGATCCGCTGCCGCACTGGCATAATTCTGGATCCTCTCGAAGGCATCCGGCTCGGGCGGCCCGCCACCCCCGCCTACCATCACGTCGTGGCGGAAAGTCGCCCGCAACCCCATCGGATCCAGCCCATTGACCGGATTCCCCCCAACATAAGCATAGGCATTCCCAGCATTGCCGGGATCTCCCCACACGCCAATGGGATCGCGGCTGACGAAGCGGCCGAGTGTGGGGTGGTACTGGCGTAGGCGGAAGTGGTAGAGCTGGGTCTCGAGGTCGAGGCGGCGGCCGGCGAAGAGGATGTCGTTGTCGTGACTTGAGGTTCCTGAGGGGTTCTGAAACGACGCGTCGAGGAATGTTACTTTGCCGTAGGCGTCGTAGTCGTAGCGCTCGAGCACCGCGCCGCTGGCGTCGAGGAGCGCGGTGACGTTCATGTTGGAGTCTTGCGTGTAGTACTCGGGGTCGTCGAGCTCGTCGATGTCGCCGTCGGAGTCGGTGTCGCGCACGCGAAGCGCGATCGCGTCGATGTAGACTGGGTGGTAGAGGTATTCCTCTTTCAGTGTCGTCGACAGCACCGGGTCGGTCGTTGGATTCGAGCCACGGTCGACCGTGTCCTTGCGCACCTGCACGACCTGCCAGCCAGCGCCGTAGTAGTATTCCCACACGTCCCAGTTCGTCGTTCCGGACTGTTTGGCGAACTTGCGGATGCGCCTTCCGAGTCCGTCGTAGCGGTACTCGGCGATGACGTCCCCGGCCTGCTTCACCTCCACCATGCGGTCGAAGGCGTCGAAGACGTACTCGTGCTCGGCGAGAGCCTCACTGCCCGGGATCGGCGCCTTGGTCGCGCTGCCGTTGGCATCGAACTCCGGGTCCTTCCAGTTCGAGATCGCCGTCGCACTCGGCGGATCGGAGTGGTCGTTGTCGTCGTCAACCTCGTTGGCGTCGTTGTGCTGGCGCGTCTGCGTCGTCCAGCTCTGGCCGTTGTCGGTCGAGGTCTTGAACTCGGTCCAGTTGCCGAGCTCGTCGAACGTCCACTCGGCCTTGTAGGTGGCGTTGGTGATCGATGGCCCGCCGCCGGTCAACTTGCCGCGGTCGAATTCGGTGAGGCGGTAAAGACCGTCGTAGGCGTACTCCTGGTCTCGGTCGAGGTTCGCCGTGCCGGTGAGCGCGATGTCGCGATAAAGGCGGTTTCCGGCATCGTCGTGGTTGTAGAGAAAGCGGTCGGCATCAGCTGTGCCGCTGCTGCCGTCCCAGTAGTGATCCTTGATGCGCCCAAAGCGATCGAGGCCGTCGTATTTGCTGCCAATCTCATAGCTCAGAGCAATGTTTGCCGCTGGATAGGCAGCACTTGCCAGCTGTCCACCGGCGGTGCGCGCGTATCTCGTCACGACTGCTCCCGCGCTGCCGGCGCCGTTATCGCGCGCCACCTCATGCAGGCGATGGAGCTTGTCGGTGATGCTTCCCGCTGTGCCGTAGAGGAGATGTGCCCTCTTCGGTTCGGCTGCGGTGTCGCCAGGGTAGCGGAGCTGCTGGAGGCGACGGCCGTTGAGGAAAACGCCGCCGCTGCCAGAGTTCGACAGATCGTAGGCGTAGCCGACGGCGAGTGTGTTCGCATCCACACCGCCGAAGTGCTCCTCCCACACCGTGGTCAGCGCCGAGGCGTCGTCGTAGTCGTAGTTCACCTCACTGTCGACGGGGTTGTTTGGCGTCTCCGAGCCGCCGGCAACCAGATAGCTCGTGATGCTCTCCAAGCGAACCAGGCCATCGTAGGTGCGCTCGATCGACCTGATACGGTTGTCGACGTTCGCACCGAGCGTTGTCACATCGACGCGTTTGAAAAGGCGTCGATCGTTCGTGTAGGTGTAGTCAAGGACGGTGCCGTTTTGGTCGGTGCGCCGCGTCAGCGCGCCGTCGTCGGCGTATTCGAAGAGCACCTCGTTCGCACCCGCAGGCAGGTTGTCGGCGTAGGTGATCTTGGTTGCGAGCAGGGCGTAGACCGAGTGCGCGTAGGTGTACGACGTCACCTGATCCGTCCCTGAAGTCACCGCCGTGCGCGAGGTCACGCTCAGATCGTCGTAGGCGATCTGTGAGATGCGGCCGATACCGCCAGCGCCGGCGTCGGCAGTCACCTGCGTTGTGCGGCCGAAGTCGTCGTACTGAAACGTGGATTCCTTGCCTGCGACGTCGATCACTTTCGAAATCCGAGCCGCAGCGTCATACTCGTAGCGACTGACGAGCATGCTCGCGTCGCTTGCCGTCGGTTCGCTCGACGGCCGTGCCGGAAGCGGCGCGTGAGTCCAGTCATCACCGCTGTCGCCCGACCCGAAGTAGGCGATCGTGCTCAGGAGCTCGGCGGTCTGGTCGGTCGTCGACTGGTCGGTCGGGTAGTGCCAGAAGTAGGTCGTCTCGAAGACGAAGTTGTCTGCGGTGACGTCGATTCCACTTTCTCCATCGTAGGCATCCAGTGAATGAACAGAGGTCACTGTGCCATCGCCGGCGTGCACAACGTGCGAGATCGTCAGCGCGTTTTTGACTGTTCCCGCGGTCCACGTGCTCGGGTCCGGATTGACGTTCGGCTCGGGGTCGACGTACTGAAAGGCGCCGTTGCCGTCGTACTTCGTCGTTTGTAGCGCCGTGACGAGTCGGCTTTGATAGAGCCGCCGAGCGCCATCGTACGCCACTTCGGCGGCGGCGCCGTTGGTGCTCTCGCTTGCAACGAGAAAATCATTTCGGTTGTAGTAGCGCAGGCTTTCGGAATAGTTGCCCGCGCCGCCACTTGAGCCGACGACGTAGGCCCGCGTACGAAAGATGCGTCCGCGCTCATCGCGCTCGAACGTCGCGAGGCTCCGCCGGCCTGAAACCGCGTTCAGATTCTCGACGACGTCGTCATAGTTCGTCTGCCACGTCGGCTCGGTTTCATAGACAGCGCTCGCGGTCACTCTTCCCATCCAAGAGACGTCGCGCATGACGTACGGCCCGATATCGTCCTCGGTGCCGCCGCCATCGTGAATCGGCTCGACGCCCCGCAGATGCCCCAAGTAGGTCAGGTGAAACTGAGTGCCAGTGTAGTTCGTGGCGTCGCTGAATGACTTGACTTTCGTCAGGCGATCGTCCTTTTCGTACGGCGAGCTGATGCTGCCGCCGTACTCATACTCGGTCGTCTTGGTCAGCGCCAGAGTCGCATAGTTCGCACTTGCGTTGTGAGAGCTGTCGCTGACTGCCGTGTGCACCTCGGTCAGGTTGTCGCGCGCGTCGTAGACGTATTTGGTGACCTGTTCGACGCCAAGACCCTCGTCGCGGGTCGAACTGATCACGTACTCCGTCCTACCGATCTCGTCGTAGAAAAACATCGTACGACTGTAGTTCGCGGCGGTGCCGAGTGACCGCGTCGTCCCCGCCGGGATGTCGTAGTAGGAGTCCACCGACTCCAGCTCACCTCCCACGGCGTCGTAGTTGAAATGAGTCCATGTGAGATAGTCGTTTTGGTTCTCGAGGTTCGTGACGTCGATCGGCAATGCACCACTGAGCTTTATCGACGTCGTCGTCGCCATCGTGAACGAGTCTACAGGTCTCCCAGCACTGTCGGTTTTCGCCACGATGATCGGGCGCCGCGGTGTGTTGTCGTCGTCATCCCAGTGAGTGAAGTGCATCGTCGTGTTCTTTTTATAGCCGACGAAGTGCTGACGCCCCCCAGCGTCGACCGACTCGCGCAGTCTGCCCATGAAGTCGTAGAAGTACTTCGTCTTCGCCTCGACTGCGGCAGGTAGGTGCGTTGAGCGTTCGAACCCCGCTGGCACCGATCCCGACCAGCCGACTTGGTGGCTGTTGTCCGTCGTGATCTCCAGGTCGCTGGCGACGGTCGTGGTGTCGACGTCGGTGACGACGAGCGCCGAGCCGCCCATCTCGGGATGATAGGAGTAGTAGTTCACAGAACCTTCGCCGTCCTTCGTCCAGCGCAGCCGCCCGAGCTCGTCGTAGTAGACGAGCGTCTCTGTGCGCTGACCCGAGCCGTTCTTGGTCGTCGACACCGCAGGCAAGATCGTCTTGACGGTTTTGACAGCGCGATCTGCCGTATCCCAGAAGGTGTATTCGTAGTCCGTCTTGAGGGCTCCTACCCCCCTGGCGGTGACCGGCGTCGGGTAAGCGAACCTCGCGGTGATGACGTTCTTTTCTGTATGGTCTTCCCCGACGGTATCGCCGTCGCCGTCGCCGTAGTCGGCGGAGCTCAAGTAGAACTCGTCGCCGCCAGTGCCGGCTTTAATCAAAACGTCAGTTGGCCAGCCCTTGGAGTTGTACTTGAACGTGTAGAAGAGGCCGCTCGTTGAGTGGAGCGTGCTCGTGTCGAGAGGATCGCTCAGAAATGTCTTCAGCTCGGCGTCCGTCGCGACGTCATGAGCTGAGGCGAAACGTTCCTCTACGACTCGGTTGTAAGAGAAGTTCGACGATGTGCCGGTTCCGAGCTCGATCGAGTAGCACCACACATTCGGTGGCGAGACGGTCGGGTCCTTGATGAAAGCTTCTCTCAGGAACCGATCATCCTTGTTCAAGCTCTTGATGTAGCGCCGCTTGCCAACGTGATTCGCTGGCAGCGGATCAGTCACGTCCACGGTGTCGGCGACGATCAAGCGCGTCGCCTTGTTGAGATCGTTCTGCCCAGGCGGTGGGTTATGCGTCACGCTCATGTAGTAGTACTGATACTCGGCGCGGCCGGCGTCCGTTCCTCCGCAGCTCGAGCAGCTTCCCTGTTTGAACGTTTTGAGCATTCCTGTTTCGTTGAAGGGAGCGCCGCCGTACTTGGTCTCAAGGTTCTCACTGCCCCAAACAGTGCTGGTTCCCGAATAGGTGCTCTCGTTCGAGGTGTAGTAGGTGTAGCTCTCTTCAGCAAAAGCTTCGATTGTGAGACCACCTTGCTGCGTCGTCTCGTCGAGAAGAAGGACGTCTTCTGGGGTGGTGACGCCTGTGAAGCCATGGGCGAGGATCCTTGCGATGGCGTTATCTGAATAGCGCGTCTTGATTTGGTGGTCGCCACCGTCGCTGCTGCCATCGCGGTAGTAGCGGTACTGCGTGACGTATTCGATCAAGGTCGAGTTGTTACTCTCCTTGACGACCTTCTTGACCTGAACGAGATCGCCAATGCGGCCAAGGTAGCTGATCTCAGAGTCGAGATTGCCTTGGTCGAGCAGGTCGCCGTAGTAGGTGTACTCGACGTAGCGAATCGGATTCGTCGTCTCCGAGTCGTCGAAAATCTCGATCTTGCTGACGCGCCCTGCAGCCGTCCCGCTCGTGTTGTACGTGTAACGGCGGGTCTGCAGGATCGTCTCGCTGGCCGTCCCCGGTCCACGTACGAGCTCAACCGTCTCGACTTTTTCACGCAGATGAACGCTCGCCGTGATGGGATGGTAATCGTAGCGAAACCTCACGCGCTGCGCCGGGTCCGAGTGACTCTCGCTGTAGTCCGTGCTCGCATAAGCGACCTTGTGCTGTGCAGCGGCCTCCGCCTGATCGCCGTAAAAGCCAACGACCGAAGTCGAATCGAGCTGGCGCAGAACATAGGTTTGGCTCGCACCGCTGCCCTCGCTACTGAACACAGCCTGCGTGTCATGATTCTTGGCGCGATACGTCGAGCCTCCCGCAGGGCTGAACGAGACGCGCGAGCCGTGCAGCACCAGGTCCGCCCCTTCGAACGAAATGGAGGTGGTCTCGAGACCAGAGCGAGAACCTTCCCCCATGATCTCTTTCTCGTCACACTTGGGTTCTGTTTCGTTGCCCGAGTCGTGAGAGCGGGCTACCGAGGTGGCACTATTAATGATCACCGGTGCGGTAGCGGAGAGATCGACGCCGGCGTTCAACATGGCGCCCGACGTCGACAGGGGCGGTGCGGGAGGCCGAGGCGGTTCGACCCGCCAGCGCTCCGCGTGGTCGGGAAGCTGGACGTCGCTGTTGCCGCTCCCGCCGGCACCTCCTGGTCCGCCCTTGCTTCCTGGTGTCAACCCTGCAATCGGTGGGACCGGATCGCCCGGCTTGATGTGGTGTTCGACAAACGGCATCTCGACAACGAGACCTGGACTGCGCACCCCCTGGCTCGCACCAAACCCCTCCGAGCGACCAGACGCCGGACTGCCCAGATCATCCTGGGCTAGCTCCTTCGGCAACACCGGAGAACCTGCTCCAGGAACACCCCAGCCGGTGAACCCCGGTCCGCTCGGAGGAGCCGGCATCGGACCGTATGCTGAGTGCGCTGAGTCGGGCGGCGTAAACGTTGAAATGAGACGATTTTCACCACTCAGATCCGTTCCACCGCTCAGATCTGCGCCGCCGGCCAAATCGAGTACGTCCCCGACGGTCAGATCGCCCGCATCACCGCTGAGCATCGTACCGAAGGCGTCTGACGGCGTTGACACCTCCGATTTCTCATCACATGGGTGCTTCGCGCGCTCCGCGGAATTGTCACACTCGCACGGCGGAGGATCGGTCGAAAACGCAGTGGAAGGCAGCAACAAAGCTCCGGCGGTGAGAATCGTCAGCCAGAAAATCGACTTAGCGGGGTACATGCGCTTATCCTTGAAAACGGGTTCGTTTGGGTTGGATTCACGTTCGGTCGTACGAGGGTGCTGGGCCTCGGCTCTTTCTCGGGCGCTCAAGGCCCGCATCTCTTCGCCTCAGGGTTCAGCCGCGTAGACCTGCCGCTTGGCCAGCGGCAAGTCGTAGCGATAGAACTTGACCTCGCCAGGCGGCGCCGCGGCCAGCCGCGTCAGTGCCGCATCGACTTGCGCTGCAGGGCGTCCCTGTTCCATCCAGATTGCCGCGAGCTGCGAGCTCGCCGCGCGGTCCCATACCGCCGAGGTCTTTTCAGTCAGCAGCCGCTGGAACGTGGCCTCAGCAGCTCCCGAATCACCCTCCAGGTGCTCAATCACGCCGAGAGCGAAGAGCGAGTTGTTGCTAGCGCCGTCGCTTGCGTCGTAATCCGCGACGACGAGATCGGCGAACGCTCGAGCTTCATCGAGTCGCAGCTGACGAAAGAAACCGCCCATGTGGAGGTCGAGGATCGAGCGGCGGCGCGCTGGTGTGATCGTTGCAACAATCGCCGCGTCGTCGACAAAGCCGCTGTCGACCAGAAAACCTGTGACCCAGAGCGTGCGCCCGTGAATCCGGCCTGGACCGCCGCGCACCGCGTAGACGAGTCGCATGAGCTTCTTCGCGACGTAGTAGGGACGGTCGCGATTCAGCCGCCAAAAGTCGCTCATGGCTGCGACTGCGGCGCTCTCGTCAACGCCCTCGAACACTTTGGCCGCGGCGAGATAGTAGGGGATGTTTCGCTTCTCGTTGTAGGCAAAGGCGTCGGTCAGACTGGCGTACTTCGGATAGGTGTTCTCCTGCCGCCGGTCGGAGTTGTAGCCGTCGTCTGCGGCGTACACGTTCAAATGGTAGCCGTCGTATGTCGGCGAGGTGTCAGCGAGCGTGGGGTCTTCCAGCGCAGCGTCCACCGCCGAGAGACGCTCCACCGCGTCGCTGTATTTCCCCGCCGCCAAGTAGCACAGTGCCTCACCGATCTGGCGGTGATGCGGCAGCCCAGGCGCCTCGGCGAGTTGAGGAACGATCTTCAGGGGCAGTACTTCGCCGCGGCGACGCTTCGGCCACAGACCGTCCAGACGTAAGATCCGGATGTAGTCCCCCGCGCCAGCGTAGACTCTGCCACTCGCATCGGAGACAGCGCGGTTGAAAAGCTCCGCTGAGAGGCGCTCTGGTTCATTCTCACGCAGCGACTCGAAGTAGGCGTCCCAGGGATCGCGCCGATTGTCTGCGGTCCAGCCCTTCTCCGCGCCGTCGCGAAAGAGGGCCTCCGCCTCAGCTGCGCGGCCGAGTCGGTGCAGCAGCTTGGCGCGAATGTAGAAGGCGTCTTGGTGCGCGGCGCTCCCTTCGCTCTGCGAGGCGAGATAGCTCTCGACGGTTGCCAGTGCGACGGCGTCGCGCTCGGATTGAACGATGCCTTCGGGAGCTTCCCCAAGAAGATCGCGGCACGCCCGAACAGCGACGTCGTATGCGGGAGAGTCGTTCAGCACGCGCACGGCGAGGTCGAAGCGCTCGGCATACGGAACCGAGCTGGCCACCGCTGCATATTCAGCAGCCGTAGCTGGCGTCGGCGCACCGGCTTCAGCAGGCGCGGGATCCTCGGGATTCTCCTGCGAGGAGACCTCCGGCAACGCCTGCCAGACCACGAGGACCGTCACCGCCACGGCGACGACGAAGACCGCTACAAAGCCCAAAAGCCGCGAAATAGGCATAGAATCCTCCCGCACCTCCGAAGAGGCTCTTTTTTTGAAGCTCCGCGCGGGTGCTTCCTGCGCGGGCCTGAATGACTGCCGTGTTTTTTCGCTTTGGCGCAGCCGCTTGTGACTGCTTGTGGCCGCTCATGCGCCTAGCGAGTTACCGCTCGACGAGCGAGCTACGACGTGTTGTCAGCTACTTTCGAACCGGGCATGTGATCGCCTTTCCCTCTCCCGCCGATGGTTTGGTTTTCCGTGGGTTCCTTGAGACGTCGTTGACGCATGAGTTTCGGATCGATGCAGATTCTCTTACAGGCGTGAAGTTCCCTGGCATCTCCACCGCGCTCTCGCGCAGAGTCGCTGTTAGCCTGTCAACATCACGCGTCTACCTTACTAAGGTACGTTTTTTTGAATGTGCTAGAAGGTTTTTGTTCTTTTTCGCAGAATTCCAAAGATGGGATAGAGTCCTCCTCGAGTTCTGACATTGAGGCCTCGATGCGCTCTCAGAAACTTCGAGTCCCTACCTTACTAAGGTACGTTTTTTCGAATGTGCTAGAGGGTTTTCGAACTTTTTTTGAGAACCCCCACGACGAAGCTTCAAGCTTCCACTCTCGCCGTCGGTGGAGTCTTCCTTTCCGACCTCGCTTACCTCTAGAAGGTAAGGTTTTTCCGATGTGCTAGAAGGTTTTTCGCACTTTTGTCCGGCTGCGTTGCGAATGTGTGGCCCACGGAGTTCCGCCGGCTCTTGCGTCAGCGGAGCGAATGGCGAAACTTGGCAGCGCGATTGAGCGAGGTGGCTCGAGTGCACTTCGAGCACATCGACACGGGCGCTGAGCGTGTCGCTGGCGAGGGCGACACGCCACGACTGCAAGGAACTGGCCCGAGAGAGATCCGAGCTTCCTCGACGACACCGAGAACGGAGAGCTCCGAACCGAGACTCTACGCCCCAGCGCTGATCGGCGCTCCTTGGGTCTCGACTTCCTTGACGCCTGGGACGTCAGCGAGTGGGCGCAAGATCGCACGGTGCTCACGATGTTTGACGCAAATGCGCACGCTCACCTGTTTGAGCCCGGCGGCGCTGTCATCGAGGTCCTCGACGAAATGGTCTGGGATGCGGAAGCTGTCGAGGAGGTCCTGCAGGTAGATGCGCGTCTTGCCGCCGCCTGCCTCGTAGCGAATGACCAGGCGCTGATAGCCGCACGAGCCGATGGCGATCCAATCGAGCTTGTCGACGACCGTGAGCGTCAAGTAGATCACCAGCGTCAGCGCGACTCCGGCCACCACCAGACCACCGCCGATCATCATGCCGACCGCGGCGACAGCCCAGATCGTTGCGCCTGTCGTCAGACCGATGACACTGCCGCGGCCGCGAATGATGGCTCCGGCACCGAGGAAACCGATTCCTGGGATGATCTGTGCCGCGATGCGCGCCGGGTCCGAAATCGGTTTGTTCGCCATGAAGATCGAGGTCATGGTGAAGATCGTCGAGCCGACGCAGATGAGGATCAGCGTGCGCAGACCGGCCGGTTTTTCACGGCGTTCCCGGTCGAGACCGACAACTGCGCCGCAGAGCACCGAGGCGGCGACGCAGACGAAACCCATGATGGGAAGTGATACGTTCGGCAGCTCGTAGAGGTTCCCCAGCCATGGGAATCGATCGAGCATGTGGGCCGGCTCCTGTCGTCTGGGTGATGGATCGAGCGTTTGTTGTGCTGATGCTCTTTCTCTATTGTTCGTCTTCGATGGCCACGGTCTTCACTCTCGGTCTCGCTGAGCGGACCCTTGCCTGCGATCGGCGGAGATCGTGTTCGTGCGGTCGTCCGTCCACTGTTCCATGGCGTCAAGGAGCTCGGCCGACCCAGGCGCATCTAGAATCAGCCGGCGATTCTCGGTGGTCACGAATCCCTCTTCGCAAGCATGTTCCAGAAATGTCAGCAGCGGGTCGTAGTAACCATCGATGTTGAGAAGTCCCACCGGCTGACGATGGATCCCAAGCTGCAGCCAGGTGATCACCTCGAAGAACTCGTCGAGCGTGCCGAAGCCGCCAGGCATGACGACGAAACCATCCGACATCTCAAACATGCGGTGCTTGCGCTCGTGCATGGTCGCGACGATGTGCACTTTCGTCAGGCGGCGGTGTCCGACCTCGTGTTCCCAAAGCTCCTGTGTGATCACACCGGTGACGCTGCCGCCGAGCTCGAGGACGGTGTCGGCAAGAACGCCCATGAGACCGATGCTGCCGCCGCCATAGATGAGCGCCGAGCCGCGGTGTCGAATTTCCTTGCCCAGCTCCGCCGCGGCTTGTGCATAGTTGGGATTCTCGCCGCGGCTGGAGCCGCAGTAGACGCAGATGTTCGTGAGTGGCATGCTGTGTAGATAGAGTTTCGACGAGGTGGTCAATGTCGCTGCGTTAGCCCTGTCGACGAATTGTCCCAGGCTGCCTGAACGCAAAGGGAATCATGATAACGAACCAGTTCTGCGTCGGCCATGTATGAATCATTCGACGCCATCATCGCCGCTCCGCCGCTGGCTCGGCAAGAGGGCAACGCGATCGGCGCGTCACGTGAAGGGCGAGCCGTGCGCGCCTTCGTCTTTGGCAGCGGGCCTCTACGCGTCAGTTTGATCGGCGGCTGCCACGCCGACGAGCCGACAGGGCCGCGTTTCCTTCGTCACCTCGCGTCTTTTCTTAGTCGCGGCGGCGACGCTGCACCCCTTCTCGAACGCTGTCAGTGGTGGATTGTGCCACATGCCAACCCCGACGGCGACGAGATCAACCGCGCTTGGTATCGCGACGACGACGTTGAGTACGACCTCGTCAGCTATCTCCGCAGCGTCGTTCGGGAGCTGCCCGGCGATGACGTCGAGTTCGGTTTTCCACGCGACGCCAGCGACACCGACGCGCGACCCGAAAATCGAGCCATCGCAGCGTGGTGGCGCGGGGGTGCTCCGTTTCATCTGCATGCGTCGCTGCACGGCATGGCGTTCGCAGCCGGTCCGTGGTTCTTGGTCGAGGCAAAGTGGCGCGGTCGACTCAATGCATTTCAAGCGACCTGCAGTGCCGAGACCGCCGTACTCGGCTATGAGCTCCACGACGTTGAGCGTCACGGTGAGAAAGGCTTTCATCGCATCGCGAAGGGTTTCTGCACGCGCCCCGATTCGCGCTCGATGCGTGAACATTTCCTGCAGCTCGGCGACGAGGAGACCGCGGCTCTCTTTCGACCGAGCTCAATGGAGACCATGCGCGCCCTCGGCGGCGATCCGCTGACGCTCGTCTCCGAGATGCCTCTCTTCATCACACCCGGGGTAGGTGTCGAGCTTGGCCCCCCGGATCCGGTCGCCGCGGAATGGAAGAAGAAGCTCGAGGCGTGGCGCGCACAGCTCGCGCGCGAGCGGCCCGCCGAGCGGATCCGCGCCTGCGCCGCGTCGGGATGCCTGCGAGCCATGCCCGTACGCGATCAGATGCAGCTGCAGTGGCGGATGATCACTGCCGGAATTGAGACGCTTCTATCGTCGGCGGGAGCGTGAGTCAGCGTCACTCCATTCGGAGCTGCGATAGAATCGTCGGATCCTTGATGCGCGCGTCGCCCGCGAGCAGAAGCGCCTTACTCAGGATCTCCGCCAGCTTGCGGTCGCCCTCGAACGGTAGGAAGATCTCTCCCGTCGACGTCCCGCTTTTCGGCGCGCTCATCTTTGGGATGATGCAAAGGTACTGGTCGTTCGGCTCCATGAGGATGTTCCCTGAGCCGAGGTGGATCTTGTAAGTGCGCACGTCTCCCTTGATCACCAGAAACTTCTCCGCGAGCGACGCGCGGTCGGCGATCTTCAGTCGTGGAAGAAGTTTCTCCAAGACTTCGCGCCGCGTTTTGGCTGACGCGCTCAGATCGCCAAACGAATAGGACATCCAATACTCTTGGTAACGCCCCTCGGTGCCGCCGTCGTACCAGTTTGGGTCGTTGCCAACGCTCGCAACGCCGACGAAGAGATCGACGTCGCGCATGATCTCAGAGAAGACCAGCGCGGGAACGTCTTCGAGTCGGAGAGGCTCTTCGTCGTCCTCTTCGCTCGCGGGGGTGTAGCCACCGCCGAAGCCATGGATTGAACGCTGCTCAGCCGAGGCGGCGTAGAACCTCACCTGATCTGTGGTGAGAAAGAGGTAGGCGCCAGATTCGCTCGTGTCCTCGCCGTAGTTCTCGCCGATGACCTCGGTCCAGAACTCCGCACGCAATCCCCACTTCTCGAGCGTGCGACGGGTGGGCGGAAACTCGGCGTCGACCATGAGGCGCAGGGAGTCGCGCCAACCGCGAGCCGCACACAAGGAGTGAAACTGGTACTGCTTGATGACGTGGGCGGCGAAACGGTTCGAATAGATCGCAGTGGCGCGCTCGGCGTCGGTGAGCACGTAGATCTCGCGATGCGCCTGCTTGAACGGTTGCGTGATCTGATGGCGCTCGAGCCAGTCACGCCACGCGATGACATCCTCGACGCCGGCAGTGATCGGATGCCACAGCTCGACTTCGACTCGGTTGTCGTGGTCCTTCTGCACGGCACTTTCGCTGACATCGATTCCATCGATTTCTCGATCTGCCGAGTCGACGACGCGCGTGCCTGAGTCAATCCCGACAAGTTCATGATCCGCCGCGTCGACGAAACAGCCGTTGAGAAAGGCTCCTACGACTGGACGTTCGTCGCGCCAGAAGCGCCATATGAGCCGCCGCGCTAGCGTGCCGACGACGGGATGGTCGAGGTAACGCTCACGCCATGCCGCTAGAGGCCAGCGCCGCTCATCGAGGAACAGCTGCTCCATGCGACCCTGCTGGGCGCTGAGCATACTTCGTAGGTCTTTCGTGGTCGCCCGCAGTTCCTTGAGCTCGTCTGCGAACTCTTCCCGCACACGTTTCGGTACAGACTTCTGCCGTTTCGGCTCGCCGTCCTTACTCTCCGTCAGCCACGTCAGCTGCGTCGTGCTGCTACCTGTGACCGCGAGCTCGGCGGTGAACGCACCGAGCACCTGGGTCAAGCGGCCGACCTGCTGCAGACCATACGTTGGCACCGCGATTTCTTCGATCTCGTCGGGAGGAATTCCGGTGCGTTCTGCGGCGGCATCGAGTGACTTCGAGATTCCCTTCTGTGCCGTGCCAAACTTCACCTTGACGCGTAGGCGCGCCAGCTGCGCTACCGCATCCATGCTATTGATCTGCCCGAGGGCGTAGACGCATGCGTTTCCGAGTTTGACGCAGCGCGGACCGATGCCGGGGATCTTTTTGTAGGCGCTGATTGCGGCGTCTGAGATGCCGCGCACGACTTCCACACGAGTTTCCGGTGCTACACCGGCGCACCAAACCAGCCCTTTGAGAACATCGACGTTCGGCGAGAGCATGAACTCCGCGGCGGTCGTTGGCGCTGCGCCGCGCTTCGCGTCGATTTGAGTCAACCACTGCCCGACCTGTGTCGAAAAGTGTTCGATACCGACGGCGACGACAGCTTTGATCGCAGTTTCTCGCCACTTCTTCGTCGGCTTGCCTCCCGCAGCGGCGCCAGCATGAACCAGAAGAGCCGACCAGTTTGCACGCTCACTGTCGCTGAGTCCGGCGACAAGCTCAAGTGCGGCGTCAGCCCAAGGATCTCCAGCGACGAGCGGTAGTCGCACCCCGTGGCCGAGAAGCGTGTCGATTCGTTTGCACAGTTTTCGCACTTCCGCGCGCGGCTCAAGTCGTCGAAGTCTCTTGAGGTGGCGATCGAGCAAACGGCGGTGCTTCGGCGTCAGCTCAGAATCCTTGGCGTACTTCTCGCACAGCTTCACAATGCTGCTCGGTGGCGTTCCGAGTAGGCAGTACTCTGAGTCGCTCTGCCAGCGCAGGAGGGCCTCGAGGTCCTTGGCTGTCACTTCAAGCGTTCGCCGCATGACTTCGCGAAAAGCCGCTTCGACTGCGGTGATCAAGCGCCAGTCGGAGAATTCGTACGCTGCGGTTTGTATGCTGCTACCTTCGTCCGCGTCGGCGAGCATCGCGGATTCCAAATGCAGAAGCCGTCTTGTGAGCGCGATCGCGACGCGCACACGTTCGGCGTCGCGCGTGGCGAGTAGCTTTTTGCCAGCGCGTGTCGCCCGGACGTTCAGATCCTGATAAGGGGGCGCACTCACCGCCTCTTCGAGGAACTCGCTGATGACGGTATGCTCAGCGACGAACGCATCGTCCTTTTCGAGTGGAAACTCGTCCGGTCCCACCTTGACGATCTTAGCGCGTTTGAGCTCGCGGCGAAGTTTGTCGACGAAATCGTCCATGAATCGTTCCGCCCTCGCTCACCAATTGCTTTAGCCGCCAACGAGTGGCACCAGACGCAGAAAGGTCACTTCGGTCTGTGGCGTGACGACGAACTCCTCGTCGAGCGACTCGGCCTGTCGATCCCCGACGAGCACGATCACTCCATTCCCCTCGAACGCCGCGAGTGCCTTCTCGAACTGTTTCTCCCAGTCGAGTTGTCGCGGTTTCTTGAGACGGTAGCCGTTGAGTTCCTTCTCTGCACCTTCCGGCTGCACGAGGCCGCGAAAGGTGTGCGAGCGTTTCGCGTTGTAGTCCTTCACTTCCTGGTAGACACGCGAGCGGATCAGTTCGCGCACTGTGACCTCTTCGGTCAGCAGCTCGAGCATCCACTCCCCAAGACTCTGACCGCTGGTGGTCTCGTCTTTGATGGTGATCTTGACTGCCATGCCATGCATCTCCTCTTGTCCATCCGGTGCCGTGGTCGGTGGTCGCCGAGCTTGACGTTGATCGCGTTCCGCCGTGACGTCTATATCGTCAATGCGGTCTCCAGCGCCCCACATTTCTTCACTTCTTAGGGCTCGCTCGTCACGTGTCATCGTACTGTGCGGCTCAGTGGCCAGCAACGACAATGTGAACGTCTCGACGCGTTCCGGTCCTGACCGCGCTTGCGAATCGTTCGCTCCCGTGCGAGGCTCTTCTGTCGACGGCAGTCAGCCTCGCAGGCATGCGCGGGAGTTCGAAGATGGACGAGCCTCAAGTCAGACAGCCGACCTACTGGCAACGCACGGATCACATCGTCGGTCCCGCCCATGCGGCGGAGTTCGATCGCATCGGACAGCAGGCGACGCGTGCCGCATTCGAGGATTTTATTCTCGAAGCATCTCAGTGCGAAACCGCCCTTCTTGACGCGGGATGCAATACGGGCGTGGAAGGTTTTCGGCTCTTTCAACGCGGTTTTGTCGGCAGGTACATCGGTGTCGACAGCAACCGCAAGGCGCTCGAGATCGCGCGAACGAACCTAGCCGGCGAGCGCGCCCAGTTTCTTCTGAGCGACTTGGCGCGACTTGCGCTCGCGCCGCGAGCGTTCGACGTCGTCCTCGTCAAGGACGTGATCGAGCACACCCTCGACTACGCCGCGATCCTGACCGAGCTCGCACGCGTCAGCCGCCGCTGGGTTGTTCTGTCGATGTTCATTCGTCCGCGCGCCCGTCGCACCGCCATCAAGCGACACCGCGACGGCTACTACTTGAATCGTTACCGCCGCAGCGATCTGCTGGAGGTCATGGACGCGGCCGGATTTCCGGTTTCGCGCTCGCTGTTCGTTCGCAAGGACGACGAAGTCTTCGTATTTGAGAGGAATGACTGAGATGTTGATCCTGCGCCTGAGACGATGCGCACAGACAGTTGGCGTCGTGTCGAAGCTGCTGCACGGCCACTTCTGTGCGGTTGTGGCGGCGATGGTCTCTTCTTGGTCGATCGTCGGCGCCAACGCCGCAGACGCCGAAAGAGGGTTTACGATGGCGTCGGGATTTCAGATCGAGCAGATCGCCACGACCGATCTGGCATTCGACATTCAAGCCTTGACGCTCGACGCAGAGGGACGTGTCGTCGTTTCTGGGCCCGGTTACATCCGAGTCCTTATGGACCGCGACGACGACGGACTCTTGGATCACGCGCGCGAGATCTACAGCGGCCCGGCGCGCGGAGCGATGGGACTGCTTGCGGACGGTCGCGGCATCTACTTCGTCGGTGGCGAAGGACTCCATCGCTTGGACGATCACGACGGGGATGGTTTTGCCGACGGCGAACCGACGCTGCTTCTGCCGATCAGCGCGACCGGAGAGCACGATGCTCATGGCGTCAGGCGCGGCGCGGACGGATTTCTTTATCTGATCGTTGGCAACAGCATTTCAGGGCATGCGGCGCGTGTTCAAGGTGCCGTGTCGCCGGTTTTGGATCCCTATGCTGGAACGTTGTTGCGGCTGGGGCCAGGCGGGAGCTCCTTCGAGGTTCTCGCGCATGGCCTCCGCAACACCTACGACTTCGATTTCGATGCGTTCGGCGAGGTCATTGCGTGGGACTCGGACGGCGAACGCGATGAAGGCTTGCCCTGGTATCGCGGCGCACGTTTCTATCATCTCACTGCTGGTGCCGACGCGGGCTGGCGGTCTTCGGGATCCGGAAAGCTGCCGCCGCACGCCTGGGACACCGCGGCTCCGGCCGGCGACGTGGGGCGCGCATCGCCGACAGGTGTCGTCGTCTATCGACACGATCGGTTTCCGCCGCGTTATCGCGGTGGCGTCTTCGCCCTCGACTGGACGTTCGGCCGCGTGCTGTTTGCGCCACTCAAGGCGCGAGACGGAACGTACGACACGCCGTGGGAGGGCTTCGTGCAGGGCGATGGCGACGTACCCTTCGCGCCGACCGATATCGATGTCTCTCCGGACGGGGCATTGATCGTTGCCAGCGGTGGGCGCGGGCTCCCTGGAGGTGTCTTTCGCATCGCTGCGACGAGTTCGCCGCGTGTGGATCAGCGTCCGGACGGTCGCCACGCAGCGGCAGGTGCCGCGGAAGATCGCGACGCCGCGCTCGCCCGGGTTCTGCGCGCACCGATGCCGCTCAGCGCATGGTCGCGCGCGCGGTGGGTGTCGGCCGCCAAAGTGCTGCGGAGCCAGATGTTTCTTAGTGCTCTCGCGTCTCCGCAGTGGACGCCCGCCGAGCGCGTCCGAGCGCTTGACGCGATCGTCGAGATCGCACCGGGCTCGGCGCCGCAAGCCTTGGCGCGCGTGGTCTCCCTCGGCGACAAGGCCCCGCCGCGACTTGCTGCGCGGGCCGCGTGGTGGGCCGGTCGGCTCTCCGACACGTCGACGATCCTCGCGTTTCTCGGGCGCGACGATCCGTGGATTGCGCGCACGAGCGTTGAAGCTGCGATCTCGGCGCTGGCCACGAACGAGCGTGCTGCATTGGTCCGCAGTGTTTTCCGTCACGCGAGCGCATCCTCGCGTCGCGTGCGTCAGGGCGTGGCGGCGTTTTTGGCCCATCTGCGGAGCGAGGAGGTGCCGCCTGCGGTCACGACGCGCGAGCGACTGGTGCGCGGGCTCGCCTCGGTGCTTCGCAGCCCGTGGGGAAAGCTTTCTGCGGCGGCCGTTCATGACGCCCACGCCGTACTCATTTCCAGTGACCTGTCGTCGCTTGCGGTCGAGCCGCGAGGAAGAGTCATGGGGCGCGCTGCAGCCGATCGTGAGGCGCGACTCGACGCTCTTCGTCTCATCGAGATGGCTTTCGAGCGACTGCAGCCGAAGCGCGACGCCCGCGCTGCTTTTTACGAAGCTTGGGATGCCGTCCAGCTTGGGCCCTATGCAGACGTCATCAACAGTCTCGACGCGGAGCGCATCGTTCGGCTCGTTAGCTCAAAAGACGCCGCGCTGTCGCGTCAGGCAGCACGGCTCGTCGCGCTTCTCGGTCTTGGCGGCGAGGATGGTTTCGCAGCGGTGATGGATCGCCTCGGGCTCTCGACACCACCGGGCGAGGACATTCTGACGCTATCGTATCTCGCGTGGTCTCCGGAGCTCACGGACGCCGCCGCGGTCGAGCGTCTGACCGACGCTTTTCTTGGCCTCTCATGGAAGGTGCAGTCGGGGCGCGTCGCTCGCGACCAGCGTTGGCATCGCTTCCTACAGATTGTCGCGACGCGCCTCTTCTCTCGCCGCCCACAAGTTGCGACAGCGCTCGTCGCAGACGGGCGGTTCGGTTCTCCGGATGACATCTCACTGACGCTGGCGATGGACGAAGCCGGACAGCAGCAAGCGTTGGCGAAGATCTTGGCACGACCGTTCCCGACGGCGGCGGACGATCGTCGCCGCGTCGTCATGCTGCTCGCGCGGTTTCCGACTCTTTCGCGCGACGCGCTTCACGCGCTAGTCGACGACGAGGCCCTCATAACGACCGTTCTGGATGCCTTGGCGAGCGCACCGACCGTGCGCGAGGCGGACGTCTTCCGCCGTGTGCTCGAGGAAGGAGACCGCAACGTCGTCGGGGCGGCGGCGCGCGGACTGGCGCAGCTGGCGGTACCGGCCCCCGCGAGCGAGGCGTTCGAGGTCGAGTTGTTGGCGCTCCTGCGTTGGGCGTACGTGCTCGACGCGGACACGACGCAGATTGGAGCGCGCGATGCCGTCGCTGTCCGCATCCAACAACTCGCCTCTGTGCTGAGCACCCAGAGCCCTGAAGTAACTGTGGGGGCGCAGTATGAGCCTGAAGCTAAGACGACGCAGCGGGCTGCGATCGACGCTTGGCGGCAGCTCTTCGAGCTCGCCATCCCTGAGCTCAAAGCTGAGCTTGAGGCCATCGTCGCCGAGCTGAAGTCGGATGAGGAGCGTGTACGCCGGATCGTCCAGGAGGCGCAGTGGGAGTCCGGCGACGCGGCGCGCGGTGCGGCGGTGTTCGAGCGTCTCAGCTGCCACAGTTGCCACCACGTCGGTGGCCGCGGCGTCAAGGTGGGCCCGGACCTCGCCGGCATCGGGTCTCGTTTTGGCCCCGGGGAGATCGTTCTCGCGATCGGCCTTCCGAACCGTGACGTGCCCGATCGTTACCGCGCCGAAACGATCGTTTTGCGCAGCGGCGAGACACTCGCAGGTCTTGCCGTCTACGATTCACGGCAGGCGGTTCTTCTGCGTACAAGAAGCGGCGACTTTCGTCGCGTTGCTACTGAGGACATGGCACTCCGCGTACGATCCGACGCGTCGATCATGCCAACGGGGCTCCTCGAGCGTATGAACTTGGCAGAGATTGTCGACTTGGTGGCGTATTTGCGTGCGGGTTCGTCGCCTCGCGACCCCGCCACGGCTGGGTTCGGGCGTTGACGGGAGTTACTGTGGACCTGACACAGATTCTAGCCTCTGCCCAATCGGGCGACTCAGCGGCGCGCGCCGAGGTTGTCAGGGCCGCCTACGAAGACCTGCGGAAGCTTGCTGCAGCGAGGATGTGGGACGAACGACAGAATCACACCCTGACCGCCACGGCGCTCGTCCACGAAGTCTCCATCAAGCTTCTCAATGAGACCCAGCTCCCAGTGGCGGGGCGCGCACAGTTCATGGCGTACGTGTCGAAGGCGATGCGTCACCTGCTCATCGATCACGCCCGCGGTCGCGGCCGGCAGAAGCGTGGTGGCGACCGAAAAAAGCTCGTCTTTGAAGACGCTCTTGTCGCCAGTGAAGAGCAGAGCGAGGAATTGATCGAACTGCATCATGCGCTCGAGCGATTGACTGAGGTCGACCGCCGCAAAGCCGACGTCGTCGAGATGCGATACTTCGGAGGGCTGTCGATCGAGCAGACCGCTGCAGCTCTCGAGGTGTCAACCGCGACCGTGAAGCGGGATTGGGAGCTGGCCAAGGCATGGCTTCGACGCGAACTAACGGATAAGTCGTGAGCGTTGACCGGTGTGCTACCGGACGCGGTAGAGGTGCCCAGGCTCCGCGTCAACCTCGCGGTCGGCCAAGTCGATCAACTGCAGCCCCGAGCCGGCCACGAGATCCTTGACGATCCGGGTGACGACGACCTCGCCGGCCTGGCTCGCGGCAACGACATTCGCTGCGACGTCGACCGCGGGTCCTTCGATCGCATCGTCGCTCAGCGTGATCTCGCCTGTATGAACGCAGAGTCGCGCGCCAGAGACCGACGCGGCAATCGCCTTGGCGCATCGTATCGCCCTTACGGGCCCCTCAAACGTTGAGACGTAGACGCCGTGCCTCGAGGTGACTTCGGCGCCGCGATGAGACTTGACTTGATCGCGCACACGATGGAGCGTCGAGTCGCTGGCGGAGGCGTCCGTCCGAATTGCGAGCACCGTGGCGAGCACGCGTTCGCGCGTGTCGTGATCCGGGAGAAGCTGCAGAAACTCGCGGATGGCTTGCAGCTCGCCGTCTACGGGATCGCCGACGAACGGGATGTGGTCCACATAGTCTGACTTGTAGCGAACCGCACCGGGTATGTTCTCCGCTAAGAAACGACTCGCGTCGGGATCGATTAAACAGTCACGTGTGCGATTGATCACGAGGGTCGGCGCCTGGATCGATGGCAAGACGCGGGTGATGTCGATCTGGCTGTTCATACGCATCACACTGATGGCGGCACCAGGATTGGCGCCGAGACGTTCGAACTTTCCCCACCACTCCTGAAATTCAGCGTCGCCTGCCATCGACGGCGCGAACGCGGGCAGACTCGCGCCGGAACCCCAAGCGCTGCGAATGTAGTCGAAAAGCTGCTCGAGCGCCTCCGGCGTTTCAAACCACGAGGTGAAGCGTGCAAACGAGCCGTGAAGGATGAGCGCATCGCATCGCTGTGGATACGTCGCAGCGAAGACGCAGGCGAGCGAGCCGCCTTCGGAGATTCCCAACACCGCGGCTGTCTCGAAGCCGGCAGCGTCCATTACCGCGCAGACGTCCTCAATGCGCTCTTCCATGTTGGGAAGGTCGGTGACTCGATCCGAAAGGCCGGTTCCTCTCTTGTCGAACATGCCAACGCGCGCGAAACTTCCGAGCCGCTTCAGCCACGAGGCACACTGCGGGCTGGCCCAGTAGTTGTCGATGTTCGAGATGAACCCTGGCGCGAGAAGTAGATTGATGGGCCCGTCACCGAACACTTGGTAAGCGATATGGATGTCACCACATCTCGCGTACTGAGTCTTTGGAATGGATTCAGCTGTGGTGGGCGGTGGGCTCAGTGTCGAAGAAGTGCGCGTCGCTGTGGAATCTTCGATGTCGAGGCTGCCGCGAATGGTCTTCAGTTCCGTCGCCGCCTCCTTTGCTGACGGTCGCTCCGACGCCTCAGCCCGGAGCATCTTTGCGACGAGCGTTTCGAGTCGGGTGGGGATGCCAGTTGTCTGCTGCGAGACCGGCGGTGGGGACGCAGCCACGACGTTACGCAGAGTCTCGACCGACGAAGCTCCCAGAAAGGGGTTCTTTCCGGCGAGCATCTCGTAGAGCATCGTCCCCATGGAGAAGATATCGGTTGAGCACTGGAGTGCTTCCCCAGCGGACTGTTCGGGTGACATGTATGGAATGGTTCCCGGCACCATCGACGTCCGCGTCAGACTTTGATCCGCCGCGGGCTGCTGCGGTCGCGCCAGCCCGAAGTCGAGGATCTTTACGTGTCCGTCTGACGACACCATGATGTTCTCGGGTTTGATGTCGCGATGCAGCAACTCTCGTTCGTGAGCTGCGGCAAGCCCGGCAGCGATTCCGGTCGCGATCTCGACGGACTCTTTGATCGACAAACGATCGTCGATCAGCTTACGTAGCGACCTGCCCTCGATGTACTCCATGACCGCGAGTTGAAAGTCGTCATGGCTGCCGACGTCGTAGATCTCCATCACGTTTGGATGCGAGAACGCAGCCGCTGAGCGCATCTCGCGATCGAAGCGCTCGCGCATCTCGGGGTTGCCAGCGTTGGCACGACTCAGAACCTTGATCGCGACATCGCGCCCGAGACGAGAATCGGTGGCGCGGTAGACGCGGCCCATGCCGCCGGCTCCCACCGCCTCATGAATCGTGTAACGTTCCATGAGCACGTCGCCGCGCTGGAGGAGACCGCGCTGTAGTGACGCGCCCGATAGGAGCTCGCTTGGCGTCTCGAGGTCTGATCCTTGACCGCCCGGGAGAAACTCGTCCGACTCGCGTGTCGCGGCGAGGAGCGAAACGACGTCGGAGCGTAGCGCGTCGTCCCCGCCGCAGGCGTCGTCGAGAAAACGCGCAACTTGATCCTGCGGGAGTGAGATGGCCAGCTCAAGAAGCTCGAGGGCACGCCGAGCGCGATCCGTGCTCATGTTGTCCCAGAAGGAGTTGTCGAAGTTTTAAAAGACTCAGCTTACAAGACTCTGAAGAGCGGTGCAATCGGTGCACCGCTTGCAAGTCGCGCCTCCTGCTTGAGACGTAATGGTGACTTCGTTCGAGTGAGAGCGGAGCAACGAAAAAGGCCACCCGGCGCGTGACCGGGCGGCCTTCGTGAGGTGTGTACGCGCCAGCCGTTAGCCGCGGCAGCCGTCGATCTCGGAGCAACCGACGATCGACACGCACGCCGTCGTGGTGCCCAAGGGATGTCCGCTGTCGCCAAGAAAGAGGTGCAGGAGGCTGGCGACTGCGTCTGAAAGATCGATTTGAGCGTCACCATTCCAGTCGAGCAGCGCTACGTCTCCAGCGCCTGGAGTCGCACTCTGGCTGCAAGGGAAGGTCGACGGCGAACCAAGAAACAGCGTGCCAAGCAGACTGAGTGAGTCGGAGAGATCCACACTGCCGTCTTGGTTGGCATCGCCGGGGAACTGGAAGCCGCCTTCGTCTTCGGTCGGCTCACCGACGACGACAACGATCTCGGCGCTGGCGCTTTGGCCCATCGAGTCGGTGACGGTGAGCCGGACGACGTGCGTACCTAGTGAGGCGTTTCGCATCTCGACGATCGGCCCGCTGCCCAGTTCGCCTTCGCGATCTGAGGTCCAGACATACGCGCTTGGCGGGAAGTCATCGTCTTCGCGATCCGAGGCTGAGCCACTCAGGCGGATCAGGTCGCCTGCGGCAACCTCGAGCTCGCCGCCTTGAAGGATCCAAGCGGACGGCGGCATATCGGCAATCGCAAACGCAGACGTGGCGACAGCCGTCGTCCGCAGGCCGTCAGAGACCGCGACGCGGAAGCGGCCATCATCCGTGCCGCGCAGCGACTTGACTGGGGCGTCGAGACGGGTTCCCTCGAGATCCTTCCCGAGGTTCTCCCAGGTGCGACCGCCATCGGCGCTGAACTGAACCCACGCCCGCGTCGGGTCGCGGTCGGCGTCGACGGCGTTCCACTCAAGCGTGATCGTTCCGTCCGGCTCATGGGTCTCTCCATCTGCCGAAGTGAGGATCACGACTTCGGGCGGCGACAGGCTGACGTTGCGCCCACCGAGTACGCGAATCTCAATCGCGTCGTAGATCTCGATCCTTGCTGCGTTCTTGGGAAAGATAACGAAGGTGTCGATGATTTGTAGCCCGTCGTTTGAAGTTGGATTTGGCTCCGGTGTGAATCCGCGCCGGGCAAGAAGCGTGCCGCTGGCGTCACGGGCGCGAACCTCAAGCTGGCCGTTCTCCGGTCGCGGCAGAATCATGGTCGGAATGTCGTGCACCCAGATCGTCTGCAGCTGAAGACCGCCAGAGCCGATCAGGCCGCGGACGAATGCGACGCGGGTCGTACCGTCGGTCTGATCCGGCGGAGCTCGATCCGCGGCCGAGCGTGGGATCGCCCGCGAGAAACCGCCCTCAAAAAGGTGTCTCCACGTGTAGTCGGAGATCCACGGACGCGTGCCGTACGACATGACGTCGTGCGCGAAGGTTTTGTCGATTGCGTCCCAGAGGGGAATCGCTTCTCGAGTGAATGCGTTGAAGCCGGTCGCGCCCAGACGGCCACTCGTGTACGGGTAGTTCGGATCGGGGTCCGTTGCAGCTGGGCCGGGAGTGTGCTTGCGACCGAGTGCATGCCCGAGCTCGTGCGCTACCTTCACTGGATCAAAGTTCGACGCCGTGGCGGGAATGCCGACGTCGGCGATCCCCTTGGGCCGCTCGCCGCGATAGGCTTGTAGCCGCGCAAGGAATTCTGAAGAAACGACACGGTCCTCGTGCGTGCGAGATCAGCTCGACGAGAGGCTGCGATCGCGCAGGCATAACTCAATCGTTGGAATTGAGTTAGGAGGAAGGGGGGCGGCACTGCACCGGGTGGCGCGTCAGCGTCCGACCGGAAGCCATGAGTCAGAGCAAGACGGTCGTGAGGGGCGCGACGCCGTGCGGGAATGTTTCCGGCGCACTCCGTTGTCAACTCCGAACGACGGCACGCCCTCGCGCACGCCCTCGCGCACGCTTTCGCACACGCTTTCGCACACGCGCACGCCCTCGCTTTCGCACACGCACACGCACACGCTTTCGCACACGCACACGCACACGCTTTCGCACACGCACACGCACACGCACACGCCCCGCACTCGGACCGGGAACGGGAACGGCCGATGCCGACAGGGCCTCACGGCACACAGAGAGGCTGTGAGTCTTTGAGAACGAGCGGTGGCGTCATGGTCGACGGTCACGTGCAGAACGGCACACAGGCGTGTGCCTGCTACGTTGAAGAGGCGCCCACGTCCACGGTCACGGTCACGGTCACGCCCACGCACGCACGCACGCACGCATACGCCTGACGTGCGAACACGATTGTTAGCGAATTCTTCGCCGTAGCTTAACCAACTTTCGAAAGCACTCGCTCTCTGGCCGGACTGGTGACCGCGTTTCGGTAACGAGGAACTGATTGACGTCGCCGCGGACCGTAGGATAATTCAGCGGCACGGTTGCCTGGAGTTCGAGAACCTCACGACACCTCAAGGCGTCGTGAGCGGTTGTCTACGATCGCGAGATCGTTTCGGGTAACC
This sequence comes from Planctomycetota bacterium, assembly GCA_965223265.1. Lineage (GTDB taxonomy): Bacteria > Planctomycetota > UBA8108 > UBA8108 > SXIK01. The sequence goes on from OZ244999.1 coordinate 635,602, forward strand.
GGTGTGCGGTGTCAACTTCGAGAGTCACTATGAGTCACAAGATACCTACCACGCACGACAGCCAGAAGGCGTCGGCTTCCATTCGCGCCTTGGCCACCGACTGTCTCTGTGTTTTGACGTTCCTTTTGATGTTCAACGCTACAGCGCCGGCCGTCGCCGGCACGTGCAAGGATGGCGACTGCTCGTACTCGTCGTCCGCTGGTACGATTTCGATCGGCACCCAGGGATCAAAGCTTGACGACATCAACTTGCTCTTCTTCGACGAAGACGGGAACCCACAGCAGGAGCTCGACATAAAGAACAAGACCGCGGCCAGCTGCACATTCAAGAGCGGCCCCTATTGCGATGGCTCTCCTGGCTCTTGGTTCGGCTCGTGCCTCAACGGCGGCTGCGACACGACCGGCGGCGGTAACAGGACTTATACCTTTCGTTCGACACTGGTTGCGACCGACGTGATTCGCGTCACTACAGACTCGCTGCTTGCCTACGCACGGGGAGATGATTCAACTGATCTGTCTGTCGGTTGGGATGGGGGCGAAAGAGGGTTCGTCTCCGATGGCGGATTCCAGCCGAGGAGCCAGTCCGACTTCTTCGTCGAGCAGATCCTCGACGGAACAGACCTTGGAATGGAGCGCCACATCTTTCCCCTGAGCGGTGAGTACAAAGTCGAGCGCTGTTTCACGACGGGAAACTGCGACTGCAGCAACCAGTGCACCAGCGCCACCCTCCTGGTCTCGTGGCCGACGCCTGGCGGCACGATCGGCTGGGCCGACGGCGCTTCCGACTCTCGTACAGCGTGCGGCCCGACGGGCGTTGACTCCGTCCTGAGCAGCGAATCTCCGTTCGTGCTGAACTCGTCAGTCGTTGAAGTTTCTTGGGAGTCGTACCGCGACACCTCCGCCATTGTAGCTGTCGGCGACAACGACGTGGGCAAGTGGTTCGCGATAGCCGGAGCGAGCGAGCTGACTCTCTCGGTAAGCGCCCTCCAGGGCCGGCTCGCAGAATTCATCGACTCACCGAGCGCTGGAAAAACGGTTCAATTTAGACGGGTTTTCCATGACAGGCTACGCGACGAAACCACGTATTCGAACACCGTGTCGGTCCAGCTCACCGGAAACGACGACGAGATGCCGACGATTCAGAACAAGAGTCAAGCGGTGTGCTCCTTAGTTGATCTTCAGCTTATGCAGATTGACCTGCCCGCGCGCTGTACGGGCGGCGCCGGCTCGACCACGTATCAATGGATGAGATTTACCCCACTCGACCCCGTGCCGGAGATCATCAGCGGGGCGGTCTCAAGCACCTACAAACCGAACAGCCTGCCCGAAGGACTGCCGGTGTTCTTTAACTGCGTCGTTTCCTGCACGATCGGCGGATCGACGTGCGATTTTCTTTCTGAGACTGCGATGCTCTTCTTCCAACCAGGCGCAGGGCTCGTCTACTATCCCGATTTTGACTTTGATGGCTTCCCAGATCTGAACGGCGAGCCGATCGAGTCATGTCTTGGCACTCCGGAGGGCTACGCCCACGAGAGCCTTGAAGCGGACTGCTTCCCCGCTTTGTCGCGCAACTTTCCAGGTCAACGCTGGTACATCGATTTCGATTTCGACGGGGCTCCCGACGAGGAGAGCGAGATCGTCTCCTGCACGACACCGCCCGATCATCCGTCGGGAAGAGACTATAAACCGCTCGCGGAGTTCGCGATTCAGGAGTTTGACTGCAACGACCAGGACCCGGCTGTGACTCCGGCGCAGATCTGGTACTTGGACGCCGACGAAGACGGTTATCCAGAAGGCACAACGCTCGAGAGGTGTGAGCGCACGGGTGGATACCGACTCGCGAGCGAGCTCGCCAGTACCATTGAGATCGATTGTGACGACGCCGATCCAGAGATCAACCCGGAAACGGTTTGGGTAGCCGATGCAGACATGGACGGCTACGGCAATGACGCAGCGCCGCTCTCGACCGGATGCGAGCGGCCCCAGAGTGGTTTCTTGTTGAGCGAACTCCTCGGGTCTGATTGCGACGACACGACCGAAGCCATCACCGCAGCGCAGCCTTGGTACCGCGATCTCGATCTCGATGGATACCCGGCTGCAGAAGTCGAGGGGGGAGACGTGCCTTGGACCAGCGTTCAGTGCGGTCCGGGCGGCGGTTTTGACTTTCAGCCGGCAGATCTCGTTACGATCGACGAAGTCGACTGCGACGACAACATTCGCAGGAGGCGGCCCGATCAGCGCTGGTATCCTGATGCCGATGGTGATGGCCGTGGCGACTCCATGTCAACGGGCTACGTCGCCTGTCTACCCGTGAACGAGAGCGATGTGGTGAACCATCTCGACTGCGACGACTCAAACAGCGACCCCGAGGCGTGCGCCCCGTTCACAGACCCGGGTAACGCGCTCGCTTTTGGTGACAACACCGCGGCGTTGAAAGTGAGAGATTCGTCGCGATTCTTGGTCGTCGCGGACCGAGATTTTTCGATTTCGCTTTGGCTTTCTGTGCTCCCAGATTCGTTTGAGCAGTTCGTCATGTCGAAAGGTCATCCTTGTCGCGGCGCGGACGTGAACCAGTTCTGGGCACTCACGGTGACGCCATCAGGAGACGTGCGTTTTCAAATCCAGACTCTCAGCACGAACCACGTCGAAATTCTGAGTCAGACTCCGATCAACGACGGCGGTTGGCATCATGTCGTCGTACGCCGGGAAGGTGACGAGTTGACGATATGGCTCGATGGGCAACTCGACGCAGTCGTGATCTCCTCGCTGGTTCACAGCGTAGAGGTGACCGAGCCGGTTCGCTTTGGTGCGCCCGCACTGGACGCAGGCGACGCCCCATCAGATTCCTGTGGCTCTGGGTTCTCCGGCAGTCTCGACGAGGTCAGCTTTTGGGGAATCGCGCTACGTGAAATCTCGATTCAGCTTGAAGATTTTCACACGCTGCGCACCGGCGAGCCGGGCGCGGTTGCCTACTGGCAATTCAATGAGAGTCCTCAAGAGCCTGACACGGCGTTCGATCTCATCGGCGGCGGCCATGCCACGGCGCTAGGCAGCGTCGAGCGCGTCACCTCCGGCGCCCCAATCGGTCTGGGAATCACACAGCGGCGCATCGTTGACCTGCGGTTTTCGTGGCCACGCATCGACTTCGTTCCCATCATCGGCGTCGACATCGTCTCACCGCAGCTCTCCGGCGAGCTGGGAACCGTTCTCGAAGTCACGCGGCTCGACGCAATGCCGGTCGGAACGCTGCCGCCAGTCGCGGCAGGAGACTTGTTCCCGAGTTACTGGATCGTCGAGGACCGTGGTCCAGATCAACTCACGATGGGGTCACTATCGGTCGAGCTCGGAGACGGATTGATCACGCCCGAACTCGTCGAGAACCCCAGCGCCATGCGACTCTTTGGCCGGACCTCGCGTACAAACGGACCGTGGACCCTACGAAGCGTCGGCACGCAAGCGGTCACTCAAGGCGAGGTCACCTTCGGTCCTGGCGATGTCACCGGACAGCTGGCGGTTGTCATCGGCGATCCTAGCGACGTGTTCGGCCTTCTGCGTGGTGACTGTAATGGCGACGGGGGAGTGGACATCTCCGACGGTATCTTCCACCTCAATTCCCTCTTTGTCCTCGGCTCGGAGCAAACCGATTGCCTCGAAGCGTGCAACTCAAACGACGACGACGCCAGCGACATCTCCGACGCAATCTTCACGTTCAACTTCCTTTTCGTTGCCGGCAGCGAGACGATTCCTTCCCCTTATCCGGTGTGCGGGCCCGATCCAGCGATCGCTATGAGCTTGGGCTGCGAACGTTTCGGTTGCGAGTAGACTGGAGCGCTGCAAATGGTTGCTGTCTGCCTGCTACTTTGAAGATCGAGTTGGCGGCGGTGCGTCTGGCGCGGCAGCCGAAAAACGGCACGCACCGCATGTGTCCCCGAACGCCTCAAGAAAAAAACCCCAAGCTCGTAGGAGCTTGAGGTTGCGTGCTGGTGACCCCATGGGGATTTGAACCCCAGTTACAAGGATGAGAACCTTGTGTCCTAGGCCAGGCTAGACGATGGGGCCTCATTCTTCGTCGTAGCGAGCCGCGTTAGGACGCTCGCTACGAAGGCGCTATGATAGGAGTTGCCGCGAGGCGGTCAAGGGGGAAGTTGGGCTCCGTCCTTGGTCTTCGTCCCTGGGACAATCTGAAGTGGCGGCCGGTCGAAACGGGCGCGCACCCGGTTGACGGTCCGCAGAACACGCGGTCGACCGACAAGAGCTCTCTCGAGCCGGAATTTGCCCGGAAACTCGATGAGAATCAGCCCCATGAACATCGTCAGGATGCCTTGCCCCGGGAGGACGAGCATGGCGGTGCCGGAGACCAGGAAGATCGCTCCGAGGGCGTTCTTTGCCAGCCTCCAGAGAACGCCGCGACGGCCGGGTCTCCGCCGCCGCTCCGCGGCGCTGGTGACGAAATAATCCGCCGGCAAGCGCACGACGACGACCGGAAGGAGGATCGCCGTTAGCACGAGAGAGCCTACCGAGAGGACCAGCAACCAGAAGACGACGCTGGGGTTGTCTTTGAGCCAATCGATCATCGACTCGTCACCAGCACCTCTTCGATCGAATCAGCATTCCAGTGGCGCGACTCAATCAGAGCGCTGCGTAATCTCGATGAGATGGTATCCAAACTGCGTCTGCACGGGACCATGGACTTTGCCGACCTCGGCACTGAAGACAACGTCGTCGAACTCTTTGACCATCTGTCCGGGTCGGAATTCGCCAAGTGCGCCACCTTGCTGTCCGGAGGGGCACTCCGAGTGTTTCTTGGCGAGCTCGGCGAAGTCAGCGCCGGCCTCGATCTCTGCTTTGAGGTTCTCACAGGCGGCTTCGTTCTTGACGAGAATGTGACGGGCGCTGGCGGTTGCCATGGGTTCTCCTTGGTGGCGGTGAATCGTCGCGATCTGCTTGAGTCGTCTCGACGAGTCCTTCGAGGGAAGACTGCGAGGCGAACCTTGACCGTCATCCGTCGTGGCTCCCGGCGCCGGTCGTATGGCAACGATGCGCGCAAGTCGGACGAACAGTGCCGCATGCTACCACGGAGGAAAACTGTCTGCCACTCCAGGAACGAAAGGGCGACATGCTCGGGAATGGACCACTGCGCACGGTGGTGACCGACCTGATTCGTGAAAACAGGTGCTCTGACCTGTATCACAAGGGCCGCGCGTCGATACGGCTTGTTGAGCAAAGAAAAAGAGCCGCTGGCCGCGCGACGTGTGCGCTGCCAGCGGCTTCCTTGCCTGTACTGAACGTCTACTCGTGAGCCTGGAACAGGATGTCGCTGCCGCCGCGGCCGTCATAGTTGCCGAGTCCGACCGTCCAATCGGTTTCTCTCACCATCCAGCTGCCGAAGAGCGTGCCGTGGCGAGTCATGTCGATATGCGTCATCGTTGGGCCGTCGCGGGTCAGGACACCATATCCCCAGCCGCTCCGGAGGAGGAGGTCGTCGGCGCCGTCGCCGTTGACGTCGGCTATGCCGACAATGAAGTTGGCGGTGGAGTCGAAGTTCCAGTGGCCGAACCACGTTCCGTTCGCGCGCTGAACGATCGTGGCGAACGTTGTGCCGAATTCGACCAGCACGGCAATTCCCCAACTGCTCGTCACAATGATATCGTCGCGCCCGTCGCCGTTCATGTCACCGATACCGTTGAAGACGTCTCCACGGGCGTCGAACGTCCAACCGATGAACCGCGTGCCGTCACGAGCGACGACCGTGGACGTCAGGGTGCTGCCGCTCCGCGTCAGAGTGCCGATCCATAGCGCACTTCGGATCAGGATGTCATCGCTGCCGTCACCGTTGAAGTCTCCGACACCGAGAATCGTGTTTTCGGAGCCACTGAAGTTCCAGCCGCCGAAGAACGTGCCACTCGACTTGGCGACGAGGGATGTGAAGCTGCTTCCCGCCAGCGTCAGAATGCCAATGCCGCTATTGCGCTTGACGAGGAGGTCGGTCACGCTGTCGCCGTTGAAGTCTCCGAGCCAGATGCGATCGGTCGCGGAGTTGAAGACCCAGCCTCCGAACGCCGTGCCGTTGGGCTGCACGACGAGCGACGTCAGCGTGTTACCGCTGCGCGTCAAAACGCCGATGCCCCAGCCGCTTGTTACCACGATGTCGTCGCGGCCGTCACGGTTGAAATCGCCCACGCCGACGATCTTGTTGACTCTAGAATCGAAGTTCCAGCCACCAAACCAGCCGTTCGGCTGCGCGACCAGCGAGCGCCACCGACTGCCGTCGAAGGTGAGGATGCCGATGCCCCAGCTGCTCGTGATCAGGATGTCGTCGCGACCGTTGCCGTCGAAGTCACCGGAGTCTTCGATCGTGTTCGCTGTGCCGTAGTGCCAACCACCCGCCCAATCCTCTGCCGGCAGGATCGCCTCGTCGACGAGCTCTGATCCTTCGGCGACGATGATTCCGAGCCCCTTTTGACCCGGATCGTTCACGCACTCGCAGTCCCACGAATCGTATCCGTCGATCAGGCGCAGTTGGTTGTCACCGGGGCACGCATCAATGTCGCCGCAGCGCTGTGCCGACAGCGAGATCACCTCGCTGATGCAGTTGCCGATGATGTATGGCATGGTGTTGACTTGGAAGTGCCACGAGGGATCACCGCTGTAGCCGCAAGCGACGATGGCGTCATCCTGCTCGTTGGCGCCGTGGGTGTAGCCGTGGGTGTGCATGACTTCGTGCCAGACGATGCCTGCGGCCTGCGAGTACGGCCAAGGGTATGCTGCGAAGCGGCAGTCATCATCTCCCGGGTTCTCACCGGAACCGCAAGTTCGTTTCGATAGCTGATCATGGACGGACGCCAGCCAGCCGCCCCAGCGAAACTCTTCGTCGCCGGTGTGCCCGAACGTGCCGATCCCGGTCGACGCGTTACCGCTACCGCCGCTGCAGAAGATGTTGACCGTGTTGACGCTGCGGCAAACTTCGAGGACCTTCTGGATCTGCACCTCGATGGCTTGGTCGAACCACGGATCCGTGTTGCATTGGCGATACGTCGACCGCAGCTTGGTGTCGACGCACTCTTCGAAGGCGCGCGAGACAGCGGCGATGCGGCCGTACTTCATGATGTCTTCGTTGAACTTCTGCAGGTCCGGCGAGCAGTCACCTTCAAACGTGATGTCTCCTAGAAGAGCCGCGTGAGTTGTGCCGAGAAAGTTGTTGTCAGGGTTGCAGTCGATTTCGTGCTGCGCAGAATCACCGAACAAGACCTCGAAGACGACCTCGAGCGTCACCGTGCGACTCAGGTCGTAGGAGAACTCCTGGTCGTACTCGATCGTCATGGTCTCGCCGGGGGCGAGTTCGAGGATGTTCTCGACGACTCGCATGGTTCGCGTGCCTTCGCTGTCCGTCTCGGTGAGAATCGCCAGCGCGCTGCCCGGCACCGACGTAAACGGCACTGTCCCGTCGTTGCGAACCGTGGCGACGACACGCGTGACGCTCGTTGAGAACTCTGTCAGGTTGGCAAGCTCGAAGTCGATCGACACCGCCGCGAGATCGGCGCACAGGATTTCGACCGGACTCGAGCAGCGGTTCTTGCCACACGAGAGAGCGTCTGGGGTCGGATCGAAGCCGCAGCTGCCGAACGGCGCATTCGGTCGATCGCCGCCGACGAAGAGAAACCCGAGGAGATTCACCGGGTCGCTGATGTCGAGGACGCTGTCGTCGTTGACGTCGGCGGCCTTGTGGCAAGGCGGTTCAGCGCTGCTGTCGACGAAGAGATACGACAGCGCGCGCACCGCATCGGAGATGTCGACAGCACCGTCGTCATTGACGTCGCCGCGCTCAAATTGGTTCTGCGCCATCGCGACGTTCCCTGTTCCAAGAACGAGGCCACCGAGAAGAAAGAGCACGTAGCGAGCATTGACCTTGAACATCCGAAGCACCTTTCGTGGAAGTGAGTGGTTGGCCAGGCGCGTCCATGCGCCCGTCACTGCAGAAGGGGCCACGAAAGGCCGGAGTGTGACTGGGTTTTTCGTGAGCGCCCGCTATGAAGCGGCGCTGGTGGTGCAAGTGGTTGATTCGTTGGGTCTTACGTCTTGGGCGGAGGCGGAGACAGAGGCGGAGGCGTAAATTCCGTTCCCAAGTCGGACGGATGGGTTGATGGGTTTTTCAACGGCCTGTTAAACGCCGACGCACTCGCCCACGCCGACGCACTCGCCCACGCCGACGCACTCGCCCACGCCGACGCCGACGCCCACGCCGACGCCCACGCCGACGCACTCGCCCACGCCCACGCCCACGCACTCGCAAACGCGTATGCCCCAGCTCAGCGTTTCACCGAAATCTCCCCGCCCCTTCTCCTCGCATCGAGCGTCAATCGGCCGCACCACCCTGCCCGCATTGATCACCAGATTCCTACTGCGGGCCGTAAGTCGCGCTTTCGTCCTCCTCGATCGGACTCGACTGCGTCAGACTTCACGCTTCGATCCTCAGTGTGCAGGAAGCACTTTCGTCCTCCCTCCTCGGTCGGACTCAACGGTCGAATCGCAAAGTCTTCCTTGCCACGACTCGACTTACGGCTCCTGGCTACGGATTTTGGTGTTAGGTTAGGCTCGCTGCCGAGCCTCTAGTCCCACCAGAAGTACCAGTACTCCGCATTCAAAAGACTGGCGGCGAGATGGCTTAGCGTCTCCGTGCCTTGGTGCACGAGATCCGGGCAGTACACGAACTGTTCGTCGGCGAGCGCGAGAGCTTGCTCTCGCGTATTTGGGGGTCTCGCGACGACGAACTCGACGAGCTCGCCGGTTGCGCTGACGATCTCGGCGCCATACTCCTCGTACCACTTTTTCGCCAGTGCCACGTGGACGACAGGTGGAGGGCATTCGTTCCAGTCACCGAACGTCAGGTGTGCAGGAATCTCCCATGGCGCGCGTGCGTCGATTAGAGTGAGCGACACCTGAGGCTTGGGCTTGCCCGAGAGAACGTCGCAGTGAGCGACGAGCGAATGTTGTCCTGGAGTCGGTTCCGGCCACTTCCCGGGCTCTGCTGTGTAGTAGTCCGGGTCGCTCGCCAGTCTTCGCGCCAGCCAAGCGGTGACGTCGAGATTCTGTGCCGCAGAAATCGTTGCTTCGATGTCTGCCTGCGCGTCTGGTAAACATTCGGCGATCGCCTCGACGTCGTCTGCATCGCCGAGAAGCACGGGGTAGAGGCCGCTGTCTGCTGACTGGCGTCGCAGCTCGTCAAGTCGCCTCAGTGCGTCAGAACCTGCGAGAACTTCGACGGGGAACGAAAACTCACGAGTCATGGCGAATCTCCGTCTTGGGTCGTCTAGAGAAACACTGCACTCCACGCCTCGGCTCTCACTAGCCGTCGTCTCTTTCAAGTTTCGGAACTAGCCGCCGCAATCTTTCATGAAACTGCGGCGGACCACCAGAGCATGTGGACCCTAAACGTCGTCAGCTGAGACCTCGTGAGTCTTCCGGAGTCCTGTCGTGCTGCCATGACCCCCCCGGCGCGCTGGGGGCCCGGAAGGGCGTCGGGACCGCCAGATGGCACGTTATCGGGAGCCTTCCACCGGCTTGGCCTTGCGCCGCGTAGTGGAACCCTTGGCGAACGATCTCTCCTCGTGGGTATCGTCACACTCGTCCCCAGTGTTGACGCTGCCCCCCTTCGCCCGTACTCTCGTTTCCTTGCGTGGCAACAGCCGTACTCGTTCGCGCGCCAATAGAACGTCCGGAGGGCCAACCCGATGCTATGTCTTTCATTTCGCGCCATGTGCGCAGCCGCTGTTGCCATTTCGATTTTGACTCTGCCCTCGTGCTCGCCGTCCAACGATACTGGCAATGACACGGTCAGCGTTGCAACCATGCGGCTTGGCTCCTCTTGGTATGTCTTCGGCGCCACACTCTCTGAGATTCTCCGGCCGCAGCTTCCGGATGGCATGCGCGTTGAGGTGATGGCCAAAGGCGGAGGCATCGCCAACCCCCTCGCTGTCAACGGAGGCGATGCCACCATCGGGCTTGCTAACGTGTGTACCTCGGTTTGGGCGCAGAAAGGTTTAGAGGTCTATCAAGGGAAAGAGTGCGCGAACATTCGAGCTCTCGTCGGCGGACTCAACCCTGTCTGGTTCCTGGCGATAGCCCGTAAGGGGTACGTCGACGAACACGACATCAAATCACTCGACGAAATCCTGCTCGGCACGCAGCCGACACGTATCGTCATGAAGCCAGCTGGTAGTTCAGTGCCGGTGATCGCTGACATGGTGATGGAAGTCCTGGGTACGAGTCGAGAGAAGATCGAGGCGAACGGCGGGCGGATCATCCAGGTGTCCGCGAAGCAGATTCCTCCGATGATCAAGGACGGGCGCGCGGACCTCTACTTCGAGGCCGGGCCCGTCGGGCACCCTGGCGTCACTGAACTTGCGACAACAGCGGATGTTGTCTTTTTCGATCTGCCGGAGAGCGTGCGCAGTGGGCTGGAGAAGCGAGGCCTCATGCCGTCCGAGATTCCTGTCGGCTACCGAGGGCAAACAGCGCCAACGAAGTCGGTGAACCTCGGCACGTTGCTCATCGTCAATAAGGACGTTCCGGACGACTTGGTTTACCTCTTGACCAAGGCAGTGTGTGACAACCGCGATGTGATGGCCAGGGCGCACAAAGCGTGGTCGCGGTTCGATCCCTCCCAGAGCGGCCACGAGAGTCAGACGGGGATCCCGCTCCATCCGGGCGCACGTCGATTCTTCGAGGAACGCGGTTGGTTGGCAGCTCGGTGACTCACATCACGCGCCGTCGAGGGATCAGGGAGGCCCGCGGCTCGATGACTGAGACAGAGTCGGTCGGTGCAGGCTGTTGACGGAGCGAATGGCGCAACAAGAGAACTCAGCCCCCAGTTCCGCGTCTCGCACGCCAGCGTTCATTGACGTCGCGGTCCTCGTCCTCGGCCTCAGTTGGGTGGCGTTCCAGACATTGATTATGTTCTACCCGCAGCAGCCGTTGATTCAACGACCGCTGCATCTGGGGTTCGCACTGGCGCTGACGATTCTTTGGAGGCCTCTGCGGAGGACGAGGCGCGCCAAGCTCGCCCCAGTGATCGATGGCGTCCTGGTCGTCAGTGTCGTCGCGATTGTGGCTTACTTCATGGCCGCAGCCGACCGTCTTGTCGGGCGTATGGAGTTTGTTGATCCGATTCTCGCCGTCGACGTCGCATTCGGCGTGCTGACCGTTGTGATTCTTCTCGAGTGCGTACGGCGCGTGATTGGCTGGAGTCTGCTTGGAGTTATCCTCGCGTTTCTCGTCTACGCATTTCTAGGAAAAGTGTGGTCCGGGTGGGTGCACGTGGAGTGGGTCCCCGAGCTCTTCAGGTTCAGCGGTTTCACGTTGTCGGAAGCTGCTGAGAATTTCACCATGAAGGCGAACGGTGTGCTCGGAATTACCACCTACACCTCGGTACTCTTCGTCTTTTATTTTGTCCTCTTCGGCGCGGTCTACTCGGCGATTGGCGGTGGACAGCTCTTCATTGACATCGGGCTCACCGTTGCCGGCAGACGGCGTGCCGGCGCGTCGAAGGCCGCAGTGATTTCGAGCGGTCTCATGGGCAGCATCAGCGGCAGTGCGGTCGCCAACGTTGCCACGACCGGGCTGTTCACGATCCCGCTCATGCGACGCACGGGTTACGCGCCAACGTTTGCGGGCGCCGTCGAGGCCATTGCCTCGACGGGTGGGCAGTTGATGCCACCGGTTATGGGAGTCGCGGCTTTCGTCATGGCGGAGTTGTTGCAAGTCTCGTACGCGCGCGTTGCACTCGCTGGTGTGATTCCTGCCGTTGCCTTTTATCTCTCGCTGTTTTTCTTACTCGACTTTCATTCCCGAAAAACTGGAGTCGGAACCGCGTCGGGTGACGCTCTCACAACCGCGCCGCTTTTACCGAGGCTGTATCTCTTGATACCACCTGTCGTGCTCGTCACTCTCCTTGCAAATGGATTCTCGGCAGGGCTATCGGCGCTGTACGCCACGGCGATTTGCGTGCCGATCGCTTACTTGAAGCGCCAGACTCGACTTCACTTCTCGGGCTGGCTCAAGGCGCTGCGGGACGGTACTCGACAAGCGAGCGAGGTGGCGGTGCCGATCGCCGCGATCGGCATCATTATCGAAGTGTGCGTGCAGTCGAACCTGACGCTTGAGTTCTCATCGCAGCTCGCGCAGTTAAGTGGCGGGACGCTGATCGGGGCGCTCGCGATGATCGTCGTCGGTTGCCTGATTATGGGGATGGGGTTGCCGACAGTCGCAGCCTATATCATCGGGGCGACACTCTTCGTGCCAGCTTTGCTCGGGCTGGGCGTCAAGGAGCTTCCGGCGCACTTCTTTGTTATGTATTACTGCGTGCTCTCGATGGTGACACCCCCGGTGGCACTCGCGTCGTACACCGCTGCTGGACTCTCCGGTGCCAACAGCATGACCACGAGCTTCTACGCGTTTCGTTTCAGCCTCGTGGCGTTCTTCATCCCTTTCGCTTTCGTGCTCGAACCAGCACTGCTCGGGCTCGGTACAGCAGGGCGCATCGTGGCGTCGACAACGGTCCTGGCCGTCGGCATCCTTGGCTGGGCAAGCGCCATGGAAGGCTATTTTTTGCGGCGTCTCTCAGTCGCTCCCCGGGTATTGATCGGTCTTACATCGTTTGCGGTAATTCTCGCGCCGATTGTCATCCACTTCGTCGGTGATGGCAGCGACCGAGCGTCGATGGCGATTCCGTTCGCAGCGGCCGTCACGCTCCTTGTTCTACTCGGCGTCGCGACGCTTTTGAGTCGGTCGACAGAGAGAGCGGACTCGCAAAGCGCCAAGACGTAAGGAGCTCAGTCTGCTCGAGGCGGGGCGGCTACACCGTCACACGCGGTTGCGTCACTCTTGGATCGAACGACTTGCCGTTTCGGCTGCGGTCGACTTTGCGGTGCTGCGTACCAAGCGGTGGACAGCATCGATCACCCGTTCCTCAACTGTATCAGTGAACGGCCCAGGCAGAGGGCCGTAGAGCATCGCTCCTCCTGCCTCATAGCCGCCCTCGCGCAGCACGCGGCGCGACGGTAGGTAGCCAAACACGTCGTTGGCGTACGCCGAGACCCACACTGCAGGCGCGTCGAACTCGCGCTTGATGCGATGCGCATAGTCGACGACCGCTTCGCCGCCGAGAGCGACGAACAGAAGCTCGTCTCCGAAGCGCAGGACCTGGACCGGGCACGGGTAGGAGGACGGTAGGGCGTCGGGTTCTTCCAAACGCTCGAGGAGGTAGGCAGCCTTGCGCCGCTGATAGACGTTCCGCGATTCGAGCATCGCTGCGATGGCGGCGCGCGGCGGCAGCTTCTGAAAGTCGAGGGACACCTCCTCAAACGCGACGCGCAGTGGCGCACGCAGCGACATTGTGGCTCCCCGCATGGCCGCAGTCACGGCGTTGGCAAGATTCGCTCCATGCTCTTTCGCAAGCTCGAGCGTGCCGCGCGGATAAGGGTTTTGATCACCGCCGCAGCCGGTCACGAAGAGCGCGATAGCTCCGGGGTGTGAGGCTTCGATCGCGCGCTGGGCGAAACCGGCGTAGTCGCCGCACCAATTGTAGAACGATAGCGTGGTGTTGTGGCAGGCGTAGCCGAAGAGGACCGCGCGTGCCTCGTCGTTGACGCCGTTGATCGTTAGCACAGGGACGTCATGGTCGACGCGGCCGTCATCGTAGCGGCGGTTGATGAAGCCGGAAGGCGTCGGAAAACGTCGGTTGCGGGCGAAGTCGGCGCTGCCGCGTGCAATCTGAAGATTCGCTGGTTCCATCTCCGCGAGAGCATTTCCGATGAGCGCAACGACCTTTTGCTCGAGATTGCGACCGTAGACTTCCAGTTTCTCCGCTTCCTCTGATTTCAGGTCAAGTAGAGGCAGCTTGTCCACACGCAGCTCAGGTCCACAGTGCGTGTGTGAGGCGCTGAGAAGAAGGGAGGCGCGAGGCAAACGGTATCGACGTTCCGCAGTCGCTGCTATCGTCCGCGTGAACTCCCGCGACACGCCGATCAGGTCGAGGGTCACAATGACAAGTCGGGTCCCAGCTTTGTCCTCGAGAGCGATGGCCTTGGCGAAGAGTTCGTGCGTCTTGCCTTGCGCAGGCTTCCTCCGCGCCGCGTAGCCCGCCATCCAGATCGGCTCGGTAGGAGTGATTTCGACCGTCGCGACACCAACGTTCCAGTCGTGAGTGTTCGCCTTTTCGGTCGAGCGGATCGCGTCGACCGCGGCTTCGATCTTCGCGACCGCTTCCCCGGTGGCGCGGCGTACGCGCGCCTGGTCGGTCGCCGCGTTGAGTTCGCGAAGGGGCGCGAGCGCTTCCGCCGCTCTGTGGCCGAGTCCACCCAGCTGCTCGGCAGCAAACACCTTTGCAAAGCGCTCGTCGCGAGACAGGAGCTTGAGTAGGAGCGGCACTGAGGTCGGTTTGATTTTGCCGAGCGCTTCCAGCGCGAAGCGCCGTTCATAGCGGTCATTGAGTCGCTCGAACAGCAGCGGGCCGGCGCCTCGTGCTGCCGGCCCGAGTTCGCCGAGGAGTGTGATCGCTTTGATGCGCACTGTCTCCATCTGATCGCCGACGGCCGCAGAGAAAATCGCGATCTGGCGCGCCTCGTCATCGACGACGCGTGCGATGGCGTCGAGCGCAGCGATGCGAACTTTCGTGCTGCGCGGGTGCGCGTCGTCGGCGCGAGTCGCCGCCTCGAGTGCTGGAACGGCCGCGGAGGCGATCGTACCAAGCCGCGCGAGCGCTTCGGCGCCGACGAGCTGCATCGTTTCCGACGTGTGGTTCAGCGTCGCGATGAAGACATGAACGGCGTCTGCGCCAGCCACGTCCGTGAGTGCGGCCAGCGTCTCGATGGCAGCTTTCTGCAGATCGGTGACTTCTTCGTCAGGTGGTCGCGCTGCGGGGACTTCACGCTGCGCCTTCTTGCTGTCGTTGTCATTCTTTTGAGACGAACTTCCGTCCGCTTCGGCAGCGCTTCGAGGCGAGGCGACGGTGGCCAGGGCGATGAGCGGCTCGACGGCAGGTCTCGTCGCGCTGCCGGCTGTGCGAAGTGCTGCGCAGGCGGCGACGCGGAGGTCCCGCGCCCGAGAATCGTCCTCGAAGATGCGAATAAGACCGGGAACGGCTTCAGCGACGACGTCGCCCGTGGACTGAAGTCCGCTGATCGCAGCGGCCTGGACACGCTCGTCGTCATCATCGAGACCTTGAACCAACGCCGAGGTCAGGCTCCTTCGATCGTCGTCCAGCTGACTCAAGGCTTCGAGAGCCGCAGCTCGCACGTTGGCGCTCTGATCGCCAACCATGCCTCTGAGTTGTGCGAGCGCAGCGGCCCCTTGCCAGTCGATTGCCGCCAGGGCTCGTGCCGCCGCGGCGCGAAGCTCCGTTGCGGTTTGGTATCTGAGCTTCGCCTCGGCGGCATTGCTGGCGGGTGCCGCATTGGAGACGAGTAACGCCTCGAGGTTCGGACCGAGCGCTGCCGCCTGCCGGCCAAGTCGTGCCACCGCTTCCGCAACGCCTGACTTCGTGCTTGCGCTTCCACCGTCGAGTTTCGCCGCGAAGAGCTTGAGCGTGGCGGCATCGATTTGGCCGGTCGCGCCCGCTAAAGCCGCACTCAATCTCCTCGACGAGACATCCGCCACCCTTGGATCGTCGAACGCCGCGAGAATTGTCGGTACGGCCGCGTTTCCCATGCTGATCAGCGCTTCGGTGAGGGAGTCGGAGACCGGGGTGGCGTCGAATCGTAGCAGCGCGTCGAGAAGGTGGGGCACGGTCATCCGTGCCGCTGGGCCGATCCTGATGACGACGTGAGCAGCTGCGTCGACGGCCAATTGGTTTTCGCCTTGGAGCACAGCGTCGACTGCGGGGATGACGATTTCACGTGGCAACGCGAGCAAGTTGTAGGCGGCTGCGCGACGCACCCGTTTCGCCTCGTCGGCCAGAAGTGCAGTCAGAAAAGGAACCAGGTGCACCGCGTCGACGCCGACTCGTCGTAGTGCCGTGGTCGCTTCTGCACGCACAACCGCGCTAGGGTAGCTCCCTGCCGCTCGAATCACCTCAGACGCAGACAAAGCGGGAGCGCCGATGAGACCAAGAGCCCGCACCGCGAGATGCAGCGACTCTGCAGCGGCCCCTCCACTATCTGTTTTCTCTCCCTGGGCGTTCTCCTCGCTGGTGTGCACTTTGATCGCGTCCGCTCTCGCAGTGTCGCTGGGGGGGCGGTGTGCGGCCTCGGCTGATAGGATACGTTCCACGGTGACGTGCAGCGCCGCCACGGCTGCCGTGCCGACCTTCCCGAGCGAGCGCGGCGTCTCTTCGCGTACGCGCGCGTCGGAGTCAGCAAGCGACTTCACTAGAGCATCGACTGCTGGCGCAGCATCGGCACCGATCCACCCGAGAGCCTCCACTGCGCCGAGGCGTTTGCCGGCGTGCGCGTCGCCGAGAGCGGCGAGTAACTTCGGAACGGCTGCACCACCGATGGCGCCGAGCGCGTATGCGGAGCGATAGCGCACCTGTTCGTTGCCGGAAGCTAGAGCCTCGACAAGTGTTGGGATTGCCGGGGCGGCATCCGCTCCAATTCCCGTGATGGCGCGGACGCTGTGAAACCACACCTGTTGATCGCCAGCGCCAAGCGCCTTAACGAGCGCATCGAGAGCTGGCAGAGCTCTCTCTTTGAGGGCGTAGAGCTGCAGTGCAGCCTCGCGCCGTGTCTTCAGGTCATCTGACTCCAGTTCCAGAGCCAAGCGTTCCGCCTCCGTTGGCTCTGGAGTGTCACCGGCACCGGCGGTCTCGTCCGGGTGCGCACCGTCACGTGCTTCTTCAGCGGCAGGGCCAGGAGCTGGGTCTTCCGTCTGACGGACCTGAGCTTCTTCAGCGTGGCCGTGGTTGGACCGCGATCCGGTGAACGCATCGCCGCCGAAAACTGCCGCGATGACTGCAATCGCGAGGAGCCGTCGCTTCAGTGAGTCCGTCACGCTGAACTGGTTCAAATGGATTCTACGTTTCATCGACGTGGGGGCGCGGACAAGTGGTGCGGAATCGGTAGACGATCGAGCCGATGGAACGACCGTGATGAAGATGGTGGCCCGAAATACCGGCTACGCCGTCAGGTCTGGCAGGCGCCCAGTACTATCACCGAAGGAATCGGTCTTCACACCCGCGCGATCGAACATCGACAGGAAGAGATTGCACATGGGTGTCTCGCGAGGGTAGACGACATGGCGGCCAGAATCGATTGATCCGCCACCGGCACCTGCCATGAGAATCGGGAGGTCTTCGTTGTTGTGACGGTTGCCATCGCTCAGTCCGCTGCCATAGACGATCATGCAGTTGTCGAGGAGACAGCCGTCGCCTTCTTCGATGGCTCTCAGCTTACGAAGTAGATACGCGAACTGCTCGGCGTGGAACCGATTGATGCGACGGATCTTTTCGTGCTTGATCGGATCACCCTGATGGTGCGAAAGGCTGTGATGGCCGTCCGGGACGCCGAGCTCCTTGTAGCTGCGATTGCTTGCCGCGCGGGCGAACATGAATGTAGAGATTCGCGTCAGATCCGACTGAAACGCTAGAACGAGCAGGTCACACATGAGCTTGAGGTGCGTTTCGTACTGCAGACGGGCTCCTGCGGTCGACGGTAACGCCTCCGGAACATCCGTGAAGTCGAGCTTCGTCGGCGGGATCTCTTTAGCGATCCGCTTCTCGATGGCGCGGATGCTGGTGAAGTACTCGTCGAGCTTTTGGCGGTCCTTGCCTCCCAGGTCGCGCTGCACGCGGCGCGCGTCGCTGAGTGCGAAGTCGAGAACGCTCTTTCTGCGGCGGCGACGTTTTTCACGACCTTTCGCTGCTCGCTGGCGATCCGCCTGATCCGAGAAGAGTCGGTCGAAAAGGGCACGCGGGTCGAGTTCTTTGGCTGTCGGTGTCGTGGGCGACGACCACGAGATGTTGTTCGAGTACGCGCAGCTATACCCTGAGTCGCAATTGCCGGAGTTGCTTCCCACTTCGACACCTAGCTCAAGGGAAGGGAATCGAGTCGCTGCACCGATCTGCTGCGCTGCTGCTTGGTCGGCAGAGATGCCGAGTCGAATGTTGGCGCCGGAGGTTTTGAAGGGCTGCGCGCCGGTTAGAAACGCACCGGCCGCTCGCGCGTGGTCGCCTGCGCCGTCGCCGTTGGCGCGTCCTTTGTCCTGCGTCAATCCGCTGAGCACGAGAAGGTCATCGCGCAGGTCGGTCAGCGGCTCGAGGATGTACGGTAGATCGTAGTCCGCACCTCTGCGCTGCGGAGTCCAGTCTGGAAGATGAACTCCGTTCGGAACGAAGACGAACGCCATCCGCACCGGCGGCTTGACGTCCGGTCGCCTCTCCGCGGCCAGAAGACCGGTCGAGAGTGTCGGAAGCAGCGGCAGAGAAATCGTCGTGCCTAGGCCACGGAGCACTTCACGACGAGAGAGTAGGCGATCTTGACTCATGGGTCCTCGCGGAAACAGCTACGGACTGCTGATGGTTTCTGTTTGTGTTCGCGTCAACGGTCACGGCGTACTTTCCCAGCAGCGTCGTTCGTCGGCCAGGAACCGTGTGATCGCTTTGGCCTTCATTTCGTCTCTTGCTGAAGTGCACGTCGACGACGAAACGGGTCAGACTCGACGACGGCGAGGATCCAGCTGTGGATGCGAAAATCGGCCGCGACAGTCTTGCGCACGATCTCGTCGACAGCACAACGATCATAGTATTCTAGACCACGCCCGAGCGCGTAGGTAAGGATTTTCTCTGACAGCGTCCGTGTGAAAGCTTCACGATCCTCGAGCAGAAGTCGTTTGAGCTGAGCTGGTCCGGAAATCTGACGACCATCTGGAAGTGTGCCTGACGCGTCGATGAGGAATTTGCCGTCGAACTCACGCCAACTCCCAACAGCGTCAAAGTTCTCGAAGGCGAACCCGAGTACGTCCATTTCCTGGTGGCAATTGGCGCACGTCGGGTCCGCGCGGTGCTTCTCTAAGCGCTCTCGGAGCGAGCCGGAAAGGATCGCCTCCGGCTCCTCAGAAAGCTCTTCGACGTCCGGTGGCGGTGGGGGCGGAGGCGCTCCCAAGACTTGCTCGAGGATCCATTTGCCACGTTTCACCGGCGAGGTGCGAGTTGGATTGGAAGTCAGCGTTAGGACGCTCGCCTGGGTCAAGACTCCGCCGCGGACGCTGTCGGCCAACTTGACAGGCCGATACTCGGCGCCGGCGACGCCCGCGATGCCGTAGTGCTTCGCGAGGCGTTCGTTGAGAATCGTGAAGTCGGAATCTATCAGCTGCAGTAGCGTGCGGTCTTCCCGGAGCAGTGTGTCGAAGTAAAGGATCGTCTCCGCGGCCATCGCCTCTTTGAGCTCGGCATCGAAATCCGGAAACAGATCCGGGTCGGGCACCACTGCGTTGAGTAGGCGTGTCTGTAGCCACTGTCCAGCGAAGTTCTCGGCGAGAGCTTGGGACCTCGGATGCGCCAGCATTCGCCTGAGCTGTGCTTCGAGAGTGTCCGTCTCGGACAGCCGTCCTTTCTCCGCGAGCGTGAGAAGTTCATCGTCTGGTGTGGAGCTCCAAAGAAAGTACGCCAGCCTCGTCGCTAGGGCGTAGTCGCCGAGATCGACGTGCGGTTGAGTTGACGCACCGCTCGGAGCCGGATCCATGGTTCGATGCGGCGTCACCTCAACCAGGTAAAGGAAATTGGGCGAGATGAGCATCGCCTCGAGGCACAAGATCACCGCTTCACGGAACTCGTCACCCGCTGCGACAGACTCGTGATAGAGGTCGAGGGTCGTCTCGACTTCGACGTCGCTCAACGGGCGCCGATAGAGCCGCCTGCCGAGCCGGGCGATGATCGAGCGAGCACAATTCTCCTTTGTCGCTGCATCCGACTCTGGAGATCCCGGGCGGTTCGGGTCGCATGTGAAGACACGATACGCATACCCTTCAGTCTCGGCACTGGGCAGCCGCTCAACCTCAAACCAATCGACGACGAGGTTCCGATCGCCGTCGGTGTTGAAGTTGTTCGCGAAGTTGACCGACAGACGGTGACGACCTGCAGGGATCTCGCCACGTAGTTCATATACAGCCGCTGCGCCCTCCGTAACGTCGACCGACAGTTTGCCAAAGAGCGCATCACCAAGGCGCACCTCGAGTCGCGGAAGCTCCGGTCCCGCCTGCTCGCCGTAGGCGCGGATACGCACGACATAGTCGCTCGTCGCCCGGACGTCGCAGCTCGTGTAGACGCCGCCTTCGCGCAAAATACGCACGGCCCAGTCACCGACCGGCTCGATGGAAACGTCGGCGCGGAGCAGTTCCGCCTCGAAGCGCCGATAGAAGAAGAGCTCGTCTTCTTTCTCGAGTGCGGCGGCCACAACTTCCGAAGCGGCGTCGAGGTACTTCTCAGCCAGCAGAACGGGCAAGCCTAGCACGTCGCCGATGTTGTCGAAGCCGTAGCCGACATCATCTTCAGGAAAGTTGCGTGATGGTCTGATGGCGACGCCGAATATGTCGCGCACGGTATTGTCGTATTCCGCCCGATTCAGCCGCCGGAGAGTGACTGCGCCTGGGTCGACTTTGTCGTCGCAGACAAAGGAGGCGAGCTCGGCTTCGATGACTTCGACCGCGACTTGGCGCTCGAGTTCCGACGGCTGCGGCTTGCGGCGCGGCGGCATTTCCTTTTCCACAAGAACGCGGACGAATTTTTCCCACGCCTCCGGTTCCTTGAGAACGGACTCGGCACTGCCGTACTTCGAAAAATCGAGGCCGCCTCGCTGTTTCTCTGCGCCGTGGCAGCTGGCGCAGTAGCGAGCGATGAACGGGGCAACGTCGGCTTTGAAACTCGGCTCGGGCGTCTCGCCGGCCAGCGTCGGCGTCAGCGAGCACACGACGAGCACGAACGGCAGCGAACGTTGCAGCAGCGGTAAGCGCGGGCGCGTCGGCTCGGATCGGGAGAAGCCCGCGGTGGTTGTCTGATTCGGCGACTTCACCATGATCACGCCATCTTAACCAAACAACGTTGCGCCGTCCGCCGGTTTCCTGGAAGTACCGATTTGTCGTGCGAGCTAGGCGGCTTGTCCGTCTCGTGCGGTGGAGTTACACTTCCTTCGGTATCCGTACGGCTCGGACGCTTCGCTGCGCTGATCGCTGACGCGATGAGCTGTTTGGCCCCTTCCACGGAGAGGAACCGATGAAGGCCGCGTACATAGACGAACAAGGACCCCCTGAGAACATCATTTACGGCGATCTTTCGACGCCGGAACCCGTCGGCTCTGAGGTGCGTGTTCGGACGACGGCCGTCGCGGTCAACCCGATCGATACGTACATCCGCGGCGGCGCGGATTTCTGGGAGCTTCCTCACCCCTTCATCGTTGGTTGCGATGTCGCCGGCGTTGTCGACAAGATCGGTCCGGATGTCCGACGTTTTCAGGTTGGCGATCGCGTGTGGGGCAGCAACCAAGGGGTCTTGGGACGCCAAGGGAGTTTTGCTGAGTTCGTCGTCAGCGATGAGGACTGGCTTTATCCGACGCCGGAGGCTGTAGACGATCAGTCGGTGGCGGCGATCTCGCTTGTCGGGATCACCGCGCATCTCGGCCTTTTCGAAGTGGCGCGATTGAAGGCAGGTGAAACGATCTTCGTGCACGGAGGGACGGGCGGCGTTGGTTCGGTGGTTGTCCAAATGGCAAAGGTGACCGGTGCGCGCGTGATCACCACAGGCGGGAGCGACGAAAAGGTGGCGGCGGCGAAGGCGCTCGGTGCGGATGTGGCGGTCAACTACAAAACACATGATGTGAGCGAGGCGCTCGCCGAGGCGGCTCCGGAAGGCGTCGATGTTTTTTTTGAGACCTTGCGGGAACCCAACTTCGACGCCATCGTAGCCGCACTCAAGCCAAGAGGGCGCATCGTTGTCATGGCTGGACGTACGGCGCGACCCGAGTTCCCGGTGGGGCCCTTCTACGCGAAAGGCTGCTCCATGCATGGGTTCGTCATGTTCGGCGCCAGCCCGGACGAACAGCGGGCGTGCGCCCTAGACATCAACCGCTGGCTCGTCGAAGGGCAGCTCAAGGCGCAGATCAGCCATCGTTTCTCGCTGTCGGAAACCGCAGCAGCACACGCGCTGCAAGAGAGTAATACAATTGGCAAGGTGGGGACGCTTGCCGGAAAGATTGTCCTTGTACCCTAGCGCTATGCGCGTGTGCACGAGCTGCTATTGACGATGAGCAGAGGAGAGTCTGCACAGGACGTCGCGAAGGACAGGAAGAGGAGAGGTGTCGAGGGGCTCGACTCTTCGTACTTCGACGTTCCTCCTTCCTCGCTTCCTTCGCTATCCTTGGCTCAGGGCAGCTAACCATTCGTCTGTGACCCGCGGCACGATCTCTGACCACCTATGCGAAACTGCAAGATGTATCCTTCCCAGCGTAACTGTTGTCGAGCGCGCCCGAAGTTGCTTCTCGCTTTGACGTTGACCATCCTGTCGACGGGGACGACGCGCGCCGCGGCTGGCCGGACCCCAAACATCGTTCTGATCATGGCCGACGACCTTGGCTACGAGGGCGTTCGTGCCAACGGCGGTGTGTCATATCAGACACCACACCTCGACCGGCTAGCACAGCAAGGTATGAGGTTCACGCACTGCTACTCGCAGCCGATCTGCACGCCGTCGCGCGTGCAGATCATGACGGGAATCTACAACCAGAGAAACTACATCCGGTTCGGGATTCTTGAACCGCGCGCGACGACTTTCGCTCACCTCCTGAAGCGATCGGGGTACGCGACGTGCGTGGCGGGGAAGTGGCAGCTCCAGGGAGGATTTGGAGCGCCGGCACATTTCGGCTTCGACGAGTATTGTCTCTGGCAGCTCACGATCCGTGAGTCACGCTACCCAAATCCGGTGCTCGAGCAGAACGGCGAGGTGCTCCGGTTTGCGGCTGGTGAATACGGTCCCGACGTCGTCAGCGACTACATTTGCGACTTCATCGAGAGGAAGAAGAACGGACCGTTTTTCGTCTACTACCCGATGATTCTGCCGCACTACCCCTTTGAACCGACGCCCGACAGTCCCGATTGGGATCCTGCAGTGCCGGGTATTGTTCGCGGGCGCGGCGATCCAAAGTACTTCCGCGACATGGTCGCGTACACCGACAAGGTCGTGGGTAAGATCGTCGAGCAGCTCGATCGTCTGCAGCTGCGTGAGAATACCCTGGTACTCTTCACATGCGACAACGGGGCGGCGCGGGAGATTACGTCGCAGTTTCGTGGTCGTGCGTTTCCAGGCGGTAAGGGGACGAGTACAGACGCCGGGACGCACGTGCCTTTGATTGCATCTTGGCCGAGTGTCGTGCCGCCGGGGCGGGTTTCGGACACTTTGATCGACTTCAGCGATTTTTTCCCAACGCTGCTCGCGGCTGCGGCCGTAGAGAAACCCGCGGACCTGCGGATCGACGGCAGAAGCTTCTTGCCGCAGCTGCGTGGTGAGCGAGGGACTCCGCGGGAATGGACGTACTGTTGGTACTCGCGGAGCGGTCGCGACCTCGAGGCCGAGTTCGTCCGGACGCAGCGGTTTAAGCTTTACCGCGATGGACGCTTCTTCGATGTCGCGGAGGACTGGTTTGAGGAGCGAGATCTCGCAGGTTCTGAGTTGCCAGCGCCCTCCGCGGAGGCGCTCGCGCGATTGCAGATGGCGCTTTCGGCTTTTGATGAGA
Source organism: Planctomycetota bacterium (assembly GCA_965223265.1). Taxonomy (GTDB): domain Bacteria; phylum Planctomycetota; class UBA8108; order UBA8108; family SXIK01. Next base: position 659,309 of record OZ244999.1, read on the forward strand.
CACGTACGGTGCCTCCTGAGCAGGAGAGACCGTCTGCGCATGAGATCAAAGAGTCAGTCTCCGTCCTACGGGCGCTCGGAGGGCATGTGTTCTCGAAAGACGGCAGTGTCGTCGAGGTCAACTTGAATGAGAATCAAGGTGTCAGCGATCACCATTTTCGCTACGTCGGGCGGTGTGTCGACGTCACCGATTTGTCCCTCGAGGGAACGGCCATCGGCGACGCTGGCGTGGCTCACTTGCGCAGCCTGCGGCAGCTCGAGTGGCTGAACCTCTACCGCACTCAAGTTGGTGACGATGCGCTGAGGACGCTCGCCGAGCTTCGACGCTTGAAGTTTCTACCGATCGGTGAGACCCGCGTGACGAATCAGGGACTGGCGTACATCGCCGCGCACCGGCGGCTCGAGTATCTTGGCCTACGCGGTAACGACGTGAGCGATGCCGGCCTGCGTCATTTAGTGCAGCTAAGATTCCTCAAGGGGCTTCACCTCGGCGGCACGCGGGTGACGGACCGTGGTGTGCGTCGGCTGCGCGACCTGACGGCGCTTGAGCGTCTGTGGCTTGACCGCACAAAAGTGACCGATGCGTCGATCGAAGTGCTGTCGGCATTCAAGGCGCTCAAGGAACTGCACCTGGTCGGAACCGAGATCTCAACCGCGGGGATCGAGAGGCTGCGTGTAGCACTACCAGCCTGCGAGATCTCGGTGCGGCTCTAGCGTCCGAGTTGACGCCAACGGAGACGGTCTGCGACGCGAATTCGAGGCCGAGGTCGTCTCCGCCATCAACCTCCGCCATCAACCTCCGCCAAGCGGCATACCGTAACGCTTTCGACCACCGACACGCGGGACATCATCGCTGGCGGTTGAGCATGCCCATTCGATCGGATAATTTGCTGCTCACGCGATCGAAGCTTCAACTCAGCGAGAATGACAATGTTTCATATCAACGTTTGGTTAACTGTTCGCGACGCAGCGAACGTCGATGACGTGAGTCAACTTCTGGTTCAAGCCGCAAAACTCTCTCGGCAGGAACCTGGCTGTGTACGATTCGAGGCGTATCACTCGCAAGCCGATCGTCGTCGCTTTCTCCTGTGCGAGCACTGGGAGAGTCAGGAGGCGTGGGAAGTGCACAAGAGTGCACAGGCGTTCACCGAAATCTACCAGCCCAAGGTTCTGCCACTCGTTGACCGCGAACCTCATATCTCTGATGCGCTTGGCTGATCAGCCCGGACGTCACAGGCTGCCTGTTCGGCTCGCCGTGCCCGCGTGGCGATGTTGTTCGGCCACGTCGATCTTTGAACCAAACGTGCCCGTCAGGATGGTTGCTTGTGGGCGATCATAGGCTGCACGTCGACTGCAGACACGAGATCGTGTCAGCAGTGGGATCTTCGTCGCAATTCGCTCGCGGCTCTGGTAGCGACGTGCCGCGAAATAGGTTGAGGAGGATCGTGATCGCGTCGGTGACGTTGATTGAGCCAGAGTCATTCGCATCCGCTGCGTCAATACACTGGGGCTCCCGCTCGCCGCGGAAGAGATAGTTGAGCAGAGTGATCGCGTCGCTGATCTCGACGACGGAGTTGGCATCGACATCGCCGCGCCTGAATGTCGATGGTTCTCGATCTGAAATGGGCGCATGCACGCCTTGTCGGTAGCCGACGAAGTCGATCTGAACCGACCCGGGATTCGGACTGTCACCGAGTCCTATGGCGAGATAGTTGGCGTAGCGGGTCTCGGTCTCTCGCGGCGGGAGTGTGACCACGTCGTCGAATGTTGGCTCCGCGGCTCCGTTGAGGTAGAGCCGCACCCGATGTCCATCTTCAGCGGCCACGATCGTCGCCCAGACGCTCTGGAACTGTTGTGGGTCTGCGATGGGGACGGTGCCGCCCGGAAAGAGCAACTCGCTGCCGTTCAGCGACAGGGAGAAAATCCGCCGCGCCGTGCGACCTCCGTCATGGACCAGCGTGATCTGGCCACGTCCGCCGACGATCTGCTGGCCGCTTGGCGCCTCAAGATCGGTGGGGTTTGGATTGACGCGCCAGCGCGCGACGAGCGTCGCCCCCTCGTCGAGCAATCGGTTCTCGTTCGTCAGACCGTCGAGCTCGAGATGCCGCAGGAGATAAATCGTGCCGTTGTCAGGAAGCGGGAGATCTGGATCTCCGGCGTCTTCGATGTTGAGTGTGGAGACCGCGGCGCCGGCTCCATCGGTGCTCGAGACTTGTTCGATGCGCACTCCACCAGGGGCACCTTCACCAGGAATCGATCCGTCCCAGCGATCGCTACGTGAGGAGCGGACCCATTCGCCGTCGAGTGCTCCGAGCACGAGTGGAGTCACGACGTAGTCGGCCTCGTTGCCGCTGGCCTCATAAAGATAGTGAAAGCCCTCGTTCGGCGGCAGCCAGCCACCATAGTTTGGAGTCGGAAGAGCCTCGCTTGCAGCTGTCTCCTCGGCAGACTCTCCTCCTCGTGTGAGGGTTGAGATGCCGTACGTGTGAGCGACTTCGGGCAATGCGTGCTCGTCCACGAAGAGGGAGCGCTGGAAGGCGTCGGAGGCGCGGGACAAGGTCGCAATTCTCTCGCCGTCGCGAGAGATATGAAAACCGAGAACCTCGGCATCCGCTGCGTCTGGCGGTGACCACACAAGTTCGTGCCCTCGGGTGCTGCGCGAGCGCACGGTGAAATCCCGCGGCGCTGCGGGTGCTGGTCCCACGGCAGTACGAACGTGAAACGCGGTCGGCTCGGAAAGTAGGCTCCAGCGACCGGCGGAGTCGAGGTGGCGCACGCGAAACTCATACGATTCGCCGACGCTGAGGATCTCGTCGGGGAGGGTGACGCGATCGAGAGGCGAATCAATCTCGATCTCCCATATCGGAAAGACCCAGTCGCCCCCTTCCTTGACCACAACCCAATGACTCCGCACGTGCGTGGATCCATCCGGTGAGAGGAGCGGCCGACTGCGTAGCTCGACAGGTAGCGTCACGTCGACGTTCGCGTCAGGAGACAGGTTGCGAGCGGGAGCCGGTCCTCTCAGATCGAGAAAAACCGTCGACTGCAGACTCGACTGCCGCCGGAACCAATCGGCAAGCAGGTCGACCACGTTGTCGAAGTCGTTGTAGCGATCGAGGCACTCCTCGCGGGGCGTCGTCAAAGGGCAGGTCAATCGTGTTTCTTTGTCCCACCGGTCGCGATCGGCGTTGGCTGCCTTCCGCAGGCGTGCGCGCTCGTCTTCGAGGATCCCGCTCAGCCGGTCCAGGTTGTAGAGAGTCTGCCACAGATAGCGGTAGCGGTTGTGATACTCCCGTTCGAACTTAGGCAAGACCTGGCGACTGATCGGATCGCTGATGTTGAGTTGGCGATCCGCGATCATCGTACTGTCGAGATCCCACGGCACTAGCTCCCACTGCTTCGTTTCTGGGTTCTGGTAGTAGTAGAAATTGTGTCCGCCCAAGTCAGCGTGCTGTACCAGTTGCACAACGGCGCGAAACGAGAGGTAGCTCTCGAGGTTGACGTTCTCTTCGTACCACTCGCGAGTATCGATCGCGCTGTAGCCGTTGACGAACGCGTTGTAGTCGTCGAGCTCGGGCGAGCAATCCGGCGATCTCTTGACAGGCCCACCCATTTTATAGATGCCCGCATCGATGGAAGGGCGACCTTGGTCTTCGAACATCACGTTGTCGATCTGCTGGATGTCGAGGTAGACGCCGAAGAAGTCACCGTCATACTGCGTGTGCTCTGCAGCCGAATCGATCATGCGCAGATAGACCTGCGTCGTACGCGGGGACGGAACGCCAGCTTCACGGAAGAGCCGAAACCCCATTGTTTCGATGAGCCCGACGCCGCCGGTTGCGTCAGTGTTCGTGACGTGCTCATTGCTATTGAGGTTGAGTCTGCGGCGCGGATTCTCATATGGGGTGCCGTCGTTGTAGCGGCCGCGAAATCGATTGCCCTTATTGAACTTGATTTTCCAATACCGCTTCTTGCGCAAGAAGCGCTGATTGCCACGGAGGCGAAACGGGACGTGATCGTAGACACGATTCTCGAAGACGAAGGAGCCGACCCAATAGTAGGTGTTGTCGTTGCTATCACGCGTCGCATCGTAGTGCGCCTCTTCAGTATCTTCGGCACGGGCGATGAGATGATAAACGGGGAGATCTGTCGGGTCAGCGTGGACGACGCCGGGATCGCCGAGGCGGCTGTCGATGTCGGCGACGTAGTCGGGCACGCCGTCGTAAACGAAGAACGCGTAGTTCGGTTCCGGATCGCCGAGGCGCGGTGCGACGCTCTCGGCGCCGAATGTGTCTGTGGCGACGACCCTGTAGCGGACGAGCGTGCGATTTGGAAGTGGCGGCAGGACGATCGCATAGCGGTGTAGCTCGAGGTCGAGGCTCATCTCCACCTCCGTCCACTCTGCCTCGTAACGCGGGTCCGTGCGACGAATGTAGTCTCCCGGAGCAACCGTTTGATAGTGGAGTCGGACATTGCCAACGCGGTCCGGGTCCGTCACTCGAGCGCTGACGCGCACTGCGTCCGTAGATGCGATGGCTCGGATCTCCATGGCGCTTAGCTCATCGCTTCCCTCGCGGCTTTCGATGCCGTCCGCACGCGCTTTCGCGAGCGTGATTCCAGGTGCACTGTTGCCGGTCAATTCGAACACTTCCGTTGCGGTGTTCTTTCGCCCCGGCGAGCCACGAAAGTCCGTACTCTCTTCCCAGCTTCTGGCGCGATCGTTGTTGGCGAACGCATCGGCCAGCTCCAGTGAACCGCGCGAACCGTCAGGGTTGATCGGCCACGGATCGCGGTCGTTGAAGTCTACATAGTCGACAGGACGCTGCTGGGCATCGACGAGGAGCAAGACTTCGCCGCCGTCACTGAGACGACCGGAGAACGGGCCCACACCCTTTGTGGTGTCGGTGATCGAACCATACTTTGACTCGAAGCCGTCGCGGTCGCTGAAAACCACGACAAAGTCGCCGGCTGGTAGCAGCGTTCCCGCGGGAAACTCAAAGTCGATACCGCGCTCGAAGCGCCAACCCGAAATGTCGATTGCCGCGTCGCTGCGGTTGTGGAGTTCGACAAAGTCTTCACTCGCGCAGTGGAGAAGATCGTCAGCATCAGGGTCGGTGACTGGGTTGTATTGGATCTCGTTGATCACGACATGCGCGCGGCTGGGAAGGTTTCCGGCCTGTGAGTTGTCGCGCCCCGGCGTACCTGACGTTTCCATGTTGTTACTCGCTGCGAAATTGACGAAATCGCTCGCGAACTTGGCGCTGGCGTCGATCCGCTCCAAGCTGCTGCCGTTGCCGTCAGCGGCCGTCGGCCATGGCGAGTCGTCGTCATACTCGACCCAATCGATCAAGTGCCCGGCGGCGTCGTAGACGCGTACCGCATCGCCGCCGTTGGCCAGCGCGAAATCAAACGGGCCGAAGATCGTCAGCTCAGCCCCATAGGTTGCCGCGATCGCCGCCGGGTTGCGGGCTACAACGATCGCTTGGCCGGGCTGGATTTGGCTGCCGGCAGGGAATTCGTAGCGATGCGTGTCGTCGTCATCCTTCAGGATCCAGCCCTCCAGGTCGACAGCTTCGGAGCTTGAGCTGTTGAGGAGCTCGACGAATTCGAAATCAGCGTCGGCTCCGAGAGTGGGGGGAGGATTGTACTGAATCTCGTTGATGGCGATATCGCTGGGTGCTGCGACGAGAGCGACAGGCATCGCGAACACGAGTGCAATGCGAACGAGCGAACGCACGCGTGGAATGACGCCATTCTCTGGTCGCGGTGTTCCGAGCCCGGCCTGGCTGATCGTCGAGTTCGCGTCAGACCGCTTGTTGATAGCGATCACGTTTCAGACCCCCGTCTCTTTTTCTGCGGCGAGCTCCCGACTCACATTCGCAAAACGTGGCGTGTGATTCGGCGAGCCGAAGGCGTTTCTTACGGTCATTTGCTTGCAAGCGGTGAGCCCCGTCCGGTCGTCAGAAGAACCCGTCCGGTCGTCAGAAGAACCCGTCCGGTCGTCAGAAGAACCCGTCCGGTCGTCAGAAGAACCCGTCCGGTCGTCAGAAGAACCCGTCCGGTCGTCAGAAGAACCCGACCTATCCATTCTCCCGGTGCGGGAGAGCGTGTCAACTAACGCGTGAACGCGCCCCAAAGTTCCCGCGAACTGATTGACCGGTGCGGCCCTGGGTTGGGCGGAGAATCGGCCTTGAGAGTTCAGCTACTCCTACTCGACGGAGCACGACCCTGGCGACACGGGGTGGCTCTGTATTGACTGAGACCGGCTTCTCGAGGTTGCATGACTCCATTCGACGACGATTTAAGACGCGAGGAGATGAGTTATGAGATTCCGGTTGCCGCGACGAAGTCCGTTGACCATCGCCCTGACGATGATGGGCGTGCCTTTCACCTGCGCGCTGAGCGCCGAATTGCCGCCACTGCCGCGGGTCGACGCCCCAGTCAAGCTTGAGGTTCCTTCGGAGGTGGGGATGCCGCGACTGCTTCGCCTCGCGATTCACTATCCCGGGGGGCGACTGGATCGTGTTGGGCCTCGAAGCGGCTTGATGCTGAGTCTCCACAATTGGGGGGGACAGGGGTGCGCCGGCAGCGCAGATCCTGAGAAGCTCGCACAGCGTTACGACGTGGTTGCCATCTGCGTCGACTATTTTCAGAGTGGACCTTGGGTCCCTGAACGAGCGGCGAAGCCCTACGACCATGGATTCGTGCAGGCCCTCGATGCCCTGCGAGCGCTCTCGTATGTCTATCATCAACTCGACCTGGAGCGTCGAGCCTTTGATCGCGAGCGGATCTACGCGGTGGGAGGATCGGGAGGAGGCAACGTCGCGCTCATGGCCAACAAGCTTGCGCCGCGCACCTTTGCCGCTGTCGTGTCGCTGTCTGGCATGGCGAAGCTGAGCGATGACGTAGCCTTCGGCGCGCCGTACGGCAGTCGTTTGAATGCTGGTTACAGCGCCATTCCCAGCAGTGCGCGCTATCTGACGGTTGACGCGCAGGAACTTAGGTTCATCGGACACCCCGCGCATCTCCACGTCATGCAGCGCCTTGGCAACCGCGCCAAGGTGGTTCTCATTCATGGCGCCGCTGACGACGTTTGTCCCACGCACGAGGTACGTGAGCTAGTGGGCGAGTTCAAGACTTCCGGAATTGATGTCAGCGCGCGTTTCGTGAGCACCGATGACGTCGACGGAACGCTGTTCAAGAACCCTGAACACGGGATTGGCGATCGTACACAGATTCTATTTCATGTTGCTGATGAATGGTTGCTGCCGCGCCAAGAGTTCGACGCGAAGGCCGACGATCGAGCTCAACGCGGCGCTCGAATTCGACCGAACGATTTCGATTTGCCGGACGCACCGGTCGTCTACCCGACGACGCAAGGTCGGTACGTGATCTCGTTCAAGAGTCGATTCCCTACGGCCAGGTTCGAATTCAGCCGGCCACGACCTGCCGGGGCGACGCGGTTGCCGCCGCCTCAGGCAGACGTCGAGGCGGCATCATTCCGCGTCTCTGCTTTCAAGGCCGATGTAACACCGCCACTGGGGCATGCACTCCATGCTGGTGCGATCACTGCTGCGCGTGAGATCGTTGACCGACTCGAAGCGCGAGGCCTGGTTCTTCTAGGGGCCGGGGAGCCCATCGTGATCGTCGCGATCGATTGGCTTGAGATCCGAAACGACGCTCACGAGCGCTGGCGTCAAGCCGTGGCAGACGCCGCGTCGACGACGCGCGCGCGAGTCCTCGTCAGCAGCGTCCATCAGCACGACGCTCCGTTGGCGGATCTCACCGCGCAGCGGCTTCTCGACGAGCATGCACCCGGCGTACAGATCATCGATCTCGAATTTCATGAACGCGCGGTTGAACGTGTCGCCAACGCGGTGCGCGACAGCTTGTCTCATGCTTTACCGGTGACTCACTTCGGCGTTGGTCGTGCCCGCGTCGAGCAGATCGCATCGAATCGCCGTGTCGTCGACGCGGATGATCGCGTGACGTTTTCGCGTGGCAGCTCCAGCGGCGGCGACGCCTCGCTGCGGGATGCCCCGGAAGGTGAAGTCGACCCTTGGCTGAGGACGCTGAGCTTTTGGAACGGCAGCGCACCTGTCGCAGCGCTTCACGTCTTCGCATCGCATCCCATGTCCTACTACGGGCGCGGCGGCGTCAGTTACGACTTCGTTGGCATGGCGCGCGCCCGTCGTCAAGCGGATCAACCGCGCGTCCACCAGGTCTACTTCTCTGGCTGCGCCGGTGATGTTACCGCCGGGAAGTACAACGACGGGTCGCCCGCCAACCGTGCCATCCTGGCACGACGTCTCTACGCAGCGATGTGTCGCGCATGGAATAGAACGGAGCTCAGCCCACTGGAGCAGATCGCGTGGAGATCGATTCCCCTGAGGTTGGAACCACGCCGCGGCCCAGGTTTCTCGCTGGCCGAGATGGAGGCTCGATTGCGCGACGACACCGCGCGGCCGTTCGATCGCGCGCTCGCTGCGATGGGATTGAGCTGGAGAAAGCGTGTCGACACCGGCGTGCCGTTGGATGTCCCTGTTGTCGATTTCGGCCGCGCTCGCATCGTGCTCATGCCGGCGGAGACGTTCGTCGGTTATCAGTTGCGCGCTCAGAGGCTGCGGCCGGAACTGTTTCTATTCATGATCGGCTATGGCGAGTGCGCCCCTGGGTACATCCCCACGGCCGCTCGGACGCGCGAGCGATTTAATGAGACGCACTCGTGGCTATGGGTAGCGCCGGAGTCCGAAGCGGCGATGCTGGGTGCGATTGAGGCGGCCGTGCAGTGAACTGACCCCGAACGTGGTTTGTTAGTGCGGACGGCGCAGCGGGTGGCGGGATCGACAATCGTTGCGACCGCGATGTAGAATCGCTCGCGAGTCGATCCTTTCGCTCGGCGCTCTGGCGAGAGCTCAACGGTCCGAAACGCCAGTTTCAGAGTCTTCATGCAGGCGCTTTGGGGAAGACTTTTGGGGAAGACAGCACTGAGGCAAACATGATGAGACAAAGAGGTATCGTTTGCGGTGTTGTCGGAGTGAGGCTCGGGTTGATTGTTCCGTTTTGCGCCGTGCTCGGTCTCACCGGAGCAGTTCAAGCTCAGCCCGTTTTGAACTACTCCGTGCCGACGGCCGCGCCGCGTGGGCAAACGATCGAGGTGCGCCTTCACGGTGAGAAGCTGAACGACGTGAAGGCGCTTTGGTGCAGCTTTGGTGGGCACCTTGAGCGCCTCGTTCCTGATGATCAAGCGGTGCAGACGGCCACCGGGGGCGATGAGAAAGCTGCGGTCGACACCACCGTACTCTCATGTCGGCTGAATGTGCCTCTGCACGCTCCGCCTGGACGTGGCGCCATCCGCGTGGCGACGCGCGAAGGCGTCTCGAATCCTCTCCTCTTTTTCATCGACGATCTCCCGACGGTTACGGCTACGGCTGAGTCGACGCAGCTGGATCGTGCGATGCCCATCAAACCACCGCTGGCTGTTGACGGCAGCGCGGTGTCGCGGAACTATACGTACTTCGCTCTCGACATCGAGGCCAAGCAGAAGCTGTCGTTCGAAGTGATTGCGAGCCGTCTCGCTTCGCAGCTCGATCCAGTCGTGCGCCTTCTCGACGCGGATGGTCGCGAGCTCGCGTTCGCCGACGATGATCAAAGTATTGGCGTCGATCCGCGGCTCGTGTACACGTTCGAGCAGCCGGGGCGATACTTTCTCTCGCTTCACGACGTCCGCTATCGCGGTGGAGATGGTTTTCGCTACCGCTTGCGAGTCGGGGACTTCCCCCTGGTCAGCAGCACGTTCCCACTCGGGGCGCGGTTGGGCACGGTGGCGGAGGTGTCGTTCGTCGGTCCAGATGTAGCCGATGTGGAGCCGCTGCAGCTCGCGCTGCCTCGCGAGCTTTCGACCTCGTCGCCGTTGACGCTTGGCGTCAAGCGCCGTACCGGAGTCTACTCGGGATTCGTCACGCTCGCGGCGACCACGCTCCCCGAGCTCTTGGAAGTGGAGCCGAACGAGAAGGTCGAAGAGTCACAGCGCTTCTCGATCCCATGCGTCATCAACGGCCGTTTCCAGAGCGCTCGAGACATGGATCACTATCGTTTCGCCGGCAAGAAAGGGGAGCAGATCTTGTTCACCGGTCTGACTCGGTCTCTCGGTTCGCCGACGGATCTCTTGCTGCGATGCTTGCGCGCCGATGGCTCGCAGCTCGGACGCGTCGACGACAGCGGTGACGACGAGGGACGACTGCAGATCACGCTTCCTGACGACGGCGAGTATGTGCTTGCCGTCGAGGACCTGCACTATCGCGGCGGACCAGAATTCGGTTATCGCATCGAGGCACGCAGGGCTGCCGTCGAGTTCGCGCTTCGCTACAAGGTAGAGCGACTGAACGTGCCACGCGGCGGCGTCGCTGCTCTCGACGTCGAATGCGAGCGGCGCGGATATGGAGGGCCGATTCGTCTGGAACCCGACGGACTTCCTGGAGCGAGAGTGATCGACGGCGGCACGTTGGCTGCCGGCGCGAACCAAACGCGACTACGCCTTCGCGTCCCTCATGGCATGGAGGAGGGACGGTTGTTGCGATTGCGTGTGCGCGGCTGGCCAGAGGGTGCGGGTTCCGCATCGGCCCAGCTTGCCAGCGCGAGTGCTGCGCTGCGGGCTCTGGATCCCCGCCGCGAGTACCCGCCATCGGGCTTGGAGGATCACGTCGCGATCGGCATCACGCCGCCTTTTGCCGATTTCTACGCGCTCAGCATTGAGCCCGATGTCGTCCTCTATCCTCGAGGCGGCGCGGGTGCAAAACTGAAGGTGACCCGGACGCGCCTCAACGAGGCGTGCGAAGAAGCAGTCGCGCTCACGGTCCACGGCCTGCCGCCTGGTTTGCGCGCCGTTGTCGCCGGGATCGAGAAGGAGGAGGAGAAGATTCGCCTGCAGATACCCAAGGGGAAAGACGAAGTCGACTTGCTCCTTGAAGGCAACGCAGCGAGCCTCACAGAGGCGGCCACACTTACGATCGACGCAGCGGCAACGTTTCAAGATCAGCCGCAGCGGTACGTCGTTAGCGGCATCGACTTTCGGCTCGTGCCACCGCTCCATGTGAGTCCGAAACCGGTTCCCTTTGTGCGCGGCGGTCGAACGGCGATAGCGATTCGAGTTGAGCGCTTCGGCGCTGAAGCGTCGGTTGTGAAGTTGAGCTGGATCGACCTACCAGCGGGGATGACTCCGGCCTCACCGCATGAGATCGCTGCTGACAAGAGTGAAGGCAGTTTCTCCCTTGACGTGGCTCTCAGCGTCGCCTCGGGAAAGTACAGCGGGGTGCGGATCATCGCCACGACGCGTGTCGGCGACCGAGACGTCGTCGTCAGAACAGAGCCGTTCGCGATCGAGGTCAAGTCAAAGTGAACGAAACGAACGCCGGCCGAACTGATGCGCGGCGAAGGAGAGGACGATGAAAACGATACGAAGTACGACGATTACGCTGACCTTGCTCGCTGGGCTCTTGGTGTCGCCGCAGGTCATAGGTACTGAAGGCGAATGGAAGCGTCACGTGGTTCATTCGGGGTTTCATACCTCCACAGCAGTGGCTGCGGATTTCACCGGTGACGGCAAAGTCGACGTCATCGCCAATAGCGGCAGCAAGACGCGCCTGTTGATCGCTCCGGACTGGCGGGAGCTTGTGATCGATAACCGACCTGGGCACGACTTCATCCATAGTGAGGTCTGGGACATTGACGGCGACGGCGATCCTGACTTCGTCGGTGCGCGTTACAGCCCAGGGCTCATCGTTTGGCTGGAGCGGCCGCAACGCCCCGAGATCGAACCATGGCCGTGTCATAAGATCGACGAACAGGTCAACGGTGTCCACGGTGTCATCAAGGGTGACATCGACGGTGACGGTCGTATCGACTTGCTCGCCAACAGTGGCCAACCAAAAGGGCCGTTCGCGAATTCGCTCGTCTGGTACAAAGCACCCAAGTTTCCCTCTGGTGCGAGCTCCTGGAAACGAACGGTATTCGCCAAGGGCGACGCGCCAGGCCTAAGCCACTATCTCGGCTATGGAGACATCAACGGCGACGGACGCCCTGACGCGGCGAGCGCGGCGAAAGGCGGCCCGTATGCTGACCCGGGAACCGGTGACTGGTTCGCCTGGTGGGAGGCGCCCGAGAATCCGCACCAGGTGTGGAAGAAGCATCGCGTCGGCGGCAAACAACCCGGTGCCACAAACATTCACCCAGTCGACGTCAACGGCGATGGACGTGTTGATCTTCTCGCGTCGAGAGGACACGGCCGTGGCGTGGTATGGTTTGAGGCTCCGGACTGGATTGAGCACGTGATCCACGCGTCGTTTCACGGCCCGCACTGCCTTGTCGTTGTCGACATGGACGGTGACGGCGACATTGACGCCGCAAGTTGCGCCAAGGACGACAAAGTCGCGGCTTGGTTCGAGAATGACGGGCGGGGCAATTTCACCACCCATGTTGTCGGACGGGAACAAGCTGCTTACGACATTAGAGCTGTCGACATGGATGGCGACGACGACCTCGACCTCCTCATCGCGGGGCAGGCGAGCAAGAACGTCGTTTGGTACGAACACCCGTAGGACGTCACGGCGCCTTGGCGCTATCTCGTCTTCGCTTGCGAGTTCAAGCTCCAGTCGTACTTCAGGTAGCGCACGCGCACGCGGTTCTTTTCAAGGAAGGCGCGGTCGTCGTCGGTCGCGAATCGTCGCACGAACGCCAACACTCCCGCGTCGCTATCGCCGAAGTCCTCCTCGAACCAGTCGAAGATTTTTGAGACGTACATCGTTTTGCGTTCGCGGTCGAGGTGATTCTTTCTCTGCCGGCTCTTCGTCAGCCCGGCGCGAATCCAGCGGCGACATTCCTCGTCGAGCTGCGCGTCGAGTTGTGCGCCGGTGTAGGCTTCAGGTCGCAGTCTTGGGCAACTCGACGCGCCGCAGACGAGTGCCGCGTGAATGCGGTTGTCGTCGAACTTCTTGCGCAAGATCTCGTGCTCAATTTCATTGAGGGTGCGGATCTTTCCCGCGATTTTGTAGTTCTTCTCTTTGAAGATGTTTTTACCGAAAAGCGCCGCGTTCGGCACCACTTTCGGTAGGTCGGCATCGACGAGCGTCTGTGCGCAAACTGCGTTGTAAGCGTTGATCCAGAACGCTTTCTCTTCCGCCGCGCTGCCGAGGCTGCGAACGTCGACCGCAGCGAGCGCGGCTAAGTACGTTTTCAGCTCACGGCTCCATTGTCCGCTGAGCGCCTTGTAGTCGACCCAGCCGTCATCGGTCACCGTCTCCTTGAGGATTTTGTCCCAGCGGCTGTGATCGAACTCTTCACCTTGGACGCTGCTGATCAGCGTCGCACCGACAAGTACGACACATAGCGACTGAGTCAGCCAATTCAAACGACGACGGTCCAGCGATCGATTCTGCATGGTGAGAGCTCCTCTACGTGCGGACACTTCAACACGGAGTTCGGTCCGACATTCGTCGCAGCGTTAGTTGAGGACGCCACGCAAATACGGGTGCGCCTTTGCTTCCGCCTCGATCCTCTTCAATAACGGCTGAGAAGGGTTCTTTGCTCCGTGTTTTTTTGCACGGGGCTGCAGGCACAAGAGTGCCGTCGGCGTAGGCATTTACGACGCGGGGTTGGAGATCGCCGACCCACGATTGAGGCCATCAGGCGATGAGGTCTGCGATGGGCTCGGCGTGATAGATATGGTGCGGCCGATCCGTCGCGTCGTACCAAGCAGCACTGGGTGGAATGCCGAGCGCCTGGTAGATCGTCGCCGCCATGTTCTCGACTTTTTGCGGGTCGGAATCCGGATAGGCGCCGGCTGCATCGGAGGAGCCGATGACGGTACCGCCACGCACGCCACCGCCGGCGAAGAAAACGGTTTGGACTGGGCCCCAGTGATCGCGTCCCGCAAGAGGAGCGCCGGGGATCTTGAAAATGCGCGGCGTGCGTCCGAATTCACCGGCCATGACGACCAGCGTTTCATCCAGAAGGCCCGTCGCAGCGAGGTCGTCCAGGAACGCAGAGAGCGATTGGTCCAGCGGTGGAAGCAAGTGATCCTTAAGATTTCGAAACGCGGCTTGGTGCGTGTCCCACGTCTCGTTGTTGCCCAGGTTAACCTGAACGAGTCGCGCGCCAACTTCTAGAAGCTGCCGCGTCATGAGAAGTGACCGCCCGAACTGATGACGTCCATAGCGATCGAGAGTTACAGGGTCGACATTCGAAACGTCGAACGCTCGCTGCACACGCGCGTCAGCCAAGAGCGACGCGGCCTGTTCGCGGTGACGGCTCAATTTCCTCGCGTCGCTGAATTTGTCGAGATCCCGCTGCTGATCTTCGATCACCTTGAGGAACCCGAGGCGCCGACCTAACCGGCGAGTGGTCAATCCTTCGGGCAAGCGAAGGCTTGGCGCTTCGAACGCGGGCTCGATCGCGTGGTCGAAAGCGCCGCTGGCATGATGAAAGCAGTCCGGGCAGGCGCCATAGGAGCCCTTGCAGTCGACGGCTGCTTTCACGAGCCAAGGGTCCCACTGCGATCCCATGATGCCGGCGTACTGCCCAGGGATCACCCGGCCGCTGCGATGCACCAGTGCGTGGGGGAGCACGATTGACTGCGGCAGAGGGGATTTCGGACTCGAACCCCCAGGCGCCGGGGCGGCGTCCTTCACTCCAAAGATTTTGTCTGGGTTTTCGAACGCATAACCCGCGACCGCACCAATCGCCGGCCAGTCCGTTGGCTTTGGCCGGTTGAAGTCGAACCCTTCCGGCAGCTGCGTCCGCCCCGACAGCATCACCATATGCCCTTGCGAGTGCTCGTTGAACGGATGGGTGAGTGAGCGAACGAGCGCCCAGCGCTCACTCTGCGTCGCCAGTCGCGGCAAGTGCTCGCAGATTTGGATGCCGGGAGTGCGCGTTGGAATCGGCTTGAACTCGCCGCGGATCGCTGCGGGACCGTCGGGCTTCATGTCGAAGCTCTCGTGCTGCGCGAGACCACCGGACAGGAAGATGTAGACGACAGATTTGGCTTTGATCGCCGAGGAGTTCGGCTGCGCCGCCTGGAGTCGAGCTAAATCGCCCATGCCGAGCCCGACAAGCCCGACGGCTCCGACTTGAATCGCTGCTCGACGACTCACAGTGGAGTCGCGACCACGGAGATCCCTGCCTTGATTGGACATGAGCTCGTTGCCTCCGCTCGCTCAACCGTGACTGACGATGACTACTCACTTCAACGTACCGGATCGCGGCGGGTGGGGGAAGCGTCTATTGGCGCGGGGATGGATTCTGAGACGGGCGGATTCAGAGGGCGGAGACGGAGAGACAGATTCCACTCCCGCAAGTCGGACGGCACACGAGGCTGTGAAGTTCTCAAAACGTGCTGTCGAAACTCGTGGTCCACGGCCACGGCCACTGCCACGGTCCACGGTCACGCTCCACGCTCCACGCTCCACAATCACCTCCGGAACGGCACACGGCGTGTGCCTGCTACTTTGGGAAACGCCACGCCCACGCATTCGCCCACGCCCACGCAAACCGGTTCGGCAGCGGCGACCGAACTCCTACGTATGGCGACCGCTAGCGACGGAAGAGGAACTCGCGTGAGTTGAGGAGCGCCCAGAGAATGTCTTCGAGCGCGGCTCTGGGGCTTTCAGCTGCGCCTTCGAGCAGCGCCGTGGCGGCCGCGCGCTCAGGCCCGCTGGGCGATCTGGCGAGGGCGGCTAAATAGAGCTCGTCCACGATGGAGCTCGACTGCTCACCCGCTGACAGGAGTCGATCGAGGCGGGCTCCGCGGCGCCGGAGCTTCTCGTTGAACGCTGATCCGCCGAGAAGCTCCAGTGACTGCGCGAAGTTGGAGGTGCTCGGACGTTCACACTCGCATGCCAGCTGGCGCTGCGGCTTCCCGAACTTTTTCAGGAACTCGCCCGCCGCGTCGTCGTCTGGGAGTTGAACCGCTCGTGCGCCGAGCGGAATGCCCGCGTATGACTCCTGCAAATCGAGCACGCTATCGACGGCGTCTGCTAGTTGCTCTGCGCTCAAGCGTCGCGGCAAAGCGTACGCAAAGTAACGGTCGTAGCGTTCGGGCTCATTCGTCGACGCTCTCAGTTGATAGGTGCTGGAATTCAGAATCGTGCGCACGAGGTGGCGAAGGTCAAAGTCGTGCTCGCGTAGATCTGTAGCCAGGGCGTCGAGAAGCGGCTTGTTGGAGGGTGGGTTAGAGTCACGGAAGTCGTCGACGGGATCGACAATCCCCTGACCAAGAATGTGGTACCAGATGCGATTGGCGAGTGCCGCAGCGAAGTAAGGGTTATCCGCCGACGTGAGCCACTGAGCGAACAACTCACGGCGATCGGGATGGTCGACGGCGCCATCAACCGTTCGTGGCCCGCTGTTCGTTAGATACACCGGGAGTGCAGGCCGTCCGCTCCTGGGATTATCGAGGAGCGGGGCGCTCGGGTCGTTCCAGACCACCTGACGGTCGACGCTGAGACGTGCGTTGTTGCGACCACGCCGCGGACCGCTGCCCTTGATGCGGACTCCGGAGAAAAAGGATGCGAGCCCATAGTAATCGTTTTGCGTCCACCGCTCGAACGGATGGTTGTGGCAACGGGCACAGCCGATGCGGATGCCGAGAAAGAGTTGTGAAACTGTCTCAGCGCGCTCCTCTGGACTGGTCGTGACACGGTAGAAGTTCGCCTCCGGATGGACGTTGACGTCGCCGGTGGCGAGCACGAGCCGCTGTGCCATAACGTCGATCGGCAATTTCGCAGCCATCGCGTGGCGCACCCAACGCTGCAGTTTGAACACTGCCGCAGGCCCAATCGTCTTGCGGTTTGACCGCAGCACGTCAAGCCATTTGAGCGCCCAAAAATCGTTGAACTCCGGGCGCGCGAGCAGCTCTTCGATCAAGCGCGCACGTTTCTTCGGATCGTCACTGGCGACGAATGCTCGAACGCGGTCCGGGGACGGCAGAAGGGCGATGGTATCTAAGTAAACGCGGCGGATGAACTCACCGTCGTCTGTCAACCTTGCAGCAGAGATGCCGAGGCGGCGCAGTTTGGCGAAAACATGGCGGTCGACATAGTTGCGTTCAGGTGGAAAGACGAGGTCTTCGGGAGTCGATTTAGGCAAGAACGCGATCTCGGAAGTGGCAAGCTGGTCCAAGTACCGCGCGAGCACCACCACTTCGCCTTTGCCGCGGCGCGACAGGAGGCCTTGTGCGTCGAGTCCTGCTACTTGTGTGTCGTCGATGGTGAGAACTGCTAGGCGCGTCACATCGCGGCGAGTACCATCTGCAAAGTGCGCCGTGACGACGAGCTGTTGGCGTGAGTCTGCTCCCCGCAGTGAACGCTGTTTGGGGAACACGTCGATGCCGACCAAGGGGGCGTCCTGTCGGTCCGTCAGGCCTTCGCGAATCCAGTCACGAATGATCGTGTGTTCTGATCCACCGCGGCGAAAGAGTTTTCCTCCTTGGTGCGGTACTTCGCCGAGCGGTTTGCGCAAGACCAGACTGACGTCAGGATCGAGAAACGTGGTCCGCCGCGCTAGGAACTCGCGCGTCAACGAGTCGTAGTCGAGAACAGGATCGTGTCCGCGTAGGGAGAGACGAAAGCCGTTCTTTCCGCTGGGGGAACCGTGACAGGCGCCGGAGCTACAACCATGCCGCGCAAACACGGCCACCACTTCGCGGCGAAAGCTGACCGGGTCAGGCGCCTGCGTTCCCTTCACCCGCAGCGGCGCAGAGATCGATTGGCCTTCGTGCTCGACGGTTATGATTGTCACGCCATCGCTCCGCGCAGCGATCCTGCCACCCTCGACGACCGAAGCGACGTTTGCATCGCCAACACGGATGACACTCTCTCGCGTGACGTCGATCCATTCCGAATCGAGCTCAGGCTCGTCAGCGTTTGAGACTTCGACGACGATTTGCTGGACTGCGCGAGCGCCGTGCAGTTGAACCACTTCGGGATAGATCCGCAGATCCGCTGCCAGCAGCGACACGGGCGCAAGGAGCGCGCACAGTAAGAGGCCATTCAGACGGCGTGAACAGATGCGGTCTCGTCGCCGAAGTTTGACGTAGAACGATCGTTGGTGCTTCACGGGGTCCACGGAGCTCATTGTCTTGCTGATTGGGGTTCGAAGCAAGTGCGCTGTCACGGCCCCGGCGGGCCGTCGCCCGCCCGCGCCCCCTTGTGCGGTGCCATTGTCACGCCATCGTCGGCACGATTTGCAAGTCGATCACGGCGCGGGGGTCGATGGTTTTAGTGTCTCGACGCGAGATGCGCCGCCTTCTTCGACTTCCAACAGCCTTTGCGGCTCAACGCCTGATACCGTCACCTTTCGCCCACTTGGAAATGTGACCTCGACATCGACGCTCGTCGGTGCCGCGCCGAGCCCGAAGTGGAGTCGCGGGTCGTGCGAACCGAAGTACCCTTCGCCACGTTTGACCTCGCGCACTTGGACTAGAGTCTCTGACCCTCGGTGGATCGTCACGCGGACCTTAGCTCCGACGGCGTCTCGGTTGCGACCCGTGCCGATCGGCAGAACCTTCAGCCACTCGCCCATGGGCGCTGTGCGGTTTTGAAGAACGATCGGCTGGGCGTCCAAGGGGATCAGGACGATGTCGAGGCCGCCGTCGTTGTCGATGTCGAGCTGCAAAACTCCGCGCCCGCAGTGGCGCTGCGACAAACCGGCGCTGCTCGCGATTTCGTTGAACCGTCCGCTGCCGTCGTTGACGAACAGGAAGTCGCGCTGTTCGTAGCCCGAGAACCGTTCGTCTTGGGAGACCTGCGGAAAGACATGACCGTTGACGCTGTAGAGGTCCGTGTCGCCGTCGTTGTCGATGTCGCATGCCGCCGCGCCCCAGCCCATGAAGCGATGAGATACGGCTGCGAGGCGCGCGAAGCGTGTGCGGTCCTCAGCGATTCCGTCCGCCGCATTGATGTAGAGCGTATTGGTGTCGAGATCGAAATTCGTCACGTAGATGTCAGGGCGCAAGTCGCCGTTGAGGTCTTCGGTGACGACGCCCATTCCGGCCTGCGCGAGACCCCTACGGTTGTACGCAACACCGGCGAGCAGCGCCTCGTCATGGAACACTCCTTTGCCATCGTTTAAGAAAAGCGCGTTGGCGTTGGAGTCGTTGGCGACGTATAGATCTACGTCTCCATCGAGGTCGTAGTCGAAAAACACCGGCTGCAGCCCGTAGCGGCGATCGACATCGTGGAGCCCGACCTCGCGGCTCGCGTCATGGAATGTGCCGTCGTCGTCCTGGCGGTAGAACCAGTCGCGCTCGCCGGCGAGACCGGCTGGTCCGCAGAACACCGGCAAGCCGCTCCAGGTACATGAGCGCCCGGATGCGCTCAACTCGTCGAAGAGACCCGCCGCGACGTATCCGGCGACGAAAAGGTCGAGGTCGCCGTCGCGGTCGACGTCGGCGAAGGCCGCGCCCGTCGACCACGACTGCACCGCCGACGTCTTGTCGGCCAGGCCTGCGCGCACCGTAACGTCGGTGAATGTGCCGTCGCCGTTGTTCTTCAGCAAGGAGTTGCTGCCGATGTTGGTGACGAAGAGATCGGCGTCGCCGTCGCCGTTGTAGTCGACCGCAACGGCTGCCTGTCCCCAACCAAGGTCGCCGGCGCCGCTTTCTGCCGTGACGTCTGCGAACGTGCCGTCGCCGCGGTTCCTATAGAGCCGATTCGCTGCCTCGTCGTCGGCGTCGCTCGGGGAAGCCGCCGTCGGCGTCGCGCTCGCCTTCAGTGTGCGACGTCCTCGCGCGAAATAGAGATCCATCCAACCATCGCCGTCGAAATCGAGCACCGCTCCACCGCACCCCGTCGAACCAAAGATTGTCCGCTTCTCAGTCGTGCCGCACATCGTCGCATGCGTGATTCCAGCGCTCGCTGAGATATCAACGAACAGAGGCTCCGGGCCGGGCTCCCTGTCTGCGGTTCGATCGCACGCCACGAAGACGATTAGCGAGCCGGCGGCCACGAGCACGAGCATGCCGGTTTGTCGGGTCAAACGTGTCATGGCGCGGCGGCATCCACCAGGCCGAGGCGGCGGTACGCACGCTGGATTTCTACCGTTGCCGCTGTTTCGACAGGCGCAATCTCTTTAAGTCGGCGCCAAGCCCGCAAGCGAAAGAACACGTCCTCCGGATCAGTGAGCAAGGCCGTGTAGGCCTCATGCACCTCTCGTCGATTCGGCATCAACCCGCGGGCCATGTCCAGAAGACGGCGCGCCTTTTCCGACGAGCCCACGGCGGCGTGATTGTGTGCAAGTGCCAGGTAGAGCTCACCCGCCTCGTCGAGGCGGGTCGACGACAACCGCATCTCCAGCTCACGCCGAGCGGTCACGAGTCTCTCCAGTTCCGACGCTCTGGCTTGGGCACGCGCCGCTCCGGCTGCGTCGTTTGTCTGCTCAGCGACTGCAGCCAGAAGTCTCTGGGCCTCTGGTAGAGCCGGAAATCTCTCCGCGAACGACCGCGCGCGGCGAAGAAGGCGTTCGATAGAGTCCTCGGACTGCTCGTCTGTGTCTGCGGCGCCTAGTCGGTCGCTGTCGCGTTCGGGAAAGTCGTCGCTCCGGAGCAGGGCGAGCGCTTGATCGACGCGCTCGCTGTGGAGAAGCAGGCGCAGCGTCAACAGAGCAACCCTGCTACGAGGGCCTTCGGCGCCCAAAGTGAGAAGTTCCACTGCGATGTCGCGCGCCGCGACGCGATCTCGCCACGCGTCGAGTACGTGCTCAGCGACGAAGAGGTCGAAGCGAAGGCGCTCGTCTGCGGCTAGAATCGACTGTCGTAGCGCGTTGATCCGTACGCGTGCTCCATCGATGTCGTCTTGCAACAGGGAGAGTATTGCGGCAGCCAGGTCGCGTCGTACGAGAGCGGCGCTCGGAAGAGGGCCGGCGCTGGGATCGCCAGCGAGCTCGAGTGCGCGTTCGAGTAGCGGCACGGCTTCGCGGGTGCGCCCGAGGCGGCGGTAGAGAGTGCCGAGACTGGCGCAAAGCAGTGCCGTCGGTGACTCCATGCTTTCGTATGCTTTGCTGAACCGCTGCACGGCGGCGAAGACGGCGCCTCGATCGGCGAGGGTCATCGCCACCTTGAGCTCGGCTGCGATCGGCTCCGACGTATGGCCGCGCGGCGTTCCCTGACGCCGACTCGTCGCAGATTCGATGTTGCTTGCCGCCCGCAGGAAAATCGCGACCTCGATCTCGCGACCGAGACGACGACGGTTCCGTGCGAGCTCTTCGTAGGCGTCGGCATGGTGTGGGTCGAACTCCAAGATCCTGGCGAGAAGGAGCGCCGCTCTGCGGTGTGCGCCGCGGTGGGCGTGGGCACGTGCCGCAAGGAGGAGTGCGGGAGACTCCGGCGGTGAGACGTCAATCAGTGGTCGAAGTACTTCCAGAGTCTGCTCGAATTCGCCTTCTTCGTAGAGGCGACTGCCAACATCAATTCGAGTTCGACTGTCTGCGCTAGGCGGCAGCGTGATCGCTCCACGCGCGCCGCTCGCCCCGAGTGGATCCACGGCGGTGTTGTTGTCGCACGCGGAGACGAAGCAGAACGCTACGGCCGCTGGAGTGGCTGCCGCAAACAGAACTGCGAGAAGGCGCGGGTTCGTTTGCCGTTCGTGCCGTAGCTCGCATGGCCCGCACGGATGAATTCGCGTGGAGGTGCCATTCCCCTGTGCTAAAGTGAGGAGGTTAGGTCGAAGTCGACGCGCTGTGGTTACGAGCATCGTGATCATTATGCCCATAGAGACCATCATCCCCGCACTCAAAACGTTGTCGGGTGATTGTCCTTGAGTCGGGGTCGCGCGGCAGGGGTGCGCACTCTTTTTTTCTTTGGCGCGCATGCCGCCATACTGCGAGCCGGGAGTGAGTCAAAGTCAACCGCATGCAGCCGTAGAGTAGGGTCGACAAGTGCTGGGACATGACGGCTCGAGTCTGGCGACGTCGGACCGTTCTCAGCGGACCCGGTCGCTCAGCGGGCCATGCGCCGCGGAGTAGAGACGGATGAAGTTCTTACACGAAACGAAGCGAAAGACTCTGAGTAGGTCCTCGTTGCGCTCGATCCCCACGACGCTCGGACTCGTCGCTGCGATCGTGCTCGACGCTGGCATTGCCGTCGAATCAAATGCCGCCGACTCCGATGTCGTCATCAGTGAGATCCACTACCATCCCAGCTTCAGTAGCGAACGGAGTGAATACATCGAGCTTTGCAACCGCGGCTCGGAGCTCGTCGATCTCAGTGGCTGGGCGTTCACGCGGGGAATCACGTTCACCTTCGATCTGGGTGTTTTGCTTGAGCCAAAGAGCTGCCTTGTCGTCGTCGCCGATGAGGACGGTTTTCGGGCCGCGCGACCGAGACCTGATGTCCACATCGCCGGGACATATTCTGGTCGTTTGCGCAATAGCGGCGAGCGTGTCGAACTGGCGAACGCTAGTGGCGAGACGATCGAGCGATTAACCTATTCGGACACCTTTCCGTACCCGACGCTGCCGGACGGCGGTGGCCCGCCTCTCGAGCGCCGTAGCCTGGCGGCTGATAACGACCGCGCAAACAACTGGCGTGTGGGCTCACCGCAGTGGCAGTTTTACGACCTCACAGCGGCGCCAACCGAATCGACGTTGGTCCTTCGTCTTCTCGGAGCGGGAGAGGCGTTGATCGACGAGCTCTCGATGACGCTCGAAGGCGACTCGACACCGTTGATCCCCGATGGCGGCTTCGAGGCGGGAATTGAGGGCTGGGTTTTCTTCCCGGGGCATGACGATTCGCGTCATGAGACGGAAGAGACCTATGCAGGGGAAGGAGCCTTGCGACTGACGTCGGTGGGGTCCGCTTCTCGTTCGTCGAACGCCCGTTTTTCGATTGAGCCGCCGCTGCCTGAAGGCGCCGTCGTGCGGTTGTCGTTCTGGGTGCGTTCCCTCAGCGGTGTCGGCCTCCTCGAAGTCGGAAGCCGCCGAGAGTCGTTTGGAGCGCTTGAACTCCTCGGAAGTCCGGGGGCGCTCAATTCGGACAACCTCTCGGAGCTTCCCCCGGGAATTCTCGCAGCCCGAACAATTCCGAAGATGCCGACGTCCTCAGAGCCAGTCACCCTATTGGTCCAGGTAGAAAGTGATGCCGACGGCGCCGCTGTCGCAGCGTTGACGGCGCAGCTTCACGATGGCACGAGCACATCGGAAGTGACGCTGGCAGACGATGGCCTGTCGGGCGACGGTGAAGCAGACGACGGCATCTGGGCTGGCGAGCTGCCGCCCCGCCCTCACGGGACGTTCGTCCGCTATCGACTTGTCGTCGAAGACGCCAACGGACTTCAAGATCAGTTCCCGATACCAGGGGAACCCACGCCGAGTCGCGCGTACTACGTAAACGACACGCCTTCCGATTCGAATCTGCCGACGTTCGGCCTGTTCCTCTCCGCGGCGTCCCTCGAACGGCTCAACCGCACGCCAGATGTCTATCAGCCTGGCTCATTTCTTTTCGACGGCGAAGTTTATGATCTCGCGATTGGCTTCGATGGCGAGCCGCTGCAGCCGATCAATGCTACGAGCAACAGCGGTAGATACGGCATTCGGCACCGCGGCAGCAACTCTTTAGGCAACCCTAAACGACCGTGGAAGGTCAAGTTTCCCAAGGATCACCCGTTCGAGCGCGGGGAGGATCCCGAGCGGTTCGGAACGAGTCGGCGCCGCATCAATTTCAACGCGCTTTGGACCAACAAAGACTTGATCCGTGAGGTGTTGGCGCACGTCACGTTTCAGGATCTCGGCAACACCCATTGTTACACCGAACACTGCCGCATCGAGCTCAACGGAGATTTCCATGGGCTCTACATGCATATCGAACAGCCCGACACGGAATTTTTGTCGCGTAACGGTCTGAACGACGATGGCGAGCTTTGGAAATCGATCGAGGGCGGCGAGGCGAAGTCACCAGGAAACTACGAGAAAGAGACGCGCGAAGACTTAGGCCTGACAAATCTTGCCGATTTCGTCAGGGAGCTCAACCGCACGCAAAACGACACTGAGAGGCGAGAGTTCATCGACAGCCGCGTCGACGTCCCCAACTTTCGTGACTATCTTGTTGGGACGGCGCTCATCTCGAATGCCGACCATCCGCACAAGAACCACTATATGTACCACGATGTCGAGACCGGCCTGTGGACACAAACGCCGTGGGATCTCGACTTGACCTGGGGGCAAAACCACGAGTGCGACGGCGGCTGTATAGGCGGGATGCTCCCCGAGGGAGGATCGGGTCGCGACTGCCTGCGCTGGAAGAATCACATCCTCTTGGGGAGTCGTCGCCACCAGAAGTGCGACGGCAAGTGGAACGCGATGATCGAGGCTTTTTTCACGAGTGAAAAACATAATGGCCTCTTTCGTGACCGTGTCCTGAGCCTGTTGGAGCAGTATTTCACCGTCGCCAACCTTGAACCGATCATCGACGATTTGCGTGACGAGATCCGCGTCGACGCCGAGCTCGATCGCGAGAAGTGGGGATCGTGGGGCGATTCGAGGACGTGGGATATCGACGAGCGAGTCGCGGAGCTGAAATGGTGGATCGATCAGCGTCGACAGTTTCTGCTCGATTCGATTCCCGCTCCACTCACCGATCTGAGTTGTGGGGTGACAGAGCAGCGCGAAATCGAGTTGACGTGGTCGGGCGATGGAGACTACCGCACCATCTTGGTTCGCGTCGGCTCTCCCGGTGAGTGGGGAGAGCGCTTTGAGAGCTTTCGCGGCGATGCCAGATCGGAGTTGGTGCCGGTGCCTAGTTCGATGAGCGGCACCGTGGTCGTGCACGTCTCAGCGCTCGGGCGTGCGGACGTATATACACCGGAGCTTACGTGCACACTCGAGCTCGCGCCTGTGACTTTTGTTCGCGCCGACGTCACCCGAGACGGTTCCCTCGCGCTCGACGACGCCGTTGAAATGATCCGTTTCCTCTTCTCTTCGCGCGATCCTCTCCCATGTCTCGAGGCTGGGGACGCCAACGCGGACGCTGAGATCGATGTTTCGGATCCGATCTTCATTCTCAACCACGTCTTCGGCTCGGGTGAAGCCCCGGCGTCTCCCTACCCGACATGCGGGCCTGTCACTGGCGCGTTCGCCTGTAGCCTCGGCGGGTTCTGCGAGAATTCTCGCTGATTCACCTCGCGCCTATAGCTCCGACTTTCAACCGCCTCGAGATCACACCGCAGCAACAAACGCAACGAAGGAGAAAAACTCCCATGAGGCACTCTGCCGCGATCTGGCTTGTTTTCTTTGTTCTCTCAGCGCAGCTTCGCGCTGCTGACGTCGTTGTCTCTGTCGACTCACCGATGTCACCGCCAAACTGGGCGCTGCTAGAGCGCGAGCTGCTTCGCGCGCACGTTCCTGCCTGTCAGGAGTTCTTCGGGCGCTACTTTGACGACCGCGGCTACCTTCTTTGCGTCGAGCGCTGGGGGGGGAACGACGGGCCCGACGACGCGATCGAGAACGTCAACAATTGGCCGATTCTTCATGCCCTCGGTGCAGATGATTCGATCCTGCACATGTACAAGAAGGCCTGGGAGGGCCACCTGCGCCAGTACACCGAAGCGAAGACTGTACAGGTTCCCTTCGCGCGTGATGGCATGTACTACAAGGAGTTCCCAGTCATGTTTGACTGGGTCCACAACGGCGAAGGACTCACAGTTTTTAACTTGCAGGGGCTCTCGGATCCTCTAGATCGGAGGTTCCAGCGCCGCGTCAGGCGGTTCGCAGGTTTCTACATGAACGAAGACCCGCAGGCGCCAAACTACGACCCCGAGCACAAGATCATCCGTAGCCTCTTCAATGGCAGCCGTGGTCCTCTTCTGCGCAAGGCGACAGGGCTCGACTGGGCTGGTGATCCGATCGAAGTGAAGGACCGGTTCAACGCCCTGCACGGCGAGGACACCTACGCGCAGTTCATCGAGCACTTCAAAGACTACAACGACATCGTCGGCGATCACCCTCAGAACCTCGCCGCGACTTCCCTAGCGCTCAACGCCTACATGCTGACGGGCGAAGAAAAGTATAAAGCGTGGCTCCTTGAGTATGTCGATGCTTGGGTGCAGCGGGTCTACGACAACGGTGGAATCATTCCGACCAATGTCGGCCTTGACGGGGTGATTGGCAGCGCCGCTGGCGGTAAATGGTACGGCGGTGTTTACGGTTGGGGCTTCACGGTTGCGGTTCCTCAGACTCCCGGGCGCTACGACAATCGCAATACGCATGGGCTCGGGCTGACGGGGTTCGGAAACGCCTATATGCTCACAGGAGATGATCGCTACCTGCAGGTGTGGCGGCAGATGATCGACCGGATCAACTCCAACCACAAGATCGTCGACGGCAAGGTCATGTATCCTCGCATGTACGGTGACGATGGATGGTACGCCTACTCGCCTTCGAAATACTCGAGTGGCGCGTTCGAGATCTACTATTGGTCGCAAAAACCCGCCGACCGAGCGCGCGTCACATCCGCACATCTGGACTATCTTGAAGGAAGGAACGACGGTTATCCGGAAGCGGCGCTACAGGGCGAGCTCGAGACGATCCGCCGTAAAGTGCAGGCGATGCGAGCCGATCGCACAACTCCTGATACCCGACTGGCTGACGAGCCGATGGGATACAACCCCGCGACGACCTCCGCGCTCATTCAGCTCATGCTTGGAGGCTTCCACCCCGGACATGGTGGCCGCGTGCTTCATAGTCGCTTGCGATATTTTGACCCGGTCTCGCGCCGAGCGGGAGTGCCGAGCGACGTTGGCGCGCTTGTCGAAAAGATGGACGCAGATTCCGTCACTGTCACGCTCGTGAACGTGAGTCAGACAGAGGCGCGACAGCTGGTCGTCCAAGCCGGATCGTATGCCGAACATCAATTCGTCGGTTTGGTGCACGGGGAAGAAACGGTCGCGGTCGATGCGCCCTGTTTTACCGTGCGGCTAGCCCCGGGCTGCGGGACGCAGCTCAGCATAAAGATGAAACGGTACGCGAATCAGCCGACCATGGCGCTGCCGTGGGACCGGGCGTGGATGTTGAGCAGGTAGCGACACCGCGCGCATGCAAAAAGTGGCGCGGATTCAGTTCCTCAGCTCCCTTCCTGTCGACGCTGTTCCCGGCGGCGCGCCTTGCGGCGCAGGTACGTCGCAAGCTTTTGTTGGCGGCGTTCGAAGTCTTCGACGTAGTCGCAGAACGGACACCGTGCTTGGCGAGCGTCTTTGAGGTACGCGTAGCCGTGCACCGCACAGGTGTCGTAGCGGAACTGCACGGGGTCCCAAGAGTCGATCGCGTCGAGCGCGGCAGACACCTCAGCCATCGTTTGCGGTCGGGAGTCGGGATCACAGTCGAGGCACTGAAGAACGATTTCCTGAACGCCGAGGGGAATCTCCGTGATGATGGCCTGCGGCGGCACGACTCTGTCGAGGTCCTTGGTTGACAGCTTGACCGCGTATCGGCCAGTCAGGAGATAGTAGAGAGTGGCGCCGTACGAAAAGATGTCGGAGCGGAAGTCCGTCTCCCCGCGGTGCACCTCGGGAGCCATGAAGTTGTAGGTACCGATCACGGTGTGGCTGGCTGCTTCTGGGTCGAAGGGTTTACCGATCCCAAGGTCGGAAATCTTCGCACGTAGATTGCATGAGGGGTCGATGAGAACGTTCTCGGGGCGGAGATCGCGGTGGAGAAACTCTTGTTCGTGGAGGAAACCCAGTCCAGCGGCGATCTCGAGTGCCCAGTTGAGGAAGTGTTGCGGGTGGATGGGGCCCCGCTGGGCCACCTCACGCAAATTCGGTCCGGGAACGAACTCGAGTACCAGGAGCTGGTGCACCGTGTCGGCGTCGCGCGCCTGGACGACATTAGGGTGAGGGGGCAAGGCCACCCAGTACGCGAGCTCGCCGTCGAACAAACGCTGTGTTGCCTTGCCCTTGCGGAAGGTTTTGATCGCCTTGAAGACGTGCCGGCCGCGCGGTAAGTCCTGGCGACATATGTAGACAACACCGAGAAAGCCGCGGTACGCAGCTAGGACGTGATGGTCGCCCCGAATGACTTCGCCGATTGGGCTATCTTGGGCCGGAGTGTCAGTCATGTGCTCGTGCGTCGAAGCTACTGTCGCCGTCAATGTTCAAGGACGCTGCAGCCTGTCTTTCTCGTGCTAGTGTCGCTTAGGAGATGTGTCGAAGCAAAGCTGAATTGGCTATATATCGCTTGCCAAAGCTTCAATCTTCGTTACGCTTTGGCTCAGTCGAGAAGCGGCTTGGTGCTTCTCTGATTGTTCCCTATCGACACCCGCCGAGAACGTTCGTCCACTTCCACTGCGTTAGACGTCACCGCTCGTCGAGTCGATGCTGCCCTGACAGCCCGTTGAAAAAGTGCTTCGAGCCGAAAACTGGTCTCTTCACGCCCAGATCGACCGCGTCAATACTCGATAATCCCGAAGATTGCCTGCGTTTGCCGCGGCCGATCTGGACGCGAAGAGACCAGTTTTCGGCTCGAAGCACTTTTTCAACAGGCTGCTAAGACGGAGTAGAAGCAGCTGCTCTACTGTCTCGAGTGAGGAGAAGGTCATAACCGGTGGCATTCGAGCAACGGCCTATGTACATCGCGGTGACTGGGGTGGGGTGTGTAACCCCGTGTGGCAACAACGTCGACGCCTCGTGGGAGGCGCTCGTCGCTGGACAATCGGGTGTAGATCGCATCACCCGATTTCCTACTGAAGGGCTCCCGGTTGGGATCGCGGCAGAGGTCCAGGGCTTCGACGCGAGCGTCTCCGGCCTCGAGCGCAAAGATGCCCGACGGCTCGCGAGCTATGTTCTCTACGCTCTCGTCGCTGCTCGCGAAGCTCTCGACCAAGCAGGCGTTCTGAACGCCGAGTTCGATCCACGGCGAGTCGGCAGCATTGTCGGCTCCGGAGTCGGTTGTTTAAGGCCCATCGAGCTTGAGGTCGACGTGCTTCGCAAGAAGGGGCCGCGGCGCGTCAATCCGCTTCTTGTTCCAAGCGGTACGCCGGAGGTCGCGCCGAGCGAGATCTGTCGACAGTACGGGTTCAAGGGGCCGTCGTTCGCGGTCTGCACAGCGTGCTCCTCGGGCAGCGATGCGATCATCGCAGGGGCGCGTTGCCTCATGGCGCGGGAGCTTGATGTGGTCGTCGTTGGCGGCACCGAGGATTGCATCTCGGAATTGTCGCTCGCTACGTTCGGCAATCTCGGGGCGCTTGCGAGTGAGCGCGAGGACCCGAAGACATCGTCGCGCCCGTTCGACAGGGACCGGAGCGGTTTTGTGATGGGGCAGGGCGCTGGGATTCTTGTTCTCGAGACGCTTGAGCACGCCGAGCAGCGGGGTGCTGAGGTGCTCGCTCTGCTCAGCGGTTACGGGCAGACGACCGATGCCTATCATAAGACTGCACCGGACCCGTCCGGTGAGGAAGCTGCGCACGCGATGCAGATGGCGCTGGGGATGGCAGGCGTGTCGGCGGAAGAGATCGGATACATCAACGCGCACGGGACCGGTACGCTCCAGAACGATCCCGTCGAGACTTTGGTGATTAGAAAGGCCCTCGGCAAACTAGCGGAGCGCATCCCTATCAGCTCGACGAAGTCGATGACAGGTCACATGATCGGTGCGGCGGGGGCCGTGGAAGCGATCATCGCGATTCTGGCCATGCGGTCTGGGCGGATTCCTCCGACGATCAACCTCGACAACCCTGACCCGGCGTGCGACCTATTCTACGTACCCAATGCGGCGATCGAGGCTTCTGTCGAAACGTCGGTGTCCAACAGTTTTGGATTCGGAGGACACAACTCCTGTCTGGTGTTTCAGTCACCGCAGTCCTTGCACCGTTGAGTCGTTTCCGAGGTGGAGAGAGGTTTGGCGCTGTACGGTACATTGGCGATCTTCGTCAAGGAGCTACGCTCCCTGATTCGGGACCCGCACACGATCGTCCATTCCGTCCTGATTCCGCTTTTCTTGTACCCCGCGCTGCTGTGGTGTGTCATTCAGGGACTAGCATACGTCGGAGAAATCGCCGAGCGACAGGTCTCGCGTGTCAGGGTACTCGAGTCTGCTGAAGGGACCCGCGTCACGCAAGTACTCGCCGACGACGAGCGTTTTGACGTGTTGGGGGTGGGGGACGTCTCTGCCGTTTCGGACGAAGAAAGCGCCACTCTCGCACATCAGGAATTCATCCACGACATAGCCGACGCATGGATTCTGGCGCGTCCTGCTGCCGCCGGTGACTCCGGTGGCGTCAAGAAGCCCGAGTTTGTTCTGCTCTGGACAAGTGCCCGTGATGCCTCCTTGCGAGCTAAGGAGCGGCTGGTTCGGATTCTGAACGACTACGACCGCGAGGAGCTCGCGAGATACGCGCGTGATGTAGGTGCGAAAGAGTCGTTTATCGTTCCTATCACGTCAAGTGATCGTGATCTTTCGACGGGGACGGAACGCGGCAACTATCTAGCATCGCTCATTCTGCCTCTTCTCATGTTGATCATGATCGCCATCGGGGCACTTTACCCCGCGCTCGACGTTTCGGTCGGCGAGCGCGAGCGCGGCAGTCTCGAAACGACGCTCATTGCCCCTGTCGGACGCACTGCGACCGTCGTCGGCAAATACCTCGCGGTCGTCAGTTTTTCGCTGCTGGCCTTTTTGCTCAACTTTGTCAGCATGGCGCTCACGCTCCTTCACCTCGGCGCGTTGCTACGGACTACGGAAATCGGAATCAGTCTCTCCTCGTTCCTGATCATCTTTTGCGCTGCCCTTCTGTTGAGCGGTTTCTTTAGCGCCATCATGATGCTGCTAGCGTTTCAAGCACGGACTTTCAAAGAAGGACAGTCCTACGTCATGTCCGTCTATATTCTTGCGGCAGTTCCGGCACTGCTCATGTCGCAGCCGGACATCGAATTCGGCGTGCGCATGGCGTGGATTCCGGTGGTGAATGTCGCGTTTCTGTTTCGCCAGGCGCTCAATGGCGCGCTCGTCTCAGAGGTCACCTTGGTGACGCTCGGATCGACGTTTGTATACACCTCCGCAGTGATCGCACTTTCGGTTTGGTGTCTTCGCGGCACCCAACTCATAGCAGACAGTGCCGATGCGCCACGAAGCGGATGGATCGATCGATGGTTTCAACGGCGAAAGGGGGCGTCGCGGTGAGCGAAACCTCTGGTATCGAAGCTCAACATCTGCACAAGAACTTCCGCGACCCGAAGCGTGGAGAGATCGTCGCGGTCAACGACGTGAGCTTTCGTTGTGCGCCCGGCGAGATCTTTGGTTTGTTGGGACCTAACGGTGCCGGCAAGACGACGACGCTTAGGATGCTGTCGACGGTGCTCAAACCGTCTGCCGGTACCGCCTCGGTGGCTGGGTTCGATGTCGTCTCAGAGCCGCTTGCGGTGCGGCGTTCTATCGGCTTTCTGTCAGCAAACACCGGACTCTACGGGCGTTTGACAGCTCGCGAGACGCTCGAATATTTCGGCAAACTCCACGGCCTCCAAGGGGCGACCCTTCAGGCGAGATTAGACGAGTTGTTCGAGCTGTTCGGAATGAGAGATTTCACCGACGTGCGCTGCGAGAAACTATCGACCGGAATGCGTCAGAAAGTGTCGATTGCGCGGGCGATCGTTCACGATCCTTCCGTCTTGATTCTCGATGAGCCGACGCTCGGGCTCGATATCTTGGTGGCAAGCACGATGATTAAGTTCATCGAACTGAGTCGCGAGCGGGGCAAGTGTATTCTCTTCTCGACGCACATCATGAGCGAAGTGGATCGACTTTGCGACCGAGTCGGGATCGTTCACGAAGGCCGCCTTTGCGCTGTTGGCTCGCTCGACGAATTGCGTGCGTTGACCGGCAAGCAGTACTTGGAAGAGATCTTCCTTGCGCTGGTTGCCGATCCTAACCCAATGAGTTCGGAACCCGACGAAGAGGGGGCCGCGCGTGGTTGACCGCTTCGCGAATGTGACTCGGACGATTTTCTTCAAGGATCTCAAAGAGTTGCTGCGGGATCGGCGAGCCGTAGTGTTCGCGTTCCTCGTGCCGCTTCTCCTCTACCCGATCCTGTTTTTTATCGTCTCCATCCTGCCGCGCGTTCGCAGTGCTGAACTAGAGAGTCTCCAGCTTGAAGTGGGTGTCACTGGGAATTTCCCTTACGCCAACCGTTTCCTTCAGCAGGAAGGTCTTCAAGTCAGCGAGTTTGAAGATCCAACCGCCGCGATTCGCAGCGAGACTTTGACCGTCGCGGTCGCATTTTATCGAGCCATCGAGAAGCAAGAGAGCGAGAACGAAAACCAAGACGGAGCTGGCGCCGATGGTCCCGACGACACTCAGAGTCCCCAAGACTCAAGTGACGGAGACAATAGGAACTACGACGTGCCTCTCGAGGCTGTGTTGCGCGGCGAGATCAATTTGGCGGTCGAAGTTTCCTACCTTGGTACCTCTCGCAAGAGCTTCGAAGGACGGGAGAGAGTTGCTTCTGCTCTCAAGAGCCTACGGGAGAATCTTCTCACGATGCGTTTCTCGCCGTACGGCCATGATCGAGACCCTCTGCAATTGACGCATCGGATCGTGCGCGATGTTGCGACCAAAAGCGAAGCGGCAAGCGCGAAGTTTGGGCGTCTCCTGCCGGTCCTGGTTGTGCTGCTCTTGCTGACCGGAGGCTCGTTCGCTGCGATTGATCTCGTGGCTGGAGAGAAAGAGCGCGGCACCCTTGAAACGCTCTACCTCCATCCCGTGCCGACTGGCGCCATCGTTACGGCAAAGCTACTCGTCGTGTTGGCTACGTCGCTCGTCTCTGTCTCTCTCAACTACGCGGGCATGGTTGTTGGAGTCAAGTTGTGTAGTTGGCTGAGCCTCAACATTGAGGACCAAACCGCGTTTCCCGTTTTCGTCCCGCCGATCGGCGTGGCGCTGCAGATTCTGCTCCTTTTATTGCCGTTGGCGGTGTTCACAAGTTCACTTCTTCTGGCGGTCTCGACACGCTCCAACTCTTTTCGCGAGGCACAGACGTATCTGTTGCCGCTCACGCTCATTTGCATGGTCTGCATCGGACTCGGCTTGGCGCCGCAGCTCTCCTTGGCGAGCGTTGTCGCACTCGTACCGATCGCCAACGTTACGCTTGGAATGCGTGAAGCGCTGGAGGGGCGTCTCGAAGCGGTTCCTTACCTCGTGACCCTCGCCTTCTCGACTCTCTATGCGTGGTTGACGCTACGCTTCGCAGCCAAGCTTCTGCACCGGGAAGAGGTCGTCCTGGGGATCGAACCGCCGGTGGGAATGTTGCGGCAGGATCCGGAGCATCGTGCGCGTCGTGTCCTTCTTTTCGGCTGTTTCGCCCTCCTTGGGGTTTACTACGTGGGACAACTCCTACAGAGTTGGAACTTGGTCGGTGGGCTCGCTCTGACGCTCTGGGTGGTCGTCCTCGCGCCACCGATCGCATATCTCATCTACTTTCAACTTCCAGTGCGGGAAGTCCTTGGCTGGAGAGCTACTCGGCTGCGCAACTATTTGTGGATGGTGCCGATCTCCCTCGGCACGACCGTCGTTGTGGTGGCTTACACGAGTCTGCAGCGGCGATTTTTGCCAATGCCGACCTTTGGCGCGGAACTTATCGCAGAGACGTTTCGCAATCTGGGCTACCCGTTAGCGATTCTGCTTGTTGCCGTTTCACCCGCTGTCTGCGAAGAGATCTTGTGGCGGGGTACGTTCCAAGGCGAGCTGTCGCAGCGCCAGCGTCCGCTGCGAACGGCGCTTGTCGTGGCGTTCTTTTTCGGACTCTTTCATCTGAGCATCGAGCGCCTCATTCCAACTGCGCTTGCCGGGTTTGCATTGGCAATGGTTCGCGAACGCTCGGGGTCGATCTTTCCAGCGATGATTCTTCACGGACTTTACAACTTCACCGCGCTCACGTTGATTCATCACATGCCACCCGAACGAGAAGAGTCGCTGACGCGTCTCGCATCGCAGCCCCTCGTATGGGGGGGAGCCCTCGTGATCGTCGCCTTCGGGATTTCTCAGCTTCGCGGGCCGTTGGCTGCCGAGGGCGGAGGCCCAGATCGCACTGAATAGCGCGTGGGTGGGGAGCGTCAAAAGGGTGGAAATCTTCAGCCGCAGCGGTTAATTTCAGACGTCTGCGACCGCCACCCTCAGGCAGATCGGCATCCGGCGTGTGAATCGTCGGAGGCAGCGACTCGCGACCACCTGCCGGGTGCGCTCCGCAATCAGCCGCGGCAACGCTGCGATTCTCCATGCATCTACCTGACGACGAGCGAACCCGCCGAGCGCCAACCGAGGCCGAAAGCATGCCAGCCCCCGATACCCACGAGACTCTGAGCACGGCGACTGCCCCAGCGGCTGCATCGGTTGCGTCGCCATCTGAGAGCCGCGCGGACACCGAGCGACCAAATGGTAGCGTCGCCGCGGTCTCGGGTGTTGGGTTGGATGCGGCCATTGAGGCGGGAGCAGTCGAGCTCCGGATCGAGTTTTGCGAACCGAGCAACTTCCGGCCGATTGTGCTGGCGCTTGTTCGCTTCTTGACTCAAGAAGCGAACATTTCGGTTCAGCTGGTGCCATCACGCGGCGGTGTGTTCGAGGTCGAGGTCGACGGACGGACGATTTTCTCGAAACGGGCGACCGCGCGCATTCCTGATCCGGATGAAGTGCGTTATCACGTCGTCCAAGCCGCTAAGCAGCGCGCTGCGCAGGGTGTCAAATCGGCGTCGTGACAAGTCGCCATGGGCCGGTTGGACGGGCGGCGCTTCCGACGGGGATGTAGCGTTTGACTTGGCGTCGTCGGTACTTTACTTTTTTCGAACTCGGCGTAGCGGGGTCCGTCGACGAGCCGTAAGATGGGCGACATGAATCCGTGAAATGAGCGGTAGAGGAAGTGTGAAGTCAGCGAGGTGTTCGCCTCGTGTACCTGGTCCCAGCGCGCCGGATGTACCTTGCCGGATGTAACTTGGCAGTAGCCTGGTGAATTCGCTGAGTGAGAGTGCGCGGATCGAGTCGTCTTCGCGCGCATCTGTGGATTGACTGTTCTGCTGTTGCGTCTGAAGCTGTTCGAACGGACGCCCTGATCCTGAAGGGTCCGTGTGCAGCTGAGCGCAGGACCAGATCGTCGGTCCGGCGACTTCTGCAGCGCCGCTCCGCGGATGCGATTCGTTCCCGCCGATCTGCGCGGCGTGTCGCGAGGAACTCCGATTGAGTTCAGCAGAATTCAACCGTGAACTCAGAACTGAGTTCAGGATTGGAATTCAGTTCATAATCGGAATTCAGTTGAGAATCGGAATTCATCGCGCCGCCGAAAAGGGGTCATGAAGAGTCTCCTCCCTATGGCCGCGCCTATTCGACATCCTGCGACACGAGCAAAACGGACACGGTTGACCGCCGCTGTGTTGCTCCTGTTGACGTGTCCGTCGACAGACTCGCTGCACGCGTCCGTGGTCATCAGCGAAGTCCACTATCATCCGCCGGCGCCGCACGACGTCGCGGACGAGTTTGTCGAGCTCTACAACTCGGGACCAACCGTTGCCGATCTCAGCGGCTGGAGACTTGTGGGCGGTGTTGAGTACACCTTTCCGGATGGGGCGAGCATCGAGGCTGCAGGCTGCGTTATCGTGACTCGAACTACGGGAGCCGCCGACGAGCTTGGGGTGACAACCGTTGAGTCAGTGTTTGCGCACTACTCAGGGGCACTCGCGAACGATGACGATCACTTTGTGCTCGTCGATGCGCATGAGCGCTACGTCGATGACGTGGTCTACGGTGACCGCGGATTCTGGCCCGAAACGGCGGACGGGGGCGGAGATTCGCTTCAGCGTCAGTGCGTGGACGCAAGTGGTCGTAACGTGGCGAATTGGCTCGCGGCGCCACCGACGCCACTTGTTCACGTCGTCGGAGGTATTTGTCCGCCGCCCGAGCTTCCAACGCCGCGCCTCGTGATCAACGAGATTCATTACCATCCGTTCGGCAGCGACAGCGATCGACCGATTGGCGATGACGGCGAGGTGGCTGAGTTCCTTGAGCTGAGGAACCCCAGCTCTTCGGCGCTCGACGTGGGTGGGTGGCGCTTGAGTGAGGGCGTCGAGTATGAGTTCCCCCCGCAGAGCGTCATTCCACCGGGCGGGTTCGTCGTGCTGGCACGCGATCCCGAGTCTCTGCGGGATAGCTTTGAGTTGCCACCCGACGTCGTCGTAGCGAAGTACGAAGGTCGACTTTCCAATCGCGGCGAGCGACTGACGGTTGTGGACGCGTCTGGCGACGTGGTCGAGAGCCTCCGCTATGACGACAGCGGTCAGTGGCCCTACATGGCGGACGGTTTCGGTCGAAGCCTCGAGCGCATCAGCGCCTTTGGTGCCAGTGGGGACCCGGTCAATTGGCGAGCCGGAGAGGTCGGCGAACATCGCTTTCGAACACTCTTCGGCGAGGGTCCCAAGAGCAACGGGTTTTCGCAGATCTTGATCTTGGCTCTGCCGGGAACCGGCGAGGCCATCATCGATGAGGTGGTTCTGCAGGATCTCAGCGACGGCGACCGTCGCAATCTCATCGTGAACGGTGGATTCGAAAGCGGTCTCGAGGGCTGGAGGCTGAGAGGGAGCGCGTCGAACTCGGTTTGGGATCCGGCGGCTGGTGTCGACGGAGGGGGAGCCCTTCGGCTTGTCGTTGATGGCCCCTGTTCATTTTCCCAGTGCGGTGTCAACGACGCCGTGTCGATTCCGGTGTCGATTCCGTTCAATAGTCAGTCGACATTCCGGTTGACGCTCAGTGTCCGTTACGTCTCAGGAAGCCAAGAACTGTTTGCGGGTCTCTTCGATGGCGTCCAGGCGACAGTCACCCGCACCATGACGCCGGGCCGCACGAATGTCGTTGCCTCCGATGAAATCCCGCCGTCGGTTGACTACGTCGGCCGCAGTCCACGACGTCCCACTTCGAGTGACAGGACCACCATCTCGGTCCGCGTCCGCGGCGATCCTACAGAAGTCACGCTGCACTACGCTCCCGGCGAGGCCGGCGACTTTGGTGTGCTGCAGCTCTTCGACGATGGTGCGCACGACGACCGCGACGCAGGAGATGGCGTTTTCGCCAACGAGATTCCCCCCTTCGAGCACAACACGCAGGTGCGTTATTGGGTGCAGGCAGCTCGCGGTCCCGTCGCGACCCAGTTTCCGCGCTCGAGTGTTTTCGCGGATCCACGTGGCGACGAGTTGCGCGGCTACTACGTCAACGACCTGCAGGAGTCCGAATCGATTCCCACTTATCATCTCCTGATCGACGGCATTGACGGCAGCGATTGGGTCGCTGTCAACGACTTCCTTAGGTGCTCGGAGCTGAAGCGAGCATCGTTCGCCTTCGATGGAGAGCTCTATCCCGACATCGGGCTGCGGTGGCGAGGTAATACAGCGTGCGTCATCGACAAGCGAAACTTTAAAGTGCGGTTCAACAAGGCGCTCCCGTTTCGTAGTCTGCGTAAACTCAACTTCAACGGCCTTTGGACCGACAAATCTCTTGTTCGTGAACGTCTGGCGTGGGATTTCATCGACCAGTTGGGGGCGCCTCAAATCCGTACGGAGTATGCACGCATACACGTCAGCGGCTCCTACTATGGGCTGTATCTCTGCCTTGAACATCCGGATGAGCGATTTCTCCGACGCAACGGCCTGGATGTCTCCGGCAGCTTTTACAAAGCTCGGCAGCCGCCGCCGCGCCGCATAAACGAGCCTATTGAATCGGCGCTTTCGATCCAGCCGTCTGGAACCTACGATGCGAGGTGGGAAGAAGAGATCAACGAAGGCGGGGATTTTTCTGATGTCGAGTCGTTCGTCGTCTCCATGCACGCTGCCGCGCGATCGGTCGCCGATGTTACGTTTTTTCTCGACAACACGTTTCCCAACACGGTGATCGATTTTCAGTTGACGCAGGTGCTGTTGAACAACATCGACAGCGCCATCAAGAACCATTTCCTCTACCACAGCCTCGAGCAAGGGCGTTGGGGTTTCTTTACTTGGGATATGGATCTCGTGTTTGGCAAGTTCTTCCTCCGCGACGCGGCCGACATCGAAGCCGGCCGACAGACAGGCACACTCAACGACTTGATGCTGAGTGATTTGATGGGAGACCTGCGGCCGTTCTTCATGACGACGCTCGACGGCGATCGCGAGTTCAATTGGCTGGTGGAGTATTTCTTTACCGCAGGCGAAGGCTACTTCCAGCGCGCCTATCTCGTAAGGCTTTGCCGGATTCTAGAGGAGAAGCTAAAGGAAACCTCCTATGCGCCGCAGCTCGATTCGCTCGCGAGTTTGTTGTGGGAGGAGCAGACCATCGATTTTGAGCGCTGGGGACGGTATCCGTCGAACGTCGAGAACTTCCCGGAGGATATGCTGAGCAACCTTGAGATTGTTGAAGACCAAATCTCGAAGCATCGTCGCTTCCTCGCAGGGTTTGTTCGGCAAGAGCACGCTGACATCATGAACGCGCCGGTGCTGCGTATCTCGGAGATCATGTATCGTCCCATGCGAGACGAACTGGAGTTCCTCGAGCTCGTGAACGTTTCGCCTCAGGACGTTGACGTTGGTGGCTGGGCGGTCGTTGGCATCGGCTACACTTTTCCCGCGCGAACCGTCGTTGCGGCAGGTGAGACGGTCGTCTTAGCTAAGTCACCGCGCGCGCTGCGTGAAGAGGCAGGGCTGGGTGCTGAAGTGGCAGTGTTCGGGCCGTATCCAGGGAGGCTCGCGAACGACGGCGAGCTTCTCCGCGTCGAGGATTCCGGACCGGGATTCCCTGCGACCGTCGATCTTGTCAGATACCGTCCCGGTGAGGACTGGCCTGAGACTCGCCCGGGCTATAGTCTTCAGCTCTTGCGCGTCTCGCGATCCACTGACAACGACTCCGCGTCTGCGTGGACCGTGTCCTCTGCGCTCGGCGGTGACCCAGGGAGCGGTGTGCAGCACTTCGTCCGCGGTGATGCCAACGCGGACGAGCGCCTGAACGTGTCCGACGCGATTTTCGTTCTGCTCTTTGTGTATCGCGGCGGCCAGGAGCCGATCTGCCTCGACGCGGCGGACGCAAACGACGACGGTTTGCTCGATCTTGGGGACGCCGTAACCCTTCTCGGACACCTTTTTGGTGCCACCGAAGTGCTTCCAGAGCCATATCCTGAGATTGGGCCCGATCCGACAAGTGACACGTTAGGTTGCCGATGAAACTGACGCAGGTATTCACGTTGGCCAAACTCGCACTTCAACCTTGGCGAGCTCGAGCGACACCGAGAGCGTCGTCACTGGGGATGTTCATCGCCTTGTTCTGCGCAATCGAGGTCCCTGCCGTCGTGATCACCGAAATTCACTACCAGCCGCCCGCCCCCGAGGCGAAGCGACTTGAGTTCGTCGAGCTCTACAACCCTTCGGCCCTTGCCGTCGATCTTGCTGGTTGGCGCCTTGAGCGGGGCGTCCGCTTCGAGTTCCCCGCCGGTGCCGTCATCCCTGCAGGGGGGTATGTCGTCGTTGCCAGGAATCGTGCAGCATTGGCGGCGGAATCGGAACTCGAAACCGACTCACTGTTCGGTGACTTCAAGGGGTCGCTCGCCAACGAGGGGGAAGAGATTCTTGTCGTCGATCACCTGGGCGTCTATGTCGACAGCGTGATGTACGACAACTCTCGACCGTGGCCGTCGGCCGCTGCGGGGGACGGCAGTTCTCTACACCGGATTTGCGGCGAGGAAGACGGATTTCTGCACACGAATTGGACTGGGTTGTCGCCGACGCCGGGTGCCGGACACGCGTTCGCCCGCTGTCCAGCGCCCGCCTTACCTATACCTCCCCTCGCGATCAACGAGATCTTTTACCACCCGGTGCAAGGCAGCGAGCTGATCGTCGTCGGCGATGACGGCGAGGCGAGCGAGTTTATCGAACTCGTCAATACGAGCGGTGCGGCGCTCGACGTCGGTGGTTGGCGATTCTCGAATGGAATTCGTTATGAGTTCCCAGCTGGGACGATCATTCCAGCGGACGGCGTCGTGGTCTTGGCTAGGGACGCGACTGCGGCCTCTGTTGAGCTCGTAGACCCGGGAGTTTTTCTCGATCAGTACGAGGGGCGCCTCTCGAACCGCGGCGAACGTGTCACCCTCCTAGACGCAGCTGAGACCGTGGTCGACAGCGTCAAGTACCTTGACCATGGAAAGTGGGCTTACGGCCCGGATGGGTTTGGACGATCGCTTGTGCGTATGAGTGTCGATCGACCGACGGACGATCCTGCCAACTGGGTCGGCTCGACGGTGAAAACCGGTGGATTTCAGGTTTTGCAAGGGACGGGAGGCCGAAGTCCTGGACTCGCGCCGCAGCAACTGGTGATCGCTATCGATGGAGAAGGAGAGGCGATCGTTGACGGTGTTGTCCTTGAAGACGTGGCCAACCCCGGCGTCAATCTGATCGACAACGGTGATTTCGTCGGTGGAATGCAGGGCTGGACAGCTGAGGGGGCTGCGGCGTTGTCTGAGTGGTCGCCTACCGGCGGCGTCGATGGTGGTGGCGCTCTGCGACTGGTCTCGACGGGGCCATGCGGCGACGAGCAGTGCCGATCGGCTCAAGGTGTGTGGGCGGCTCCCAATGCGCTTCTTAGCTCGACTGCGACGTATCGCTTGCGCCTCTCAGTCAAGCATATCAGCGGCAGTGTCGCGGTGCAGTCGGGCCTCGTCCTTGGCGTGCGAGCGACGACCCTACACTCGGCCGGGGAAGCGAGCGCCGTCGATTCTGCGGCACCCTTCATCGACCACGTCGCGAGGTTTCCGCGACAACCCTCGTCGGTCGACAAGACTTGGTTGGTCGCTCGAGTTCGCGGCGTCGACCCAGGAGCGCCGACGGTGCGCATGGAGTACAGAGTCGGAGTCGACGGTGTCCTTCAAGAGCTGTTGCTGGTGGACGACGGTAACCATTTGGACCGAGATCCCGGCGACGGAATCTTCGGTGTCGAGTTGCCAGCGTTCGCGGGCGACACGCAGCTGCGTTATCGATTCGAGCTCACGTCGACGAGTGGCACCCGTGAGTATCCCGAGCCGCTGACACCAGGCGCCGCGCTTGGCGAGGAGCACCTCGGATACTATGTCAGTGACGCGGAAAACCCGACTGATCTGCCGACGTTTCACATCTTGCTGCCTGGTGTCGACGGGACTGATTTTCGCGCCGTCAACGCCCATCTGCTGTGCGATTTTCTGCAGCCTGCCTCTTTCGCCTTCGAGGGCGATCTTTACCCCGACGTGGGGGTGCGATGGCGCGGCAACACAGCGTGTGGCATCGACAAACGAAACTTTAAGATCCGCTTCAGTAAAGCGCAGCCATTTCGCGGTCTGCGCAAGATGAACTTCAACGGCCTCTGGACCGACAAGTCACTCATGCGTGAACGTGTCGCGTGGCAGTTTACGCGTGAGCTTGGGATGCCCTACGTCGAAACCGAGTATGGTCGCGTTCTGATCAACAGTGACTACTATGGCTTGTTTCTTTGTCTTGAGCATCCTGATACGCGCTTCATGAGGCGTCTCGGCCTTGACACGAATGGGAGTCTCTACAAGGCGAAGCAACCGCCGTTTAACCCTGATCCAGCGGTGGTCATACCAGGCGTCGTGGAGCGCGAGGTGGGTGCGTACCCGGACGGCTGGGAGGAAGAGGTCAACGAAGGTCGAGATTTCTCGGACATCGAGGAGTTCGTTGGCTCGATGCACGCCGCGGGGGTTGGGCCGATGTCACTCGATTTTTGGCAGACACGCTCTTTTCCCGAACTGATGATTGGATTCCAGGTCGCACAGGTCGTGCTTGGTAATTTCGACAGCGCGACGAAGAACCACTTCCTGTACCACGATGTCGATGAGGGGCGATGGGCTATCCTGAGCTGGGATCTTGATTTGGTTCTCGGGAAGTTTTTCGATCTGAATGCCATAAATCCCAACGAAGGCCGTCAACAGGGAACGCTGAACGACGTCATGATGAGCCAGAACTCGGAGGTTCAGGGGCTCCTCACGCCGTGGTACATGTCGACCGTCAATCGCAATCCGAGGCGCAATTGGGCGATCGATTTTTTCTTTCGCGCTGGCGATGGCTTCTATCAACGAGCTTATCTTGTTCGCCTGCTCCAGATCCTCGAAGAGAAGTTCCGGCTCCCCGAATTCTCCGATCGGCTCGATGAATTGTTCGAATTTCTGTTCGTGGCGCAGGCGGAAGACTTCGACCTTTGGGGGCGTTACCCGTCCAATGTCCAAGGCTTCCCGGAGGACATGGCGGGCAACCTGTTGATCATCGAGCGCGAGCTCGACGCGCGTCGGGACTTTCTTCTCAACTACATCGCGACAAATCACGCCGAGATCTTGTCTACACCGCGCGTCAAGATCAGCGAAATCCTTTTTCTCTCGCCGCGCGACGCGGAGCTTGAATTCGTCGAGCTGACGAATGTCTCCGCTGCGAGTGTGAACCTTCGCGGTTGGACGATCGACGGAATCGGATATCAGTTCCCCACAGACGAAGACGTTGTGTTGCCAGCTGGTGGAGTCGTCGTCGTCGCAAGGGATCCGCAAGCTCTGGAGGCGGCGGCCCGGGACGGCGACATGCCGGCCCTTTTTGGGCCCTACAGCGGGCGCCTCAACGATGCAGGAGAAGAACTCAGGCTGCTTGACGCTGGACCGGGGTTTCCGGCCACCGTTGACTACGTCGCATATTCCTGCGGTGGTGATTGGCCCGAGATTGAGCCCGGATTCAGCGTGCAAATGGTCGACGTCGCTGCCGGGCGTGACAACGACCTGCCGACGGCATGGGTGCAGTCGGCGAGTCGGGCTGGAAACCCGGGCAGGACGCAGCCGGAGTTTCGGCGCGGGGATGCCAACAGCGATGAGCAGATCGATATCTCCGACGCGATCTTCGTGCTGCTTCATCTCTTCGTCGTTCCTCAGGATCTCCGCTGTTTCGACGCGGCGGATAGCAACGACTCCGGAAACGTCGATCTTTCGGATCCCATAGCGCTCCTGAATCACCTGTTTCGCGGCGAAGCGAGCCCGCCGCCGCCGGCGCCCTATCCGGGGCGTGGCGTCGACCCGACGGCGGACGACCTCACCTGCGGCGACTGAGGCGAGGCGCACCCGTGGCAGCGGGGGCAGGGCACCGGGCGCGTTCCGACGCCGTTCGTTGTCTCGTAATGTGTGGTTTTCGAATGGTTTTTTGATCGATTTTCGAACAGGCTGTCAGGGGTTGGGTTTTCGGGCAGATTGCTGATTCAGCAGCGGCTATGTGATCTGAGACAACTCCACATAGCCCGCATTTCTCACGAGCGTCGTGTCGTGGCACGGCTTTGCGATTCGACCGCTGAGTCCGACCCAGAAGCGAGGACGAAAGGGCTTCTACCACATTGAGGATCGAATCGTGAAGCCTGACGTAGTTGAGTCCGACCGAGGAGGGAGGACGAAAGCGCGACTTGACGGTGCCGCAGTAGGAATCTTGTGAGAAATGCGGGCTAGGGTCGATGGGAGATGCGTGACCGGTCCGGGAGGCATCGGCCGCTTCCGGATTCTCGCGGACCTCGGCGCCGGTCGCTACGGTCGCGTTTGGAAGGTCGCTGACCCTCTGCGTTTGAATCAGCCGTTTGCCTTGAAGGTCCTTCATCGCCCACGGCGAGGGGGGGGCCGCGGCGGCGGCTTTAACGCCGAACTAACGGCGGGAGTCGAGATCCGCCACGCAGCTCTCGTTGAGGTGTATGAGGCCGGAATCGTCGACCATGAAGGTCAAAGCCAGCCGTACTTGCTGCTTGAGTTCGTCGAAGGCAGAGCGCTGCTGCCCCGGTGGCGTCCCGCGTCGTTGGTACCACTGGCGCTCGAGCTGCTGTCGGCGCTCGACGCGATCCACCGGGCCGGCTGGTGTCACGGCGATTTGCACCCGGCGAATGTTCTCGTGACGACGCAGCCTGACGCCGACGTTCGTTTGCTCGACTTTGGTCTCGCGTATCGCCCCGATCAGCAGCAGGCCCCGGCGATTGGTACGCCGCGCTTCGCCGCGCCGGAGCTTCTTTACGGGGCGAACGTCTCCCCCGCTTCGGATCTCTATTCTCTTGCGATGATCCTGCTCGAAGCGCTCGCGGTTTTGCCTCACGCGGAAACCGGTGAGCGCCTTCTCGCGACTCGCCAAGGAACGTTCTATCGACAGGTGTCAGATCTCGATTGGGGGTCGTCTCAAATGGCCGAAAGCTGGGGGCTGTTCTTTCGCCGTCTCCTCGATCCCGATCCCGCTTGCAGGGCGCAGACTGCCGAGGAGGCCGCGACGATCCTAAGCGCTAGAGAGTGGGAGGGCTCGCGCCCACGACGGCGAGCGCCACCGCGTTTCGAAGTCGCGCGTCTGGAGCGAACCGACGCTGCGAGTGAGTACCTGCGGGATATGCCCGAGCTGCTCAAGTCTCTTCCACGGCGCCCCG
Source organism: Planctomycetota bacterium (assembly GCA_965223265.1). Lineage (GTDB taxonomy): Bacteria > Planctomycetota > UBA8108 > UBA8108 > SXIK01. Next base: position 703,735 of record OZ244999.1, read on the forward strand.
CGTTGTGTATTCTTCGCGGGCCACCGGGAGCTGGGAAGACTCGTTGGTTGCGTGATGCACAGCTCTGTGCTGCCGCGTCCGGGGTCCGATCCGTCAGGTTCGAATTTGCCAGGGCGGTGTTCGAGTCGCGCGCTGAGACTGGGGCTGAGCGCAGCGCGCAGGATCTGTTCTACCTGTCTGAGTCGGGCGCTGGTGCCCAGGGGACTCCGCGTTTGCAGGTGGCGGCGGCGGTTGCGACCGAGATGCTCAACTCCCTGGCCGCGGTGCCGACGTTGCTCGTGATCGACGACTTCGATCGACTTGGACGCAACGACCAGCTCATCGTCGAGCTACTCATTGAACGCATGAGGATCCAGGCGGACGCTCATAGGCCGCAAGCGCCGCGCCTGGCGGTTTGTCTGGCGATGGACAGTCGCGCTGCTCGCGCCAACGACTTCGCGGTCTGGTGGAACCGCCTCGATCGTTTGGCATGGGTGGCGCAGCTTGAGCTCGAGCCGTGGCCAGAAGCGGACGTGGCTCGATACCTTGACCGCGCGCTGGCACCGGCGCACACCACTGGGATTCTTGGGGCGCAGTTATGCCGCTGCGCTGGTGGCAATCCGGGCCGGGTGCGCCAGACTCTCGAAGAGCTGTACCGGCACGGCGAGCTGAGGATGGAGCGCGGTGAGTGGAGATGGGAGAGCCGAAAGCCTGGTGAGTTTCCTCCCCTTCCCAGTGCGGCCGACGACTTTGGCAGCGCGTGGTCTGACTTGTCAGCTGGCGCGCAAGATATCCTTCTCGTCGCTGCACTCTGGGGCGAGCTAGGGCGCTCTCTCGACGGCACTATACTGTGCGAAATCCTCGCGGTCGATCCGGCCACCGTGAGTGCGCACCTAAGAGCCATTCGTGCCGCCGACGTGCTTGATAGCGCGACGCTTCGCTTGCCTGACGGCGCCGTGGGAACATTCTGGGCAGCTGCCGAGACGTCGAATACCGCCGTTTCTGCAGGGGGCGGCGACTCGCTCTCAGCGATATGTGTCGATCTGCGCCGACTCGAGCGCGTGCGCATCCTTAGACGCGCTGGGGCAACCCGGCGTCAGCGTCTTCGCCGCGCCATCGCAGGAACGGCGACCCCCACGCCGACGCTTGAGATCGAATGGCAACGGCTGCGCATCCGCGTCCCGCTGCAAGTCGGCGGTTGCGATGCGCGGCTCGATGGGCGGCTGGCACACGGTGGCGCGGCAGGAGCGTCTCAGGTTGAGGCGTGGATCACAATGGCTGACGCTGCAAGTCAGCGCGGCGATCGGTTTCTCCATCGACTGTTGGCCTATAGTGCACAGCAGCTGCCACAAGCACACCTGTCGCGTGCTCGAATCGCGCATGCGCTCGGCAGTCGACTGCATGCGCTTGGGCTTTACCGCAAGGCGCGCTCGGTGTTGGTGCAGTGCGTTCAGGCCTGCGATGCGGCAGCCAAAGACGATCCGAGTGCGAACGTCGTGACGGAGGCCGCACAAGCCACCATCGAGCTTGCGGAAGGAGCGGTGCTCCTTGGGGATCTCGACGCGGCTGGCGAATACCTCGATAGTCTTGCAGTCGAGCCTGGGGCGGCGGCCGGTTCGGCTGGCGATCGCGATGGGGCACGGGTCGAGTACTGCAGGGGACTTCTGGCGTACCGCTGTGGGAACTTTGACAGTGCGTTCTTGATCGCGTGCCGTGGGCTCGAGCGCTACCAAGGCGATCTTCGTCTGATGAATCTTCGCGCCAACGCCGCGATGGCCTGCGGTGATCTCACCGGCGCGGCGACTACTTTGGCGGCGGCGGTCGCAGCACCAGTCAAACAGGAATCTGCCGCGTGGGCCGCGACTCTCGCCAACTACGCGCGGTGTCTTACCCGAACTGGGCGAGCAGATGAATCGGTAGCAGTGCATCGACGCGCTGTGAAAGTGCTGCAGAAAGCCGGGCGATCGCTCTTCGCAGCCAAGGTGCGCGCTAATCTTGGGGTGACACTCCGGCGGCGCGGATGCTACGAAGAATGTGAGACGTGCTTTCGGCAAAGCCTGCGAGCGCTTCGCGAAGCCGGCGAGCGCCTCGGCACCGCCACACTTGAGGCAAACTTGGGCATCCTCGCTGTTGAGCTGGGTCTGTACGGCACTGCCACGCGACATTTCGCAGCTGCCGAACAGGTCGTCGAGACGCATTCGATCGATGGCGCGGCCGTGATCGGCCAGCCCGTTTGCGTGGAATCCCGGGCGATCGCGGCTTTCGAGCTCGGCCAAGAGTCGACGCTACAGGCGCTGCTTGCACGGCGCGGAGGCATCGGGGACGGGAGAGACACCAGTGATGCCTTGACCGAAACGCTGCGACTCGAGCTGCGACTGTGGCGCGGTGGATACGACGATGGAAGCGTACTCTTGAACATGGCCTCAACGCAGACGATTCGTGAGCAGGACTGCATCTTTTGGGCCGAGTTGGCGTGGTTCTCTGCTGCCGCGAACGCACTCGTGCCTGGCAAGAGGTCTGCCGTGGATCAACGTCTCGTCTCTCTAGGTCGTGGGCGTGCCGTTGAGGCCCTACAGTCGCTCGGCGCGACTTCAGACCGCGCTAGGTTTTTCTACGACATAATGACCGCAGCGAAAGATCCGCTTGTCCTTAAGGCTGAGGGGGCTGCTGCGGATTTGGGGCAGCGAGCAGCGGCAACACCACTGCGTTTGGTTCGGGTGCAGGCTTTCACCATGTTGGCGAGGCATGCGCCGCGAGCTGACGATCGGTCTCGCGCCAGGACGCGACTGCGTGGGGTTCTCGACGAGATCGTTTTCGATTGTCCCGTCGAGGCGCGTAGTTTTCTGCGCGACAGAGCAGATTTCAAGGAGGCTTTAGCCGTGACAGCGGAACCTGACATTTCTTCTCAGCGGGGGCAAGAGGCCCGCGAGATTCTCAGACACGTCTTTCAGCTGAACCGTGAAGTGCTCAAGGAGAGCCGGCTCGAATCGCTGCTGCGAAAAATTGTCGACGTCGCGGCCGAGTTGACAAACGCCGAGCGCGGATTCCTTGTCATGCGCCGGCGTGGTCGCCTCAGAATTCTTGCGGCGCGTTCTCACGGCAAGAGCATCGACGATCCGGAGTCGCAGATGAGCCGGACGCTTGTAGATCGAACCCTCGCGGACGGAAGTTCTCGGTTGGCGACCGATGCGCGCGCGGACGTGTCGCTTCGTTCCATTGCGAGTGTCGAGGAATTGGGTCTACAGTCAGTCATCTGTGTCCCGTTGGTCGCCAAACGTGCTCGAGTACTTGGTGCGCTCTATCTCGACAATCCATTCGAGCGCGGGGTTTTTACTGCCGAAGACCTCGAGCTCGCGGAGAGCTTTTCAGCGCAGGCGGCACTTGCGTGGGCGGCCGCGCAGCGGCGACAACAGACGGCCGGGCTTCTACGTGAGCTTCGTGGCGTCAACAAGCGCCTGGAGTATCAAGTCCGTACGGCGCGTCGGGCTCTGGTGCACTCGGCAAGAAGCGAGCATTCGCGGCGCGTCGGGATCGTGGGTCAAAGCGCGGCCCACTCGCGCGTCATGCAACTGGCGGAAGCGGTGGCGCCAACGTCGATCACCGTACTGGTCACCGGGGAGAGCGGCACGGGAAAGGAGCTGATCGCGCGGCAGATTCACGCACTCTCGGAGCGAAGTGCTCGACCGTTTGTGGCCGAAAATTGTGCCGCGCTACCGGAGACGCTACTCGAAAGCGCGTTGTTCGGGCATGTGCGCGGCGCGTTCACCGGCGCCGAAAGTGACGCGCCGGGACTGTTCGCGATGGCGGAAGGCGGAACGCTATTTCTTGACGAGGTCGGCGAGTTGTCGCCACCGCTTCAGTCGAGGCTCCTGCGTGTTCTTCAGGAGCGTGAGGTGAGGCCGCTCGGTGCGCGCGAAGCCAAGCCGATCGACGTCCGAGTGATCGCGGCGACCCGCCGCAACATCCACCAGGAGATCGCCTCCGGAGGCTTTCGCGAAGATCTGTACTATCGACTTCAGGGTGCCGAGATCCACGTGCCGCCGCTAAGGGAGCGGCCGGAGGACATCCCGGTCCTGGTCGAGCACCTCCTCGCCAAGGAAGCGAAAGGCGCCAGCACAAAAAGTGTGAGCGTCGAGACGATGGATAGACTCTGTGCCTATTCCTGGCCGGGAAACGTCCGCGAGCTCGAGAACGAGGTGCGACGGTTGTCTCTCCTCTGTCCGATGCCGGTGATCGAGGCCGAGTACCTTTCCCCGCACGTGCGCGAGGGCAGAACCGGATTTCCATCGAACGCGTCGGACGCGGAACGAGAAGTGCGTCCTCTCCGTTTAGTGGAGAGAGAGGCGATCCTTCACGCGCTGTCGCAGTTCGACGGACATCGAGGTCGAGTGGCGAACGCCCTCGGAATATCGCGGTCGACGCTCTACGTTAAGTTGAAGGAAATCGGCTACGACGGCACATGACCCCGGCTCAGCGACTTTCAGTCGGGCCTGGAATTGCCTGAGCCGGCGTCGAGGCCCGCGTCAAGCCTAGCCTCGAGTTTGGCCATTTCGCGCCGGCCTGGCCGGACGAGTTTCACGGGGGTTCCGAGGCCCTTTCGACTTTTTCGTACCCTGAGAACCCTTGTGCCCATTCAAAAACTCCTGTCCGGCCCTTCGGGGAACGCCAGGAGCGCCGATGCCTGCGTCACTCCTCCGCCACGACCCGAGCGGGATCGCGCCCGAGTCGTTCCTTGGCCTCGACGCTCCTGGCGCTGGCAGGCTCGACGCGAAGGGCCAAACTCGAAGTGACGAAGCATGCGGAGCTGGGACTCTTATCGCGGCTGCTACCCGTTGCGTTGTTCAGATGAATTGACGGTCACGATTCTTTTTTTACACTCTGCCAGATGGCTGTATCATGGACGCCGAAGGTTTCAGGTTGAACTCTACAGGTGGGTCGTGAGCAAAGAGCAGTGCCACCCACAGAATCATTTGCGGCACGGTCGTTCGCGGCTCAGTTTTTTTCCGAGCGTCGCGATCGCGCTTGTCGCTGGATGGACTAGCGCAGCGGTTGATTTCGCGGGACTCTTGGCGAGCGAGGGCACGTCCGATGAGCCCCTGACTCTGTTCGTCGGCGAAACTCTCGACCGTAACGACGCCGTTGTTCCCGCGTGGGCACGCGTGCGTCTGCTCGCGGCGCGCGGCCAGGAGAGTATCGAAGTCGAGGCGGCGTTGGCGGTCTCGACATGGTTCGATCTGGGCGAGGTCAGGGCGGCTCGACCAAATCTTCTGCACCTCGATCCAGAGGCGCGACTGATTCGCAGTGACCGTGACCGCGATGAAGCCGCCCTGCCACAACTCTCCCTCATCGACGGTAGGCAGCTGATCGCGTTCGCTACAGCCGAGCGAAGTGGTCTCGCCATCCTCGGACCGGATGGCGCCCAAATCTTGGTCGAGGGTGAGCCGGAGCGCTTCGTCCCGACTGGTCGCGGCGTGCAGCTGTCGACGAATGGCGAACGTGTTGCATGGCTGATCTCCGGTGCCGATAGTCGTCCGGAGATCGTCACCGTTCTTCTCGCCTCGCGTTTGCCGCTGGTCTCCATCTCGGCTCTCTCGAGTAGTATGGTTTCGTTCGTCGACGGTTCATTGGCCCTCACCGATACGTCGGTCTATGCAACAACGGCAGATGCGTCGGGCGCTTTCTTCGTTGCCCGCTATTCTGCCGATTCCGACGGACGGATGGCGGTGACTGGCGAGATCGTTGCGGGACCGTTCGTCGACGTTGAGCCCTATCCAGCTGTGGGCCGCGACGTGCTCGCTATGATCGCGGCGACAGCACCTGATTCTCGAGACGTGTACATCGTCCGCGACCGCGAGAGCGCCGCCGTCAACGTGACCAACTCTCCGGCGCAATACTCGGCGAATCGGGCTGACCTTCAGCGATTGGCGGTTTCGGATGCGGGCGAATTCGTCGCCTATAGCATTCGCTCCGGCGGCAGCAACGAGTTGTTTCTGCACGCACTTGATCCTGGCACTTCGACGATCGAGCGTTTTCATGTCACTGCCGATGAGCGCTTTAACCCGTATATCGATCAAGAAATCTGGGTTTTCTTCGGCGCCGACGACCGGCTCTATTTTGCCGGTGGTCATGACCTCGGGAGTTTGGATGTCTACGCTTTGGACCCTCGTCATCCCTTCCCCGTCAATCTGACCCAGTCGACCGGGAATGACCTACCACCGTTTCTCAAGGGATCGCTTGCGATTTCGGACATGCTGGTGGACGACAGCAGCGTTCTCGTTGCCGCGAGTGGGTTCGGCGGCGCTGGTACCGGAGTCGTTGGTATCGAAGTGGAAACGGGCGCGACTTTCTTTGAGGCTTTCGAGGGCCAGGCGGCCTCTCTGTCGACGGTCGGCGCCACGGCTTTCTTCGAAGTCGTTGCCATTGACGGCGTCCGTTCTCTGTATGCTCTGACAGCTGGAGAAGCTCCGGTGCTGATTTCGCGCTCGACGAATCCAGCTCGAGTGATTGCGACGACGCTCGAGCGAATCTACTTCGCTGTTCCCGGAGTCGGGTTGATCGCTTTCGGGCCCAGAGCGAGATCGGTGCGGCTGCACGAAAACGGCGAAGTGTTTCCGGCCGGCGCCCTGACGGCGGATGGGCGTTATCTCTTTTTTGGCGCTGCGGTCCCCGATGCGGGCGCATCGCAGTACTTTCTTCTAGACGTTCAGACCGGCGGAGTTGTGCCGTTCGCCTCACACGCGGCGCCAGCACAGATCGTCGGAGTTGCAGGTTGTCTCCCGCCTCAGGCGAAAGAGTTCCTGCGCGGGGATGCCAACCGTGACGATGTTGTCGATGTTTCCGACGCCATTCTGGCGCTGAATTTTCTCTTCGTCGAAAATACCAATCTGGTGAGCTGCCTTGACGCTGCGGACGCGAACGACAGCGGTGGGGTGGACATCTCGGACCCCATCGCCGTCCTAGGGTTCCTATTCGTCGGCAACGGCGCGCTGCCTCATCCCTACCCTGAGCCAGGCGAAGATCCGACTCCGGACGAACTCGGTTGCCTCTTGCGGCCGTAAGGTTCGTCAGCGATGTCTTTCGATACTATCCCAAAGCGCGTCGCAGTCTACGGCAGCCGCGTTCAACCGCGTCCGCATCCGATTCCGTCGGCTCTTGCTCACCGTAGAACATTCGGTAGAAGACGCGATGAACCTGGAGAAAGTCCTTCTCGAGTTCGGGGCGCGACCGGACAACGCGGCGAGCATGCTCGATTGGAGTCTGGTGGGGACGACGATGGCTGCGAGTGAGTTCGAGGATTCGCTGTAGCTGGTAGTATGCGGTTAGAATCCGTCCGCGCGGATCTGAGGTAAAGATTGGCTCAGCCTCGAGCGTCGTCAAGCCGCCGATGCGGTCCAGGTCTTCTTCCTCGTCCTCTTCTTCCTCGTCCTCTCCTGGCTTCTTCTTGGGCGGGCGTAGATGGAAGAGTGTCACAAGTCCGATCAGCAGGATGGCGAGAACGATCAGCGAGGCGCGGAAGTATGTTCGCAGCGTATCCGGCAATGTGAAGTGCCGCACGCGGCGCAACCGCGGCGACTCCCCCGTCGAGACATAGCTGCTCTCTGAATCGGCTTCACCCCGGTCGCGGTCGAGTATCATCGCGTACGACTCGTCACTCAACTCGGAAGGACGCTCAACCTCAATGACGAATGGCTTGAACTCGCTCGCTCGCTGCTCGCCGTCAGGCTCGAGGAACGGGGCTACGTCTGCCGGCTGCCCCTGGTCTTGTTCTTCTCCGGTCGCCGCGAGGCCGTCAGCGCGTTCGGTCCCAGCGTCGGGTTGGCTCGCCCCGTCCGCAGCGTCTCGACCGCCGGGAGCATCGCCAGCCGCAAGATCCGCTCGCAAATCGGTAACGCTCGGTTGACCCAGATCGGTGGGGGCGTCGATGGAATCTACCCACGTGGTCGGGTCAACCGGAATCCAACCTCTCTCTGGGTCAGCAACCTCAACCCAAGCATGGGCGGTTTCGTTGAGTATCAAAAACTGATTCGTTGATTCGTCATGTCGACCGCCGATGAATCCGACCGCGAGTCGCGTTGGGATTTTGACCGACCTCAAGAGGAGCGCTGTTGCCGTCGAGAAGTACGTGCAGTTCCCCAGGCGCGTCTCTTCCATGAACCTATAGAGAGCGTTCTCACGGTGTTTCCACTTGGCTTGGTTCGAATATGCGAAATCGTTCGAGAAGTAGGCGCGAAGTGCCGCGAGGTTTGCCGTTGCTGGCGCGTTGGCATCGAGAACGCGGTCCGCGACGCCTTGGAGGTCGATGCCCACTTCGGTGACGGACGGGACGGCGAGGTAGCGCGCGTCGATCGATTCAAGATCGCGGCGCGACGCGAGGGACGTCAAGCCGGCGGGGGCGTGCTCGATGGCGTAAACGGAGCTCGAGCTAAGAGGGGGGACTGGGAATACGTCGCTACCTGGCTGGCTGAGTTCGTACTGACTGATGCCGGCAGCGTGAATCGATGTTGTGTTATATGGAATAACGAACGACTGAAACACCGGAGTGGTGACGGTGACGTCGAACACGTGATTCTCGGGCGCTTTGTCCTCGTACCTGTACTCTCCGGACCACTTGTGGATCGTTTTGAGGCCAGGTTCCTCCCACGCTTCGGTCGCCGGGTCATACGTCGAGAACGTGAGGCCCTTCCAGAGTGTGTCTCGAGGCGGTGGCCACGGCGCCTTTCCGTCCCGTGACCACAAACCCAAAACGACGCCGCGAGTCAGATCGGGTTTCGAGAGATCTTTCAGGTTCACGCGGTAGGTGAACTCTCTGGCGACCGGGCTATTCGATGATTCATCTCGGCTTTCTTCGTCGAACAACGGTGCTGCTTGGCCGCCTCGACCACTGAATGCCGGTCGATTCCGGTGGGGCTCGACCCTCGCGCCGAGACGGCGGTGTAGAGTGTCGCGCGTGCTCGCTTGTCTGGGCACCGTCGGGAATCGGCCGTTTCCTATGACCAAGGCCACACCGATGAAAACGAATGCCGCACAGCATGCTCCCACGAGTGCGACAACGCGTGTGTTTTGAAGGTTGAACGGCGAGTTCTGGCGGGCACGAAAGACGTTGTGATACATGTGGCGTATGGACGCCGAGAGAAACAGCGCGAACAAAAACAACGGCACCCAGAGCTGCGAGTGTGGTTGCCCTGCTTTGATCGCCAACATCATCGAGGCGCAGGTGAAGAGGTCGAAAAGTCGGTAGAAAGGGGGTTTGGAAAGAGCGAAACCACTACCCCATGCGAGAACGAGCACAAGGGTTAGCAGTTCGTCGACAGAGCGCTCTGGCTGGAGTGATTGGATGAGATCCCATCCGGTGGCCATGAGGAGTCCGACGAGCGCGATGATGCCGCCATACAGACCAACCGACATCAACAGACTGGACGGCTTGCCTAAGTGACAGAGAATCTTGGCTGAGGCACGCGGAAAACAAGACCAGGCAACGAGCAGAAGGACCTCGACCGTCGCCGCGCTTGCCTCGAGGGCCGCGGTAGCGAACAGAATGGTCGTGGAGATGACGACGAGGTCCGCAGCGAGAAGTGCTAATTCGGTGCGCAACTTCGAGACGTATGAATCAACGAAGAGCCTCATGTGGAGGCCCTCACCGGACTGGCGAACACGCTCGGAAGGTGCGCCGCGCAAGGCACCACGTAGATGTCGATCCCTTGTGCCCCATGGCGCTGGATAAAGCTGTCGATGTCATCAGCGTCCGGGTCGCGGTCGTAGACGCTGCGAAAACTCGTGTCGTCGAAGACCACCAGGATGATACGGACGCCTCGCCTTCCGAGAGCTTGCACCTGCTCGTTGAAACTATCGGAAGAGCGCAGATAAGGACTCACCATAATCACCAGCGTCGCGCCGGTCGATATCTCGCCTGCCCGTACTTCAAGGAGCGCATCGAGTCGTGTCGAGCCGTCCGGTTTCAAAGGCACGAGTAGGTCAAGCAGACGGTGGAGTTGAGCACTGCCAGTTCCGATGGGTAGGCTGACGTCGCTCTTACCGTGTGCGAACATACTAACGCGGTGCCCGAGCTCCAGCGCCTTGGCGGCGAGCGCCGCGGTGATCTTGATCGAATGCTCCATGCTTGAGCCGCGCCCGATGCCAATGAGCGCATACCGGTAGAGATCGACGACAAGGTAAAGGTCGCCGACCGCATTGCGAGCGAATTCGCGCACCACGGGATATCCGAGGTGAGCGGTCAGTGGCCAGTGCAGGCGGCGGAACGGGTCGCCTTGGCGATATTCACGGACGCTAAAAAACTCGTTACTACTGCCGATTTTTGTCTGCGCCACGTAGTCCTCGATGAGTGACAGCACGTGACCTTGTTTGTCATGCACACCGAATAGATCGAAGTGGGGATACACTTTCAGTTTTTGATCGCCTGAGAGAACCGTCTTGCGTCGTTCGAACCAGCCGAAAGGGTCGGACACGGAAATGACGGCCGGGCCGAGCGCGTAGTACCCTCGCGGCAACAGGCAGGCGCCTCGATACGTGCGTTCGACCGTCTCGCCGGGTCGTACACGCATGGGGAACACAAGTTCGCGACTCGACCCGAGCTCGGGAGTGAACGACTCGAGAACGCGCGGCTGAAACACCGGCAGGCGAGATCGGTTTTCGAGCGTTAGTCTCAGCTCGATCGTGTCGCCTTCGAAGGCGCTGGTTGGGGCGAAGCGTTCGAGTCTCAAACCACTCAGACTCTTTCGGACGGCCCACAGACTAACCAGCGGCACAACAACTATGGCAGCACCGAACGGGATCATCAGCGGTGAGTCGAAGACCGTGCCGTGGGCGATCGCCAAGATGCCGACGAGAACGAGCGGCAATCCCGACCCGCAGTTATTTCGGAGCTTGCGTACCGACATGAGGCTGCGGCAGGGTGGGGACAGGGATTTCGTTGAGGATGCGTTGAATCACTTGATCTTTCGTCGCGCCTGTGTATTCCACGTGCGAGTCGAGCAAAACACGATGCGCCAGAACCGGTATGGCGACTCGCTTGACGGAATCGGGCGAGACGAACGGCAAGCCGTGCAGCATGGAGTGCGCTTGTGCCGCTCGCATCAGTGCCAAGCCGCCACGTGGACTGACGCCTAAGCGGGTCTCCCGCGTTTGCCGAGTGGCGCTGACGAGATCAAGGATGTACTTCTGAACCTCGAGGCCGACGTGGATGTTTCGGGCCTTTTCTTGCAGTCGCACGACGTCGTTGCCGCGTAGCACCGGCTCGATGGAGTCGATGGGGTGTTCCCGAACCTGCGCTTTGAGGATTTCGAGCTCGTGTTCCTCGTCGGGATAGCCCAGCGCGATGCGCATAAGGAAGCGATCCAGCTGCGCCTCGGGAAGCGGGTAGGTCCCGTCGAGCTCTATGGGGTTTTGCGTCGCGATGACGAAGAACGGCTTCGATAGCGATCGCGTCGTCCCGTCGACCGAGACTTGGCGCTCTTCCATGCACTCGAGCAGGCTTGACTGGGTGCGCGGTGACGTACGATTGATCTCATCGGCGAGGAGGACGTTCGTGAACACGGGACCGGGAAAGAACTCAAACTCCTGCCGACCTGGAGCGAAGACCGTCACCCCGGTCACGTCCGACGGTAAGAGGTCAGGAGTGAACTGGATCCTTTTGAAGACGACATCGATGGATCGCGCGATGGCGCGGGCTAGCATCGTTTTGCCAAGCCCTGGAGCATCCTCGATGAGAAGGTGTCCCTCGGCCAGCAGCACCGTTAGAGCCAACTTGATGGCGTCGTCTTTTCCAACAATGACGCGGCGAACGTTTTCGAAAAGTGCAGCGAGTTGAGGTTCCAAGTTTGACGACCGTTACGCAGTGCCCAGTGTTTTCGCTCATCCGTCGTACTCCTGCTCCGAGTCTGACGCGGACCGGTATGCAGGAGTCCGGCCGAGTCAACACGAAGCGACGCGCCTCCCGAACGACTCGATTGGCTGGCCTCTCGATATTCTTCGAGCTGAGCCGAGATGAGGGTATCGGTTCAACTTCGTTTATAAGGCAGGACGGACGACGAAGCCAGAAGGAGCAGGCGGTCAACGTACCATCAGACGTTGAATTCGACGCCTTGGGCGAGTGGCAGTTGGTCGCCGTAGTTGATCGTGCAGGTCTGGCGACGCATGTACGTTTTCCAAGCGTCGGAGCCCGCCTCGCGTCCCCCGCCGGTCTCTTTTTCCCCACCGAACGCCCCGCCGATCTCGGCGCCACTCGTACCGAGGTTGACGTTGGCGATGCCGCAGTCGCTGCCCGCCACGGAGAGGAATTTCTCTGCCCGCTGTTGGGAGGACGTGAAGATACTTGACGAGAGTCCTTGGCGGACGCCGTTGTGAACCGCGATGGCCTCGTCAAAGTCTTTGACGCGCAGCACGTAGAGAATCGGGGCGAACGTCTCTTCTTGAACGATCGGCATGTCGACAGTCGCCCTCACGACGGTCGGCTCGACGTAGTGCCCAGGTCTATCGAGACGTCGGCCACCGCAGAGGACATCTCCCCCTTGCGTTTGGATCGAGCCAATCGCGGCCTCGAAGGTGGCGACAGCCTCGGCATCGATGAGCGGACCGAGAAGTGTCCTCGGATCGAGGGGATCGCCGACCGGAATCGAGCGAAACGCTTCGATGACCCGGCCCTCCATTTCGTCGGCGATGGATTCTTCAACGATCAAGCGGCGGGTGGTCGTACATCGCTGGCCGGCGGTGCCCGCGGCACCGAAGGTGACGGCCCTCAGTGCTAGATCGATGTTCGCGTCGGCGAGCACAATCGCCGCGTTGTTGCCGCCAAGTTCCAAAAGGGAGCGCGCGAGTCGTTTGGCAACGACCTCACTGACCGCGAATCCCATGCGGCAGCTCCCAGTGGCGCTGATCAACGGGAAGGTCGGGTCGGCGGCTAAGCGCATGCCGAGTTCCTTGCCGCCCGTGACCAGACTGAAAACGGCGCTCCAGTCGTCTTCGGCGAGCACGTTGTCGACGATCCGCGTCACAGCGAGCGCACTGAGCGGCGTCTTCTCAGACGGCTTCCAAACCACGGTGTCGCCACAGACCGCTGCGATCATGGCATTCCACGCCCACACCGCGACCGGAAAGTTGAACGCGGTGATCACGCCGACGGGGCCGAGAGGATGCCACTGCTCGAACATACGGTGCTGCGGGCGCTCGCTGGGAAGAGTCGAGCCGCCGAAGGAGCGTGAGAGGCCGACAGCATAGTCGGCGATGTCGATCATCTCTTGCACTTCGCCTTCCGCCTCCGTGAGGATCTTGCCACATTCCGCGCTGACGAGGCGCGCCAAACTCTCTTTGTGCTCGCGAAGTGCCGCCGCGATACGCCGCACGTATTCGCCACGCTGAGGGGCGGGAAGAGAACGCCAGCGCTTGAAGGTCGACACACTCTGATGCGTTACCTCGCGGTACTCTTCAGCCGTTGTTTGGCGAACATCCCCCAGCTTTTCTTCGTCGCCCGGCGCGAACGACGAGATCGCGACAGAGGATGGACTCGAGGTCCAGCGTCCGAGAAAAGTTCCTGCGGCAATCGTCTCACGGTCCAGTCCGCACCCGGTGAGATCCATCGCTTCACTCCTCGGCATGGGGATTTCTGTCAAAAGGCGCCTCGAGTTTAGGTTATGATGGGGCGATTCCCACGACAACTCACAGTGCGAGCTTGCTGCACCTCGCGCTGTCCGGCGGTGCGCTGACGACCGAAAGGCTTCGTCTTCGGCGTCATGTTTTTTCGGAGGCTTTCGTGTTATTAACGAGCCTTTTAATCTTTTTTGTTTGTGTTTTGCCATTTTTGGAGCTGTTTGCTGTTCTTTATCTCGCGCACAGCCTTCCGATGCCAGTTTTGGCCGCCTGGCTGACGGGGACTGCGCTGGGCGGGTTCGTACTCCTCGCGGTGTCGATCAGGTCGCGTGAAGGCTTGAAGACAACGCACCTCACGACCCGTGCGGCGAGCTCGACTCTGCCGTTGATTACCGACAGCAACGCGAAGATTTTTGCCGGGTTTCTGCTGTTTTTGCCTGGACCCGTGAGCGACGCCATCGCGATCACGTTGCTCGTGCCCTCGACACGGGTTGTCGGCGACCAGATTCTTCGCCGGTCGATCCGAAAGATCGTCAGAAGCAAGGGAGAAGAAGAGGCTTACGAAATCGTGTCGACGTCGACAGCGAGCCGCGATACGGCTCCCCGGCGGATCCCGCGAGGTCGAGGCCGAGCGATCGCGCGCCCAACGCCGGTTCACGACGCGGATTTTGAGGTGGGATCGGATCGATCGTCTTAATCGTTCTGGTATAGAGGCTTACGAATTCCCCTGGGTGGCAAATCAGTCCCCTTGGGCGAAAATTCTATGCTTTTATCTGCGTCTCGGTTAATTTGTCAGGATTGGCGCGTTCGACCAAGACCGCGCATCTCCCTGCCCCAGGCGCCCATGATCACGGTGGATGATGTGGATGATGATGGGCGCGTCCACCTATCAGTCCCGCTGGCGTGTCTATGAAGTCGGTTGTTCCAAAACTGGCCAAGCTCGTACAGGAAGACGACTTGAGTCTTCGTGCGGCCGCGATCAAGGTGATCTCGGCGCTTGGGATTTCGTCGCCTGCGATCGTCAAGGCGCTCGGATCGTGCCTCAGCGAGCCGCACGAGGAGCTGCAGCTGGCCGCCCTGCACGGATTAGCGCGGCTGGGGCCCAATGATTGCATCGGGCAGGTCGTGCCGCTAGTGCTCGTCGGCGGCAAGGTCCGCGAGAAAGCGGTCCAGGTGCTCGAGGGCGCCGGGCCACGGGCGATTCCGCATCTAACGAAACTGTATGCCGATGCGGATTTTCACGGCCGCCGGGCGACGATCGGTACGCTGGCGCGCATCGGTGGACCGGTGGCCATCCGCTTCATGCTCAAGATCCTTCCGGACGAGTCGTTCGAACTGCAGAAGTACTTGATCGTCCAGATTTCCGAGTCGATCGACCGCCTGAGCCAGTCTGGCCAGGCAACGATCTATCCCCTGGTCAGTCGTCTCGCCGGCCGCAACGCGGCCCCTCAGGTGCTGATGGCCGCCGCGATTCTCCTCGGACATTTCACCAGCAAGCCGCTGACGGTGCGAGCTCGGCAGACTCTCCGCAGCTTGGCGGCGGAGAAGAATCCAGTCGAGGTGAGGCGCTACGCCATGGTGTCGTTCGCCCGACTGTCGCAAGGGGTGAAGTTGACGACGCCGGAAATTCAGTTTGTCCGCAAGGCGCTGTGTGACGAGGACTGGTACAACGTCGCCCAGTATGCGCTGGCGGTGTTTAAGACCCTGCCGATTCCCAAGAAGGACCGGCTGCAGATCATCGATCTTCTCAAGACGACACCACACTTTTCGGTTCACGTTTACGTCTTCGAACGACTGGAAACGATGAATCGACCGGATGTGGCTTCCGCGATTATCCCCTTCTTGGCTGACGGCCGATTTCGGGTGCGCGAAGCAGCTGAGTCTGCGCTCAAGAAGATGCCCTCAGCCATGGACAATCTTCTGTCCATGCTGATGGACACCTCTGACTTGGAAGTAACGCAACGCATCAATTCGGTCTTGCGGGATTTTCCGCCGGAGGTGCAGCGCAAACATCTCGACAAGGCGTGCAAGCGTTTGCTGGCGCTTTATGAAGACAACGATCCCCACTACGAAGCATTCTTGGAATTCGTTCGAGCCGTCGACTCAGAGCCGCTGCGCAAGATGGTGTACGATCGAGTGGCGACGCTGAAGTCGAGGCGTCGAGGCGATCGTTGGCATCGGATTCTGCGCAACCTGCAACTCCTTTGGGATCATCACCTGATCGATGCGGAAGGGCGGTACCTGTTGGGGCTCGCCTCTCTCCACGTCAATTCGAAGGAACTGGCGCCGGCGGCGCGCCGGAACCACCTCGGGCTGAAGGTGCTGCGCGCGCTGATCTACGACGATCCGAATCAGCTGATCCGGCGGCTGCGCGCCGAGAAGGAGTTGACCCCCGCAGACTTCTACTTCCTCGGGTTTCACTTCTCGGAGGAAGGTGGGGCCATGAGGCCATTTGGCGTCGCTATGCTGCGGCACGTCACGAAGAAATTCCCCAAGAACAAAATCGCTCCGTCGGCGGAACGCAAGTTGGCTCTGCAGGTTGCGCTCATGGAGGAAGAGGAAGCCGAAGCGGCCGAGAGCGCCCGCCGAGCCGAGGCGCGTGCGGCGCGCCGCGCTGGCGGTGAGCGCAAATCGGAGGCCGGCGCCAAGAAGAAGCCTGCTTCCAGCGGCGATGCGGGGGCGTCAAAGCGATCCAAAGCGGCTGCGAAGAAGAGGACAGACGCGACGAAGAAATCCTCAGCCAAGAAGAAGGTTGCGGGAACGAAGAAGAAACCCGCGGCGAAGAAAAGCGCCAAGAAGAAAGCACCCACCAAGAAGAAGACGACCAAGAAGAAGTCCGGAAGCGCTAAGAAGGCCACGAAGAAGAAGGCCACGAAGAAGAAGGCCACGAAGAAGAAGGCCACGAAGAAGAAGGCCACGAAGAAGAAGGCCACGAAGAAGAAGGCCCCGACGCGCAAGAAGTCGATCTCCAAGAAGCCGACGAAGAGCAAGAAGCCTCGATCCGGCGGCAAGACGAAGACGAAGGGCAAGTCCCGCTCGCGCGCGGCGGCTGGGCGCAAGGTCGGCTCGCGGAAAAAGACAGCCGCGACAGGCCGCGGCAGCCTGCGGGCGCGGCCCGGGCGCTGATATCGCGGTGACGGGGTGGAGGCGGGGCCCGAGCCTCGACCTGTCCTCATTGGCGAGCTTCACTGCGCCGTTTTCTCAACGGGAATTGTTTGATTAAGATCAACAATTCTCCTATGGTCAAGCCGGTGAGATTGGCCACCCTGCGGCGGCTCCTCGCAGCGCCTGCGGCCCCGCCAAATGGTCTTCAACGGGCAACTGTTCGAATGAGTGAGGGCTCGCCATGTTCTCGTTCGCTTCCGGCTCGTCACGCGGTCCTTTGTCACGCAGCGCTCCGCTTCTCTTCGTCGCATTCCTTCCGCACCTGTTCTTGCCATCGGTTGCAGCCGGTCGCGAAGTCACCGTGCTGCACGTCGATGCTGCGAGTGGGGTCGACTCGCCCGAGCGCGGAGGCGATGCGGCGCAGCCATTCGCGTCGCTTCGTTACGCTCTCGCCTTCGCCGAATCATCAGGGGCCGACGATATCGAATTGCGCTTAGCGAGTGGAATCTACGATCACGGAGTGGAACGGTTTCCGATCCGCTTCGAAGGGGGGCTTCGAGCGGTTCGTGTCCGAGCGCCGCACGGCGAGGTCCTGTTTCGGTCGGAGTCGGCCGCGCTGCGAGGGAGGGTTCCGCTCTTCGTCGCCGACGCTCTCCTGCTGACTGCGAGTCAGTTTGAGGTTTCGTTCCACGATGTCCGTTTTGACGGCGGAGTCACGGCGCTGCGCGTTAACGGCAATTCTGGCGTCTCAATGGCGGTCGAGCTCGAAGACTGTGGGTTTTCGAGTCAGCTTGGCGGCGCGGTCGAGATCGCGCTCGGTCGCGAGGCAACCGCGCAGCTCGACGTTGTCGGTTGCACGTTTCGCGGCAGTTACGGCGGTGTCCATTTGGAAGCGGCGCTTTCGGCCTCGGTCGACGTTATTGTCGAGCGCTGCAGTTTCGACGCGCTGGGTGCGTTCGGCATTTCGTCACTCCTTGGCGCTGGAGTATCGCTTCACATCGATCCACGGGCAAGTCTCGACGTGCGTGTCGAGCGCAGTTTGTTTCGGCGTTTGTCGGCGGGCGTTTTGCTAACGACGTCAGAGCCGGAAGGTCAGGCTGACGAGGGCGGGTTTGTTGACCTCGCAGTTGTGAACAACGTCGTCGAGGATGTGACCAACGGTGCGTACTTCAGTCTTTGGCCTCACCACGCCACCTCTCTTCTGATCGCGAACAACACCTTCGCACGCGTGGGCGGTTTCGCGATTTATCATGACAACTTGGAGCAATTACGCGCCGAGGACTTAGTCGACGGGATCAGCTGGACGTTCGCCAATAACATCTGCGTTGCGTTTGAGCAAGACTCTGAGTTCGACGTCGAGATTGGTTCGGATGCGGGCGTCCAGCCATTCCCCGCGGGAGTCATCGTGCGTCACAATCTTCTTCAGAAAAGTCGCCTGGGAGCCGCACGACAGGATGGAAACCTCAGCTGGGACAGTGAGCTCGCTGCGCTGTTCGTCGATTACACGGCAGGGGACTATCACTTGCGTCCCGGCACCGCCGCGATCGATAGCGGCAACAATTCTGACGTGGTCGATTCCGTAGACTTTGCTGGTGGCTGCCGCCTCGGCAGCGCCATTTGTGGGGTTTTTGGAGACGCCGTCGAATACGTCGTGGACCGCGGCGCGTTCGAGCACGCACTTTTCTGCGACTCCGAGCCGGCGCACTTTCTTCGTGGGGACTGCAATAGCGGACAGGACGTTGACATCGCCGACGCGATCACTTCGTTCAACTACCTATTCGTAGGCAACACGTTTCCAACTTGTCTCGATGCGTGTGACACCGACGACAACGGGGGAATCGACATCTCCGATGGGATTGCGCTGCTCAACTTTCTCTTCGTTGAAGGAGGTGCGGTGATCCCCGATCCCGGGATCTATACGGCCGGTCAGGATCCCTCGCCGGATTGTTTGACGCTTTGCAAGTAGTGCGCGAAGATTTCGAGTCCGTCCGGGACGAACGGCCACTCTTCGATCCTCTTCATCAGTTCGTCGAGGGTGAAGTAGGCTCCCCAGTCGACTTCCGACGCTTGGTGGCGGATCTTTCCGTCCCAGACAGCCGAATACACAGCGACCCAGCTGCGGTTGTGAGCCCCCCAATAAAGGTGTCGGAATAAGAAGCGTGGCTCGACTCCAGCGATGCCAAGTTCTTCGTCGATTTCCCGTGCAGCGGCAGCCTCGTACGTCTCGCCACTCGTGACGACACCGCCAACAAACATGTCGTACATGCCCGGGAAGACGTCCTTGGACTGTGTCCGTCGATGGACGTAGATTTCGCCGGCACTATTAGTGCAGAGGATGCCGACGCCGCGGTGGAGAAGGTTTTGAGTTCGCACCTCGCGACGAGTGGTTTGTCGAATGATGTTGTTGCTCCGGTCCACCTCGTCAACGAGCTCGTTCGCCGGATCTTGCGGTGAATCCTCGTGATGCAGCCCTGACATGGTACTTCTCCTTCGCTGCCTGTCGTCAAGCATGGGTCGACTCGCATTCTACGGCGCTCCACTATCCGTTGCGTGCCTCGCATCTGGGCTTTCGCCGTGATTGACTGCGGCGCCGACGCAGACCTCCTTACTCTCGACGGCTAGCCGTTGCAAGGATGCTTCCCCCTCGTTCGTCGCGTCGGTATGATGTCCGCCACCTCGTGGCATCAGATCCAGATCGTACGAGTGTGTCCATGTCCAACGTGGAGGGCTGCATGAAAGTCTCGGAGTCGCCTCAGCTCGCTTGGTCCGGCTTCACGCCGGATTTGTTTCAGGGAGCGCAGGTGCGTTTGGCCGTCAGCGACCGCGGCATCGCGCGTCTTGAGCTGGCTCGTGTCGACGCGGCTGCTGTGGGCGAGGCCGGTCCGATCAACGGCGCCGCGCCAGCGGCTGAGCCGTTGGTGGTAGTGAAGGCAAAGGGAGGTCCCGAGGCGCGGACCGCTGTGCCTGCGATGGCGACTCGGTTCGAGTCGCAGCGTGGCGAGCTCGGGAATCTCCCGCCTTCGCAGTCGCAGCTCCTCCGCGACGCGACAAACGAACTCGAGAGTTATTTCGCTGGCGACCTGCGTTGCTTCAAGGTGCCGATCGACTTCGACGACCAAGGTTCTTCCTTTCAGAGGCGCGTGTGGCGAGCGCTTCTCGACATTCCATACGGTGAGCTGACGACCTACGGCGAGATCGCCGCTGCGCTCGGTAAGCCGGGGGCGGCGCGCGCCGTCGGAGGTGCCGTCGGTGCGAATCCGATCCCAGTCATCGTGCCGTGTCACCGCGTGGTCGGCGCTGACCGATCGCTCACCGGGTTCTCATGCGGGCTGTCGTTCAAGGAAACCCTCCTTCAGCTTGAGGGCGTGCGTCTCAGTGCGCTACCGAGTCGCAGTCGTGAAACTGTCGGCGATGAGGCGCTGCGGCGGCGTCGCAAGTGTTTGTAGGAAGGTGACGGGCACGATTTCGACGCTACGGATATGGCGCGGTTCGTGGTCTTTCTGACGTGTCTTCTGGCCTGACACGCGTCGCTTCATTGCAAACGCAGGAGACTTCACCCGCCGCTCGTGCAGCGGGCGCGGAGATTCAGAGACAGATTCAGATTCGGAGACAGAGACGGATTCAGCTTCAGTTTCAGATTCAGAGACAGACACAGAGACAGCTTCAGAGACAGAGACAGCGACAGCGACAGATTCAGAGACAGAGACAGCTTCAGATTACAGATTCAGAAGTAGAGTACTCGTACACCCGCGCCCACGCGCATGGGCGCGTACCGAGCTGCCGTGGCCGAGCGCGAAGCGCCCGAAGCGACACTCGAGCGCCTCTGCGACGTCCGTTGACGCTCGCGGTCGCTGCGACAGCAGTCACGGGAGCGCTGGGCCACAGCGACCTTATCCGACTCCCCGCGTCGAGTCCGCTGCGACGAGGTCTTTCTTGAAGACGTCGTAGTGGAGGCTTTCTGCCGCGCCGAGCAGCGATCGGTAGTATTCCGCCGGTCCGATCCAGGAAATCACCGCGGTGGAGGAGGTCGCTCCTGCGCCGATGTCAGCCAGTGCTTTCTTGAGCAGTGCGACACCGATGCGGCGACCGCGATAGTCTGGCAGCGTCGCCATCGGGCCGAACGCGTTGGCGGCCCACAATCGACTGACGGCGAAGGCAGCGAGCCGGTTGCCGTCGAGCGCTAGCCAGACGCTCGCGCCGCTGCCGTAGCCAAGCGCAAACGTCAACTCTGTGGCCCAGGTCGGCGACAGTGCTGCCGCTTGTGGCACCACCTGCAGGATGTCTTCGTCGGCGCTGTCAGGGTGTGCCCGCCGAAGCGTCAGGCCGCCGGACGCCAAACGGTCGACGTCGGCGTCGGTAGCGGCCGTGAACGAACTATCGCGCAGTGTGTTCAGCGGCAGGGTCATGCTGCTGCGAACCATCTGGACTGTGTAGCCCGCTGCCTCGATGAACCTGGCCAACCGCTGACGCCGTTTCGGAACCCCCGGAAGGAGATAGACAGGAGCTGCACCGCCGAAAGTCACGGCGTCACAACCGCGGCTCTTGAGTTCTGACTCGAGGCGTCCCAAAAGGCTCAGGGCGAGTTCCGTCCTTCCTTGCCGCTCGAGCTCGCGGATGTGGAACAGTTTGATGTGTCCTGTGCTCGCTTCGCCCGCACGTGGCGCGAGCTTTCGAGGCACAGCCGCTGCAGCTGCGACGAGTTCTCGTCCATCGCTCACGCCGAAACGAAGTTCCGGCGCCGCGTCGGGGTCATCGAAGAGATTGCGAGTGAGATAATCGCGGTCGAGCTCTAACTCAGAAAAATCGTGTCGCACAAGGTCGAGGACTTGGTCGACGTGCTGCGGAGTCAGTGTGAACGTCTTCACGGCGGAGAGGGTCTCATTTGGCCTCGAGCCACGAATCGCCGAACGCGACGTCGACCTTCAAAGCGACAGTGAGCTCGATCGCATTTTCCATCTCGCTGCGTACGAGTTGAGCCATTCTCTGAACATCCTTCTTCGGTGATTCCAAAACGAGTTCGTCATGCACCTGAATGAGAAGAACGAGGGGCAAGGACTCGGAGAGGATGCGGCGGTGAAGCCGTACCATCGCCACTTTGATAATGTCGGCGGCGGTGCCCTGAACAACTGTGTTGATCGCGAGGCGTTCTCCGAGCGCCCGCCGCATGCGATTGCGCGAGTAGATTTCCGGGATCGGCCTATGTCGGCCAAGAAGCGTCGATACCTTGCCGCTCTCCTGTGCATCTGAAACACATCGATCCATGAACTCGACGATGCCACGGTAACGCTTCTTGTAGGCATCGATGAAGTCGGCGGCTTGGCGTCGCGGAATCCCCAGGGTGTTGGCCAGGCCGAAAGCGCCTTGTCCATAAATGATTCCGAAGTTGATGGCTTTGGCCCGCGTGCGTTCCTCACGTGTGACGTCTTCAATCGCGACACCTGCAACCTGCGCCGCGACGGCGGCGTGAATGTCTTGGTCGTTGCGGAACGCCTCAATGAGATTCTCGTCTTGGGAAAAGTGCGCGAGCACGCGCAGTTCAATTTGAGAGTAGTCGGCGACGATCAGAGCGTCATCTGCTGTCGACGGCACGAACGCTCTACGGATTTCCCTACCTTGCTCGGTACGAATCGGTATGTTCTGTATGTTCGGATCCGACGAGGAAAGCCGACCAGTCGCAGTGACGGTCTGATGGAAGCTTGCGTGGAGTCTGCCTGTCTTGGGCGAGACGAGCTGCGGTAGTGGATCGACGTAGGTGCCGCGGAGTTTTGCCAGCTCGCGATACTCGAGCACGAGCTGCGGCAAAGGATGGTCGGATTCAGCAGCGAGCACGCGGAGAACCTCGGCGTCTGTGCTGCGTCCGGTTTTCGTCTTCTTCACTACCCGAAGTCCGAGCTCGTCAAAAAGAACGGCGCTGAGCTGCTTGGGGGAATCGATGACAAATTCGTGCCCCGCAGCTTCCTGGACTCTCGCCTTTAGAGATTCGATTCTTTCGGCCATAGAATCGCTGATCGATCTGAGCAGCTGCGTATCGAGCTTGACGCCGGCCGACTCCATCGCAGCAAGAACCTCGACGAGAGGAACCTCGACGTCGTAGTAGAGCGACTTCATCGGCGACGCGTCGATGAGCGGCTTCAGGAGCTCATAGAGTCGCCACGTGATCTCGGCGTCCTCGGCCGCGTAGTCGGTGAGTTCTTGTGGGTTTGCTTCGAGAAGCGTCGTTTGATGTTTTCCTTTGCCGATCAGTGTCGAGATCGGGATGGTTTCATGGCCAAGAAGATCCTTCGCAAGATCATCCATGCCATGGCCGCGGCGTTCGGGGTGAAGCAGATAGGAGGCCACCATGGTGTCAAAGTGGACACCACGCACAGCGATGCCTACCGTTCTCAACACTTGCACGTCATATTTTAGGTTCTGGCCGCATTTCTTGATGGAGGCGTCTTCGAGAAACGGTTTCAAGCGTGCCAGTGTTTCCTGAAACGGTAAGGTCTTACCCAGGTGTGAGCGCAGCGGTAGGTAGTAGGCGTCACCCGTGGCCCAGGAAAAAGAGAGACCGACAAGCTCGCAATCGACTGGGCGCAGAGAGGTCGTTTCCGTATCGAACGCGAACACCTTCTGTCGGGAGAGCGCTGCGACGAATTCCTCGAACGCCGCAGGAGTAACGACGGCGGTGTAAGATCCCGGCGTTGTCTTGGTCATGCCTGTGGCACCGTCGCGCTCGGTCGCGCCTTCGGCTCCAGGGGAGTCGACGACCGGAGCGTCTGGCGTGCTGGCAGAGTCGTTACCCGCGGCCAAAGTGTCGAGCTGCGTAAGAATTCGATTCAATCCGAGTTCCTTGAGGAGCGGCCGCAGCTTTTCGGAGGCAAGTGGTCGCCGTTCGCACGCTTGCAGATCGAATTCGACCGGGACGTCCCGTCGGAGTGTGACCAGGTCTCGCGTTGTCTCCAGCTGGTCACGAAACGCCAAGACGTTCTCGCGCATCTTTGGCGTGAGTTCATCTGCGTGCTCTATGACCGCCGCAGCCGAGCCGTATTTCGCGAGCAGCGCTACTGCCTTCTTGACACCGACGAGGTGGATGCCTGGGACGTTGTCGGTCTTGTCGCCGGTGAGTGTTTGGATCTCCACGGCCAGCTCCGGACCGAAACCATGTTTGGCGCGCAATCCCTCGTCGTCGAGGACCTCGCCCGTCACAGGGTCCCATAGGTGCACGTTGCGGTTGAGCAGCTGATAGAGATCCTTGTCCTTACTCACTATGGACAGCTCGACGTCCACGCCGGCGAGCTTCTCCGCGATGGTGGCTATGACGTCATCCGCCTCATACCCTGGCACACGGAACAGCGGGATGCCAAGCAGCTCGATCACCTCGACGATGCGTTCGATCTGCGGTGCAAGATCTTCTGGAGCCTCGTCTCGCGTCGCTTTGTAGTCCGCGTCAATTTCACGACGAAACGTCGTCGCATCGCTGACGTCCATGGCGACAGCAAAGTAATCGGGGCGCTGTTCGCGCAAAATCGATAGGAGCATCTGCGTAAAGATGTGAGTCGCCTTGACAGGCTCGCCCGCAGGAGAGGTGAGCGGCTGGAACGGGGCGTAGTACGCCCGAAAGATTTGCGCGTGTCCGTCGATGAGAAAGAAGCGCTTCAAAACTCAACACCTCGCTCTACTTGCACGCGTACTGCGCTACCACCTCGTTCGATCTGCGCTTGCCGTGTCGACACCTGTGGCACCGAGGACGACCTCGCACGCCGCGCGACATTCGTTGACCACCAAGCCGTGGGATCATAGCACGAAGGATTCGGTTGTGAGTTGATTTTTGTTGCGCTTGTGCTTACGCTTCGCCGCAGAGAACGGTTGTGTTCGGCACCTCGTTGTGTGGCAACGCTTCGAACTCGAGTTTCGCGCCTTGGTCCCTCGCAAGAATCCGTTACGCGTGATCCTGTGAACATTGCTGCCGTCGTGCCTGCGACAGCTTGCCTCGTTTTGATCATCGGCAGCGTCGGGTTGTTGAGCGGTTGTCAGCACGAGCCTGCACCAACGATGACAGGGCTGGAGGTGTTGGCGGCGGAGAATTTCGAGGCGCTACGTGGCCGCCGCGTCGCCGTCGTCACCAATCAGACGGGTGTCGACGGTGACTTGCGAGGTCTCACCGAGCTCATTGCAGCCGCGCCCCATGTGCAGCTCGTCGCCTTGTTCTCTCCTGAGCACGGGTTTCGCGGCGCGGCAGCCGCAGGTGCTCACGTCGCCGATGGGCGCGAAGCCGCGACTGCTGTGCCGGTCTATAGCCTCTACGGGAAGGTGCGGCGACCCACGAGCGACATGCTCACAGGGGTCGATGTGGTTCTCTTCGATATTCAGGACGTCGGTGTGCGGACGTACACGTATCTCGCGACGCTCAAGGAGGTCCTCTACGCTGCCGCCGCGAACGGGGTTGAAGTGTGGGTACTGGACCGGCCAGTGCCGATCGGCGGCGAAACGATCGAGGGGCCTGTGTCGAGGGCAGAGTTCGAATCGTTCGTAGCGCCGCATCCAGTCGCGCTTCGTCACGGCATGACGGCGGGTGAATTCGCGCGCATGCTGAACGACGAGCGAAGAATCGGCGCCGATCTCAGGGTCGTGCGAATGAGTGGATATCGGCGCGGCGCGCAGTGCTCTGAAGACGGCAAGTGGATCGCACCATCGCCGAACATCCCCACGCGTCGCTCCGCGTTCGCGTACGCCGCTACGGTACTGGTTGAGGGGACGAATCTCAGCGAAGGGCGCGGCACGACTCGACCGTTCGAGCTGATCGGCGCTCCGTGGCTCGACGGCGTTGCTCTCGCGCAGCAGTTGAACGCGCTGCGTTTGCCCGGGTGCCGGTTTCGAGCCGTGACGTTTCGTCCTTGGTTTTCGAAGTATCGCGGTGAGGATTGCGAGGGCGTGCAGCTGCACATCGATGCACCGCAGCGATTCCGTGCCGCCGAGGTTGCGGTCGCGCTGTTGTCCTCCGTGCAGCGGTTACATCCAGACGAGTTCGAATTCGATGCGGATCGTTTCGACCGCCTCGCCGGTTCGTCGGCGCTTCGAACGATGGTCGTGTCGGGGGAGGTGTGGCGCAAAATCGCCGCGTCGTGGAGCGCAGATCTTGATGCCTTCCGCGCACGTCGCGCACGGTTTTTGCTTTATCAATGAGCGGCGACAACGCAGTGAGCCGTGTCGTGACCGCCACATCGAGCTAGCGATCGTCGTAAATCACGAGGTTGTCGCGGTGAATAAACTCTACGACGTCGCGCCCTGACTCGGTGCTCACCTCTTCCGACGTTTTGCCAACGAGCGACTGAGCCGCCGCAGCATCGTAGTTGGCGACGCCGCGACCAATCTCCTCGCCGCCTCCGGTAGCGAGTGTCACGATTTCACCTTCACGAAAGCTTCCTTCAATGCTGACAACGCCGGCGAAGAGCAGACTCGAAGCGCGCGCGGTGAGGGCTTCTTCGGCGCCGCGGTTGACAGTAACACGGCCAGTAGGTATCGAGGCATAGGCGAGCCAGCGTTTGCGGCTTGTCAGACGCTGTTTCGGTAGAAAGAGCGTGCCGACTTCATCTCCGGCAAGCACCCGCGCCACAACCCCCGGGCGGTGCCCGCTCGCAATGACGGCAAGGCCGCCTGACGCTAACGCGATGCGAATGGAGTCAAGCTTGCTGCTCATTCCACCGCGACCACGGTGTTTGCCGAAACTCGCCATCGATTCAATCTCAGCGTTGATTTCTTCGACGACCGATAGCGGCCCGGAATGCGCGTCACCGCTGCTCTCCGCGTCTTCTGTGTAGTTTCGATAGAGCCCCTCGACGTCCGTCAGAAGGATCAGCAACTCGGCGTTGAGTTTCGACATGACCTGTGCAGAGAGGCGATCGTTGTCACCGAACACGCCTCGTGCGCCGCGCAGATTCGTTGGCGATTGAATCTCACTGGTGGAGACAGTGTCGTTTTCGTTGACCACCGGAATGACGCGTTCGCCGAGCAAATGCTCAAGAGTATTGCGGAGATTCAGGTACCGGGCGCGGTTCGCGAGGTCGTCCTCTGTGAGAAGTACTTGAGCCATCGACACTCCCCAGCGCTCGAATGCCTGCTCGTACGTCGACATCAGACGAATCTGGCCGACGGCGGCGCACGCCTGCAGCGCGGGAAGGTCGCTCGGCTTGGTCTGAATTCCGAGCCGGTGCATGCCCATGCTGATCGCTCCCGACGACACGACGATGATCTGCAGGCCACGGCGGTGAAGTTCGACGATGTCCTCGATCAAGGAGTGAAATCGCCCCATCGCCATCTCTCCGTCGTGGCGCGTCAGGACGTTCGTTCCCACTTTGACGACGACGCGCCGGATTCCCGCCATCAGCTCGGTTCGGCTTGCGGCGTTCGGGGGCGTTGGAGGCTTGCGAGTCATATGGGTTCCGCGGCGGTGGCGATGACACATGGAAACGTTGGATTGTAGCACCACCGTCGTCGCTGACCAGCGGCGAAAACTTTGGCCGCGCTGGGCGCCGGAGTCGCCCTTGCCGCGTTCGTCAGCCCACACGACTTCGCTTTTTATTGGGGGCTCCAGGCAGGCGCAGCTTGACCCGACGACAAGTCACAGCGTTTCGTCGAGGACGGCTCCACGGTCCGAAGGCACCGCCGTTTGTGGCCACGCGGCCAGCCGATTCTCCGCGCGCTCTTCAGCGACCCGGACTTTCGCGGTAGGGCCGGGAAAGGCGCAACCATCGACGATTCCGAACTGCGCTCACGAGCTGGGGGGCTCGCTCGTGAGAGGACCGGTGGGCTTGGGTCGAAGACGGATTCCGAACAGCGAGTCGCTGCTCGTCGCTCGAAATCGCCGTATGGCTGCTTCTTGCTTCAGATCTCGGAAGGGCGATCGATTCCACTCCAGAAATCAGTTAGTACTTTTACTTTCTATCTGTCACCGTTTTGTCACGAGCCGAGAAACTTTTTTCACGCTCGTACCGACACCATTTGCTCGGTGGGATCGACCGCAAGTGCCTGATCGGGGAAGAGTTCGGCGCCGGTCACTGCCGCTCGTTGAGCGGTGTTTGCGGCTCGGTGATGACTGGGTGTTTGGGAGCTTCTAGGGCGTTGTCGGCGATGTAGAAACGCCATCGCTCGGGGACGTCGTCGTGCGAGAAGATGGCTGATACCGGACACTCCGGCACGCACACCGCACAGTCAATGCAGACGTCGGGGTGGATGTACAACATGCGCTGCGCGGCGTGGAAGCAGTCCACTGGGCACACGGCGACGCAGTCCGTGTAGCGACAGTCGAGGCAAGGTTCACAAACGACGTGTGGCATGAGGGCGATCGTACCACGTCCGTGTCAGGTCGTCCGAGTTAGCTCGCATTTCTCACAAGGTTCCTACTGCGGCACCGTAAGTCGCGCTTTCGTCCTCCCTCCTCGGTCGGACTCAATGGTCGAATCGCAAAGCCTTCCTTGCCACGACACGACTTGCGGCACGTCGCTACGAAATCTTGTGAGAAATGCGGGCCTAGCCTAGCAGCCCGTTGAAAAAAGTCATTCGGCCGAAGAAACTGGCCTCTTCACGCCCAGCTCGACCGCGTCAATACTCGCCATCAGAATCGAAAGAAGAGGGCCCGAAGATTGCCTCCGTTTGCCGCAGCCGATCTGGACGCGAAGAGACCAGTTTTCGGCTCGAAGCACTTTTTCAACAGGCTGCTAGCCGCTCAAGCGTTCTTTGTGCAGCGACGAACTCAGTGGGCTGCGCGAGGTTGAACGCACACGCCAGCACTCGACCGCCATTTGCTGCAGTAAAGAGACGACGTCGGAGACGTGCGCGTTCTGCGTTTTCGTCAACACCCACGAACCGTCGGGCTGCTGCGTGACGATGTCCTCGCACTGCGGGCAAAGATAGAACAGATATTCGCTACCGTCGCTGACGACCTGAGCGCTGGCGCGTAGCCGACAGGAGCAGCCGGGGCATTTGGGCTTCTGGGTCATCCGAAAATCCTCGTCGTGGCGTTCGTGTACAGTTGCCCGCATCCTCGCGTCGAACGTCGAGCGTCGTGGCGGCAACGAGGCGCGACGGGCGCCGCCCAAGAAGAATACGATGATCCGTCGCGCGGCGTCGGCCGAACTTGCCGCCGAGGTGCTGAATGCGTCGTCTGGCCGCGCGGATTTACCGCACATTGCCCCTTGTTTCGGGGTTGGATTCGTCTAAAATCAGCTGCTTCCGCGCTCTCGCGGTCAGCTCTCATCGAGAGCTAATGATCGCCGCCCGCGTTCGGTTGCGTCGCCTGAGGAACCGTTGGCGGCCTCGAACTTCGCGGTGCGGTGGCGGTGCTGTAATCGGCGCTGTAGAAGAGTGCGCGAGGCGCAGGAAAAGAAGAGCGGAGAATGAGGTCTCACGACTCGGCGCCGCTGCCTCGAGAGTCGTCGTCATGCACGACGGCAAGACCTGTCGAATCAACCGCCTCTGAAAGAGAATACGAGAAAGGACACTTATGGCACGGAAGCACAAGTATGTTTACTCCTTCGGTGGCGGAAAAGCTGAGGGACAGGGCTCGATGCGGGAGCTGCTCGGCGGCAAGGGCGCGAACCTCGCTGAGATGGCTGGGCACCCGCGGCTACGATTACCTGTGCCTCCGGGTTTCACGATCTCCACTGAGGTGTGCTCATACTACTATGCTCACCGTCGCCGTTACCCGACCGAATTGAAGTCTCAGGTCGAGGCGGCCGTCAAGCGCGTTGCGCGCGTCATCGGCAGGAAATTTGGCGATCCGAAGAATCCGCTCCTTTGGTCCGTGCGATCAGGAGCTCGCGTCTCCATGCCTGGAATGATGGAGACGGTTCTCAACATCGGTTTGACTTCCAAGACGATCCCCGGACTCGTTGCGCAGACGGGCGGCAACGAGCGGTTTGTGTACGATGCCTACCGCCGGCTGATCACCATGTACTCGGACGTCGTAATGGAGAAGGCCGCTGGCATCGAGCCGGAGGAAGGCAAGGGAGTCCGTCGACTGCTCGACGTGCACCTTGAGTCGCGTAAGCGATCCATCGGGGTCGAGGAAGATACCGACCTCAGCGCCGTCGATTTGAAGCAACTGTGCGACGAGTACAAGGTGATGGTGCGCGACGTTCTCGGCAAGCCCTTCCCTGACAACGCTGAGCGCCAACTTTGGGGGGCGATTGGAGCTGTCTTCGCATCGTGGAACGGCAAACGCGCGATCGCCTACCGCAATATCGAATCCATCCCTCACGAGTGGGGTACCGCGGTCAACGTTCAGTCCATGGTGTTCGGCAACATGGGCGAGGACTGTGCCACGGGCGTGGCGTTCACCCGCGACCCCGGTACCGGCTCCAAGTTCTTCTACGGCGAATACCTCATCAACGCCCAGGGTGAGGATGTCGTTGCGGGAATCCGAACGCCATCGCCGATCAATGCTGCTTCCGCTGGCGATCAGAACAGTGACCAGATTACGCTCGAAGAGGTGATGCCGAAGGCGTATCGCCAGCTCAACGCGATCCAGAAACGACTCGAGAAGCACTATCGTGACATGCAGGACATTGAGTTCACGATAGAGCGCGGACACCTGTACATGCTGCAGTGCCGCGTCGGTAAGCGGAATGGCCGTGCAGCCGTCAAAATGGCCGTGGATATGGTGCGCGAACGCCTGATCAAGCCGAACGAGGCGATCATGCGTGTGACCGCGAGTCAGCTCGACGAGCTTCTGCATCCGATCTTGGATCCACAGGTGGAGCGAGAGACCACACCGGTGGCGAAGGGGTTGCCAGCAGGCCCGGGCGGCGCCTGCGGTTCGATTGTATTCACTGCCGACGCTGCCGTGCGCGAGTACGCCCGTGGCAAGGACGTGATTCTGGTTCGCGACGAAACCAACCCGGAAGACGTGGAAGGAATGCGAGCCTCACAGGCGATCCTTACGTCGCGTGGTGGTATGACGTCGCATGCGGCGCTTGTGGCGCGAGGTTGGGGGAAGTGCTGCATCGTCGGCTGTGGGAGCGCGGACGTCGACGTCGAAGGCAAGACGATGACTGTGGGCGGTCGTGTCTTTCGTGAAGGGGACGAGCTGAGCCTGAACGGCAGCAGCGGCGTCGTCTATGCGGGCCGTCTGCCCATGGTCGACGCGACGACAAATGACACGACGTTGAATGCGTTTCTTGCGCTGTGTGACAAGCTGCGTCGGCTCAAGGTGCGCGCCAACGCCGACACCACTGAGGACGCCGAGCGAGCGCGTGCGTTCGGGGCGGAAGGGATCGGCCTCTTCCGGACTGAGCACATGTTCTACGGCGAGAACTCCGACGTGCCCCTGCAGATCCTCCGCAAGATGATTTTCGCGCAGGATGCGGATTCTCGCCGCAGCGCTTTGGCGGAGCTTTTTCCGTACGTCAAGAACGACGTGCAGGCGACGCTCGCGGCAATGGACGGTCATCCGGTGACGATTCGTCTGCTCGATCCACCGCTGCACGAATTCGTTCCGCACGACTTGGAGAAGCTTCGCGGGCTCGCAGACGAGATTGGCATCTCTCTTGACGAGGCGCGCAGGCGTGCAGATGCTCTCCGTGAGTCGAATCCGATGATGGGGCATCGCGGCGTCCGCCTTGGCATCACTTTTCCCGAGGTGACGGAGATGCAGGTGCGTGCCATCTTCGAGGCGGCTGCCGAGCTGCTGGCGCGGAAGCAAAAAGTTTTCCCTGAGATCATGGTGCCGGTCGTAGTGACGTCGAAGGAGCTCGAGATGAAGTACGAGCTCATCACGCGCGTCTACAAAGAGGTATTGGTCTCGAAGGCGATCAAGAAGATCCCGCATCTCGTTGGCACGATGGTCGAGATTCCTCGTGCCGCTCTAGCGGCCGGGGAGCTTGCCGATCATGCCGAGTTCTTTTCGTTTGGTACGAACGATCTCACGCAGATGACATTCGGTTTCTCCCGCGACGATACCGGCGCGTTCCTGCCCGATTACATCGCGCGTGGAATTCTGCCGAACGACCCGTTCCAGGTACTGGATCAAAAGCGCGTCGGAGAGCTCGTCCGAATTGGCATCGAGCGCGGTCGAGCGACGCGACCGAAGTTGAAGGTCGGCATCTGCGGTGAACACGGTGGGGATCCCGAGTCGGTGCGTTTTTTCCACAACGCTGGCATGGACTACGTCTCCTGTTCGCCGTTTCGCATTCCGATCGCACGCCTCGCGTCGGCTCAGGCGGTTGTCGAGGCAGCAAGAGACAGCAAGGCCTCCGCTTCCAAGTCTCGCGCGAAGCCGCGCAAGAAGACAAAGAAAGCGGCTTCAAAAACGAAAACCAAGACGAGCCGCAAGACGAGCAAGGCCAAGAAAAAGCGTCCGGTGACGTCAGCACGTGCACGTGCGACGGCACGCGTGGTAGCGAAGAAGAGCAAGAACGGCGCCCGCAAGAGCGGGAAGAAAGGACGCAAGCGGGCGGTCGTGAAATCGCGCTGACTGGCTGCTGCCGCGACTCCCTGCGCTCCTCAAAAAGCGAACGACTTGGCGTGGGCCGCCACCCGAGCTTCAGTGCCGAGAAGCGAGGCGAGTCGCACGTCGGCTGGGGCGACAGTCAGCCGAGAGCGAGAAACGGCCTCAGCGGGCGACGGACAGCGGATCGTTATCGGCCTCGAAAGCTCTCTCCTGTCGTGAATCCCGGTGCGTGGCAGGCTCGGTTCGGTTGCCCCGTGCGCGACGCCCCGGTATTCTACTGAGGTGAGTCTATCGGCTTATTGGCTCTGAATTGGAGCCGCTGAGTCTTGGTCCAGCCGCCCTCTCTGCGGTTTTCGGACTGGCGCGCCGGCTGCCGCTGAAGGCGGGTGCGTCGGAGATTCACCGACAGTCGTCGTTTTCCTCTTTAGTCACTCCTCATCTATGCGACGCCGCGTTCTCAAGCGGTCGTCGCAAGCGGGCTATCGCTTCATGGCTTCGGATAAGGAAGAACGGTCTCCCGAGGACTCCGCGGGAGGCGGCCAGCTGCACCGATTTCTCGATCGTCTCCCGTGGGAGAAAACTCTCATCTGGGGATTGATCCTGCTCGCGGTTTATCAGCTGCGCAGCTTCTTTTTCCTCATCTTCATGACGTTTCTTATTAGCTACTGCTTAAGAAGCATCGCCATGTGGCTGCAGAGGTTGATCTCGCCTACGCGCGAGCGACTGTGGCTCGAACGCCTGCTGACGATCGGCTGCTTCGTGTTCCTTCTTTTCGGACTCGTCGAGCTCGGCTTCTATCTTGGACCGCGACTGCGCGACCAGGGAGAGAAGCTGATCGACCGCGTGTCGCGAATGGATCCCGGAAAGCAACTGACGGAGGTGCTGAGCGACACTCTTGGCCCTGTCCTCTTTCGCTTGAAATACGGCGATGACGACGATGAACGCTACAAGGAGGCGTTCGCTGAGTTCAGAAAGACGGGACTGCGAGTTGTTGAGTTTCAGGAGTTCGACGACCTGCGTGACAGTTTGCAGGAGAAGTTCAATCTTCAGGTGGAGCGCGAAGCCGCGCGTCAGATCGAGGATGACATCTCGGGCGCGCGTCAACCGAAGCCGGATTACGAAAGCTGGTTCAGCACGGTCAAGGCTCCAGAGATTTTCGAGAGCGATCAGGACCGCTGGCTGAGCGCGGCACGTGCCAGTCACCAGGCGAAACGGCTCCTTAACAAAGAACTTCCGGAGTTTGACAAGGTCAGCGAGGAAGGAGTTGAAGCCGCTGTGAACGAGGAGATCGTCAGAAGCTGGCTCGCTGACGACGACCGAGCGCTGGGTACTCAATCCGAATGGAAGACGTATCTCATCGAGACGCGCACCAAGGAATTGCTAGCAACTGCCGAGAACGAGGCGAAGTTCAAGGAGTATTTTGAAACCGAGCGAAGCGAGAATCCTGATCGCATCCCGTACGACTATCCGCACTATATCGAGTTGCGCAAGGCATTCGATGATGGCAAAGAAGCGTTTTCTAACTACCTCCAGAGCGTCGACCATCTAACCGAAGTGGTCGACGAGGAGGAGCTTCTGCGGAAGCAACAGGAAGACTTTCGTTCGTCCGAACAGTACGCCTTGACTCAAGAGTGGCAAGACGGTCAAGGGCCGCTCGCGAGCACGATCAAGCAGGCGATTGCCGAGTACACTCCGGATGTTGATTGGGCGCGGAGTTTTTTCACGGAAGCTTTCAAAGTGCCCATGGCGCTCGCGTGGTCGTTACTACTCAGCCTTTTCATCACACTCGACTTCACGCGCATTCGAAACGGAGTGCAGCGCCTGAAGGATAGCCGCCTACGAAAGTTCTACCTTGAGATCGCGCCAAGCCTCACGAGTTTCGGCCGGCTCATTGGGCGGGCGTTTTTGGCGCAGGGGGCGATTGCGATCTGCAACACACTGCTGACCTATGCGGCGATCAAGCTTCTGGGAATTCAGAACGAGGTTTTTCTCTGCGCGATTGTTTTCGTCTGCAGCTTCATTCCAGTTCTCGGCGTCGTTCTGTCGAGTGTGCCGATCGCCGTCGTCGCTGTCGTCCAACCGGACGGGAGTCTGATCCTAGCGGTTAAGGCGATCATCGCCATTCTGGTCATCCACTTTATTGAGACGAGCCTCCTGAACCCGAAGATCATCGGCGATATGCTCCACTTGCACCCCGTGATGGTCCTCGCGGTGCTCTTCGTCGGACAACACTTTTTTGGTGTTTGGGGACTCCTGCTGGGGGTGCCTGTCGCAGTTTATATCATACGCTTCGTCATTCTCGACGAGGGCATTCCGGGTCTGATTCCACGCGAGCCATCGAAGGGCACTCATAGTCGTAGTCCACCTCCTTCGCGCGCTCAGGAGGTCACCGACTCTAAGGTGGCGGAGCCCACCCACGAGCCCGCCGCGCGCTCCGGCCAGGTCCTTGCCCTTATGGGCCGGGAGAGTAGCGGCGAGGGGAGTTCGGACGCGCCGTAACTGGTCCAAAAGAGCCTGCGGCAGCGTGGCTGGGTTTTCCGGTGAGCTCCGTGGCGCACTGGGCTTGCGGCTTCCTCGATGCACGATCCCGCCTGTGAGCCGGTTCGTCTTGAGCGGGCTATTGAGCCGGTGGCCTACGTCTGGGGCTGGAGGGTGCAGGACCTCCTGACGCGGACGAGGTTATCTGCGCTCACTCGCGTCTACTGGCCTCCCCTTTTCTGCCCAGTGGTCAAGTCTCGCCCCTTCTCAGCCGACCCATAAGGTAGTAGATTCTGTCGACGGCTGCACCGCGATTGAGTTGGCGGCTCAGCGACGCTCGTTTTTTCGGACCAGGTTCGAGGCCAAGAGCCGACATGCCAAGAGAGTCTTCCTCGAGCCCTAGCGAGAGCGGGGCGCCTCAGCACTCCACGACAGATCGTGGAGATTCGTCCCGGCCATCGGGTGCGTGGCGCAAGGTCACCTCTCAGCTCTCCCGCCTGCCAGGAGTCGAGCAGCTACGTCGGCTCTTCGGAGGCTCTAAGGACGCGGCAGAGCAGGCACCTGCCGGGAGACGCAGACGGGCTACCCGTCTGACCTCTACGTCTGATCCCGATGCTCCAACGCGCGTTTCGTCAAGTGATCCGGCCCAACAAGAGCAACTAGTGCTGGTTGCGGTCAATCCGCATCGCGCCTACGTTCATTGGCAGTTGGCCGAATCCGAAGTCGAACGGACGCGTGAGCGTTTGCGCGATTTCGCTCCCGGCTTCGTGTTGCGGACGCACGACGTGACCGACGTGGAGTTCGACGGCACGAACTCTCGCAGTCGGTTCGACTTGAGCGTGGATCAGATCGCGGGGTCACACTATCTCGAGTTCAAAGAACACGCTGTCACCATTTTTTGTGAGCTCGGTCTGCGATCGGCGCGCGGAGAGTTCGTTGCCTTGGCGCATTCGAACGTACTGGTGCTCCCGCGTGCGGTCGAAAGCAGCGATGAAACCGAGCGCAGTCTTCGGGTCAACCGAAGCCGATCGGTCCTTTGGCAGGCGCGCCAGGCGCCCTTAGGTCGTTCGGTCGTGACGTCGGGCGTGCCGGTCGCGGAAGCGGCGGTTGATCCGGACGTCGCCTACGTGGATTGGGACGCACCGCCCCGGGAGGCGTCGGCACAAGACGTGCGGACACCCCTTGTTTTCGGGTTGTCGTCGCTCTCCGGCGTTGGATTGAGCTCTGGAGAGCTGAACGGAGATCGTGGCGGCGAGCGATCATCCACTGGCGCACACGGCGTTCCGAGTTCTGGCTCGCTCGCTTCGTGGTCTCGTCAGGAGGAAGATCGAAGCGCCCATCATGACGGTGAGATTCAAGCCGACCTCGTGGTGTACGGACGCGGTGTACCCAAAGCTGACTTGGAGATCGCAGGTGTCCGCGTGCCGATCAAGAACGTACCGGTCAGGGCCGACGGAACATTCGAGTTGCGTGTCGCGCTCCCCAGTTCTTCGCTCGACGACGCGAAACGGTAGCGACAAGCGTGCCCACACGGCGAGCATAGATGAGGAAGAACGCTCTCGGCTATTTGACGCTGGTGCTGCACGCGCACCTGCCCTTCGTCCGTGACCCGCGCCACGACAGGTTTCTAGAAGAAAACTGGCTTTTCGAGGCGCTCACCGAGACGTACCTGCCGCTCCTCATGATGTTCGACGGGTTGATACGTGACCGCGTCGACTTTCGTCTGGCGATGACGCTCACCCCAACTCTCGTCTCGATGCTCGACGACGAGCTCCTGCGCGAGCGTTTTGAGCGACGGCTTGGCGAGCTCATTGAACTCAGCGAGAAAGAGACGCAGCGGCTCGGTAGCGAGCCTGAGCTGTACGAGCTCGCGAGTTTCTACCACGATCGACTCCGCGCTCAGGGCGCATTCTATCGCGACCGATGTCAGCGCGACGTCACCGGGGCTTTCCGGCGGCTTCAGGACAGCGGACGGGTCGAGATCTTGACGTCAGCGGCGACGCACGGATTCCTGCCAATCCTGCGGCATGAACCCGCCGCGGTGCGCGGCCAAATTGCCGTGGCTGTCGACCACTACTGCGACCGTTTCGGTCGGCAACCGGAAGGTATCTGGCTCCCCGAATGCGGTTATTATCCTGGACTGGACGAGACGCTTCGCGACGTCGGAATTCGCTACTTCTTCGTCGAGAGTCACGCGCTCCTTCACGGCAGTTCTAGACCGAAGTACGGCGTCTACTCTCCGACCGTTTGTGAGTCTGGAGTTGCAACCTTCGCTCGCGATCCGGAGTGTGCGAAACAGGTGTGGAGTGTCAAAGAGGGCTTTCCTGGCGCTCCGGACTATCGAGAGTTCTACCGAGACATTGGTTTTGACCTGCCACTGGATTATGTCGGTCCGTACATTGCCCCTGATAGCGTTCGTATTCAGACCGGATTGAAGTACTACAGGGTCACCGGCGATACCGACGCCAAAGAACCATACGTCCGTGCGCGCGCCCTGAGGCAGGTCGAGGAGCACGCTGAACTCTTCTGCAGATGGCGTTGTGAGCAGATGGAATGGCTCGCAGGGCAGATGGACCGGCGCCCGGTGATTGTCGCCCCTTACGACGCAGAGCTCTTCGGGCATTGGTGGTTCGAAGGGCCGGAGTGGTTGGATGCACTGCTTCGACGCGTCGCGCAGACCGGCGAAAAGCTCATGACAGCGACACCGTCTGAGTATCTCGCGGAATACCCAGAAGCTCAGGTCGTCACGCCTGAGGCTTCGAGTTGGGGAGCGGGCGGATACAGCGAAGTGTGGATCAATCCAGACAACGACTGGATCGTACCGCGCGTACTGCGAGCGTCGCGCGAGCTGGCGCAGCTTTCGTTTGTCCACACCGGCGCCCAAGGAAGGGTTCGACGTGTACTCAATCAAGCGAGTCGAGAACTTCTGCTCGCCCAGTCGAGCGATTGGGCGTTCATCATCCGCAATCGAACTGCAGCTGAGTATGCCGCTCAGCGTGTCAACGAACACCTTGAGAACTTTGAAACGCTTATCGAGCCAATCGGGTCGGTGGGTAGCGGAGAACTGTTCGACGAGTCTCGCTTCGCGGCGATCGAAGCTCGCAACAATCTCTTCCCGGACATCGATTTCGAGCACTTCGCGGAACAGCGTGAGCGCCCCTCATATGCAGTCAGCAGTCGACCGCTGCACATCGCATTTTTGGCGGCGGAGGCCGCCCCGTTTGTCAAGGTTGGTGGGCTTGGCGATGTCGCTGCCGCGTTGCCGCCGGCGCTTGCAGAGTGGGGGCGCCGGGTGACAGTGGTGTTGCCAGGGTATCGCGCGATCGATCGCGACAAGCATAAGGTCAAACCTCTTGCCGGTGGCCTTCGAGTCCCGGTGGGCGGCCGTGACGTGGAGTTCGAGCTGCTTGAAGCGGCCTCGCCCGCAGAGGGGGTGCGCGTCATCCTTGTCGGCCAGGATGAATACTTTTCTCGCGATGGTGTCTACGTTGATCCGATCAGTGGCGAAGAGTATCCAGACAGCGCCGAGCGATTTGTTTTCTTCACGCGGGCGGCGCTGGAGGCCCTTCGTGAGCTGGGACACCGAGTTGACGTGGTTCACAGTCACGATCATCAGACAGCGCTGGCATCGGCCTATGTGAAGTTTCACTATCGCGATGATCCCGTTGTCGGGCTCGCAGCATGCGTCTATACACTTCACAATTTGGGCTATCAGGGCGACTACGATGCAAGCGCGTTGGAACTTGCAGGTTTCGGCCTCGACCAGTTCTATCCCGGCAGCGATTTCGAGCACCATGGCCGCGTCAACTTCATGAAGCTCGGGATCCAATTCGCTGACAAAGTGAATACCGTGAGCGAGAACTACGCACGGGAAATCCGCACCGACGAGTCGCTTGGCGCCGGGCTCCGTTCCGTGCTCGAAGCGCGTGGGGAAGACTTCCAAGGGATTCTCAACGGTATCGACGTTGACACTTGGGACCCAGCCAAGGATCCGTTCCTTCCGCACAGCTACAGTGCGGATGTCCTGGACGGAAAGCAGGCATGTAAGATCGAGTTAATGGATGCCTCGGGCCTTGATCGTCCGAACGGTGGTGTTCCACTCGTTGGTATGGTCACACGCCTCGTAGACCAGAAGGGGCTTGACCTTGTGGAGGAAGCGTTGCCGCAAATGCTTGAACTTGGGATCCAGCTCGTCGTGCTTGGCACGGGGATCCCGCGCTACGAGGAGTATCTCCGCCAGGTGGCAGAGCAGAATGCCGGCGTCGTGGCGGCGTTGATCAAATTCGACAATCGCCTCGCGCATCTGATCGAAGCGGGGTCGGACATGTTTCTCATGCCGTCACTCTACGAACCGTGTGGGCTCAACCAGATGTACAGCCTGCGCTACGGTAGCGTTCCGGTCGTTCGCGCCACAGGAGGATTGGCCGACACGGTGATCGACAGTGACGCCCATCCGGCACGAGGTGTTGGCTTTACGTTTTCCCCCTACACCGCGGCCGCGATGGTCGACGCTCTCGCACGGGCGGTCAGGGCGTATCACGAGGCCGAGCGTTGGCGAGAGATTCAACGTCGCGGCATGACGCGGGACTACTCGTGGGGAGTGTCAGCGCTCAAATACGTCGATCTGTACGCTGACGCGTTGAGGACACGGACCTGAGCCGGGAGCGCGCAGCGACGCGAATCACCGCTCCACCGTTTGTAGGGGGGCTCTCTCGACTCGGTGGTCCGTACCCGCGCCGGAGTCGGTCTGCGTCCCCATTGCTGCAAGAGAGAAGCGCTTCACGCGATGACTTCGCCGCGCCCGTCGAGAGGGTGTGTGGTGCCCTAGGTCCATGCGCGATTGCGATGGCGTGCGGGCGTGGGTGTCCATGACGGTGGGTGTGGGCAGACCAGCGCTCGGTGTGTGAGTCAGTCCCGACAGTTGCACAAGTTTTTGCAGGAAGGGCTCAGAAACCCTTTCCCTGAGGTTCGATCGGCAGTTGAGGGACGTCGTGGCGGACCACGTTTGGTGAGGTTGACGGTGTGCCGTGTTCCCCCTCGCCCACGCACACCCACACGCAAACTCTCACTCAGTCGCAATCGCGCACGGTCTTAAGGTGCGTCTCTTTTGCAACGTTGGGGTCAGTCTCAGTCTCTGCCTCCGCCTCCGTTTCTGTTTCCGCCTCCGTTTCTGTCTCCGCCTCAGAAACTATGGGCCGTCCTCGTGTACCATAGTCTTTTTTAGGAGTGAAGAGATGGCAACAAGAACGACCCAGGGACAGCTTACCGACATGAGCGAAGTTCTTCACGTGGCAATTGACGTTGGCAACACAACGTGGAAGCTCGTCAGCGGTGTTGCGGGGAGCCGGCCGCGCTGCAGGACGGTCGAGGCGGGAAACCTTGCGGAGTTTCAGGAAGAGCTCTCGAAAGCCAAGGCGCGCTTGCGCCTTTCGCCGCAAGCTGAGGTGGTGAGCTGCTACGAAGCTGGCCGCGATGGATTCTGGCTGCACCGTTGGCTCGTAGACAGTGGGATCCACAACGCCGTCATTGACCCGGCTAGCTGCGAGGTCGATCAGCGCGCCAAGCGTCAAAAGACCGATCGCCTCGACGGAGAGAAGATGCTCGATCTTTTGATCCGTCACCACGGCTCGTCGCGCAGCCCACTGCGCGTTGTCAACGTGCCGAGCGTGCAGATCGAGGACGAGCGCCGCCTGCCAAGAGAGCGTCAGCGCCTTGTCAAGGATCGCACTCGGCACATCAATCGCCTCAAGGACATGTTGATCAAGTTCGGCATCCGCGCCCGCCTCAAGAAGCTGCCTGAAATCATCGACACGTTACGCGGCCCCGATGGATCTGCGATCCCCCCGCATGCCAAGGCAGGCATGCTACGCGAGCACGCTCGGCTGCAGCTTGTCGAAGAGCAAATCGCTGAGATTGAGGCCGAGACTCTCGAAACGCTCACCAACTCGCCGGAGGCCTGCAAGAAAGTCGGCAAGCTCAACAGCCTGCGCGGCATCGGCATGTACACTGCCGCAACGCTCTACTACGAGTTCTTCTGGCGTAAGTTCAACAATCGCCGTGAAATCGGAGCCCTGGCAGGAATGGTGAGCGTTCCCTGGCGCAGTGACAACATCAAACGCGAGCAAGGAATCAGCAAAGCTGGCAACGGGCGTGTACGCACACTCATGGTTCAGGCTGCCTGGAACTGGCTGCGCTTTCAGCCACAGAGCCAGCTATCTCAATGGTTCTGCCAGCGCTATGGGCCAGGCACCAAGCGCTCGCGCAAGGCGGGAATCGTCGCCTTAGCCAGAAAGCTGCTCATTTCGCTCTGGCGATTCCTCAGCACTGACGTACCACCTCCGTTGGCACGGCTCAGTTCCTAATTCGATGACCAGCAACAGGCTCAACACACCAACCCAACTCAAACGGAGGGACCTGCAGGGCTGACTCGGATTCTTGGCCGACTGTAGGACGCGTTCGAGCAGAGGCTGGGCTGGCTTTCCAAGCCGCCGTGCTTCTCAGAAGGAACCGTCCTTGTCGGTTCGCCTGCCGCGATGCGAACGCAGTATCAGGTGATCCGCCAGAGAGCGGACACGCATAGGAGTTGGCCGCGAGGCGCTTTGCCGCCCCGGCGCTCAGAGCGAACCGAACACTTGGCTTCTTTACCGCCAGCCCAAAGACAACACAGCACTACTACGAAAATGATCTCTCCCGCGTGCGGTACCTTCCGGGCTGCACAGAGCCCGGGGGCGCTCTACCCGCCGCCCCCCGGACCCCCAGGCAACCCAACTGCCCCACGTCGGATTGAAGACAATCAAGAAAAGAAAGCTCCCCCGTTGACAACAGTCGGACCATAGGTGCCTCTGCCTCTGCGCCTCTGGTCTCCTTTTTCCCCGTAGCTACTTCAAC
This sequence comes from Planctomycetota bacterium, assembly GCA_965223265.1. Taxonomy (GTDB): domain Bacteria; phylum Planctomycetota; class UBA8108; order UBA8108; family SXIK01. The sequence goes on from OZ244999.1 coordinate 745,211, forward strand.
CCGTTCGTCTCTTTAAACGTTCGCCAGTTTTGTTTCAGCTCGAGGAACGAGCTGATATCCGGCGCCAGCAGGAAAGGATTCGTCGCTTTTTCAAGCGCCACGGTCGATGCCGGGCGGCAGCCGTAGTCGTGTCCCGGCCAAACGGTCGTGTCGTCCGGCACTTCCTTGAGCACGCGCTGCAGGCTGTCGTACTCTTGCCGTGCTGCGGCTTCCGTTGCTGTACCACCGATTTTGCCGACGAAAATCAAGTCTCCTGTGATGGCAACGCGTTCAGCTGGCAGGTGGAGCAAGATGTGGTCATCGGCATGGCCTGGAACATGAAGAACGCGCACTCGGAGCGATCCGATGTCGATGATCTCACCGTCGGAGAGTGGCTTCTGAGGCGCACTTTGAGCTTCCTTCCACGCAGCAAGAGGCGCGCCTGTTAGTTCGCGCGCCGCGTCGTTCCCGTTGATATGATCTGGGTGGCCATGGGTGTTGACGACGCAAGCGACATCGAGTGACTGCGCTCGGGTGCGCTCGACGACAGCTTCGGGAGCGTACGACGGGTCGATGATCATCGCGACGCCCGCCTCCCGGTCTCCAAGTACGTACGCGAAATTCCGATCGCCGCCGGTACGGATCTGCTCGAACACGAAGCGCATGTCGTCTCCTCTCATGGGATTGCTGCTGGCGCGTTATAACGCGATGGGGCACGGTCCTCTCACATGCGACAGACACTCGCGTGATGGAAGCTTGCCGCACTCTGGACGATTGATGTGGACTTGGTCTTGCACGAGGCGACAATGACGGATGCTCTTGCCTGCGAAGGCACGCACAGCGACAGGACGACGCGCCGCTCTTCGGCCGCTGGCGCCAATCAAATCATGTGGACAGATCGAACGATCATATTGAAAGGAACGACACGGCGATGTCTACCCTCCGCTTTCTCAATGGGATTGTTTTTGTGGGGACGTTTGTTGTGACTTCAATCTGCGCCGCGTCGCAGTTGCCGGCAGACGAGAAGCCCATTCGACTTGGTATCATTGGGCTCGATACGTCCCATGTGATCCATTTCACCCGCATTCTGAATGATACGGAGTCCGAGGATCACGTCGCCGGCGCGCGGGTCGTAGCGGCGTTCAAAGGCGGCAGTCCCGACGTCGAAGCGAGCGCGACACGGGTCGACAAGTTCACGCAGCAGCTAAAGCAGGAATTCGGTGTTGAGATCGTCCCGGACATCCCGACTCTCTGCAGCAAAGTGGATGGGATCCTTCTCGAGAGCGTCGATGGACGTCCTCATCTCGAACAACTCCGACCTGTGATCGCAGCGCGCAAGCCCGTTTTTATCGACAAGCCGCTGGCAGGCAGCTGGGAAGACTGCCAGGCGATTGTGCGACTCGTCAAGGAAAGTGGCGTCCCGTGCTTTAGTTCGTCGAGCCTGCGCTATTATCCGAGCCTTGTCGCCTTGCAGAATGATGGCGAGATCGGTGACATCTTGGGATGTGAAGCGTTTTCACCGGCATATAAAGAACCGCACCACCCGGATCTCTATTGGTATGGCGTCCATGGCGTCGAAATCCTCTTCACGCTGATGGGGCCTGGGTGCAAGCAGGTGTCGCGCGTTGCGACCCCAGATTGCGATGTCGTTGTCGGTGTCTGGGACGACGGTCGCGTTGGGACGTACCGGGGTTTGCGCAAAGGCCGGATGGCCTACGGCGCTCGTGTCTTCGGGACGAAAGCCATTAAAGGATCGGATGGCTTTTCGGGTAATTATCGACCGCTCGTTCAGGAGATCGTTAAGTTCTTCCGTACAGGAGTTGCTCCCGTGTCGATGGATGAGACGCTTGAGCTCTTTGCCTTCATGAGCGCTGCGGATGAGAGCCGCCGGCGCAACGGCGCTGTAGTGAAATTGTCTGAGTTGATGACACGTTGATGACGGAGTCGCCGAAATGGAACTACTCATGACTTACCAAACGCGGAGCAAGGCTCTTCACCCGGCAACCTCGCTGGCGGCCGTGTTGACGCTGACACTTGTGGCGGCGGAGGTTCGTGCCGCCGGTCTGGATTGGACTTTCCCGTCCGGAAGTTGGCAGGTCGAAGGTGGTGCGCTCGTCGGCGACGGAACCGTTGAAGCTGCAGTTGCCGAGAGTGCGGGGAATTGGCAGTCGTTTGTTCTTAAGTTCGTTGCTCGGTTTCGCAGCGAAGCTCCGAAAGGGCGTTTCTCCGTCAGCTTCGGCGAGTCATCGCGGGCGCTTGTCAACGTTCACGCGGTGACCTTTGAACCACGCGCGGATGAGCTTCGTGTCGAGTACGTCGCTACGGGACACGGAGGTAGAACGATGCGCGGTCGGGGACGGTGGGTCCCACTCGCCAAAGAGCAGGACGTGCAAGTTGAGCTGCTCGTCGGTGGCGGACGTCTGCAGTTGCGTCTTGACGGTGAGCTCGCCGTCAACAGTGCTTTTGCTGCCGATGTGTCACCAAGTGGTCTTGCGCTCAAGGTCTCTAAGGCGCGAGTTGGGTTTCACGCCTTGGACGTCCAACCGCTCTCAAGGGAGGTGCTCGGTGAGCTTGCCGTCGGCAAGCGCCCGAATCACCGCTTTGTCGTCATCGCGCATCGCGGCGCCTCTGCTCAGGCGCCGGAGAACACGCTGGCGGCGCTGCGCCTGGCCGCCGAGAGAGGGGCACAAGCGTGTGAATTCGATGTTCACGCCACGCTCGACGGTGAAGTGGTGCTGATGCACGACAAGACTGTCGGCCGCACCACAGACTTCGCACAGGTGTTCAAGTCGGAGAAAGAAGGACACGTCGATAAGCTAACTCTTGCTCAGCTTCGCCAGCTCGACGCCGGGCAGTGGAAGGGCAAGGAGTATCGCGGTGAACGCGTTCCCACCCTTGCTGAGGCGCTCGAGTTTTTGAGGGGCAAGATGACCCCGATCGTCGAGATCAAGCCGGGGGGAATTGGCATCGAGGTCGCCAAGGCGATCAAAGAGGCGAACATGGAAGCGGAAGTTTTCGTGCAGAGTTTCTCACCGCAAGCCATTCGCGATGTTCGTAGCGAGCTGCCGGGCGTGCCGACAGGGCTTCTCATCGGTGCTGACGATGAGGTCGACCCCGTGGCGCGAGCCCGAGGTCACGTCGAGCGCGCGCGAGCCGCAGGTGCCAGTGCGGTCGTCTGCCACTTCTCGAACGTCAGCCCAGAGTATCTTGAGTCGGTACAGAGACGTGCGATGGCGGTTTGGGTGTATACCGTGGACGACGCCGCGATCGTGGCCATGCTTCGAGACATGGGCATCGATGGCATCATCACGAATGTCCCACGGCGAACCTTGGACGTCCGGTCGCGCCCGAGTGAGGATTCCGTAGCCGTGACCGGCGGGCTCGGAGTCCCTCCGGACGGCGGCGGTGAGGATCCGGTGCTCGCAGAAGTCGACGAAGACATCGATCTGGACGGCACCGATTTGGAGGGAGCCTTTGGAAGCGTCACGATCGACGACGGCGAGGTCGAGGTCGTCGAGTTGGCTCGATTCTATTCGGAGGCAGTGGACTTGCCTCTCGTCGTCGAGGCCAGCGACGCGGAGTTGACCAGCACGGTAACAGTCGCCGCTGCGATTCGCGACGCGGATCCGAGTGTCGTTCAGGAGCTCTTGGCGCAGAACGGGTTTGATCTCGAGGAGCGACGTCTGGCAAGTGGGCTGCAGCTGGTCATGCTGCGAGGGTCGAGCGCACGCGCGGCCGGGCGGCGTCTCGTGCCCGAGCCGATTGTGTCGGTGGGCACCGCGAGCGGAACTTCACACGAGCGCGAAGGTCCGTCGGAGGGTCGCTCGGCGCAAGTTGGAACCGCCAGCGAGGCAGGTGAAGGACTCGCCTACGGCGGCTTTCACGTCGTCGAGATTCCACCGATTCTCTTAGCCCAGACGCGCTTGGAGCGGCGCATGGGGGTGGTTGTGAGGAAGCATAAGGAGCGGGCGTTCGCTCCCGGTTCGCTGGGAGATGTGGTGCGTGACTACGACGTCGTCACCCGCGTCGGTCGCCGCTCCATTCGCTCGCCCGCCGACTTTGTGCGCCGGGTGGAGGAGAAGCGCGGAAGCTATCAGATCGAGCTGTTGCGGAAGGGACGCAGCTACATTCTCGGTGTGCGGCCTTAGGCGACGGAGGTAGCGACAGAGGCGGAGACGGAGACAGAGACGAAAAGCCCGCCGCACACGAGAACGCCCACGCCCACGCCCACGCCCACGCCCACGCCCACGCCCACGCAATCGCAATCGCAATCGCAATCGCAATCGTTCACGCCCACTGGCGCAGCCTCATCGGAAACGCAAGGGATTGCGCCCGCCGCGAGCGCAGCGGGCGCATGGGCTCGCACGCTCAGCGAGTCAGCCCGCGAAGAAGCGCGAGAAGACGATCAAGCGTCTCAAGAGGCGTCGTGACGTCGTCGCCTCTCAGATCGCCCCAGGCCAGAGCCAGTCGTAGCGCGGTCTCGACCTCGCGCGCACTGCCGCGCGCGACGCGAAAGAGGTGCTGGCGATCTTTCCCAGCGCGCTCGGCGCCTTCCGAGAGGTTGAGCGCCACCGAAGAAGCAGCGCGCCGAAGCTGCCGATGCAGATCGGGATCGAGCCGCCGAAGCCGCGCCAAAGGAATTCGCAAATCGCCAATCAAAGCGAGACTGACATCGAGAGCGATGAAACGCATGTGAAGCCTCCGCAGAAAAGGTGAGTCGAAAGCCCGCCACGTCCGGGCGGCGGTACTGCACCCCCCAACGCGGAGCGGAGGGGCAGTCAAGGGCGCGAAGCGCCGAGCGGAGCGAGGGCACCCTTGACTGCCCCGAGCACCGCGTACACTCGACAATGACCGCCGCCGTACGGTAACCCCTGCTACAGATTCAGAGACAGAGGCAGCATCAGAAGCAGATACCGATCCAGAGACGGAGACGGGCTGCACACGCCCACGCTCACGCAAACGCTCACGCACACGCACACGCACACGCACACGCACACGCACACGCACACGCAAACGCACACGCCCACGCACACGCACACGCACACGCACACGCACACGCTCACGCAAACAGGCGACTCGGACCCGCGCGAACTTGGCCGCCCGTCTGTTCTTCAGTCACTCCTTCTGAGCGCTGAACTCGGCCAGGATTTCTTTCAACGCGCGCTCCGTGCGCGGAGAGGCCCCGGCCAGCTCTTGCTTGATCGCGTCACGTGCCATCGGTGTCGCTCGCGCGATGTAGCTCAGCGCGATGGCCGCCGTCTCTCGGACGTTCGGCACTCGGTCTTCGAGTGCTTTGGCCAGCTGTGGGACGGCGTTGATCGCGTCGATGCCTAAGTGACCCAAACTGTTGGCTGCCGCTTCTCTCACTTCCCACGCCGCGTCACCTGTCACCATTGGGGCGACCGAGTTCAACAGTTCGACCGCCATCGCCGGTGCGTCGCCGAGGAGTGATACTGCATGTCGACGCAGTCTTGTCTCCGGTGCTTTGAGAGCGTCACGAAACAGTTGCGCGGACTGGGGTGCCTTCGATTCTGCCAAGATGAGGCACTCGAGTAGCGTCGAGCGCACTTTGAGCGAGCCGGTGGGAAAAGACGCGGTGAGGACGTTCAGCGGTTTGTCCGAGCGCTGCAGGAGGCGTGCGATCGCGTTGCGCATGACCAACACCGCTGAGTCTGCCGCGCCATCGATTCGCCGCGATAGTGCCGCCGTCGCCGCCTCTGCTTCCGCCCCGATCTCGCCAAGCGCCAGGGCGATGTTCTCCTGGACAGTAGCGTCGGTTTCGACTTCTAAGATCTTCAAGAGTGCTGGAACGGCAGGCGCCGCGTGTTCGCCGCCATGAGCGAGCGCGAGGGCAGCGCGGTGACGAACAGGGGAATTTCCGGTCGACTCGACAGCTGCGATGAGTTGCTTCACGAAGTCGCTTTGGATGCCTTGGTCGCCGTGGATCTTGATTGTCGATCCGAGTGCCTGCGCCGCTACTTTAGCGACTTCGGAATCCTCGTCCGCCAGTCGCTCGAGCAGCGCGGGTGTTAGCTGCGTCACCGTCAGAGATTCCGCCACAATCAGGCGCTCGGACGCGAATGCCGCGGCGAGCCTCGTCTCCGATGCTGCATCGCTGAGAGCGGTCACGAGCGGTGTTGTGTCTCCAGCGATTCCGGCGGCGCTGACCAGTGCGTTTTGAGCTCTCTTTGGTGGAGCCTGCTTCAAGTCTTTGGTGTAGGACTTGAATGCGTTCGGCGACCTGTGTGCGACGTTCTCGAGTGCGAGTTTCGCTGCCACATGAACGACATCGTCGTCCGGTTCCGACAGCGTCGCCACGAGAAGGGCGATCGTCTGGTATGCTGGCCCTCGGATGGAACCGAGTGTTTTCGCAGCCTCGGCACGCACCACGGCGTCGTCGTCTTTGAGGCGGCCGAGAACGGACGCGAACGCGGACGCGGAGCCATCACCGCGGCGGGCGACGCATTCCATCATCGCGCGGCGCACCGCTGGCGAGGGATCGAACACGTGGGTCAGGAGTTCCGACGAGAGTTTGCCATAGCGACGGCTGAAGACTTCCACTGCCCGCAGCCGAAAGGTCTCGGAGGCGCCTTCGAAACGATCCAGAATCGCGGATTCCGCCCACTGGCCAACGAGAACCGCAACAACGGTGTCGGCGATTTCAGGGAAGTCGGTGTCGAGAAGTGACACGAGACGGGGGAGGGCCGGATGTGCGGCGTCGCCCATGGGGTGGAGAGCGCGGGCTGCGGCAGCTCGCACTTTCGGCTCCGGGTCGTCGAGCTGCATCACGAGTCTTGGAGCGGCGGCGTCCGCGTCCAGACCTAAGACGCCGACAACGCGACACACTTCGACTCGGACTCGGGCCGTCGGGTGATCGAGCCCTTCGAGCAAGACGTCAAGGGACGCTGGAGCTTCATGGAAGGCAGCGACCAAGATGCGGTGGGGCAAATCGATCGCCCAACGGTCAGTCACGCCGGTGGGTGGGGCGATCGCCTCGTTGCCGGAGGGATCTGGGGCGCTGAGTTCTCGGTGGAACTTTGGATCGTCAAGACGCTCGACGACGTCGGTCATCAACTGCGGCGACTCGGCCGCAACGGGTGCGACGATTTCGACAAGGTCATACACCTCGTCAGCGCTGCGGAAGATCCCACCACGAACGAGCCCCAAGATTCCGTCGCCGCGCTCTGCGGCGACAGCCGCGACAACTCTGAAGGCTCGAGCTCGCAGCCGCTCTTCGTCCTCGCGCTCGAGCAGCAGGATGCCTCGTTCGACAGAAAAAGGACTGAGACTTGCGAAGTGGCGTGGGCCGAACGCCTCAAAAAGCTGCGTCCAAAGCTCTTCGTTCGTCGTCGCGTGAAAGAGTAGCTTGTCGACGGCGCGGCGTGATCCAAGGCTGCCAAGCTGCTCCGCGGCGTCGATCGTGCGGCCGTCGTCAGTCGATCCGAGCTGGCGCAGGTACCAGGCTTCGAGCAGATATCGGTGGCCAACGACCGCACTGACAACGAGCGCTAAGAGAGTTGCCGCGACGGTCCAGAGGACGACAGCACGAGTCCGACGCTGCTTCATAGAATCCCTCGTGGGGCGGAGGTTCCAACCGAAGCTCGACGAATTCAGTATAACTTGAATACGGTGCTGTCGCTCTCTGTGCCTTCGCGGCGGAGAGTCAGGCTTCCACCGGACCCTCGGTTCCGCCCGTGAATTTCTCATCCTCGGCGGCGTGTCCGACCAACACTTCGGCCTTGTAACCGCCGCGCGCCTTGAAGTAGAGGATGAGAAGCAAATACCCAATGAACATGATGACCGGGAAGATCGCCATATTTGCTAGGGCGCCTTGATTGCTCTTGTTACGTGCGGCGGCGATTTCGGCGTTTACGGTGTTGGCCTCGGCTTCAGGGAGCGCCTTCACCGCGTCGGCGAGTTTGTCGTCTGAAATTGCGTCGTAGGCGATGATTTCGTAGATATCCCGACTCTCAAGAGTGGTCAATTTGCCCTCTTGGATGAGACCAGGAACCTTCTGCGCGGCCTCTGACTCAACAACCGCATCGATCTGTTTCTGAGCTTGAAGCGACCCGATGTAAGGAAACCCAAGCGTACCAACCGCTAGCATTCCGATGCCGCTGATCGCATTGAGAGTCAGGGCACCACCCTTAGGTGTTTGCTCAGAGACCACGCCGAGCATGGTCGGCCAGAAGAACGTCTTGCCGACACCATACAGAGTTGCCGCGGCGAAGATCATCGCAAACCCCGCCGCTGTCGACAAGGTGACCAATCCGACGATTGCCAGAATCGTGCTGATCGCCAATAGGCCGAGTGGCGAAAGTGAGTGCACGATGGGCCCGGCGAAGAAACGCAGCACCATCATGATCGCCGACGTGTAGACGAGGACCCATCCAGGATGCCAATCCGATAGCACGCCTTCCATGATAGCGGTGATCCAACCGTCAGTACCGATTTCGGTGGTCGCGAGCGGCATCATGATCAGCACGAGGACGAACATGAGTCCACGCCCGAGCGCGCGCGTGTAAAGCCCGAAACCAACGACGATGGCGACTCCAATCGCGATGAAAACGCCTTTCTGCGCTCCCGAAAGCTCGCCCCCGCCGGAGAAGAAATCCATGAGCTGCAGTGTCACCAGGAAGCCGACGATGGCTGCGCCAAGGATTCCAAACTCGGAAAGCATTTCGCGATAGCTGACGCCCGAGGCAACGCGTTCCTGCACTGGGAATCTGAGTGGAATCAGCATTAGGAAGTAGATCACCGCAGGAATTGCGATGATTCCCACTTTGATCCACCAATCAGTGATTTCTAACTTGTCCAAAGAGATCGTTAAGATTCCGGCGAAAACCAACCCTCCGGGCCAACCAGCATGAAGAATGTTGAGCCACTTGGTCTTTTCACGATGGAACATCGTAGCGACCACCGGGTTGATGAACGCTTCGACCGTTCCATTGCCGAGGCCGAGAATTAAGCTGCCCCAGTAAAGAAGGTTGTAAGCGAGGTCGACGTTCTGGGTTTCCCCATGCGAGACGAAGTAGGCGCTGACTCCCATCACCGCCCAGATCGTATGGCCGAGAAAGGCCATGATCATCGCGACCTTGTAGCCGATCCGATCGATGAAGAGGCTGAAGCCGATGATGCTGACCGCGAACGGCCAGATGCCAATTCCGGCCAGGCGTCCCGCTTGTGCCGGATCGAGGTCAAACTCCTCGGCCCACGTATTGATGAGAAACATGCGGGCGATGAAGCCGAACGCGGTGGTGATGAGGGCTAAGAAACAGCCCCAGAAAAGAAGCTGGTCGTGGGAGGTCAGGCGGTCGTTGCTCGCCTCGTTCATTGTGCGTACTCCAACAGATCCGGAGATTTTACAGGGAGACCCGTGGCGCCCAGTGTCGCCCCGCGACGACACCACGCCTGCCTTTCACAACACTTCTTTTCAGGAAGGCTGCGAGGCTACTCTGGAGCCGAATTCATGTCAAGGCACGCAGAGCCTCTCGAGGTCGATGGCCGCGCCCCCAAGGCTTGAAGAGGTCTTTCACTGCTTCCGATAACCGCCCGAACCTCGGCTTCGCGCCTCTCCGGACTCGTCCAGGCGTGCCTGGCGGCGGTTTTCTTCCGTGCGGCGGCGGAGTCGCTCGAGCGGGCGCTCCAGGCTCGCCGGAAGCTGCGCTTCGAATCGCATTCGCTGGCCACCGTCGGGGTGGGGGAGCTCAAGACATGCGGCGTGGAGCGCGATGTGCTCGAAGCCGTAGGACTCACGAAAACGACGGTTGGTCTCCCTCTTGCCGTAGTCTCCGTCGCCGACGAGCGGATGTCCCAGCGACGCCATGTGCGCGCGGATCTGGTGCGTGCGGCCGCTCTCAGTGCGTACATCGAGGAGGGTTGCGCTCCATAGCCATTCGCGCACTTCGAAATGCGTCAGCGCGGCCTGCATCTTGCCAGCGAGCTGGCGGCGCTGCGACTTGCCCTTGATGGCGACGAAACGGTAGACGCCGCTTGGAAGGCGTTCCTGGTGGATCGGGTACTCGATGCGACCCCCTGACTTGCGCAGCCGGCCGGCGACGAGAGCCGTGTAGGTCTTCTTCGCGAGGTGAGACCTGAACACCGCCTCGAGCGCTGTAGCCGCCGCACGCGTCTTGGCGACAACGATGACGCCGCTCGTGCCGCGGTCGAGACGGTGTGCGAAACCAGGCTCGTAGGGCGAGTCGGGACTGAACGCCTCTGGCAAGTGCGCCTTGACTAGATCGAGAAGCGTGTCGCCGCCGTGGTGCTTTGGTCCCGGGTGAACGACGAGCCCGACCGGTTTGTTCAGCACCAGGAGCGCGTCATCTTCGAAGATGACGCGAAAGTTCTTGCGAAAGTGACCGCTCTCTCGCCGACGCGCAGCACGTCGCGCCGGCTCGTCGCTCGGGAGCGTGTAGCCGCTCAGATCGTCGCGGATCTCCACCCTCTGGCCGCCGCGGAGGCGGTCGCTGGCTTCAGCGCGGCGACGGTCGACGGTGATGCGTTTCTTACGCAGCAGCTTGAACACCACGCCGATCGGCAGCTTCGCAAAGCGTTTCTTAACGAAACGATCGAGCCGCGAGCCGTCGTCGTCGTCGCCGATGTGAAAGACGAGAGGCAGCCGCGGTCTCGCCGTCGCCTCACGTGGTGGTGATGAGGGGGTGTCTTCTGAGGGCATTGCGCTTCGCGATGTGGCGCTCGTCGATGTTGTGGGGCATGGTAGCTGAACAGGCCATCCAACAGGCTGTTGAACGGGTTGCTAACTTCTCAACGTCGGCCGCCCATCACGATGCCGCAGCATCGTCGTCCTCCTCCCAGGCGGCTGTGTCGCCAACCTGGATGGATCCACCGACGAGGACTTCGCAGTAGATGCCGCCCCGCCAGTCGGGGTCCATCGCCTGCTGCAATCCTGGAAACGTTTTCTCCATGAGGCCGCACGGACGCGTCTCGCCGTTAACGCGCAGCTGGCACGCGCCGATGCGCAGCATTCGACCACGAGTATCTGCGAGGCGTAGCCCGTGAACCATGAGGTTGGCGCGCCGCGCACTGGGATCGAGATCTGCTCCGAGCTCAGCCATCATCTCGCGCCACGCCTCGGCGGCGATGATCGTCACTTGGCGTTTTCCGCCGCGGTCCGCGTTGCCCTCGATGCCACTACCGGCCTCGAGAGTTGCCGACTCGACCTGATCCATCACGCCGCTTTTAGCGCGCTTGACCCAGATGGCTTCTAATCCAGCAGCAGCCACTTCAAATCCTCCGGGAGAATGTCGTGATTCTATCGGCGCCACACCGACGTATCCATCTCCGAGCGCCGTCGAAACGCGCTGAGTGCTACGGCGCGGGCGTGATCAGAAACGTTCGGTCCAGGAACGCGCACCGTACTTCTCTCGAATCAACTCGTCGAGATCAAAGTCGACGGAGGCGACTCCATCGTCGGGCGACTGTGTGGTCCACGCCGCAGCGATCCGCCCCTTGATGGTGTCAACGGGCAGCGGCACGTTACGGCAGAAGTCCCGGTGGGTTCGCGAACGCCGGTACTCCGGGGATCGAGGTGGGGGTTTGAGGTAGCGTTCGACGAGCTCCAGATCGAAGTCGTAGAGGATCGTGCCATGATGGAGTAGGGCGTGTCGCGTGCGTTTTTGTGCGTTACCGGAGATCTTTCGATCGCCGAGGATCAAATCTGACGTTCCCGCTAGGGCGACGCTCGGATCGAGTTGTGCAGGCGAGAGGGAGAGGTCGCCGAGCCGATCCGCCACGGTCGTGAGTATCGATCGGTAACTGGCCGTCAGGTCGCGGAGCTCTGGCCGACGGGCGAGCGAAAGGACCAGAGAAAAATTGAGGCATCCAGGGCCTTGGAGGACCGTGCCGCCGCCCGAAGCCCGCCGCAAGATCGGGATGCCGTCACGGCGACACGCGGGCACGTCAGCCTCCTCGTGAAATCGCCCCGCCACTCCAAGAACGACGAAGTGCGCCGGGCTCTCCCAAAAGCGTATGTATTCGCACTGCGCGCAGGACTCCGGGGCGGCGAATCGCTCTTCTGCTGCGCGCAGTAGTGCCTCGTCGTAGGCGAGGTTCTCTTCGGGGCAGGTGAATGTTCGGTCGAGTAGCCGCGCTGCTGCGGTGTTGGGTTCTCTCATCGCGGCGATTCGCTCGAGTTTACCTGTCGTGAGGCTTGTGCACGACCGATCGTGCTGTCGCCGGACCGATCGCTTCGCCGGCGGGCGGGTCCGGCACGGTATTTGTGTGCGCTGATTGGGCTGCGTTCTCCGTGAAGCAGGGCTTGGGCTGTCCCACTCGAGGGATAAACTTGAAGTAAGGCTCTAGCAGCCCGTTGAAAAAGTCATTCGGCCGAGAAACTGGCCTCTTCACGCCCAGATCGACCGCGGCGAGCCTCGAAAATCTCGGAGATTACCTACGTTCGCCGCGGTCGATCTGGACGCGAAGCGACCAGTTTTCGACTCGAAGCACTTTTTCAACAGGCTGCTAGCATCCGTGTGCGCCGTCGTGCTACCGCCGGCCTCAGTTCACTGCCGGCAAAGCAACTCGCGACCGCCAGCAGTCATGCGCTGCAATTTACCCCTTTGCGCCGGCGTCCTCAAATCCTCAGTGACGTCGGTCAGCTCGCACGTCATCGACTCTCCTCGGCGTCCTCTCCGGCACCGCCCTTCCTTCCTCTTCCCCATTCCCTCTTCCCCCTTGCTCTGCGTCATGAGCTCCCTTCCCGCAAGCCGTCGATCTTTTCGGTTCGCGCCGCCTTTGAGTCGCTTGAGTGGCGTCGCCGGCCACGCGTGTGCGACTGCCGTGCTTGCAGTCTGCTGCATGGGGACGTTCTTCTGCCCACTCCAGGCGCAGGAGGAATTCATCATGGCGGGTGAGTCAGAGGTCGACAGCCCCGCCGACCGGACGTACGGGGGCGACCGAATCGACGACGTCACGACCGAAGCATCGTCTCCGCCACGAGTCTTCGGACCGCTACCGCTACGCTCTCTCGCCGGGTTGGCGCTGATCTTTCATCAACCGGTCGGCGAGCGCGCGACGACTCTCGAAGCTGGCCGATGGCGCTTCTCCACCCACCTTCACTACGCGGCGATCGAGGACGAAGGTATCGTCGACGAAGTGTCTGTGATGCTCGACGGTGAACTCCTGCGCTGGGAGCTGCAGTCGGAGTTTGGTATCTCGGACCGTTTGCAGATGACGTTCACTCTGCCGTTCGTCCATACGACAGGGGGATTCCTTGACGATATCATCGACGACTTTCACTCAGCCACAGGCTTAGAGCGATCCGGCTCGGAATTCAGAAACGCCTTCGTACAGCGGATTTCCCGCGGCGACGAAGTTGCCTACGCGGTTGACGAGAATGAGTTCACTATCTCCGATCTCTCCATCCAGTTTAAGTATCGAGTGTTTTCAGAAGATGAAGCACCGGTCGCCGTCGCGACGCGGGTCAGCATCGAACTGCCGACCGGCAACAGCCAGAAGAGTCTTGGAAGTGGCGGTGTCGACGCAGGAATCGGCGTCCTCTTGGAGAAGAACTGGGAGAAGTTCAGCGTGTTTTTGAGCGGCGACTACCTTTTCTATCAGCGACCGAATCAGTTCAAGGCAGCGTCTCTGCAGCTTGAGGATTTCGTCTTCGCCTCGACGGCATCCGTTGAGTGGCGCCCGCGCCCTTGGTGGGCTTTGAACGTCCAGGTCGACTATCTCTCGAACGCGGTACGCAGCACGGACGTCGGCGAGCTCGAGCAGGACCAGCTCACCGCGTCGCTCGGACTGTCCGTCGCGCTGAGTGACCATTCGACGCTACGCTTAGCGTTTACCGAAGATCTGACCGGTGCGGCGACCGCGGATATCGCGTTCTACCTTGGGTTGATCTGGGAGCCTGGAGGTTGATGCACCGGCGGCGCGGGGAGTGTAAGGCAGAGGCAGAGTCGCCCACGCGAACGCTCACGCTCACGCCCACCCTCATGCGAACGCAAAACGCCGGCGAAGATCAAACGCAGTCCGACTCAGACCCCGACGCCGCGTCGGCTCGCCCGCGGTGCGGCGCTTTGCGACTCGTTCGCGCAGGCGACAGCGGCTCGGCTCGGGACGTTGCGACGATGAAGGTCGTTGAAGTACACCCCAACGCCTGTCAAAAAAATGACGGCAAGAAACGCCTTCGGCTCGGTGAATAGCACGCCATTAGCGACATTCGAACCGCGGCGCCAATGATCACGTACAGTGAAGTACGCTCCGCGTGCCGCCACGTCTCAAACGCCGCTACTGACGCACTCTTCACCGTTCTTACTCGCCATTTTTCTGCGGCGTTGGGGTACACTGTCAAAACGTCTCAGAGTTGATCGCGGGAAGGAGGGCTGAATGCTCGTTCGTGTTCGTCGCGCTTGGGAATCGGTCGCGCCCTGCGAGACCTCGGAGTCGGCATACTACTCACGTCGGCGATTCATCGGCATGGCTGCGGGAGCAGGACTGGCGGCAGTCGGCATGGGGGACTCATCGACATGGACGAGCGAGGAGCCTGCGCACGCCAAAGAGGACGATTCCGTTCGCGACGTGGACGCGCCGGCAAAGCAAAAGACGCGACAGCTTTACCCAGCCCCACGCAACGAGAAGTTCAAGCTCGATCGCGCCATGACGCTTGAAGGGATCGCCACGGCGTACAACAACTTTTATGAGTTTTCGTTTGGCAAAACGGCTGTCGCTGCGCTGGCGCAAAAGAAGGTGACGACGCCGTGGAGTGTCGAGGTCGCTGGCCTTGTCGCTAAGCCGCGACGATTCGACGTCAGCGATCTCGTGCGCCGGATCGAACTCGAAGAACGCCTCTACCGCTTTCGATGCGTGGAAACGTGGGCGATGGCTGTGCCGTGGACGGGGTTCCCTCTGGCCAAGCTTCTCAAGTTGGTTGAACCCTTGGGTTCGGCGAAATTCGTCCGCTTTGTTACGTTTCACAACCCCGAATGGGGCGACGGATTCAAGGACGATACGTATCCTTGGCCTTACTTCGAGGCGCTCACGATTGAAGAAGCCATGAACGAGATGACATTGCTCGCCACCGGGCTCTACGGTAAGCCCTTGCCGAAACAGAATGGCGCGCCGGTGAGGCTTGTGGTGCCCTGGAAGTATGGTTTCAAGAGTATTAAGTCGATCGTTCGCGTCGAGCTCACGGAGAAGCAGCCGCCAACGTTTTGGAGCCAGGTCGTCCCACACGAGTACAAGTTTGAGGCGAATGTGGATCCGGCCGTACCGCATCCACGCTGGTCGCAAGCACGCGAACGGATGATCGGTACGAACGAGGTGCGCCCGACGTTGCCATACAACGGCTACAGTGAACAGGTAGCGCACCTCTACAAGAAGTGAGCGAAGCCATGAGCCAGCGAGTCTTCTGCACGTGGGTCACTCGAGTGGTGACGTCAAGAAGTCGTCTGGTAGGTGTGCGGCCAGCGCCGCCTTGATTTCCGCTGCGACACCTCGCTCAAGGATGGCTTTTGCGTCCTTTTTGAGGGGCCGGACATCTGACGATGCAAGAAGGCGTTTCGTCTCTGGAATCGCTCCCGGTGCGACGCTGAGCGCGTCGATTCCAAGTGCCACGAGCAACAGCGCCAGAGTTGGCACGCTGGCGATTTCTCCGCACAGACTGACAGCGACGCCTCGGTCCGCGGCGGCGCCGATGACGCGGTCGATTGCACGCAGCACGGCCGGGTGGTAGGGGTCGTCATCGCTCGCTGCCTTTTCGTTCTCGCGATCGACGGCAAGATAGAACTGCGTTAGATCGTTGGAGCCGATCGACAAGTAATCGACCTCGCTGACAATGTCCGAGATGATCTCGACTGCCCCGGGCACCTCGATCATGGCTCCCAGGCGAGGTGGGCGCTCGACCGGCGCGTCCTGCAGTGCGTCGAAGATAAGCTCCTTCGTCCGGCGCAGTTCAGTCAGCGAACCGACCATGGGAATCAAGATCTGCAGTCGTTGACCGTCTGCTGCTCTGGCGAAAGCGCGTACTTGGCGCTGAAGGATTTCTGGGTGTCGCAGAAGAAGGCGAAGGGATCTGTAGCCGCGGAACGGATTGCGGTCGGCCTGCAGGGTGTTACCTGGCATGAGCTTGTCACCGCCGAGATCAAGCAAGCGAAACCAAACGTCGTCGAAGTAGTCGAAGACCTTTGTATACGTGCGGGCTTGTTCTTCCTCGTCCGGGATGCCTTCGCGAACTAGGAAAGGGAACTCCGTTCGAAAGAGGCCGACACCTTCCGCACCGTGATCGCGAGCCATCTTGAGGTCGGCCGTGAGACTGATGTTGGCGAGGACCCGAACCCTGCTACCATCTTGTGTGCGCGCAGGAACATGGCTGAACTTAAGAGCGATGCTGCGCTCCGCCGTCACTCTCTCGAGTTTCTTTTCGTAGTCGCGCAGGGTCGTTGCTGTTGGCGAAAGGATCACCTTGCCAGTGTCGCCGTCGACGATGAGCGTGCTTCCCGTCGAGATGGAGCCGAGCGCACTGTCGAGACCACTCACCGCGGGGATTCCGAGCGAGCGCGCCAGCAGGGCGCCGTGTGACGTCGAGCCGCCATGCACTGTGATGAGCCCACGCGCGCCTTCGGCCTTGAGTTCAACGACAAGGGAAGGCGCCAGGCCGGTGGAGACGACGATCTTGTCGGCTTTCGTCGACTCGTCTGCCACGCCGCTCGCGAGATGGCTCACCAGCCGTGTCCGCAGGTCGATGATGTCCTCGACGCGCTCCTGCAGATATGGATCGGTCACTCCCCGCAGTTTGGCTGCGAACTGCTCGAGTGCCGCGTAGACCGCGATAGGCGCTGCGATACCCTCCGCGATCGAGCGCTCTATGCGCTCGTGGATGACCGGGTCGTTAAGGAGAAGAAGGTGCGACGAAAAGATCAGCGCGTGCTCGTCGTCGGTCTCGCGCCGAGCGGCCACCTGCAATTTAGAGACTTCTTCCAGCGTTTTTCGAAAGGCCTCTTTGACATAAGACCGCTCCGTGTCCGCTCCCTCGAAAGGACGATCGAGCAGGTCCAAGTGCACGTCGCCGGATCCACACACCAGAGCGCTCCCGATCGCGATGCCCGGAGCGATGGCCGTGCCATCGAGAACGACTTCACCGCTGGCGAGCGGTTTGCTGCCTTTCCATGTCCCACTTTGCCACTCACGCACCTCAACGAGGTAGTTCGCACCTTCATGCCCTCGGTCGAGGGCGTCGATGAGTCGAGCGTTTTCAACGATCCCAACCAACTGGGCCGCAATGGTTGTCAGTGTGTGAACATCGTGTTCGGAATAGGTGCGTTCTTCGCGTGTCTGCACCACCAGAGCGCCGACCGGACGCGCTCGAATGGCGAGCGGGACGCCGAGGAACGAATGGAACTCTTCTTCTTGAGTTTCGGGGAAGTAGCGATACCCGGGGTGCGCCGCCGCATCTTCGACCGCCAGAGACCTGAGTTGCTCAACAACGATGCCTGTGAGCCCTTCTCCTGACTCGAGACTGACCTTGCCGAGCGCTTCTTGAGCCAGACCGTGCGTGGCGCGGAGCTCGAGTTTGTGGGTGTGTGGGTCGAGAAGGTAGATCGACGCCACGTCGGTCTGCATTTCCTCGGCGACGAGTTGCACCGTTTGGTTCAAGATGTCGCCCAGCGAATGCGACTTCTGGATCACCATCGAGAGTCGATGAGGCAAACTCATGGTTCGTTCACCACGTTGAGGACTTGCTTCATCCTTCTGCCCGGTTCGTCCCAGTCAATGCGGACTGGTTCGATCCCACGAGACTGGTACGCTCGAAAGAGGTACCGATGCACTCTTTCTGCTTCGGCCGGAGTGTCCGTGCGTGTGGTCGTTGGCGTGTACTCAGGGCTTAGCTCAAGAAAGAAAACGGTGCGATAGCGTGCTTTCGCCTCGAGCCAAGCGCTCTCGAGCTCAGGAAATGGACTCAAGCCAGCAAGCTGTAGGTAGCCGAAGTGGTCGCCGACACCGCGATCAACGAAGATAGGGCGAGGATTTTCACCGTGCTCGGCAACGGCGGTTCTCTCGCGCTCGAGTTGAGTGGTGAGGACGAGTTGTTGAAACTTCTCGGTGCCGCGCTCGAGGCCGCTCGTCTGGATCACATCAGATGCCGCTTCGCGCACCGTCCGAAACCCTGCTGCTGCAAGAGCCTCGAGGAGCGTCGTCTTTCCAGCGCACGGGCCACCGGTCAATACGCAGAGGGGGCGGTTTCGGGTTGGTTGTTCGTCCATGGGGGTTCACTCTCGATCAGCGCCAGCCCCGCATCGCTTCGACGCGGCGTTGCCGACGCACCGATCTCAACACGTCGAAACGGCTGTCGAGCAGCTACCGCAGTTTGGACGTGAGGCGCCGGGCATTTGACTTTCGGCGGACTACGCCCGTCGGTGCTCTGTCTCTTCACCTCGATCTGAGCGAATAGTTCAGCACGTGCGGCAGATGCCCGGTTTTGTCGACCAGGGGGACGACTTCAGCGCGAGGGCGCTTGGCGAGAAGATTGCTCTGCTCGGCTATGAGTGTCCACTCAAGGGCTGTTGTCGACAAGCTGAACTCCTGCGCCAGTCGCTCGGTGTCGCGACGGGACAAGATTTTTGCTCCGACGACGCGTTCTAACTCCTCTGGAAGCCCCCGGATGACCTGTGGATACTCTGGTTCATCGGCACACAGGTGCATTTCCAGCGTCTTGTAGGGGCGGCGAATGCCGGCGAGGGACGCAGCCTCGATCCAGAGCGCGCGAACGAGCTCGTGTTCGACCGCCCAGTCGACCAGCGAATCGACGATTTCGTCCAGCGCCTCGATCTTCATTCCGTAAGCGGTATCCAGTGTTCAATCGAGTGGGGGAGGGAACGACGAGCCCAGCGCTCGCGGTGACACACTCATCACGACTTCGGGCTGCGATATCTTTCCGAGTTCGCCTTCAAGAATCCCCACTCCTCGTCGGTGAGGCTATCCGCACCTTCGGTGGAGATCTTTTCGAGCAACTCCTCGATCCGCCGTGAGATCGCTGCGACCTCCGGCGACGAGGAGGTTTCGTTGGCGTTCAGCTCTCCGGGGTCGCCAGCGGAACTTCTGACGGCCACCCGCGTTCGCGACAACCGAGGGCGTTTGACGCGGCGACTCCAGCGCCTGGCAGACCACAGTCGACTCAAACGCAAATCAAAGCGATAGTGGAGGAATCCGTAGGCCGCACCGGAGAGGTGAGCGAAGCGTGCGACGTCATCTTTCTCGCTCCCGATGAGCGCGGCGAGCAGATTGACGGCGACCAAGAACAGGCACAGAGTCCAGACAGGCGCACTGAAGAAGAACAGCAAGATTTCGCGGTGGGGGTCCATCATCGTGAAGATCACCACCAAGGCGAGCACTGCACCGGACGCACCGACCACGGTCGTGCGGGTGTCGCCTTTGAGCTGGAGCACTGCGAGCTCGCCCAAGATGGCGACGGCGCCGGCGACGAGGAAGAGCGCCATGAAATCGCGTCTGCCGTACATGCGCTCGACTTCGCGTCCGAAAAAAAAGAGGAGGAGCATGTTCATCGCGAGATGGAATGCGTCCTCGAGATCGTGCACGAAGTTCGCAGTGAAGGGACGCCAGATTTGTAGGCTGCCGAACACGGTGTTAGCCGACGCGCCCAGAACCTCCTGCAGGGGGCTTCCCTCGTCGGACGTGAAGATCTCAACGAGCCAAAGCACCACACTCGCGATGATGATGATGCCGACCGCGGTGCGCGTCCAAGCCTTGAACTGCGCATTGCCGTCTGAGCGGTAATAGTCGCGATCGTGAATTGCCATGCTGGTTTGTTTGGGTTGTCCTACGTCGCCATGTTCTATGCTGCGATGTTCTATGCTGCGATGTTCTATGCTGCGATGTTCTACGTCGTGATGTCCTGCCGCAATGTCCTACTCCCACGATGTGTGGCGACATTCTCTTCTAGTTTTATCGTCCGTGCGCGGCGCAATTTCAAGTCCTGCTTTGACCTCGGAAGCGTGCAGGGCACCCCGGCCCGTACACCATCACTCCTCTCGGGGATGGGCGGTCGGCTCGCCTGTTAGGTTCCGGCGCCTCAACCCCCGAGTCGAATGGCCCTTTAATCCTTATTGACGTCGCCGCCAAGGCTCGTAACGGCGGTAGCGGCCCATGCGATCTGTGCGTGGAATGACTTGCTGCGCCGGGCTGCGTAGACGGTGGATCCGCCTCAAGAGGAACGCGAACCCGACACCCACGACGAATCCGCCGATATGGGCCCACCATGCCACACCGGCAGCGCCGCTGCTCAGAGCGCCCTGAAAGAGCTGTAGGAGAAACCATATTCCGAGAAAGACAAACGCGGGGAGGACGACAATATCGACGTAGAAGAAAATCG
The DNA here is from genome assembly GCA_965223265.1 of Planctomycetota bacterium. Taxonomy (GTDB): domain Bacteria; phylum Planctomycetota; class UBA8108; order UBA8108; family SXIK01. The sequence continues at coordinate 765,543 of OZ244999.1, forward strand.
GGATCAGCGTCAAGACCGTGGCGCGTGGGTAGAGCACGAAATACGCACCCATGACTCCTGCGATCGCTCCACTGGCGCCGATGGTCGGCACTGGTGACGACGCATTGGTCAACAAGTGAACAGCGCTGGCTGCAACTCCGGAGGCGAGATAGAAGAACGAATAACCAAAGTGCCCCAAGCGATCCTCGACGTTGTCGCCGAAAATGAAGAGGAACCACATGTTGCCAAGAAAGTGGAGCACGCCGCCGTGAAGAAAGATGCAGGTCAGCAGCGTGAGCCACGGAGGCACCGCGCTCGGTTCAGCGATCCTCTGCACGCGGACAGGACCCAGTTCACGATGATGAACGACTCCGTCAACGACAACGGACGCTTCGGGGTTGAAAACTCGTTGAGGGATCATCCCGTAGCGCTCGACGAGCTCATGGCCATCACCGCCACCGGCGAGCTGGAGCCCGAAGACGCCAGTCGTCACGGCGATCAGCACGTAGTTGACGATCGCCGGTCGGGACGTTTTGACGTTGTCGCGCAGTGGAATCATGAGGGTTGATCTTCGAGCTTGACCATTTTGCCCCGACCCGGCCGAACGAGTCTACCGCGACCCCGCGGCCTCTTGGACTTTTTGCGACCCCAGAAGATCGCGTGCAGGTTCACAAAACCCTGTGCGGTCCTTCGGCGAACGTTCTCCATGATCTGAAGTGTTAGAACCTTTTTGCGTTGGTGCGTGCCCGTGATTGCGGTCTACTATTGCCATCGTCCTTGTCGTTCGCAGCCGTACATCATACGTTTCCCCGTTGACTTTGCACGACGATGCAGACCGAGTTTTCCTTTCAGCTGCCTCACGGATACGTCGACCCGGATGGCAAGGTCCATGCTGACGGTGTGATGCGTTTGGCGCGCGCCGGTGACGAAGTGTTGCTGCTCGAGGATCCGCGAGTGCAGAGTAACCGCGCCTATCTCGTCGTACTTCTCATGGCGCGAGTTCTTGTGCGGCTCGGCACGCTCGAAGGTGATGAGATCACGGAACAATGCATCGAAGGTCTCTTTTCCGCCGACCTTGCATACTTGCAACGCTTTTACCGAAGAATCAACGGCTTGGACGCAGCGCCGGACCGTGTCTGCTGTCCGCAGTGCCAGCATCAGTTTGAGCTCAAGCACGAGGTCGATTCGATGCCATCCAGCGCGCCGGACACGCGACCGTAACGCAGCGCCACGTTCGGCTCTGGTCTCCCGATTTCCTTTCTCGGGTTCGCTCGTCGACACTATAGCCCACGCCCACGCGCAAACGGTCACGCCCGAAAACGCCCGCCACAGTCGGAGAGTCGAAAAGCGCTAGCGCCCCAAACGCTGCAGCATCGCGCTACGGACGGTGCGCAGGCTTCGACGCGTGTTGATGTAGAAGTAGCGAATCCATGACCAGCCTTGCGACTGCAGTGGGTCCAGCGCGATTTCAGCGTCGGCATGGCTCGCGTCTTGAGTGTTGGCCGGGGCATCAAAGCCCTGCAGCAGCGGCTCAATGTTCGGAGCGGGAGGCAGCAGTGAGGCGACGTGATCGAGGGCCGTCCGCGCCATGCGGGCGCTCGCGACAACGAACGCGTCGACTGTTTCGGGATCTGACAAAGCAGCCAGATAGCCCTCGAAGAGCTCGAGATCTCCCTCCATGCGATGCGTCGAGCGCACGAGCATTTCAAGCCCTCGCTGCGCCTCCGGCCGGACTCCGCACTGGCGCATCTCGAGCGCCGTAATGAATTCCCGTCGGACCTCCTTCAGGCTCCGCTTCCACTCGGCAAGCTGCGTCGCATCGACCGCGCCGGCATCGATCTGGTGCCAAATCGTCTTGTAGTGATTCACGGCCGTGTGCACCGATCCGGCCCACGCGTTCGCAAGTTCGGACAGGCCGCTCAGTCCGCGTGCGACCGCCTGAGCGGCCGGCAACTCAGGCGAGTAGTACCAGCGCAGGGCCGCTGCCATCGCTTGCTCCGGTACGTAGTCGTGGGTGTTCCAAGCGTAAGCCATGGCCGTCGCGGCCGCTGCCGCATAGGCGTCGAGCGGGCGTGCAGAGTTCAGATAGTAGCCGCGCACTTCTTTGCCGAAGTCGCTCGGGCGCGCGGTGAGCGGGAAGGGCCAGAGTGCACCGTGCCGGTAGTCGTTGATCTGTTCGTTATCGAAGAAGATAGGTTTGCGGCCGACGAGGTCGGTGAACTCGCTCTTCAGATCTTGCTGGTAGACCCCTGGGTGCCCGCCCCAAAAGTTTGCCAGGTAGACCTCGATGTCCGCCGGGAGGTCGCGGCCGTAAGTCTCGAGATAGCGGCGCTGCTCCGCGGTTTCTTCGGCGTCAGCCCGGCCACTCCATTTCGCGTTCATTTGGCCGGGGTACCAGTAAAACTGCGGACAGCAGAAGAATTCGACGCGACTCCCTGTGACTTCCTGGAGTCGAGCGTAGATCTCTCCTGCGAGCGCGCACTCGTCCTCCGCGGTTTCCCACGGCACGTCGTCGAACAACAGGCCGAACGATCGAAATCCACAAGCGGCGGCGTCTTCAAAAGCGTTGAGAATCGCTTTCCGCGCTGCCGGGCTTTTGAGATCGTAGTCGCGGCCGAAGCTCATGCGCCGCAGCTCGTAGACCAGTTCAACACCGCGCTCCCGAGCGTACTCGACGAAGTACTCGTCTTCCTTCCATAGTCTGTCGCCAGGTATCCAGCCCCAGCCGTTGTAGAGGACGCGATTGGCTTTAAATGCCCAGGCAAGGTCGATGCCAAGGCGAAGTGAATCGGTGCGCCACAGCGCCCAGCCGCCGAGGAATCGTATGTCGATGTCGGGCCAATCGACGATCTCGTCGGCATCGATCGAGACCAACCCGGTGTCCTCCGTGACGAGGCTCTGAGCCACGGTTGCTGCGCCGCGCTCGAAACCTGCATGGCTTCGAGAGATCACGCACAAGTCCTCGCCGCTCGGCGCGATGGCGTAGGACTCCCCGTGCGCCGGGAGCGTCAGGCCACGGGCTGCGAGGGCGCCTTCGACGGCGTCTCCGGGCCGCGCAAGCAAAAATCGAATCCGCCGCAGTGGCGCGATTCTGGCGTCGCTCGCGGTTGGTGCCGGCGTCGTGGTTTCTCGAGGTGCTGAGTGCTGCAGTGCCGAAAACGTGCGGTCGGTCGACGCCGCGAGTTCACAGCGAATGTCCCAGCGCTTCCACGCGTCGGCAAGGTGCTGCGCAGCCAGTCTCGCCGAGTTGGCCCCGGCCGTGTCGGCAGCGATCTCGACTTGCACACTACAGACAGCGTCGCCGACGCGTCGACTCAAGTGTCGACGTCCGAGCCGTCTCCGGCGCTGAGCTCGCGGTAGGTACCGCGTCGCTGCCTCGTTCGGCTGCGGCACCGCGGCGCCGCGGTACGGGTTGTCGACCAGACCGTAGAAGTCGGTGTTCGCTGGCAGCAGCACGGTAGTGTTCTCTCTCGGCTAACCGGCTTGCTGTTTGCCCTGGGAATTCGCCTCGTCCGCGGGCGGCGATTCACTCTTTGTCTCTTTTTTCTTCCAGTACGTGTGGAGACCACACTCGGTTTTCGCTTTGCCAGCCCAACGCCCGGCTCGTTCGTCGTTGACATCGCTGTTCGGTCGCGTGCACGGCTCGCAGCCTATACTCGTGTAGCCACTCGCGAAGAGTGGGTGAAGAGGAACCTTGTTCTGGGCAATGAAAGTGTCGACCTGCACGCGTGTCCAAAACGCGAGCGGCTGGACCTTCAGCTTGTCTCCTTCGAGAACCTCGATTGGTTCGGCGGCCTTGCGAGACGACGATTGATCTCGCCGAACGCCTGTGATCCAGCCGCGGTGGTCTTGAAGAAGTTCTGCAAACGGCTCCACTTTGTTCTTCTGACAGCACAGGTCCGGATCTGTTTCGTAGAGTTTCTCACCGTGTTTCTGTTTGAATGCATCGCCGTACAGCTGCGGACGCTTCAGACGCAGATGGAGTCCCCACTCGTCTCGCAGCCGATCTGCGAAGTCGAGGCTGGCTCGAAAGTGGAACCCCGTGTCGACGAAATAGATCGGTAAGTCGAGACCGAGTTCCTTAATGATGAACATGATGCACATGCCACTCTTTCCGAACGCAGTGCTCATCATGAGGCCACCGCCGAGCAGATCGTACGCCCACTGAATCAGTGTGCTGGCATCCTGGTCGGTGCCGTTCGCCCTCGCCGCCGCAACGGCTTCGCGAATGTTGACCTTTGAGTCGCCGGGATTTTCCATGAAAGCCTCTGTCGAGCGGATTCGTCGATGGCGGTCGAACCGAATCAACGATCTTTTAGTGGTTGGAGGAAGTTAGTTGTGAGCGAGCGAAATCTTGAAGAAACGGTGCGACACGATCGAGTTCACGCAGCAGGACGACTTCACCGACCACGATCAAAGCTGGAGCCGAGCATTCACTCTCGCGTGCCAGCGTGGCCAGTTTTCCCAACTCGGAGGTCAATACGCGTTGATCCGGCAAGGTGCCGTTTTCGATGATGGCTGCCGGCGTCGATAGGGAAACTCCTTCGGAGCACAGCTCCTCGACGACGTGCTGCAGTCTCGACACGGCCATGAAGTAAACGTAGGTCCTCTGCGACGTGCCGGCGCTGGCTTCGAACGCAGAACGACCTTCGGCAGCCGGCAGTCGGTGTCCACTCCGAATCACCAGCTCGCTGGCGACGCCGCGATAGGTAACAGGGATTTCTGCTGCGGCGGGTACCGCGCTCAGCGACGAGATGCCCGGGACGATTTCGAATGGCACGCGGGCTCGGCGCAGGGCAAGGAGCTCCTCGCCGCCGCGCCCGAAGACCATGGGGTCGCCACCCTTTAACCGCGCGACGCATCGGCCGTCACGGGCTGCCTGCACCATGAGCTCGGCGATGTTGGCGCGGTGAGCGTGGCCGACTTCTTTGCCCACATAGACCTTTTCCGCCGTTGGCGCCGCGAGAGCGACCACACTGTCGCTGACGAGTCGATCATAGAACACGACGTCAGCGCTCTGTAGCACTTCGTAGCCTCGTAGAGTGACCAGTTCGCTGGCGCCGGGACCTCCTCCCACCAGGTACACCCAACCGGGAGAAACCGCTCGAGTTGTCGATTCGCCGATCGCCGGAGTGGCCGCGCCGCGTGGTGTGTCGAGGACTGCCGAGATCGTCTTCCGATGGCGTTCGCACCACGTTGCGAGCGCATCGCGGACACGCTTCGCTGCGGCCGGGTTGACTCCTCCGGTCGACACTGAGATATCGAGTCGCGCGTGCTCGACGACGGCAGGGACGTGGACATCGCCGCGCGCTTCATCGGCAGCGCAGTTGAAGAGAAATGATCGAGTCTGCGACAGCTCCTCAAGCAGTGTGAGCACACCTCGATCGCCGGTCGCCGCGATCACCAGAGTCGCACCTTCAACGTCGTCTGCAAGGAATCGCCGATCGACCCATAGGATGGATCCATGATCGACGAAGCGCTGTAGCTCCGGCGCGAGATCGGGGCTGACGATCGTGACGTGAGCGCCGCAGTCGACGAGCCGCGGTACGCGGCGGCTAGCGACGCGTCCACCGCCGACCACGAGGACGCGCTTGCCGGTGAGCTTGAGGTGGATCGGGTAGAGCGAGTGCTGCATCGGGAGTCGTTAGGTGCGAGAAAGGGTCGAGACGGAACTTGGTGCATCGGGAGAAGTGTGCCACACGGAGTACTTCGTCGTACGTCGCGCGCGATTCAACGGCGGCAGCCATCGATCGCGCCGCTCGGGCTGCGTTCGTCGCCGCAGCTCAAGCCGTGAAGTGCGCGGATTCACCTGGGGGCGGATCGGGTCAGCGGAAGCGTGCCCGTTCCGGGTCGAAAGTTGTGGGAGCGCTTACCGCACTCCCTTGATACAGGTACAGTTCAGGTGTCCGAGCGAGTCCATCGCAGCAATCCCTTCGCAGGAATCCATCGCGAAAATGATAGCGTTTTGCGAGTCGTTGGCGAGCGCGTGTGGCGTCGCCAAGAAACCCATCCTAGGTGGCGGACGGCGCGGATGCAATACGATTTGTGACCCCAGCGAGCAGAAACACACAGTCCCGCGGGCAGCGGAATGGCAGCTGGATGTACGGGGAGGCGGTCGATAGAATCCGGTTTTGCTTTTTTTACCTACCCAGCGGGCCGTCCAGATCGGCTCAAGGCCGCCCATCGACAACTCGCCGGACGCGCTCTACCTCCACAAGGCGGCGCTCGTTTCCGGCGTGCCAGACGGCGATGACCAAAACTTGAAGGAGGAACTATGGCTTACGAGTTGCCATCTCTACCATACGCCTACGACGCGCTGGAGCCGCACATCGACGCCAGAACGATGGAGATCCATCACACGAAGCACCATCAAACGTATATCAACAATGTCAATGCGGCGCTGGAGGGGCACCCCGCGCTCGCGGCGAAGTCGGTCGAGGACCTCGTCAGCGACCTGGCTTCCGTACCAGAAGCGATTCGCGGGGCGGTGCGCAACAATGGTGGCGGGCACGCCAATCACTCCCTTTTTTGGCAGATCATGGGGCCGGGAAAGGGGGGCGAGCCGGGCGGTGACGTAGGCGCAGCGATCGCGTCGACGTTTGGCAGTTTCGGCGCGTTCACCGAAGAGTTCGCGAAGGCGGGCGCGACCCGTTTCGGATCGGGGTGGGCGTGGCTGGTCGTCGAGGGCGGCAAGCTGGCTGTCACAAGCACGCCGAATCAGGACACTCCGCTCTCCGAAGGCAAGACACCGATTCTTGGTCTCGACGTGTGGGAGCACGCCTACTACCTGAATTATCAAAACCGACGTCCTGACTACATCAAGGCGTTCTGGAACGTTGTCAATTGGGACAAGGTCGCCGAGCTTTACGCGGCAGCCAAGTGACAGCTGCTGATCCCTAGCCCACATTTTTCTGCTGCGAGCTCCTCGGTCTTGGCTTCGATCGAAGATTGTTGCCGAGATCGCGGAGCTGGCAGACGAGGCGCTGCGGAGACGGCTCGCTCGCAGCATCCGTTGACTCGTTGACTATCCAGGAGGGGTGCTCAGCCAGGGAGGTTGAGCTGCCCTGCGAAAGTGTGCCTCCAGCTTCTCGAGCGAGATACGTCGAGGTCGGTCCGGTGTGCTTCGTTCGATCAGGGTGACTTCGCCGTGTTCCTGTTCCGCTCCGACTTCGACGACACAGGCGACGCGATCCTCAAACGCGGCCCGCACTTTGAACCGCAGTCGCTCGCGGCGGCGCTCCAAGTCGGCTGTGACGCCGGCGTCCGCGAGCTTCTGAGTCAGTCGCTCGGCGGTTGAAAGAAACTCCGTGCGTGCTGGGATCACGCGCACCTGACGTGGCGAAAGCCAGAACGGTAGATTTCCACGCTGGCGTTCGAGCAGCCGCCAGAGGAGGTCGCGAGCATTCTGACCGAGTGCCGTTCGCTGCCTGAGTGGAGACTCCGTCTCGAGGCGGCGCGGAACCGGCGACGCAGGCCACACCGCGACAACACCGCATTCACACGCGACGTCGAAGCGGTTGTAGATGCAGAAACTGAGCCGAAGCGGTGTGCCTGGGTCAACGAACTCGTCGTCAACCTCGGCGCCGAGGTCTCGAAGCACCGCTCTGACGCCGCCGACGCGAAGGCCTAAGCGGAGCGAGGTGACGTCCGGATACGTCAAATGAACCGCGAAGGGAAGCTCCAGCATCCGGTAGATCGCGGCGGCCGCTACCAGAGTCGTCGCGGCTGCCATCGGCTGCTGAGTTGGGCGATCGGCGTCGGATGCGGCGGTGTAATCATCGATGGCCCTTTCGAGGCGCGCCACGATCAACTCACCAGCCTTGGAGAGATGCGCCAGTTCGTGGTCGTGGGCTGCGCCGATTTCGCGCGCACTGGGCTCGACGATTCTCAATCGAGCGCCAAGGTCGAATGCATCACGTTCTATCCCGGCCTCGTAGCGGGCGACAAGCAGCTGGAAGCGCCGCGCGTCCATGCTGGCGACACCATCGATCTGTCGTCGCCCGCCACAGGGTGATCCTGTTGACTCGCCGGACAGGGATGATGCTTGGCGCCGCGAAGGCGTCGGGTCGAAGAGCTCAAGCTCAGCCGAAAAAGCGTCTCGTCCGGTAGCAAGGGCCTTTGCCGCTCGCCGTGCCAGCGACCGGATTTCACCAGGGAGAAAGTCGACTGCCTCGGCGGGTCGTATCGAAAAACCCTCGAACGGCAGGAGTCGCGGCCGCACAGTGCAGCCGCGGCAGCGCGGATCGAGTTCGGGAAGAACCCGCTCCAAAGCGCCGCAGAGTCTGACCATCTCCGCCGAGGAATCCGTCCTCCACGCTCCCTCGTGACCACAGCAGAACTGCCTTGGACTGACGAGCGCTGGCTCGCCCTCTGCGTGGCAAGCCGATGGGCGGTCGTTCATTTTCGTGCTGTCTTCTTAGCAGCCTGTTCAGGCTAATCTATCAGTCCGTTGAAAGAGTCACTCGGCCGAGAAACGGGCCTCTTCACGCTCGGCTCGACCGCGTCACTACTCACCACGATACCTTACAGAAGAGGGCTCGAAGATTATCTGCGTTTGCTGCACCCGATCTGGATGCGAAGAGACCAGTTTTCGACTCGAAGCACTCTTTCAACAGGCTGCTAAGCGTCGAAGTTGGCTCCGACGGCGCCCGGCGCCACCGGTTGTCGGCCTGGGTCTAACGGCTCGACTTCGTCGGTCTCATCCCTGATCTCGCCGACGAGCTCCTCGAGAACATCCTCGAGCGATACAACGCCACTCGTACCTCCGTACTCATCGAGGACGACGAAAAGGTGTTGCCGAGTCTTTTGAAACTCCTCGAGCAGCGTCAAGGCTACGGTTCCTTCGTAGATGATCTTCGCTTCCTTCGCGATCTCGCCAATCGTCTTGTCGCCATTACCCGCTGCGAGCGTCAAAAGTATGTCACGCAAGTAGGCGATGCCGACGATGCGATCGAGATCGCCCTCCTCGACGACGAGAATGCGGCTATGCTCTGTCTGCAGCTCATCGCGGTCGATTTCTCGGAGCTTCATGTCTGCAGGAAAGGACGAGATCTCGACGCGGTGGGTCATGATGTCTTTCGCCGTGATGTCGTTTAAGCGAAAGACCTTCTGCACGAGGTCGCTTTCTTCTTGCGTGATTTCACCGCTGCGATTTGCGAGCTGCGCGAGAACGTTGATTTCATCTTCGCTACTCACTTTCGGTTCTTCTTTTCCGGTGAGCGGCCGAACGATTTTCTCGATGACCCAGATGAGCGGCAGAAGAATCTGAGTCATGAGCTGCACAACAGGAGCGGCGTAGAGCGACACCGTGCCGCAGTACTTCTCGCCGATCGTCTTGGGTGCGATTTCGGCGAAAACAATGACGAGGAACGTCAGGCAGGCGGAGAAAATCCCGACGCCTTCGCTCTTGAACAGCTTGGCTGCTTGGCTCCCGATGTAGATGGAGCCAACGATATTCACTGTGTTGTTGAGGATGACGATGGTTGCGATCGGCCGGCGCAGATCTTCTTTGATCCGAAGAAGATGTTCGGCGAGTCGGTGCTTGCGGTCGACGGCAAGGTGGACTTGCGACACCGGGACGCTAAAGAGCGCCGCCTCGGTCATCGACGTCAAACCCGACAGCACAAGGAGCGGAACTACATAAAAGAGTAGTAGTGTCGTCATCGAGGTCTGAAAAAAGTGTAGCACCCTCGCCTGTAAAGCCGCAACCGCAATGCGCCGCTCTTCGACGCTAGACCACCCTAAGTGCCTTCAGGGTCGTCCGATTTCGAACTCTGAACGGCATTTATAGAACCGCGGCTCCGGGGCCTGGCGGCTACTCGGGAGGCCGAAAAATTGCTGGTGCGCGGCTTGACCTCGTTCCCTTGCTCCTGATAGCTTCCCTGTCCACAGGCCCGACGCGTGCGAGCCCTGGGTCGCGAAGCCTGCGCTTGAGACGTGTGCCTGCAGCAACTTCCCGACTTCTGATCTCATCTCATCACCGATCACTGCGGTGTCAGCGTCTCCACCGCGTGCAGCCGGAGTGCGCTGCCCCAGCAATTCTAGCAAGGAGTCATCCCGTGGGATTCAGTCAAACGAAAGAACACCGCAGAGGAAAGCACTCGTACCATCAGATCGGGCTCGTGCGCGGACAGTTCGGTGCCGTACCCGAAGACGAATGGCTCGCCTATATCAGCGAGCTTGGTTATGACGGGTGGGAGGAAGCTAGTTGGGAGCTCGGCCTTTCTCGCTGCGCGGATGACGCCGGTGCCGAGGCTTACGCCAAGGAGCGCGTCGCCAAAGCCAAGGCGCGCGGGTTGGAGATTTTTACGGTGGCGACGCATCTTCAAGGCCAAGCTCTCGGCGACGAGCCGAGCGCGAAAACGCTGCAGTTCGTCGGCGGCGAGGCTGTGGAGGCTTACAAGTCGTGGCGCCAAGCTGGGAACGAGCCACCCCGCACCGATCCTCTCTACGTTCCCGATGAGGTCGGTCGTTTGGTTCATGAGTCGGCACAGCGCGACCTGATCGCGAGCGTGCGGCTCGCCCACTTCCTTGGAAAACTTCAAGATCGCGTTGTCGTAGTGCCCGGCTTTGTTGGCTCTTCTGCCCACTGTTGGGCTAGCTGGTTTCAGTTTCCGCCGCCGCCAGGATCGATCGGCGGGTTTGACATACCGGACGTACGTCAGGTGAGCCTAGAGCTTCTCCTCGAGCGCTTTGGCCCGGTCTTTGAAGCATGCAAGCGCTACGGCACGAAGTTCGGCCTGGAGTGTCACCCGACCGAACGCGCTATGGGCGACCTTGAGTCGGCTGGTGATTTCCTGCGCGCCGTGCAAGGCGCCGGGTTTGACGGCGTGGTCGGATTCAACTTCGATGCCTCCCACATGGAATGGCAAAACGTCTCCGGCGTTGAGTTCATTCGCGAGTATGGCGACCACATCTACTCGGCCCACATCAAAGGGGTCCAAGTCATCAAGGATCACTGCCGCGGCGGTCTCCTCGGAGGGCACCGCGACATGGGAACGAAGCTCAACGGCTGGAACTTCGTCACGGCCGGCTCGGCACGTGATGCCGTCTCCGTCGAGGAGATCGTGATCGAGCTGAATCGCTCCGGTTACGACGGCGCGATCAACATTGAATGGGAAGACAACGACGTCGATCAACTCGACGGAGCGCGGATCGCCCTCGGGAATGTCCACAGAGGGGACGCTGCCCCGAGTCTGACGCGACACGATGAGACCCTCAAAGCCTAGCGGTGCGAAATGCGGTATTTGGTCCAGGTTCTGTTGATCGCCTACGGTCTCGCTCTGATCATCGGCGGCGTCATGGGATACGCGAAAGGGGGAAGCCTGCCGTCGGTCGTCGCTGGCTCCATTTCAGGGGTCCTTGTGATCCTCTGTTTTGGAGTGGCGTTCAAGCGGCCCCGACTGGCGTTCTGCCTCGGTGCGCTGATCTCGATCGCTGTCGCCGGCCTCATGTTTTGGCGCTATTTCGAAACCAAAAAGATGATGCCCAGCGGTGGCGTGGCGATCTTGAGCACGCTGATGGCTGTTCTGCTGATCGTCGCAGCCTTGCCGCGCCGTCGGCCCGCGAAGCGATGATGCGGTTTGCGGGCCGCGACGCGTCGACTCAGCAGCCTGTTGAAAAAGTGCTTCGAGCCAAAGTGGTTGACTCAACAGGCTGTTAGCGCAAGCGGAGAACTCCGCGCTTTTCTGACTCGTCTTTGGGAGTGCGTGCGCTGTGGCGGTGAATGTGCGGCCGAGTGCTGCGATCGATCACGCGAGGCAGAAGCTCTCGGTACGCGGGTTCACCGGCGCCTGGATTGAACGTCGCCCAACGAGCTTCGCCGTTCCGCCCGGCGTCAGACGTCGGATGGGTCTGCGAGAACATGACGAAGATCCCTGCGGCGCAAAACAGAACGAACAGAATGGAGACAAATTGGGGTCGTCCGTTCATGAGTCACCTCCTTTCGGCGGTTCGAGCGAGCTCTCCGCCTATTCCTGTATCGACCGCTGGCGCCGCAAGCTGAATAAGAACCGTGCGTAAGGACCGCGTTTGTCGGCCGACAGACATTACTGGCGGCTCTTGGCCGCGTTTTCGGCCATTGAGCGCGCCAGCACCGCGAGACGCGACACATCGCACACTCAATGGTTTTCAAAGGTGATGAAGGTATGAAGGCGGTCACGTTCCGAGAATTCGGCGAGGTGGAGCAGCTGGAGGTCACCGACGTGCCCGCGCCCACGCCCGCGCGCGGTGAGGTTCTCGTTCGCAACTTCGCCACCGCGCTGAATCGTGCCGACTTGCTCCAGCGTCGTGGCCTCTATCCGCCGCCGCCTGGCGAATCCGAAATCCTCGGGCTCGAGTTCGCCGGCGAGATCGCCGCCCTTGGGGATGGCGTCAGTGGTTACGTAGTCGGCGACCGTGTTTTTGGGCTAGCGGCTGGTGGAGGGTACGCGGAGTTCATCGCGGTGCCCGCTTCCATGGCAGTGCCGATTCCGGAGAATCTTTCCTACGATGCGGCAGCAGCGATCCCGGAGGCATTCTACACGGCTCACGAAGCGCTGCGTGTGATTGGGCGGCTGACGCACGACGAAACGGTTCTCGTTCACGCCGGCGCTAGCGGCGTCGGAAGCGCCGCAATTCAGCTCGTGCGACTGTTCGGTTCTCGAGCCATCGCGACGGCCGGGGGAGCAGCAAAGGCCGAGTTTTGCCGCGGGCTTGGAGCCGATCCTGCGATCGATTATACGCAGGACGATTTCGTCGCGGTCGTTGAACGCACCACCGCTACAGCCGGCGTCGACGTTGTGCTCGATCTGGTCGGCGCGAAGTATTTCGAGGGCAATCTTCGCTGCCTGGCGCCGCGTGGACGCTTGCTCGTGCTCGGTCTCGTCGGCGGCTCGAAGGTCGCACTTGATCTCAGCGTGATTCTGCGGCGCCGACTCCAGATCATGGGAATGGTGCTTCGGAGCCGCAGTCGCGACGAGAAGGTGGAGGTGACGAACCGATTCGTCAATGAGTTGTTGCCACACTTCGAGTCGGCAGCCTTGCGGCCGCTGATCGACAGTGTCTATCCGATCGAGGAGGTTCGTGAGGCGCACCGGAGGATGGAGGCGAATCAGAATCTCGGCAAGATCGTGCTGCGGCTATAGTCCAGATCGGACGCAGAGGAGGATACAGTGGCAGCGGCGGATACAGATACGGATACGGAATCAGAGACAGATACGGATACGGCAGAAGCAGAGTACTCCCACTCCCACGCCCACGCAATCGTGGAGCTCGGATTCAGAGACCAGAAGCCGGCGACACCCTGAGTCCGCCCCGACAGTTGCGTAAGTTTTCGCAGGAAGGGCTCAGAAACCCTTTCCCTGAGGTTCGATCGGCAGTTGAGGGACGTCGTGGCGGACCTCACGTTTGGTGAGGTTGACGGTGTGCCGTGTTCCCCCTCGCCCACGCACACCCACACGCAAACGTACACGCAAACTCTCACTCAATCGCAATCCCGCACGGTCTTAACAGCCTGTTGAAAAAGTGCTTCGAGCCGAAAACTGGTCTCTTTGCGTCCAGATCGGCCGCGGCAAACGCAGGCAATCTTCGGGATTTTCGAGTATTGACGCGGTCGAGCTGGGCGTGAAGAGGCCAGTTTCTTCGGCCGAATGACTTTTTCAACGGGCTGTTAAGGCGCGTCTCTTTTGCAACGTTGGGGTCCGCCTCTGACTCCTGACTCCGATTCGCCGCCCTACTCCGACGTGGCGTCGGCAGCGTCAGGTTGCCCTGCCGGCTCTGAGTTGCTCGCGGTGCAGCGATCCACGAAAGACCGCCAGCGCTTCTTGTACTCGTCGATGTCGACTTTGACCAAAAGGTCGTTGTGACCTGCGCCTTCAACGTCGAACAGCTCGCTTCTGTTCGTCACCTGTCGGTGCAGTTGCTCGCTCATCCGAAATGGCACGATGCGATCGTCACGTCCGTGGACGAGGAGAATCGGGCACTTGACGTCGTCGATCTTGGCCAGGTTGTCGTACCGATCCTTCATGAGCCAATCGACGGGCAGGAAGAAATACGTCGCTTGGGCAACGTCGACGCACGAGGTGAACGGCGATTGCAGGATGACGCCGAGAGGGGTTTGCCGGGTCGCGAGTTCAACGGCGACGCCGCTGCCGAGCGATTCACCTACAAGGATGGGCGGCGGTGCGCCGCGCTCGCGCAGCCAGGCCAATACCGCCTCCCCGTCGCGGTAGAGACCTGCTTCGGTGGGGGAACCCTCACTGCCGCCGTAGCCTCGATAGTCGAAGATGCAAATCGACGCATCGGTGGCATCACGCAGCAGATAGAGCCAACCGTCTCGATGGCCGCGGTGGCCGGCATTGCCGTGAAAGACGACGAGTGTCGCGGGTTTCGATCCTGGCCAGAACCAACCTTTGATGCGCACACCGTCGGTCGTCGTCGCGGTGAACTCCTCAGCGCCTCGCAGTGACGCCGGCAGCGGTGGATCTGAGGTCGCTGGGATGTACTGCATGCGCCTCTGCGCCAAATACACGATGGCGACGAGTGCGGCGTAGGCGACGAGCAGCGTCCGCACCGGCCGCCACAGTAGCGCCTTCCAGTTTCTCTTATTTAAGGGCGTTGTCATTCGGGAGCCGCCTCGGCAGATAACGTCGGCCTGGAATTCAGCGCAGTTCTATGACTTCTTGCTGCTCAAGTTTGGAGGAAAAGATACGGAGCGCTGCCGGCGCACCGCGCAGCGATACGGCGAACTTCTGACCATCCGGCGAGAGTGAATAGCCGTAGAGTGTGTCTTGGGATTCTAGGCGTAGTTCGCGGTGGTGGACGACGTCGCGCCCGTCGACGGCAATGCTCACTAAGCGCGGCGATTCTTCGCGGCTGCGCTTGGGCGCCAGAACTCCGAACACGTGACCGTTCGCCGCCATTGGCTGTCCGCACAAAGCGCGTCCGTCGACGCACTTGAGCAGCCGCCCGTTGGCTCCATCGAGTTGTACGTAGTAGCCGGAAATCCCTCGACGCCAACTTGCGTCCCCGAAGCTGAGCGTCACTCCGACCCATTCGGGGCTGGAACCTTCAGCGCGGACGTGTGTACCGCCGGTGTCGTTGAACGTGATTTCAAGTGGCTTTTTCCCTAAGGCGGTGGCGATCTCACGGCGCAGGTCTGAGAACTTTCGGGACCACGTTTCCTCCAGAGTCGGCGAGAGCGAGGCAATTTCCGCGGCGCCAGATTCGTCGTCGACTCGGTAGATCAAGAGGCCGCCCGACGGTCCCGGCCCGACGACCTCAGCCAGTTCGATGGTCTTGAGAGCTTTTCCATCCGCGGCGGACGCGATCGTGATGGCTTCTTCGCCCGAAGCGTATGCCATGCGTCCGCCTGCGAGTCGCACCGGTGGGCGCCGCGTCAGACGAGTGGCGTTCGCACGTGGTAGTTTGAGAGGCGACCACTTCTCGTCGTGACGCAGCCACGTCGACTCGCTCTCGTCCACGGCGCTGCCGTCCTCCCATTCGACTGTGAACGCGACGAACGACTTGCTGTCGATCCAGAGCGCGCCCAAGAATCGCTGAGCGGCGCGAGGCGGGGCAATTTGTCGGCGGGCGCTGCCGTCGACGGAAACCTGCCAAAGCTGGGAAGCGGGCTCGTCCAGCGGCTCCTTCGATGGACCCGTAAGAAGCAAAACGTGCTGAGCGTCCGGGGACCAAATCGGAGAGCGATGCGGGCAGCCAACGCTCGAGAGGACAAGTAGGAGGCATGTGCCCCATGGAGTGATCCGTTGCTTGACCGAAGCTGAGGTCGTTTTGGACATCGGAAGGCGGCGCGGCATGAGTTTTCTCGACGTCGAGGTTGGCGAATTGCGGGCGGACTGGTGTGTCGGAGCTTACGAAAGAACGACGAAGGGAACGGACGATTCCTGGCAGAGTCTGTGTATTCTACCTTGCATCTCGCGCCAATTCCTACTGTACGAGCTGCGGCGGTTCGTCCCTTCTCTTGACCTGACGAAACCGGGAGAGCTGGAGCGCAGTCGTCTTGCCGCCTGTTGAAAGAGCCCTTCGAGCCGAAGGCTGATCTCGTCGCGTCCAGATCGACCGCGACCAACGCAGGTAATCTCCAAGCCCTCGTCTATACGGTATTACGGCGAGCATTGACGAGGCGAGCGGGGCGTGAACAGGCTGGTTTCTCGGCCGAATGACTTTTTCAACGGGCGGCCGGTGCAACGCTTCGGCTATCATGAGCGTCATTGGGAATGAGTTCACCGAATCAGCGCGGCCAATGGAGTTTGACATGAAGGGTAAGCATCGTCCGAAATCGAGAATTGAAGTCTGCTCCGATTGTGAGTCCTTGTCACGCCGACGTTTCTTACACAACCTCGGTGGCACGTTCGTCGCGGGTACTGCTGGTGCCGCACTTGGCGGGCTCGCGTTGCCCTCAATGCCATCGACGCGCGTGGCGCATGCGGAGAAGACCGCAAAGAACGCTGAGAGCTACGTCAAGCTTTTGTACGAGAGTCTTACCAACAAGCAGCGTAAGCTCATGCTCTTCCCTTTCGATCATGAGCTGAGGAAGAAAATTTCCAACAACTGGCATATCGTCGACGATAAGGTCGCGTCGGTTGGGAGACTCTACACGTTTGACCAAACCGAGATGATCCGCCAAATCCTCAAGGACATCTTCACCGAAGACGGGTTCGACAGGGTCAGCAAGCAGATGGAGGATGACGCCGGCGGGCTCGACAACTACACGTGCGCGATCTTCGGTGCGCCCGGCGACGACAAGTTTGAGTGGGTCATGACGGGGCGTCACCTGACGATTCGAGCCGACGGCAACTCCGTCGACAATGTGGCTCTCGGTGGCCCGATTTTTTACGGTCATGCCGTGAAATTCACGGAGCGTCCGGACCACCCTGGGAACGTGTGGTGGCATCAAGCGCGCGCCGCGAACAAAGTGTTCGAAGCACTGGATGGGAAGCAGCGGGAGAAGGCTCTCCTCAAGGAGTCACCTCCAGACGAGCCGGAGACAGTTGCGCTGGTCGGCTCGAAAGGAAAGATCCCCGGGCTCGCCGGCCACGAGATGTCGGCCGATCAGAAGGGGCTTCTCGAGGCGACGCTTCGCAGCATGCTCAACATGTTTCGCAAGAGCGACGTCGACGAGATCCTCGAGTGCTTGAAAAAGAACGGCGGTGTCGATCAGCTGCGCGTATCGTTCTACCAACAGGGCGATCTGGGCTCCGACGGCATCTGGGACCGGTGGATTGTCGCTGGCCCGGCGTTTGTCTGGTACTTCCGCGGCTCACCTCACGTTCATGCGTGGCTTAACGTCGGACACCACGGTGCAGGCGATCAGCCTCTCTGACGGGCGACACCTGCCGTTGGATCCCCAACGCCTGCAGTTCATTTGAGGACGAACGTCGCCAGCTTCGGAATGTTCTCTGCCCGTTCCGGTTGTCGTTCTTGCAGGCGTCGGGGCCAAATTTTTGTTTGCAGACCGCGTGAAGTGTGCGGGGTACGCAACACCGTGGAGTGCTGGTTTTGAAGCGATTCCTATCTTTGGCGATCGTGTTGGCGCTTGCCGGCTTCGTCGTCTACCGCATGGGGCTCCGGTTCGTCTCTGACGAAACGAAAATCCGCTGGCGACTGGAGACGATGGCGACTGGTTTCAATGAAACGGATCGTTCGGACTGCCTCGGCGCTTTCGCGGACGACTTCGTGCACAAGTCGCCGGCGTTTGATCGAGAACGACTTGGAGCGTTCCTGGTCCATGTTTTTCTCACTGGAAAGCATCCAAAGACGAAGCAGTTTCGCTACCGTGTCGAGCTGCCCGAAGAAAAAACAGAGATCGTCGTCGATTCACAATCCTCCGAGACTGCGACCGTTGAGTGCGAGGCGGTGTTTTTTGAGCGCAGCAGCCAAGAGTGGCGGCAGGCATGGAATGTCGCGGTGACGGCGGCGCTGGAGAAACGTGACGGACGCTGGTATCTCGTGCGGTCGGAGCATAAGACAGTGAGCGGGCGTCGGCCGTTTCGCTGACGTCCGCCCCGCTAGCAGCGTCCGCAGTCGAGTCGCGAAGGCTTGCGAGTTAGCCATCGCTGAGCCCGGCGAACTCAGAGCGCCTGCCTGTTTGCGCTCGCAAGGTGACCGCGTCGGGGGTATGCTTCGAATGGCGGACGAGATCTCGGACTCTCGACTCGAGGTCGAGCCGCGTTTCAAGTCGTGATCTTGTTCGCTACAACACCTAGCCACCAGATTCCGCGCTGCACGAACTGAGTGAACGCAAGCGACAATGAGAGGGGTTGCCAACGTGCCGACGCGCAGTTGTCATTCTCCGACCGTCTCAGCGTGCCGACTGCACCTGCCAAACCTCGACCGTTCGTCCTGATCATGGCTGTAACTTTCCTGCGGTGATGCGCCCGTGAAATCCCTAAAAGGAAAACTCCTGATCGCCACGCCGGGGTTAGTCGATCCGAATTTCGCCCGGAGCGTTGTTCTGATTGCTGAGCACACGCCTGAAGGCGCGTTCGGGTTGGTGATCAATCGTCCGGCCCAACTCAAGGTGAACGAGCTGTGGGCATCGCTTTCGAATGAGCCTTGTCAATGCAAGGCCTGTACGTTCGTTGGCGGTCCGGTGCAGGAGAATCATGTTCATATTCTGCACGCGTTTTCGGAGCTCGCGGCTGGGAGCGGTGACGTCGTCGACGGCATCTATCTGGGCGCCGAGCTCGAGCTCCTCGAAGCGATCCTGCAGCGATCAGAATCGTCCCACACGAGTGAATCTGCGCCTTTTCGACTCTACTGCGGCTACGCCGGTTGGGGCGGTGGACAACTGGATCGTGAGATGGAGGCGGGTGGGTGGCTGACGTTGCCGGCAACCAAGGACTACGTGTTCGCGGCGACTCCGAATGACATGTGGCGCGACGCTCTGAGCGACGTCGGTGGGCCGTACAAGTTCTTCTCCCTCATGCCACCGAACCCGGAGCACAACTGATCTCCGTATAGGCAGCCGCTCGAGCGTGTGTCGACCAGACGCAAGCCTGCGTCATAGCGCGTCGCGTGGCCGTTACCAGCTACTTTTTCTCAGGCTGTCGCAAGCCCAGCGTGATCAGAATCGGTAGCACAAGACTGGCTGCACCGACGGTATATACGAACTCTGAACCGGTCCGCCAGTAGACGAGACCGGCGAGAATCGGTCCGACTGCACGCGCCAGTGCACCGAGTGAACTGAACAGGCCCAAGACTTCGCCTTGTCGGTCGACCGGTGAGAAGAGGGACGTCAACGCACGCAGAGACGGAATGACAATCGCGGCGCCGATCGCCATGAGGAACACGCCGCCGTAGAGTCCCACCTGCGATGTCGCCACACCCGTAAGCACAAGCCCTGGGATCAGCACGACTAACCCGGCGCGTGCTAGCTTGACCTCCCCGAAACGCGGCGCGAGCCGCCGAATCAGACCGCCTTGAACGAAGGCCATAGTCAATCCCGCAAAGCAGAGAAGCCAAGCGTTTTGCCGTGGTCCGTAGTCGAAGCGGTCTGCGGCGTGGAACATGAGGGAGAACTCCATGCCGCTGAATGCGGCAATGAAGAAGAAGTTCGTCCAGTTGCACCGATTGACGCCGGCGAGATCGACGGGAATCAAGCTGCGCAGTGGATTGACACTGCGGCCAGTGGATCGATGCTCGAGCGGGAGGGTTTCTTCGAACCGTCTGTACACCCAGACAAAATTGAGCGCACTCAGTACGAACGCGCCTGCGGCTGCGAGGGAGAACGGGTTGACCCCGTACGCTGCCAAGGCTGGCATGTGCGCGCTGAGATCGCAGCCACTTCCAGAGAGTAGGCCACCGAGAACAGGACCGAGGATGAACCCGAGCCCGAACGCAGCGCCCACGAGTCCCATCCCCTTGGCGCGGTTTTCCCTTGAGGTGACGTCGGCGACAGCAGCCGTCGCGACCGCGATGTTGCCGCTCATGATGCCACCGAATGTGCGTGCCACGACGAGGAGTAGAAACGTGCCGCTGAAGAACCAGACGAGATAGCTCAGTGCCATCGCGCCGACAGTTAGAAGCAGAATCGGTCGTCGTCCCCTGCGATCAGACAGCCGCCCCCACACCGGTGCGAAGAGAAACTGCAGGAGCGAGTAGAGCGATCCGAGAATGCCGCCGAAGAGCGCCAAGACTTGAGGACTCGGTGTGCCGTCTTCGTTTGGCGAGGTTCCGGAAAGTCTATGGAGTCCGTCCAAAAGCCTTCCGAGAAGTCCACGTCCGTCGCTGCCCTCGAGATAGTAGTCGAGCATCGCGGGAAAGAGCGGAAAGATGATCGAGAATCCGACCAGATCCAGAAAGAGGATCAAAAAGATGATGCCGAGAGGGCTACGTTTCTTCGTTTCGTTCACGAACCTCACCTTCCGTCCGGCAGTCTACCGGGTCGTTTGTGTTGGGGCTGGGACGCTGCGCTTCACGAAATGGGCACGACCTCCATACGCCGTTTCTCGGCGTCGATGGTAGTGATCCGCGCTCGTACGATCGTGCCGACCGAGAGCTGCTCGCCGAGTTCACGGACGGCCGTCTCGCGCGTCATCCACCCCTCGACTCCATCTTCGACGCGTAGCGTCACGCCGTCGGCGCTCACTCGAGCCAACCAGCCCGTCACCTCGTCGCCGACATGATAGTTCTCGACGACATGCTCCCAAGTGTCGGCACCTGCCTCTTGAAGATCGAGACCGAGGCGCCCACGATCGACGTCCTTTGAGATCACTTCCACGCCCACTGTCTGCCCGACGACGAGAGCTTCGCCGCGGCCCGAATCGTCGGTGCGGGAGCGTAGCTTTTCGCGGATCTTGCTGGAGTGAAGCAGTCCCTCGACGCCGCCCAGGTCAACGAAGGCTCCGTGATCCGTCAACCGGGTCACGCTTCCCTCGATAAGGTCTCCGACTTCGATGCGGGAAAGCGCCGCGTCCCGGGCTACGTCTTTCTCCCTTTCCAGAACGAGCCTGCGGCTGACTACCAGATTCTTCTCTCGCTGGTCGAACTGTGTCACCTCGCATCGGAGCTGCCTGCCGACGTAGCTAGATAAGTCTGCCGTTTCGACTCGCTGCAGGTCAATCTGTGAGATCGGCATGAAAGCGCGCTCGCCGCCGATCTCCACCGTCAAGCCTCCCTTGTTTGTTGCCACGGCAACGGCGGCAAACTCAGCGCCGACTCGGAGCTGTTCCCAGAAGACCTCCTTGCGAACCGAGCTAGTCGAAAGAAGCGAAACTTCCTTGTCACGGTCAAAGGAAACGAACTCCGCCGTCACTTGCGATCCCGCCGCGGGCTCCTGCCCGGCAGCGAACTCGGTGCGATCGATGACGCCGAGGTTCTTGCCGTCGAGCTCGACCAGGATCTCGTCGTCCCGAACCTCGACCACAGTGCCGACAACCTTCGTCCCTGCTGTCAGTCGGTCGGCGCGTACGCCACCGTCCGGAGGTGCGCCTCCGGCCATCAGACGCTCGAGGTCACTGTCTGAAAGCGCTGCGACGTCCTTGAGCAAGTCGTCGTGATCGTCGTCGAAGTGTGCGGATCGTTTTCCCAAGTTCGTCGCTCCTGCGGGTGTCTTCGGGTCAGCGCGTCACGTTGACGTTGAATTCGTCGCCGAGTCGGACGAGCATCTTCCAAACTTCGTTTGGGACGTCCAGCCCGCTTTGAGTACGTTCCTGCGTCCGTCGGCGCTCGATATCTCCTGGTAGGAGGACCTGGTCGACGCCCGGGCGCCGACTCGCCGATTTCAGGTACGCAGCATAGTCGTCGATCTTGTCGTAGTATTCGCCACGCTCCGTGAAGAGAGTCGGGTCGATCACCTGCAGAAGAAGTCCGTTGCCGTACGTCTTCGTCAGCAGTGCAGATCCTGCGCCCGAGAGGAGCCCTCCGAAGAGGTCCATAGCGACCGAGAGAGCGTAACCCTTGTGTCCTTGATCACCGCCGAGTGGTGCCAAGGAACCGTCGGTGTAGAGCGTCGCGGGGTCGTTTGTCCAGCGTCCTTCGGCGTCGTAAACCCAGCCTTCCGGCACCGGTTCGCCTTTCTTGTTTGCTAGCCGAACCTTGCCTTCGGCGACGGCGCTGGTGGCGAAATCGACGACGATGGGTTGGTCTCGCGTCGGCACAGCGAACGCGATGGGATTGGTCGGCAGACGGCGCTCTGTCCCGCCCCAGGGGGCGACCCGCGCCGAGCCGTGGACGTTACAGAATGCGACTCCGAGAAAACCGTCAAGGGCGGCCTTTTCTGGGTAGACGCCAACACGACCCAAGTGGTAACAGCGTCGCACGCTGACCATACCGATCCCGTGCTCTTTTGCCTTGGCGAGCGCAACTTCCGTCGCGAAGTCCCCAACAACGGGCCCCCACGTGAAGTGGCCGTCGACGAGCGCCGTCGTCGGCCCTTCCTTGAGGACCTCGGGCGCGGCGGCGGGCTGCACCAGTCCGTCCAATGCGTGCTCGAAGTACTGCTCAATCCGGAGGATCCCATGAGAGTCGTGACCGCTCAGATTGGCGTCAACGAGGTGTTGTGCGACGCGATCGGCCGCAGTCTCGGGCGTCCCGATGGCGCGCAGGAGGCTACTGGCGATTGCGGTGAGCTGGGCGGCAGGTACTAGCGGCATGGGTCGGCGAAGTTGGTCGTGCTTCAGGCGGGAGGGCTGTAGGGCGACTGTGGCGGCCGGAAACCGGGCGGCATGTTACAACGCAGAACCGTCCGTGTCGACTCCGCGACGCGTGGCTCGTTCAGTTTCACCGCTTGTCCCGGAGGTGCAAGGGCGGAGTTTCTTGAGCGGATAGAACGTGTCGCGCCAATCGATCCCTCCTGCTTGGGAGATGGTGAGCGCCGAGTTCCACAGCGCGGCGAGTCCAACAACGACCGTAATTGGGTGGGCCATAAACGACCACGATGCCGTCCCAGTAACCGGCGCGAGAGCCGCATACATGAGTGCAAGAGAGAGCCAGGCGACAACGGCGGCGATCCATAGCGATGAGTGGAACACGCCGAAGACCGGCAGCAAGCAATTGAGCGCGACGAGGACGATGGTGGCAACGATCAAGAGCGGCCAGCTGAATCCAACGGCGGCAAATGCGTTCTTACGTGTGACCCGAAACATTTCAGGGAGAGTCGGTGACCAAGGCACCTGACACCACCTGCCAGCATAGGCCATTTCGTATCGTCCCCCGAAGCGGCGCACGGCGCGTCCGAGTTCTACGTCATCGATCACGGCGAGTTTGAGCCGGCTGTGGCCGCCCATCGCCTCGTAGAGGTTGCGGCGCAGTAACATGTAGGCACCCGCTCCCACAGCTTCCCAACTCTGCCGGCGACGCGAGCTCGTCCACAGACCAAGCAGGAGAACAAGCAATGTGAACGCCTGAGTCATGAGGCAACGAACCCAAGCGCTTTCGGTCTCGTTGTGTGGAATGACGGTCAGGTAGTCGAGGTCCCTAGTGATCGCGCGGCTGATCGTCGTGCGTAGAAGCTGTGGGTGATGGAGCACGTCGGCGTCGGTAAAGAGCAGCCAGTCCCCACGTGCGTGGTTGGCCGCGAGGTTTTGAGCATGGGGCTTGCCTAGCCAATCAGGCGGCAACGTCGAAACGGTGAGCGGTGTGATTCGCTCATCGGTGGCGCTCAGCGAAGCGATGATCTCGCCAGTCCTATCGCGACTGCGATCGTCGACCGCGATCACTTCAAAGTCTGGATAATCGATCGATAGCAGCGACTCGAGCGTGTTCGCGACGTGACGTTCCTCGTCGCGGCAGGCGACGATCACGGAGACGCTGGGCCACGCGTCGGGAGCCTTCGTCGCGCTGGGACTCTCTTGCACAAGCGAGAAAACACGGCGTCCGCGCCAAACGCAAGCAGCGGTGAACGCCCACAGGGCGGCGAGAAGAGCGGCGAGTGTCGTCATGTTCGAGGCGTGGACACCAAAACTTGGCTACTCTCCGCTCGAGTCTTCGAGGACGCTCAAGAGGTAGCTGACTCGGCTCTCGACGAAGCTACGGATCGAGGCGTAGCCGCCTGTGATGTCGGTACGTTCCTGGTCGAACGTGGTGCCGGCGAACGACTCGTGCAGCGAAAGGTCGCTGAGGAGCGACTGCTCGATCGGCTCGATCAGTGCGTTGACCGCTTCGACGGTAAACCGGCCACCGGGCTGCATCTCGGCGCGTAGGAAGGCTCGGTATGCGTCGTCGAGATCTGCGAAAGAGTGCACAGCCGCCAGCATGAGACCTGCAGGCCTCTCCGTTTGAAAGACGGCACCCGGAATCGGGTTGCCGTTCTTTGGCCACGAGACCGGCATGTCGATGCAGCACGGCAGAAAGACTTGGTCGAGATCCCACGGGATGAGCTTCCATCGACTTTCGGGAGTCAAGCCGTCATACAAGAAGTGGTTGTTATGGTAGCCGTCCCAGTTCGCCATCATCATGCTGATGGCGCTGTACTGCAGAACATTCTCTATGTCGAGGTTGTTGTCGATGGCGGTGCGTCGTGCGGTCAAGTCTGAGGAGCGCAGTTGCCCGACGAGATCCACCTGCCGCTGCGATCCAGAACCGATGTTGTTCTGCTTTAGCATCACCTTGTCGAGCTTGTAGATGTCGCCGTCTGGATCCAGTCCGTTCATGGCGAAGAACCGCTCGTTGACTTGCTGGACGACGAGCGCACGGCCGTGTTGGGTCTCTGTGTTGTGGAAGTCGATCAAGCGAACCCATTCGGCTCGAGGCGAAAGGGCGCCGAATGAGCGAAACAAGACGAAACCTAAACCTTCGACGTGAGCGCTGATCGGTGATCCGAATCGGCTCAGTCTGGGGATGATATTGAGCGTGCGGTCCTCGCGGTATTCGTTGCCTTTGGCGAACTTGAGTTTTTGTCCGTTGCCGGAATCCCGACTCAGAGCATCGCCGAAAACGAGTGGTTCCTGCGACCCTGTCTCGAGCACAACGGCTCCACTCGGCACCAGGCGCGGGCGAAGGTTTGTGGGCTTGCGCGCGAACATCCACAGGATCGGAAGCGCGTGGGGGATCTCAAAGTCGTAGACAAAGATGCTCTTGAAGGGAAACGGTTCGGCCTCGTGCGGCAGCTGCAGCACAGTGTCGTCGTCGAGCGTGACTTCGAGGTCGTAGCGTACCAGCGATTGCGACGCCTGTGGTGGAAGCTGTGCGGTTGCCTGCGTGCTCGCGTCTCCAAGCGCTTCCATGGCCATCACTACGGTCTGAAGTTCAGAGACCTGCGTGGTGACGACTTCCCAGCGAAGCAACACTTCTTTGATGCGCGCGGGGACAACGTCGAGATCAATCGACACGGTGATCGTATCCTGCGACGAAGGTTGCCGCGGGCTTGTCAGGGCCGCGTTGATGACCGGATGTGTCGGGATTCCGAAAGAGGAATTCTCGCTCCCCGGAGTATCGTTGCGGAATGTCTCGGCTGTCCGCCAGCTGTGAAAATCGTCCGCGAGCGTTTCGTAGTTGATCCGTTCAAGGCTGCGGCGGGTGCCATCCGCCCCGGTCGGCCATGGCGCGCGGTCGTCGTAGCGCACGCTCTCCACTTCGCAGTCGCCGTCGGAAAGCGTCAGACGCTCGCCTGAATCCGAAAGTTGGCCTTCATAGGGTCCGATGACCTTCACGTCGGTGAGACGTTCGAATTCCGCCGGATCCTTCGCGACGAGCAGATAACCACCGGCGGCGATCGTAGTTCCTTCGGGCACGACATACGCGATGCCGTTGGTGAACGCGTAACCGCTGACGTCGATCTCCTGATCGGTGCGGTTGTGGAGCTCGACGAACTCTCGCTCGTTTCTTGTATTCGGGTTGTACTGGATCTCGCTCAGGACGATCGCTGGCGTTGGCACGATGCCATCAGCGCACTCGAGGGCGTCGCACGTCAGGTCGGGACCAGGGCGGATCGCCCCGGGTGACGGTAGATCGCCGTCGCGAAAGAGAGCTGCGAGCGTCGTGACGATGTCGGCCGTGTCGAGGTTGCCATCGTCGTTAGCGTCCGCCGCGTCGCGGCACGGTAGCTCGGGGCCACCCGAAAAGAGGCTAAGAATGATCGAGACGGCATCCGCCACCGTGACGCGATCGTCGCGGTTGGCGTCGCCGCGCAAGAAGTCGGCGTAGAGAAACGGACCGCTAGCTATGACGACGGTACAGACGAGACAGATCGTCGTGGAGAGGCGCAATCGGCGCATGAGTGAACTCAGTCAGAGGTGTTTTCTACAAGACCCTCGCCTGCCCGCTCGTGCAGCAAGGTTCAATTCTACGCCAGGCCGGAGGGACGGTGGCCTTATTTTTACCAGGTCGCTGTCTCTCAATGTTGTTTTCCCTCGTCGCTGTTTTCTTCTGTAACTTCTTGAGTGAGTTTTGGTTGCGTCCCCTTCTGCTGCCGGCCAGGCTGTCGGCGTGATCGATGGGGGTTTAGCTGCTTGGGCTGTCCGAGTACCTTTTGCGGTCGGGGGAGCGCTTCAGCGCGCATCGTCTCAGGCGTCGTCCGCACTCAGCGCGTGGCTCCTTCTGACCCAACGCCGACTGCAGATGACGGCAAGAAACGCCGCTACTGACGCCCTTCGCCGTTTTGGTAGGCGCTGGGCTGACTTAGCAGCCTGCCTGAAAAAGTGCTTCGAGCCGAAAACTGGTCTCTTCGCGTCCAGATCGGCTGCGGCAAACGCAGGTAATCTCCGAGATTTTTGAGTATTGACGCGGTCGAGCTGGGCGTGAAGAGGCCAGTTTCTCGGCCGAATGACTTTTTCAACGGGCTGTTAGACAACGGGAGAGCCATGAGCACGATTCCACAGCGACTGCTTGGACGTACGGGTGAGTCAGTGCCGATTTTGGCATTGGGGGGAGGGCATGTTGGCGTTCTGTCCATCGAAACCTCGGAGGTGATTCGGATTATCCAGTACGCCATCGACCAGGGAGTCACCTTCCTCGACAATGCCTGGGAGTACAACAGCGGCCGTTCAGAGGTCCTGATGGGCGAAGCGATCGAAGGGCGCCGCGATCAGGTGTTTCTGATGACGAAAGTTTGTGCCCGCGATCGCGCCGGCGCCGAGAAACAGCTCGAAGAAAGTCTTCGTCGTTTCAAAACCGACTATTTGGACCTCTGGCAGTTCCATGAAATCAATTACGCGAACGATCACGAGTTGATCTTCGCTCCGGGCGGCGCGGCCGAGGCTGCAGAGGCGGCACTCAAAGCCGGCAAGGTGAAGTACGTCGGTTTCACTGGGCACAAGGATCCAGAATACATGCTGCCGATGCTGGACTATGAGTTTCCGTGGTCCGCCGCTCAGTTTCCCGTCAACGTCTTTGATGCCAGTTATCGGAGTTTCACGCAGCGACTGTTACCGGAGCTTGAGAAGCGCGGCATCGCTGCACTTGGGATGAAGAGTCTCGGCGGTCGCGGGCAGTTCATCACCGAAGCGGGCCTGACACCCGGGGAGTGTCTGCGGTTTTCCCTCTCACAGCCGATCGCGAGCCTTGTCTCCGGTCTCGACTCCATCGCGGTAGTTGATCAAAACGTCGAGATTGTTCGGGCGTTTGAGCCGATGACTCAACAGGAGCAGGAGAAGCTCGTAGAACGAACCCGCTCGCTCGCCGCGGACGGTCGGCTCGAGTGGTTCAAAACGACACCCTACTTCGACAGCAAATACCACCGTGACCAACATGGCTTCCCGACCGTCCTCGTGTGCAATTGAAATGTTCGTGCTGTTCCGATCGGCGATTCGACTCTATCAGTCCGTTGAAAAAGTCATTCGGCTGGGAAGCCGGCGTCTTCCACGCCGACATACGCCGCGGCGAGTCGTGCCAGAAGCATCTTGTAGAAGAGGGCTCGGTGGCCTCGTTAGCTCCCCGATGTCGTCACGAATCTCGCGCTTCAGTTGTCTTTCCTTGATCGCCCTCACGTGTGGCAATTGCTGTTACGTGCGACCCTACCGGACACCCACGGATGTCGAACGCTGGCAGGACCCGACGCCGCCGCAGCTTTCGATCGACGAGAAAGCGCATGTCTTTCAGAAACGCATCGAGGCTCGGCACCAGCTGCCTGACGGTGTGATTCGCTACAAGCTCGAGAACCTCGTCGTCGACCCGATCGGCCACCACGGCAACGTCGCGGACGGAGCTTTCTATTTGGGGCTCTACTGCAGCACCCAGGCTCTACGGTATTCGGTGACCTGGGAAGATGACGCCAAGGCGCAGCTGCTCAAGACTCTCGGCGCCATGGAGCTGGTTGCGTCCGCTTCGGGGGAGCCAGGACTGCTTGCGCGTCATGTAGCGAAGGTCAAGCCGAAGGACGAGCGC
Organism: Planctomycetota bacterium; assembly: GCA_965223265.1. Classification (GTDB taxonomy): domain Bacteria; phylum Planctomycetota; class UBA8108; order UBA8108; family SXIK01. The sequence continues at coordinate 793,785 of OZ244999.1, forward strand.
TGGCGGGTTTCGACCACTCAGCCGGGATACTTTTGGCGGTCGGACGTGAGTAAGGATCAGTATGCGGGATTCGCGCACGGACTGGCCGTCGCACTGGCTACGGTCCCCGATCCCGGCGTGCGAAGTCGGATCGCCGCTCTCGCCGCGCCGATCGCCGACCACTTCCTGCGTAACGACCTACACATCGTCGATTGGGATGGAGAAACCACGACTTTCGGGAACGTTCAGGGGCGATTGTTCGGTTTCCCCGCCGGCGTCAATGCGCTCATTTCTCTTCTTGTCGCTAAGACTGCCGCCGTCAGCACTGGGGAGGAGAGATTCGTGTTGTTCTATGACCGCCTTGTCGACCAGGGCTACCTGCGCTTGGCGCGCGCCGCGAATCTGCGGGCTCCGGGCGGCAAGCGCGTCAACGAGAACATGGCTTTCCTGACGCTGTATGCCCTTTGGCTCCTCGAAGAAGATCAAGAGAGGGCGAAGCAGCTGCGTGTGGTGAGTCGCCGTCTGTGGCCGGCTGTGCGTGATGATCGCAACGCCTTTTTCTCATTTGTTCAGGCGGCCATCGTGGGCTCCGGGGAAGGAGCTGCGACGACTTTGGCGGTCGAGATCGCCGAGGCGCGCCAGCGAGGGCTGGCTGCACTCCGGGAGTTTCCCGACTCGAAGATTGCCTGGCCGGTCGACCTGACTCGGCAAGACTTTGGCGTACGTCGTGCCTTCTTCAACAACGTTGATTGTTGGCCGCGGGCGAGAACCGCCGTCCCCATCTATTTGCGCTATCGAAGTTCGTCGCAGTGGGTCGGGGACCCTTACCAGATGGTTGGACGTCTAAAGAATCACGGCGACGTCGAGTACGCAGGCATCGACTATCTCATCGCGTACTGGGTCGCTCGTGAGCATGGATTCATCGCGGCGCCAGAATAAGCTGTCTCGGTCAGTGACCGAGCGGGAATCGGAGGCGGATCAAGGGTAGAGTCAGTGTCGTCTCACGCTCACATCGTGCGGCTCGCCTCAGCGGGCTGCTAGCGCAGCCCATTGAAAAAGTCATTCGGCCGAAGAAACTGGCCTCTTCACGCCCAGCTCGACCGCGTCAATACTCGAAAATCCCGACGATCCTGCGTTTGCCGCGGCCGATCTGGACGCGAAGAGACCAGTTTTCGACTCGAAGCACTTTTTCAGGCAGGCTGCTAAGCGCTTCAAGTCGCGCTGAAGTTTCGATTGAGAACGCCGCTACCTGGGGTCATGATGGCGACAGAGCTGTCAGTTCGCCAGAACCGGGATTCTCATGAGCTTCCACGACGACGCTATGAAGCGCACGAATCGCGCGCCGAGCGCATGCAGCCCTTTTGCTCGCCGAGAACCCGTTGTCGGCCCCGGGGCTGAAAGCGGACGGGAGCGGACGGCGAGGTGTTCGTGTCTGTTTTTTGCGCTCCTATGGCTCTTCTGCGGCAGTCTCCTGCAGGCTCAAGACGAGCTCTCGCCGCCCGCGGAATCGCCGCCGTTGGTCACACCTGAGGTCGAAAAGGCGGTGAGTGCCGGCATCGCTTATCTGCTGAGCGTTCGTGCGGACGATGGTCAGTGGTGGGCCGAAACGCCTTCCGGCGGTAATGCTCGGCGTGGCGACTATCCGTGCGCCAACACTGCACTTGTTGGACTTTCCTTGCTCGCAGCGGGGAGCATGCCGACGCGCGGGCCACACGCCAATCTCGTCAAAGAGATCACCGATCAACTTCTCCTCAACTCGACGGAAACTGGCCTTCTGACATCGTCGCGTGGCGATGAGCCGCGGACGATGTATGCCCACGCGTTCGCGATGACTTTTCTCGCCACTGTTTTTGGGCAGGAAGGAGGCGGGCCACGTCGCGAGGCTATCCGCAACGCACTGAGCGCCGCGGTCACTCTTTGCGAGCAGAGCCAGACGTATGACGGTGGCTGGGCCTACACGCCCAACTTTCACGAAGACGAAGGGACTCTCGTCGTGACTCAACTCCTGGGACTCCGCGCCTGTAATGACGCTGGGGTTCCCGTGGCCAAACAAGTGATCGACGATGCGGTCGGTTACATCCGCAAGTCCGCGACGCCGTCCGGCCAGGTCATGTACCGGATTGGAAGCCGCCAGTTTCGACCGGGTGTCACCTGTGCCGCTGTCGTCGCCTTGTGGAACGCCGGCGAGTACGACTCGCCACTGATGAAACGAATCTACCAATTCGTTCGCCGGCGAATCGAGCCGAATTCAGGCGCGCTCTGGGAGCAGTATCATCACGGCGAGTATGTCGAGTTTTTTCTCGCGCTCGCGTTGTGGCTGAAGGGAGATCGCGGCGCCGCGCACTACAAGAGGATTGCAGCGAGTTTGCTGAGAAGCCAACGTCCGGACGGCAGCTGGCGTGGGTCGGACAATCATGACTATGGGGTCGTTTACTCCACTTGCATGGCGCTGCTGATCTTGCAGATGCCGTACGAGCGGCTGCCCATCTATGCTCGTTGAGCAGGGAAGAACTGTGCGAAGAAAAGTTGCGCGAAGGATCGGTGTGTCTGCCCTCGTCCTGCGTGACGAGACGAGGAGCGATCCTTGACCGAATCACATACACCGCCAGCTACGAACGGCGGGGTGGCCAGCGACGACGACTCAGTCGCTCAGGGGCAGCTCGAAAGCGCGCTGTCTGGGAGAGACTTGCTCGACACGGTTGATCGCCTTGATTCGATGATGGATGCGGTGCGCGATCAGGTCGAGCAGGTCATCGTCGGCCAGGCGGCGGTGATCGAAGAGATCCTTATCGCACTGTTGGCGGGAGGCCATGTCCTCCTCGAAGGCGTCCCTGGGTTGGCTAAGACTCTGTTGGTACGGACACTCGCGTCCACGTTATCTCTCGATTTTGGGCGCATTCAGTTTACGCCGGACTTGATGCCGGCGGACATCACAGGGTCGCAGGTCCTCACCCAGCACCGTGGTGGCCAGTCGCGCGGTCTCGCGTTTCAAGCTGGGCCGCTATTCGTCAACTTGCTCTTGGCTGATGAGATCAATCGCACACCTCCGAAGACGCAGGCGGCGCTTCTCGAGGCTATGGCGGAGCGACAGGTCACAACCGGCGGGCGACGTCGTCCTTTGCCACCACCGTTTTTTGTTCTCGCAACGCAGAACTCGATCGACCAAGAGGGGACGTATCCTCTTCCCGAGGCGCAGCTCGATCGATTCCTCCTCAAGGTTGCGGTTGACTACCCGAGCTACGATGAGGAGGAGCTGATCCTCAGACGGACGACATCCGATGCAAGCGCAAGCGCGGGTCAGGTCCTCAGTCGTGAACACGTCTTGGCCTTGCAGAGCATCGTCTCGTCTCTGACCGTCGCGCCCAACGTTTTGCATTACGCGACGCGACTCGCCCGGGCTTCCCGGCCCGAAGCGCCGGAATGTCCGTTGCATTTGCGTCCGGCGATCGCGTGGGGCGCCGGGCCACGCGCGGGGCAATCTTTGGTCGTGGCTGCAAAGGCGCGAACTCTCCTCCGAGGCCGCTTTGCAGTGACCTGGGGCGACGTCCGCGCCGTCGCCGTTCCAGTTCTCCGGCATCGAATCATTCCCAGCTTTGAGGCTCAGGGTCGAGGACTGGACGCCGATCGGATCGTGCGCTCGCTCATCGATCAGGTGTCGCCGTTCTCAGAAGGAAGTGCGCATGACGGGGCCCTCCGGAAAATTCTTCGACGCTAAGCTCATTGATCGAATCACCCGCCATGAATTGACGGCCAGGCGCATAGTCGATGGATTTCTGGCTGGGCGCAATCGCAGTGACCGTCACGGATTCAGCGTCGAGTTTGTCGAGCATCGCGAGTATGTGCCGGGTGACGACCTGCGTCACCTCGACTGGAAGGTCCTGGGTCGCCTCGGTCGCTACTACGTCAAGCGCTACGAAGAGGAGACCAACATCACGTGTGTGATCTGTGCCGATGTCAGTCGTTCGATGAGCTATGGTTCGGGTGAGTGGACCAAGTTTGAAGTTGCAGCGTTCGTCGCTTCAGCGCTCTCGTATTTGCTCAGCCGGCAACGTGACGCGGTAGGGTTGGCCCTCTTTGACGACGAAGTGCGCACTTTTTTGCCTCCCACAGTGCGACGAGTCATGGTCGCGAACGTGGCGCAGAAGCTACTGCATGCGGAGCTGAACCAAGGCACCGATATCGAGGCTTCGGTGAAACGGATCTGCGTCGACCTTCCGCAGCGATCTCTCTTTGTCATCTTGTCGGATTTCTTCGCCGACGCCGATCGCTTCGAAGCTGTGATGAAGTTTCTTAGCGCTCGTGGGCACGATGCGATCGTGATTCAGATCGTCGACGCGGCGGAGCGAGATTTTCCCTTTGGCTCGAACGTGCAGTTTCGAGGCCTTGAGGACGCGCGTGAGTTGATCGTCGAGCCGCGGCGTGTTCGCGCCCGATACCTTGAACTGTTCGAGCGACATGTGACGAAGTTGCGTGGTGCATGTCAGCGTGTGGGGTGTGACTATCTCATGCTGACCGCCGGCGAGCCCATCGCGCCGGCGCTGGAGACCGCCCTCGCCGCGCGCACGCGTGGAGGCGTGATACGGCGTCGCGGAGCCGGTTCGTGATGCCTCGCCCGTGGGCCTTTATCGATGGTTTTGTTAACCCCGCCTTGCTTGCCGGTTTGGCGTTGGCTGCTGCACCGATCATCATCCATCTCCTCTACAAGCGACGCTTTCGCGTGGTTGATTGGGCGGCGATGGATTTTCTCTTGCAGGCAGATGCGACGAATCGCCGTCGACTACGTCTCGAGGATCTTATTCTTCTTCTGCTGCGCGTCGCTCTCATTGTGTTCATCGTCGGTGCGCTTGCTCGACCTGTGCTCCGTGGGTATGTCGGCGTCGGCGAAGACGAAAAGCACATCATCATCGACGATTCGTTGAGTATGGACGCCGCCCATTCGGACGGCCTTCCGATTGTCCGAGCACAGAACATAGCCGCGCGCCGGATTCAGCAGGAAATCGAACAGCATCGGCCATTCACAGTATGGGCCGGATCACGCGCGGAACAGCTGCGAGCGGTCGCGGCGACCGCGGGGAGCGGCCACCCGGAGAGCGCCGTTGCCGAGGATCCACAGTTCGTCGCATCCGGCGCAGCAGCGCTCCGTCACGTGCGAGCACTGGACGCAACCGACGGCTCGCTGCGGGTCGATCGGTTGATCGGACGCCTTCGCGAGCGGTTCAATGAAGTCGAGCAGTCTCTGCTGCGCGGCGTGTATCTGATCCATGACCTACGCGCCAGTGACTGGTTGCTTTCAGGTGCGACGAGAGACTTGCGGCCGGAGATTCTCGCTGCGGTGCAGGGGCTGAAGGCCGACGGTCTCAGCGAGCGCACCACTTGGCATTTGATCAATGTCGGTCGAGCCGGTCGTGAAAATCTGGCGGTGGCCGCCATCGACGCCGCTGCCTCACGTCCTCTCGTTGGGCGTCGCACGACGCTACAGGTTGTGATTCGCAACACGGGTCTCGAGGTGCGACGCGGGGTCGTGGGGCGTATCGAAATCGGAGATCCTCGCGGTGGCCCTGTGTCCGATGCCGTCGCCACGGGGGCGACGCCCGAGCGTTTCGTGGTCGGCGGCACACCTTTTCGTTCCCTCCAGAGTCTACCGCTACCACTCGTCTCGGCGATCGAACCAAATGGTTCAGTTCGTGTCCAGGTTGAGTGTGTCTTCGCGTCCGCGGGCGAGCATCCGGTGATCGTTCAATTGGAGAACACCGGTGATGCCTTGACACGCGACGACGTGTTCTACGGGACCGTGTTTGTCGACGATGCGATCCGGGTCACGATCATCGACGGAGATCCAGGTGCGGATCGTCTCGGCAGTGAATCGGGGTTTCTGGCTGCGGCGTTGAGTCCACGCGGCGGCGCTACGACCGGCGTCGTGACGACCACGAACACGGGTGCCTTTTCTTCCGCTGATCTTGATGACGCGCATGTCGTCATGGTGCTGAACCGAGGCGAGTTCGCGGCCGCCGAAGTAGACGCTCTCAAGAGCTTTTGTCGGCGCGGGGGCGGCGCTGCGTTTTTCGTCGGCGACAAGGTCGATCCGCGGCGCTACGAGACTGCGTTTGCATCGTTTGCGGTACCCGAGGGCGCTCGCAACGAGGCAGGCGTCGCGGTGCCGGGAGCTGATGCCCGGACGTGGACCTTGTTTCCGGTACGACTGGGCGCCCGAAGAGACGGTATCCAGCATCTGCGACGTACGAACGAGGAGCACAAAGCGTTTCAAATCTTCTCGGGTGTGGAATCGTCGTCGCTCGATCGGGTTGTCTTCTCACGCTACTTCGACTGTGAGCCTGCGCCCCACGCCACGGTTGTGGCGACGTTCGACGACCCTGAAGCGACTCCCGCTGTCATCGAGGCGAGCGTCCCAGCTCTGACCGTGCGAGAAACTGACGCGACTGGCACGCGACCTGACACACTCGACCGCGACGGTGTCGGCGCTGAGATCGCTGATGATGAGGATGGTAGCCCAGGGATCGCCGATCAGAATCGTGGCGGCAAAGTCGTGTTCTTCAATTTCACGGCGGACCGAGACTGGGGGGATTGGCCCACCGATCCGACGTTTCCCGTCATCATGCACGAGTGGGTCTCGTACCTAGCTGGAGCGCCTAGCGAGCGCCGAACGGTTTCGTGTGGCTCACCGCTGGTTTGGCGCACCAGCCCGGGGTTCGAATACGAAGTCGCGACTCCGAGCGGTCGTGTTCAGGTCCTCGAACCATCGCGGCAGCGCCGGAGTTACGCCGAGCATCTATCCTACGCCGAGACGTTCACCGCTGGCTTCTATCGCGTTTGGCCACGACGACAAGGAGCCGGCGACGCGGATGCTGGGAGCGATGTTGGTCCATTGTGGTACGCAGTCGTGCCCGCGAGAAACGAGAGCGAGCTTGAGCCAGCAGATGAGTCTCATTTGCTCCGACAATTGCGCGACGCCGGACTTGATGTCACGTCTTCGGGGGGCGGGGAAGTGGAGTCTGGCTCGCGGCGAACGGGCGGTGAGATTTGGTCGGTGCTGGCGTTTTTCGCCGCCGCCTTGCTTGTCGTTGAACTTCTCTTTGCGGCTTGGTTGGGACGCCGGTGAATATGGCCGAAAGACTCCTCAGAGGGCTGTTTGGCGTCGACACAGATTCCGACGCTCGCCTCGAATGGCTTGGCGCGCCGTACGGACTCGGCGGGTGGTTCGCATTCTTCCTCGCCGCCGCGATCGTGACCATCATCGTAGTTGTCTATCGTCGCGAACGCCGTTTGCGTACGTGGCAGCGTCTGCTGCTTGCAACGCTCCGTCTCTTCGCTTTTGCGATGGCTTGTTGGATCCTGCTTGATCCGCGTGTGGTCAGAGAGCTCAAGGTCGAGAGACGTGGACAGGCGATCGTACTCGTTGACACGTCGACAAGCATGGATGAGCTCGATCCGTCTCAGCAGCAGCAACTCTCTGACAACCGTTCGGCGATCCAGCATTCGCGACTGCAGCAGGCTGTTGATGCGCTCGAGACGCAAGATACGTTGTCAGAGCTCGCAGTGACCCATGACGTGCGCCTCTTTGGCTTCGATCGGTCGATCGGTCCGGTTACGGACATCGATGATCTCCTCGCTCCTCTTGAAGTCGCTTCGGCTGCCGACGCTGAGCCCGCCGTCTACAGCCGCGATGGAACACATCTTGGCAGTGCTATGCGAGCAGCTTTGGAGAGCGTTCAGGGTGACCCTGTTGCGGGAGCTCTGATTCTCTCGGATGGTCGATCGACCGGAGGCGAACCGTGGGCTCGAGTCGTCGAAGAGTACGCTGTTCGTGGGGTGCCGGTCTTCACCGCTTGCCTCGGGGATGAACGGGTTGAGCGTAATCTTTCGGTGTCCAACTTCTCGGCGCCGGAGATCGCTTCTGTGGGATTCAGCATTCGTCTGGACGCAGAGGTCCGGATTGTTGGGTTTCAAGGACAAAGGATTGACGTCACGCTCGAACGTGTTGACTCCAACCGCCGACGTCAGCAGATCGCGAAACGTGCGATTGCAGTGGAGTCAAGCACGATCGTTGAGCGGTTCGCGTTCTACGACGCGGCCGAGGAAGAGGGAGACTACGAATACGTTCTGCGTCTGCCGCTGCACAACAGAGAGAGCGAACACAGCGACAACTCGCGCCGCGTTCGCGTGAACATTCGCAACGAATCCATGCGGGTGTTTCTTCTCGCTGGCAGTTCGACCGCCGAGTATCGGCGACTCGTTCGATTCTTGACGCGTGATCGAGAGCTTGTGACTTCATGTTGGCTTGCTGGTGTCGGCGCGGATTACCCCCAAAGAGGCGATGCTCCGATCGGGAAGCCACCACGCCGCCTCTCAGAGCTCCGAGACTACGACGCTGTGATTCTCCTCGATCCGGCACCGAAGTCACTCGACGACGAGGTATTCATGGCTGCGCTCAAAGAACTCGTTGTTGAGCACGGAACCGGGTTGGCCTACGTTGCCGGGGAGAACCATTTGCATCCTGGCGCCAATCGATACTTGGCGCCGCTGCTGCCGGTGGAGTTCGATGGCGGCGGCTGGGACTCGCGTGCGCCATACACCGCACTCTGGCGTCCGATCCTGACGCCGCGCGGACTCGAGCATCCGATCTGCCGGCTCCGCGACGATGCTGAAGAGAACGCGTCGGTATGGCTTCGGCTTCCCGGATTCTATTTCTTCGCTGACGGCGCCAGGTTACGCCCGGCCGCCGTCGAGCTTGCGCGGCACCCTGGTGGAAGCGTTGCTGCTGCGATTCTCCGAGCCGGGAGCGGGTTGTCGATCTACCTCGGTACCGACGATCTCAACCGCTGGAGTCACGCGCGGCAACCCGGACTGCACGAGCGGTTCTGGTCTGGCGTGGTGCGATTCTTGGTTGCCGGGAAGCGGCTTGCTGGAAAGTTCGCGAGTGCTCTCTACGTTGACTACGACCGCTACGAAATCGGCGAACGAGTTGAGATTGAAGCGAGCGTTTTGGATGCTGAGAGGGTCCCGGTCGTGCGGTCGCAGATGAGCGTTCAAGTGGTGCACGACGGTACGACGGGCATCTCTACGACGCTGTTGTCCCCCGTCTCCGGCCGTCCCGGTTGGTACCGTGGCGCTCTCGAGCCGAAGGCTGCAGGAGGCTACGCCCTCCGAATGGATGGGGGCGCCGAGGCGACGTTCCGCGTCGTCGTCTTGGCGAATGAGAGCGCCGATTTGACGCCGGACCGTTATGCGATGAACGAAATAGCGCGTCGAAGCGGCGGCGAATCGCTGGCGCTCGATTCACTCAGCGAAGTGATTGATCGACTTCCCGACCGTTCGTTCACCGAGGTCATCGGCCGCTCGCTCGTGTCGCTGTGGGATTCAGCGTGGGTCCTCGGCTTTCTCTGCTGCGCTTTGATCCTCGAGTGGATTCTCCGCAAACGATGGAGTCTGAATTGATGGTGAAGCGGCCCAGGCGTCCTACCCTGCGCGATTCCCTCTTGGCTCTGAACCCAAGGATTCGTCGCTCTCTTCGGCAATTGGGGTGGTCGGAGATCGTCGTCGTCGTTTGCTGGGGATTCATTCTGTCGCTGGCTCTCGATCGCGTTTTGGAGTTGCCGTGGCTTCTTCGAGGCGGGATTTTTGTCGCACTCATCTTCGTGCTGACTGCTTTGGTGCGTCGAAGCCGGCGACGGTCGCGCGTCGCGGTGTCCACTGAGCAGTTGGCGACCGCCGCCGAGATTCGAGATCCGCGCTTGGAGGGTCGGCTCCTGAGCGCGCTCGAGTTGCCGAGGGAGTGGGCACGACAAAAAAAGAGCGGTGCATCAGCTCTGGAGATCGCGCTGACCGAGCGTGCGGTTCGTGAAATCGGCGTTGTCGCGAGAACTGTCGAGATCGACGGCTCTCTGGACCTGGCACGCGTGCGACGCTGGGTCGGTGCAGCTGCCCTCTCCGTCGTTGCCGCAGCAGCGGTCGCAGCTTGGCGGTCGAACGACCTCTCGGTTTGGTTTCATCGCGACGTTCTACTCCGGCAAGTCGACTGGCCGCGGCGAACTCACTACGTTCTATTTCCCGCACATGCCTCGGGCCAGTTCGAAGTGCACGTTGCTCGCCAACAAGATGTCGTTCTTCGGGGATGGGTTTTGGGCGTGCTACCAGAGGAGGTCCGCATTCAGCGCACGACGAGCGACGGTCGACCTGGCGGCGACCTGATCGTTCGCGTCGAGGGATACGAGCGCGTTCCCGACTCCGCGCTCCAGACTTGGCGTCAGGCGTTTTCCTCGAACGCCCCCGAGCCGGGAGCTCATGATCCGGCCCAGCGGGATCTGCGAGCAGGACTTAGCGGCTACCCCTTCGAAGTGTCGACCGGACGCCTCGACGAGTCGACGCAGTTCTTCGCGCGCGGTGGTGACAATCAGAGTCGCCGCATTGACGTCGTTTGCCACGATCGACCGCGTCTTGAGGAGCGACGATACCAGCTGCGTTTCCCGAGTTATCTCAACATGCCGCCCGAGAATGTGGAGAATGTGGTTGGGGACCTCGTCGTCCCCGATGGAACTCATGTCGATGGCCTCTTCAGAGCCAGCACTCCGCTCGAGAGCGCTGAAGTCACGTTTGGTGACTCGGAGAGCCAGCCCCTAGACGCGACGGTCGAGGAAGACACCGTTCGTTTCGGTTGGACGAGCAGTCGTACAGGAGTGCTTGAGGTCCGCGTCATGAGCCAGCCGTGGGGGATCAGCGCATATCCTTCCTTTCGACAGCCCGTGATCGTGGAGCCTGATCGCGCGCCAGACGTCACCCTGGAAATCGACAGCGAGTATCTCAGCGTCGCTCCCGACGCATCCATCGCGCTTTCGTCGACGGCCAGCGACGACCACGGCGTGTCCAGCTGGATCGTGCGCCGCTGGATCGGCGCCGCTTCAGAGCAGTCATGGAGCCGCGCGGAGAGCCAGCCGGACAATGAGACGGCCATCGACCTCTCACTCGTGAAAGACACAGCCACCGGCATCGACGCCAACGGCAGCCCGACTCACATTCGGGTGCAAGGAACCTATCGCGGCGAAATTGACCTGCGCCCACTCAGTCTCGCCCCAGGCGACCGGATCGTGCTGCAGGCAGCCGCGGCAGACAATCGTGAGCCCGAGCCTCAGTGGTCGGAGTCCCAGCACGAAGTCGTCACGGTCGTCGAAGCGGCGACGATCGTGCAGCAAACCGATCTGGCGCGCGTCGAGATCCAAGAAAAACTGCTAGAACTCGCAGCCGTGGAAGAGCGCCTTGCCGGAAGCGTGGCTGGAGACCGTTCGGGGTGGGAGACAGAGGCGGAGACAGAGACGGAGACGGAGGCGGAGACAGAGGCGGAGACAGAGACGGAGACGGAGGCGGAGACAGAGACGGAGACAGACACAGAGACAGAGACAGAGACGGAGACAGAGGCGGAGACGGAGGCGGAGACAGAGGCGGAGACAGAGACGGAGACGGAGGCGGAGACAGAGACGGAGACAGACACAGAGACAGAGACAGAGACGGAGACAGAGGCGGAGACGGAGACAGATAATGGCTTCGCCTCCGGACCAGCCTCTGATTCTGCTTCTGGGTCCTCTGATTCTGCCTCCGCCGCTGGCTCTGCCTCGGATTCTGCCTCTGGTTCCTCTGATTCCGCCTCTGCTTCTGCCTCTGCCTCTGATTCTGCTTCTGGCTCTGCCTCCGCCTCCGCCTCTGCCTCTGCCTCTGATTCTGCTTCTGGCTCTGCCTCTGCCTCTGCCTCTGATTCTGCTTCTGGCTCCGCCTCCGCCTCTTCTCCTCCTGCCCCGAACCCTTCCAAGCGCCTTGCCGAGCGACAGCGTGCCGTCGCGGCGGAGGCGAGGGCTTTGAACGAGCGGTTCAAGAAGATGCGGCGAGCTCTGGAGGCGAATCGACTTCTGGATGAGGCGACGGCGGCGAAGTATGAGCACGGGGTGGCGGAGCCGCTCGACGAGTTGGTGGAGGAGCGTTTGCCGCGTTCTGCTGAAGAGATCGAGGCGCTTTCAAAGTCTCGGGCCGCGGCGGAGGATGCGCGTGGGGTTGAGGAGGATTTGAAGGCGATGGCTGCTGACTTGCGGGCGATCGCGGAGAATCTTGCGGGGAGCGGTAGTGAGCGTGAGCTGATCCACCGCCTTGAGATGATCCTCGAGTTGCAGCGGCAGGCGCGAGAGGTGACTGATGAGCTGCTGCGTCGGCCGCGGGAGGGGAATGGTCGATGAAGAGGGCCTGCAGGGGTTCGATGTGGCGACTGGGAACGATTCTGCTTTTCTTGACTGCCGTGGTGACTGACAATTGAGGCGTGATCCAATGAAGTCACGATTCATTTCCAACATTGGTGATTGGCTCTGGATTGTCGTGGCTCTGGGCTGTTTGCCCTTCGCGAGTCGCGCACTTTTCGGCCAGAGCGACGTAGCGAACCTCGACGCGGCGAAGCGCCTGCAGCGCGAAGTTGAACGGCGCTACCGAGGTCTCCGATCCGCGATCAGCGGGCTGATCAGCATGACGGAAGACGTCGATCGCGCTGAGCGTCTTGGATTGGCGCTCCGGCGCTCAGACGAGCTCGAGTTGCCGCGGCGGCTGCGTCGGGTGCGCCGCTTACTGGCGAGCCGGCGATTGCAATCAGCTGCTGACGAGGAGGCTTTGCTCGAGAAAGATCTTGAGCGCGTCCTCAAGTTGCTGCGCGGCGAAGACGACGCCGAGGCGGCGCGGCGCGATAAGGAAGAATTGAAGGAGCTGCGCGAAGAGCTGGAGCGTCTCGAGCGACTCAAGGCAAAACAGGAGGAGGAGAGGAATGCGACGGAAGAGCTGACTGCGGGCGAGGCGCCATCCAGCGGTCAAGCGCTGGAGGAGCGACTACGCCAGCAGCGTTCACTGAAGCGCGACGCCGACGAGCTCTCCAAGAGGCTAAAGCGCAAAGCGGCGAGTCGACAGCGCGGAACGCCCAGCTCCGGCGGGCAGCGTGGGAATTCAGGACAACGCGGCTCCATGGGGAATGCCCAAGAGGCGATGGCGAACGCTGCGCAGCGCATGCGTGGAGCGGCGATGCGACTGCGGGCTCGCAACGTTCGCGGCGCCCGACAAGATCAAGACGAGGCATTGACGCAGCTTAAGAGAGCCGCGGAAGAGCTTGAGAATGAGATCGCGCGGCGGGCGGCTGACGCGCAGGCGAGTGTGATCGGGAAGATCGTCCTTAAGCTCTTCGCGCTCGTGACGGCCCAGGAGGCGCTGCGGCACGAGACGAACGAGCTTCATGCGGCGGACGATATGGAGCCTGCACAACTCCGCCGCGAAGCGCGTCGACTGGCTCGCGAAGAACGTCTTCTCAAAGTCGATGTGGACGACGTGCAGCGTCTTGTGGCGAGCAGTGAATCCACCGTCGTGGCTCCACGACTTATGGAACGGGCGCAGTCCGACCTGGAGAATGCGGCGACGTTGCTTGCAGCTGGTGAGGCAGGGGACGTCGTGCAGTTCTTGCAAGCGGACGTGGAAAGTTCGTTGCGGGCCGTCCTCGAGGCTTTCAAATTGGACATGGATAGCGGCGGTGGTGGTGGCGGTGGCGGCGGCGGTGGAGGAGGTGGCGGAAAAATGAAGAAGGAGAAGATCCCACCGGCCGCAGAGGTGCGTTTGATCTTGGCCGAACAGCGCCGCTTGTTCGATCGCACTCAGCGTCTTCGCAAGCTCGGGCTGCTGGGTTCTGGAGAGAAGCCTGGCGAGACTCAGCCCGTGAATCCAGCCCAGCTCGAATTGCTGCGGCAGGGGGAGCGACTTGCCGACAACGAGGCGGCGTTGGCCCGGCTTACCGAAGAGTTCCTCCGCGCGTACCCGAAGGTGGATGCATTTCTTCTTGGCGCGGAGGCGCCAACCGCGTCGCCGCAATTCGATCGAGACACCTTGCCTGACTTGGATGGTCGCGAGGGAGAGCAGAGCGTCGAGTCCAGCGACACTCGAAAGCCAGACCCGGAAGCGCGGCAAGTGCCGCCGAAGGAGGAGCCATGAGTCGCGTAGGAGTCCGCGTAGGTTTTGTTCGCCATCGTCGGCCGGTGCTCTCGAGAGTCGCCGCCGCCGTCGCATTCGTTTTCGTCGGCGTCATCGCTGCGGACGAGCCTCGACGGGATCGTGATTCTGTGACTCCCCGGGTGGATCCCGCTGCCGAATCGACCGAAGACGCTCCCGGCTCACTCGACGACGCGGCGCGTCCTGGTGGATCCGTCGGTACGCCTCGCTCGACGACAGATTTGTGGGACCGTTTTCTCGATTCCCTGCGTGCATCTGGGCGAGGCGACTTGATCGACGAGCTCTCGCTAAGTGATCGTGCTCGGCTCGACTTTGAGCGCGGCGATCTCGTCCGGGCGGTACTGGCGCGCTTCACCCCAGAGCTTCGCAAGTTGCATGCGCTGTTTGCGGGTGATCGTGAGGCGTCGTCGTTGACGGTCGAAGAGTTGGACGTCGCGATCGCACAAGCTCGTCGGCTGCAGGAGGTCGAAAACCGATTCATCCGCTATTACGGTGACTATTACCGCGCCTCTTTGGAGCTCGAGATGGCTGACCGTAACTCCTCAGCCGATGCCGGTGATCGTCGCACTTTCGCTCGGGCTCTTCTTGAAGCGCTGGCAGTGGCGGATGACTTCTTGCCAGTCGAACTGGCGCACCGCCGCCTGTCGGAGCTCTTCGTCGACTTGAACGAGACGACGCTCGCCATCTTGGAGCTCCAGCTCTTTCTCGTGGAACTCCCGGAGTCTCGCGCGAGCGAGCGTGCCGAGGCGGAGACGGCGCTCGCCCGGCTCAGAGAGAAGCCGAAGCATCCTGGGCCCGTCAGGGAAACGAGCCGCCGTATGAGGACAATTGCGGAGAGGTTGAGCGACAGCGATGTCGGTGCCGAAACCCAGCGTGAGGAAGCCGGTGTTGTCGCGGTACTCGACCGCGTCGCGCGCCTCCTCGAAAAAGTCGACGAAGCTGGCGGGCCGCGCCGCGCCTGCAGTGGAAGCGCGTGCAAACGGGGGAAGTTGGCACCGGGCTCGAAAGCTGCCAAGGGGCGCGGGCAGGGAACGGCGAATGCGCGTGGCGAAATCACCGACCATGCCAGTGGTCAGGCCGGTGGCAACGCCCTCAGGGAGGAGCCCGAGCGGCGCGACCGCGAACGCTGGGGCGAAGTGAACGAGGCCGATGTCGCCCGTTCTCTGCGCGAGGTTTGGGAAAAGCTGCCCGGTCGCTACCGGCGCGTCATTTCCGACTACTTCCGCGACATCTCCGGTTTGGCTGACGAGTGATTGTTGGCACCGGTCCAAAAGCGCGTCATTCTGACGGTTTGACGCGCTTTTCGAGGTACCTCACAGTGTCGAGAAAACTTGAGCCTCGCACGGCCATGACCAGGTCGATCGGGTTGAAGTTCCGCTTGCAGCGAAAGCATCGCGCCAGATTCGTCTTCGTATTTGTAGCCGTGTCGAACTCTCCACAGCAGGGGCACAGGAAGCGTAGCCAACCGCCGCGGGTTTTCGTCGCCAGTTCCAGAGCGTGAATGGTCGCGACGATGTCCACTTCGTTTCGCAACCGTCGAAGGTGTTCTGCTGCGATTCTCACGACTTCGTCCGCCTCTTTTTGCTCGCACGCGCCCTTCGTTCCTTCTCCCGCTGGTGTTTTCGCTCCTCAGACTCCTTGAGGCGGTAGGATTCCGCATCGATTTCCACCACCTCGCAGCGGTGAACAAGCCGGTCGACGAGGGTGACAACCACGCCGGAGTTTGGGAACACATCGTTCCAGTCCTGGAAGCTCTTGTTGGTCGTCAGCACGATCGGCTTTTCCTGCTGGTAGCGTCGAGTGACAAGTTCAAAGAGTAAATCGGCGTGGTCTGCCGAGGTGGAGAGATACCCGAGCTCATCGATTACGAGTAGTCGCGGGCGACAATAGTGCCGTAGTCGTCGCTCCAGCGCCGAGGTAGGAAGCCAGGTCGTACAAACGCCGAAGCGAAGCGGCCACAGAAACGGCACCGAAGCCTGCTCACCGGACGTTCAAAGCGCCCTGATGGCTCCGCGGTAGTGATGCTCGTCGTCTTCTCAGGCTCCGTTCGCTCCTGCGACCCGAAGATGTGTGCACCAGAAACCGTGGCGGTGGAACCCTGATGAGTCACACCGAGATGTCGACGCCGCCAGCGACGCTGTCGACGGGTGTGGTTACGAGCACCAAGCGTGCTTTGCTGATAGCGTCGAGCTGCTCGCCGGATCGACTCGCATCGTGCAGCGTGCGAGCAGGCGCGAGAGCAGTATCGCTGTCCACGGTCGCAGCGACTGCAGATGACGACTTGCGCGTGGCAGCGTGAACACTGGTAGAGTCGAACGGAGCGTCCCTGGGCCGCAGCCACCATCGCACAGATCGGAAGGGTTTTGCGACCGAGACGATACTGCCAGAGTGGGGAGCCCCGGAGAGCGTCGAGACCTTGAAGGCGCGCCTTAGTAGTAACGCAACGGCCTTACCGAAAGAGAACGGAGTCGGGATGGTCGCTTCTGGTGAGTTGCCTCTACCCAAGCTACGTATCCAGACGACGTTCTCGCCGGCTGAGGAGCCGGTCCGTCCCGGATCGCAGCGTGACCCTCTTGCGCGCTGCGAAGATAGCGTACTGACTCGAGGCTCTCCACTCCTGACTTCGACTAATCTGCCAGAGCTTGTTCGATCAGTTCGTGCCGATTTCTTCTCGCAGGAAAGAGGAAGGTTTGTGCCTTCTTCTTATCGATTCACCGGACCGAAACCGGAGTACGGTCGGAAGCTGCTTGCTGTAACGATCCGCCTGCCCCTCGGTCAACTTGGGGAGAATCTGCTCCTCTAGATTCAACTGAGCCTCTACAAACTGCTCCATTACGCCCGGTGCTAGTCCGAGTCCCAACCTGGAGTTCGTTCCGTCCCGTTCGTCCTCCGGGAGGCTATAAACGATGTCCCGTGCGACGTCGATGAACTCATCCACAAAGGGGAGAATGGATTCGACCTGCCCGTCGTCCAGTGCATAGATTCGTCGGAGATCCCTTACCACGACTTGTGGGGCGTCCTCTTGATCAACACCGTATGTATAGTGAGACGCTCCGCCGTCGAACAGGTGCTCTGAAAACTCGCTTAGCGCCGGCCAGTATTCAAGTTGATCGTCCGAAAGGATCTCTTCGACGCCGACCCAGGTTTCCATGATGGTCGAGCGTCGTACGCCGTATCGCTCCAACGGAGTCAGCCCGTCGACCGCAACGTCTGCGGTGGACGGTAACCGCTCGTTGAGTTTCTTTTGTTGCTTCTTCGTCAGCCCGAGCGATTCAGACACGATCGCTCGGATCAGTTGTCCGCGGATCGAATCGTCGAAGAAAGGACGTGGCGAAGCCGCTTTGATTCGTGCTTCGAATTGGCTGATCCCATTGCGAAATTTTGACATCCGCTCGCTCGTCTCCGCGGAGGGTGGGCCCTCCTCACGGATTTGCAGCGTGTCGATATTCTCGGCGAACAACACGGCAAGACCGGAAAGATCGATTAGCCCAGCGATTTCTCGTGAGGTCTCCTCCGTGCCGTCCTTCGTCGCGGTCTCAGAGGTCTTTCCAGCGGATTCAATCGCTAAGCGCTGGTCTGAGATGGTTTTTTCTAAGTTGCGGATCGTCGTACGACTTCGCTGAAGCTGGGATCGGGTGTCCTTGTACTGTCTTCGTAGAGTCTCCAGTTCGCTTCGCAGCCGCGAGGCTTCCCGAGTTGCCCTCTCGTCGTGTGTGGAGTCGTTATTCATCGTCAGTACGCTCACCCCAACGCTGCATACCGCAACGACGGCGATTGCGATTCCTACTGCTTTCTTCGTCACGATTGCTCCTCCTAAGAGTGTTGCAGAGCCATGAATCGTCGATGACGTTGTGAGCGTCTTGGCGACCGCCGCCGTAGTTCTTCCGACCGGCAGACTGCCGAGCAAGAGGAGGGTGGTTTGCCGTCCCTTCTTCTTCCACGTGCGAGTCGACGGAAGCATGTCGCGAAGTTGAGCTTCGAATCGGCGCCAGAGTCGATTGCGAAGCAGGTCTCTTCCCGTCTGTAGCCTCTTCTTAGCGGTAGCACTTGTCGTGCCTTGCGCTTTTGCGACTTGGCGGACGGATTCCCCTTCGTAGTAGAAGAGAAAGACCGCTTCACGAACGTTCGCGGGTAGGCGTTGCACTTCGCTCCACAGTCGGTCGTTCAGTTCTCGAATCTCGCTTCGGTTCGCCGCATCCGGCTCAGCGGATGGAGTCTCCTGGGTGAGTGATGCAGGGGGTGAACGTCGTCGTAACTCCTTGCGCGCTACGTTCCTGACGATGGTTAGAAACCACGGTCTAAAGCTCGTATTTCGCTCCAGACGGTCAAGGTTCTTGAGGGCCAACAATGTTGCTTCCTGCACCACATCCTGGGGGTCGGCTGCGTTTGAGATGATGGCATGAGCTACCGCAAACGCCTTTTTTTGGTGGCGTACGACGAGTTCTTCGATAGAGCGGGGATTGCCTGCCCGCGCCTGTTGGACAAGTCTGGCGTCCGAAATGAGTGTGGTGATCACGACTATCTATGGGCTATGGGCGGGTGCTGAAATGTCAAAACTCGTAGTCACCGTGTATCCAGATCCTACTTCGGGAAAAAGGTGAACGGAAAATTTCAATCACGAGAACCGATTTGTTGAACGTTGGGGGGCGCGGAGTGGAGACGTCAAAGACCACGGCTAGTCAGACGAGGCGGGGTACTCGTTGGTCGCTTCAGCGGGCCGGGTACTGCCGCGGGGTATGATCGGCAGCGCTGCTGACAGCGGGGTACTACGCGGAGAAACGTCAGAATGACGCGGATTCTAACCCGCGTTTACAAGTGATCGAGCGCGCGAGTCAGGTCTCCCGACCCTGGAGACTCGATGCGCAGGATGCAGCCTTTCGCGCGACGTCTGGGAGCGTCGGCGTGAGAGATTCCGAATCGCGACGACGGCTCCACGAACAAGCACTCGGTCGCAATCCTTCCCGTCTGTGAGACGATCTATCCACTCACTGGTGCCGAAAAGGCGCCGCGGTCGCTACAGAGGACACTCGGGATTGGGTGTGGCGCAATCGGCGCTGGGTGCTGACGAGCACGCCGGCGTCAACGGATCGATCCAGTCGACCGGAAGGTCACCCGAGGCGAACAGAAAGTTGAGCAGAAAGATCATGTCACCGACGTCGGTCCGGCCGTCAGCGTCGAGGTCGCAGGCCGCTGCGCAGGGGGGGATCTCCGTATTGGGTACGAACAACCAGTTCAGGCCGAAGACGGCCGAACCGAGCTGTGGGATGGAGCCGATTCCGTCGCAGACCCCGCGAATGAAGCTGTTGCCGATCGGGGTGGCGAAGGTCAGCTCTGATCCGTAGCAGCCGGTCGCGTCGTCGCGAAAGAACTGGATAGCGAGGAGATCTGTCTCGAGGGAGCTGTTGATCAGAATGGCGTCGAATGAGGTGTCGAGCGAACCCAAAAAACTCAGCTGATCGTCCCGAAGTCTCCATACATCGATCCAATCTGATCGATCGGCTGCCGTCCAGTTGAGGAGCATCTGGTTCGATCCCGGTAGGAATTCTTGACTGAATTCCGTCACCGCGTTGGTGTGGGGCGTCGTGCTGAGAACATTGAGTGTCGACGAGGTCAGAGTGGTCTCCGTGCCATCTTCGCAGACACCCCGAACGGCAAAGTCGTGTTCGCCAGCATCGAGATCAAACAAACTGACGGTCGATGCGGTTCCAGCCAGA
The DNA here is from genome assembly GCA_965223265.1 of Planctomycetota bacterium. Lineage (GTDB taxonomy): Bacteria > Planctomycetota > UBA8108 > UBA8108 > SXIK01. The sequence continues at coordinate 813,506 of OZ244999.1, forward strand.
GTCACTGCCTCGGCGCCGTCGAGAAGCACCTTCACTTCGTCGAAATTGCCTGGATTGATCCAGGTGGCGAACACGTCATTCACACCCTCTGAGGTCGAGTACCTGAACTGACTAGGCGTGAAATCAATCGGTGCGGTGCACTTGACTGTGGAACAATCCAAATTGCACGTTGTGTCAATAAAGCCACCACGATAGGCGCCTTCGTCGTTGAAGAGAAAGCCAATGTTGGTGATCTCCCAGGTCCCCGGCGAGGCGTTGATGAAGAGGAGACCATCGCGCCTTCCCGTCTCGGTCGACGTTGCGAGTTGGAAAGTGCCCGACTGCACGAGAATTGTGTGACTTGTCGGTACCGGTTCGTTGCTTTCCCAAGTAACCACGAGATCGCAGAGTGCATCGGGGTTGACAACGCGTCCTTCGACACACGAGAGGTTCGCGACGTCAGCGAATGGCTGCTCTGAGAGCACCGTGATACTGGCTTCTGCGTCGCTTGGAACGCCAGCACCGGAAACCGTGAACGTTATGCGTCCGGCCGGAATGCCGCCAACGAAGGCGGTGTTGGTATTGGGAAGTTCATCGATTCCCAAGCCGTCGACGCGAATGCCGTCCCCGATACTCGCGCCGAATTCGTCCACGGCAGTGATGCGAACCCCAGTCAAGTTTGGTGACGTCTCATCCCAAATCAGAAGGACGGTGTTGCTCGCATTACCACTCGCTTCGAAGTCGGTCTGCAGCACGGCGAGTGCCTGAACGTTGCCGCCGGCGCCGTCTTGCGCTTGCGCCCGGGCGGAGCGCCACGTCTCGACGTGAAACTTCCGACTGACTGCCAAGGGTTGATAGACTTCCAGCTCACCGAGATTGCCGAGAAATCTTCCTCGGTCGCGATGCGGTGGGGCGATTTCCCACTCCGTCGTTGCGTTGGTCCGCAAACGATCCGCGCCGCAGAGAGTCGGATGCACAGCCGCAAGAGCGAAAACGGACACCATGAGAACGCGCATGGGCACTCCAGCTCTTTTCAAGTTGAAGGGATCAAGGGGTTCGACGCCGCCAACCAGATCGGTTTGCTCTACCAACTCTGTGCCGCAGACACACCGCATCAGAGTCCCCTCCCTATCTCCCGTACAGATCCGGAATCTATTGTCCGGCCCGCCAAAGGTGGCGTCAACATGCGGTTCCGGGCAGCACGGTGCCGCGGGTGCCTCATGCGCCGCTCCAAGGCATACCACGTTCTGAGTCAGCCCCCGCGACCGACGCCCACCCGATACAACGGCCAGGCGGACGGCTCACGGCTGTCGAAATGGCGGCTCTTGCTGTGAGAATGAGGGGGCTCGCACCGTTAGGCATGCAGAATAGCTCCGTCAATGGCCATGTTAGAGAGGAGAGACCGGTATTTGAGGGTATTTTGTGCTGAGAAATGATCGTTTTGGAGGATAATGCAGTCCTGGAATCGGCTCTTTGTCGATTCTGTGTCGATTTCAGAGTCCTCCGGCCTCGATTTCTTTCTAGATAGCCCGATTTGGAGCGATTTGTGACTGGCGCCGACATCATCATCGAAGCTTTGCGGCGGGAAAACGTTCAACACGTGTTCGGTCTGCCTGGCGGTGCGGTGATGCCGGTATTCGACGCGATCCTGGACGCCAAGATCCAGCTCATTCTTACGCGACATGAGCAGGGGGCGGCTCACATGGCCGATGGGTACGCCCGTGCTACTGGTCTCCCCGGCGTCGTGCTGGTGACGAGTGGACCCGGGGCGACGAACACCGTCACCGGACTCCTGACTGCTCACATGGACTCAGCCCCTCTCGTGGTCATCTGTGGGCAACAGATCACACCGATGCTTGGAAAGGATGCGTTTCAGGAAGCGGACATCTTCGGCATCACGATTCCGGTGGTGAAGCATTCCTATCTCGTCAAGAGCCCCAACGATCTTCCGCGCGTTATGAAGGAGGCGTTTCACATCTGCCGCACGGGCCGGCCAGGGCCGGTTCTCGTCGACGTACCAAAGGACGTCGCTTCCAAGGATTGCGACACCACGTTTCCCGAGACGCTGGAGCTACCCGGTTACGACGTGCCGAGCTCCGCGGATCTCGATGCGATCTATGCTGCCGCCGATCTCCTGCGGCAATCGAAGCGGCCCCTTCTCTATGTCGGCCAAGGAGTGATTCTCTCTGGCGCTGCTGCGCCCGTTCTCCAGCTTGCTGAGGTCTTGAATGCTCCGGTCGTGACGACCCTGCTTGGCAAAGGGGGGTTTCCGGAGACGCACGATCTCTCCCTCGGCATGATGGGCATGCACGGCACCGCGTACGCCAACAAGGCGGTCGTCGGTTGCGATTTGATCATGTGCATCGGTGGACGCTGGGACGACCGCATCACAGGAAAGCTGGAGGAGTTTTGCCCGACCGCCAAGAAGATTCACGTCGACATCGACCGAGCAGAGTTCGGCAAGGTGGTGCAGCCGGACGTCTCCCTTGTCGGTGACGCGAAGCTCGTCGTCGAGGATCTCCTCAAGCATGTACAGCGTCTCGACACCGATGAGTGGCTCTCTGAGGTCACCGAGTGGAAGCGACGTTTTCCGCTAAAGTATCCGAAGCGAGGTGGATTGAAGGCGCAGCACGTCTTGCAGTGCCTCTTCGAAGTGACCGACGGAAAGGCCATCGTCACTACGGATGTCGGACAACACCAGATGTGGTGCGCGCAGTTCTATCGTACTTCGTTCGAGCGCCAGTGGATCACGAGCGGCGGAGCTGGGAGCATGGGGTTCGGATTTCCGGCAGCGATCGGAGCTCAATTCGGTCGTCCAAATGACGTCGTGTGGGCAGTTGTCGGCGACGGCGGCTTTCAGATGACACTGAGCGAGTTGTCAACGGCGGTGATCCACCGACTGCCGGTGAAAGTTCTCATCATCAACAATGCCTATCTCGGAATGGTGAGGCAGTGGCAGGAGCTCTTTTTCGACAATCGCTATTCGGGCGTCGACCTGCAGGGCAACCCTGATTTTGTCAAGCTGGCGGAAGCCTACGGTGCGCGCGGCTTTCGCATTCGCCGCAGTGGCGACGTTCGTCGCATCTTGAAGGAAGCCATGGCGTACAGCGACGGGCCGTGCGTCGTCGATGCGGTTGTCGAGAAGGAAGGCAACGTCTTTCCGATGATCCCGGCTGGCGCCGCGGTCAAGGACATGATCGTTGAGCCTCCCAAGGAGAAGCTCGCGAAGCCTGAGGGGAGTACTTGAGGCATGAATCGTTCCCACACGATCAGTGTTCGCGTGCATGACCGACCAGGTGTGTTGTCTCGAATCGCCCAGGTGTTCGCACGCCGCGGCTACAACATCGACTCTCTGGTTGTCAGTCAGGCGCACACGAAGGGCTTCTCACGCATGACGATCGACTGCCAGGGCGATCCAGCGGTTTTGGACCAGATCATCAAACAGCTCAACAAATTGGTCGACGTTGTGCGTGCGGCGGAGCACCAGACCGAGTCATCGGTGGCGCGAGAACTGGCACTATTCAAGGTCAAGGGCGACGCTTCGAGGCGTAGCGAAATCCTCCAAATCATCGATATCTTTCGCGCCAAGACTGTCGACATTGGTGAGCACAGCCTCATCGCGGAAGTGACCGGTACGGCGGAAAAGCTCGACGCGTTTGAGAATCTCATGAACGACTACGGCATTCTTGAGATGATTCGTTCAGGCAGCGTTGCCATGGCTCGCGGACCGGAGTTGACTTGATGGGGCCGCCGGAGGAGCTGCGGACACTCGCCACGAGGCCGCCCCCCGCGCTGTTGACGAGGTTTGCGAGTTCGACGCGGGGTCGGGGCAAATACGACGAGCCGCTCGGCGACCGCTTCTCGCAGTGGTTACCCACGCGTGGAGGGATCGTCGGCAGTGAAAGAACCAGTTGACGCCAACCTGTCAATGACTTAGGACGCGAACATGAGTGCGCCGATCGATCTTAGAAGCGACACCGTTACTCGACCTGACGCCCCCATGCTGGAGGCGATGCGGGTCGCGCCTCTTGGCGACGATGTCTTTGGCGACGACCCGACGGTGCACCAGCTGGAAGCTACTGCCGCGTCTCTCCTCGGCAAGGAAGCATCACTTTTCGTACCGACGGGAACGATGGCCAACTCGATCGCCATTGGTCTGGCTGCCGATCCTGGCGACGAGGCTCTGGTGGAGGCAAGTGCCCACAGTTTTCACTTTGAGGTCGCCGGTATCTCGCGGCTTTGGGGGGTGATGCCTAATCCAATTCCAGGCGATCGTGGCGTCGTGTCGCTCGACGTTCTCGGCGCGTCAGTCCTGCCGTCCAACATTCATCTACCGAAGACAACGGTGGTGATCCTTGAGCAGACCGCAAACCTTGCTGGCGGTCGAGTGCTGCCTCTCGATTACCTGCAAGCCGTCGGCAGGTTTTGCCGCCAGAAGAAGCTGCACTTCCACCTCGACGGGGCGCGCATCTTTAATGCTGCGGTGGCTTCGGGCGTGCCCGCTCGAGACTACGCGGCGTGCGCCGACACGGTGATGTTTTGCGTCTCCAAAGGGCTTGGAGCACCGGCCGGATCGCTTCTTGTCGGCTCGGCTGCCCATATAGAAGCTGGGCGTCGGCTCCGTAAGCTTCTCGGCGGCGGCATGCGCCAGGCCGGCGTCCTGGCTGCTGCTGGGCTCTACGCACTCGAGCACAACGTCGAGCGTCTCGCCGAGGATCACGCCGCCGCTCGCCAGCTCGCCGCCGCCCTGCGTGCGGTTGACGGCGATTTGGTCGAACCGGATTCTCCTGAATCCAACATGCTGTACTTACGTGGGCGGCAGATCGACACGGGGTGGGCGCCGCCATTTGTCGAGCGGCTCGCGGATCGTGGCGTGCTCGCCGTGGCCTTGGGAAACGCGGTACGGTTCGTCTTTCACAAGGACGTCGCGCCGAAGGACGTGGACGTCGCCTGCGATCATGTCGTCGAGCTCGTCGGAGCGCTCAAGTGATCCGGTGCACAGCCGATATCTCTCTTGTCGGCCGATGGCATGGCCGATTTGGGTCAGCTCCCTGAGAAAGAGTCATCCGGACGAGAAGCTGACCTGTTCACGCCTGATTCGAACGCGTGAAGACTCGAAGACCGCGGGAGTGACCACATGAGTGACACCTCTGACGACGCGCGAGAAAGGCGAACACAGGAGGGTGCGCCTGAGTCTTCTTCTGGAACGTCGTCAGAAGTTGCGAAGCCCGTGGCGGGAATGAAGGCGACGGCTGTCTCCGGCGCCGCGTTCGGAGTCTCGGCGCAGCTCTCTCGTAGCGTCTTTCGCATGCTGACGCTCGCCGTTTTGGCGCGGTTGCTCTCCGAAGAGGACTATGGTCTAGCTGAGATCGCACTGGCGTTCAACGCGTTCGGGATGATCTTCCGAGACTTGGGGCTCGTCCAAGCGTCGATGCGCGCACCGAACCTCACTCACGAGCAGTCCTCCGGTCTCTTTTGGATCAACGTATCGCTCGCCACTGTCTGTTCGCTCCTGGTCGTCGTCGTCGCTGTGGCCTTGCAGGTATGGGGTGGCCCAGAGTCGCGCGAAGCAGGTCAGCTCGTTCTCGTGTTGGCCCCTACTGCGCTCGTCGCCTCCCTGGGCGGCCAACCGATCGTTCACCTGTCACGCCAGCTGCGCTTCAAAACGCTTGCGATTGTCCAGTCCGTTCCGTCGTTCGCCGGTCCGTTGGTCGCTATCTGCATCGCACTAGCCGGCGGTGGCGTGTGGGCGTTGATCGCGCAGCATTGGGTTGTGTTCCTGCTGGAGGCCGTGCTTGCTTGGTTGGCGTCGGGTTGGCGTCCGCTCCGGCCGCAACGCCCGCGGGCGATCGGATCGATCGTACGGCATGGACTTTGGATGACGATCTCCGAGTTTTTCTACATGGGGCAGCTGAAAGCGCAGCGCCTGATCATTGGATTCGTTCTGGGAACGGCTGTACTCGGCAATTTCGGCCGGGCCATGACTCTCTTGGAGATGCCTGGGAAGAATCTGTTCACCCCGATTGCCCGTGTCCTGATTCCGTCGCTGGCACGTCTGCAGCACGAACCACAGCGGTTCGCTCAGGCCGCGCTGCGTGTCGCTCGTTCATTGGATACGATCATGGCACCGATTCTTGCGGTGGGGATTTCCGTCGGAGATCATTTTGTTCGCATCCTCTTGAGTGCGAAGTGGGTCGAAGCAGCACAAATCTTTCCCGTTCTCGTTGCATCACTGCTGGGGCTCGGCTCTAGTCTCCAAGCTCACTGGATGCTGGTCACCCTCGGGTTTGGTCGGCGGCAAACCGTACTCACCGCCGCCAGCTCGATCGTCGAGTTGCTTTTTGTGGTCTCCGGGTTGCTTTTGGCTCAAGAGTTCGGCTGGGCTGGGATTGTCGGCGTGGCGTGCGGTTACGCCATATCCAAATTGGTCATGCGGATCCCGCTACTTTTCTTTGCTCTCCGACCATCTCCGGTGTCGATACGCGAGTTCATGCGAACGATTTTTTTCCCGAATTTCTCGGTCGTTTGTGGCGTCGCTTGCGCCTTCGTGACCTTGTTCTTTCTGCGCGACGCCGACGAGTGGATCCGGCTGGTTGTCGGAGGTGGCGTCGCGTTTGGCGTCAGTCTAGGCTTGATTCTGGCGCGGCGTGACACTCGACTTGGGTTGGTCGAAATCCTCACGGCCGTGGGTAAGAAGTATTCGCGCCGCAATCGCGACGTCGAAGAAGCCAACAAGGCTCCCGGAGACCAAAGTGCTTGACGCGTGGTCTACGTGTTTGGTTGTGTTCGCTGCGCTGGCGGCAGCGGCGATTGTCGTCGTCCTGCGGCCGACGATTCAGCGTCGCATGTTGCTACGACATATTCGCAACGCCCGGCGGGCGTTCGTCTGCGAATTCGAAAGAGTGTGCGCCGAGCATTTCGCTCTCGCGGTCGGCAGGAGCGAATCGGAGAGCGCTCGGTGGCTGACCTGCGCCTACCGAGCGGCTGGGCTCATATGTGTGAGCGCTCAATGGACCGTTTGCGTCCTGGTGCCGGCTGAGATCCGGCTGCGGTTGGAGTCCGGTGACGCTCCGTCGTCGAAGCCGGATGACGATGTCTTGCGAGCAGCGGCGGTATTCGTCTGGGACGGGCGGCGTTGGTGCACCGACGGACGGACGATTCGGAACTGCTCGCCCGACAGAGTGCTGGCGATCTTTGGTCACGAGTTCCGGCCTCCGCTTGCGTTGGTGAGTGCCGAACGTGACGTTCTCGTCGAGGCTTGACCCGTGAACCGGAGTTTTCCCCCACGGATGGAAGGCAAGTTGAGTTCGATCGGAATCGTTACTTCGACTGTGAGCCACAGAAACCGGCTATGAGCCGGTCATACTGCTCATCGAGCCGGGCTCGGAGGGCTGCGGTGCGAGCCGGGAGCGTGTCCTTAAACTCATCCTCAACGTCCCGAAGTTCTTCGAACTTCTCGATCAACTCCTTGGCAGTCAGGCCTTCCCCATCCACGGCGAACTGTGGGTAGCCAAGATAACGGTAGAGTTCGTGGGTTTTCTCGTTGTACGCCAGGCCGATCGCCGGGATGCCCAAGAGATGCGGTAGCAATGTGCCGTGAAACCGGCCGGCGACGACGAATCTGCACGAGCTGATCTCGTTGATGAGGTCACTGTGCGTCTCGATGTTCGGCACGAAGACCTGCGTTTGGTGTTCTAGAGGGACTGCTTCAAGGAGCGCTGCTCTGAGCCGCTGATTGACGTCGTAGTCTGCCCTGGTCTGCGTATAGAACAGATTGATCCGGTATCGTTCTTTGACGAGCCAGCATGCGAATTGCGTGATGGCGCTCATGTATGCGTCGTAGAGCGCGTCTTCGAACTCCTTGGAGTAGCGGCGGTCGAAGTACGGGTATGCGTTCAGGCCGACGACAGCTTCGAGTCGCGACTCGTTCGGTGACGGATCCATCGTTCGTGATGTCGAACGCCGGTTCGAGGCGCGCTCCAATGAGGCGAGCGGGTAGCTGAATGCAAGGTCCGGATAGACAGAGAATTGCCGGGTTTCGGCCGCAAAGCCGCGGATCAGCTGGGCGGAGAACTCGTCCCTGAAGGAGGAGTAGGACGACCATTCCACCGTCTTACGAATGAAGAATCTACCGAGGCGAGAAGAGAACGGGCCAGCGCCGACGGACACGAGCGCGAAGGGGGTCTTGGAGATCTTCGCCAAGAGCGCCCAGCGAAAAAGGTTGTACGGGTGGTTCCATGGTCCGGACCAGCCGTCGTAGAGCTGCCCTGATCCGGCCACGATCAAAAGGTTGATCCCGCGAAGCCTCCGGAGAGACCGGAGGCAAAAGAACGGTTCACAGCACACGGATTTCACGTTTCGCCAGAGGGATCTCACCGCGCGGAGTACGGTGTTCGCTCCAGGAGCATTCCTCACCCACCGTTTGAGTCGCTGCTGCGATCCATTCCCCTCGTTCGACGCCGATGGAGCCTTGAATCCAGGAACATGTGGCCCTTGGCGTGCGGCGACGACCGCTGAACGTGCCATTGGGAAGGCCTCGATTCCGTGGCGATACCGAGTGTCGGAAGGGTTCAACGAGAGCCCGACCATCTCGCCGTCTGCAAGGCGCCCTCGCAACTGCGCGATCAGGGTACTCACGACGATCTCGTCACCCAGGTTGCCACCGTGATAGTGGCCGCAAATCGCGATCCGCGGTGCGTGCAGCGTCTGAGCTGCGGTGCTGCGGCTATCGTCGGTTGTCGTCTGCACCTCTGGGACCGTTTCACGGGTCGGTGCCGGTCGCTTCTCGTGTGGCGTCAGTGGAGCGGCCATTACGTCTCTGGGCTCGTGTGGTGTGAACCGCTACGGCCGTTGAAGATTTCTCGTGCCGACAGTTTGAATTCACCGGCGACGACCCGCCAGTACGCGGGACCCCAGATGCTCAGCAGAGCATAGAGACATTTTTGGCGTTCCGCGAAGCTCGACACGGAACGGCGAATCGATCTGACGATCTCGACACACTGCTTGGTCCGCGGCATGACGAACCGCAGCGAATTGGATGCGTCCATCGTCAGGTGGTAGCTATGTCGCGAACGAGAACATTGAAACGATGATCGGCTGTGCATGCGGCGGAAGTACAACGGCTTCGGGATCTCCCAGAACTTCCCTAGCATCGCGAGCTCCGAAAGCAGTACGACGTCGGAAGACTGATAGCTGCCAAGGACGGGCGTCTTCCGCAAAGAGGTGGCACGAATCAGCCCGAGGGCCGCATGACAAAGTCGACAGTTCTGCAGCACATGTCGCAGACGTGCGCTCGGTGTCTCCAAGTTGCGAAGGTCCAATCGATCCTCGTACGCTTCGAGCTCGTCGCCGGAGGAGTCGATCAGGGTGGTCTGCGGATAGGCCAGAATGACGTCGTCGCCCTGCTGCTCCAGCACGTCGACGCACTCGGCGAGGTAGTCGGGGCCGCAGACGTCGTCAGCGACGACCCACTTGAAGTACTTGCCTGTGGAATGTTCGAAGACGCGGCGACAATTAGGAGCGATGCCGAGGTTTTGCTCGTTGCGGTGATAGCGGACTCGCCGGTCTGCCTCGACGTACTCCTGGCAGATACTAGGCGTGTCGTCGTTTGACGCGTTGTCAGAGATGATCAGCTCGAAGTCCGGAAATCTTTGCGCCAAGACTGCGTCAATCGCCTCGCGGACGTAGGCCTCGCCGTTGAATACCGGTAGGCCAAGACTGACAAGTGGAGAGCTCACACTTAACTCCAGGCGCTCAGATAAGACGTCTTCGTTGGTTGCCTTGAAGGTGGATCAAACCCGCAGGAATTGGGTTGCCGCTGCGCTGTCCGGTCGGTGCACCGCAGAAGTTGTTCCAGTCACCCGAGGTGCGAAAGCGTTCAATTCCTCGAGGACGCGAGAGCAGCATCTTTGTGACACCCGCCGAATCTGTCATCGCCCCGGGGTGAAAGCTGCGGTGAACCGACTCGTTCGCGAACACCTGTTAACGTAGCGCTCGACGAGTCAACTTTGAGCGGCCGTCGGTCTTGCGCATTTAGTTGCGCACTGAAATGCACCAACAAGGCCCAGAATTCTCGTTGTCGACGCCCTCGATCGTCTTCGTATTCGGAACAGCTCTACTACCTCGGGATCATCTCTCTCTTTCGGACCTGGCTGCCGTCCAGCACAGCGATTTCGCTGCTGAAGGCAAGCTCCACTGATCAGTCTGTTTATCGGGACTGGTTGATGATCATACCAAAATCAGCCAACCATTTCTCACAACCTCGTCCGCTTGCACACGGGCAGCGCTACCGAACCTTGTCCGAACCCTTGCCACCTCTCTTCCTGACACAGAACGAGTGGCGGGAATTGCATCCCAGAGGGAGGCCACCGGATCGCCCTTGATCTCCTCGTTGGGAGAGGGTGCAATGAATCGCGTCAACTCGACGGGTGTTACGACGCCGTTCGCCGGGTGACTCGGGGGGAAACGGCGGGAGAGCGGGTCAGACTTTTTCGGAGAGTCTGTAGGATCAAGACTCACTCCTGAACCGTGCGTTCCTCGTGTCGCGCGCCCGTGCGCGTCTCCCGGTGCGTGCCTCTGCGTTCAGGGCGTTGTTAGTCGCCAGAATTGACGATATTGCGAAAGGCTTTCAGTGTTGGCGTAGGTTATCCGCGCCGGAGCGATCGCAGGAGTTAGAGAAAAGTTGAAGTTTATCGAAACGAAGATCCCTGGCGCGTTTCTCATCGAAATCGAAGAGCTACGCGACGAGCGCGGTTTCTTCGCGCGGGCATTTTGTCAGCAGGAGTTTGAGCGACTCGGACTCAAATCGTCGATCGTTCAGAGCAACATCTCAGGCAATCCGGCGAAGGGGACCCTGCGCGGACTCCACTTTCAAAAACATCCTTTTGAGGAGGTCAAGATTGTCCGCTGTACTCGCGGGGCGATTTTCGACGTCCTCGTGGACCTTCGCCCCGGATCGGAAACCCTTGGTCAATGGGACGGATACGAACTGACGGCGGAGAATCACCGTATGCTCTACATCCCCGAGCGGTTCGCGCATGGATTCCAAACCCTGGAGCCTGACACCGAGGTGATGTATCTGGTGACACAGTTCTATTCTCGGGAACACGCGAGCGGTCTGCCGCACGATGATCCTGCGTTCGATATATCGTGGCCGCTGCCCGTGAGCGCCATCTCGGACGCCGACGCGAATTGGGAACGGTATTCTGCTTCTCCGTTCGGCGCCACCACTTGAGACAAAGAGACACAGACGGCGGATCCCTATGGAAAACTTGGCACTCGACACTCTTCTCCAACAGCGGCAGCGCAGCGGATCCCCCATCGGGGTGGGGCTCGTCGGTGCGGGAACCATGGCGAGCGCTGTAGCCCATCATCTGTTGCCGGCGCCGCCGGGACTGAAACTCATCGCTATATCCAACCGCACGGTCGACAAAGCCGTAGAGGCCTTCGCTACGTCCGGTCGCGTGCGTCGGGCGGACTCCGCCGGCGAGTTGCAAGAGGCGGCCGCAGCGGGCGACCCAGTTGTTACGGACGATTTCCGACTCCTCTGCGGGGCCGATTGCATTGACGTCATCGTCGACGCCACCGGAAGCGTAGAGTTCGGTGCACACATTGCCGTTGAGGCAATCACCAATCGAAAGCACCTGGTTCTGGTCAACGCTGAGCTCGATTCTACAATCGGCCCAATCCTCAACGTCAAGGCGACTGAAAATGACGTCGTGATGACGCATATCGACGGCGAGGAGCCAGGGATCGCCATGAACCTGATTCGCTACTTGCGCACGATGGGGTTGGAGCCGGTTGGCGCCGGGAATCTCAAGGGCATGCTGGACCCCTATCGTACCCCCGAGACTCAGCGAGAGTTTGCGGCGAAATTCGGGATGGACCCGAAGATCACGACGTCGTTCGCCGACGGGACGAAGCTCTCGATGGAGTGTACGATCCTGGCGAACGCGAGCGGATTCGGCGTCGGTAAGCGAGGTATGCACGGGCCTGCTTGCGATCACGTCAGTGAGATCGCGGCACTCCTGCCGGCAGAGCAGCTCCTGAGCGGCGGCATCGTCGACTTCGCGCTCGGCGCAGCTCCCTACACGGGCGCCTTTGCGATCGTGCACGAGACAGAACCAACCAAGATGAAGCATCTCGACATGCTGAAGATGGGGCAGGGCCCGTTCTACGTCTTTTATGTCCCTTATCACCTGCCGCATTTCCAGTTCGTGCCGACGATTGCACGCGCGGTACTGCACGGCGATGCGACGGCAGCTCCAGCGGCAGGGCCGCGCTGCGAGGTGGCCGCGATTGCGAAAACGAACCTGGAGGAAGGGGCCGTGCTCGACGGTGTTGGTGGCTTCGCCGCGTACGGGGAGATCGAGAACGCGAGCGTCATGCGGGCGGAGAACCTTCTGCCGATGGGGTTGGCGGACGGATGTCGGTTGAAGCGAGGCGTAGCGAAGGACGCTGCGATCGGCATGGCCGATGTCGAATTCCCGGCCGGCCGGTTGTGTGACAAGCTCTACGCAGAGCAAGTCGAGTATTTTGTTGAGTCTGCGGCGCGCGACGGAGCATGAATGAAGCCGGCTAAATGCGACGAAAGCTCTCGTCGATCGCTCTGGAACTCAGGTCGCTGCACGCTGTGTGGGCAATCGGATCTGGTGGAGTTCCTCGAACTGACGAACGTGCCGGCTCAGGACGGACTCGTCTGGCCGACGCGCGAGGAAGCTCTCGCAGCGCCGTCTGGTGACATTCGCTTGTGCGTCTGCCGAGACTGCGGTTATGTCGGCAATCGTTCGTATCGAGCCGAGCTAGTTCAGTTTCAAGGCTACGATGTCTCGCTCGAGCACTCGCCTCTCTACCAGGGTTTCGTCGATTGGTTGATCGACCGCCTGATCTCACGCTACTCGCTGCAGGGTAAGTCTGTGCTGGAAATCGCGTGCGGCAAAGGTCATTTCCTTCGCAAGCTTTGCGCGCGTGCGCAGTGCAGCGGCATTGGGTTTGATCCCAGTTTTGAGGAAGAGTCGGAGGGTGTCGGTTGTGACGCTGGCGTTCGCTTTGTCCGCGACTTCTACAGTGCCGCCTACGCACAGCACGAGGCTGATCTGATTTGCTGTCGACAGATGCTTGATATTGTCGACGAGCCGCGCCACTTCCTCTTAGAGCTGGCGAGCGCAATTCGCGAGAGTCCCTCCGACAGCGTCGTCTTCTTCGAAGTGCCGAACGCGGAGATGAACCTGAGCCGTTTCGTACCTTGGAACATCGTCTACGAACATTGCTGTTGGTTTTTTCCCAAGACGTTGGCGCTGTTTTTCGAGGTCGCGGGATTCGAGGTGCTGGACGTGTACGCCTGTCACGAGGACGAGTACATAGGAATCGAGGCGCGCCTCACTGACTCGCCTCGGCGAGAGCATGAGCTCGAGCCGGCTGAGCTGCAGAACCTTGTCGCGCACCTTCAGGCCTGTGGCGAAACCATGAGAGAGATGGTGGCTACATGGCGCGGCACAATCTCTCGCGCTCTAGGCGAGGGAAAGACGTTGGCGGCGTGGGGTGCCGGCGCACGGGCGATCGGATTTCTTTCCGCTCTCGGAATTGTTGAGGAAATCACTCGCGTCGCTGATATCAATCCGCGCCGTCAGGGCCAATTTCTAGCAGGAACAGGCCAGAAGGTCGTTTCACCGGAGGACCTGCTTTGTTCTCCTCCTGACGTGGTCATCGTAACGAATCCGACCTACCAGAGCGAAATCGAGAGCCAGGCATCGAAGATGGGCCTCGCGTGCGAATTTCTTGCTCTTTGACCAGGATCACTTCCTATGAAAGTCGTTCTTTTCTGCGGAGGGCTTGGAACTCGACTTCGCGAGTACTCACACAACCTTCCGAAGCCGTTGGTGCCGATCGGCTATCGCCCGATCCTCTGGCATGTGATGAAGTATTACGCCCACTTTGGGCACAAGGATTTCGTCCTCTGCCTCGGTTACATGGCAGACAAGATCAAGGACTACTTCATCAACTACGATGAATACCTCACGAACGACTTCACGCTAACGAACGCTGGCAGGAACATCGACCTCCGCACGAGTGATCTCGACGACTGGCGGATTAGCTTCGTCGACACCGGGCTCTATTCGAACATCGGTTCTCGTCTCGTTCAGGTCCGTGACTACGTCAAAGACGAGGAAGTTTTCTTGGCGAACTACACCGACGGCTTGACGGACATGGACCTGGAGACGACCGTCGAGCGCTTCAAAGCCTCGGGGAAAATCGCGGCGATGGTTTGCCCGAAGCCCTCGCAGACTTTTCACGTCGTCACACTCGGAGAGGACTGCACGGTCAAGGGGATTCGCCACGTTCGGGAGACTGAGACGCTGGTCAACGGCGGCTACTTTATCTTCCGACAGGAGATCTACGACTACATCAACGAAGGCGAAGAGTTAGTCAACGAACCGTTCGGACGGCTGATCAAAGCGAATCAACTGATTGGATTCCAACACGACAACTACTGGGCGATGGACACGTTTAAGGAGCAACAAGAGCTCACGGATTTGTACAATGAGGGCTGTGCCCCGTGGGAGGTTTGGAAATCCAAGTAGCTCTTCCGACTCGATGTTTCAGGCTGCTAATCCACAAGGAATGATCGGTGAAATTCGACAAGTCGCTCGCATTACAACCGCGCTTTCACGCTTTGATCCCAGGAGGCTCGCACACCTACGCTAAGGGTGACGACCAGTTTCCTGAGTTCATGCCGCCGTACATCGTACGAGGTCACGGTTGCCGCGTGTGGGACGCCGATGGCAACGAATACATCGAGTACGGCTCGGGACTGAGGGCCGTCACCCTGGGCCACGCGTACGAGCCTGTCGTTGACGCTGTGGCGAAGCAGCTGAGGCTCGGAAATAACTTCATTCGTCCTGCGACCATCGAGTTGGAGGCCGCGGAGCAGTTTCTGAGCTTGATCGACGGTGGCGAGATGGTGAAGTTCGCGAAGAACGGGTCGGACGTCAATAACGCGGCGATTCGAGTCTCGCGCGCCTACACCGGACGCACTCATGTCGCCATGTGCGCCAGTCATCCGTTTTTCTCCGTCGACGACTGGTTCATGGGCACGACTGCGATGGATGCCGGCATTCCGGAAGCGGTGAAGAACCTGACTTTGAAGTTTCTCTACAACGATTTGGAAAGTTTAGAGAAGCTTTTTGCTGAGTATCCAGACCAGATCGCCTGCGTCATACTCGAACCAGAGAAGCAAGCGCCGCCTGCGGATGGATTTCTGGAAGGCGTACAGTCTCTGTGCAAGAAGCACGGCGCCGTTTCGATCTTTGATGAGATGATCACGGGCTTTCGCTGGCACGTCGGCGGCGGTCAGAAATTCCATGGTGTGACACCAGATTTGTCGACGTTCGGAAAAGCGATGGGGAACGGTTTTTCGATCGCAGCGCTCACCGGAAAGAGCGAGATTCTCCGTCTCGGAGGGTTTGACCATGACAAGGAGCGGGTCTTTCTTGTGTCGACGACACACGGGGCTGAGGGGCCCGCCCTCGCGGCTGCCATCGAGACGATGCGTGTCTACGAACGACTTCCGGTGATCGAAACTCTGTGGAAGCAAGGACAGCGGTTGGCAGATGGACTCAACGAGGCCATCGCAGCGCAGAACGTCGAAGGGCACATCGAAGTGATCGGTCGGCCTTGCTGCCTTGTCTTTGCCACGCGTGATCAGGATCAGAATCCATCTCAGCCGTTTCGGACGCTGATGCTCCAGGAGTTGATGAAGCGGGGCGTGCTGGCTTCGTCAATCGTCGTTGGGTTCTCGCACGAAGACAACGACATCGACCAAACGGTCGAGGCGTTCAGTGGAGCGATGGAGGTCTACCGCAAAGCGCTGGATGACGGGGTTGAAAAGTATCTGGTTGGTCGATCTGTGAAACCGGCTGTGCGCACGTACACGTAGGTCCTCCGAGACGGTGATCCGATTCCGATTGTGTCCGCTACCGTCTCGGCGTCTACAGCTGGATTTTGCGCGCGTAAAACGCCTCTGCGTAGCCGTTCGGCGCGTTCGACTCCAACCCTCTCAGGCGCATCAGACCGGCGAAGGTCTCAGCAGCAAACCAGTGCTTCGTCGCTTGACTCGGAAAGCATTTGAGAAGTATCTCAATCTTCCTTTCGCGCTGCGCATCTGATACCGGGGCGAACACGTTCGGTGAGCCGAGATCGCCATCGTATTTCGGTATCTCGTATTCGAGGATGCAGTGATTTCGGAACGTGTTCCACGTCAGCTCCGAAACGAGTCGGTGGTCTTGATGGCGGTCGGCTCCGTAGTGGCAGAAGATTAAGTCTGGAGAGACTTCTTCTTTGAGTGCCTCGAAACGTTCTTTGACTGCGGCGCCGTCGTACGGAAAGAAACCGTCGCGGAAACCTTCGATCTTGATCTGTGCCGATTTCGCCGCGGCGAGGAAGCTCTCCGCGCTCGCCTGTGCTTCGTCGCGACGTGTGCCATTGGCGCTGAGGACGATCCACGTGAGCTCGATCGACGGACGTTCTTCGAGCAGTCGCAGCACCGTTGCGCCGCAACCGATTTCGATGTCGTCCGAATGGGCGCCTATGAGGAGCACGGAGCGGACCTGGTCGAGACCAAGTGAAATCATAGGGTGACGTAGCCAGTTGAGTCGTGGAATCGAGCGGGAAGAAGACGGCGCCATCGAGGGCCTGAAGACGCACGAATATACCCCAGCGTCCGCGAAAGATAACGGCAAGAAAAGCCTTCAGCTCGGCGATTTGCACGCCATGAGCGGCATTCTGGTCCGCCTCGGCGATGCTCACACGCGGTGAAGGAAAAGTCGTGCGAGGACCGTAGCAGAAATCGGCTCTGCACCGGTTCGGACTGGACTGGTTTCCACGCTACGGTTATCAGCACTCGCTCGGGCCGCCCTCTGGCGCCGGCGCAGCCCATCGCGTCCGCGTCGCGGCGCGGTTCAGACGTTCACGCAGCCCCGTCAAGCGCTGCGCCTGGCTTTCGCGTTCGACGGCCAGCGAGAGCGCCCGCCGCGACCCGACGAGAATCAGCAGTTTACGAGCCCTCGTGACGCCAGTGTAAAGGACATTTCGGTGTAGCATCATGTAGTGCTGCGTGTGGACAGGGATGACGACGGCTGGGTATTCGGAGCCCTGACTTTTGTGCACCGAGCAGGCGTACGCTAGCGTCAGCTCGTCGAGGTCGCTTGCACGGTATTCGACTGTGCGACCGTCGAAGTTCACCCGTAGCATCCTGTCCGAGTCGTTGACGAAAACGATGCGTCCGACGTCGCCATTGAATACTTCTTTGTCGTAGTTGTTGCGGATCTGCATCACCTTGTCGCCAGCTCGAAATCGCCAACCGTAGCGACTGATCTCCGGTCCCGAGCTCGGATTGAGTAGCGCCTGCAATGTGTGGTTGAGGGCTTCCGAACCGAGCGCGGAACGCTTCATGGGTGTCAAGACTTGGATGTCGTCGATGGGGTCGAATCCGAATCGATTCGGGATCCGCTCCTTAGTGAGCTTGCAGATCTTGTCCACGGCGACCTCGGGCTCGTCGGCCTCGACAAAGTAGAAGTCGCCGAGTTCTTCGGGTTCGTAAGTCGTCTCGGGAAGATCGCCAGCGTGAATCCTGTGGGCATTTGACACGATGCGGCTCTGCGCAGATTGTCGGAAGATCTCAGTCAAACGGATGACCGGGACGGCTCGCGACTCAATGATGTCTTTCAAAACTTGACCGGGTCCAACCGAGGGGAGTTGGTCGACGTCGCCGACGATAACCACCGAGGCGTGGTTCGGGATCGCACGCAGGAAGCTGTGCATCAATTTCGTGTCGACCATCGATGCTTCATCAAGAACAAACACGTCGCCGGTGAGCTGGCGGTCTTCGTTGTGAACGAAGCCGCGTGGAGGTCGGTATTCGAGCAATCGATGGATTGTCTTTGCCTCGCAGGCTGTGGCCTCGGCGAGCCGTCGCGTCGCCCGACCGGTCGGTGCGCAGAGGCGGCACGTGAGTCGCTTCGCTTCGAGAATCGCCACAAGGCTGCGGATGATCGTGGTCTTGCCAACACCGGGTCCTCCCGTGATGACCACGACCTTTGATTGCAGGGTTCGTTCAAGCGCCAGCCGCTGACTCGCTGCGAGTTCGACGCTAAGTTTTGACTGGATCCAGGTAACAGCCTTCGGTGCGTCGATCGCGGACATCGCGCGCGGTGCGGTGGCCAGACGCACGAGGTGGCGGGCGATGCCCCGTTCGGCATGAAAGAGCGGAGTCAAATAGACGAAGGTGTCATCGCCGATTTGATCGACGCTCACCTCACCGCTTTCCACGACTTCAAGACTCGACTCTTCCAACTCGCTAGGAAGCCGTTCGACAACCCGTGCGCTGCGCTCGATCCAATCGTCGCGTCGCGCCGCTGCGTGTCCCTCCGTCGCGAGCTCTTTGAGGCTAAAGAGGAGCGCTGCAGCCGCTCGCAGGCTCGAGTCGGGGAGAATTCCGAGGCTCATCGCGATGCGGTCAGCAGAACGGAATCCGATGCCATCGATCTCACGCGCCAGTCGATAGGGGTTGCGGCGCACGAGCTGCAGCGCCTCGGCACCGTACTTCTTGACGATTCGATTGGCCCGAGCCGTGCCGAGTCCGTGCGAATGCAGGAAGATCATCACTTCACGCACCGCCTGCTGATCTTCCCACGCCTCGACGATCCGCCGCGCCCGCTCTTCCCCGATGCCCGGCACACCCCGCAGCCTCTCAGGTTCCTTTTCGATGACGTCGAACACCTTTTCTCCGAACTCGCCGATCAGCCGTTCGGCGAGCTGCGGTCCGATGCCCTTCACCATCCCTGAGCCCAGGTATTTACTAGCACCCTCGAGCGTCGTTGGCCGTGAGGCGCGAAGCTCGTCGGCGCGAAACTGCCGACCATGTTGTTGATCGATCGTCCATTCACCGATGGCATCAACATGGGCGCCTGGTACGACATCGGGCAAATGACCGACGACGCTGAACGGGCGCTGATTCTTCGTCCCCTTCACTTTGAGGACACAAAACCCACTCTCGGCGCTATGAAACGTTACGCGCTCGACCGTGCCCTCAATCGTTTCGCGCATGAAACATGCTCTCGAGTCAAGGTAGGACGATCAACGGAGTCCGACCAATTGTGCCATCGGCTCTCGATTCACTCTATTGAACCATTATGACGTGACGTGCAAAGATGGCCAGGGTGCGTGGACTCCGTGAGGTCGTAGATTGGCGCCCGCCCACCGAGGAACACCAGTGTCGGAGGAGATTCCAGAGAGTGAGCCGTGCTGACGTCCTGGAAAAGATTCGGATCGGCACCTCCGGGTGGTCGTACGGAGATTGGGTCGGCCCGTTCTACCCGCCGAAGACGGCGAAGGGAGACTTCCTGCCGTTTTACGCTGAGAAGTTCGATGTCGTCGAGATCGATTCGACGTTCTACGCCGTGCCGAGCTCACGCAACGTCGTCAGTTGGCAGCAGCGGACACCTGATCACTTCCGTTTTGCTACGAAGGTGCCGGGAGCGGTGACTCACGGCGCTCGAGGCGAGCGCCCCAACGTCGAGAAGGTTCTCCTCGATCCTGACGGCGAGCTCGATCGCTACCTCGAAACGATTCAGCTGCTAGGTGAGAAGCTGGGGCCGATTCTCTTTCAGTTTCCATACTTCAGGGTCAAGGAGCTCAGCGCCGAGGAGTTTTTCGCTCGCCTGGAGGCGACGCTCGCACGGCTGCCGGGCGAACTCAAGTTCGCTGTTGAGGTGAGGAATCGCGGCTGGTTGAACGGGCGGTTCTACGCGCTTTTGCGGGCTTACGGCGCCGCGCCTGTTTCGATCGATCACCCATACATGTCAGCACCGCTGGCTCAGTCGAAACAGGCAGAAGTAACGAGTGATTTTTCCTATGTCAGATTGCTCGGGGATCGGTACGGAATCGAAAAGGTCACCAAGGAATGGGGCGAGACCGTGGTCGACAAATCTTCCCGTGTGAGCGAATGGGCTCAGGTGCTCCGCGGTCTTGCGCAGCGCGGCGACACGCGGCAGGTGTTCGTTTTTGCAAACAATCACTTTGCGGGTCACGCTCCCGCCACGTGTGCAGCGTTGCGTGACGCCTTGGCGGCGACCCACGAGAAGTGAGGCTATTGCCCACGTCGACGTAAACGCAAACGCCTACGCGCACTCCCACGCGCACTCCCACGCGCACTCCCACGCGCACTCCCACGCGCACTCTCACGCCCACTCTCACGCCCACTCTCACGCCCACTCCCACTCCCACTACTCCCACTCCCACTCCCACTCTCACTCCCACTCTCACTACTCTCACTCCCACTCTCACGCGCACTCTCACGCTCACGCTCACTCCCACTCCCCCGGTCACGGTCTCGCAATCGCAATCCCGCATGGCATCGAAACACTTCTCTTTTGCAACAATGGGGACAGACATGCCCATCGGCACGGGCGACGACGGCGGATACGGACGCAGTCACAGCGACATGGGAGGCGACCTTGACCGTCGCGGAGCGGAGTCGCTGGCGCACCGTCGAGTTTTTTCACTCAAGCGATGGTTTTCGCCGTTTGCAATCAGCCGGCCAGGAGTTACAAAACGAGTCGAGGAATTCGTGCTCGGACACGATGGTGTGTCGGAGCCAGGTGTCGCGCGTCGTTCGGGTCCAGGGAAGCAGGATGGGAATCCATGGTCGCAAGCGCTGGAGGTTTTCCCGGACCCGGTGGATCTGCCGGTTTCAGCTGGCGTCCGTTTCGAGACCCGCCGGCGTCGGCCCGCCAGGGGGTGACTCGACGCCCAGCGTCCGGCGCTTGCCGGCCGGCGGGCAGCGCCGGGTCGGGCCGTGTGCAGCAGAGAAGGTGGCCGGCTGCTGCGGCAGGGCCGAAAAGTTACCCTGTGACTGTTGAGCGTCGAGATTTTGCCGATAAGAGATGACTGTTGCCACAAGCGCGGCCTTTGCGGCCTCGGCCAGTGATCTGCCGAATTTTCGGCGGACGCCCGAGCCACGTACACGTAACGTGTGCACACCGAGCAGCCCATATCGATCGAGCAATGCATACCGAACGATGGAGGAAGAGTCCGCTGTTCTACACCGACAAGCTGTCTATCCATGATCCTGGCTGTGGTTTGCCGCCGCTTATAAGGTCAGGTTTCGGTCTTGCGGCGGCGATTGTCACGGCCGCCTCCCTTGTGGGGGCGCCGGTGGTCTCGTCACCCCTTTCCGGTGCTGAACCGGTTGCGACCGCGGGTGCTGGAGGCTCTTTTGGGTTCAAGGCCTTGGAAATCTTCAAGGCGTCAGCGAATACGTCGAGTCTCAGCGTCGCGGACGTCAACGGCGACGGAAGACTCGACTTTGTCTACCCTGACAACAATGAATCGACGTTTCGATTCCTTCTACAACGGGCGCCTGGCGATCCTCTTCCCGGGGAGGATGTCGACGGTGCGACGAAATCTGTCGTCAAGAGTTCCTTGAACGAAGTGAAGTCAGATCCGCGATTTCGGGTCGAGAAGTTCTATGCCGACGCGCATGTGAACTCCTTCGTGACTGCTGATTTCAACTCTGATGGCCGACCCGACATCGCGTACTACTCAGACCCACCTGAGCTCGTAGTGGTTCTGCAGGAGGAGCCGTGGGGTTCGAATCGTCGACGTTTCTCGATCAAAGATGGGAGCGAAAGCCCCTACGCGCTGGAAACAGCGGATCTCAACGGCGATCAACGATCGGATCTGCTTCTTCTGAGTGACCACAAAACGTACTTGTTCTATCAAGACGCCAACGGCTCGTTGCAGCAGCCGGCGCTGATCTATCACCCGGCTGCGGAGGCGTTCGACGTCGAGGCTGCGGATCTCAACGATGACGGTCGTCTCGACCTCCTCTATGTTGCGCCGCAAGCTGATGATTCCGTCTACGTCCAGCTCCAGGGCGAGGGAGGGTTCAGCACCGCTCGAGTCGTCAGGTTGCGCGCCCTCAACTCTTGGTACGTGGCGCCATATCGATTCGGCCGAAAGCAGAAGGCGATCGCGACGCTGTTCGGTGTCGAGGCGGCGAGCCGGCGACTCAAGGTCCATCGTTGGGAGCGGCGTGATACGGATCACGGCGTCTCGTCGGCTAACATCGTCGCGCTCGGGCCGGATGGTGATCCGCGCAAACGGCGGCGATTGATTGCCGACGTCAATCTCGACGGTCGAGTCGATCTCGCCGTCAGCGTTGCGGAGACAGCCCAACTCCACGTTTACTTCCAAGATCAGCATGGCGAGCTGTCGACGCGTGAGACGTACGCGACCTTCGCAGCTGTGAACGGACTTCTCGCGGTTGATGTCGATGGGGATGGCTCTCGAGAGATTGTCGTCACCAGCGAACAAGAGAAGGCGATCGGGATCAGTCGCTGGGACGGCGCTCGATTGACGCTACCGAAGCGGTATTCGTTGGAGGAGCCGCCCCTTCTGCTGGCGCAACCGGCCGCGGCGAACGACGACAACCGTCTCGTGGTCGTCCTGAGTAAAGGGGCCAAGCGCGGGACATATGATCTCAGCGAGTACAGTTTCGTCGGCAGCGAGGCGACTGTGAAGCGCTCGGTCAACTTGAAGCTGAAGAGCCGCGCCGGCGACGTTCGGCTCTTTGATGTGGAGGGAGACGGAGACCTTGACGCCCTCGTACTTGTGCCTTTCGCCCCGCCTGTGCTGGTCGTCAGTCAGAGCGATGCCGACGGAGAGTTCGAGATCGCATCGGACGACGCGGCCGCAGGGCTTGGTCAGCTTAGCGGAGTGGCCGCCACAGCGATCCGGACGCTTCCCGCCAAACAGTTCGATGCGGCGACAGCTTCTGACGATGGCAAGGGTGACGCCCTCGTGCTCAGCAAGGGCAGCTACGTCCGTTTCTTGCGTTACACCGACGGTCAGCTGACTGTCGTCGACCAGATCTCTGGACGTGATTCGAGTGCCAAGATCGCCAGCGCCACGCTTGTACAGCTTGACGACGATCCCGAGCCGGAGATTGCGCTCCTTGACGGAGAACGGAGCGAGCTTGAGATTGTCGACCGCCTACAGGGTGGCGACTACGCACGGCTCCACACCCTACGCGTCCCCAAGATCGAACTCGAAGACGTCGTAGCACGCGATATGAATGGAGACGGCCGTGATGACCTCGTGCTTCTAGGCCAGCGCGTCGTGACGATCTTCTACCGCATCGACAGCGAGGCCGGATTTCGTGAGAGACAGAACTTCACTGTTGAGAAGCACGAAGAGATCGGTCGCCCGCTCGACCTCACTGTCGGCGACTTGAACGGCGATTCCCAGTCGGACGTGGTTCTGGCCACCGTGCCGCGTTACAATCTCCTTTGCCTCTCGGCTGAGGAAGAAGCGACAGCCGAAGGTTCTGAAGTGTCTGGCTCTGCTTCAGAGGAGGACGCGGCGCGGGAGTCTGAGCGCTCGCAGAGCGTTACGCTGAAAACACGGCTTGCGTTCACGCTGTTTGAGGAGAAGTCGTATATGCGTCGTGGCGGCGGCGGTGGACCCCGGTTCATGACGATCGCGGATGTCGATGGGGACCAGCTTGACGACTTGGTGCTCCTCATTCACGATCGAATTCTGCTTTATCTGCAAGATGCTGCGCCCAACAGCGACTCACATCACGGAGCTCAGTAGATGTTGATCAACAGACCCGAACACAACCAGGCCGGCCTCGGGCGCAGAGGCATCATGAGAGCGCCGATCGCGGCGGCTCTGTCCTGCGTGCTTTGGACTGCAGCGGTGGCGGCCGATGAGGCGGGTGCAGAGGCGCCGGCCGGGGAGGGCGGCGCTGGTGGGGCTACAGCCGACGGCGCCGATAAGAATCCTGGCGTGTCTGGCGCCGACACTGTGGCTCAGGTCGCCCCGATCGTCTCGGTGGCAATCGGAAGCCGATGCGAGGTCCATCTGCAATCGGGAGCCTTGGTGCGCGGATCGCTGGCGAAGCGAACCGCGACCCGTGTTTTTGTCGATATCGGTTTCACGATCATCGAGCTCCCGCTGGTTCAAGTGCGCGAGATCAACGACCTCAGCGATGACGAGGCAACGGAGAACGCGCGGGCGCGACAAACCGTTCAGGCTGATTCGATCTTTTTCGGAGCTCGTTTGCAGCCGGGAACGATCGAGTCCAAAGCCCGTGAAGTGGGCGAGGCGGTTGTTCAGATTCAGTGTCTCGGCAAGCTAGGCTCTGGGTTCATCATCAATAAACGTGAAGGTTACGTCGTGACGAATTTTCACGTTGTGGAGCGAGAGCAGGATATCTCTGTTGTTCTCTACGTGAGCGAACAAAGCGGTTTTCGCAAGGTCAAGACCGACCAAGTGAAGATCATTGCGCTCAATTCTTTTTTCGACCTGGCGCTGCTTCAGATCCAGGACACCAAGGGAGTGGAGCTCAAGCAATGCTACCTGGGCGACTATGCGCGCGTTCGTGTCGGCGATCCAGTGTTTGCTGTGGGTAGTCCATTAGGGCTTGAGCGTTCGGTCTCCGAGGGAATCGTCAGCAATCGGAATCGAGCTCTTAGCGGCTACCTGCTCATACAGACAACCGCACCGATCAACCCGGGCAACAGTGGCGGACCGCTGTTCAATCAGCGCGGGGAAGTGATCGGTGTCACCAGCCTGAAGATTCGAGGCGGCGAATCGCTCGGATTCGCCATTCCGATTCATTACGTAAAGGATTTTTTGCGTCACCGTGACGCGTTTTCGTTCGACAAAGACAACCCGAATACTGGCATTCGTTACCTCGCTCCGCCACCGAAGTCGCCTGTAGAGACGACTGGGCAGGCGGCGGGCGCGGCGTCGTCTGCGGAAACCGACCAGCGGGGCTTGTGATACCCGAACGCATCTCCGAGACGATTGCGAAAAAAGGAAAGGAAGTACCGCATGGACATCCGCAACATCCGCAGCTGTTTTTTGGCGACTCTGGTCGTCGCGTTGGCGTGGACCAGCACCTCGGCAGCCGAGAGTAGAGTCCTCGGCGCGTTGCCGGCTGATGTGACAGCCTTCATCCAGATTCCCAGCGTCAAGCAGTTCCGGGACAACTTTGAGAAGACTCCCATCTACGCCATGAAGGACCGGCCGGCGGTCGCCAAGTTCCTCAAGGACATGGAGAGCAAGCTAGAGGAGATCCGCTCCGAGGCGCGGAAGGAGGTCGGCGTCGACCCTTGGGAGCTCCTGACGTCGATTGAGGGTGAAGCCGTCATCGGTCTCGGGGGGCTCGATGCGCTGAAGCAAGCGCTGACCACCCAGCTGAGTGGCAGTGGCGAGGCAGATGTGACCAGCAAAGACGTTGGACTGTTCCTCGCCGTCGATGCCGGCGGCGCGAAGGACAAGGTTCGCGAGAGCTTCGACGCACTCCTCGACAAGGGACGAGAGGAGGGGGCGCGGATAGAGGTCGAGGATTTCCACGGTGGCGAGATCACGTCGATCTTGCCCCCCGAGGGCGAAGACGCCGATGGTTTCGACGGCATCTATGTCGCGGAACACGGCTCCCATTTCGTTTTGGGGCTGCGTCGAGATCTCACCGAGCAAATCGTCGTCAAGCTTGAGAGCGGCGAAACCGGCGGCCTGACCTCCGATGAGAATTTTCGCACGACGTTCGACGCCGCCGGGCGTGGCGGTGACCTCTTCATGTTCGTGAACATCGCCAGTGTCACCGGCATGCTCGACGAGTCACTCGGGGTTTCGATGTACGGTTTCTTTTGGCAGAAGGCGCGGGACCTCCTCATCGGCGAGGCGATGGAGAATCTAGGTGCCGCATACTTCATAGGTGAAGATCGTTTGCGCTCAACCACGTTCGTCAATGATGGCGGTGCCCGGCAAGGCATTCTTGGCTGGATGGACGCGCCGTCGATTGAGGCGACGCCTCCGGCTTATTCGCTCGAAGAGGCCACAGTCGTGAGTAGTGGAAGTGTCAATTTCGAGCGCATCGTCGGTGCCTTGGAGGAAGTGGCGAAAGTCTTCATGCAGTTCCAGGGTGGCGGCGACCCAGCGGCACTTTTCGAGCAACAATTCGGTGTTTCGCTGGCGGATTTCAAGCGTTCCTGGGGAACACGCATCGACACCTTCAGCACGGGTGTCGCCGACGTCGAGGAGAATCCACTGGGCGACGCGACGATTGTGATCGAACTGAAGGACTCCCAGCCGCTGAAAACCATCCTGGACAAAATTCAACAGATGGCTCCGGGTGCTCTCACACCGGAAGAGTATCAGGGCTATTCACTGCTGAAAACTTCGCCCTTTGGTGAGCATCAGCCGGCGCTCGCCCTCACTAAGAACAGTCTGATCTTCGGCATCGAGACGTCCAACGTGCAGAAAGTCATCCGGCGCCTTAAGTCGGAGAGTTCACCGCTGCAAAGCAATGCTGAGTTCAAGGCGGCTTCGAGTACCGTGCCGAACAAGGTGAGCTTCTTTCAGTTTCAAAGCAGCGAATACCTCAAACAGATGTCGTCGTTGTACCTGAAAATGTTCGACGGTGCTTCGGATGTGTTGGACTCTTCCGACGAAGACATGCCGGCTAGCTTTCCAGCCATGCTCAAAGACGTGGTCGGCAACCTAGGCTCCCTTTTCAAGTACAGCTTCACTTGGGGTGGATGGAAGGAGAAGGGCTTCTTCATGGAGGGGACTGCTCCGTTCGCCGATTGAGGAATCTCTCGATGTCGCTGCGCGTAGTCGTGTCGGTCCGGGAGGTCGGTCGACGCATTCGTGCAGCGACATGCGGCGTGCCAGTTGAGCGGCCAGCCTGAAAAAGTGCTTCGAATCGAAAACTGCTCTCTTCGCATCCAGATCGACTGCACACCAACGCGGGTAATCTCCGAGCCCTGACGCGGTCGAGCTGGGCGTGAAGAGGTTAGTTTCTCGGCCGAACTCAACGGGCTGTTTCGGTTCGGTCCCCTCGTGACACGGACTGACACGGACTGACACTGACGCCGGCCGACCGTGGCGCGTCACGGTCTCGAAACGCCCTGCGGCCGCCATTCATTTAGAGCGGTGGTTGGACGTTCACGTGCACTTTGATGGCTTGGCGATCCTCGCTGAGCTGTCGCATCATTTCTGCATAGTTCTCTAGCCCATCGACCGGATTGCTCAGTAGGTTGCTGCACCAGCCTGAGTAGGCGGCTTCCGCGTGGGCGAAATCTCTGACACCGTCCTCGAAGTAGCCTCGATGCGCGTTCACTGTGCCAAACATCACTTTGTTGTGGAGGACGAAGTTCAGGTTCAGCTCGTCGGCAGGGATCTCGTGTCTGCCTTTGCCACCTGTGATGCTGGTGAGAACCAGAATGCCGTTCTTTCCAACGATCTCCATCGAAGCGAATGCGACGCGTGACGACCCCGTCGCCTCGAACACGATGTCGAACGGTCCATGCGGCCTCGCTGCCTCGGGGAGGGACTGAGAGGAGAGACTCACATAGCGCGCGCCCAGTTGTTCCACCAAGGACGACTTGGGGTTAGGTGCTGGGGACCGCGCGAAGACGGTGACGTCTAAACCGCGAAGGCGCAGCACCAACGCCGCAAGTTGGCCGATGGCGCCGGCGCCCGTGATCGCCGCTCGCTGAGGTTGCCAGATGCGGAGCCGCCGCTGAATTTCATGCGCCTGTGAGATTCCTTTTTGGACGATGCTCATAGGTTCCATGAGGACACCCAGATGCCGCAGCGACGACGGCACTTTCACGATGTACTCTGGATCATCGACGAAGTACTCGGTCAGGAAGCCGTGGAGCAAGTTGATGCCGCGTTCGTAGTACGTGTCGCCCGTCGTCATGTCGTAGTGACCGATCCGGTCGTACGGGCTGTTGCCTCGGCGTCGGACTGTCGGCGAGACGAAGTCTCCAGGGCGTAGGTCCGTGACGTTCGGGCCGACTTCCACAACTCGGCCGAAACATTCGTGACCAATCACTAGAAAGTCATATCCGGGGGGGGCATTGCCGTACTCAGCGGCGTTGATTTCCTTGTCTGTGCCGTCGACACCCACCTGTAGAACTTCGACTAGCACGCCGCGCCCTGACTCGATGTCTTCGAGCTTTGGCTTTTCCAGGTTCGTCAAGTGAACGCTATTGGCTGTCCCGGGAGTCACCGCGATCGCTTGCACTGTCTTCACTCTCTCCTGTGGTCTAACCTAACCTAACAGCCCGTTGAAAAAGTCATTCGGCCGAAGAAACTGGCCTCTTCACGCCCAGCTCGACCGCGTCAATACTCGCCATCAGAATCGAAAGAAGAGGGCCCGAAGATTGCCTCCGTTTGCCGCAGCCGATCTGGACGCGAAGAGACCAGTTTTCGGCTCGAAGCACTTTTTCAGGCGGGCTGCTAACCTCGAGTTTGGCCATTTCGCGCCGGCCTGGCCGGACGAGTTTCGCGGGGATTCAAAGGCCCTTTCGACTTTTCTGTACCCTGAGAACCCTGTGCTCGAAAATCTCGGAGATTACCTGCGTTTGCCGCGGCCGATCTGGCCGCGAAGAGACCAGCTTTCGGCTCGAAGCACTTTTTCAGGCGGGCTGCCAAGGTCGAAGCCTGCCCGAATCAGCGATGCGTGCCGACAAGCCCCAACGGCGGGGAAAGGTCCCGTTTCCAGTTCGACTCGAAGTAGCACGGCGACGCTCGGGCGTCCTTGCGTCCACCTTGCCAGCTCGAGTTTGGCCATTTCGCGCCGGCCTGGCCGGACGAGTTTCGCAGGGATTCAGAGGCCCTTTCGACTTTTTTGTACCCTGAGAACCCTTGTGCATGTTCAAAAACTCCTGTCCGGCCCTTCGGGGAACGCCAGGAGCGCCGATGCCTGCGTCGCTCCTCCGCCACGATCGCAGCGGGATCGCGTTGTCGTCGCTCCTTGGCCTCGACGCTCCTGGCGTTCCCAGGCTCGACGCGAAATGGCCAAACTCGAGGCTAGCTGTCGTCGAACCTCGGCAACGAGCCCT
The DNA here is from genome assembly GCA_965223265.1 of Planctomycetota bacterium. GTDB lineage: Bacteria > Planctomycetota > UBA8108 > UBA8108 > SXIK01. Next base: position 842,407 of record OZ244999.1, read on the forward strand.
TGCCTACTCAGCCTCCGAACGGGCTGAGCACCCTCGCCGCCACGCACCAGCTCCGTCTATTCTTCCCAAAAAGTGGGGACGGCGCCAGAGCTGAAGTTGCATGTGCCGCGGGTTTTCTGTCGACAGGTCGCACGTTTGTCACGCGGGAGGAGCACATCCTATACTTCGAAGGTGTTGATATCATCGACCTTGTCCGCCGCGAGAATGGAGCAGGATGAGCTTTCAGGGCGACATCTCTTCCCTTTCCCTTTGCGACGTATTTCAGAATCTCGTCGGAAACAAGAAGACGGGAACTCTAAGCGTCCACGCCAACGATTCGGATACGCACATCCAGTTCCAGGATGGGCATATCATCTCGTACACGGACACGCGTGGTTTCTCCGTCCCGCAGTGGTTGGTCGACAAGGAGATCGTGGCGCAGGAAAACCTGGAGGAGGCTCTCAAGCGCTATCGACGGGCAAAGCGAAAGACGCTTGGAGAGATCCTGCGCGACTTGAAGCTGCTCGATCTCGAGGAGTACACCAAGTACGTCAAGTACGTGGTGTGGGAAAGCCTCTGCGAGGCTCTGTCCTTTCAGGAGGGGTCGTTCACCTTCCGCGAGAGCGACCTCAACCCCGATCATGGCGACCGTGAGGTGAAGAGTCTTGGGCTGACGTTTTCAGCCTCGAGCCTGATCATGGAGGCTGCGCGCCGCAGCGATGATTGGGAGCAGATCCGCCGTCACATGCCATCGGAGCACGAGATCTACGTGATCTCACCGAGCGAGCGAGCCCATCTGGCCGAGAAGGCAGAAGATGAGATCACCGCCAACACCGTCGAGCTGCTCGACGGTAGCCTCACGCTGAGCCAGGTGATCGCTCACTTGCCGTACTCACGATTCGAGGCATGCCGCTGTATCGCGGATCTCATCTCGCGCAAGAAGGCGAAACCACTTGACTCGGCTCAGGCAGTCGCGCGCTCCAGCAGTGGACGCGATCCGATGAACGCGATCGCTTGCCTGAAGACGATCCTTGAGCGCGAACCGAACAATCATGAAGTCCTGAACAAACTTGCAAGCCTCTACGAGAGCCAAGGTCTCCTCGAGGACAGCGCGAAGTGCACCAAGATGCTCGCGATCTCGTATCTCGAGTCGGACGACCTCCAGAAGGCGAAGCACTATCTCCGCAAATCGCTGGAGCTCAACCCGAAGGACATCATCAGTTGGCAGAAGCTGTGGGACTGCGTTGTGCGCCGAAACGTCGACGAGGAGATTCGCTCGTTCGGCAAGAAGTACGTCCAGCATTTCCTACAGCTTGGACTGCCGGAGATGGCACGGGATCGTCTGATTGACCTCGTGCAGAGATTCCCTGAACGCTATGAGTTTCGGCTTGGACTCGCGGACGCTCGCTTCGCTCTCGGTGAGCGCAAGACCGCGATCCAGGAGCTCTCCGAGTACGGTGAGGGACTGATTGAGGCGAGCGCCTACGACCGGGCGGAGGTCGTCTTTCAGCGCATCTTGACGTTCGATCATAGTCATGAGCGAGCCCAGCAGGTTGTCGAGGAGATTCGCTCGGGCAAGCTCGAGCAGCGCAAGGAGCTTCGCCGTCGAGTCTTCCACGGCAGCATCGTCGTGGCTTGCCTCCTGCTTGGGGCTGGCATCACTATCCGCGAAGTGTGGGTCGGGCAGCGTGTCTTTGAGTTCTCGCGAACGGTGTTCGCCGAGTCGATTCTCGAAGACCATCGCTACGACGATGCCATCAAGGCCATTCGCGGCATCAAGGCAGACTATCCGTTCAGCTTCACAGCAGCGGCGCAGACGAAGCAGCTGATCGAGGCTCTCGAGAAGAAGAAGGCCGCGACCGATTCGAATCGCCAAGGACCGCCGTCGCTACCGCGAAAGCCGCGCTAACTCGCGCCTCAACGTCGCTCCCGAGACAATCCGCGCGATCGAGTGCGACCGTCCTTCGCGAACGCGGCGTTAAGAAGAGCGCGTCAGCGTTCGCAACGCTCGATGCAATGGCGCTGCGCCGTACCCGCAACGCTGAGACAGGCAGAGCTTCCTACGCTCTCGTCGAACCTTTTAGGTAAGGGGCGAGCCGCCGCCAAGCGTCAGCTTCACTCGCACTCGTCGGCTCGGGAGCGAAGCCGAAGTGGAGGTACAGGTTGATGGCAGGAACTCTTACAGTCGAAGTGGTCAGGTACGCGTCAGCGTAACCAAGCTCGCGCAGTCGTGTGCAAACACTCGAGAGCAGTGGCTTCGCCAAACCGCGCCCTTGAAACTCCGGCAAGATCGCAACCCAGTGCACTCTGCCGGGGCTGGGATCGTCGCCGCGGCCGTACCATGCGGACGCTGTCCCGATCGGACCCTGCTTGTTGCTGACGAGAAAGAATTGGCGTGACGCAAGCCCCGCCACGTCGTCGCCGAACTCTCGCACGAAGAGCTTCGCAGTGATGTCGTTGTAATGGTCGGACGCGGCCTGTAGGGACACCCAGAGTCGCTCGTCGCCCGGTCGGTAGAATCGTAGTGAGTAGCCCGGAGGTAATTGGTAGCTCGGCAGGTCATCGAGATGCGGTCTCGACATGACGACGTCGATGTTCTCTTGGCGAACGTCCATCAGGTTCTTAGTTTTCGCGCGTCAGTCTTTCACGTGTCACGCGTTCCGCTCGTCTGATCCTAACGAATCAAGGCCTGTCCAGAGAAACGAGTCCGCCGCGCTTCGGTTAGTCGTCCGCGACGATTTAGATCGAAGCTTCCGAAACCGACGCGCGACGGCAGCGTTCTCCAGAGTCGCAAACTGTCACGACGACGGTTGCTCGGCCTCGCTCTCAAGCTCCAAAACCTGCACGCCGTAGAATCCAGACGGCACATAGGCCTTGTTGTCGTGGACCACGATTTTTTGCGACCAGCCTTGAGTCCGGAAGAATCGCTCGAATTCTGGCGTCGACAGATCCTCTACACTGAAGACGAAGATTCCGGCGCCACTTCCGACGAATGCGTAGCCGCTTTCGACCTCCTGAAGATACGCCCAATAAAATGGAACGTCGGCTTCTCCAGCCAGCGCGATGGCATCGGGGTCCGACAGGTCGATCGTTACGAGCGAGGTGCGGTTTTGCCACCGCTCGCTGCCGTCATCAAGGACGATCGTTTCCCAAATCGAAGTCGTTGCAAACGCGCCGCTACCCCTGACCAAGACGCTGTTGATGTAATCTCCTGGCAGCTCGACCTGGCTGGCGAGTTCGGCCTTGTCGTCTTCGGTGAGCCGAAGCGCGTAGAGGAACTGGTGGTTCTGCCGCAGCTTGGCGTTCCAGCGAGACTCCAGTGAGTAGATCACAGAGCCATCCGGAGTGGCATCCACCAGCATTCCCGGGATGTTGACCGCGGGATGCGATATGACATCACTCGGGTTGTCAACGTCGAAGCGATGCAGCATATAGCGAGCATACCAGGCGTCAACGTCGACGAAGGTGGTGTAGCTTGAGAGATAGAGCGTCGTTCCTTGCGCGATGAGCCCCCATGCCCATGCGACGCTTTCGAGCTCGATCGTCTCGCCAAGTGCAGGTTCGTCCGGATTGCTGAGGTCGACGAGAAAGATCTGATGTTTCGGGTCAAAGTACTCGGGCGCAAAGGCGACGTCGCAGGCCAGACAGTCATAGAAGGGATACTGAAAGCGGTGAAACGCGAGAGTCGAACCCTCGACTTGAACGACTTCATCGCCGTAGCCCCAGTACCACGAATGGTATCCGAGCCAGACTTCCTCAGGCAACTTGATGGAGCCTCTGGCTTGAGGCTGCTCCGGGTCACTGAGGTCGACGACCTGGACGTGCGTCGATCGCCCCTGCCATACGCCTTCTTCGTTGTATTCGTCGCGCACGCTGGTTACGTAGGCCAAATCGCCGTTGAGAAACATCCGTCCGTACGGTGCTGGGACAGTCAAACTGGAAGTCGGCGACGCGGTGTTGGGATCGTCCAGAGGCGTTACGGTCACTTGTGTGTCGCCGCGGTACCAATCACCCGAGAGCTGCACGGAATGGTCGTCAGACAGCACCGCGAAATCTTGGACGTTGCGCGCGAGTTCGAGGCTTCCAAGAACCTCAGGTTCGTCGCGATTGGTGATATCGACCGCTTGGAAAAGACGATTTGAGAGCGTCAGAATCTTATTCTCGCCATGCGGAACAGCGCGCTCCGCAAGCGCGGACTCGATCAGACCTCGCAAAGTCAGACTGTCTTCAGCTAAGTCGATCAGCTGTACGCCTCCAATCGATCGATAGTTGATGGGATCCCACGCCTGGAACGGGAAGACGATCAAGCCCTCTCCTTCGAGGACGCGAAACACCTTCGCCGCATCGTCACGGTCGCCGGGGACCCAGCCCCACACGCCTTCGAGGCCGACGCGCGACAACAGCTTCGGTGCTCCGGCGACGTCGACAAGCGAGACCGCCAGATTGATGTGTCGTCGCCCTGTCTCTGGGTCGATGCGGTCGTCATGACCGAGTGCGACGATGCGATCGCCCAAGGGCACGAGAAAGTCCATCCACCCCGGCGCGATCAGCTCACCGAGAAGCTGTGGCCTTGTGGCGTCGCTGACGTCGAAGACGAAGAGTGGATCGATGTTTCGGTAGGTGACGAGATAGGCGCGATCGCCATCGAATCGGGCCGCTGTCAGCCTCTCGTCGATGTTGAGATCATAGCCGCCCAGTTGGTCGATTTCGTCGGGGTCGCTGACCGAGTAGGTGCGAAGGTACACAGTACCGTTGCCCCAGCTCTCCGACGATGCGACTCGGAAGACGCCGTTGTGCTCGTCCATGGACCAGCGATCCTGCACGCGACCGGGAACTGGTGTCGAGCCGCGAACGACGATATCACCGCTCGGATCGCTGATGTCGATGTATCGCACAGTGGTTTCGAAGGCGCGCCGCGTTGAATCCCATCCGCTCGAGCTGAGGTAGATGGCCTGGGCGGTGACGAAAATGTGGTGTTCCCAGCCGGAGCGAGGGAAGTCAACCGAGTCGATCACACGCACGTCGCTGAGGTCTGAGAGCGAGACAGACAGGATCTGCGTTTTATCTTCGGTATCGTCGGTCCCGTAGCCGCCGTACCAAGGGTAGCGGTTCGACACCAGATACATGACATCGCCAACGATGCGCGAATCGCTCAGGTCTCCTTCCAGGTTGATCCCACCGATGACCTGAGGCTGAGTCGGGTCTGCGATATCGATGATGCGGAGTTGACTACCGTAGAACCCGTGTGGGGCGATGTCGCCTTCCTCCCGCCAGTAGCTGTAGTAGTCGCTGACGATCGCGAAGACGAGATTGCCACGGATGTACATCTCACGTGGGTAGCCGAAGATCGGGGCTCGCCCGATGAGCTCGGGAGCGTCTAGGCGGCTGAGGTCGATCACCTGCAGGCCGCGATATCGGTTGAGCACGTAGATGTACTGGTCGACGACTTTGTAGATGTCCGCTTCTTCGATGAGTCGCTCGGGCGCACCGGACTCGCCTGCTGGGGCGGCTGGCGTTGGCGCGGCCGGCGCTTCTGCATCGTCGGCGACTGCATCACCGAAAAAGGCTCCTGGGGCGGTGGAACGATTCGCGTCGCCTATGGGGGTGGCGAATTCTGTCTGACCTGACGTCGGCAGGTCAGGATCGCACGGCGAGAACGCAGCGCAGCTCAGGTCGCCAGGCGTCGGGTCCGTTCCGCAAACCTCGGTCGGTGGTGGGATCTCGGGCCCTGAGGCGAAAAGGAAGTTCAGCGAGAACACGGCGTCTGAGATATCCACGACATCGTCGTCGTTGGAGTCCGCGGCGTTCTGACACGGGATCCTTCCCGACGCGAAGAGGCCGATCAGGGTTGCGATCGGGTCGCTGAGGTCGGTGGCGCGATCCGCGTTGGCATCGCCGCGCACGAAAGGTTCCTGTGCGTGCAGCTCGCCCGGCACGACGAGGGCGGCGGCAGTGAGCGCCAGGCATAGCGCCGCGACCCGACCTGGAGCGAATCTGCGGTGATTGACGGGCCGTCGACGAGACGAAAGAAGACAGGCCGTGAGAGCCATACGTCGTCCCCCTTGTTGGGTGCTGTAGTCGCCAGCCTTAGAGAACCCCAGACGTATGGGCTGGTAAGGAGATATAGAGTATCGGTCGTGGCTCAGGCGCCGCGCAGCCCGGGCTGCGTTAGCCGTTGCCGTGATCCTAACAACCGCTGATGCTATGGGCCAATTTGGACCTCGTCAACGACGAGATGTGGATTTTCGTGTCAGTGTGGGTAAGACGGTATCGATCCTTCGTGTGCCTGGCGGTGCGGCTCGCCCATAGCGAGCGCCGTTTACAGCTTCGACGGCGGCGTTCGGGGCGTGTCGTCTCCGTGTCGCCAACAATGCGCAGCGGAAGCGCTCCCGGAGCGACGTGGCCGCGGTAGCATAAGGGCAGAGGAACCCCTCATTGAAAGAATCACCGCTGTGATACCTCTTGGAGTCACTGCTGCACGATGAACGAGCCCGCCACGTACGTTCCTCGGCGCCGCAGTGGTGCGAAAGCGGGTCGACATCGCTGCGACCGTGCGGCGCTCCGGTGATATGAATCCCCTGAAGGAACGTGGTTACGAATGGACCTGGTGAGACGGTTTCCGAAAGCATGAAACATCGCGTCGTCGTGTCTATTGTTCTGTGCCTCGGCCTACTCGCCGTCGGCATCGGTGTTCTCAGATTCCTATACTCGAAGCGACCTCAGCCGCCGTCGACAAAGGGCGAGGCGGAGAGCCTCTCGGTTTCGACTGAGGTGCTCGTGCGCGGCAGCCATCGCGAAACCGCGCAGGGCTACGGCGTCGTGCGCGCTCTTCGCGAGACGCTCGTCAGCGCTGAGGTGACCGCCGTCGTGGTTTGGGTCTCAGACGAGGCCGAGGCCGGCCAGCGTGTCAAGCAGGGCCAGGAGCTTGTGCGGCTGGACAGGCGTGATTTCGAGCTTCGCCTGGTTTCTGCGCGCGCGCAACACGCCGAGGCAGAAGCCGCGCTGAAGGCACTCGAGGCCGAGCGCGAAAACATATCCGCACGAATCGTCCTGAGTCGTCGGGAGCTCGAGTTGGCCGAGCGCGAGCTGGATCGACGCCGACAGCTCGAGGGGATCAACCTCTCCCCCAGCGAGCTCGACGAGCAGATTCAACAAACCTCAGCGAAGGAGCGCTTGCTTCTTGAAATGACCCTTCGCGGCGAGGTACTTGAGCACGAAATCGTTCGCGCCCGTGCGGTAGTCGATGCCCGTCTCGCCGATGTGAGCCAGCGTCAACGCGATCTCGACCGGACGGCCGCACGGGCACCATTCGGCGGCACGATCGTGGCGCGGCACGTTGCGGTGGGAACGCGGGTCGATCCTGGCACGCCGCTCTTCGACCTTGTCGACGGCGATCGTGTCGAAGTCGCCGTTTCCCTTGGGGCGCGCTACTACGATGAGGTTCGTATCGGTGCGACAGCGACTTTGCGGCGTCACGACGGCGGCGCCGTGTTGTGGACTGGAGCGGTTCAGCGCTTGGGGCCCAAGGTTGATGCCGACGATCGGACGTTCACGGCCTATCTCGAGCTCGACGGCGGTGAAGTGCCACTGCCGCCTGGGAGTTTCGTGATTGCGGAGATCGACTCGCTGGAGCACGACGACGTGATCGTCGTGCCGCGCGTCGCTTTCGCGAACGATCGCGTCTTCGTTCTGGCGCCGGCGCCCGCCACGCACGCGGGCGCCGGCGGCCAAGTGAGGATTGCAGAAGCGCGGCGACCGGTTGTGCGGCGCTGGCTGCCTGGTTTCGCCTTGGTCGACTCCGGGCTTCGTGCCGGAGAGCGCGTGATCGTCACCAGTGTCGAAGAAATCGATCATGGCACACGCGTCGTGCTTGCGGTGCCGGCCGTGCAGGGCGATGAGACTGACGCCCTACGCGAGCGCGAAGGGGCTGAAGCTTTGAGGTCGGCCGACCCGTGAACTTGCCGCGCTTCTCGGTCCGCAATCCCGTGGCCGTCAATCTGCTCATGTGGAGCATCCTCCTGGTCGGGCTCTATGCTTGGAGCGAAATGCCGCGGGAGTTTTTCCCCAACATCGAGCCGGAGAAGGTGTACATCACGGTTCCTTATCCCGGGGCGACGCCGGCGGAGATAGAGAAGTCTGTGACGCGGCGCATCGAGCGTGAAATCGAGGATGTCGATGAGATTGAGAAGATCGAGTCGAAAGTCCTCGAGGGCGCCACTGTCATTGTCGTCACGCTTGAGGATGACGCCAACCGCGATCGCGTCGTGAACGACCTGCGCACAGAGATCGATAAGGTTGAACGCGAGCTCCCAAGCGAAGTAGACGATGTCGAGTTGGTTGAAGTGCGTCCCTTTATTCCAGTGATCTCCGTAGTTGCATTCGGCGATGTTTCCGAAGAACGACTGCGAGAGACGGTGCGAGACGTTCGCGACGACCTGCTAGAGATGGACGAGATCTCAGAGGTCATGCTGTCTGGACTGCGTGAAAAAGAGATTTGGATCGAAGTTGAGCCCGCGCTACTGGAGGCGTATGGAGTCACCTTCGAGGAGGTAGGACGTGCTGTAGCGCGCACCAATTTGGACATGCCCGGTGGCCAAGTTCGCACAAGTCGCGGCAACATTCGCGTCAGGACGATGGGCGAGAGTGACCGTGCGGCACAGCTGAGAGGACTCATCTTAAGAAGCCAGCCAGATGGCAGCACTGTTGCGCTGTCAGATGTGGCGACAATTCGAGAGACGTTTGAGGATAAAATCGAGCGCGGCGGGTTTCAGGGCAAGCTCGCCGCTTCCGTTGCGGTGTTCAAGTCACCCGAAGAAGACGCTCTCAAAATCTCGGAACGTGTGAAGGCATACATCGCGTCCCGCCCCGAGCGTCTTGGTGGTGCGATCAAGCTGCAGACGACGACGGATCTGTCTCGATTCATCTCACAGCGAATCGACCTCATGGTGCGGAACGCGCGTGCGGGGATCATTCTTGTCGTCTTGGCTCTCGCTTTCTTTCTCAACGTTCGCGTCGCGTTTTGGGTGGCGATGGGGCTCCCGGTCTCGTTTCTCGGAACCTTCGCACTCATGCGGTGGTTCGATGTCTCCATCAACTTGATCTCACTCTTCAGTTTGATCATCGTTCTCGGCATGATTGTCGACGACGCGATTGTCGTCGGCGAGAGCATCTTTACGCGTTTGCGTCGTGGCGAGAAGGCCGATGCGGCAGCTGAGCTCGGCGCTTGCCAGGTTGCCACTCCCGTGGTTGCTGCCGTGGCGACCACTATCGCTGCATTCGTGCCGTTGGCGTTCGTCTCAGGGCAGATGGGGAACTTCCTCGTCGTCATCCCCAAGGTGGTGATCGTGGCGCTTTTCGTGTCGCTGATCGAGGTCTTTCTGATTCTGCCCGCGCACCTTGCGCATCGCAGGTCACGTCCCTCGAAGGTGTGGTTGCCACGATTGCGAGCTCAGCTCGATCGTCTCGCCGCCCAGAAACATCGTCTGCTCGAATCGATGCTTCCGAACCTTCTCGAGCGCCTGCTGCGCTTCGTCTTGCACTGGCGTTACGTGACGTGTTCGTTCGCTGTCGCCGTCGGTTTAGCAACCGTCGGAATTGTCGCGGCCGGGATCGTTCCGTTCGTCCTCATTCAGGACGGCGACGCTGAGAACATCAGCGTCAATCTCGAGATGGTCGCAGGCACTCCAGTGGAGCGTACGCAGGAGGTGATCAGTCAGCTCGAGCGGCTCGCCCTTTCGATCGACGAGGTCGCCTCAGTCTTCTCTGTCGTCGGCACGTCGTTCTCTGAACGCGGCCGTGAGACCGCTGCCGATCCGGCGACCGTTGCTCAACTCCACGTCGAGCTGCTCTCCGCTGAGGAACGAGAACGACGTGGAATGCGCTCGTCTGAGGACGTCATCACTTCCTTTCGTCGGCGTACTGGAAGCATTGCCGGCGTGCGCAAAATCGGTTTGATCGCGCAATCGGGCGGTCCCCAGGGACCTGACATCGAGATCCGCCTGCGCGGGGACGACCTGGATCAGCTGGCGGCTGCGTTGGCGCACGTCAGATCGGTCGTCGGCGGCTATTCCGAGATCTACGAGATGGAAGACGACTTGAACGTGGGCAAGCAAGAGGTTCGGCTGCGGCTTCGTCAGAGCGCCCACGCGCTGGGGCTCACGACGTCTGACTTAGCGCTCCAAGTACGCCACGCACTGTTCGGCTTTGAGGCTCAAAAGCTCCAGGCCGATGACGAGGAGGTGAAGGTCCGCGTCCTGTTGCCGGACGCGGATCGCCGAAACCTCAGCGATCTAGGGCGATTGCGGGTCGTCTCGCCCAGTGGGCACCGGGTGCCGCTTGCAGAAGTCGCCGAAGTGTACGCGACCCGAGGTTTTGCCTCCCTGGCAAGAGTCGACGGTAAGCGCGCCGCGACGGTCAGGGCGGAGGTGGACGAGGCGACCGGCAACGTCGACCGATTGACCACAGAGATTGAGCGAAGGCTCACTGATATTTCGCAGCGCTTCCCTGGGATCTCGATGACGTTTGAGGGGCAGCGCAAAGAAACGAACGAGTCCCTGGGATCCCTAGCGATTGGTTTCCCAGCGGCCGTCTTGATGATCTACGCGCTGATCGCTGTTTTGTTTCGTTCTTATTTGCAGCCGTTCATCGTCATGGTCGCCATCCCTTTTTCCTTCATCGGTGCTGTCGCCGGGCACCTGCTCATGGGATTCGAATTCACGCTGCTGTCGTTGATCGGCTGTGTGGCCCTCGCGGGGATCGTCGTCAACGACAGTTTGATTCTGGTGGACTATATCAATCAACTACGCCGGCAGGGCAGTGATACGCTCCAAGCTGTCGTTCAAGGGGCACGGGCCCGGCTGCGGGCGATTTTGCTCACTACGATCACGACCGTATTGGGTCTGGCGCCTCTGATGCTCGAGCGCAGCTTCCAAGCCAAATTCTTGATCCCCATGGCGATTTCGATCGTTTTCGGACTGGCGTTCGCCACGCTACTGACGCTTCTGTTGATTCCGACGCTCTATCTGGTCCATGAGGATTTTCGGGCGCTGTTCCGCGTCGAGCCGCGTCAGGAGGTCGGTGCTGCTTCTGATCAGAAGTCGGAGTGAAAGGGTGGCGGAAGTGTGGCGCGGGTTTCATAATGTGCCTGCCGCGCGGAAGAATCGTGAAGCCTGACGCAGTCCACGACGCGACTTACGGTGCCGCAGTACGAATCTTGTGAGAAATGCGGGCTGACGAAGAGAGGGGACTCGTGGGCCCCAGCTCGCGCCTGCAAGTCGGCTAGTATGTTGAGCAGCGAAGAATTATGATGAGCGTCACGCGGTTGTGTCGTCTGCCGCTGGGGAACGCGGCCGGCTTGAGGCGACTCCGAGAGCATGGCCGGCTGAGCTGCTGCGTTGCTGCGCTTTTTGTCGGCGTCTGCGACCTGACTGCGCCTCCGACGCTGCGAGCTGATCCTTCGTATCAAGTCGAGTTTGGTTACCGCCGCGTTGTGGCGCCGGAGCGGATGGCGCCGGTCGCTGTGTCGCTGCAGGGCGACAATGTCGACCGAACGATCGACCTCCGCATCCGTGGTGAACCGGCGGTGAGTCAGAGGATCGAGCTGCCGCAACGAACGAACAAGCGGATCTTTGTGAGCGTCCTACCAGAGACGACGCGTACGAAGGGCGGCGTACCAATCCTCGAGCTGTTCGAGGGCATGCGGCAGCTACACGAGGAGCAGCTCATTCCGGTCCGATCCGTCGACGGACGTCTCATGCCAGTGATCGGTGGCCCCGCGCTCCGGTTTTCCGGGGCGACGACCGTGCCAATCGATGGTGGGTTTGTCCCGACTCGCATTTCTGCCTTTGAGGGCGTCTCGGCCTTCGTGATCTACCCCAGCGGCTGGAGTGAGCTTTCCGGCGACGCGGTGGCAGCGCTGAAACTCTGGGTTGGTGACGGCGGTGTGCTTGTTTTACCCACGATCTCTGGTTCACAGCGACTTCTTCTGCCTGCGACGCATCCGTTCGGCCCTCTGAGCGCCGCGCAGGCGCAGGTTTTTCGGGGCCTGTGCCGCGATCTTCAGGAACATATCAACGTCCCCAGCCGCAAGCGATTGAGACGCCAGTCGAAGGTTCAGCCGTGGGACATCATGACGATCGCGGCTGCCCCGAGCGTCTCCACCGCGGTCTATCCCAAACACGCCGACTTGCCGGTGCTGCTCGCGAAGGCATCGTATGGGTATGGAAGCATCTACTTTCTGACGTTCGATCCGCAAACGCTACCACGCAGCAAGTGGCCCGACGCTGACGCTGCCCTGGCGACGATCATGAGGCGGGTCGATCCGCCGTCGGCACCTGCATCGACTTCGCGTGCCGATTCCAGCGTCGATACGGCACTTCTGGCGACTCGATCGTCGCGCGTTTGGTTCGTACTTTTTCTTGTTGTCTATCTGGCACTCATTACGGTGGGGGACTACGTTCTCGTCAGGCATTTTGGCAAACCTAGGCTCACATGGTTGTCGTTTCCGCTCTCCGTGCTGCTCTTCACGTTTCTCGCCGTCGGGATGGGTCAAGGCCGCGTCGGGGACGCGAAGTACCACGAGTTGACTTGGGTCGACACGCTCGGAGGCGAATGGCCCGGGGCTCCAACGGCTATCGCCGAAAGTGTTGTCGGTCTATATGCCGATTCGAACCAACAATTCACCTTCCGGCCCACGAGCGAGGGAGCCGTCGTCCGACCGTGGCGTCGCGGCGAACAGGGCGCAACGTATCTGTACTCACAATCCGAGGTCGTCCTGAACGACAAGATGAGCATCTTCAGCGATCACTTCTATCGTGTTCTCTGGCGCGCGGACTCATGGTTGACGCGAGCGACGTGGAGCCGTGAGGGACGCCTTGGCGCAGTGACCATCGAGGGATCGCTGCCGAGTGCACCGCTTTATTGGGTCGTCGGCATCAACGATCGCCTTTGGTGGTTCGCCGCAGATGGCGTTGAGCGGACCAGCGAGGGTTCCTGGAAATGTTTCCTCGACTCCGGTGCAACGTCGGCACCGAGCACGTCGCTGTGGGAGGGGTTTCCACCGACGCAAGTCGGTGAGATGGTGACGCGCAACACGAGTCTCCTCTATACGAAGGGCGCTGACGACGACTCCGCGTGGGTGGGTGTGGTCATGGCGGAGCCTTTTCCCGTCTTGTCTGTCGACGAACGTTCGCCTGAGCCGCAAGGTGCCGCCATCATCCGCTGCGCGGTCCGAGGGGCACCGGGCAAGCGTGACACGGAAACCGAGCTACCGGTGGAGGATCCAGTCCTGGATGAACGATGACACGAAGTCCCAGGTCGACGCGCCGCGGCCGATCGTGCGGCTGCGAGATCTGACCAAAAAGTTCGGCGACCTGGTTGCGGTCGACAACGTGAGTTTCGAGCTCTATCAGGGCAGCATTTTCGGATTCATCGGCCCGAACGGAGCTGGCAAAACGACGACGCTAAAGCTCATCGCCACTCTCATCGAACCGGACCGCGGTCAGATCGAAGTTTGCGGTTATACGACGAAGAGACAAGCCAGGGCTGTACGCCGCACGATCGGCTACATGCCAGATTTCCTCGGTGTCTACCATGGCTTGACCACTGAGGAGTATCTCGATTTCTTTGGCGCGACGTATCGAGTCCCGCCGGCGAAACGAACGAAGATCATTGACGATTTGTTGGCATTGACGGATTTGACTGAGAAGCGAAAAACTTTGGTGACGTCGCTGTCACGCGGCATGCAGCAGCGTCTGGGATTAGCCCGGTCGCTCATCCATGACCCGAAGCTTCTACTTCTCGATGAGCCTGCATCAGGGCTCGATCCACGCGCTCGCGTGGAGATCCGTGAACTGTTGAGGGAGTTGGCGCGGATGGGAAAGACGATCATCCTATCGTCGCACATCTTGGCCGACCTCGAGGAGCTCAGCGACCAGATCGGCATCATCGAGCAGGGAAAACTGTTGTATACCGGAGATACGCGTGATGCGATTCGCCATCTGCAGCAGGTCACGCCGATTCACCTCCGTGTCGTCGGCAGTCCGGAGACAGCTGCCCGTATCCTTGAGCGTCTCGAGGAAGTGGAGCGAGTCGAGGTCGAACGGGAATTCCTGTCGGTGACGATGAATGACGGCGCTGGAGAAGAGGTGATCGCGAAGTCGCTCGTCGACGCCGGAGTCGGCGTCAGGTATCTGGCGCGGCAAACCGTTCGCCTTGAGGATGCGTTTTTGTCGATCACGGAGGGGCGCGTGCAGTAGCTGTGGAGTGGTCGTCCGGGGTCTTGGCGTGGTTTCGCCGCCTGAACCAGGCGAGGACGAGAACGGCGGCACTGAACGCGACGCTCAGAGGCTCGAGCGTCCAACCGATTGTCGTATAGAGACTCTGCGCGCTCTCGAACGCGACGGGCACCGTCGTCGCACCGTCGATTCCAGCACCAATGCAAAGCGCGTCGATGCCGTCGGGGCTCGTCAAGTAGGCGCCGCTCCAGCTGCTGAGGGCGATCCAGCGCCGCGTCTCGACCGCACGCATCGACTGCATGCGCAGGAGGCTCTGAAGCGCTTGCTCGCTCCAGGGGCGCGAATCCGTCAGCGAAGCTACGAACATCTCGGCGCCGGCGAGGCTCTTTGTTCGTGTTTGCGCCGGATCAAGCGTCGAGAAGCCGACAAGCAGCGCGAAGTCTCCGTCGCGGCAGGAGTAGACGTTCGGCGTGTCACTCTCTTCGAGGCGCGAGGCTGCAGGATCATCGGGTGACGTGTTCGCGTCAGCATCCACCGTGGTTTCGAGGTAGGTGGCCGCGAGTTTCGAAGACGCGGTCAGGAGAGCGCGTGCGTTGAGCGTCGGCTCGGCCGCCTGCCGTGGCTGCGCGTCGACTTGAGGCGCCGGGTTCACCGCGAGTGTGTCGCTGATTCTGCTCAGAAGGTCGTCGAGATTGCCGCCGTCGCTGAGATCGGTGACCTCAGCGCCCGGCCAGACAGTGATCACAGGTCGAATCTCGTGAACCGCACGAACCATCTCGAGTGTGTGCGCACCTGGGCGATCGCTGAAAGAGACAAGAGCGATCGTCGACCCATCGCTGTTGACCCCTGGGGGAAGCTCCTCCCCGACGTGCCGCGCAGCCACCGGGATCACGAGTGCGCACGCCGCCGTCGCGATTTGTAGCCGCTTTCGCGTCGTCGTTAAGCAGCAGGTCAGGAGCACGTTGGCGAGGAGGATCGCAGCGCCGAGACCGTGGACGCCGACGGCGCAGGCCCATTGGGCGGCCGGGTCCGTGCCGGGATCCAGGGCGTATCCAAGCATCAGCCAACCGCGCACCCAAGGGGCGTGAAAGACGCTCAACGGGCCGCGGAGCACTTCGCTCGCGACCCAGAGTGCCGGCAGGCCGATCAGCCAGATGACACGGGGAGCCCGCAGCACCGGCCCGGCCGCGAGTGCGAAGGCAGCGGGAAAAAGAGCCATCGTGATCCACGCTGCCGCGCAGCTGCCAAGGGTCAAGATGCTGGCCACACCTGCCGCGTGGGTGGAATGCTGCGGCAAGATGAGGTGGTAGAACCACGGCAGTGAAGTGGTCGCCAGAACGAAGCCGAAAACGATACCGTGGACGAAACGCAAATGCGCGGCTGCTTGGTGTCTGTGCCGGTAGAGGCTGAGGAGAAGCGGCACGAGAGCGAACCAGCTGAGACCGCTGTAGTGAAAAGGTTCGTGGCAGAGTCGCAACAGGAGCGCGCTGACGAGGCCGCCGAAAAAGAGTGGCACCGGGGCTGAAGCCGGTCCTCGGCAACATTTCACACGCCGCGGAGGTGAATCGTCTGCACGGCACGTGTCATCGCTGACGGGAGCGGACGGTCGATCGAAAAAACTCGTCACAGGACCGCCAAAGGCTAAGGGGTCGATGCGTTGGCCGAAATCGAACCGCACGCAAGAGACAGGATTCGACTCGCGTTCCTCTCACGTTGGCCCTTTCAACACACAATAGTGCAACCACGCGCCGACGTTTTAGGCAAAAGATTGGCGACACTGCAACAGGAATCTCGACGTCCCAAGTCTTCGCTGTCGAAGAAGTTCGGCAGAGATCGATGTCGCACGCTCGGTTTTTCGTTGCCGCTCGTCGTTCGACGGGCAAAATAATGAAGCAGTTCATCGAGAGCTCTTTGTTGCCGGAGCGACGGTCGCTCGAAGCACCTGTTCAACCGGCCGAGTGATTCGTGAACGGCTGGATCAACCTGGATTCGTAAGAGTTTTGCTTGCCGCTTGGGCGACAGAAACGCTTCGCGACTCGATCCTTTAGCGTAGCCAAGGACAGAAGAGGGCGAAGCAGTTGTGCTACCGATCGACTCCTGAAGATCGAAGGATCCGAGCGCGCGGAAAGATGACGTCGTGCAGCGAGTCAGATCGGTCGTATGAACGCGGGGTTACTCTCAGAACCAACTCTGGTATTGAATCGAAGCTGGTTCCCCGTAAGGGTGTGCTCCGTTCGCCGCGCTTTGACTCTCTCTTTCAAAGGGCTTGCGAGCATCATTTCGACGGAAGACTTCGTCGTCCATGATTTCGACTCGTGGCTTGAGCGTGGGACCCAAAACGGCGAACGCTACCTTCAGAGTGTGCGTTGTCGCATTTCGGTACCCGAAGTGATCACGCTGCGGACGTACGATCGGTTTGTGCAGCCACGGGTGGTGTTTTCGCGCCGGAATCTGATGCGGCGCGATCACTATACGTGTCAGTACTGCGCCAAACGTTTTCCCGTCGACCGACTGTCGATTGACCACGTTGTGCCGCGGTCTCTGGGCGGTTCCTCGTCCTGGACCAACTGTGTCGTGGCTTGCACGACCTGCAACGCGCGCAAGGGGAATCGCCGTCCGGATCAGATCGGCATGCGAACGCTGCGTCCGCCGCGTGAGCCATCCCCTCAGATGGCTCTGAACCTGCAGTTGGGCGCTCGCAAACCGAGCTGGGAGCGCTTTGTCAGTCGAGGGTTTTGGGCCGCCGACGGTGGCGAGGGAACAGCTGTCGACGGTTGACCTCGAGTGTGGTTGTTCGCCTCAGGATGCTCTTGCCGTCTGGCCACTGCGGACGCAGGATGGTGTGTGGTGGAACTTGACCGAATGTCACCGGGCCGGCTCAAAGCGAGACGGTCCCCGGACTGTGACGGGCCGTCCATTCGGCTCCTACGATTTTGACACGGCGAATCGATCGCGACATTGTGACTGCTAGCGATAGCTCGACCTTTCACGAACCGCGAAGGTCTCTTGTTTTTTTCGGGTTCGTACGCAGCCAGTGGTGGGTGTCGTCGTGGCGCGCTTGTTGCCCGGTGATGGGGATTAGCGCGTTTGCCGTCGCCTCGATCTTGGCCGCGGCGGTCGTCGCCGTCACGATTCTGTCGCCGTCGCGGGCTGATGCGGACGCGACGGCGATCGCGACTGCCCCCACGACTGAGCCCAAGCCGCGGCTCATCGTCAGCGGCGATTCCGGTTCGATGGCGTCGCCAGACGCAGCGACGCTACATCTCCCCGACGTCGCCTTCGATCTTCAGGTTGGGTATGGGTACGTCGGTGGCACCCTCCACGAGCTTCCCGGCGCGCATGTCGTGGGCGGCGCCTTGGAGTGGCCGGTGCGTTGGCGCAGCGGCGTCGAGCGGTATGTAATTCGGCTGCCGCGCGGCCGATATGTCGTCGAGCTGACAACGATCGAGGTGGAGCTCGCCGGCCGAGGCCTTCGGGTTTTCGACGTTATTGCAGAAGGCAAAACTCTGTTCGGCAGTGTTGATCCGTTCGAGCTGGTCGGTGACTTTCACTGGTTGACGCTGAGCGGCGAGGTGTCGGTTCATGACGGTTGGCTCGACCTTGAGTTGAAGCCGAAGCCCGAGTCCCAGCCGCCGTGCCTTGCACGGCTAAGGATTTCCCCTCGTCGCGAGGCGGAGAGTGACCGTGAACCCGCACCGGGCGCGCCGCGGCTGGAAGCGACGGGTGCCGTGGACTCAGTTGTCTTGCGCTGGTCGCCACACCCCGAGCACGGAACGAGCCGTGAATTCTGGATCTTGCGATCGACGTCGCCTGAGGGGCCGTTCCGCAGTCTCTCAAACAAGCCGATTCATGGCAGCCACTACGTTGACGGCGAGGTAGAAGCCGGTACGACCTACTACTACCAGCTGCAGTACCAGACAGCGTTCGGACGCCAGAGCGAGTTCTCCGCGCCGCACCCAGCGACACCGATCGCCGCTGATGATGCTCCGTGGCCGATCTACCGCTTCTATGTTGACGAATCTGACTTGAGTCGGATCGGCTTGCGGCACCGAAAACAGCTGGTGCCGGCGAGGCTTTTCGTCGACGGAGAGCTCTATCACACCCTGATGCGCTACGACCACTCGCCTTCGAAGTGGCAGCGGAAGAAAAGCTACGTCGTGCGCCTCGATGCGACGAAGACGCGTTCTTTTCAGCGCCGCCGTCGTTTCTATCTCAGCGCCGAGGCTGGTGACGCAAGTTTTTCTCGGCAGCTCTTATCGACCCGCGTCGCGGGCGAGCTGGGGCTGAAGACACCGGGATTCAAACCGGTGCTAGTCTTCGTGAACGACCGCCTCCAAGGAGTCTATCTCGACCGTGAGAAACTCGGGACACGGTTTCGACGCCGCGTGCGCCTTGAATCACGAAACGGTCTCCTCATTCGCCCTGGGCGACTGGACCATCTGGCTTTGGACTGGGAGCCGTACGGCAACAAGGTCGGCCAACCTGGTCGTCTAGACGACTGGACGTATTTCGTTCATGCACTGCACCGCATCGGTAGCGGCGAGATTGGCGATTTTTTGTCACAACATCTCTACTGGGATCGGTGGGTCGACCGTTCGGTGCTTTGGACCGTCGGTGGCGAGTCGAAGTTGAAGCTCCGGGATGTCTACTTCCTGGAGGACGCGAGAAATCGACGCTGGGAGCGTTTTCGGCAGGAATTCGACAGCGATCAATGGGGACTCAGGGACTTCGCGTCGCAGCCGCAGTTCGTTGATGACGCTGCGGCTGCGATCCGTCGCAGTTGTTTTCGGCCGGGAGTCGGCGGGACGTGGACTGTGCTGGAGACACGGCTTTGGAATCACGATGGGCTGCGTCGTCGCTACCTGCGGCGACTTCTCGAACTCCTCGACACGAAGCTTGCTGTGGATAGGGTGGCGAGTCTTGCCGATGAATTGTTCCGAAGTTCCCACGATTTGGTCGCGATGGACCCGCTCCACTTTCGTCGCCGCGACGCGGATGTCGCGGACGCCGCTGTGCTCGCAGAACGCTTCCGTGCTGCCTATGAGGAGCGAGTCGATCGACTTCGTGCTGCGTCGAGCGCTGAGCTGGCAAGCGAACCAAGCGGCCTGCGTCTGAGCGAGATTCTGCTGCGGCCGACCGAGGGACCGGCGTGGATTGAGCTCGAGAATCGCAGCCCTCACCCGATTGATCTCGGTGAATTCGCTCTGGGAACTCTAGGCGGCACCGACTCGTATCTGCAGCTGCCGCGACGCTTGCTGGCGCCGGGCGAATTCCTCCGTCAAGCGCTTACCTCGCCGGCGACGTATTCACCGTCGGGCGGCACCGTCGCTCTGCATCACGTCGGGTCGCAGGTCTCCAGCCCGGGTGCGGCGACGCTTGTGGACCTGCTATTCTACGGTCACCAGAGCTCGGATCTCTCCTATGGCCGCCTAGCGGCTGGGGGGGCGTGGGGCTATCTGGCACGTGCGACGCCGGCTGCGACCAATGACGACCGTCGCCTCAGAGCGCCTCATTACACCTTTCGCGCCGCAGTCGAAGAGCAGAGCGCCGAGAGACTTGAACTGTCGATTTCGCTTCACGGGCCGGACAACACCGTCTACGCTGCGGCCGAAGCGGTCGAGGTCCAGCTGCGCGCGAGCGGGGCGAAGTCGTTCACCGCGTTCGAAATGGTTTGGCAGCCGCGGCGCTTTCGATTCGTGGCGTCCATCGATCGAGGCTCGGTGGAGCTTCCCGCGGACTACTACTTCTTGGCTCGGACGAAGGATGGCGTTGAGCAGGTCTACCCTCTCGTGGCTCCCGATTTGACGTACCGACTTGTGGAACCCCCGGGCGTGTGGATCAACGAGGTGCTGCCGCGCCCCGATCGCGCCTCTGGACAGCGCGAGTTCATCGAGATTTTCAACGCTACGGATCAGACCGTTGACCTGGGAGGGTACTTTCTCTCGGATGATCGCGATCTGCCGCGAAAGTGGCGGATTCCCTCGAAGACTCAGATCGCGCCGGGAGATTACTATGTGGTCGTCGCCGACGATCTTGACTCGGACAAGGTTGATGGGAGAGAACACACCAATTTCAGCCTGTCGAATTCCGGGGAGTTCTTAGGCCTGTACTCGCGCGCAAGTGAGGGGTCTCTACTCGTCGACTCGATCGTCTTTCGCGCCACGCAGGTCGGCAAGTCATGGGGGAGAGAGCCAGGGCGGAAGCGCAGCTCCCGGCAGTGGAAGGACCCCACGCCAGGTGCTAAGAACCTTCCGAAGATTCCGAACGAACTACTTGAGAAGTGAACGTTACCTGGTTGTCGCGGAATTGATGGTGCTCGAGAAGCAAGAAGTCGCGCTGTTTCGCTATCGCAAGGGAGTTCGCGTTGGCTACTGCATCGATCGCACCGCCGACAAGGTCCGCCTTGCCATAGGACGCGATCGCAGTGTGACGGTGCCGCGTGAGAACGTCCTGTTTCGATCGGGCGAGAAAGTCGTCGACCATGCCGAGTTCGCGCAGTTCGCGCGCGAAGTGGATGAGCTTGCGGCGCGGCTCGATTTGTCAGAAGTGTGGGAGCTGACCGGTGACGATCGCACGGGGATCTCGTTCGACGATCTGGCTTCATTGGTTGATCTCGTCGATGGGCGCGGCCGCACGGCGCTCCTTCTTCACCTCCACGGCGAGGACTGTATGTACTTCGCGTCTGAAGGTGAGCTGTGGGTTCCGGCGACGGCGGACTCCGTGCAAAAGGTCAAAGAGAAGGTAGAACGTCAGCGAGCGGAAGCTGAGGAACTGACCGCTTTCACCGCATGGTTCTGCCACGACAAACCATCTGAGCCGCTTGAGATGACGGCGAGGCAGCGCACGTGGCTCGAGAGTTTGCGCCGTTTCGTCATTGCGGGAGAGGAAGCGGAAAGGGACGGCTGGGTTCGGGGGTTCTTGGCCCAGTTCAAGCGTTCCGATCCGAGGCGTTTTGTTTTCGAGCGCTTAGTGCACCTTGGCCAGTTCGCTCCAGATGAGCATTTGGAACTCTCACGTTTGGGTGTCAAGAGCCATTTTGCGGACGAGGTGACGGTCGCCGCCGCTGAGCCGATCGTGATCAGTGACAACGATGACGGACTCGTCGAGGTTCCTGTGTTCTCGATCGATAGCGAGACGACTTTTGATATCGACGATGCGCTCTCATTCGAATCCACCACATCGGGGTGGCGCTTAGGCATCCACGTCACGGATTTGACCGATGTCGTCACGAAGGATGGAGTTTTGGACGCGGCCGCACGCGAACGGCGGCTGTCCCTCTACTTTCCCGAGGCGATCTTGCCAATGTTGCCGACCAGCCTCTCGTCGGGAAGCGCGAGTCTGTTGCCGGAAGCTGAGAGGAGGGCCCTGAGCCTCTACGTCGAGTTCGATAGTGAGCACAAGCCGCTCGCTGCTGAGTTTCGCCGCACGCGTGTGCGCAATGACTTTCGACTCAACTACGACGAGGTCGACCTCATTCTGCGAGGCGAGCGTCACCTGTTGGCTGAGCAGTTGCGTGCATTATGGCAGGTCGTGGTGTCCCTCAGAGGTCGCCGCATTGCCGCCGGCGGGGTGGCGTTGGAACGACCGGACCCGGACGTGCAGGTCGGCGCTGACGGTGCGATCCGGGTCGACCTGAAGGATCGAGACACTCCTGCAAATCGACTCGTCAGCGAGTGCATGATTCTCTACAACCACGAGGCTGCACGCTATCTCGTTAGGCATGCGGTCCCGGGGATCTTTCGCAGCCAGCAATCGAAGGTGGCGACGGATCCTGCAGTCGAACTTAAGGACCCATTCTCGCGCTATAGCTTTTTTCGTCAGCTGGGGCCGTCACACACTTCGCTCGAGGCGCTGCCTCACAATCTTCTCGGACTGGACTGCTACGTCCAATCAACGTCACCACTGCGGCGTTACGGCGACCTTGTGATCCAGCGTCAATTGGTCCGCCATCTCCAAACTGGCACCCTCTGCTACAGCGCCGAAGAGTTAGCCGATCTCCTGCGTCGCGGCGAGTCGGTACTGAAGGAACTGGGACGCCTGGAGGTAAAGCGAAAGCGTTACTGGCTGATCAAGTGGTTGGCGCAGCAGGGTGAGCTTGAGATCGCCGCCTGCGTGCTCGAAGTGCGTCCACGTGATTGTTTGGTGGAGCTCATTGACTACGGTCTGAGAGGTCCGGCGTTGGTTCACCAGCCGCACGAAGGAGACCATGTCACCGTATCCGTGGCGCACGCGGATGCCTGGGATGACGCAGTGCGATTCCGTCAGGTACGGTAGCGGTTGCTGCTGACCTTCCGTGACGCTCTGCACTCGCCCGCAAGGGCCGACGTCATGGAGGCCGCGGGCGCGCGGCGAGCCGCCGCAAGCTCAAGACGCAGCCCGGGGGAACACGAGCGCGTGACGCCTACAACGACTTTCGCGGTTTGAGCTTTCGGAGCTCGTTACGGAACTCTTCGAAGCCTTCAGATTCCCGCAATCGTTTCAGGTCGCCGTCTGACCGCAAGCTCTCGAGGTGGGTCGGATCTAGCTCGATGCAGCGCCGCAGGTTCTTCTTGGCATTCTCAAGATCACCTTTGAGGCTGTACGAACACGATGCGTTGTAGTAGACGAGTGCAACGTTCTGACGCAGCCGTTGCTTTTGCGCTGCACTGGATACCTGTCCCGAAATCAGCAGATAGTTGCGCTCAACGAGTGGGATGAGTCGCTCGTAACAACCAGTCGCGCTCGTGTAGTCACGGATTTCGTAGTAGAGCTCGGCAAGTCGAAGATCGCGACTCATGGCTATGTCAGGATTCTCGACCAAACTGATGTCCAGTGACTCGAGTGTGCTCAACTCCTGGTCGACCGCGTGTGTATCCCCGAACACGGCGAGAAGAATGCCTATGCGCTCGACAAGCGCTGGGGCGAGCAGCGGATCGTGGAAGAGCCTTCGTAGCTCGGGAAGCAGATCCCTATCACCCGTATCGGCGAGCGCGTTGCAAGCGACCATGCGAATACCGAACGTTGTGGCTTCGTCGTCGATCAGTAGTAGCAGCGCCCCTGAGACGTCTTCTCCTTCTTCTCGGAGCTGATCGTACTGCCCGTCGTAGCGCAAGTTGGTGGCGAGTCCTGCTTGCAAAACCGGTGTGATCTTCGCGGCGAGCTGCCACCGTGCGATCTCCCGAAGTGCGGCGCGCACAGAATCCTCCGAGGCAGCACTCAGCGCTTGTGACACCGCGGGGAGACCGGTGGCGCCAAGCTGTATGAGTTCGTCGCGCAGGAGCTGGCGCTGTCGCTCGAGCCTTACGTCGTTGGGAGCAGCGCTCGTCCGCCCGTACACTTCGACGAACTTTGCGACGGTTGCAGCTGAGTCCGCGCTCGCGATGGATGTACACACAAGCGCGACAAAAAGCGTCAGCACTCGGCTGAGTCGTCGCGCTTCTCTTCGCGGCCGCGTCATGCGCGGGCTCAGGGAACGAGGAGACGTTCGAGAGAGATGAACAGGAGGCGCAGGCGTTTCGCTAGGTCGAATGATCTTCTTTGTGTTCATGATCGCTGGCTTCAGAATACCGGCCTTTGGGTCGATCGCCCAGCACAATCATTCCGTCGCGTCCTAGCCGTCACGATCTCGCCGCCACGATCACCTGAACATCATCACCACGCCTGGGCCCTCGCACACTGCGCGGTTGATCGAGAGCTGCTCCCACGAGTCACTTCGAGGCGTGCTCGACTCGTCGTCGCCAAGAGAGACCCGCGGCAGAAACTCTTCAGGGCCCCACGGCTTTTGCTCGCCGTTTAACAGCCCGTTGAAAAGTCATTCGGCCGAGAAACTGGCCTCTTCACGCCCAGATCGACCGCGGCGAGCCTCGAAAATCTCGGAGATTACCTGCGTTCGCCGCGACCGATCTGGACGCGAAGCGACCAGTTTTCGACTCGAAGCACTTTTTCAACAGGCTGTTAACCACGGAGAACCAATCCCCAGCGAGCGGGCGC
Source organism: Planctomycetota bacterium (assembly GCA_965223265.1). Classification (GTDB taxonomy): domain Bacteria; phylum Planctomycetota; class UBA8108; order UBA8108; family SXIK01. Next base: position 866,589 of record OZ244999.1, read on the forward strand.
GCATCGCGCAAACGCACCGCGAAGTGGACGTCGTAGCGTGGATCCGCGGGCAGGTCGAAGGCGTCAACACTGCCGTGTGCCTCGAGAATCCTTGCCAGTGCGAGGATGACCTCACTTGCACGTCGACTGCCTTCGACGTGTTGGCCAGCGAAGCTCCCTCGGTAGACAAGCCACCACTCCTCGGCGGCTCCTTCATAGAGCGGAGACAGGCCCACAGTCATTTCGTTCAACTCGTTCGGCTGCAGTGGGTGCGTTTCTCCGGCATTCGCGTTCGCGAGCTCAGCGATCGCCCGTTCGACAAAGAACTGACTGAGCCGTTTCCGGCTAGACGCCTCGGTAAGAAAGCGTTTCAGGGCGCGCGCCGCGGGTCGGTCCGGAGCGGCGACCAGAGCTCGCCCTAGGGCCACGTCGTCGTTTTGGAGACGTGCGTAGTGATATCGCTCTAACAGCTGATCGCGCTTCATGAGCGCGCCGAAAACGACGATCGCTGCGCCGAGGAGAAGGAAAGCCACGATGCAACGAGTTCGCCTGGCAGAGCGCACCGAAGGTCAGAGTCCGAGCAGCTCTTTCGCGGTGGCCGCGACTTTTTCTGCGGTGAAGCCGAAGTGCTCCGCTAATACCTTTGCCGGGGCGGAAGCGCCAAATCGGTTCAGACAATGAATCGCGCCGTCGCACGTGGAGTATTTCTCCCAGCCGAGGCTCACGCCAGCTTCGACGGCGAGCCGGCGTCGGGCGTCGGGCGGCAACACGGAGCTGCGGTACTCTTGTGACTGGCGCTCGAAGATCTCCCAACTCGGAAGGCTGACGACGCGTACACTGTGACCGCTTTGCCGCAGAAGGGCGGCAGCGTCCCGGCAAAGCGACAGCTCCGACCCTGTCCCGATCAGAATCAAGTCGATGTGGTCTCCGCTTTCTTTCTCGACCACGTAGCCGCCTTTTTCGGCGCCGCGACCAAGCCCCGTGTCGTCGTAGCAAGGTAGGCCTTGGCGCGTCAGTACGAGAGCTGTCGGCCCGTCGGTTCGTTCAAGAGCGCAGAACCACGCGGCTGCTGTTTCGTTGGCGTCGGCCGGGCGGATGACGTCGAGGCCAGGGATGGCACGGAGAGCGGCGGTGTGTTCGACAGATTGATGTGTTGGGCCGTCCTCTCCCAAGAAGATGCTGTCATGTGTGAACACATAAATCACCGGCTGGTGCATGAGCGCAGCAAGTCGGATCGCCGGACGCATGTAATCGCTGAAGGTCAAAAACGTCGCACCGTAAGGGCGGACTCCGCCGTGGAGCGACAAGCCGTTCAGCATTGCCGCCATGGCGTGTTCTCGCACGCCGAACCAAAGGTTTCGGCCAGCGAAGTCTTCACGTGTCACCGCCGCGGCGTCTTTGACAGCGGTGTTGTTGGAGCTCGCCAGATCGGCGGACCCACCAATGAGCTCTGGAATTGCCTCCGCGATGCTATTGATCGCTGCTCCGGACGACGCCCGTGTGGCGATGGGTTTGTCGGCACTCGTCGCTCGCGGCAGTTTCGCCTCCCAGCCCGCCGGCAATTGACGTGCGTGCACCCGGTCCCACGTCGCCGCGGCGGCACGGTTCTCGTCCGACCAAGCCTTGAAAACAGCAAGCCACTTTGAACGTTCGGCCGCGCCACGCTCGGCGGCAGCCTTGAACAGCGGCCGCACCGCATCGGGTACGGTGAAGGGGGGGAAGTCCCAACCGAGATGTCGCCGAGTATTTTCGAGCTCGTCGGCGCCGAGGGGGGCGCCGTGGGTCTTGCTTGTGCCAGCGAGGTTTGGGCTCCCTTTGCCAATCGTTGTTTTGCAGAGAATCAAGCTCGGGCGAGATGTCGCCCCCCTTGCTTCCTTCAGTGCTGCACGAATCGCGTCGCGATCGTGTCCGTCGATTCGTGACGTGTGCCAATCGTAAGCCTCGAATCGCTTTTGAACGTCTTCACTGAAGGTCCATTTCGTCGGGCCATCCAGACAGATATCGTTGTCGTCGTAGAGAACGATCAGCTTTCCGAGTCCGAGATGTCCGGCAAGGGACGCGGCCTCGTGACTGATGCCTTCCATCACATCGCCGTCGCTTATCAGAGCGTAGGTGTGGTGGTCGACGACCGTGTGGCTGTCAGTGTTAAAGCGCGCGCCGGTGAGGGCTTCGCCCAGTGCGAGGCCGGCGGCGTTCGCCAAACCTTGCCCGAGCGGGCCGGTCGTGGTCTCGACGCCGTCTGTCTCGCCGTATTCCGGGTGGCCGGGCGTCTTCGATCCGAACTGGCGAAAGTTTTTCAACTCATCGAGGGAGACGTCATATCCGCAGAGGTGCAGGAGCGAGTAGAGCAGCATCGATCCGTGCCCAGCAGAGAGGACGAATCGATCTCGGTCTGCCCAGTTGGGCTGTTGTGGATCGAACTTCAGGAACTCTGTAAACAAGACGTAGGCGATGTCGGCCGCACCCATTGGCAGGCCGGGGTGCCCCGAGTTCGCTTGCTGGACCGCCTCGGCGGAGAGGATGCGAATCGTGTTGACAGCGAGGTTTTCGAGGTCTGGTTGCACCGCAGCCGGCGACATGGGTTAATACTCCTGGACGGTCAATTCTTCTCGGGGCTTATTCTTCTCGGGGCTTATTCTTCTCGGGACGCCGCGAGCGGTTCGGGTCTCTTGACCCTCGCCGTCGATGCCCTTGGCCAGCACCGATGTTCACAGTACCGATGTTCACAGTACCGACATGAGACGGTACCGACGACCAGCGGAACGAAATCATCCGAATCGGAGATCGTAAGTTGAGCCCCGCGTCGTCGCAACAGAAAAGACACGAACAGAAACGTCGCCGCGCAGTACGACAGCGAGTCAGCGAAACGATGTTCGTAGCAGCGGCGCCAGTCGGCCGTTCTGGGCGAGCGTGGGCGCCGTGCCGTCGAGCCAAATGGCGTAGCGTTCGACGACGACGCTGCCGGTGCGCGGCGGGATCCAGCGGCAATTCGATCGGTAGTCCCAACCGAGTGCACCGCTCTCGAGTTCGTCTCCGTCGCCTTTGGCCATTGTCAGATAGGACCACGGTATGCGACCGAAGTACGAATAGTGCTGCCCAACTTGATCGTGTTTGTCGTTCTCCGTCGGGTCGATCGGATACCACCCGATCCGCGGCAGATAGATTTCTACCCAGCGGTGAAACACGCGATCGACATGTGGCAGTGCGCCAGCCGGATCATCGAGCCAGCTGCCGCCTGCATAACGAGCCGGTATGCCGCTGAGGCGGCACAGAGCGATCATAAGGTACACGTATTCGGAGCAGGAGCCAGTGCCACGCTCGAGAACCTGCGACGCTGAGTCCCAGGTGTCATCACGCTCGTAGCGCAGTTGATCGATCACGTAATCGTGGATGCGGCGAATCTGCTCGAGCACGCCGTCATTATCGGTGGCACGAAGACTTCTTGCAGCGGCGATCAGGCGAGGGTCGCTGAGGCGGTACTTCTTTCCGTCACGCAGGTACTGACGCAGAATGCTTGGGGGAATTTCGTCATAACCGCCAACGTCTCGTTCGGTGATATTCCACTGCACGTCGCGCAGCGACACGCGTACGGTCGCGTAGATATCGAGCCGACCACGAGCCGCCAGCTCGTCGATGTGAAACAGAGCTGTTTGCTGACGCCATCCGTTGACTCGTGTCTTCTCTGGCGCGGGACGGAATGTCACTGAGTGGACTCTTTGGTGCACATCATCGCCCGGGATTGCGATCGCGACGTCGACGCCAAAAACAGGATTGTTTGAGAGATTGACGACGCTGTGAACGAACCGAAAGGTGACCTCGCGCCGCGGGCCTTCGTCACGAAGCAGCTCCCTCAGGCTTAGGCGCGACACGGCGGATGGGGCGATCGCTGAGCCGAGCGGCGTCGGCGTCGGAAAACTGTGTGCGCGCGCCAATCGAGGCAGTTTCAGCTCTGACGCGGCAACGCTCGCATCCAGAGTATGCGCGTAATGGCCATGAACCGCAGGAATGGCGCGGCTGCTGCTCTCGTCGGCGACCGGGGCGGTCCACGCGTTCGATGGATTCTCGGCGTCGTGGAGGTTCCGTTCCGGCCCTGCGCTGACCGGGTCAGATCGAAGAAGGCAGCAGGCGCCGAGGAGGTAGACAACCATCCGCAGATTGCCCGTGGGAGGGGAATGTACAGCACGCATAGACCAAGATTCTACCGGCTGCTACAAGGGACTCCAAGAAGCGCTCACGGAAACGGAAATCGTCGGCGCAAGCGCTTTACAATCGGTCTGTGGAGACGTTAGCTTGCCGTGCGGCCCGACGGACCTCGTCCGCGCTCTCGCCCGCACAGCTCAGGGTGTGTGGCCCGAGTTCGAGCGCTGGCGTGCAGTTACTGAGGAGAACGAGACGAGCGATGAGCGGACGACCGTACAAGGAACATATCCGCGAGATTCCGGATTTCCCGCGGCCAGGTATCAAGTTCAAAGACATCACACCGCTCCTGCGTAACGGGCCGATGTTCCGCGACGCCGTCGACGAGATCGGGCGTCACTGCGAAGAGGCCAGCCTTCACCCGGAGTACGTCGCATGTCCAGAGGCGCGGGGTTTTATCTTCGGAGCGGCGCTTGCTTACCGACTCGGCGCGGGATTTGTTCCGGTGCGAAAGCCCGGGAAGCTCCCCTTCAACGTCAAGAAGGCTCAGTACGAGCTCGAGTACGGCACTGACACGGTCGAAGTCCACGTAGACGCCGTGGAGCCCCAGTCTCGTGTGCTGCTTGTCGACGACTTGTTAGCAACCGGTGGGACGATGGGGGCTTGCATCGACCTTCTGCGTGAGAGCGGTGCAGATCTGCTTGGCTGCATCTTTCTCGTCGAACTTGCCTTCCTCGATGGTCGCGACAAGCTGGCAGGCTTACCGGTTCACTCGCTCGTGACCTATTCGTGAGCGGCACCGAGGTTACATCTCGACGGCGAATCTTTTCTCGTGCGTCAAGATATAGTACAGCTTCTTGAGAGCCTCGTTTTCGATTTGGCGGACCCGCTCACGGGACAGATTGACGCGTTCACCAATCTCTTTGAGAGTCATGGGATCGCCGTTATCGAGTCCGTAGCGCATGCGCAGAATTTTTGATTCTCGCTCGTCGACCGAGGCGAGCAGCTTTTCCACCATCTCCATTTCGACTTCGTCGAAGAGGATCTCAGCGGGCTGGCGTGCGTTCTTGTCTTCGAGGATTTCGCTCAGCGTCCACATATTCTCTAAGCTGATCGTCTGGTTTGACGAACTGGAAGCACGCAGCGCAGTCTTAATGATCCCCAGGTTCTCGGGGGGAATCTCCATTTCGTGTGCGATCTCGTGAATCATCGGCGGTCTGCCCAACTTGATAGTGAGCTCCGACGCCATGTTCTTCCACTTCGAAATCAACTCGACCATGTAGGACGGTATGCGGACTGTCTTGACGGTATCGATCAGCGCGCGCTTGATGGATTGTTTGATCCACCACGTAGCATACGTGCTGAAACGACACTCGGCGTCCGGGTCGAATCGCTCGACTGCCTTCAACAGACCGAGGTTTCCTTCCTCAATGAGATCGAGGAGGGATAGGCCGCGATCGACGTAGTTCTTCGCGATACTGACCACTAGGCGCAAGTTCGCCTTGGTCATCTGCTCGCGCGCCTCTGCATCCCCTTTGCGAACCTTGATGGCGAGTTGCTTTTCCTCGTCCGCGGTTAGCAGCGGAATGCGATTGATCTCTTTGAAATAGGTTTCGAGTCCTGCTTCTTTCACAGTCGGTTTCTATCGCATGGGGGCAAAATGGTTACGCCGACGACAGGGCGAGAGTCCTGCGTCCCTCGAGAAATCTATTCACGAGCCGCTGCCGGGCGCGGAAACGATCACCTTCTTGGGCGACGCACCGAAGCGATCGTAGAGCCACAGCGAAGGGCCGCTGCGTCACGGACCGAGTCGGAGTCGCCCCTCTGGAAGACCGCAGCCGAGCTTGCGACAGGGGGTCGTGGGTGGATGAACGGGTTTGGATTTGTTTGTCAGGGCGCCAGCGGGGTGACAAGTTCACTTTCCCCTTGGCACTAAGCTATCGACAAAACATGGCCGCGGTCTGAGCCGATTTCGGAGTTCTGTCGTTTCTGTATCTATCTTTTGCTTAAGAACTTGCGATACTTAAACAAAGATTGGACGGCGGCACGGGCGGGACTGAAAACGGGACGCCGTCTAGATAACGCACCGAGGGCGTTCACATGCGGTGCAAGTGTCGCAATCTACGACGTTTTCGCTGCGCCGCCGCGGCGCGGAGCAGGTCAGCGGGCGCTGCGTCGACTCCACCAGCTCCGAGCAGCCCCGACAGCCTTCTTGATGGCTGCTTGTCGTTCTTCGGCGTTGTTGATCCCCAGTGCCGTGAGGCCGCCGAAATCATCGCCTGCCTCATTGCGGATCGAGCGAAAGATCGCTCCGATAACCTCGACGTTGCGATAGTCGATCGTCGGTAGCTCGATGAGGAACCGTTCGAGAATGCGTTCTTTGAGTAGCGGCTGGATGGGTGTCTCGCTCAGGAGGTAAGACTCAAGCGCCCGGAACATGCCGTTGTGGGTGGGGCGACCACGGCTGCTTAGCTCAGGCAGCGCTTCGAGGATGGCGGTCGCGCCGCTCTCCTCGCCGATCTCCGCCAAGAATCGAGCCACGCGCAGACGGTCATCGCTCGAGCCGGTAGGGCGCTGCCCAAGCCAAGCACGGTAGAAACTCACCCCTGTGTCATTGCCGCGAAGGAAGAGCAAGTGGGCTAGCTCAGTCGAGGGTTGACGCTGAAAGAGCGCTGCGACTGCCTGAGTGTCGTCAGGCAAAAGGATCGTTCGCAGGAGGTGTGGTAATCGAGCGATCATGAGTGGATTCGCGCCGCCCTCGTGACGAAGTATGTGACGATGCGTGACCCAGGCCCAGAGTGCTTCGGCGTCAGACGGTGCTTCGTCGCCATCGAGATCTTCCGCTCGAGGCAACAGAAGAAGGAGCGTCTTGGTCTGGGAGCCGAAAGGCACTTGCAGGGTGAAGGCACCGAAAAAGTGAGGCGAAGTTTCTTCGATCTCGGCGCGTATTCTGCGGTCGAACACGCCTTTCAACTCGGCGACGCCAGTAAGGATTTGCGGCGATCGTGGGTGCAGGCGATACCGCGTCATTGGCACGCGAGCGTTTTCGTCGGCTGACTTCACTCGTGTTGAAGAGATCTGTGGAACCAGCCGGCGTCGAATTGGGTTTTTCCAACGATCGGAGCTGCTATGCTCTTCGCCGACGCGGAGGACGATCCTCCGGCCATCGAGGATCCTCGGGGAAACCGGTGCCGGAGTCGACCCTCGGGAGGCGGCCGGCAGGCGAAGATCGAACTCGTAGAGAACGAACACGTCTTCACCAGCGCTCTCTTGGTCGCCAGGGGCGTCGTTTGACGTGGTCGCGATCGTCTGTTGATCTTGAGCTCGATCGAGCCACTCCTCCCACTGTTTCCAGTCCACGCCTTCTGGGCCGAGACGTTTCGGGGTTTTGGGCACACGGGTTAAGAATCGTAGATGTGCAGTGAGTTGACTCAGGTAGCTGCGGCGCGTCTTTGACTCATGATCGTTCTCTGAGGAGGACTCGAACGAGCGTCCTAAGTCGATCAGCGTTCGCACCAAAGTCGGCAGTCCGTTCGAAGGGGCTCGCACGGCGAGCAGAATGCGAAACAGAGCGCCCGCGTTGGAAGGCGAATACGTTTGCCGTACAACTTCGTCCAGGAGCTTCAATTCCTCTATTGTCGCCGTTCGCGCGCGGAATGACGCTTCAAGTTTGCGGACGAGATCCTGATCGCGAGGTTCTCGCAATCGCGGCGGCAAGAGTTGCAGCAATGTCGCGCGTTCCTCGTCGCGCGCTCCGGGAAGACGCGCCGCGATGCGGCGCCACGCATCGAAGAAGACGTCGATCGCGATGCGACTTCCGTTTACCCGATCGCCGGCGAGCGCTTGGAGCTCGTTTAACGCCCGATATGCGATCTGGCGATCGGCATCGTCGTTGCGATCGATCAACGCGGCGGCGCGGGCGAGTAGATACTCCGTTTCTTTGCTCCGCCAATCAAGTCGCACTAACACCTTACGTTCGAGAGCCGCTTCCAACGTCGCCCTCGCTGACTCTGGCGCGATTCCCGGTGCCGACAGACCATCGGCCAGGCTGGCCGTCAAAGAATGAATCTCCTGCGGCGGCGCAGTCGCGATGAGACGGATGATTTCCAACAACGCACGGGCGTCTCCCGCACTCGCAAGAAACTCGAGGGCTCGCCGCCGTGCGTCGCTTGAGAGTTCGATCGACCCTGTTGTCCGCTGCGAGCTCGGAAGCGCCTCGTCACCCCAGAAGGCGTCTCGCAAGCGCTGTACATCGCGCGTCGCGAGTGCTTGGAGTAACTCGGATGCGTCCTTGAGATCGTCGACGCCGCCGTCGAGCAGTTCTGTACCGACGTGGGTGACGACGTCGACAGCTGCGGTCCTCTCAAGTTCTCCGTCACTGCGCAGCTGAGCGCTGAGCCGATGACGAAGGTTTTCCGTTGCGTGAGAGGGGCCGCTCTGCTCGCTCAGCTGGGAGCGACGTGCGAGTCTGACACCGATGACGGTGACGTACGTCCTACGACGTCGTGCCAGAGAGATTCCCAGACCGTCGTAGCGGCACTCCTCGGATCGATTTAAGAGCGCCACGAAGTTCTGTCGGGCTTCCCACGGAATCGTCAGCGGCGGAAAGTCGCCGCGGCTTTCCCGGGTCACATCGAGGACGATTTCTGAGTGTGTTTCATGGAACGAAAAAGTAGCGGAGTAGCGAAGCTCCACATGCGGAACCGCAGAGCCCGACACCGGTGACAGCCGAACCGTCAGGCGTTGAGATCGACTTGCCGGTGCGACGGCCACCGCAGACGCCACGATTTCCGGGCGGTCGTCGACCCGCACGCGGAAGATCGCGATTTCGCCCAGCAAAGGATCGACGGCGTCGAGCAGTCTTCGGGCACGATAAGCCTGCTCTATATTCGGTGCTTCGAGAAGAGGCTCGAGAAACGGCCCGACCATCTGCCCCCACGACTGAAGCTGCTGCATGGCGCGCTCGCGTTCCTGCCAGCGCACGCTGCCGAGCTGTTTGACGAGGTCAGACACTTCGTCATCGGTCGGCCCCGGGGCCGGATTCCTCGGCGGCGCGGTCGTTTCTTTGCCGTCGGCATGCGGATGCGCCAGAACGGTACACAGGAGCACGCCGAGCGATAGAAGCCGTAGGCTCGCACACGATCGTCTCATTCTCGAAGAATACCGGATTCTGAGAGAGTGTGCCAAGCTCTCCCGGCGCGGCCAACGATCTACCTTCTGGAATCGTTCCGCTCGTCCGGGTGAGGTCGCCCACGATCGACGTGTGACGTTCGACGCTGATATATTCTCGCGCCGGTGATTCCCCGTGACTCTTGACGAGACTGACGTTCATTCGGAGCGCAGATTGCTCCTGTCCTCCAGCCATCGCCAGCAGAATCGTACCCGGACGCCCGGGACGAAGTCGATCACGCGCACGACGAGGACGCGCCCAGGTTCAACGCGCGTCGGGTGCGCCATGCGGAGAGCGTAGGTATGGCCAACTTGGATCTTTGTCACCAGCTGCGTTCCATCGGGGCGCGAGAAGAAGGACCGCTCGTCGATGCGCGCGAAGTCGTTGAACTCGTCGTCGTAGGGAAACACCCGCTGTTCGAACCTGCGCCGATTCAGTCGTAGGCCGTAGAACATCGAGAATTCGTCGTCGGGGGTTTTCTCGCGTCCGAGATCGACAATACGTCCACTGCGATGGTAATCCTGCACGAGCGCGAGGCGTTCGCCGTCGAAGTGGATATCGCCGACGTAGTCTCGAAGTTCAGCGTCGATTTGGAAGCTATGACCGAAATCCCGTCGGTCGAAGTCGTAGAGGTTCAGGGTGTGGTCAAGAGCATAGAGCTCTGCTACCCATTTTTCTGGACCGTGCTTGACGGTCTCATCCTCCTCGATGCCGTGAGCGCCGCCAACGAAGAGCGCTATCGCAACCGCAGACGCGAACGCGACGAATAGCACCGATATTGCGGAAATTCGGTCCCGCTGGTGAGTCTCAACTGCGGCGACGTGCACTTCGCTCAACGACGCTCCGCGCGATCCATTACCGACGTGGCCTATGTCGCCATTGCCTGACACCTTTCTCAGAACTCGAGGTCTCGACTTCGAGAGACGCAGCAACATGATTCCTCCACGAGTTTCATGCGGTGATTGACCGCAAGCGCTTCTCCAGACCATTTACGTCCACAAGCATCCGGCTGATTCCATTCGGGATGCGAGACCCACGGCGCAAATCTGCGACGCTTCTTGGTCTTGGGACGTTGGTCCAGACGTTCCTATTCACTTTGTGTCGCTCGCGGCCTCGAGAGTCCGAGAATCCTTCGGTCGGCGTGGTTCGTGTCGACGGAGAACCTTCGACCTCAACCGAGACATTATCACGAGTTTTCCACGGAGAGCGCAGCTCCCCCAGCCGGATGTTCGATCAAGGAGTGTGTCCAAGAAGTCGATACACCGTTTGGCAGCGTGTCGAATCAAGCTGTCAGCTACCTGACAGAAAGTGTGGTTGGAGTTCGAAGCGCTCTTGCTTCGTGGACGTACTTCTGAAGTGCGCGACCTTGGCGTGTGCGAGCGACTCTCACGTTTGAGCTGTCTGGTTGTCGAGCCTGTGATGCAACTGGGCGGCGTAGCTTTCAGTCGACGACTCTGTCCGATTGACGCCGCCGAACTCGCTTCGTATGAGTTGATATGGAAGAGACGAAAGAGTTGGAATTCGAGATCCTGCACGACGGCCCCAGCCACCGTCGCGTCGAGGGCTCGTGGCTGACCAAGCTAGATGTCGTTGCGGAGAAGCTACTGCATCTGAGGTCCGACTCGGGTGCTGTTGCCCAGGCCATCCTCGAGACGGCACTTGAATTGGTCGACTACGACCGCGGGGTGATTCTCTCTGTTGCGCGCGCCGATGCAGACACTTTGACACCTGACTCTCTGCAAATTTTCTCGTCGAGAGCTCGTAGCCAGGACGATTCGACCGTTTCGTGGGGCGACGTTCGCAACCCAGAATTCGTCGTCAATCGTTCGGTGGTCAGCCGCGCTCTCGTCGCAGACAAGCCAGTGATGGTCAAGAGCGCTCTGCAGCATCCGGAGCCCGACTCGGAATCTCAGCTGCGCGACGTGCTCTGCGCGCCGTTCGAGCTCACTGCTGACGCACGGGTTGTTCTCTATCTCGATCGCACTGCGGATCTCACCCGTCCTGAGACCAACGTCGACGCTTTCAAGACATGCGGTGGCCGTCTGCTGCCACTTCTTTCTCGCGCTTTCCTCCTTCAACAACTCTCGGAGTCTGACGACTCGCGCTCGGCAGACGAGCCTGCACCGCTCGCTGGTGGTGAAGAGACGCCATCGTTTCACGGCATCATTGGTGCCGACGAGGCGTTGCAGAAGTTGTATCGCGTGATTGACAAGGTCAAGGACAACGACCTAAACATCTGCATCATCGGTGAGAGTGGAACCGGTAAGGAACTGTTGGCGCGCGCAGTGCATGAAGCCGGGTCGCGGCGCGCGAACCGCTTTGTCGCCGAGAACTGCGGCGCGATCTCCGAGACACTGCTGGAAAGCGAGCTTTTTGGGCACGTCAAGGGCGCGTTCACAGGTGCCGAAGAGGATCGAGAAGGACTCTTCGAAGTCGCGGACGGCGGAACGCTGTTCCTGGACGAGATTAGCGACACGTCGGAGAGTATGCAGCGCAAGCTACTCCGAGTGCTGCAGGAAGGCGTGATTCGTCGCATCGGTAGCAAAGATATCATCAAGGTCGACGTCCGCGTCATCTGTGCATCGAACCGCGATCTTAAGGGACTCGTCGACAAAGGAAACTTTCGCGCGGATCTCTACTATCGACTCAATGTGATCACCCTGGAAATGCCTCCTCTGAGAAAACGTCAAGGAGACATTCCGCTTCTCGTCGAACACTTTGTGCGCCAGGTTTGCAGCGAGGAAAAGTTCTCGAAACGATTCAGCGACAGCGCCATGAAGGCTCTGGTCGAGTACGGTTGGCCGGGCAATATCCGAGAACTTCGCAACGTCGTCCGTCGCGTGCTCTTGACCTCCCCGAGGCGCGTGGTCGCGCGGAAGGACGTGGCAGAGTTTCTCAAGTCGGGCGGTCCCGTCGCGCACTCCGGGGAGCATATCCGTCGTGAGGACGACCAAATGACGATTCGCATTCCGGCGCGGGACTCGTTCAACGAGATCATCGACGAGTGTGAGAGGGTCGTGCTCGAGCATGCGCTGAACGAATGCTCCTGGAACAAGTCCCGCGTCACAAAGGTTCTCAAGATTCCGCGCCAGAGTCTCTACAACAAGATCGCCAAATTCGACTTGCAGCGCACTTGGGATGAGAGCTGAGCCGTCAATGGCGTGCGGCGGGAATTGAGCGCAGCTCTCCGCGGTGTCCGAACTCAGTGCGGCACTTGCCGCGGCCGAGGCGCTGAGCGCCGGCCCCCGCCATAGCTGCCGTCGAGCGCGCCCGGTCGTCTCCATGGCGTAGTGCCGCAGGCGTTCTGTCAAATTGACAGCCCCCGGCGTGCGCGACGCTGCTGCGTGTCAGTTTGGCAGGAGGTAGGATTGGGCGGATTCACGGTAAATCCCGCGTACTTCTCCACCTCCCGCGCCGGATAGGTAATTGGCACACGCTTTGCTCGAAGTGTCGCGTCGCCCACCAGGGGGATGCTCTTGCCGGGGAGAAGGCGACCGCGCTCGACACGGGTGCGGCCGATCCCAGCGCGACTCCCCCCGAGGCGGCGGTGACGGTTCCAGCTCGAGGATCGGGCCTTCTCGAGGCGTCTCTGACGTCATAAAGGATCTCTCTCGGAGACTCCCGTGGCTGCTGCAGCCTCGGGGTACCACGTAGCTACTCTTGCGGACGACCATGCTCGACCCGATCAACGCCGGCACGGCGCTGCGGATTCTTCTCGTCGACGACGACCACGGCAGCCTCGAAAGCCTCCAGAGCTTTCTGACGGTGGAAGGTCACGTGACGTTCGCGGCGGCGGGGGGAGCGGAGGCGCTCGATATCGTTCGCGAGCTGAAGCGGACGGAGCGCCGCTTGGATCTATCAATTCTTGACTACAACATGCCTGACGAAACTGGCGTCGATCTCTTCCGCAAACTGAGTTGCGAGCTGCCGGGGCTTGAAGCGATCTTCGTGACCGGTCAGATGGGGGTCGCCTTGGAGCGGACGGTTCACGCCGTTGGCGCCAGAGCACTGGTCCCCAAGCCGGTGGATGTCGGGCGCATGCGGAATGTGCTGCACGAGTTCGGGCGCGAACGGAGGAGGAGAATCTAGGGAGAACGATTCAGCTGGGGCGCGGTTGTGCGGCGCCCGAGAAAAAAGGGTTGCGATCAAGTTGGTAATGAGTAGCCTCGAGCAATTCTTGTGGCTGAGGCGTCCAAAATTTCATAGGAGTCGAACGAATCATGGCGAAGATCAACCTCCGCCCGCTGAATGATAAGATTGTGGTCCAGCGTGTCGAAGCCGAGGAGACGACCAAGGGAGGTATCGTGCTGCCGGATACCGCGAAGGAAAAGCCGAAAGAGGGCGTCGTCGTCGCGATCGGTTCCGGTCGTTTGCTTCAGAGCGGTGAGCGCGCAGACCTCCAGCTACGCGAAAAAGACCGTGTTCTTTTCAGCTCCTACGCCGGGACGGAAGTCAAGGTTGAGGGTCAAGAGTACTTGATCATGAACGAGGACGATGTCTTGGCCGTGGTCGACGGCTGAACCGGCCTTTCGCACGGGATGGACGCGTAGCAGAAGTCGAGAAAGATTCCAAGGAGATTGATGGCATGGGAGCCAAGAAGATTGCGTTTGATCAGGAAGCGCGTGAGTCGATCCGCAAGGGCGTCAAGAAGCTCGCCCGCGCGGTCAAGGTGACACTCGGCCCGCGAGGGCGAAACGTCATTCTCGAGAAGAGTTTCGGTTCACCGACGGTGACGAAGGATGGTGTTTCCGTCGCCAAGGAAATCGAACTTGAGGACGCCTACGAGAACATCGGCGCGCAGATGGTGAAAGAGGTCGCCTCGAAGACGAGCGATTCCGCGGGCGATGGTACGACCACCGCTACCGTACTCGCTGAAGCGATCTACGACGAAGGATTGAAGAACGTCACCGCCGGTGCAAGCCCGATTGCGCTGCAGCGCGGGATCCAGAAGGGTGTCAAAGCGATCGTCGCTGAACTTGAGAAGCTGTCGAAGAAGGTGAAGGATCGCACCGAGATCGCGCAAGTTGCTTCGATCGCGAGTAACAACGACGAAGAGATCGGCGACATGATCGCCGAGGCTATGGAGAAAGTCGGCAAAGACGGCGTCATCACGGTCGAGGAAGGGAAGAGCCTCGATACGACCGTCGAGTGGGTCGAGGGCATGCAGTTCGACAAGGGGTACATCTCGCCGCACTTCATCACCAAGCCCGATGAAATGGTGTGCGAACTAGAGGATCCGTACATTCTCGTCCACGAGAAGAAGATCAGCTCCATCAAGGACCTCGTGCCGCTGCTGGAAAAGGTCGCACAGGCCGGCAAGCCGATTCTCATCATCGCCGAGGATATCGAAGGCGAAGCGCTCGCGACCCTCGTCATCAACAAGCTTCGCGGCACTTTTTCTTGTTGTGCAGTGAAGGCGCCGGGTTTCGGTGATCGCCGTAAAGCCATGCTCGAGGACATCGCGATTCTCACGGGTGGGCGGGCGATTTTCGAAGACCTTGGGATCGACCTGAAGAACATTCAGGTGAGCGACCTCGGTCGTGCCAAGAAGGTCGTCATCGACAAGGATTCTTGCACCTTGATCGAAGGTGGCGGCTCGTCCAATGACATCAAAGGTCGCATCGGCCAGATTCGTCGCGAGATCGACAACTCAACGTCGGACTACGATCGGGAGAAGCTCCAGGAGCGCCTTGCGAAGCTCTCTGGAGGTGTCGCGCAGATCAACGTCGGCGCCGCGACTGAAGTCGAAATGAAGGAGAAGAAGGCTCGCGTCGAGGACGCCCTTCACGCAACGCGTGCTGCGGTTGAGGAAGGGATCGTTCCTGGCGGTGGGGTTGCACTTCTTCGCTGCGTGAAAGCTTTGGATTCCGTCAAGTGCGACGCGGACGAGTCGATCGGCGTCGATATCATTCGGCGTGCGGTTGAGTCGCCGGTACGACAGATTGCGGAGAACGCGGGAATCGACGGTGCGGTCGTCTGCGAGAAAGTCAAGACGGCGACCGGTAGCCAGGGCTATAACGCACTCACCGACGAGTTTAGCGATATGGTCAAGTCCGGAATCATCGATCCGGCCAAGGTGACGCGCACTGCGCTCGAGAACGCCTCAAGCATCGCTGGGCTTCTGCTGACGACCGAAGCGGTCGTCAGCGAGATTCCTGAGAAGAAGGAATCTGGCGGCGGCGGTGGTGGCGGCATGGGCGGAGGCATGTACTAGTAACGCCCCTGCTCCGAATTGTGCGCAGACGAGTTATCCTTCAACGGGCAGTCCATCAGACTCGATGGACTGCCCGTTTTTTGTACCCGCATGCCGCTGGGTGGGCTGCAAAACAGTCGCGAAAGAGCGGAGGGCGACCGGCTCCATGAGGCCAGAAGTGTGAGAAATGCGGGTTAAGGCACGCATAAGCAGTGGTGCTCGCTGGCCGACCTCGAGGTTTGGGCGGCTTGGCGCCCTGTTCGTCTCCGTACTATGTTGCGCCTTGACGTGGGGCTGCTCGCAGCCTTCACTTCGTACCGAGTACTCGAGCCTGCAGCAGGTTTGGCAAACAACCGCGGGGCCGTTTCGCCTGAGTCTCCTCGTCAGCATGGAAGTCATCGCCCGCCAATCGGCGGAACCGAAGCTGGCTGCCGCGCCGAAGACCGTGCTCTTTCGCTTTCGCAACC
Organism: Planctomycetota bacterium; assembly: GCA_965223265.1. Taxonomy (GTDB): domain Bacteria; phylum Planctomycetota; class UBA8108; order UBA8108; family SXIK01. Next base: position 882,535 of record OZ244999.1, read on the forward strand.
AGGACGTCGAGACGGCGCACTTCTACTTCGGGCGTCGATTCGTCGTCTGTCGGCGACGTTTGTTTACAGAGGACGCCGTCGTCATGGGAGCTGATGACTTTGCAGAACTGATCGCCGCGGAGCGCTTCGAGGTCTATCTGGAAGGCGGTCGACGGTTCCAACCGTCGCCATCAGGGCAATCCCTCCTGCGCCGCTTCGCCGCGCGCGTCGGGCTTGTGTCAACCGACGAAAGATCTGCAACTCCGTAGCGCGCGTTGTCGCAAGGGCGACCTGAAACGAGTCGGGCAGAAGCGAGTCGGGCCGTGATCAAGACTCGACTCCATCGTCGGGGTCTGAACCGGAGAAACGAGGAAACTCGTCGTAGCGAGGCGTGCGAGATCGGCCTTCTTTCCAGCGGTAGAATTTGGGCGGATGGATGTCACGTCCATTCAAGTAGCACCCGTCCAGTTCCGGTGGCCACAGCTGCGCTTGACTGTAGAAGTAAAGCGGGATTGCGGGCATGTCGAAGAGAAGAATCTCCTCGGCAAGACGTAAGAGGGTGTTTCGAACGCGGTATGACTCCTGAAGCTTCGCATCAGGCGCTGCTGCGTCATACGCCGCGATCGCAGTTCGAAGGAGCTCTTCGGGAGCAGGAAGGCCCTGCCCCCGACGTTTTGCCGCTAGCGCGACGTCGAGCTGAGTTGATTTGACATCGGCGAGGAGTTGTTGCCGTTTGGCGGGATCCGACAGGTACGAGTCGATGCGCGAGGCGTAGGAGTTGACGAGTCGGTCATAGAACGGGTTCGCATAGCGCGAATCATTGTTCGGATTGCCACTCGTGAACAAGTCCAAGAACGTCGTCGAATCTGGATAGTCACCGATCCAGCCCGAACGCGCGATATCGAATCGGTTGCCTCGCTTCGTCTCGAGGTAGACGCCCCACTCCTGATTTGTGAGTTCGCAATCGATGCTCAAGTGGCGTCTCCAATCGGCCTGGATGAACGCCGCGACGCTCGCGTGGGTCTCGCTCGTGTTGTAGAGGATTTTGAGCTGCGGGATGTCGCCGATTTCCTCCCGTACCTCGCTGACCAACTGTTTCGCTCGGGCGACGTTGTGCTGCAGTCGAGTCTCTTCGTCATCCGCTTCGCCGTGGGCGCCAAACAGCGGTCGCGTTGGATAGGACGGAACGCCTGGCGGAACGAGGCCGTAGGCCGGAACGTGGTAACCTCGAGTGACGACATCGGCGATCGCTTCGCGGTCGACGCAGAGCGCCAGCGCACGCCGTAGTTTCCGTCCCGCGTTGCCAGAGAACGCCGGGTGATTCATGTTGAGGTTGTAGTAGTAAATCGCAAAGCGCGGGCCGTGGTTGACGTGCGTGGCGCTCGCGCTTCCCTTGTGGTCAAGGAGGTCACCTTTAACCGAAGCAGGAAGTTCAGGTGTCCGGTCGATGTCGCCGTTGAGGTACAGGTTGAGAGACGTGGTGTACTCTTCAACCGCGAGAGCCTCGAGAACGTCGAGTCCACGAGCCTCGAAACTGCCCAACTGCCTCAGCAGTTCTGCGTCACGTTTTAGCGCTGGATCCGGATTGGCAAGCGACTCGAACTCCGCGAGCCGCTGCCGCGCATAGACTTCGGTCTCCCAGTAGTGGGGATTCTTCCGCAAACGGATAAAGGAGTTGAAGCGCCACTGCTCTAGATAGTAAGGCCCATTGGTGACGATGTTCTCCGGTAGCACCCAGCTATGGCCGTGTACGACGACGACATCGCGCGGCACTGGTAGATATGACGTGAAGCTCGTGAGGATGGTGAAGTAGGGGATGTTACTGTGCAGTCGGACCCTAAGAGTTGAGTCATCGATCGCCTCGACGCCGACTTTTTCTCTCCACAATCCTTGCCGGCGCGAGATGAGGGCCTTGTAGTCTTCCGGTAGGAGGTCCGTCGGCTGAGCGACGATGATGTCGGGGTGCTCGGTGGCATAGTTCGCGATCAGCGACTTCCACTCGTCGGCAACGATTTGTTCGTACTCGCTGTAGCCGTCGATCGCATGAAACAAGAATGCGTACTCCGAGCCCATCTCTGGATGCGCATGCGCGCTCCACGTCCAAACGAAGTCGTGAGCGGTCACGCGCAGCGGCTTCCCGTTCGCAGTTGCGACCTCTCCGGCTTTGATCCAGTAGGCGTCGTCTCGTAGATGAAAAGTGTAGGTCAGGCCGTCGACGTCCCATCTGCGTGCGACCGCTGGTACGGCTTCCAGCGACCTCGGATGGTACTGAGTCAGGCCCTCGAAAAGCGCGACTGCCAGTTCCGACTCCGGATGCCCGCTCATGCGGATGGGGTCGAGCGTCTGCGGCTCCGTGAGGTTGTTCCAAACGAAGTCTGCACGCGGTCGTGCGTCGCCTGTGAATGTCAGAAAGAAAACCGCGAGACACCCGAGGCATCCGGCCAGCACGATATATAAGTTGCGGTACACGGAAAGGGCCTCCGTCCGAAGTTTGAGCTGACGTCGTGTGAGATGAGCCTCTAGCGTTTCTCGGCTTGAGGTTCCGGCTGCTCTGATTCCAGCTCGGCGAGCAGTTCTTTGAAGTACGCGATGGTCGCCGACAAACCGTCATGCAGCGACACAGCGGGGTTCCAGCCTAGCTGGCGCTGGGCCAACGTGATGTCGGGCTGGCGCTGCCTCGGATCGTCGCTCGGAAGTGGTTTGTCGATCAGACGGGCTGGGGACTGCGTCAGCTCGATGACCTTACGTGCGAGCTGCGCGATCGTGATTTCTTCTGGGTTGCCGAGGTTCACGGGGCCGATGAATTCGTCTTGATTCATCATCCTGACCATGCCCTCGATCAGGTCGTCCACGTAACAAAACGATCGCGTCTGGCCGCCGCCACCGTAGACCGTCAGGTCCTCTGCACGCAACGATTGAACGATGAAGTTCGACACGACACGCCCATCCTCCGGATGCATGTTTGGACCATATGTGTTGAAAATCCGAATCAGTCGGATGTCTACACCGTTACTGCGGTGATAGTCCATGCAGAGAGCTTCGGCGACGCGTTTTCCCTCGTCGTAGCAGCTGCGTTCACCGATTGGGTTGACGTTGCCGCGGTACGTCTCTGGCTGCGGATGAACTTCTGGGTCGCCGTAAATCTCCGACGTCGACGCCTGCAAGATTCGTGCTCCCGTGCGACGAGCCAGTCCCAACATGTTCACCATGCCGACGGTAGAGCACTTGATTGTCTTGATGGGGTTGAACTGGTAGTGAATCGGTGAAGCAGGGCACGCTAAGTTGTAGATTTGTTCCACTTCGACGTGGAGGGGCTGGACGATGTCGTGACGTACGAGCTCGAAATGTCGGTGCCCTATAAAAGGCTCAATATTTCGCCGCTGACCGGTGAAGAAATTGTCAACGCAAATGACATGGTTGCCACTGCGCAGGAGGCGCTCGCAGAGATGGCTCCCTAAGAAGCCTGCACCACCAGTGACGAGTATAGTTTTCATGGAAGCGATCTATGGCTGTTGAGTTGACGGTTTCGTCTCGGAATTGTCGGCTGGCACTGTCTTCGACGAGGCAGCCGGGTGAGCCGGTACGGCGGCCGCAGGCCCACCGTCGCCGGTCGCGCGTCGATCCTGGCTCGAGATGACAGGCAGCAGAATCCGCGACGGGTAACGGGTGCTGTGGTAAACGGTGTTCTGCGCGATTCTCGTCTCTCGGTCGGCCCGGAGCGGTTTTCCAGTGTTTGGGTTGGGATCGAATCTGGGGTCATTGCTACTCGTGACATGAACGGCGAGACGATGGCCTTTCTGGAGAACGATGGAGGTCGACCAAAGATCGATCCGAACGTGGGTGGCCTCGCCGGGGGTGAGAAACGATTCACGGTCAATACCGTTTCGGTAGCGGCAGCGAAGAATGCCATCGAGAATGAGGGCTTCATATCCATCAGGATACACGTCGACGAGCTTCGCTGCGAAATCTGTGTCGATCGCATCGGAGGCCACGAACAGATCGACGTAGACCCGTCCGCTGATCTCGAGCGGAGATTCAAGAGGCGGCGAGGCGAAGCGTAGATAGTCCTGACGCTGGCCGACCAGTCGCTGGTCGACCGGTCCTTTACCTCCCAGAATCAGGTTTGCCCCACCCGTTGTCGGGACCGGGTTTTTGGGGTCGTATGAGTAGGACGTCGAGCCTCCTGCGACCGGCGCCCGCTCGGGCGAAAGGCCCCTTTGCGGTTGGAGAAAATACGATGTCGGTCGCGACGACGGCGGCCAGGTCATCGCCGTGCGCCAAACGCAGCTACCAGGAGCCGGATTGCGCGGGTCCCCCAGCACGTAGTAGCGAACTGGGGGCTCCGCCTCGATGCCGTTGCGCTCGTTCTTCAGCCAGCGAGCGAACCAGCGGAAACAATCTTGCCCGAGCAGCGCTTCGCTCACGTGTGCATCCGGAAACTCGAGATCGCCGTCCATGCGCCCGTGCGCATAGGGTCCCATGAGGAGTTTCTGGTTTCCCGCTGCAAGCCCGGAACCCTTCGACTGCAGGCCGACAAAATTGTCGATCGCGCCTTGTGAGAAGATGTCGAACCAGCCGCCCACCTCGTAGATCGGAATCGTGATCTTGGAATGAAACGCGGGAATCTCGCGCCAGTCCCAATAGCGGGAGCCTGCGGGGTTGCGAACGTTTGCCGTGATCGCGGCGGCCGCTCCCTGGCTCATGAGCCAGCCGTCGTTCATCTCTTTGCGGTAGGCACCCCCCATAAACACTGTTTGGTTCCGCGCACTCGCCGACGCAACGATGACATACGCGCAGCGCAGGTGCGGGGGGGATTGGGTCGCAGCCAGATGTGCGGTGATGCCGAGCGCTGACCCACCGTACATACCGATCATGCCATCTGACCACTCTTCCTTCGCCACCCATTCAATGGTGTCGTAGCCGTCGATGTGGTCTGTGCGGAACGGTTCGTATTCTCCTTCGGACTCGAACTTGCCTCGGCAGTCCTGTGCGACGAACGCGAACCCATGCTCGTTGAACTTCGTGGCGATGGACTTTAAGCCATTTTTGTTGTACGGCGTGCGCGCCAGAACGCTCGGCCACGGCCCGTCGCCCGGCGGGAGGTGAATCGTCGTTGCCAGCAACGTGCCGTCGCGCATGGGGGTTTTCGCCTCAAGGCGGTGCTGCTCTGCCTCGGGCGCAGCGCTGGCAGACGAAGCCAGAGTGACCGCGAATGTGAGGATCAGGCGAGCGAGAGCCCGTCGCGCTGCAGCGCGGCTCGTTTCCCCTTGTGTGCTCATGCGTGGAATCAGTTGTCCTTCCCGCGGAGGCTCGCAGTTGGCGCGGCGGCGGCAGTGCACGTCTCACGCTCGGAGTGCGTCTGCGCCTCTTGCTGTCGAAACGACACCCTCCATCCATTCGACGCGAGCTGCTGTGTCGAAATCGAGCGTGTCATTAGAATCGGGCTTTCCTAACAGTGCAACGCAGAATCGAATCGCCTACAGTTTTGTTCAGAGCAGCGTCCGACAAGTCGCGTTCGATGCGATCAAATCACTTCCACACACGGCACCAACGCGGCATGCTATGCGTTTCGCGGAGCCCGTAACGATGACCGAATCGAGCCCGACGAGGGAGCTGATACTTGCCGTCGACCTTGGCGGCACGAAGACCGCTGTCAGTTTGTGGCGCGGTTGCCGCGGCACTCGTCCTCGGCGCGTCAGCAAAGAGCGCTGGCCAACGCTGAAGACGGGACCTGAACCGAACCTGGAGCTGATCGTTGTCGCGGCGCGGCGACTGGTCGCGGCTGAGGGGCTCCGGTTCGACGACGTTGACGCGGTCGGCGTGAGTGCCGGTGGCCCGGTCGATGTCGACGCCGAGACGATCGTTTCGATTCCAAACCTCGCCGGTTGGCAGGGTGTTTCGCTGGCTCGGCAGCTTGAGTCTGCTCTCGGAGTTCCCGTCTCCATGCAGAACGACGCGAAGGCGTGCGCGCTCGCCGAATGGCGGTTCGGCGCTGGTCGCGGTGCGAGCGACCTTGTCTTCCTCACCTGTTCGACCGGTATAGGTGCCGGCGTCATTTCGGGTGGTTGCCTTCTCCACGGCGCTGCGAATCTGGCGGGCGAGGTTGGACACCTTGAGATCGTGGCGGACGGGCTGCCATGCGGTTGCGGCCGACGCGGCTGCCTTGAGGCCTACGCTTCGGGCGCCGGCATGGCCCAGCGGCTCCGAGCCGAGCCGCTCGCTGTCCCGAAGCCGCCCTTTTCAGCCCGCGACGTCGTCGCGCTCGCCAAAACCGGTTGCCGCGAGGCCGAAGAATTCCTGCACACTACCGCCGACTACTTGGCAGTCGGCCTAGCGCACGTTGTGTACTGTTTCAACCCGCAGCGCATCATTCTGGGCACGATCGTCGTCGGCGCCGGCGAGCTTCTGTTGGCGCGGCTGCGCTCGGAGGTGACGAGGCGTGTCTGGCCGGAGCTGGCGTCGGGGCTGGAAATCCTCCCGGCCGCGCTCGGGGACGATCTTGGCGACCTCGCCGCGGTCGCCGTGGTTGGCATGAAACCTGAGCTTGGCTGACTCGCGCCAGCTGATCCGTATCGCTTCGTGGCCTCGTCGCCGGTGTCCAATCCGCCTGAAAGAGGCATGAGGGCACTACGCAGGGCCGGCGGATGATCTCTGCGAAGCCCGGCTCTGAAGGCGATCCGAAACGCTGCGCAGAGTGACCCGAGAGCGTCCTGATCCTTCGATTACGGGTCCACTTCATGGACGTTCTTTTGGGAGCGGGATTTGGGGCACCGGCGCTTAAGCTCTTTCTTCGCTGAGGTTTGCAGTCTTTTTGTGGGCGTCTGGCGCGATCCTTGAAGAAGGTAAGGCATGAATGCCCACACTCAAACGCTCACCGACCGACGCTTCCTTCCCGACCGCCGCGAGGCGCCGACGTCTGTCTTTGACCTTCTCCGTGGCTATCGTCGTCGCGGCGTGTGCCGTCGCCAGGAAGACGCCGGTAGAGGCTACCTGGATCGCTTGCGGCCCGAAGTCGTGGCGATCTCGCTTGCGATCGTAGTGCTTTCAGCCCTCGACGCGCTGTTCACGCTCCTGCACCTCCAGGGAGGCGGGGTCTTTGAGGCGAATCCCGTGATGCGCCTGGCGATCGGTGAAGGCGTTTCGTTCTTTCTCCTCGTCAAGGGCCTGTTGACGATCGGTGGTGTGTTCTTCCTCGCCCTGCACCAGAACTATCGCGGTAGCATCGTGGCGCTTATGTTCTGCGGCGTCGGATACTTCGCTCTGACGGCGTACCACGTCGGGCTGTTTGTCGGAATCGTTTGACCGAGCTCCCCATACGGTCAAGCGACACTTCGATCGCATCAGGTGTGATTCGCTGGCAGATTGACCCTTGCCAGCGCTGCCAGCCCTGCTAAGATCGTCCGCCGGTGGAGTCTGACGGTCGATTGGAGTGGGAGCTCTCGCGTTGCCGTCGACGGAAGCCAAGTCTCGGCTCTCCGTCGGAGCTTCGCCATACGTTCACGTCAGTGACGTGGAGAATAGCGGGTCGCGTGCCGTCGTGAGATTGATCGGGAACAAGAGCAAGCTCGTTGGTGAGATCGAAAAGCTGCTCACCGACAGAGGCATCACCGGCGGCACGTTCATCGATATCTTCACTGGCACTGCGAGCGTTGCGCGCCATTTCAAGACGAAGGGCTTTCGGGTCATCGCCAACGACCTCTTGGCGATGTGCTACGCCCAGGCCGTCGCGACAGTCGAGGTGAGTGGATTTCCTCGCCTGAACCGATGGGCGGACGCCCATCGCGCCGAGCTCGAGAGTGACGACTTCAGGAAGAGTTTTGAGGCGTTGACGCATCCGGACGCGTCCTCTGTGGCGACAAGGGTTCGGCGGTCGGCGGCGGCACGACGGGTGAGCAAATCGAGGCAGGCTTCGCTACCGCTGCGGCGCTGCATTCACTTTCTCAACGAACGACTGGCGCCGAGAGAGGGAATGGTCTACCGCAGTTTCTCAGTCGGAGGCGGCTCCGATCGGCAATACTTTTCCGCTGAAAACGGTCGTCGCATCGACGCGATTCTTCATCACTTGCGTAGCGAATACCTCAGCGGCGTCCTCGAACGGCGTGAGCTGTACGTCCTGGTTGCTGCTCTGCTCGACGCGGCCGACAGGGTGGCAAACATCTCGGGTACGTACGGCGCCTTCCTGAAGCGGCTGCAACCGAACGCTGCGAAACGTCTCGAGCTTCAGGTGCCAGAGATCCTACACAGTCGTCTCAGCCACCGAGCGTTTTGTCGCGACGCCAACGATTTGATTCGTGAGATTGAAGGTGACACGCTTTATGTCGACCCGCCCTACAACCGGCGCCAGTACGCTGCCAACTATCACGTCCTACAGATCATCGCGGAGTATCACACGATTGAGGATCTGCCCCTTTTTGAAGCGAGCCTTTACGGCAAGACGGGCTTGCGGCCGTACGATGCCTTGAGGTCGCTCTTCTGCGTGCCCGCAAGCGAAAGAAACCGGGAAACAAACGTCTTCTCCGCGTTTTCTCGGCTTATCCTCGAGTCGAATGTTTCTCACGTTGTGGTAAGCTACAACGAGGAAGGTCTTCTAAGCCGAGAACAGATCGGCTCGATATTGGCGGAGTTCTCCGGCCGGTCGAGGTTCGACTACAGCACGGGTTTTCGTGAGGTCCGATACAAACGTTTCCGCAGCGATTCGGACCGAACCGAGACGAAGGGAACCGGAGCCAAACGTCAGTACAAAGTGCTGGAAGGGAAGGCGAAGGATCAAGTTGGCGAGTGGCTCTTCTTTGCTTCACGGTTGTGCGACTGAGCCTCTACGCTTGCCGATTAACAGCCTGTTGAAAGAGTGCTTCGAGCCGAAAACTGGTCTCTTCGCGTCCAGATCGGCCGCGGCAAACGCAGGTAATCTCCGAGATTTTCGAGTATTGACGCGGTCGAGCTGGGCGTGAAGAGGCCAGTTTCTCGGCCGAATGACTATTTCAACGGGCTGTCAAGGCACAAGTCGGAGGCGGAAAGCGTGCTCACGACGGTGGCCGATGTCAGAGGGCGGCGGCATTGCGAGTGACGCGGTGAGCTGAATGATGAAGCGCAAATGCAAGATCCTTTGCCTGTGGAATCAACGCTCCTCGGAGTGTGATGCGGAGGCTTCTGTCCTGGTGCGGCGGCTTCAAGATAGCGGAATGGACGTCGGGACCGATGCGGAAGCGTTCGATGGCACGGCCGATTTGATTGTGCTGCTCGGCGGCGACGGGTTTCTGATGGAGTCGCTTCATGATCTCGACTATCCCAAGATACCGGTGTTCGGCGTCAACTTTGGGTCTGTGGGGTTTTTGATGAATCGAAAGAGCAGCCTGCGGATGCTGCTTGAGTCTATAGAATCCGACCGTTTCGTCGCCGAGAAACACGCCGTGTTGGAGGCGCGGATTGAGACGATGGACGGCGAGTCGCGAAGCGTTCGGGCGTTCAACGATTTTTTTCTTGAGCGAGCCACGCGTCAGAGTGTCCGCGTTCGAGTGTCGCTCGACGGCGTCGCGTTGAATCAATACGCGGGCGATGGATTCGTGATCTCGACGGCGGCAGGTTCGACGGCGTACAACCTCGCGGCGCGTGGGCCGGTACTTCATCCCGATGTGCAGGGGTTAGTCATGACGCCGCTGTACCCGCATCGCGCGTTTCCGTTTCATTCGATGCAGTTTCCGTTGGTCGTGCCGCTCACTACGCGGATCCGGATTGAGGTCAACGAACCCGAAAAGCGGTCGATGCGTCTGGTCGCAGATGGGCGGTCATACGAGGAGATCACGTGGCTCGAGGTTGGCCATGCAGGGCACGACGTGAGACTCTTGCGGACGCCTGAGCATAGTTTCGCTCGCACATTGAAACAAAAGATCATCGGCGAGTGAGCTGGACAAAGGGTGCCGTTCGGGGCGCTAGGCGGTCGTGGCCTGTTTGGTGGCAGGTGACGTCGCCTGAAGTTCTGTCTTTTCCGGCTGGGCCAAACTCAGACTTTGATCGGCTGCTCCTGCTGGTAAGATGGAGATGAGAAACGTCGACAAGTCTGTTGTACGCTGAGCGGCGGTTGCTGATTGCGGGGGCGACCCTGAGGCGACCCTGACCGTGGGCGGCGTCGGCGACCGGCAGGCCCGTCTTGCCGCCGGTCGAGTTGACGGCGAGTCGTCGTAGCGGAGTTCAGCGACGGAGAGAGCGCTTGCGGCGGCTCGCGATCGCGAAGACTCAGCCGTAGAACTGCGCACGTAGTTCAGTGGAGCTCCTGGAGCTCAATGGAGCAAGTAACCCGTTGAGAACGTCAACCGGCCGGGTCGCGGAGACATTTACGTCCAGCGAGGAAGTCGCTTCAGGGCTTCACCGTGTGCCGCTCCGGCTCGTCGATTCTCGGCAACGGCAGCAAGGACGAAGTCGTTCGACGACAGCGTGCCGGCGCCGGCATTGGCGCTCGTGGTGCTCTCAGGAGGGCCGGACGAAACTTTTTGAAAGTGCGCAGGATTTCTCGGGGGTAACGAAAAGTATAGGAATCCCGGCGAATTCCTCCGCCGCGGCCAGCGCGAAATGGCCAAACTCGAGTCAACGCTGTGACGTGTGCTTAGCCCGACAGCGAAGGAAGCGTCCATGAAGCGCCGGCATGTGATCGATGAGCTCGACCCGGCGTGGGTGAGCTCGGCGGCTGCTCATAGTGAGACGTTTCGTCACGTGCTTCGCCAGCTGGCACGGGGCGCGTCGATGAAAACGCTGCGCATGATCTTGCGATTTCTGGCAGAAGTCGTCGACGCGGAACGCGTTTTCTTCTATCGGATGCGAGCGTGTGGTGGATTCAAGGTCGTCGCGGCGTGCAATCGAGACGGCGAGACCCTTGAGTCGCCGGCTTCGCGTCTCAGCCACTATGCGGTGCAGCTCGCGGCTTCCGAGCAAGCACCCGTAGTCATGACCGACGCAGCGAGCGATCGCCGCTATCGGTCTGAAGAGACGCTCGAAGGAAAGCGTCCGGCGCAATCGATTGTCGTCGTCCCGATGCTTGACGAGGGGGAAACCTTTGGAGGGTTCTACGCGGATCACCGATTTCGCGGCATGCAACCGGACCTCCGGCGAGAAGATTTGCATGACTGGCTCGCGTTGTCGGAGTTGGCGCTGAGGCTGCGCGCCAAAAAGAGTTTGAGGCGCGTTTCGAAGTCGCCGTCACCGGAGTCGCCGACCTCGTCAAGGCCGCGTGTTGCTCTACCGTGCCGGCATGAGAGCGTACCGGAGCCGGTGTTGGAGGACTTTCATGGCTTTCGCTCGGCGAATCCGGATCTCAGGGATTCGTTCGAGCTGTTGGCTCGGACCTCCTCGTCGAGACTGCCAGTTCTGATTGTCGGTGAGACCGGTACGGGAAAGTCGCTTCTGGCGCGATCTGTGCACGCGTCGAGCATCCGATCGGCAGCGCCGTTCGTCACGCTTCACTGCGGCGCGTGCGCCGAGAGTCTTGTTGAGAGCGAGCTTCTCGGGCACAAGCGGGGGGCGTTCACCGGAGCCGAATCAGATCATGATGGCCTTCTCGTCGCAGCTGACAGTGGCACGCTCTTTCTCGATATGATCGACGAAGCCGGGCCTCGAGTTCAGGCAAAGTTGCTGCGCGTTTTGGAAGAAGGGGAAGTCAGGCCTCTAGGTGCAAAGCATTCGATTCCTGTCGATGTCCGATTGGTGAGCGCCGCGTGCTCGCGTCTCGAGGCGCTCGCCAGTAGCGGTGAGTATCGCAGTGACTTGGTGTTTCGTCTCAACACCGTCGTGATTGAAATTCCGCCGCTGCGGGAGCGCCGAGAGGATGTCTTGCCGCTTGGCGCCTTTTTCTTGGCGCGCGGCGCTGAGGCAGAGCGCTGCGAGGTTCCCAAGTTGACGGACGAGGCTGCAGTGCGTCTCGTCGAGTATTCATGGCCCGGCAACGTTCGTGAGCTGGAGCACGAGATGCAGAGGCTTGTAGCGCTTCGTCTCGAGAAGGTACGGGCTAGTGATCTGTCGGTCGACGACGCTCAGGGCTGGAGCACACAGGCTGGGGACAAGCGGCGTGAGTTGAGTCTCGAAGAGACCGTGAATCGTGCGGAGAAACGTGCCGTCGCCGACGCTCTGGTTCGTTTTAAAGGCAACCGCTCGCGTGCGGCGCGCTATCTCGCCATCACCCGTAAGGCACTCTATCGCCGGTTGAAGAAGTATGACTTGGGAGAATGACTGGCCGCGGGTGACGGCTCGAGCATGACGTTGAGAGGAAAGGACGTTCACGTGACGAGTGACTTCGAAGGCCGATTGGGCTACGAAATGGGCCCAAGCATCGAAGGGGACGCGATGCAGCTCGTGGCTCGATCGCTAGGGTGGACTTACGTCGAACCCGACGCCGTCGTCGTCTCTTGTGGGACGCTGCGGCGCGTGGCGCTCGGCTTCGCTGTCGTCAAGCGGTGTTTGCCGCTGGCATTCACTAGTGAGCGCGCAGTGATCCTCTCAGACGACCTCATGTCCGCTCTAGAGGTGGCGTCGAACCCACAGCTCCTTGGGCCGCCATATCACCGGCAGGTAGACGTGGTGCTGACGACGCCGGCGGTTGTCGACGCCATGATCGAGAAGCGTCGGACGCTCGTGCGGGAATGATCCGCGCAAGCGTTTGGCGGGCAAAGTCGTAGTGGCAGATCAGTCTTCGGTCGAGTGCAGCTCGTTCGGCACGACCGCAGTCTTGACGACGGAAACGATCGAGTGGGTCGCTGGGCAGTAGACGATTTCCGTCTTATCGAGAGCCAGGATGAACACGCTGGATTCTGCGTCGGAGTTGTACGCCATTTGAGCACCTCGTCGTGGTTTGGATTCGTTGGACACCATGAAGATCATCAAACTCCATACCGGCCCTTGAACTTTGTCCTAACCACGAAATCCTCTTCTGGTTAGGGTTTGCGCCTCGTGCGACGTCGAGAGTCGAGATGTCTAAACCTTGGACGCTGAACCCGCGTTCGGAACCGGTCCGAACGAGCCCGGCAACCGTTCCCGATGCGGGGCGGCTCGAAGAGGCGGCCCGGCGAAAGTCTCACTCATCCTCCCGCTCGCGCAGCTCAGCGTCTCGTCTGCGTCGTTACCGCGTTCAGCTGCGGCCGGCCAAACGCTGCGTCAGCTCGCGGAACTTGTCCCCTCGCTGCATGAAGTTCGTGAACATGTCGTAGCTGGGGCATGCTGGAGATAGCACGACCGAGTCGCCGGGCGCCGCGAGGGAGCACGCCGCTGCGACCGCTTCCTCAAAGTTGGCGGCGCGGTGAATTGCGGGCCCGCCGCGGCGGGACGGGATTTCGGCTTCGATTTCCGTCGCAGTCTCGCCGATGAGAACTGCCGCGCGTGTGCGCTGTGCGATGCGGCGACCTAGGCGTGAAAAGTCTCTCGCTCCAGAGCGTGCTCCACCGCAGATGAGCACCATGTGTGGGCCGAGTGCATCGAGCGCTGCGAGCGTCGAATCGGGATTGGTCGAGATAGAGTCGTTGACGAAGCGGACACCATTGACCTCGTGACATGGCTCAAGGCGATGCTCCACTGTCTTGAAGCTGCGCACTCCTTCGGGCACGACGTTCGCCGCAACTCCCATAACTGTTGCCGCCGCCGCAGCGGCTGTCGCATTGAGAAGATTGAAGCTCCCCGGGAGCTTGAGGTCGGCGCGCTCAAAGAGCACCGACGCGTCGTGACCCGCGGCACGGTCGCACCAGTAGACGAACCCGCTAGATAGGTCCGCCCAAACGCCGTCAGCTCGTGGCAGCGGGCGGTGCGTTCGGCCAAAGTAGATCGTCCGCCGCGGCGACGTTTTCTTCCACGAGCGAACGCGGGCGTCCTCTGCATTCAGAATCGCAACGTTCGGCGCGCCGCCCGATTCCAGAATCACTCGCTTCGCTTCGACGTAGGATTCGTAAGTCCCATGTCGATCCAAATGATTCGGCGACAGATTGGTGACCACCGCCACGTCGGGGCGGCGTTCGATGGAAGCCAGATCCTCGAGTTGAAAGCTCGAGATTTCGACGACGACCCACTCGTTCTCGCGGATTCTGTTCAGCTCAGGCAGCAGCGACCGGCCGACGTTGCCGCCGACCTTTGTCTCCGGCCACTTACGGCGGGCAAGGTGTCCGGTGAGGCTTGTTGTCGTCGTCTTGCCATTGGTACCAGTGACGGCGCAAATGCGCCCTTTGGTGTGTTTGAAAAAGAGATTCAGCTCCGTCTCGAGTGGGATGCCACGCTGGCGGCACATTTGCAGTAGCTTTGTGTCCCTCGGTACGGCTGGACTCGGAATGACGAGATCTGCACGAAGAAAATCCTCTTCGCGGTGCTCGCCGAGCACCCACGTGACGGGCAAATGTGCGAGCTCGTTGACGACAGGCGCCAAAGCGTCGCGCTGGCGAAGATCAGTGACGGTAACGTTCGCGCCATGTTGGCACAAAAACTCGGTGACGCCTTTGCCACCACCAAAGAGTCCAAGGCCCATGACAGTCACTTGACGACCTTGGAACGACGAAAGGGGTTCAACTTGGCGTAGAAACATCGCAAATCAACGCTGGATAGCTTGAGAAGTGGGAAGGCGTCGGGAAACCGACCTTTTCACCGCGCCGACGGCGGACCTGGCGGTCGACCGAGGTCGGCGCGCATGCGATCGACCCGCCGCTCGAGCGCGATTCTCTCCGCTTCGGTGAGCAGATCGTCTTCGATGCCCCTTGAGGCATCAGGGTACTCGGTCAGCTCCACACGCAACCCATGCACGTCTGTGATCGGCACGGGCACGAGGAGCTCCGTGAACAAGTCGAGCGGAAAGTACTCGTACCAAGGAATGCGCAGCGGCTTGCGTAGATGTTCGGCGCGGTACGCGACGACGCGGTCGTCGCGTACCTCCTTGTGGCGGATTTCGACGTCGGCCGTGCCGTAGAACGTGAAGGGCCACTGCGTCGGGCTTCGGCCGAGCTCCGTGCCGTTGACGAAGACCGTTGCACCGGGAGGCAGCGAGTCGACCCGGAGAACACGCCGAAGGCAACCCGCTCCGGCGAGCGCGAAGGCAACAAGGGCGATGACGATCAGGCGGCCGATTCGCTGCATGGCGGCGGGATTATACCGAAGGCGACGAACGCAACGCGAGTGAAAAGCTGCGCGCATGCACGTGGTGAGACTCGTGGGGAACGGCGTCGGTGGGGGCGTTTACTGCGCCAGCGAGCCGGTTATACTCTGAGGCCTGGTTCGAGCGTTGCGAACATGTCGGACGTACCTCAGGCATGGTCGTCCAGTGGTGTCATCGTCCATGCACGAGTGACGGCGAGGCAACGTTGAAGTGGCTCAAGTGCAAGTGATGGCCCGACCAAGGTGAAGAGTATGGTGAAGCGATGACGAAGAGATGGTACAGCGATGGGCTTCAGTTCACTTGTACCCAATGTGGTCGCTGCTGTACCGGGGAGCCGGGGTACGTCTGGGTGACCAAGGCGGAGGTCGCGGCTCTAGCGGCGCATCTCAAGATGGATCTCCATGCTTTTGGTCGGCGTTACCTGCGGCGTATTGGTCGACGGTATTCACTAGTCGAAAAGTCCAACAACGATTGTGTTTTCTACGACGGCGGCTGCACGGTCTATTCCGTGCGCCCAAAGCAATGCCGGACGTATCCGTTCTGGCCTGAGAATCTACGTTCGCGAACGGCCTGGGAAGAAGTCGCCCAGGAGTGTCCCGGGGCGGGCGCCGGTCAGCTCTACCCGGTGGAAGAGATTCGGCGAATCGTTCGCGGTGACAGCGCGGCGTCGTCGTAGGACGTGGGGCGCGTTCCCTGGAGGAAACCATCAGTGGTGACTCATGCTGTCGCATCTCCACCGCAGCCCGCAGCCGCCGGCGTGCTGCTGAGCAGCCGATCTGGAATCGCGTGGGTGGTGTTCCTGATCCTTGTCGTCACGCATGGTTGCGCCCGGAGCGCGCGCCCGCTACAGCCGCCCAGGCGGACAGTTGCTGAACGTGATTTTCGCCTTGTCGAAGAAATTGAGTGGGCCCGCCTGCCGGGCAGCCACGTCGCCCTCAGCACTCATTTCGAGTCGGAATGGCCGCAGGTACGTGAGCGTGCCGCGCTGGCTTGGCGTCGCCTTGGTCGTGGCGGAGACGATGAGGTGATCGCACGTCAGTTTGAGGTCGATGCCGATGCCGCTGTGCGGGAGGCTCTCGCTGCAGCTGCTTCCGTGTGCTCGCGACGCACCGCGACGCAAATACTTCGCAAGGCTCGGGAGTTCCCGGCAGATGTGCGAGCCAGTGCTGCCGCGGCGCTTGAACGTGCGGGCGGTGAACGAGCCGTTGAGCTCGTGTCGACTTTTCTCAGCGACGACGATGCCAGCGTTCGATCCC
Organism: Planctomycetota bacterium; assembly: GCA_965223265.1. Classification (GTDB taxonomy): domain Bacteria; phylum Planctomycetota; class UBA8108; order UBA8108; family SXIK01. The sequence continues at coordinate 898,879 of OZ244999.1, forward strand.
AGGCGATCTTTGGGGTCGGAGTGAACCTGACACCTCAACTTGCCGGCGTCGTGGCCGCACGCCTGCCCGCGGAGACTGATCCGACGGCGCGTTGGGCGCTGTGGAGCCTCGCCGCGCGAAGCGTCGCCGTGCGCGACAAGCTGCTGGAGCTGCCTGACGCCCACAGACTCCTGGGCGAGGCTCGCGACGACCCGAACTTTCTTGTCGCCTATTTCGCGCGGCAAACCGCTGCACGACTCGCGGGGCGGCAAGAAGTCGTCGCGGCGCTGGAAGTCGCCGCCGCGGAAGATCGGTTCTGGCTCGTGCGGACGAGTCTCCTAGAAGAACTCACGGCGAAGATCGACGCGCAGCGCAAGAGCGGCAGGAACTCGCAGTCAACTGAGAAGCTGTTGCTTGTGGCTGCTACGAAAGCGCTGGAGAGTCCCGATGCTTTCGCGCTACGAGATCGAGCGGCAAGGGCGCTCGCGTGGATCCAAGATTCGGCGTTGGTGAACGATACCGAGCGCTTCGTCTTGGCGATGGCGCCGCATCTCAAGGCGGCTTGGATTCGAGGTCTTTGCGCGGCGAGCTCTCCGACGCATGATGACGGTCGCACGGCAGCGGAGCGTGATGCTGACGGCGAGTGCGCTCCGTGGGTCCTTCGTGCGCTGCGACTTGACGAGTGCCTCGTGGATCCGTCTCCCGCAGTTCGCAGAGCGGCTCTGATCCGTTCCCTGAAGTGCGACGTGAAGCGCGGCGTGGACGGTCCGCAGAATTTCGCCGCCGCGGCGGATCCAGCGCTGCGTGCAGAGTGGGTGCGGGCTGCACCGTTGGTGGACGCGGCGGCGGTCGCAACCTTCCTGAACGATGCGTCGCCTCGCGTGCGGGAGGCAATGCTTCTCCGTCTCCGCAGTGACGAGAGCGTTCCCGTGCCGTCTGACTTTCCTCACGAACTGGCCGCGCACCACGGCTGGCTTGAGCGGATGCTGTGGATCGATGTAGCGGTGGTGCGCCTCGGCGCAAGCGCCTCGCACCCGATCCTACAGCGGGGCCTGCAGGACTCTATCGCGAGCGTTGCCCTCCATGCCTTCGAAATGGCGCGTCGCGTCTCTGGCGATACCGTGCAGTCGCCAGCTGGTTTGAATTCGCGTCTGCGCTTGAGTGTTTCGCCGTGGGTCCCGCGGCGAAATCTCGAGCACGAGGGGCTGCCACCGCGCATAGTCATTCATGTAGACGGTAGCGAACGGTTCGTCATCGCGCTCGATACCCAAGCGGCACCCGTTCACGCCGCCATGCTGGTCGCCTTGGCGCGTTCTGGTTACATGGTGGGGCGGAAAGTTGGCGGGGTCGAGCGTGACGAGGGCGTCCTGTTCGCCATGGGAGCTTCGGACCCTTGGCTGGCCGGGCCGATTGTGCCCGAGCTCTCTCCCGTCCCTCTGCGGCGCGGTGCCGTCGTCGGCGTTCACGGCTATCAGCCGCCCGCCCGATTCGATGTCGGCCGCTGGGATGACCCCGGCAGCTTTCGCGTCCTCCTGTGCCCGCGCCCCGCGCTTGCAGCGACGACGACTCGCTTCGGGGAGGTGGTACTGGGCATGGAGGTTGTCGACGGACTGCGTCCAGGTGCGACCATCACAGCGGTCGAGGTCGTCGATTGAGGACCCGGATGGTCGTTCGGCGTCGGCTCTCTGCGGCGCTGGCTAGTCGGCTCGAGGGGGTGATAACGGCCGCTTTCGTGGTTTTGTAAGCCTTTTATTCACCACGCGTTACCGTTGTTTCCTCGGTGCCAAAGTAGAAAAAAACGGCGGACCGTCCGACAATATTTGGGGGAAGCGAGCTACTCGCTCGCTCCCTCGTGGGGCGATCACGAACCGTCTTGCAGAGGTCAGAGAGACATGTCGCAGGGAATTCCGGCCGACCATGCCCTCCGACGCCTCTTTCGAGGCGCGGTCGACCGGGCGTTTACGTGCCACCGCGAGCTCTACGCGCCAGACGTCGCGTCACACCTTTCCGACAGCTTGCTTGCCGACTTCGTCCACATGGACGCAGTCTACCGACTTTGCAGTGCGGACGGGCAGCGGCTCGAAGATCTTCCCGAAATGCTGCAGGTCTCTGTGCAACCTGAAGGACCGGAGCGCCGACTCGAAGTCGACCGCTACATCGGCGATTTCACCCTTTTCATGCTGGGGTTCTTTCCTCGCGCACTGCATCTCCATCACCTCTTCGCCCCAAAGCCGATGATCTCTCGCGTCGGCAAGCTGCTCGTGCAGTTCGAGCAGACGACCGATTTTTACTCCGCCGAGGGGCGCAACGCCTACGGCCGCGCCGCGGAGACAGCGCGACTGTTTGATCCACAAGCTCGTCAGACCTTCAGCCAACTGGCGGATCGCTACGATGGCTATCGAGAGTTGATGACGACGGTCAAAGAGATTCTCGCCGACACGCCGCAGGTCAAAGAGATCGAGAACGCCCTCGACGACGGCGCTGGCGGAGACGTCGACTAGCCGAGTTCGATTTTATCGTAAACTTGACCGCTGCGACGTGCCGATCCTTTCAACGTGAGCAGCCCCCGGGCAGGACGGCGGCGATTCGAGTGGCCGTCCTGATCGCCGACTGCCGTGTGAAACGGCCGCCGCGTGTCACGTCGCGGTGTCGGTCGAGATGTCTGCAGAGATGGGCTGCACGACCGCTTGAAGGAGACTTGCTATGTCGCTTCTGAAGCTCACGTCTCGTTTGCTTCTCATCACCGTCGGTCTCTTCCTTTTCGCGCTAGGTTGCGAGACGGTTGTGCAGCAGGAGGGTACCTATTCGTTGCCGTCTGAGAAGAAGGAGCAGTTCTCTATTCTTGACTCCCGCTTAAAGTCGCTACGATCACAGGCGAAGCAGTACCCGAAAAAGCATTCTTTGCACTATCAGATCGCGGGTATCCACTTTCAGAAAGAAGCGTATCAAGAGTGCGTCTCAGCTCTGGCTCGCGCGATCGATCTTTCCCCAAATCAGTCCCGCTACCATTACCATATGGGTCGCGCCTACGAGAAAATGGGTGAGCTCGGCCAAGCGGAACTTAGCTTTGAGAAGGCCGTGCAGCATGTGCCGCCAGGGCGCTACACTGGACCGCATGCCGCCTACGGCTACATTCTAGCTCGGAACGGCAAACTGGAGCGCGCCAAAACGCAGTTTAAGCTGTGCACGCGGATCGAGCCGGATGACCCCTCGTTTTATTATTGGCTCGGATCTTTGAGTGATATGACTGGCGACGTCGAGGGGACCATCCACAACTACCGCGAGTACCTTCGTCGTGGTGGGTGGGAGTATCGTAAGAAGGCTCTTTTCGTTCTTAGCAAGCTCGGGATCGACATGGAGGTGACCGAGCCAGCCACCGTGCACCGAGAGCTCTCGCCTGAGAATCTGCCCGACGATTTCGCGGCACCGGAAGAGTAACCGGGCGGCGCGAGGGCGTTCGCCTCTGGCTTGCGACGCGTCGACCCGGGCGCTATGCTACTCTCTTCTGAATCGCAACCGCCCCCGCGAGCCGACCCGCCCGATCCTATTCGTTGATCCGGCTCAGCCGGCGTCCCGCGCGCGTCAGGCCACACCTGGCCTTCTTTCGTGCTCGCGTGGATGTGTTCGCGGGTCCTCGACTCGGCACGTAAGCGCTCGGCCGAGTGGCTCTGTTGTCGACGGGAGAGACGCGCCGCAGCATGATTCGCATCACGGTGAACGGAAACCGCCAATCCTTTGACTCTGAGCTGACCGTCTCTGATCTACTCGAGCAGCTCGGTGCGCCAAAAGGGGCGGTCGCTGTCGAGGTCAACCAGGCCATCATCCCGCGCAGCGCTCATGAGCTGCATCGGCTCGAGGACGGCGACGTCATTGAGGTCGTCACCTTCGTCGGGGGTGGGTAAGCGATCTGGCACCGGCCCGGCTGGGTCGGCGAACCGAGATTCTTTAGCGCGCAGCGCGGCGTCAGCATGTTACGCTGCCGAGCGATACCCCGAGGCAGGACTGATCGGGCTCACGACATAGGAAAACTCAACGGATGACACAACAGAAGCACGATGGACCGCTCAAGCTCGGTCAACACGAGTTCCGCTCGCGACTGATTGTTGGCACAGGCAAGTACCGATCTTTTGAAGAGATGCGGGCGTGTCATGAGGCGTCGGGCGCTGAGATGGTCACGGTCGCTATCCGGCGCGTTGACTTCGACGCTGAGAAGAATCTGATCGATTTCATCGATCGGGATCGCCTCACCATTCTGCCGAACACCGCAGGCTGTTACTCCGCCGTCGACGCAATTCGTGTGGCCCGGATGGCACGCGAGCTTTTGGAGACGGACCTGATCAAACTGGAGGTGTTGGGTGACGAGAAAACGCTGCTCCCAGAGCCGATCGAGACACTGAAAGCGACAGAGACTCTTGTGGGCGAAGGATTCACGGTCTTAACGTATACGTCCGATGACCCCATCTTGGCGCGGCGTTTGGCTGAGGCGGGAGCGACCAGCGTGATGCCGGCTGGGTCTCCCATCGGTTCGGGGCAGGGGGTGCTCAACCCAAACAATATCGCGATCATCCTCGAGAGCATCGACGTCCCGGTGATCGTCGACGCTGGGGTCGGTACGGCGTCGGATGTCGCGATCGCTATGGAGCTGGGTGCCGACGGCGTGCTGCTGAATTCAGGAATCGCCCTCGCGGAGGACCCGCTGAGGATGGCAAGGGCAATGTGTCTTGGTGTCGAAGCAGGTCGCCTCGCATATCTGGCTGGCCGGATACCACGAAAACTGTACGGCTCGGCGTCCAGCCCCCTTGAGGGCGTCCCGTTGAGTCGGCGTTGATCGTTTGGTCGCGGTGAAAACGAGGGACGCGTCGTCGAAGCTCTGATCGTTTATGCCACGCTAGCCGTCGCGGTGCTGGTGCTGGTTGCGCTCCACCGCTGGGGATTTCGCCGGCCGGCCGCGCCGTGCGAGCCTCTTCTTGCCACGCCGTTCGATGCGCTACTTCTTTTGTTCTTCTGGTTTTTGGCGCAGGCCGCGGCCCATACGATTGTTGGTCAATTGCTCGGCACGCAAGAGTTGAGCGCCGACGTCGTGTTTCTCTCCAGCCTCGTCGTCGCCGCGCTCGTGTTCTTGGTGCTCGCCGCCTACGGCCGTGTCACGGGGCAGAGCTGGTCTGCCTTCGGATTTCGCCTGCCGCACCGCAGTGCGCTGTGGTTGCCGCTGTTTCTGCTCGCTTCGTGGTGGCTCGTTCAGTGTGTCGCACTCGTGTGGAAAGCGATGCTGGACAGAGGCGGCTACAACACCGAACCGCAGCAAGTGATCTTTATCCTTCGCGACCTTGCTGCAGACCATGACGTTCTGGCAGTGGTGAAGTTTGCGGTGGCGTCGATTCTCCTCGCTCCGTTGATCGAAGAGATCGTATTTCGCGGCTTTTTTTTCGCTGCGCTCGAAACTCGGTTTGGATTCGCTCTCGCAGCGAGCATCTCGAGTTTCATTTTTGCGGTGGTTCATCTCAACCTGTTGACGCTGGCGCCGCTTGCTCTTCTCGGTTTTATCTTCTGCTATCTTTATCAGCGCACGGGATCACTGTGGCTGCCCATCGCCTATCACAGCCTTTTCAACGGCGCGAACACGATTCTCGGGATTCTCGGGGAGTCGTAGGGACGGCGGGGCTGGAGCGGAGGCAGAGCCAGATACAGATACAGATACAGATACAGATACAGAGACGGAAGGCAGAGACACCTATGGTCCGACTGTTGTCAACGGGGGAGCTTTCTTTTCTTGATTGTCTTCAATCCGACGTGGGGCAGTTGGGTTGCCTGGGGGTCCGGGGGGCGGCGGGTAGAGCGCCCCCGGGCTCTGTGCAGCCCGGAAGGTACCGCACGCGGGAGAGATCATTTTCGTAGTAGTGCTGTGTTGTCTTTGGGCTGGCGGTAAAGAAGCCAAGTGTTCGGTTCGCTCTGAGCGCCGGGGCGGCAAAGCGCCTCGCGGCCAACTCCTATGCGTGTCCGCTCTCTGGCGGATCACCTGATACTGCGTTCGCATCGCGGCAGGCGAACCGACAAGGACGGTTCCTTCTGAGAAGCACGGCGGCTTGGAAAGCCAGCCCAGCCTCTGCTCGAACGCGTCCTACAGTCGGCCAAGAATCCGAGTCAGCCCTGCAGGTCCCTCCGTTTGAGTTGGGTTGGTGTGTTGAGCCTGTTGCTGGTCATCGAATTAGGAACTGAGCCGTGCCAACGGAGGTGGTACGTCAGTGCTGAGGAATCGCCAGAGCGAAATGAGCAGCTTTCTGGCTAAGGCGACGATTCCCGCCTTGCGCGAGCGCTTGGTGCCTGGCCCATAGCGCTGGCAGAACCATTGAGATAGCTGGCTCTGTGGCTGAAAGCGCAGCCAGTTCCAGGCAGCCTGAACCATGAGTGTGCGTACACGCCCGTTGCCAGCTTTGCTGATTCCTTGCTCGCGTTTGATGTTGTCACTGCGCCAGGGAACGCTCACCATTCCTGCCAGGGCTCCGATTTCACGGCGATTGTTGAACTTACGCCAGAAGAACTCGTAGTAGAGCGTTGCGGCAGTGTACATGCCGATGCCGCGCAGGCTGTTGAGCTTGCCGACTTTCTTGCAGGCCTCCGGCGAGTTGGTGAGCGTTTCGAGAGTCTCGGCCTCAATCTCAGCGATTTGCTCTTCGACAAGCTGCAGCCGAGCGTGCTCGCGTAGCATGCCTGCCTTGGCATGCGGGGGGATCGCAGATCCATCGGGGCCGCGTAACGTGTCGATGATTTCAGGCAGCTTCTTGAGGCGGGCGCGGATGCCGAACTTGATCAACATGTCCTTGAGGCGATTGATGTGCCGAGTGCGATCCTTGACAAGGCGCTGACGCTCTCTTGGCAGGCGGCGCTCGTCCTCGATCTGCACGCTCGGCACGTTGACAACGCGCAGTGGGCTGCGCGACGAGCCGTGGTGACGGATCAAAAGATCGAGCATCTTCTCTCCGTCGAGGCGATCGGTCTTTTGACGCTTGGCGCGCTGATCGACCTCGCAGCTAGCCGGGTCAATGACGGCGTTGTGGATCCCACTGTCTACGAGCCAACGGTGCAGCCAGAATCCATCGCGGCCAGCTTCGTAGCAGCTCACCACCTCAGCTTGCGGCGAAAGGCGCAAGCGCGCCTTGGCTTTCGAGAGCTCTTCCTGAAACTCCGCAAGGTTTCCCGCCTCGACCGTCCTGCAGCGCGGCCGGCTCCCCGCAACACCGCTGACGAGCTTCCACGTTGTGTTGCCAACGTCAATTGCCACGTGAAGAACTTCGCTCATGTCGGTAAGCTGTCCCTGGGTCGTTCTTGTTGCCATCTCTTCACTCCTAAAAAAGACTATGGTACACGAGGACGGCCCATAGTTTCTGAGACGGAGACGGAAGGCAGAGACAGAGGCCACGCCCACGCACACCGATTGAGCTGAACGTAGAGAAGAGCTCTGCTGCCCCGGGCGTGCGTGCGGCGGCGGTTTTGTCGATCGTAACCGAACGAGAGACGGCCTCAAGGGTGCCCTCGCTGCGCTCGGCGCTTCGCGCCTTCTGAGAGTGACCGCGCCCCGTCTCTCGTTCGGTCGGCGGCAGTGAAACGCCGCCGCGTCGGGCGTCGGCGACAGGTCACTCAGCCGTTACCGGAGTCACACATGGGCTTTCTTGCTCTGGATCACACTTTTGGCATTGTTCGTCAGCTGCGTCCCCTTGTCTCGAGCATCCGTCGTCACGACTCAAAGCTTGCCGCTCAGCTGCGCGATGCCGGTTCGTCTGTGGCACTCAACCTTGGCGAGGCAATCGGCGTCAAGGTCGTGACCGCGGACACCTTTGGCGCATTGCTTCGGGTAGCGCCGAAGAGGTGCGCACGGCGCTCAAGGTTGCCGCAGCGTGGGGCTATATCGATGCATCGCAGATCGACGCGGTACTTGCGGACATCGATGCGCTGCAGGCGATGCTTTGGAAGCTGATTCGCTAACGTGGCCTCGGCTCGCTGCGCTATTCGGTGCGGCGGGTTTGATAAGGAGGCAGAGTCGGATACAGATCCGGAGTCAGGTGCAGACTCAGCGGCACCCCACGCACACACCGCATCACCGGTCGCCCGGCGCTCAGCTCGCAACCGTCTGCGCGAACCCTGGGCGCTTCACGGTGAGCCTTGGCGGCAAGAGCAGCCTAAAAGCCCGTGCCGTCCTGCGTGCGTCGGAAGCGGTAGTAGACCTCGAGCGTCATGGCGCCAATCGCCGTGGAGTAGACGCGGCCCCCTGCGATGCCCCACTCGCCGATGGGGTCCCAGCTGCCGTCTTCGTCGCCGCCAACGCGCTGCGACTCGAGGAGGGCTTGCTGCATTTTTGGGTTCCATTCCGCCCACGGTTTGCCGCCGTACTGAAAGAGCGCGTAGGAGGCATAGTACCAGTAGTACAGGTTGATCGTCGAAAGCACGCGCCCCTTCTGTTCGCGCCACTCGGGTGGGTGACGCATGAGCACGCTGACGCCGCCTTTGATCGCTGCGTCCTTTCGCGTCTCACCAGCGAAGAGGCGGCAAAGTACGGCTACGGCTGTCATGCACGACGGTTCCTTCGAGTACGGGTACGGTTCGCCGAAGTCATCGAGCTTCGACCCCGGGTCGCCGGGGTCCTGATAGCCTGTGCGCCCTCTGGTGTTGGTGGCCGCGCGGAACCATTCGAGTGCACCGGAAAAGGCCCGGTCATACTCTTCCGTTTCGATGTCCAGCTTGTAGTTCTTTGCGGTCTTCAGAGCTAGAACCATCCAACCGGTGACGGAGGTGTCGTTGTCGCCGTCGGCGATGCCGTAGCGCCAACCAAGAGTGTCGTTGCGAGCGCGCAAGATCAACTTGACGGCGTCTTCCACCGAGTTCTTGAGGAGAAAGTCGTCAGACATGACGAGAAGCTCGGCCATCGCCATGGTTGCAATGGCGTGGTTGTAGATCCAGTGCTCGTCATTGCTTGGACCTAGCTGGCCGTAACGGCCATTGGAGTCGACGTCGGAGCTCTGTACTTGCTGCTTTTTCATGTAGTTCATGGCGCGCCGCAGCACCTGGCGGTACTCGGGAATCTCACCGAATCTGTGGGTGTGGCCATATCCAAGAAAGGCCAGCATGGCGAGACCGGTGACGCCAACATCGGCGGTCTCCCAGCCGCGGTCGGTGGGGTACCTTTTATGGTTTTTGTTGCGGCTCTCACCGCGTTTCGAGCGTTCGGCGAAATCGGCAGCATGCCAGCCGCCGTCGGAGCCTTGGTGGCGCATGAGCCACTCGAGTGCCGCGCGCACCGCCTCCTCGGTCGCAACGCTGCCTCCTTCGGCGATGATCGTTCCACGGTGGGAACGTTCGCCGTAGAGGCTGGCGGCTCCGCCAGTGATTCCGATTGGTGTCGCCAAGTCGTTTGCGCGGTGGACGTTCGTCTGGTTGTCGAGGCTCGTGCCCTTCGGGATGTCGGGCGTCACCTCGTCTGGTTTGCGCCGCTCCGGCAGCTCCGTGGGTTTCCGACTCAGGATCTCTTGGTTGCGTTTGACGTCTCGTTTTCTAGTCGGATCGTACTCCGGTACTTTTTGTGGCGGCCGCACCGTGATCGCCGGCGCCGGTGGCTCCTTTTCTTTCTCCGGCAGGAGAATGGCCAGAAGCACGAGCACGAGCGCTAAGTGAAGAACTGCCGAGATGGCCCAGTACGGCGTCTCGGTCAGCCAGCGTGGGCGCTCGTAGACGACGTTCTCATCGCCGTCCCAGTCGTCGAGATCGCGCCGGTGATGATCGGAGACTTGCGGCATGTTTTTGGACCTCAGCTAACTGGCGTCAATTCTGCGAACTTCGTGCTGAGCGGTGAGCGCCGGTGCGACGCTCGGACGGAGCGTCGCGCGCAACACCGCCTGCCGGCTGCGCTGAGCCGAGCGTGGTACGTGGAGGTGTGAACGGGAACGTTGATGCGGCCGTCGCCTGTGCGGGTTCGTGCGCTCTTTCCCGGGAGGTTAACTCTGACCGAGAGACTTGCCACCACACGGCGCCGCTCACACCCACCGTGAGCAGGGAAAAGATGGCGACGAAGACGAAGAAGTACTTCTTTTCGTGGCGGGGCTCTTCTTTGGGCATGAACTTTCTTCGTGCGAGACGAGCTCTTTGGCGGGGCCGCAGCGTATTCGAGTTGGGTGCTCTCTGCTACGATCTTCTGTGTTTGGTGCCGGGAGGTTCCGTTCGCTGCGCGCGGTTCACACGGGGCGTGGAAGCGACGTTGCGTTTGGATCCGTTTGCGCTTGAATGAGACACAATGCAACGACGGTCCCGAAAAGAAGTTCCGAGACCACGCCACCCTCCAAGGATGACGATTATGAGGGGTGAGGGTTCGGACAGCAAGAAGGAAGGAAAGAGTTCGGTTGAGGTACTGCATATGACGCGACAGACCCATTCGAGCGATCATCACCGCGTCCGCGTGGACGCGGGGCGGGGCATCGCCTCGGAGAAGCCCCGCACCGCGGTCGTCATCGTTCACTATGGCGACGCGACACCTCTGAAACTCTGTCTTGCCTCCCTGCGGCGTTCGCGTGGTGTGGACGTCACCGTTCTGTTGATCGACAACAACGTGCGCTCTGATCGTGCCGCCCAAGCGGCGCTCGCGGCGCGGCAGGCGGGCGCTGCGTATTACCGTTTTCCCGAAAACCTTGGTTTCGCGGCGGGTGCGAACGCAGGGCTGCGGTTAGCGCGACTATCGGATCCCGACGTCATGGTCGTCGTCAACTCCGACGTACGTCTTGGGCGAAACTGCCTGGCGACGCTCGCGCGAACCGTTCTCGCGGGCGCCTTCACGGGCATCGCTGGACCGCTCCTCCTTGATGCGGCTGCAGTTCGGCGGGTCTGGAACGGCGGCACCTGCGTGGAATGGCCGTCGGCTCGACCACGGAGTCTGAGCGCGGGTGCTTCTTACCGTCGCGTTCGACCCGACGATCCGGCAGGCGCGGAGGTCGATTTCGTTTGCGGCGCAGTCCTGGCTCTACGGCCTTCTGTTTTCGAACGGCTCGGCGGTTTGGACGAGGACTACTTCCTCTACTACGAAGACGCGGATCTCTGTTTTGCGGCGCGACGGGCTGGCCTGCGTGTCGTCGTGCGCTCTGACGCTCGTGCCTGGCACCGCGGTGGGGCGTCGTTCGACGGCCGTCTGCCGGAGGCCATCTACTACCGAACCCGCAACCGGTTGCTGTTTTCGGCGCGATGGAGTCCGGTGTTGGTGACGGGTTGGTGGAGTCGGAGCACGACGATCGCACGCGTCCTGGGGCGCGGCGTCGGGAAGATCTTGACCGGCAGAAGGGCGGAAGGTCTGATGTTGTTTGCTGCGATTCGGGATTACATCACCGGTCGCCGCGGGCGTGGGCCCTCGCTCGTGTGCGTCGGCGAGGGCGGCCCCGGCACCTGAGCCGAGAGATCTTTTGAGTCACCCACTGGCACGACATGAAGCAGGACGAGATCTCGAGACCACGCGGCCATGAGGTCGATCTCACGATCGTAGCGCCGGTCTACAACGAGGCGGCGAACATTCGTGAGCTGTCGCGCCGCGTTCGCGCTGTTCTTGGCGACGTGAGCCGGCGTCTCGGGCTGGTTGGTGAGTTCTTGCTCGTCGACGACGGCAGCACCGACGGATCGTGCGCCATGGCCGCCGCGGAGAGTGCCAACGATTCGCGGGTACGCCTCTTGCCGCTCGGGCAGAATCGCGGTCAATTTGCGGCTCTGATGGCGGGACTTGCTGCAAGCCGCGGCGAGTACGTGATCACGCTCGACGCCGACCTCCAGAACCCGCCTGAAGAGATTCCGCGCCTACTGGCGGCGATGCGTTCTGGTCACGATCTGGTGACAACGATCCGCTCGCGGCGGCGTGATTCGACATTTCGACGTCACGCGTCGCGCCTCTCGAATCGCCTATCGACCTGGATCGCAGGCTGCTCTGTGCGCGATCACGGGTGCATGCTCTGCGGCTATCACGCAGCACTCGTGGATGTGATGTGTCGGCGGCGCTTTGGACTGCGTTTCATTTCGGCTCTCTCCCGTCTTCATGCCAAAAACCCTGCTGAGGTCGAAGTCGCGCACGCCGAACGGGCCTGTGGGCGTTCACGCTACACGTTCGGACGATTGGTCAAGCTGCAGCTCGACGCCGTGGTTTCTTTCGCGCGCATGCGCCGCTTGGCGAGACGGCTCAAGCGCAGCGGAGCCTCGCGGACCGCGGTGCCGTCGTCAATTGAGGCTGGTGGCGGAGCGGCTGACGCGAAGTTCACCAACTGAAAACGGGTTCACCACGGAGCCGCTTGAGACCTTCTATAGCCAGGTTGCGATCGAACTCTACCGCCGTCGATGCGGCGATCCGTTCAAGCGCCTCGATGGACGCTGGCGTTCGAATGCGGCCGACGGCCCGAATGGCTTGACGCCGTAGCTTCTTGTCGCGCTCGTCGAGAAGCCTCAGAAGAACTGGCAGCGCGTCGGGATCCGCGATCTCGCCGAGAGCGTGAGTCGCCGCGATGCGAACGTCCACGGCGTGCTCAGGATCTCGCGCGAACGCCGCGATCTCGGCGACGTGTTGGCGCAGCCGCGTCTGCCCGAGTCCGCGCAGAGCGGCAGAGACGAAATGCGGGGGGGCAAGTGCGTCGCGTAGAATTCCGACGAAGCCTGGAGCTGCATCGCGGCCGCGCACTCGCGCAAGACGGACAGAGGCGTTGCGAGCGATCTCCGCGTAGCGGTCGCCGAGCACGTAGAGAGCGTTGACGCCATCCACACCACCGATGCGTTCCAAGGTGCGTGCAACCTGCTGCAGCTGCTCCGTACCTGGAAAACGTTCGACGAACTCTAGGAGCGGTCGCGTCACTTCGGTACCAGCCGGCGGAGCGATCCCATCGAGTGTCGATGCCCACTGCGGCTGCAACTTACCATCCAGTACGAGTGCTTCGAGCAGTTCTGCGTTGCGTTCTTTGACGGCGGCGGCCGCCTCGGGGGTGAGTGTGAAGCGGCGAGATCGCCGCGACGAAGTCGTACGGCTCGCCTTCGGTGTAATTTCGGATGCCGTGAGAGGCGCGCCGTTGTCGCCGTCCGGCGCATTGGTCTCACCCTGCGGCGCGGCGGGTGTTGCGTCCGCTGGAACGATCGTCTCGCCTGGCTTTGGTCCCTGACTCCGCAGCAGCGCGGCGGCGAAAGTGATCAGGGCCAAACCGGCGTAGACGAAGAGACTGCGATATCTTTGCCAACTCATGACGTGCTTATCTTAACCTCGAGTTTGGCCATGGAATAGGCCGGTAAAGAAAGACACCTCCGCTACCGATAACGAAGTTGCAAAACACTATTATCGGACGGAGGTGAAGAGTGTCTCCAGTATCGTCGTTTCTGTCCCTCTTGGCCAGCTTTGCTCCACTGATGACGCCGTCGAGTTTTGAGAACTTCCAGTTGCTCGCCGGTGGCTGGGTCCTGAGCACGCGACGAAGGACGGTTACCGAGCTCATTCAGCGTGTAGGTGTGGTAGAACTGAAAAGCTACTCGACGTTCCATCGATTTTTCAATCGCGCACAGTGGTCGATCGACGAAGTTGGCCGCTTGGTACTGTCGCTCGCGCTGCGTCTGATTCCACCGGGTGGAGTTGTCCGCCTCGTCGTCGACGACACGCTTTGCAAAAAAGGCGGGCAGCACATCTTCGGCAGTGGTATGCACCGTGATGCTTTGGCGTCGACTCGTAAGCTCGCGAGACTGAGCTGGGGCCACAACTGGGTGGTCGTCGGCGTGATCGTCGAGTTCCCGTTCGCGCGTGGAATCTCGTGGTGTCTTCCGATCGCGTTTCGACTCTACGTCACCAAGACGAGACCGAAGAGCCAGCGGTGGCGTGAAGAGACCGTCTATCGCACACGTCCCGAGCTCGCAGTGGAGATGCTCGAGATGATCGCCAAATGGCACCCAAATAGGCGTTTCCTGCTGGTTGGCGATTCGGCGTATGGCGGTGGTTCGGTGTTGAGAAATCTTCCCGAGCGGTTTCACCTCACCAGCCGCATCGTCATGGATGCCGCGCTCTTTGCTCCGCCGCCACGGCGCTATGCGGGTACGGGGCGTCCACGGCGAAGAGGAAAGCGTCTGCCGAGTCCTAAACAGATCGCGTCTTCGAGAAGGCCATGGAAAAAGCTGAATCTTCGACTCTACGGGGCGAAGCGTCGCGTTCTCGTCAAAGAGACCGAAGGCCTCTGGCTCAAGAGCGACTACCGCCCCATCAAGGTCGTCGTGGTGCGCGACCCTCGTGGTGTGAACAAAGACGAAGCGTTCTATTCCACCGACACCAAGGCGTCCGCAACGACCATTCTTCAGACCTACTCGCGACGATGGAGCATCGAGGTCGCATTCGAAAACGCCAAGGGGCACTTCGGCTTTGAAGATCCACAGAATCGAACCGTCGAAGCCGTGCAACGCACGGCGCCTTTCGGTGCGTTGTTGTACAGCATGGTGATTCTTTGGTTCAACGCCCACGGTCATAAGAAATGTCGATTCCCAAATCGCCCTTGGTATGAACGTAAGTGCTTTGCTTCGTTTAAAGATATGGTCGATACGCTACGAGCCGAATCACTCCACGAGCACTTTCGACGCACCCCGGCTTCTGTTCGGGGGCGACAAAAGACCCTTCAGGCTGCGTTCGCAGCATTGGGGCTCGTTGCATGACCAGAATCCATGGCCAAACTCGAGTTAACAGCCCGTTGAAAAAGTCATTCGGCCGAGAAACCGGCCTCTTCACGCCCAGATCGACCGCGTCAATACTCGAAAATCTCGGAGATTACCTGCGTTTGCCGCGGCCGATCTGGACGCGAAGAGACCAGTTTTCGGCTCGAAGCACTTTTTCAGGCAGGCTGTTAACGTCTGAGCGGTCTCAAGGCGTACGCCTAACCGATAGAGATAGTCTATGCAGCGTTTCCGCGGAGCGATCACTCAGCTCAGTCCGTCACTCGCAACGCAGGCCGTCGGGAGTCGGGTCGATCCCGGGTTCGTTGTACGGTTCGGCCGGAGGATCACCCGCGACGAAGAGGTGGCGGAGGAGTTGAATGGCGTCGCTGATGTCCAGCACGCCGCCGTCATCGATGTCTGCGGCTTTTTCGCAGCGCGGGGCTGGCTGCCCTGAGAATAGATGGTTGAGGAGACGTAGGGCATCGGCGAGATCGATCACGCCATCCCCGTTGATCTCGCCGCGGCGAAAGGTGGTCGGCAACTCCTCAAATGCCTTGACGCGATAGATCTCGGCGGCGCCGCTTGAGGTCTCGGCGATCGCCACCAAGTCTGACCCTTCGACGGCGATGCCGGTGATGCCGCCCGAGCTGTCTATATGGCCGACGGGGATGCGGACACCGGTGAGCTCGCCCGCCAGCGACATCTCTTGGACAAACGTGACATGCCGATCCTTGCGATCCGAGGTGGTGAAAAACAATGTGCCGCGCTGCGCCGAGAAATCGACGCCAAGATTGAAAATGAAATTGCGAAACGGCGGGTCCGGATGGGCGAATTCGCGGAGCAACTGCCCATCTGGGCTCATCTCTACGAATGTGTTCGAGTTGCGTCCCAAGTAGTAATACGAGTCGGTTGTCGAGCTCCACGTCAGACCGGTGGGGAACGTCACGAATGGCCCGGTCGGGCGCGGCGTCAAAATGATCTGATCCGACTTGCGCTCTCCGTCCATTGTGTCGGTGATGAAGCGGAATTCTTCTCGTCCGATCAGATCCAGGCTGGGGTTGCGAATTCCGGCGATGTAGGCCAGCTCTCGATCGTCGCCCTGAATCTGTCGAATAGCGAACGTGAAGATCTTGAGTGGGGCGGGCACGGACGTGTCGAGCGATTCAATGAATCGAAAGTTGCGGTCGAACACGAAAAGCCTGCGCTCGTCGCCAACGCGGTTTGCCCAGACGTAAATGCGTCCGTCAAACGGATCAATCGCCATCTGCTCCGGACGTGCCACTGGCCACAAACTCGCACGGATCAGCACTGCTCCGGGTCCAGTCTGAAGAGAGGAGTGCGCGAAGTCGCTGCTCTCCGCGCCGCGTACTCCACGTAGCCGGTAGTTGTGGAATCCGGAGGCGACGTTGAGATCAGTGGCTGACTCTGCATCGCCCGGAAGATCGCTCACCTTGGCGCAGTCACGAAAGAGCTCCAAGCGGTCGTAGCCCCCCGGGTTGGTGAATGAGAAGTGGACATCGTTCTTGTAGCCGGGCTGCTGGCTGCTGAAGAACGTTGGCGGTTGTACGCTCGAAAGCACCGATCGGGTATGAATCAGCTGCGGGATGCGGGCAGTTACAGGGATAGTGAGGAGATTCTGTCCATCCGGAAGCGCCGCGAACGTCACGCCCGACGTTCCTGCTGCTTCCCGCACGCCCCGCAGCGAGATCTCTGAGCCGGGCACGCTCGCGCCGCTCGACTTATCGACGCGTAGGATGTGGAGCTGGCGACCGCGGGAAGAAAACGTCCCGCCGCTGACGTAGAGCTGGTTTGGCTCGCCGGGCACTCCGTCGATGCCGCTCGCTGAGATGCCGCCAAGGTCGACCCCGACTGGACGCGCTTCCGCCGCCAGGTAGGGGTGCGGAATCGCGTTGAGAACCGTACCGTCGAGCGCGACTTCATAGAGAACATCGGCGACTGATTCCACAACCCAAATCGACCCGGCACCGTTCGCACCGTTCGCGTCGAACGTCAGCCCAAGGCCGAATCCGAGATCGGGGGGATCATCTGGATCCGCCAAATCCGGTAGCTGGAGGTCGATGATCGCATCGAGCGCGCCGACCGCCTCGAGCTTTCCGAGCTTTGACTGAGTCGCGTTGAGCACATAAATCGTGTCGTCTCGGGTGTCGATCGCAACTCCCGTGAGAAAATCTCCCGGCATGAGGAATTGCGGATCCATAGTGATGGTCTCGAGGTTGGTTAGGTCGGTGTCCAGGATGTGGACGACGCCCGCTCGAGCCTCTGTCAGCACGACGAATCCAAGACTCGAGAGAGCGATGTCGACGTAGAGACCGGAGGGGAGCTGCGTGATGTTCTCGACCTGACCCGGGCCGACGACGGCTGTACACTCGAGGGCACGGACGGCGGACTCGCCGTTGACGATGGGGCTCACGCGGAGGTCGTAAACGCCGTCCGGAAACGCTCTGCTCCACTGCGCTGCGTCGCCCGGCAACACATCGAGGCGTTCGCAGCCGTGCCAAATCTCAATGCTGTCGAACCCACCGTCGAAGTTCGTCCATGTGAGCCGGGCTTCGCTTTGCACCACCACGCACTCAAGATTTCGGACCTCGCGTTGAGGGGGAGGGCCTGCTTCGAGTAGGATCAGCTCGGCGTTGGACTCGACGACGCAAACGAAGACGTCTTCGTTCGCACCGCTCTGTGGGTTGCGGAGTGTGCGCCGAACCACACCGCTGATACTGCCTCCCGCTTCGCAAGCGGAGACCGCGACCCCCGAGTATGTGCCGTCGACGTTGAGCCGCAGGATCGCTTCACCATCCGGCGGGCCGCCGGTGACGTAGAACCCGGCGAGCTGGTTGGCCTCAAAGATCAGGTCGATGCCGCCTGCAGTCGACGCCTTGAGTCCGGTGCCTGGAAAGCCGTCGGGGTCGTCCGGATGCTCGAACGTCCGCAGGATGTTGCCGCTGAGATCGAACTCATAGATGAGAGTGCTATTGAATTCAACGGCGTACAGCGAGCCGTTTCGATTGTTTCCCGTCGGGTCGAAGGCGAGGCCGCGGAAAAACCTGCCGCCGCCTGACACCACCTGAAGTTGGAACGCGCGACCAGTGAGTTCGCCGGTTCTGTCGATCTCGGTGACGACGGTGCCGATGCCGCCGGTGACGAAAAGTGTGTCGTCGAGACTGTTGTACGCAATTCCAGTCGTGAAGCCGTTGGGTGCTGGGGAATTGATTGGATCGTCGAGCTGCGTCGACAAATCGGCAGAGTAGTGTTCGATGGAATCGTCGAGAAAAGACGTCACCCAAAACGTGCCGTCTTGGTCCTGGGTGAGGTCCTGAACTCCAACGCTCGCGGGTACGCCACGTATGAGATCGCCCGGCAACGCATCCAGGGGGCTTTGGCCGTAGCACGCAAGAGCGACGAGCGCACACAGTAGTGTGGGACACGCGGCGCGCGGTTTGTCACCTGAGATGCCACCTGGAGCAAGGCCTTGACCATGATTCGGCGGCGCGTTCACGTTCGTCAAACATGGTTGATCGGCGATGCTCCATCCGACGATTCTCATGCCGACTCCGATTCTCCAAGCCGTGTTCGTCCACAGCCCTTTTTTCTTGGGTGCGGAATTCGATTCACCGTCAGACGCAGTTTTTACGCAATTCCTAGGCGATCTTACCGGTCGTTCCGATTCGGTGCAAGATACGTTGCACCTACCATGCAGCTCGGCAGAAGCTAGCCTAGCTGCCCCTCGAACGAATCGATCGTGCCACCTCCCAAGTGCGCACTGGCTTGGTCTATCGGCCGTCGGCTGCCGCGGGCTGCCAAAACGGCGATTGTTTGACCAGGCTGCTAGCGCTTCGTGAACGTGCGCCGCAAGAACCGAAGTGCCCGAACGCGAAGGCTCGCGAGGTGTGGGTTGACGGGCACTTGGAGCGTCTCGGGCCAAAAGTGCTCGAGCACGCGGTAGAAAAACGGGAAGTTGGGAAGTTGGCGCAGTGGCCGCGGTGCGGAGAGACCGGACTCCAAGAGAGCTCGGCAGTTGAATGGATGAAACGACTCCTGCACCAGGTCGAGTTCCGTCGTTCCTTGGGCGAGCCAACCGGCGGCACGCTGTTCCCAGTAGTACAGGTCGAGCGGTTCATAGCCGAAGTCGTCGTAGATCGTTGCCATCTCGTTCAGCCAACGTTCGAGATCATCGAGAAGACGATCCGTCTCGTGCAGGTGGGCACGGTGACACATGTCGCCTACGGCGATTTTGCGTTCGGGGTCACGACTGCCGGCCATGTACACCTGACAAATCTCAGCACAATGCCCTTTCACCGCCATCGTGTCCGCGTACTTGGATTCCAGAATCGCGTATGCCAGCGGGGCGTAGCCTTCGTGCGCGAGAGATGAGTGTTGCTGGTAGGTGTTCCAAAACTCCTCCGAAACCTGCTCCGGGCATTGCAAGATGTCGTGCGTCAGGCCGAGCTTTGGAAATAGCTTCTGCGGCACCCACAGGTCGTCTTGCAAATCGCTCAGACCTTGAAAGCTGAGCGTGTAGTAGCCGACGACGCTCTCTCCCAAATCCCTCGTGAGTGCCAACAGCGTGCGCGAATCGAGTCCGGCTGTCATTGGCACGGATAGGGGGAAACGCGCGGCCGCCGCGTCCATGAGACCTTTGAGTAACTCGGTGTACGTCGCGAACGCGTCGTCCACCGGTGCCGACGGGCATTGGCGAACCGGCCAGAATCGACTCACGCTTTGGGGACCCAAACGAAGCACGTGGTTCGGCTGCAAGCGGAGTACATCGGCGTATTCGCTCCATCCACATGGAAGCCAGTGTTCGCGATCGTGGTGCTTCTGGCCGGCTATGAACTCGTCGACGTGTGGATCGCGACTCAGACCCAGCTCTTCGTCTAAGAGAATCGGGTCGGCCGCGCACGCCACGCCTGCGTTGCCGCGCGAATAGGAGGAAGTGGTGTAGTAGACGGGCCGGAGTCCGCAGGTGTCATTGAGGATTTGGATTTCGCCACCGAGGTTCACGATCATCACCCAGCGTCCACCGAAGACGCCTGTCGCCTCGTCGAGAGCGGCTCCTGTGCGAAGACGCTCAAGAACTCGGCGCGCTATGCCGGCATCTGTCTCATGCACGTTGAGGGGATCGAGCGCGAACCCTAACACCACCAACTCGTCGCTTTCGATGGTCGCTTTGGTGGCAGCAAGGTCTGCGGCAGCGTAAACGTGGTAGGGACCGATCGACAGATACTGCCACTGGTCGATTTGCGGGAGTTTCTTCGGCCGCTCGGTACTGAGATACCAGTGACGGCGATGTTTCAGTCTGTTCATCCGAAAAGTCTCAACCGACTCTTGACCACTCGAGTTCGGCGTTCTTCTTACACCCGAGGCAAACGTGCGTCTACAGGAATCGTCCACATCTTTCTTTCGGACGCGAACGTCTCGACGTGGCTTTTCGAACCAGCTAAAATAGTGAATTGGTGGTTCGGCTCCGTTGCGTGCGGCTGCGCTCATCACGGCACGCATTCGTCGGAGACTTCCGTCATGACCTCAGTGCCTGCAGCAGTGGCGAGCAAGTCTCGCGAGCAGGAATGGCGCGTTCGGCACCGAACGAATGTATTCTTACGGTCACTTTGTTGCTGCAGACCGTGTTGCAGTCCGTTTCGCCCCAGACACTGGGACGAGTCTTCTTGTGAGCTTTGCATGGGCAACGTATTTGGCAAGTTGTTCACCATCTCTACCTGGGGCGAGTCACACGGCGCCGGAGTCGGAGTCGTGATCGATGGCTGTCCGCCTCTGGTTCCGATCGTCGAGACTGAGATCCAAGCGGAACTCGCTCGGCGCCGGCCGGGCCAAAGTCGCATCACCACGCAGCGAAGTGAGGCGGACGCGGTCGAGATTCTTTCGGGAGTTCAGGAGGGCGTCTCCACGGGTGCACCCATTGCCCTTCTCGTTCGGAATCAAGACGCGAAGTCATCGGCTTACGATCACCTGCGCGATCTCTATCGTCCCTCGCACGCGGATTTCACCTACCAGCAGAAGTATGGCATCCGTACCTGGGAGGGAGGCGGTCGATCGAGCGCGCGCGAGACGATCGGGCGCGTCGCGGCCGGGGCGATCGCGCGGCGTATTCTGGCCGATGCCCATGGTGTCGAAATCGTCGCGTACGTGACCCGCGTCCAGGATATCAGCAGCAATGTTGACACTGCGTCGGTCGGGCGGCGGGAGGTGGAGCAGAGCGCCGTCCGTTGTCCCGATCCTGCCGCGGCTGACGAGATGATCGCGCGCATTGAGTCGGTGCGCAAGGATGGAGACTCCGTCGGAGGTGTCATCGAGCTTGTGGTCCGGAACGTCCCGGTGGGCCTCGGAGCACCGGTGTTCGATCGCCTCGAAGCGGACCTAGCAAAGGCGATGCTATCCCTACCGGCGACGAAGGGGTTTGAAGTTGGATCCGGGTTTGACGGCACCCTTCTGACGGGAAGTCAACACAACGATCCCTTCTATACGGATGCGGAGGGTCGGGTTAGAACGCGGACGAACCGATCCGGAGGGGTGCAAGGTGGAATCTCGAACGGCGAAGCCATCGTTGCACGGATCGCTTTCAAGCCAACTGCTACGGTCAATAAGCCGCAAGAGACGGTCACCGTCGCCGGTGAGGCGACGACGCTGCGGGCGAAGGGACGACACGATCCGTGCGTCCTGCCGCGAGCGGTGCCGATGGTCGAGGCGATGGCCGCTCTTGTGCTCGTGGATCATTGGCTGCGCCACCGTGCCCAGTGCGGCGAGCGGCGTGCCGAGCCGGAGTAGACGTCGCCAGCATACTGCCTGGAATCCGCTGCACGTCGCTGTTGCGACCGCAGTGCGCGGCAGGCAGAAGTGAACAGCAGAGGCGCTCGATAAACATTGAAGTCGTTGCCCCCGTTGATGTTGATCTCGGACGCCGGTCGCATTGGAGTTGAACGGTTTGTCTCCATGCTTCCGTCGCTTTGGGGGGCTGGACTGCGCCTTCTTCAGATCCGCGAGCCCGAGATGTCGTCGCGTGAGCTCGATCTTCTCATCGCGCGCATTCACGACACCGCACCCGAGGAGGCTGTCCTCGTCGTCAACGGATCGATCGATCTGGCTCACGCTCATAAGCTGCATGGCGTTCATCTGCGTGGAAACCAACTCGAACTCATCGAGACCGCCCGCGCCAGGCTCGGCGACAGCTACCTGGTCGGCTTTTCGGCACACGGCGACGATGCCAAGACGGCGGGAGCAAGAGGCGCTGACTATGTCACGTTCGCGCCTGTCTTCGAGCCGCTTTCGAAGACGCGAGCCGCACCGCCAAGGGGAATCGACAGCCTACAGAAGGTGTGCGAAGGTGTGCCGATTCCGGTCTACGCACTTGGAGGCTTGAATGCACGACGGACGCGGCGAGTGCGTCTCTTGAGCGCTGCTGCCGGCGTCGCAACGATCGGCGCTGTTCTCGATGCCCCAGACCCCGCTCGTGCGGTTGGCGAGCTCCTAGCGGCGTGGATCGGAGATGACGCGATGTGAGCCCTCGGCGCCTAGGAGAATCGGAGGCAGCAGCGTGCCTCGCGGCGTTCGAGTGTTGCGAGCACGATGGCGGCACCGATTCCTGCGCAGTGGGAGCCGGCTAGGTACTCGACCCCGAAGGCGGAGTCGAGCGCCGCAGCACTGACGAGCCAACCGCTGTGGACATATTCAAGCGCTGACTTCAGCGCCAGGCCAGCGCACAGAATCGCGCCCAAACGAGGCGAGAGGAGCTGGGCATGCGTTTCTGGATGTGGGTTCTCCCTGCCCGCATCTACCTCTGGGGTCGCTCGAGTCAGCAGCGACAGTGTGATCAGGCCATAGACGACTCCGGAGAGGCCGCAGTAGGTCGCCCAGCTTGACTCAACGTGGAGGATGCGGATGCCGGCGGCAACCGCAATGGCGAGCGCACAAAGCTCGATACTATAGCGGCGACACCCAACGCGCCGCTCGCGAACGACGCCGAGCGGCACGAAGAGCATCAGGTTGAACAGTAGGTGGTAGTGTGTCGCATGCACGAGGTGCCCCGTCAGCGGGCGCCAGACGTCGTGACCTCGGGCACGCACGTCGATCAACAGAGTCGATAGTTGCGGCACAAGGAGGCTGACGGTCGCCACCGACGCTAGGAGGATCGTCGCGGGGGCGCTCCGCACCAGCCCGCGGCTTCCACTGAGTCTCATCCGAGGCGACGGGCCGTGCGTCGCGACTGCCAGCGTGCGCCGCCGTAGGCGAGGACCGCAAGCACGATCAGTGATGGGTCCACCGGCCCTCCACCGCTGCTACCTCCGCCTCCTCCTCCGCCGCTCGGCGGTGGCGTGGACCCGCCGCTACCAGGATCTGTGGTCGTTGACAGGCAGCCGACAGCGGCGAGGTGATTCGCGATCTGTGTCTTACTCTCGGCGCTGTATTCGTCGAGGTTCGAAGAGCTCACGCTTTGATACATGACGTAGCGAGGCGAGGATCCAGACGGATCGTGCTGCGCGTTCAAATTGTGACCCATTTCGTGCGCCACGAGAATTGGCATGATCGCCTTCGTGGCCAAGTCTTGGGAGAGTCCGAACGCCCATGGCAGATTGCAGAGCACGCCACGAAAAGCGATGCCGACGACCGTGCCGTCGAGGTCTTTCCCCGTGAAGAGATGGACCGCATCGCGGGCGATGGCGGCGTTGTTGGTATTCCAATGGTCTTGGAGTTCGTCGAGCAGCAGATCGGGATTGGTCTGGGTGTACGGTTCGGCTGCGTCTTGGTAGATGTTGAAATGAACGACCTCTATGGTGACGCCGAGCTCGGATTGGAAGATCCCGTCGACCTCGTTAAGGACCGCGTCAATTTCTGACTGTGTCGAACTGCCGTAGCGTGTGAAGTAGGCGAAATCAACTTCCACGGCGAGTTCCAGGACCTTGAAGTCAGCGGTTTCGGCCTGCGGCTCGTCGTCGGCGGAAGAGGATTGGGGTGCTGTTGCGGTGGAGTTCACTTGGGAGTCGTCTGCGACGGGGTGCTCAGGGCTCGTTGCACACGAGCCGACCTCGACAGCGTCGAGATCTCCGTCGGTGTACACCATGTGGGCGCCGGCGAAGGAAGCTTGTGGCTGCGGGCGGATGAAAGTCCAACCTGCCGAGCTCTTGACGTAGCCACGCACTCCATTGTCCGTGAGCGAAATGCGGACGACGCTGCTGTCAGGCTCGTCGACCAAATGGCCGCGAAAGAGGCGCGAGCGCTCTTGAAACGTGCGTCGCGTGCGCCCGTGTTCAGTGATCGTCTGTCGGAAACGTGCCGAGCGAAGGTCAACGGGCTCGAGGAGGACTTCATGAGACGCGTCGAAGAAGTAGAGCGCGCAGGGGCGACCCTCGTACGCTGCCGTTTCGATTTCATCGGGATCGAAAGCCTCGAGGTCGTAACGCGGTGGTTCTCCCTCGGCAACGGCAGTGGAACACATCGCGACTGCAAGCAGGCACTGCGCGAAGCGGCAGCTCAGACGTCGCTGCAGGTTCCTGAAACCCATGTCTCTCCTCCATCTTTACGATCTGCTCACTCCCCCCAACCGAGCACGATTTGCGACTGGGGACAGCCGGCTCGAACTCTCTCCCCTGGTACGATGAAGGCGAGTGGCCTGTCACCGGAGACTTCGAGTCGGGAGGATAGGACGCAACCTCCGTGCCGCTCGCTACAGTTGATGTTTAAGCTGTGTGGGGAGAGTTGTTTGCAGCCTCTGCGAGAATCTGGCGCTCGGCTCCTGGGCTAGGTAGAACCTTCGCAGTCGGTAGAATGTACCCGCCGAGGCCGCCGCTGACGTTCCGAGATGGAACGGCAGAGAACTGTGGTAGAATGCCCTTCCTGCCGATCACGGTCTCCTGATCTCTCGCCTTGGCAGCGGCTCTCCCCGTCGGGCGCCGAAGTTGATCTGGTTCTCAAAGCTCAAGAAGGATCCTCAGCATGCTGGGAGCTGTTTATCTCGTTTTTGCAGCAGTCGCTTTTGTCGGCTGGATATTTCACCATTCGTATCGCGACTGGACGTGGCTCCAGGAGCGGTGCGCCGCGTGGTTCGGCGAGAACTTTGACCCGGACTATCTTGCGTTACCGAATGAGTTTTGGGGGGCCCTTCTCTTGGGGCTCGGATTGGCGCTGGCGCTGGAAGGATTCGCGAAGATCAGAGCCGCTCGCGTGTAAGCGTGCGCTTCGGGGATCTGTCGGGCAATGTGCGTTGCGGCGTGAACAGCGGCAGCGCGGGGTCCCGCGTGTGGCGCCGTCGACGCGCGGGAGGATCTCTCGATCAGCGCTGCAGGACTGCAGGACTCTACAGCCGAGCTTTTGCGATGGCGTTTTCCCACAGCGTGAGATGGGCTCGGACCTCACGCAACGGCATCTTCGGGCGAAACTCTCGGGCGACGCGTGTGGTTTTGCGCACGGCTTCGAGCGACGGAAAGAGTCCGATCGCTAGCCCGGCGAGCGCGGCACTGCCGAGCGCTGTTGTGGAAATCGACGCCGGACGCTGCACGCGCAGTCGCAAGAGATCGGCTTGGTACTGCATGAGCAAGTTGTTGAGACTCGCACCGCCGTCGACGCGAAGATGGCGCAGCTTGCGATCGAGATCCGATTCAACTGCCCGCGCCAGATCGTGAATCTGCAGCGCTATGCCCTCGAGCGCCGCGCGCGCGACATGAGCCTTCGTGGTTCCGCGCGTCAGCCCACAGATCAGCCCGCGAGCGCTCGGATCCCAGTGGGGCGCACCAAGCCCGGCGAGCGCCGGGACGACCGCGACGCCACCAGAGTCAGGTACGCTCGCGGCGAGCGCCTCGATGTCACTGGCTTTCTCAAACAGACGGAGGCCGTCTCGAAGCCACTGCACGATCGCTCCGGCGACGAACGAAGAACCCTCTAACGCATAGCAAG
The DNA here is from genome assembly GCA_965223265.1 of Planctomycetota bacterium. GTDB lineage: Bacteria > Planctomycetota > UBA8108 > UBA8108 > SXIK01. The sequence goes on from OZ244999.1 coordinate 924,454, forward strand.
GACGTCCGCGAAGTTCCCACGCGGCGGTCGAAAGCATACCGTGCCTTGACCGCACGATCCGCTCGCCCGTGTTGACGACCAAGAATGCGCCCGTGCCGTACGTACATTTGGCTTCACCACTGCGGAAGCAAGTCTGACCGAACAGGGCAGACTGCTGGTCGCCGATCGGGCTAGCGATCGGCACACCGTCCGGAAGGAAGCGCACGCCGTGAGTCTCGCCGAGAATCGCATCGTTGGCGTTGATCGACGGTAGCAGATCTTTGGGCACGGAGAAGAGCTCGCAAAGAGCCGGACTCCAGCGCCTTTTCTTCAGATCCATGAGCGACGTCCGCGACGCGTTGGAAACGTCAGTGGTGTGCACCTTGCCACCGCTCAATCGCCACGTCAGGTAGGTGTCGATGGTGCCGAACACGAGCTTGCCGTCGCGTGCAGCTCGGCGAGCCCCTGTCACGTTTTTGAGCAACCACTCGATTTTGGTGGCGGAAAAATACGGGTCGATCACCAGGCCGGTAGTGCGCCGCACCAACTGTTCATCCTTCGTTCCCTTGAGCGGCTCACAGCGGCTGGCGGTGCGTCGATCTTGCCAGACGATCGCCTTGTGGATCGGTCGGCCTGAACGACGATTCCACAACGCTGTCGTTTCACGCTGATTCGTGGCACCGATGACCGCGATCTGCGACTTCGCGGCGCGGGCCTTTCTGAGCGCGCCGCGCACGGCTTGCTCGACGCTTTTCCACACTTCGTCCAAGTCGTGCTCCACCCATCCAGGCTTCGGAAAGTGTTGCCGAAACTCGACGAGATGTTCAGCGACGAGGCGCAGTTTTTCGTCGACCAGAACTGCCTTCGTTCCCGTTGTCCCTTGATCGATCGCGAGGATCAAATGCGGCCGGCGTTTTGACTTCGCCATACGCAACTCCCTTCCCTTCACTCTTGTCTCTTCCCGTCTCCGTGGACATCGCGTCCCGACGCATCTCAACCGCTAGGGCGGTGGAAAGATTGTCTCGCCGTCTCCGTCTCGAATCTGCTCGACCGTGAGAAAGAAGCTGCGTTGTGGTGCCAAACGTCTGAACTCGATCGGCGTGCCGGTTGCAGGGTCGAAACGCACCTTGAGCGTTGCGCGGACGGGCTGGCCAGGAGTGTTCGTTGACGCCGTCGCCATCTCCTGTTCCCGCTCGATCATGTCAAACAAGCCGTCCACGGTGTACGAGTCACGGACGGGCATCTGAACATCGTTGACACGCATTTCCACGGCGCGAGAATCTTCGACGCGGGTGCTGACGCGTTCTTCAGACTGGCGATCGATTTTTTTCAGCAAGTCGATGCTGTAGTCCGTCAGACGTGCATCGCTCCAGCGCGCCTGAGCGTCGCGAAGCTGGGCTGCGTCGAGAAGCGGTGTGGTGTCACGGCGTAGGAACACAATGAGAAGGGCGACGATGAACACTCCGGCGGCCAAGCCCCATCCGAGGCGCGAGCGGCGCGCTCGATGGTCTTCGCCTGGAGGTTTCTGAGACATTTTGCGCCTTATTCGCCTATCGCCAGCTCACGTCGATGGCTGTTCGTCGAGCAGCGCGCGGTACGCCTTCCAAAACTCCTCTTCTGGCGGACCGACGACTTGCAGGTATTTCACCTGATTCGACGCGATAACCGCAACACCGTGGTGATAAAGAATCGCAAAGTCGTCTCGATTCTGCGCCGTGGCCTCGGCCTCCGGGAAACTCGCCACTCCGACAGCAAACGCGGGATTCATCTTCTCGAACATCGATTTCGCTGCCACCAAGCTGGCGTCGCGATCGTCTCGGGTGCTGAAGTAGATCCCGACGAATCGAAGCTTCTTGTCCTTCGTATTCTGTCCGAGGAACTGGGCCATCGTCGAAACCTTACCGAATCGCGCCTTTTCGCAGTGCGCGCAGGAATCGAACGAGAACACGACGGTGAGCGCATCCGTCAGCTCCTCTTGTGGCCACGGCCGCTTCTCCCAGCTCTTCTTCTCGGGATTCCACCAGTCGACATGCGGTGGCGCCGTAAACGGTTTGCCAACGAATCGATCACGAAGCTTGGATTCGTAGGCAGCCATGGTCTTTCGGTAACTGCCGATTTTGCCTCTCACGCGTTTGCGCTCGCCATCTCGACGGATCAACATGCGCAGGGTCGCGTTGACGTTTTCGTCTCGGAGTTCCCGGCTGAATTGTTCTGACGAACGCATGCGCACATCGTTGAGGAGCACGATTTGGTCGCCCTTTTTGAGGCCCATGAGCTCGGCGGCTGAGCCCGGAAAAACGTAGGCTACCTGGATCCCTTCTTGCTTTCCGATGGTCTCGACTGAGACGCCAAGAAAACCTCGATCTCTCGGTTGACTCTCCTCTTGTTGCCCCTGCTGTTCTTGGCTAAAGCAGAAGTTCGGCGAAACCAACGCCAACATGGGAACGAAGACGTACATCGATTTGATGCTGCGCGGTCGGTAGATGTTCATGGTTGATTCCGTTCGAAGGCGCGGACCGGCACTCGTTCAGAGAGGCCTATCCATTCAGATTGGCCGAATGACCTTTCAACAGGCTGTTATGCAAACGGGCGAGTTTTGATTATACGCTTTGTGGGTTCTTGAGTTGGGCGAATTCCGGGTTCTGAGCGTCGAGGTGCCGGAGTGGGGACGATGGGAATAGACGTTGATCGACGCGAAGTTTGCTGCCTGCGCCAAGCTCGAGCCAGTCCACAGGCGACGTTGAAACCGGTTCCTCGATGTTCGCGCTGTCAGGCCAGCGGCACGCGGCGCGATAGCGCCGTCACACGACTCCGGGTCGAAAGAGTTGGCTCTGAAGTCGGTCGGCACCTATTTTGCGCCGTCTGCGCTGCCCTTCGACTTCGACTGGGCCACGCTGCGGCTGCGACGCCTGCCGCGCCTCGAACGGAGCGTCAAACCTCGACGGTTTTCTTCGACCGGACTGAACGCTCTTCGGCCAAACAGACCGAAAGCGACAGCGCCGCGTTCTCCGGCGACAGCCGAGCGGGCACTTCACCGCTGCGAACGCCGCCGACGACGTCCTGTAGCTGGCTGCGAAAGCCGTCCTTCGCACTCAATCGGAGCGGGTGCGACGACTTCTGGCCAAAGACAGTCGGCTGCGGCGTATGAGTCGAATTGAAGTGAATCGTGCCGCGCTCGAAGTAGGCATCGAATCCATGCTCGAATGGCAAGCTTGGGCTATTGATCCATCCTGCTTCAGAAGTCAGGAGGGCCTGGCCGCCGCGGTAGTGATAGGTCGTCCGAAGGGCGTCGATCTGCCGATCTCGAACGAGACCGTGGGACGTGACCGCGCGGGGGCGTCCGAAGAGGTAGACCATCAGGTCGGTGTCATGTATGTGCAAATCCACAGTCATTCCACCGGACTTCTTGGGATCGGCGAACCAACTGTCGCCCCAGTCTGGTTTGGCAATGATCCGGCGCAGGTGGAGCGCGAGAAGATCGCCGTGGCGGGCGCTGCGAATCGATTTCTCAAGGCCGGCGAACTCGGGAAAGTACTTGAGCACCTGAGCGACCATGAGCAGACGTCCATGCTTGCGGGCCGTCTCGATCATGCGCGAAGCGTCGCGGACGCTCAGCGCGACTGGTTTTTCGACGAGCACATGTTTGCCTGCACGCAGAGCCGCGATTGCGGCGCGTGCGTGTAGGTAGGACGGCAGGCAGATGTCGACGACGTCGACGGTCTCGTCCGCGAGCAGATCCTCTAAGGTCGGGTGCACCGTGATGCCGTTGAGAGAGACCGCATCCGCGCCGCTATCGAAGTTACCGCTAACACGTGAAAAGTCGCCGCGCGCCTTGCGAGGGTCGGTGGTCACTAGGGCGGTGACCCGACCGCCCCGCAGCTGCGCTGCGGCGGCTAGGTGGGTGAGCCCCATGAACCCCATTCCGACGATACCAATGCCAACGCCCGTGTTGTTCTTTTTTGCTCTTTTCTTCATGGTCTACGGCCGCGTCCCAAGGCACACACCTGAATTCTGGCGAACATGTGATGGACTCCTTTTCGCGTTCGGCTGATTCAAGCAGACGGCGCGCGGAAAGTAAATGAAGCGCAGAATCGCGGTCGAGTTCATCTCACTGCTTTCGGCGCTGCCGCAACCCTTAACGACACCTGAAGTTGGTGCGTTGGTGGTTACCGTATTGGCAAAAAGGGGGTAGGAAGTTGGGCCTCTGGTGGTAGAATCGTGATCGTCGGTTGAAGGCAATCAGCCTGATTCAGGACTCTCCTTCTTCCGGCATCCAGCTTACCTAACATCCTACCTCTGACCGCCGCGGCGATGCCCGTTCAAGCTCCTTTCGTAGGCGCTCTGGACGGTTTGTTCCTACAAAAGTTGCTTTTCTTTTGGCAACTATTGTCTTAACTTTGGCGCATCTGCCTCCGTCTGAACCGCGCGGTTTCCACCCAAAACTCCCGTAAACTCGCCGAAAGCGTGCTTGCCTGATTCGGTGCTTTGCAGCGCCGGAGGTTGGTGCGGCGATCGACTGGTTCCGCAAATTCCTGTTTGCGCTTTGTTCTTCGCCTTTCTGTCGAACCGCGGCCGACATGGTCGATTCATGTCCGCGATTTGACGAAAGCGCTTGACGTTCTTGATGTCTCGCTCGAATCGCTCGTCAGCCCGTGCAAGACGGTTGACAACCTTAACTCGTGGGTGAGTGCGTTAGAAAAACGATTCGTTCGAATTCAGTTTGGTTCCGTTTGGGCCTTGCCTTCAGCAGCTGGTCTTGACTTGTGCTGACACCGATGAATTTGCTCGCCAGGGCAGGCTCCGTTTCCCTCTTTTTCTTCCCCCCGAGAGGTTGTATCCATGTACTTCACCGAGAAACAACTTAGGATCATGGAGTTCATTCAGCAGTTTCGTGCTGAACGGGGCATCTCCCCAACGCTCGAAGAAATCGCCGAGTTCTTTGGTGTCACGAAGATCACGATTTACGAGCACATCAATCAGCTTGAGCGCAAAGGCGCGCTGAAGCGCGAAAAGTTCAGAGCCCGCTCGATTGAACTGCTCGTTCCCGTCGAAGAGCGCTCGTCTCGTTTCTCGCTCCCGCTGATGGGAAATCTTCGCTACGGCGCGCCCATCGAGGCGGTTCAGGAGCGTGAGAATCTGAACATCGCCGACGTCTTTCCGGTCGGAAAGCGTTACTTCGTCCTGCGCGTTCGTGGTGACGAACTCGCTGGCGCTCAAATCGCGGATGGTGACTACGTGATCCTCGAGAAGCGTGAAGCGCCCCGCGATGGCGAAACGATCATCGCTGTGCTCGAGAATGGCGAGGCAAGCCTCGGCAAGTTCTGCAACGGCAACGGCGATTACACTCTTCAGTCAATGGATGGAACCGCGAAGCTGCGCGCGATCAAGAGCGACGACATTCGTGGCGTCGTGATCGGCGTTCTCCGTCAGTTCTGTAACGGTTCGGGCCGTCCATCTGTCGAGAGTGGCGAGGCTTCTGCGAGCCAGGTCTAACAGCCCTCGGCAACCTTCAGCCGCACGATACACCCGCTCTTTCCGAGCGGGTCTTTTTATGTCGTGGTCGCGTCCAGCCGCTCACGACGCCGTCTCCCAGGTCGGCAGGCGATGGTGAGGAGACGTTGGATTCGGGAACGGAAGTGTGCGGTGCTCACCGAAGACGGTATAACAAGGCATCCTGAGGCTCTCTTCAGGAGCCGGTTTTGCTGTTGACGACTTGGTGAAAAAACTCTACGAGTCGAAAACCGTCCTCTTTGCGGGCAGGTACGCGCCGGCAAGTGTCAGCAATCTCCGGCCGTTACTTCTTTTTATGACCTGACGAGTCGTGCGAACAGTGATGTGATTGAGCTGGGCGTACGGACGGGCCATTTCTCGGGGGGTTGACTCTTTATCATCGGACTGTTATGCGAAGTCCATGGATGAACTCGGCGGCCGCGCGGCGACCGACGGACCTCAGGGCACTCGTCGTCAGTGCGACGGCGCTCGGTTTCTTGCTCGCAGTGCTCGGCGTCGTGCTGCTTTCAACTCGACCGCGGGCCTCGTCTGGAACGGCTGCGAAGATCGTCCCGGCGTCGGATGCGTCGACGCCATCGACACCGGACAATCCTCTCACGTCGCATTCAGAGGCTGCCGAGCTTGCTCCAGTCGGCGGCCGCGCGGCGACTGATCTCAGTGATCCGTTTGCCCAGGGGCCCGCCGCAACGCGCTTGCTCGAGACGGCGCCTGCAGCTGATGCGACCACGGCGCAAGCCGTCGATGCGTCGCGATCGACGCGGGTCACCTCAGCCGCCAAAACGGAGCCTCCATCTCCTCCGCCCCAGCCTCAGACGGAGCCGATCTCCCCGACAGCGATCTCCGCCGCGGCGCAACCGCTCGGCGAGTTCTTCGCGCTGCAGCCTCGACTGTCGCGCTGGCTTCTATTGACCTCCGAGTCCTGTTCGCCTCTCGAGGTGTGCGCTTTTCTCCACGATCCTGATTCGGTGCTGCGTCGCATGGCGGTCGCTGCGGCCGCTGAGCGCATGACTTCCACGCCGGGCGGGGACTCTGTGTCGAGAGACCCTGTGCCGAGCGATGGCCTTGTCGACCGCGCCGGCGAAAATTCTGCGGATGACCTTGCAGTACTCTTGCGGCTCTGCGTCGATCCCGCCGTAGGCCGGGAACTGCCGACGTCGCTTCAAAGCTTGGTGACTCGCCATGGCAACTCGCGGCGACTTGACGTAGAGACGGCCGACGCTGTCGTTCACCGAGCGTTGAGCCGATTGGAAAGGAGTTTCGGCCGCTTACGTCGAGAATCGACACTCGACGCGTGGCTGCGACAAGGCGGAGCGATGGCAGCAGACGTCGCTCTTCTCCTGGATGTCTCGAAGAGCATGGGGCCCCATCTCCCTGCGCTACGCTCTCAGCTGAGCTGGTTGTGGCCGGCGCTCGAGTGGGGGGGCGTTGACGTGCGCCTGGGAATCCTGGCCTACCGCGATTCTGTTGTCGGTGAATTCTGTTTTGACCTGGCTCCTCGCCAGCAGCTTGAGGGGCTCGAGGCGTTCAGTGCAGAGGGCGGCGGCGACGTGCCGGAGGGTGTCCACGTAGCTCTGCGCGCAGCCCTATCGCTTCGCTTGTGCCCGTGGCGTGAAGACACAGTTGGCGTCGCGAAGAACGTGGTCGTGGTCGGCGATGCGCCGCCGCCATACATTCAACAAACGCCTTTGGTCCGTGTCGTCGAGGCGGCACGTCAGCAGGCAGGCTTTCGTGTGCATGCACTGGGGCTTGAACCGGAACCAGAGCAGCGGAGTCTCGCGTTTTTCACTGCCTTGGCGAGCGCTGGCGGCGGGCGAAGCGTCGTCTTGCCAGCTGCCGACGCGTTTTCGCGTGAACTGCTTCGGTGTCTCTGGCCGGCAGCACCTCAGCAGGAGCTTGAAGAGTTTCTCAAAGCGCTCAAAGCTGTGGAATCGGTCCTCGCGACTTTGCACCCTAACGGTCGCTGAAAATGGGAGACCACGGTCAGTTACGTAACTTCTGGTGGTGGCTCGTCGCATCGGGCGCCCCATTGCAAATCGCTCCGACGAGTGATACGTTTTAAGCTTAACCTTCTCATCATCTTGCCTGTACTTGGGATCAGGACGCTGCGATTCTTACAACCGCTCGCGCACTATCTGGATGCTGGCGTTTTTTGGGTTTCGTTCAGTTACCGGGTAGATCCAGTTCAGGCGCCCTGTACCTTCCCGTCTCACAATTCGATTCCTAACTGAGAACATTCTACGTAAGAAGCAGTGTGGCTCACCACGAGTCTTCCGTGGGCTCGTGTGCCGCATTTATGAAGCAAGTAATCGCCCTCCCAAAAGTCACATGTCGGTGAGGGCGTTCAAGGAGGAATGACAATGTCCTTTGCCCGTCCGGGGGTGTCCCTCGTCTGCGTGCTAGGGTTTTTGGTCGTGTTTTTTGGTGGTTGCGCTGCCCCCGACCGCATCGAGCCGCCTGCCTACGAGGACGACTTCGGTACCGCAATCGACTACTCCGACGAGATCACCGAGGATAGCGTCTCGCAGCACTCGATGCTCCATCGGCGAGCTCAGTTCGATCTCTCGGTCGGCCCAGTATTTCCGCTCGACTCGAACTTCGACCCGGGTGTGGGCGCTGGCGGTAAGTTCGGCATCGAGGTGTTCAAGAATCTGTTCATGGGTGCCAACGTCAGTTGGTCTCACCACGATGCGGGTGGATCCGGCGACCTGGGAGGTCGTGAAGCTGGCGAGCTGTACGACAACTTCGACCGTTTTAACTTCATGGCTCAGTTCGACTACGATATTCCGATTGGAGACGTACCCTCGAGTGTTCCAGGGTCGATGGCAGTGCGCCTCGGGTTGGGCGCCGGTCTTACTCTGGTCACGGGTGAGGAAGACGATAGCGATTTTCAGAGCTTTGAGCTCGAAGAGTTCTACGGATTTGTGTTGCGCCCAGCAGCGGAGTTTCGTTACCGCGTTTGGGAGGGCGGGCACCTGTTCGCGAGCTTGAGCTACGATTTCGTGCCGCAGAATCGCATTGACATCACCTTCGCCGGGGATCGCCGTGAGGTCGACGACGATATCGAATTCGACTCCGTGAACCTCGGTTTCGGATTCGCGTTTGAATGGTAGGAGATTGGCAGTCTCGCCATTGGCTGGTTGGCAGCTGATGGCCCAAGCTCATTTGGAGCACGGAGCTGCCTCCTACGCACTCTTCGCAGCGAACGCGCGGACGGGGATGCCGTCCGCGTAGGTGGTGGAAAATCAGGGGCAACGATGGGTAAGATACTCGGCGACACGGCGGTGGTGCCGTGATGGATGCGACGCTGTGGAGATGTTCTATGCACAGGGACTTTCCGGGAATCGATGCCGGTAGGAATCCCTCGAGGCCGGGCCACGACAAGAGCTCTCAGGCTTTGGCCATTCTCTTGGAAGCTCGAGAGCGGCTTCTCGAGCAGATGGCGGACGAAATCGTTTCGCATCGGGAAGAACTTCTAGGTGCCTCAGGTGAGGCCGGTATGTTCAGTTTCGAGCTGCAAGAGATCGAAGATCGCTACAGCGCTCGGCTGACGGCGCTCAACGCCCTTGTCGAAAACCTCGAGTACCGTCAGCCGCAAGTGGATCACCGCGTTGAGACCGCGGAGACGACTCTCGCTGGCGTCCAACAGAGTCTGGAGCGGATCCTACGCCGTAGCGAGAGCTGGGATTTGGTCGACTTTGAGGTCGTACGTCTCGAAGACGACCGCGTGTTTTTGGTCACCGTCCTGGCGCGCGACGAGCCGCCAGAAGACGACTGAGAGATTCGCGCACGCCGTCTGTCGGCAGAGCTGCGCTGCTAAGAAACCGGCCGCCTCACTCCCAGTTCTCGCCTCGACGTGATTCTTCAGGCCGCCTTTGAAAGGCGAGAGGAGCCCGCTGGGCTAGGCGACTGGGTCACTGGAGGCTAGTGTTTGCCGCGAGCCCGCTCTTTCGCTGGGAGGATTTCGAGACAGGTCGTCCACCAGCCAGTGAGAATTGTTTCGACGAACTCACCGGGCAGTCCCTCCGCGACCATCTCATCCGCGAGGCGGCGGTAGTCGTACTCAAGTGCGACAAACTCGATTTCAAGACGCTCCGCGAGAGGTGTCTCCGCGGCTGCTGGTTTGGGAGTCACCACAGTGTACCAGACGTTCTGGGCGCCGTCGTTTTCGGGGCGACCGATGACGCCGACGTTAACGAAGATGCGTCCAGAAGGTAGCACCCTCTTCCACTTGATCCCGGTATGCGTCACGAAAATGACGTCGGCGTCGTGAGCGTCGAACAGCTTCTCAAGAAACTGATCTGGCGTTGTACTCTCCCAGAGGAACTCGTTGATTCTGCGCGGCGAGCCGTGACAGACGAGACAGCGGACACCGCCCGCCTCGAACCGAATGACGTCGGGAAGCTTCCCGAGCCAGCTCTTGTTGGCAGCTGACGTGTTTCGGAAAGTGTACAGATAGCTTTCTCGCGCGAAGAAGTTGTCGCGCGGGTCTGTATAGCCGCACTGGCAGTCATCCAGTCCCCGTGCGAGAGAATCGTCGTAGTTGCCTTTGAGAGTGACGACCCCACGCTGGCGTAGGAGGGGAAACACACGGTCTGGATGTGGGCCGAATGCGCCGAGGTCGCCGAGGCACACGAGCTGTTCGACGCCGCGCTCTGTCGCATCTTGAATGACGCTCTCGAGCGCGACGTGATTTGAGTAGACGCCGCCGAAAAGCGCGAATGGTCGTTCCATGGGAGAGAGCGAGAAGTTTACGGTCATCGATCTGTTGGGGAAAGCGCCGCGCCCGCATTTGAACAGATCGTGCCGTAGAGATAGCACGTGAAGCAGGCGTTCTCTCGCAGCTGAAAGGGTGCGTTTGCTTCGTCCAGCGTTTTGCCGAGATGGGCGCCGTCCTTTTCGACGAGGATCGGGCAGACGGCCACGCCGCGGTCGGTCACGATGCGGCTGTGGTGACACAGCAGGTGGTCGAGGTCGAATTCGCTCAGCATCTCCTGACTCACGCGCTCGTCGTCCGAGTAGCCGCGGCTACGGCTTTCTTCCATTCCGAGGTGAATCGTCGGCAGAATTTTGATTCGAGGCCGATCGTAGCCTGCCGCTGTGAGGGTGTCGACGAAGCGTTCGAATACCGCCGGTGTTTCACGTTCTGCCCAGGTTTGTGTCACAGTGATGATAGGCAAGAAACCGTTTTGCGTCAGCAGACCGACCCCGCGCATCGCCGCGTCGAATGTGCCGCGTCCGCGGATAGGGTCGTTCATCTCCGCGCTGTAGCCGTCGATGCTGACGCGGAATTCGAGAGAGTAGCGGCTCTCTTGCGCCGTTTTCGCGAGGCCCTCAACGAGCCGAGGAGTGAAGACGGTGCCGTTCGTCAGCACGGTCGCCGGCCCGTAGGCGAGAGTCTTCTCCAAGATGCGGGGCAGGTCCTTGTTGAGAAACGGCTCACCCCCAGTGAAGTAGTACTCTTTGACACCGAGACCCAGGGAATCGTCAAGGTGCCGACAGACGGTGTCGTAGTCGAGAAAGCCGAAAGTGTCGTTACCTGGATGGCAGCTGATGAAGCAGTGGTGGCAAGAGAGGTTGCAGAGAGTGCCTCCAACTTGAAACCAAAGTTCGTCAAGGTCGCGTAGTGCGACGCTCGGGGCAGTCATGGTTAGCCTCGAGGTTTGGCAAGTTCGAAAAGAACTCCGCCGAGGTACTTCGTGAGGCTGCGACGAAAACGACTCCTGTCAACGCCGCGGCGGCTGACGCTACGATGTGGATCATTCACGACGATTCTTTTCCTCGGATCGATAAAGGTCAAGATCGCCATCTCCAGTCAGCAAACGAAAAACGTCTCGGATCTGTTCCCAGCCGAGACGCAGGAGGAAGTCATTACGTCTGCCGTAACTCTTGTGACCGAGGATGAAGAACCCGGGTTCAGGGTTCTTGAGCGACTCGGCGCCGTGACTCGATTGCGTCAAGCAGTCGCCGCCCACGCCTCCGCCCGTCTTCAGGAGACTAACCGCAAGCTGCATCGGTCCTTCCGAGGCGTAGCATTGGTGGACCTGGAGCTCGCGATAGAGATCGATGTTGGGGCGGAAACCGCAATGTACAAGGATGCGGTCGACCGTCTCCGACTCTCGGACGCTGCCGCCGTCTACCGGCCGAAAGAGGACCTTCAGCCGCCCGCCGACCCTCTCGACGCCGCGCACCGCGACCCCTGTCAGAAGGGTCGCCTGCGAAGCAGGTTCGGCCGCGATATGGTTGGCCGCTGCCGCGAGTGCGGCACGTGCCTCGAGAGGGTCGCCGGGATATCGCGGCAAAGGGTCGGGGCCGCTCGACTTGCGCGACCAGACGAACTGCGTGTCGGGAGCCTCTTCGCAAAGCTTGGCTAAGTCGACCACGGCAGTCGCAGCGCTGAAGCCGTCGCCGACAACGAGAGTGCGTCGACCGCGAAACGCGTCGCGTGCTGCGCCGAGAACGTCGACGCACTGGTAGCTCACGGGCGACGAAGCCGAGCTGTCCTCGCCGCGTTGCTCGTAGAAAGCGCGCTCGCCGACCGCGAACACCCCACCGTCGCCCATGACGGCCGGCGTGCCGTAGACCCCGGAAGTGTCGAGGACGACATCGGCAGATGCCTCTGTTTCGCCGTCGGGTGTTTTCAGGAGCAGCCGAAATGGTGAGCTGGCGCGTCTCCTTCCGGCGATGTTCTGACCCTTCGTCAAGCCGAATTTGCCGATACCAGACACTTCCGTGCGATCGACGAACGCGTCGCCTAGAGACTCGGTGAGTGGTTGGAGATACTGCTCGACGAGCTCCCGCCCAAGGGGATGAGCTGACGGATCCGGCAACGATCGACCGACCGATCGAAGACAGGCGAGACCGAGCTGGGAGGCGTTCATGCGCCACGGAGTGAACAAGCGGACGAAGCCCCAGCTGCGGACGTGAGCGGCGCTGCCTTCACCGCGTTCGTAGACGACCACAGGAAAGCCAAGTTGGCGCGCGTAGATTGCTGCCTCGATGCCGACCGGACCGCCACCGACGATTGCAATCCGTGGCTTCGTCAATTCTTTGTCCTCTTTGCTTGTCTCCCCGTTTGAGGGCCGTGTGCACGGTAGGCCGCGCCCGGTTCTCCGGGGTCAACGGCGGCTTCTAGCGCGCCTCTCTCATCCCAGCCGATGGCATAGACGCGACCGACAATACCAAACGACTTTTCATGATGATGCACTTTCCAGCCTCGCCGCCGCAGTGCCGCCACGACTCGCAGCGGAAAACGAGACTCGAGGAGTATCTCGTCGCTTCCGTATCCATCGAAGCGCGGCTGCACAACGGCTTCGGAGACGCTCATGCCAAAGTCGCGGACGTTGAGAATCGTCTGCACCAGCGCCGCGGTGATCCTCGCCGCGCCGGGTGAGCCGAGGATCAGAAACGGACATCCATCGCGTCGTACAAGTGTCTGCGCGATTGCAGTCGATCGAGCTTTTCCGGGGGCGATCGAGTTGCTGCGTCCAGGTCGCGGATCAAACGCGCTCATGCAATTGTTGAACATGAACCCGCAGCCAGGGGTGAAGACACCCGAGCCGTATCCGAGCGAGTGGGAAAACGAAATCGCGTTGTCATCAGCATCGACGATCGTCAGCTGAGTCGTGTTCTTGGAGTCGGCGCCAGCCTCTGGTGGTTGGCCGCTTTGAAGACGCTGCAGGTACTCAGAACTCAGAAGAGTCGCGGCGTCCGCCGGCGTGAACCTCGGGTCACCGTGATGCGCCAGTCGATCGAACCAAACTTTGCGCAGAGCCATCGAGACGTTTTCGATGTACTCGACGCTGTTATGGCCGAGACGGACAAGATCTTCGCCTTCGAGCAGCTTGAGAGCTTGCAATAGCGCGACACCACCGCCGGGGAGCGGCGTCGTCAAGATTTCGAGGCCGCGATAACATCCTGCGAGTGGCGCCTGGCTGTCGACGCGATACGACGCCAGGTCTTCCGCTGTGATCAGCGCGTCGTGTCGTTGCCAGTCGGCTGCGATTTCGTCAGCGATCTCGCCGCAATAGAAGCTCCTCGCGCCGCTTCGAGCGAGGCGGCGGTAGGTGGTCGCAAGGAGCGGTTGCTTGAACACTTCGCCGGCACTGTACGGCTCGCCGTCCGGGCGCAGTGACGCCTCTCGGCCGGCCGCCGTGAGTTCGAGTCGCCCACGAGTCGAGACACGCCCAAAAAGCCCGGGTCGAATCCAAAACTCTGCCAGCTGTGGGGTGACGACAAAGCCTTCCTCGGCATAATCAGCAGCATCGATCAGTAGGTCTTCCCATCGCAGCTTCCCGTAGCGCTCGTGAATTGCCGCGATCGTTGCCAGCATTCCTGGCACCGTGATCGACTTGTAGCCAACGTCGTTCACCTTGCCACGCAGTACGTAGCCGAAGCCATCAGGCGCGGCCGACTCAAAAAACGACTGCCACTGATCTGCGCTGGCGCGACTGCCCGCGCGACCGTGACCATCGATGGACACGACTTCGCGACCGCGATCCCATGCAACCGTGGCACATGCGAAACCGCCGAGTCCACACCGATGCGGGTCCGCGACTCCTTGGACGAGGCTCGCTACGACCAGGGCGTCGGCGGCGTTTCCACCGCGGGCTAATGTTTCGCGGCCAGCAAATGCTGCTTCGCACTGCGGTGCGACCACCAGGCCGGCTCTCGAGTTGTGGCGTGACATGAAATGATTCTACCCCGATCTTCTCGACGGCTTCTACGACCACGTGGCGATTGCCTTTCGCACAGCGCGAGATGATCCTTTTGCTCGATTTTCGTTACGCAGAAGCAAGAACATTTTTTCGATGTGCACCTACGGGGTTTTCTTGCTGCGGTGTCTTGACCCGAAGCGTCTTCCGCTTATAATCCGGCGCAGTCTCTCGAATAGCTGTGACGACGTTGGGGAGCCGAATCAATTGGCCCTGCTTGGATCTTCCGCTCGAGCGGATGCTAAGCGGGCGCTGAGACAAATCCGCGCCGAAGCAACCTACAGTGGCGGGACCGCCGAGGCGGCAGGGGATTTCGCGCCAGCGCACACGGTGCACGTCGGCCAAAGGATAGGGAAGAATCGCGGTCATGAAGGTGGGGGAGGTGCGCTCTGGTGGTTCGCACCTTTCCTGCCCATATGACTTTCCTCGACCATCAGTCGGACTGCGAGTCGCAGGTCGTGCGTTTCTTTTCGTCTGCGTCCCGGTTGCTTCATCTTCGCCGGGCAGATACGATCTGGCGTCTGCGACGACGAGCGAGTTCGGCGCAAGACCGTAACCGCCTGTCTGAACCCTTCGCAGCGCCTCTCTGTTACGAGCTGCCCTGCACTCCGGCCGGTCTTTGTCCGGAGGAAGTCTCTTTCGGGCTGGTAGCCACGCCGGGTCTCGTCGCCGCTTGCAGCGCCGAGCCGTCGACGCGGCGATCGGCGACAATTCGTTCAGAGGGAGTCCCTTTCTACAAGGCGGGTGAGCGCGACTCGACATGGATCAGGTTCTACACTGGCTTGGCCGGTACCAGTACTTAGCCATGTTCGGGATCCTCGTTCTCTGCGGGCTCGGGCTACCCGTGCCCGAGGAAGTCACACTCATCGGCAGCGGCTTCGTCGTTCAGTGGCACAGCGATCCAGACCACGTTTGGGCGAGCTACATGCTGGCGACGCTCGCCTGCACCGTCGGGATTCTGGTTGGCGACTCGATCATCTTTTTCATCGGACGCCGCTACGGACGTCAGTTCTTTGGCAACCGCATCGTTCGGTGGATGCTTCCTCGTCGCCGGCAAGCGCGAGTGCGCCGCGAGTTTTCGCGCCACGGGAAGAAAACAGTGTTTTTCGCTCGATTCGTCGCCGGCATCCGCATCGGAGTCTACGCGTATGCTGGACAGCACGGGATGCGCTGGCCGCAGTTTCTCTTCCTCGACTTCCTCGGGTGTTTGGTCAGCGTGCCAACCTCCATTTGGATCGGGAAGTTCGTTGCAGGCAAGGTTGCGGATCCAGCTGAAGCGCAAGAGTACGCCCAGAAGATCCTCCGCGAAGGCCACGCTTGGCTTTACTGGGCGCTTGGCCTGATGGCCCTCTTCGTCCTCTTTCACGTGCTCTGGGGGCGCTGGCGTGACCGTCGCAGCGACGAGAGGGAAGGCAGCCAGCGCGACGCTCAGGCGGCGTCAAAGCGCGCTACATAGAGGCGTTTCACGCCTCCGCATTCGAGTAGGCACGATCAAGCAGTTCGACGGGGTGGAGCACCTCGATCTCTTTCGTGGCGAGTGCCGCTCGGATCTGTAGAGCACACCCGGGGTTGCCGGTGACGACGACGTCTGGGTTCGACTCCCGGATCGCCGCTGCTTTTTCGGCTGCCAGTGAGGCGCCAATTTCGGGATGGAGAAGGTTGTAGACGCCGCCACTCCCACAGCATCTTTCGCTATCTCGCAGAGGCACGATTCTCAAATCCGGAATCGACTGGAGAAGTCCTTCGACGACGTCGGCGCCGACGCGCTGCGCGTGAAGCAGATGACATGGTTGATCATACGCAACACGCAGTTGCAGACTGGCTCGAGGGGGAACGATGCCGACTTCGTCAAGAAACTCGCAAACGTCTCTCACGGGCGCGCTCAGTCCTGTCGCTTCCACTTTGTCGTCAGGTGGTTCTTTGAGCGACGCTCCGCATCCCGCGGCATTGACCACTATGACGTCCACTCCCGCGTCTTTGAACGCGCGCGTATTGTGAGCGAATAGCTCGCCCGTCTCCTCGACCAGGCCGCTGTGGCGGTGAAGCGCGCCACAACACGTCTGTGCGTCGGGAACGATAACGTGGCAGCCGTTTTCCTGCAGCACGCGGATGGTTGCCTGGTGGACGTGGGCAAACCATTCGGACGTGATGCAACCAAGAAACAACCCGACACGCATTCGGGGTTTGCCTCGGGCAGGGTACCCATCCGCGCGAGTGCGAGTCGTCTCGACGCGACGGGCTGAGGGAGAAGCGATCGGTGGTTGCAGGCGCAGCAGGTAATCGAGCTTGGGACTACGAAGAAGTCGGCGATTGAGAAACGCAACAAGGCGATCGATTCCGAGCACTTGCTGAAGGTAGACCAAATGAGTCGCCCAGCGGACGCGTCCGCGATATGGCAAAAGGCGACGAAGAAGCATACGCCCTAGCCGAGCCTTGATCGACGTGTTCGGTGACTTGATTTGCGCGGCGCCGCGAAAAGACTCCATCATCTCCGCCATATTGATACCGGATGGACACGCCGTTTCGCACGCGCGGCAAACGATACACTCATCGAGGTGGCGTTTGGCGTCCTGCGTCATGGGGAAGCGTCCCTCGGCATGGTGGCGCATGAGGTAGATCCGACCGCGCGGTGAGTCCGATTCACGGCGAGACCGCGTGTAGGTTGGGCACTCGGGTATGCAGAGTCCGCAGTGAACACAATCGAGAGTACGCGTGTATTCGCCCAGGACCTCTCTGAACCTGGTCTCTTCGGTGTCTGGAATCATGGCATCACTGGTCAGGAGGTTGCATCTCTGTCGCGCTGGGATCGGAGCTGGGAGCGTTGTCGAGCTGATCACCAAGAAGCCTCTGCGACGCCAGAACTCCGGCCGGATCGAAGACTCTTCGCACTCGCGCAGCAAGACCTGCGCTCGGGTCTGAGCCAAAATTATAGAACGGGTGATTCGCTCGCTCCCCGGGTGGCAGAAAGAGCAGCTGCCCGTGAGCGTGCGTGCGCTGGAGCGTTTGGCGGATGGCGTCGAGCGACTCTGCGCTGTGATCAGGACGCACACGCCAGCGCACGACACAGGTGCCGGCGAGCGCATCGACGAGAACTGCAAACTCGGTGCAGCAGCGCTCAAACTCCGCGGCGATCGTAGCCTCGAGGTCCGCGGCTCGTTCTGCCAGACCGCCGAGCCGCGCGACTCCGAGGTCGTCGGGCATCGACGCGTCACCTCGTTCCAACGGTTCTTCGAACGCGACGAGAGTGTCGAGGATCGCTTCGTGTTTTTCCGTTTCGATGTCGAGGCGCGCCGGCGCATCGCGCTCCTCGAGCAGGCGACCGACTTCGTGCTCTTGCCACCTGACGACGGTTTCGTTGCCTTCGAACGCCCACACGACAACGTATCCACTGACATCCGACGAGGGCAGGTAGTCTCTCACGACTGCTGCGGCGGTGTCATTCAGCAGCGTCAATAATAAGGGCTCCACACGTAAACCTCGGACCGCGCGACAGAAACTCCACGCTTCTCGTCGGTGCGCGAAGGTCGCCGCGTTGAAGCTACGTCTCGGTGGCAGCTGTCGCAATTTGAAGTTCAGACTGAGGAAAACGCCGGCCGTCCCCAGCGCGCCGATCATGAACTTACCAACGTCGTATCCAGCCACATTTTTGACAACCATACCGCCGCTGCGAAACGTTTGCGGCGGGTGGGTGGCGCGGATCCCTTGGGCTCCGATGAGGTAGTTGCGAAGTGTTCCGTGGCGCGTTCGGCGCGGTCCGCAGCGGGTCGACGCGACCCACCCGCCCACGGTGCCGCCAGCGCTTCGAGCGAAGTCGACAGGGATTTCTTGCCCGTTTTCGGCGAGCTGTTTCTGCAGCTCGACCAAGGGGGTGCCGGCGCGGACGCTGACGGTGAAGTCGTCTGGCTGGTACTGAAGAATGCCGTGAAGATTGCGCAGGGACAAGACGTAGAGCGGGGAGCCCTGCGGAGGGACCCCAAGGTACGCGTGGCAGCCATGTCCGGAGGGCACGACGAGCGCCCGCTTCTGTATCGCTCGCTCCATGATCTCTCCGACTTCGCTCTCCGTCTCCGGTGCAAAGTACTCGAGATCCGTACCGTAAGAGAGTTGCTCGAGAACCGACGGCGCGGCGTCTCGGGAATGTGAGCTCTGTGGCTCACCTGCCGTTTCGCCCTCTAGGTTCGAACCGTCTGGTAGCGTCGAGGCGTTAGGGTCGTTTTGCGTCACGTTGTCTTCGATGTTCTTCGAGCGTTTCGCGTCCTGCCGAAGTTAGAGAGGCAGTTCCTGGCGTCTTCTGCCCGCCTCGACGCAGGAGCGCGCGTCCGGAAACAGCTTCCCCGGATTCGATAGTTGGGTTGAGTCGACGGCGGCTCTTAACTCTTTTTGAAGCTCTAGATCGGCTGCAGAAAACAGTAGCGGCATGAACTCCATCTTCTCCACCCCAATGCCATGTTCTCCGGATATGCTCCCACCTTCGCGGACGCACGCGGCGAGAATCTCCTTCCCAGCCTCGAGAACGCGTTGACTCTCGTCCGGGTCGCGTCCGTCGTACGAAATGTTTGGGTGGAGATTGCCATCTCCGGCGTGGAAGACATTGGAGAGTGTGATGCGATACTTCTCTGCGATGGCGTAAAACTCGCCGAGAACCTTCTCTAGCTTTGTACGCGGCACCACACCATCAAGTACATAGAGATCCGTGTTGATTCTTCCGAGTGCCCCGAATGCACCCTTGCGACCTTTCCACAGGCGGAGCCGGTCTGCGGCGTCCACTGCGACGCGGAATTCAACTGCGTCGTTTTGCGTGGCGATGCGACGAATCTCCGCTTCTTGTTCGTCGAGCCCAGCCTCCAGGCCGTCGATCTCGATCAACAGCACTGCGGCAGCGTTTTGAGGGTAGCCAGCCGCGTAGACCGATGCCTCGACAGCTTGAATGGTGAGGCGGTCGAGTATCTCAAGTGCCGCCGGCACAATCCCGGATCGTGTGATGTCCGTGACCGTGCGGCAGGCATGGCTCATGTCGTCGAAAATCGCTAGAAACGTTCGCACTCCCTGCGCAGTCGGTAAAACCTTGACTGTGACCCGGGTGACGACCCCGAATGTGCCCTCGGTGCCGACAAAGAGTCCGACGAGATCATAGCTATCGGGCCGGACGCTGGTCGGGCCACCGAGCTGCACCACTTCACCGTCTGGAAGTACGACCTCGAGGCCAAGAATGTGATCCGTAGTCATTCCGTACTTCAGGCAGTGGGGACCGCCGGCGTTTTCGGCGACGTTGCCGCCAATCGTGCAGGCTTTCTGGCTCGACGGATCCGGCGCGTAGTGATACCCGCGAGCCGTAACCGCCTCGGTGATTTGAAGGTTGATGACACCGGGCTCCACTACCGCGTAGCCGTTTTCCGTGTCGACTTCGAGGATGCGGCGCATGCGGTTTAGGTCGATCACGATTCCGCCATCGACCGGCGTTGCGCCGCCGCTCAGACCGGTACCCGCGCCGCGGGGGACGAACGGAACGCCGTGGCGATGGCACCAGCGCACGGTCTCGATCACCTCGCCGCGGTCTTCACAGAGGACCACCACGACCGGCAGCTGCTTGTGGAGCGGAAATCCGTCGCATTCGTAGACTCGCAATTCTGTGACATCGGAGACCACGCGCTCTGGCGGAACGAAGGCTAGCAATTCATCGAAGGGCGTCGGAAGTTGCGGGGTTCGTCGGCGTTTGAAGAGTGCCATGGGGGTTGTTTCCGGAGGTGCGAGGCCGGGCAAGTGACCTAGCAGCCGCGGGACAGTAAGCCGTCGCGCGCAGCGCGCTCGCGGTTTTAACACATGAGTGCACCCGACGGGAGGGTTTCCGACGTCGGCACTGCAGTTAGGTAGCGTGACCTGCTGTGGGTGGTGGTGCCGGCGTCGGCTCGTCGATAGATGCGTTCTGCACAGATCGTTCGTGTGAAGTTTGGGGGAGTGTCGGGTTTCCCAACGCCGAGGCCAGGCACGTAGCGGCAGCAAGTCGCGCGGTGGCCCGCGTCACTGTCAGGGACGGTTGCGGTGGCGTCTTGCGGGTCCTCGGCACTGGAGCCCACACTCTCCGGCGAAAGGGCAGCGAGCACAAAAAAAGCCGACCGGAACGCATAAAGCCTACCGGTCGGCCTCGTCAACGCGGGCGCGCAAGTTCGCTCGCGCGGCGTTCCGCCCCGAGGCGGCCTACCACGCGTCCTCACTTCAGTAGGGGATAGAGCAATTTGGTGGCCACTTCTGGAGGCGTTGTCACAAGCTGTTGTTCTTGCGTCGATTAGCTCTCTTACTACGTTTCTGCACTGTTTTTTGGCTGACCCGTAGAACGTCTTCAGACCTCGGACTGTCGGAAATTCCAACGCGCGTAGCAGGTCGGCAAGCGCTGCGTCGCCGGCCTCTGTCGTCCGCAGAGCGGACACTTCCGATCCTGTCATGGGAGGCCGTCAAGGCGCTCTGGTCGGGCCTCGTAGGGGGTCTCAAGCCTCGGGCAGGTGGATCCCAGCGACAGTCCTAAAGGATTACCGGACCTTGCTTAACGACGTCTGGTGAACTTAGATGCCGAAGATGCTCGGGCTGAAGTCCAGGTCAGCTGGCACGCCGGGGAAGTGGTCGCTTAGAAACTGCTCCTCCCGCTCGCGGGTTTGCCTCGACAGGCGTTCCTGCAGTGTTTCGCAACACGTGCAGCAGACGATCGTCGGCGGGAAGAGAATCTGGTCCGATCGGCAGGTGCCGAGCAGCGACCAAGTCTGGGCCAGGATGCTTGGGATGCCACAAAAGTGGCAGGCGTCAGGGCCGACGTCAGGGTCGAAGTGGCCGAGCAGAAACCCCTTGATGGTGTTGACCGAGGCCTCGGAGAAATCCTTGGCGACGCTCTCGGCGCAGGGGTGGCAAATCGCCGCCTCGAACAGGACTTCACCTGGACGCCACACCTTCTGAATCGCGTAAACGCGTTCCATCAGACTTGCCGAGCAGATGCTGCAATCGCGGAAGGGGGCCGCATTATACGCCGAGTGAAGCTCCGGGGGGATCGGTCCAAGGGGCTGTACGTCACCGAGATCGTGCTCGCAGGCCACTGCTTTGCCTCGTTTTTCTCGCTGATTTCGGCCAGAGAGGTCCCGCGTGGGGGAGCCCGCTCTCCCGCCCAGTCGTTGACGCCTTGCCGCGAAACCCTGCCGAAGATTGACTATCGTCTACGCTGCCGAGTTCGCCGGCACCCGACGGCGGAGCGCCGTAGAATCTCACTGCGATTTGCTGCAGGATGTCGCTGACGAAACCGTCGCGGCCCCACAGGATCGCACGCAGCATAAATGCGCTACACTCACTCGCAGGCCGCTAACCCTTAACCAGAATCGTTGCCTCAAGACAACGGTATGTTACCCCGAGTTTAGCCGCTCGCCAGATTTTTCGTCGCCGTGCTTCCGGAAAAGTCGAAAGTCGTGTTCCTTCTCTCGCCCTCGACGGACGAGCGGGCTCCGGGAGCCGCTGGCTCAACCTTCTCATGGATTGATCGGTCGAATGATTGCAGTTGACCCATCCCGGTCGCTGGCTCTGCTGGCGGTGGCAACACTCGTTCTGGGTATGACTCAACTCCACTGCGACGGCAGGACGGCAGGCCAAGAGCCGGCAGCCGCAATGAACGAGGCGATTGGACTCCTTGACCGCTACGACTATCCCCGTGCCTACGAGCGGTTCAGCGAGTTAGTCGACGAATTCCCGCAGTGGGTGGGTGCTCATGTCAACCGTGGCATTGCCGCGCTGAACGTGCAGGGAGACGAGTACTTTCGAGTCGCTGAACGTTCGTTTAAGAGCGCCCTGAAGCTCGATCCCGACTGCTGTTATGCCCTGTTCGGGCTCGGGATCCTTTATGAGTACACCGAGCGTTTCGACGACGCCTACGAAGCGTTTCAGCGTGTCGCGGAGCGAGACCCACATGAGCCGTTCACGCGCTACTACCTCGGCAACTTGCTTGCCAATCGTGGTGAGCTCGATGCGGCGCGGCGTGAGCTCGAGCGCGCGATTGAGCTGCAGCCGTCGCTTGCTTCGGCACACTACAGGCTGCGTCCCATCTATTACCGCTTGAAGAAGAAAACGGAAATGAAGCGGGCGGTTGGAGAGTTCGATCGTCTTGAGAAGGCGCGCGCGGGGTTGATCGTCGACGTCAAGTACGGCGATTCTGGAAAGTACTCGCTCGCCATGCGAGATCTCCCGCCCCTTCGGGGGCCTGAGAGAGGGTCGCCGCCGAAGGCCGGCTCTCTGCGGTGGGGTGCGCGACGCGTGGTGTCGTCGCGCGGGGCAGTCGAGCGACGTCGTCCTGACGGCAAGGCTCTCGCGCCGGGTGTGTCATTCGCAGACTTTGACGCCGACGGTACGCTCGAGATCGTACTCTGCTCAGTCCCAATCGATGGCGGTGGCACCGGCGTGACCATCGTCGCCTCGCCGACACCCGATACTTTCGTTCGCCAGAGCACGATGAAGACCGACGCGCTTCTCTGCGCGACAGGCGACTTCGACGGCGACGCGAAGACAGACTTGGTGCTAGCAGGAGAGGGTTGGCTGCGAGTCTACCACGTCGACGCGCAAGGCCTCCTCAGTCCAGCCTCGATGAAAGTCGATGGCGATCACACCGGCTTTCCTGTCCGCCTCTTCGCCGTTGATGCGGACAGCGACTGGGACCTCGACATCGTCTGTCTGCGCCAGCAGTCTCAAGGTGGGCGCGTGGTCTCGAAGCTTCAGGTCATGAATAACAACCGCGACGGTAGCTTCCGCGATATCGCACCCTCGGCAGAGGTTGACGTTTTCGACTTCCCGGCCGGCGAGCTTATCGTCACGGACCTCGACGGCGACATCGATGTCGACTTTGCGGTCATCGATTCCCAAACAGGGCGCGTTGTTGTCTGCGTCAACGATCGGGTTTGGCGCTGGCGCCGGCTCGACGGAAAGGACTTGGGCTGGATCGGTGCCGGGGCACCCGTATCGGCGCGCGCCGCCGACATCGACGCAGATGGCGCCCCCGACTTTTTGATTTGTGATGAGAGTGGCGTTTCGCTGGTGCGCAACGAGGGAGCTCTTCGCTTTCGCGTCGATTCCGACTTTCGAAAGCGTCTCGGACCCGTCGCCGCAGCCGTCGGCGTGACTGCAGACTTCACCGCCGAGATGCAGCCGAGCCTTCTGCTCTTGCCGGCAGTCCCCGGCGGGGATAGCGGTCATGGTGACGCCGCGCTGCGATTCGTCGCACGCCTTGGCTTACCGGGAGCTTCCTCTGCTGCTGTGGATCTGGCAGCGCCGAGTCCGTACGGAGATTCACGCGCGGGATTGAGCGTCGCCACAGTGCTCCTCTCACCGCGCGGCGGGCCCTCTCTCTTCGTCTACGACACGACTCATGGCGCTCAGCTTTGGGACATCGACTCGGTGCGCCGCTGGATCGGCTTTGAGTTGGTCGGGCCGACGAAGCCGCTTCGCGACAAGGAACGCTCCAACGTCGGTGGGATCGGCGCTACAACTCAGGTGCGGGCGGGCGAGAGTGAGGCCGTCGTGCAGGTTGATACCGGCGCTGCCGGTACGGTGCGAGAACCGCCGCGTATTTGGGTTGGCCTGGACGGCGTAGATCACGTTGACTCGCTGCGTGTTTTTTGGCCGGACGGCGTCCTGCAGGCGGAGCTCGCCCTGGTCGGCAATCGGCTTCACCGCATCGTCGAGATCGATCGCAAGCCCTCGTCTTGCCCGATTCTCTTCGCCTGGGATGGTGAGCAGTTCGCGTTTGTTGGAGACTTCCTCGGCGTCGGTGGAATCGGATACTTCGAAGCGCCAGGTGAATACAACCGGCCTGATCCGACCGAGTTCTTAGTGTTGCCCGACTTGAAGCCGCAGAAAGACGAGAGCCATGGCCGCGCGTCCTATCACCTCGAAGTACTCGAGCCGCTTGAAGAGTGCACTTACCTCGACGAGTTCACACTCGTAGCGGTTGATCATCCTGCGGATCTCAGGCTCCTTCCTGATGAGCGCTTTGCGTTGAATGGACCGCAGCCCGGGTTCCAGCTTTTGGAGTTTTCCCGCCAACACTTTCCGGAATCAGCAGTGGACACCGACGGACGTGACGTCACGGACGCCCTTCAGCGTGTCGATCGCACCTATGCTAATGAGGTGGAACATGATCGCCGATTCTCAGGCCGTGCGGTTCGCGACCACCACGTTGTGATGGACTTCGGAACTGCGATCGATCGTGTGCTCGCCGATGCTGCTTCCCAACGCGACGAGCAGTTCCCTGTTCTTTTTCTCTACGGTTACATCGAGTATGGATACTCGACGTCGAACTTTGCGGCGTCTCAGGCGCGCGCGGAGTTTCGTCCTCCCACGTTCGAAGTTGAACGCGGTGGGCGTTGGGTGGAACTACGCCGCGACTGGGGATTCCCGGCCGGCACGCCTCGCTTCATGTCCGTGGATTTGGCGGGACTGCTGGAGCCCGGTGATCGTCGGCTGCGCGTTCGCACCAACATGGAGATCTATTGGGATCAAGCGTTTTTGACCGCGGCGGCGCGTCTTCGCGACGACGGGTCGACACGAACGATGGAGCTCCAGCCGGACGTGGCCACACTCGACTTCGCAGGGTTCATCCCGGAGCGCTCTCCGGATGGTCTGATGCCCAAGCTGTTTCTCTATGAAGATCTCAGACCGTCGGCTCCCTTTCGAATCATGCCTGGGAACTACACTCGCTTTGGTGATGTTCGCGAGCTTCTCGTGGAGACGGACGATCGTTTCGCCCTGTTTGGGCCTGGCGAGCGGTTGAAGCTCCGATTCCAGGCTGATCGTTTGCCTCCACTGAGGTCATCTATGAAACGATCGTTTTTCGCCAAGGTGACTGGCTATTGTAAGGACATGGACCTCTACACGGCGCACCCCGATCGAGTTGAGCCACTGCCGTTTGCCTCAATGTCGAGCTACCCTTACGGCAGCGAGAGTCTTCCGTCTCGATTGGACGAGTACGGCCGGAGGTGGAACAGTCGCCGGGTGGACGCCGCACGGTTCGAAGGTTACGACGAGGGCGATGCCGTGTGGAAGGCGGCTGCGGCGCGGCGCTCCGGATCAGCGGAGCAGGGGCGAAGTGCTCAAGGCACGCACTCGAGGTCGTCGGGAGTCGGATCGAGTCCCGGGTCAGGGAAGGGTTCTGGGACCGTATTCGCCTCACCCTGAAACAGAGCTGCGATCAGACGGACGGGATCACTGATATCGATGGTTCCATCGTCGTTGACGTCCATCGCTTTTTCGCACGTGGCGCCATCTCCGGAACGGAACAAGTGGTTGAGCACGAACACTGCGTCGGCCAGGTCCGTGTTGCCGTCGCCGTTGGTCTCGCCGCGGATGAACGGCGTCTCGCTTCCGACGATCAGCCGACTTGGAGAGACGAATGGAACCGCCGCATCACCCTCAACCGGTTCGAATCGAAGCAGGACAGGAGGCGCGCCAAGGCGGTCTTCCACGTGCAACTCCGTTTCTGTCCCTGGGCTCGCCGTCGGATCGACGTCGAAGACAAGACGAGCGACGAGTAGGTCAGAGCCGGCCGGTATTTCTTCATTTCCGACGATACTTATAACGACGGAGAGCGTGGCGACACCGAGATTGTTGTCGATGTCTTGCGCGGACACGTCGGCGTTGGCGCTGAGCGTGCCCTCGACGGAGAACTCGCGCATCGAGACGACTGCGGGATCGAACGTGAGGCCAAAAGAGAACGCCCCGAGACTGTCGGGTGACGTCGCCAACACGTCGACGATCGTTGAGGTGCCAGGTGCGGCGGCATTCCCGACTAGCCGCAACTCGTAGGGGTTGTAAGTGAACGCGTTGTCGAGTGTTTGGATGGACTGCCCGTCCAGTTCAACCCGTACATCTTGCTCGCCGCTCGTCTGACTAGCTGGCAACGATCCAACGATTCTTGTCGCATCGACTTGCGTCTGACTCTCGAGAGGAAGGTCGCCGATCAAGATGACAACTCCATCCGAAAAACCGACCCCATCTACCTGGATTGGAATGCCACCGCGCGTCGGTCCTTCGTTCGGTGAGATCGAGTTGACGGTGGGTGGCGCTTCGCCGTAGCGATATGCGCTCGTCAGGGTTGAGGAACCGAGTGAGTTCGAAACGGTGATGTCGACGCTGCCGCGCGCATGTGGGGGCATGTCAGTGATGACTATCTTGCCGCAGTCTTGCACATGCCAGCGTGATGACAGCACACTCAGTCCGTCGATCTGCAGAGTCGTGTCAGCCGTCAGCGTGAAGTTGAAGCCGCCCAGCGTGACGACGTTGCCCCCGGTCTCCGGTCCGAACGTCGGATCGACAGAGAGCAGCGTGGACGAGGGGACGCTTTCGCGCACGGTACCGTAGAGGGAGGCGATGCCGTCGAGGTCGTCGGCATGGAGCGTCCGCAGCGACAGCGCCCTGGCGCTTGCGGAGGCGAACATCGTTGCGCTTTGGATATCGCTGTGGCCGAGGCCAACTGCGTGGCCGAACTCATGCGCCGCGACGCCTGTTATGTCCAGTGTTCCCGCTTGCGGATCACCTGGGCCGCTCCAGACGAGAGCTGATCCTTCGGTCTGGGCGTAAAAGATAATGTCAAACGCACTGATCAGATTCGTCGTCTCGGAGATGGCGAGCAGTGTCGCGGCGAGGGCTCCTTCGCCATCCGCATTGGCCCAGAAGACCGAATGTATGCCGTCGTCCGCTATGCGTGCCACGTTCGTCGTGCCGCCGAAGTTCAGGGAGAAGCCAGAAAGCGTTTGGTCCTCCCAAGCACTGGCGCCGCACATCATGGCAGCAATCTGTTCTTCGATCGTCCCAGCCGCATCTCCTGGAAAGTTCGGGTTGATGTGATACGTGAACCCAGTCGTTGGCCAGGATCCAAGTACCTCGAACGCATCGATCGAACTGGTCGGAGAGAGGGTCGCGACCCAGGCAGTCACTAACGCAAAACGCGCTGCGCGGGCACGACGCCAAAAGTCACTCGCACGACTCATCGGGAGCTCTCCGGACCCGCTTGACGTCGTAGGGTCGCAGAAGAATGGGTGGGGTGGCTTGAGCGATCCTGCTGCGAGAACAGAGCCACCTGGCTTCGAATCGTGCTCAATGGTGTCGAACGACCGATCGGTAGCGACGGGCGCCCGATCGCCGCTGTGCCGTCTGGCGAGAGCCGGTACTTACCCTGCTTCCAGCCGGTGTTGCAAAGGCGCCGATCGGCGCCGCGGCGGAGAAAAACGAGCACCGACTCGTTGACTTCATAGTGAGCGGCTTCGGGGCAGACGTAGCGCACACCGTCGAGAGTACCTCCCAGAGTTCGAAACGTGATCTCTTCGACCTCCTGAGTCGAGTTTGGCCTCTTCAGCCATCCGGTCACTCGAATGGTGACGTCGGTGAACGGCAGTAGGCCGACGTTTTCCACTTCCTCTCGATACGAGCGCAAACGGACGACCTTGCCTGTGGCGACCATCTCTGAGCGCACCGCAATCTCCTCGAAACTGACCCGCTTCAACGCGCCTTCAGCGTGGCGAGCGGAGGCAAGAAACGTCGTGGCGACGACACAAAGGAGAGTCAGACCCAAGACCCATTTCGCGGTCACAGAGGTCGCGGGTGTCGGTTTCGCGGTGACGGAACGCACAGCGATTGATGTCACGGCGGTAGACCGTGTCGCGCGGCTGGAAATCATGAGTGTTTGCTCCCTCGGCGGGGGATGGATGGCGGAGCGCCCTGATCCGATCATATGACGAATTCTGCCGTGGTGTAACCAAAAAACGACTCCCTTCCCAGGTGTCCACGGCTATGCCCCAAGTCGCTTTGGCGCGCGCAGGTGCGGCGTTGCGAAAACAAGGTTTGGTCGTTAAAAAGAGGGCCGCTTGGGCGGTTGAATCTACCGACCTGTGGCTCGAGCTGCTGAACGAGATCTCTTCGACGCAGCACCCAACCAAGAGTAAGAGCGACGAACTCCACGATGCGTCTCAACGAAGTCGATTCCGTAACAGAATCCTACCCAGACGTCCCGCGAGAAGCTGTCGTCAAAGAAGACCTGCTGCGACTTGGAGTCGGCTTCTCGGAGGACGCGTTGTGTGTCGCGTCAGGTTACAAACCGAAGAGTTACTTCATCTTTAGTTTCGATCTGCGGCCAATTGCTGAGCTCGAACGCGGTGAACATCTCCGTGCGCCGGAAGAGATCGCGCTTTCGGGGGGACCGCGAGATTTTCGCCGCACGATCGTCAGCGTGCGGCTCAACCCGGCGTCACCGTACTGCGTCACCCTTGACGACGGGCGACTCGTGCTTGAGGTGGATGGTGAGGTTTTGGCGAACGTCGACCTGCAGGAAACGCCCTCTTACTACAAGCGGCAGCTTCCGAGTGGTCGAAGCGTCACCGAGCTCGCGCCTACCATTGAGTGGGGCTACTTGGTCTACCTCACGGCATACCGCAAGTGCCAGTACTTTGGATTTCAGGAGGAGTGTCAGTTCTGCGACATCAACGAGAACGTGCGACAGCAAAAAGCGACAGGACGCACGTACAACACGGTCAAGGAGACCGACGAAATCCTTGACGCGCTGGCCATCATCGACGAAGAGGACGTCGAACGGCGCTCCCAGGCCTACACGCTCACCGGCGGCAGCATCACTCGGCATCTGCGCGGCGAGACCGAAGTCGAGTTCTACGCACGCTACGCCGAAGCGATCAACGGTCGTTTCCCGGGTCGGTGGATCTCGAAGCTTGTGATTCAAGCTCATCCCAAACCAAGCTTGCAGCGCTTCGTCGATGCTGGAGTGCAGATTTACCACCCGAACTACGAGGTGTGGGACCCGCAGCTGTTTCGGGTGATTTGCCCGGGGAAAGAACGCTACATTGGGCGGGATGAGTGGGTACGGCGCATCGTTGATGCCGCCGACGTGTTCGGCCCTTCGCGTGTGATCCCGAATTTCGTCGCCGGCGTCGAGATGGCTCGTCCGCATGGGTTCAAAAGCGTCGAAGAGGCGCTTGCGTCGACGGGTGAGGGCCTTGATTTCTTCATGTCTCATGGGATCACCCCGCGCTACACGACGTGGTGCCCCGAGCCGCTCAGTGTTCTCGGGCGCGATCAAGGGCCGGCGCCCCTGGCCTATCACGTCGGTCTCCTCCGGCTGTGGCGGGAGACGCTGCAGCGCTACGATCTCCCCGCACCTCCGGGATACGGCGAGCCTGGGGTCGGCCGCGCCGTCTTTTCGGTCAGCGCCTTTATGGAATCCCTTCCACCAGACTCGGCCGTTGCCTCCTTGGTGGCATCATCGAGAACGGGTTAGTCGGGGCGTACGGCTAAGGCTAAGGCTGCTAGGGCTAGCGTTCCGAGCCCGTCTCCGATGCGTACGGCCGTCGTTGTAGCGGCGTGTTCTCGTGCCTCTTCTCTCGCAGCGCAATCAGGGACGCTCGAGCCATAGGTCTCCAGAGCGTCGACGGTATGAGCTATGGATGTGCGCGGCGCCGTTTTGTGTGTTGGAGTAGTTGATCACGAAGCTCGGCCCGTGTACCAGATACGAGTGCGGTTCGAACTTCTTCAGGCTGCCGCGCCATGCGACGTGCGTTGCATCGATGCCGCCACTCTCTTCAATCGCGGCCCACTCTTCCTTGGCCTGATCCGCCGCGAACTTTTCGATGTGTGTTGCGATGAGCCGCCGAAGCGCGTCCTTCTGTGGGGCGGAGAGGACGTTCACGGCGACGCCATCTGGGTAGGGTCCGTCGTAACTCGCTTTTTGTGTGCTGGGAACTTCTTCCGGTACGGAGTCGGCCTTGCCGAGACAGGCGCGGAGGTGCGCTGCGTCGAGTGACGTGACGAACTCGCGCGCTAGGTCCTCCTCTTCAGCGAGGACACGCAGCGTTCGTCCTGGACCGGCTTCAATCACCGACGGATTAGAGCCATAGAAAGCTGGAGTGCGAGAGGTGATCTCTGCGCCGTCGAGCGTGAAATTCAGGCAGAGGTGATGCCCCTCGAAACGCCATCCCCACTTCCCTTTGTCTGCGGGAGTGCCGAAGAAGCTGACGAAGTAGAGCTGCGGATCTCGAGGAAATCTTCGCCCCGGACCCTCCAGAAGTGCTAACACCGACTCTAACTCGCGGATTTGTTCGACCGTCTTATAGCCGACTTCGCTGAGGCCACTCTTGAGAAGCTCTGTGAGCTTGCCGCGCTGCGATTCGCTCAGCAGGTCTAAGGAAACGCCCTTCCGAGGACGTGGGATGAAGTGCCAGTCGGCGTGTTCGTCGCCGCCGTACTCGAACAGTGCTTTGGCTTGGGTCTCGCTTGCGAGCGCCTGCCATAGGTTGCTGGCTGCGGCAACCATCCTTGTACCTGAGTTCGCCGCACCTTTCGCCGCGGCACTCCCCGGCGAGTCAATGCTCATGCGGCTGCCGAACCACGCTGCCAGAAGGAAGAGAGAGCTGGCGATGAGTAGCGTTCGGTTGGTTCGATGCTTCGACACTCGATTCTTTGGCGTGTGACTCAAAGCGCGGCTCATCGAATGCGCCTCCTAACCCGGTTTAGATTCCTTGGTGCTTTCAACGACGTTGCGGTCGTTCCCCATGATGGTTCGACAGTATACGCGGTTCGATCATGAGCGCCAACGGGCGTTTCGTCATGGCGTACTGGCGGCCGTCTCGGCGCGGTCAAACTTTGCACTCCACCACATGCCGATGCCAGTGACGACAAGCACCACGAAGGAGATGAAGAAAATCGTATTGGCGTCAAAATACTCGAGGAGTTTTACGCCGACGAACGGCGCAATGGCCCATCGGAGTCCAGTGAGGGCTGTATGGATGCCAGAGTAGAGGGGGGCACGGTGCGGGTCGCGAGCGAAGTAGAGCGGTCCGAGCATCCAGACGAGTGTCCCACCCCCGAACGCAATGCCGCGGCAGATTCGGCCAACGTAGATCCACCCGATGCTCGGCGCCAGTGCAAGAGCCAGCGGATCGAGAGCGAAGATCAGATTCAAGATGCCGCGCACGGCCGAAGGCGAGAAGCGGTCAACCTGCTTTCCCCACCAAACCATCGTGACGGCCATGCCGCCGAACACCAGGACGACGTTGATCATCGCAAGTTCGAAATAACCAACTTTCAGTTCTTCGACCGCGTAGATCTGCGTCAAGGGGATCGTCATGATGTTGGCGAAGCCGAACAGAAAGAAGAAGCACTGAAATCGTCGAAACGGGCGGTCTTCGCGCCACACCCTGTGAAACTCACGGAGCATCGCCCAGGGGGTCGCTGTGCGATCACTGTCGTTGACCGCGAACGACTCAATGCGGATTCGGCGAATAAACCGACTCCCGGCGAAAGCTAAAACCGCTGCGATCGCGATCGAGTACTGAAGAGTGTCGGCGAGAGGCAAGGGGCACTTGCCCAACACTTTGACGAGCTCTTCCTTGCCGAGGCTCCAGTCGAGGAAGATCGAGCCGAAGAGTGCCACCAGCGTGGTGACGACCAGCTGCAATTGGCGCACTCTGCCGACAAGTCGACCTCGTTCGTGCGTGGGAAAGTTTGCTCGGTAGATCGTCACCCTCGCCGGAATCCCGAGCGACCAAAAGATATTGGCGCCGACGTGGAGAGCGACAAAGACGAACGAGAGGTGCGGCCGGACGAAGAAGAGTGGAATGAGGCAGATGCTGGTCGCGACCTGCAATCGATAGAGGATCGAAACCGGCGAGTAGCGCTGCGCGAGGTGCGCCGCCAAGAACGCCAAGAGCATGCCGAAGCTTCTGCCACTGGTGAGAATCGCGAGTTCGAGATCGCTGGCGTTGTAGCCCTTCTTCGCGATCGCCGGTCCCATTTCGAGCAAGCAGATGACTCCAGCGGCGAGCAAGCTGGCCGTCAGGTCAAGGTTCCACGTGCGCCGCACGTTCGCCGGCGGTGCACTGAAGGATTCCTCCGAATGAAGGTCGTCGTCGCCGGCCTTCTTGACGTGCGTCGTCTTCGGAAGAAGTGAGTGGCTTGGGGTCTTGGGGAGACGCACTGAGACTCTTGGGTGGTGCTTCTACGTGTCAGGTGCAGCCCGTGCATCAGGCGGCCTATGGTCCTCTCGGCCACCGCAGCTCGAATCCGCAGACCGGTCGGTCGGCGCAACAGTGCTCTCTTGTGAGTCAACCTGGGCGGGCGCGGGTGGGAGGAACCGTTCATGCTACCAGATCTCACGCCTTGATGTCGGCTCTGAGCGCTCTCCGGCAAGCGAGAACGAGATCTCGCCTCACCCCTCGTGCCGGAAGCGACAGCGACAGCGCCGCGTTCGGGCATGTGTCGACGATATGCGGAGGCTGTCGCTTACGTGGTGGACAAACGCGACGTCAACAGCAAGGCGACTCGCTGTCCCCCGCTTGGGAGGGACTGCAATCGAAGAGGCCTAGATGTTTGCGTGGTGACGTGACCTCAAAGTACCTCGCTAAGCGCGTCTCCGACAGCATGCGCGCCGTGTTGCGGCAGATGCCCGTGGGGCGTCCCGCCTCGAATACGTGATGATGGTCCAATACGAAACGCGCCGGCTGCTGCTTGCAGTTGCCGAGGTAGATCGCTACCTGGCCGTAGTCTTCGCAGCGTCGATCCCAAGCGCCACGAAGTTTGAAACCTCTCAGAGCCATCGAATAGAAGCGGATCGGATGGCCGTTGATGTCTTCTTCCACCAGTTTTCGTGTCACCACGCGAGGGTCGCCAAATCCTGCATCTTTGACGATGTCGACGAGATCGTGCTCGTAGAGCGCGCCGCCAAGGCATTCAGCGACTAGCATCTGGTCGTGGGCAATCGCTTCGGGTACGCGGCGGTCCGCGACGATGTCGGAGATGTAGAATTCGCCACCAGGCTTCAGAACCCGATAGATGTTCTCGAACACCTTATCCTTTAGCGGTGACAGGTTGATCGTGCAGTCTGACACGACCAAGTCGACCGAGTCGTTCTCGAGACCTTCCGTTGTCTCGATGTAGCCATGGCGAAACTCGACATTGGGTTGGCTGTAGCCAAAGGCGCGGCTGACGGCGTCGATGTGTCGCCTCGCCACTGCCAATTGCTCTTCGGTCATGTCGAAGCCAATGACATGTCCGCTCTCTCCTACGAGTTTGCTGACGATGAAGGCGTCGAGGCCGGCGCCTGAGCCGAGATCGAGAACCCGGATGCCTGTAAGGTCGTCTTGAGGAATCGAGCAGCCGCAGCCATAGTTCTTCTCTTTGACCTCGTCGGGGATCAGACGGAGTATGTCAGCGTGCAGGCGGGCGGTGTCATCGACACAGCATGCACTCTTCTCTAGGTCTTGCGTGCGCTGAATCGTTTTTCCGTAGTATCGGCTGAGGTACTTCCGCAACCCATCGGTGGATTGGTCCTCACCTGGAAGAGAACGTTCGAGAGTTGGATCCATGAGGGTTCCTCTACGCCTGAGACACAGCTGTCAAGAGCGAGCGATTTCTTTCTCGAATTCGCTCGTGCTTCCTGAGTGCCCCCTACCTGTCGTCCATGCCTAAGTGTAACGGCGGGCTGCGCGCCAGAGTTCCGTCAAATGAGGCGAATGACCTCGATTCAGCGTCGTCCGAGGACGAACTTGTACCTGTGACGTGCAGTAGGGTATCAGGAAAGAGATCGGGTTGTAAGGAATGTTTGCGTGGTCTGGCCGGACTGACCGTTACAGGATAACGTTACAGGATGTTGATGGCAGAACGGCGCACAACCCGTCGATGCAGGTTGAGGCTATCGACGTTTCATCGGCGCTCGCGTAGGCTGCAGGCGCGCGCCCGCGTCACCGAGGTGGTGCCCAGGGTGGCGGTGGTAGGCGACAGTGCGGGACGATACCGTTCTGCCAACCCTCGTACGGTTGCCTCGCGTCGCGGTCACAGTTACTGTGAGGGCTCTCGCTTCACACGAAGGTCGACGGACGCCAGGTCCGTTGCCGACACTTGCCACCGCGACACCGTGCCCCGTGCCACGAGCCCCGTGCCACGAGTCCCGTGCCACGAGCCCCGTGCCGCCGCACACCACCGTTCATGGCCGTTTGCACCGCGCAACCTCTAACCGACAGGCTCTTCGAATGCTCGTCATTGA
The DNA here is from genome assembly GCA_965223265.1 of Planctomycetota bacterium. Taxonomy (GTDB): domain Bacteria; phylum Planctomycetota; class UBA8108; order UBA8108; family SXIK01. Next base: position 958,711 of record OZ244999.1, read on the forward strand.
TGCTCACCTCGATCTGGCTTGGAACGCGCTGCAGTGGGGGCGCGACTTGCACCGCTCCGTGTTCACCATCCGCACTCTCGAAAATCGTAGCGCCGGTGCCGGACGCGGCTGTGGTACGGTCGCCTTTCCCGAGCTGCGCAGTGGCCGCGTCGCACTGAGCATCGTCACGGTGCTCGCTCGCTCGACGGGACGTCCTGTCCCAGATCTTGACTACGCGTCGATCGAGCAGGCATATGCGGTCGGACGCGGGCAGCTCAGCTACTACCACGCCTTGGAGGCGGCTGGGACTTGTCGGGTGGTCGGTGATTGCGCGCGGCTCGACGCTCACATCGACGAATGGGAGCGTTGGGATCGTGACGCGGAGACCTCTGGTCGGGCGGCGCCACCGCTCGGTTTCACGATCAGCATGGAAGGAGCGGACCCGATCGTCGATCCGCAGCAACTGGAGGAGTGGCACCGTGGTGGCCTCCGTCTCCTCGGTCTGGCCCACTATGGCCCCGGCCGCTACGCCGGTGGCACAGGGACCGAAGTCGGGCTGACTTCGATGGGTCGTCAGCTCTTGGGTGAGATGGAACGCCTGGGCGTGCTTCTCGATTTGACGCACTCCTCTGATGAGACCTTCTGGGAGTCGCTGGACGTCTATTCAGGTCCCGTGCTCGCAAGTCACAACAATTGTCGCGCGCTGGTACCGCATCAGCGCCAGTTTTCAGATGAGCAAATTCGCGCTGTGATCGAGCGAGACGGTGTGATTGGCGCGGCGTTTGATTGTTGGATGCTGTCGCGCGATTGGACGATCGGCGAGAGCGATCCAGCGACTGTAACGCTCAGCGACGTCGTACGGCACATCGAGCACATATGTGAGATCGCGGGGAACACGCGTCACGTCGCCATCGGTACTGACCTGGATGGCGGTTTTGGCAAGGAGCAGTCGCCGTCCGATCTGGAGACGATTGCAGACCTCCAGAACCTTGCGCCGCTACTTGAGTCCCGCGGCTTCTCCGCTGACGACATCGCTGCGATTCTGCACGGTAACTGGCTGCGATTCTTGCGCCAGAGCTGGTCCGCCAACGGTTGATGAAAGGTGCATCGCCTTGATCACAACGCTGCCTTATCCCGAATGCGCTGACGTCGAATCTGGCCACCGCGGTGCCATCTCGTTCGGCGCTGGGCGTGCGCCGTCCCGCGACGATCGGGGCTTGCTGCAAGGTGCGTTCGCCCGCCCTGCCAGTGGATCGGAAGCTGCAATTGGGAGTCGATGGCAGCGCTCGATGCGTTCGGCGGTGACGCTTCGCGAGCCCGCGTCTCCTTCGGCGTTGGTGGCTCTTTTCTGCTGCTCTCTCCTGTCGCTCATCATCGGTCCGAGATTCACCCTGGCTGACGAGGCGTGGCGGGCGGGCGTCGCGAAAGCGAACATAACGCCGGAACAGTACATGTGGATGTCAGGTTACGGCAGTCGCAAGAAACCTGCGGCAGGGCGACTCACGGATCTATGGGCCAAAGCGCTCGCGATCACAGATTCGCGCGGCGATCGCGTCGTTTTTGTCTCGCTTGACTTGATTGGTCTTGATCGCGAGATCTCGCTGCAGATTCGTGGGGATCTCAAGGCGCGCTTCGATCTTGAGTTTTCGCAAGTGTCACTATTGAGCTCACACACTCATACCGGCCCGGTCGTCAATCAGAACCTCGGCGCGATGTTTTTCTTCGGCGACGATCAGAAGGCGCTTGTTGAAAGCTACGCGAAGCGCCTCCGGCGCGAAGTGGTCGCCGTTGTCGGGTCTGCGCTCGAGCGACTCGCGCCCGCCGAGCTCGCATGGGGTATCGGAAGGTCGACGTTCGCGGTCAATCGACGTGAGAATCGCGAGAAGGATGTGCCTTCGCTGCGCGCTGCTGACAACCTCAAGGGGCCAGTGGACCATGAAGTCCCCGTCCTGCGCGTCACGCGACAGGGTGTCGTCGATTCGATCGTCGTCGGCTACGCCTGCCACTGCACGGTGTTGAGTTTTCTCAAGTGGTCGGGCGATTACGCCGGCTTTGCGCAGCTCGAGCTCGAGGCGGCTTATCCAGGCGCGACGGCGCTTTTTTTCGCCGGCTGTGGCGGCGACCAGAATCCACTACCGAGACGCTCACCGGCCCTCGCGAAGCAGTACGGCGACCGACTGGCAGCTGCCGCGAAGGACGTCGTGAACGGCAACATGTACCGGATCACCGGCACTCTTGCGCATCGATACGACGAGGTTGATCTCGCCTTCGCATCGCTTCCGAGTCGTGAGCAGCTGGAACTCACGGCCGCCGGTGACAACAAGTTCGAGGCCGGCCGGGCGCGACACCTTCTGCGCCAGATGGCACTTCGCGGACGCCTTAGTCCGACGTACCCGTACCCCGTTCAAACGTGGCGGCTGGGGCCGCATCTCATCGTCGTGAGCCTGGGAGGGGAAGTGGTCGTCGACTACTCGCTGCGCATCAAGAGTGAAATCGGCCCGGGAGCGACGTGGGTCGCGGCGTACGCCAATGACGTCATGGCTTACATCCCATCAAGACGCGTGCTCGCCGAGGGCGGATACGAAGGCGCGACCTCGATGATCTACTACGGGCAGCCGAGTCCATGGGCTCCCGAGCTCGAGGAGACGATCGTCGAGACCGTCCACGCCCAGGTCGCCGCACTCCGCGCCTCGGCCACAACCGAAGAGCGGTAGAGGCGGCGAGCCGCGAGATTGACGATCGCGGCGAGGGGCTATTCCGTTTCCGCCTTGGCGGCAGCGTCTTGGACGCCAGGCGGTTCCTCCGCGCCCGAACGCCAGCGATCGACGGACCTGGCGACGGCATCTGCCAGGTCGCGGCGGACTTGATAGATCTTGCGGTTTCGCCGCGTCGGATGAACGCGATTCGTCAACAAAACGAGGTAGAGCTTCCTTTCGGGGTCGATCCAGATCGACGTTCCGGTGAACCCGGTGTGACCGAAAGAGCGTCTGCTGAAAAGGTCGCCGGCCGAGCTCTTGCCGGATGGCGTGTCCCAGCCGACGGCGCGGCTCGATCCGTCAACCAGATCGCAGCGTTCGGTGAATCGAAGCAGAAGGGCTTTAGGAAAGACCCGGCTGCGACCCGCCCGTCCGCGGAGGAGCTCGCGTGCCCACAGATGTGCGTCCTCGGCGGTCATGAAGAGCCCGGCATGTCCCGTCAGACCGGCCGCGGCGCGCGCGTTTTCGTCGTGCACGACGCCATGGACAAAGCTGGGCTGCACTCGGATGTCTTCCGCCCGTCCGTTCGCCGCCGCGAGCGCGGCGCGGTAGGCCGGGGTCCATTCGGTCGGCGCAATTCGGTTGACCAGCTGCGGCTGCGGGTTTCGCAACGTGTCGCGCATACCCAGTGGGACGAGGACGCGCTCCCGTTCCAGTTCGGCGAGAGGTTTTCCTCCGGCTCGCGCGGCGACTTCTCCGAGCAACATGAAGCCGATGTCGCTGTACCTTGCTCGGGTGCCCGGCGGCGCCTCCAAGCGTGTTGCCGCTGCGAGTCGGAGCGTTGCTTCATATCCTGGTGAAAGACGGAAGAAGGGACGTCCGGCAGGCAAGCCCGAGCAGTGCGCAAGAAGATGCTCGATCGTCACGCCGTCAAGGTTTGGAGACGCCTCCGGTAGCCATCTCGTCACCGGGTCGCCTAAGGCCAGATTGCCGTCGCGGACCAGCGTGAGCACCACGCTCGTTGTGCCGAGCACCTTGGTCAGCGAGGCGAGGTCGTAAAGAGTGTCGGTACGCACGCGCGTTTGACCCTCGTAGGTGAGGTGCCCGTACGCCGCCGTCCAGAGGGTTGTGTCCGCGGTACCGACAGCTACGGTGCAGCCGGGAAAAGCGCCGGCGTCGATCGCTCGCTCGAGAACCTCTTGCGACTCGCTCCAGTTCGGAGAATTTGCCTGTGCACCGGCGAGCGCGGTGCCGACGCCGCCAAGCACGAGGAGCAGCAGCCCGATCGATCCAACGGCGGGGAACCGATAATGAGCGATTTCGCGGTGTTGCGCGCGGATTCGGGCCAGGTGCGAAAAGGTTCGCAGTGGCCGCAGCCGACGAAACAAGGCATGACGCAAGGCTCTTTCGTTCCACCCGGCGACGCCGGACTGAAGATCCTTTTGGTGGCTGGAACCCACGGCTTTCCTCCATCGCGAACACGACTTGAGCGTGTGAGGGAGCTCGCCGGCCAGCTGGCTTTGCGTCAGGCTTTGGTTCACGTGGTGCTCCTTGCTGAGAAGCGGGTCAGCGGCCTGGACGAGCAGAAGGTAGAACAAGTGCGACCATGGTGTCACGACCTTCGCATCGTTGAGCATCCATCGGAGCACTCGGGCTTTCACCGCGCCCTCCACAGCGCCGGTGAATTCATCGGCGAAAAGCTCATGCGGCGGCCCGCCAACACGGTGCGCTGGCAACACTGTCCGCAAAAGTTGTTACGCATCTTGCACAGCGAGTATGCTCCCCGCAACTATTTGGCTGTGATCGCGATTGGCGCGCCGATGGCACTGGCCCTGCGAGAGTTCTCGCGCTGGACGTCAAAGATCGTCGATTTACCGCGAGTCGCGAGCGCCTGTCACTCGAGTCACGCGTCACACGGGCGGGGCGATGTGTTCAAGCCATTCGCCGATGCTACTTCGGAACTTCAGCTGCTCGACGAGGCGGACTTCTGTGTGGTGGCGTGCCAAAAGGACGCTGCGGTGCTGCGCAGCGAAGGGTTTTTGCGTGACGCCGTCCTCGTGCCGCCGACTGGGTCGGGTGCCGTCCTTTCGGCCGTGACGTCCTCACGCCCACCGGCTGAGACGCCGCGGCCGCCCCGGATACTGTGCGTGGCGACGGAGTCAGTGGCCGATCTCGACGGGCTCCGGTGGTTTCGGCGGGATGTCTTTCCGCGGATACAGCGCGCCGTTCCAACCTGTAGACTGAGGATCGTTGGCGAAGGAGCCAGGCACATCGACCCCGACGACTCTGTTGACCGCGTTGGTTGGGCTACGTCGCTCCACGACGAGTACGGGCGTGCAGCGGTCGTCGCATTGCCGCTGCGCATGGGCGGCGGCCTACGGCGGCGGGCGGTTGAGGCGCTCTCTCACGGAAAAACTCTCGTCACCACTCCCACCGGCGCTTGGGGGATCGCTTTGAGACCGATGACAGATGCCGTTGTCGCCGACGAGCCATCGCAACTGGCGACAGAGGCTGCGCGGGTTCTCACCAGTGACGACCTTCGCCGCCAATACGAACTCCACGCCTTGGCGCTCGCGCGACGAGACTTTCATCCGACGAGGGCGATGGCTCCGCTGTGCAGCCTACTCGGTCTGCCGATCCTTCCTGTCGAGACCGCCGACAGGCAACCAGTCCCAGTTTGAAGTCAAAGCCGCTACCGTGACGCCCCCTTCTGGAAACGATCGTGACCGAATGAGCGCGGCATGGGACGAGCTCTTTGCCGCCGGGGCAGCGGGGTACCGAGAGTCAGGCCGTGGCGTGGTCTACGTCCACGAGTGGACGGAGGTTCCACGCTACGTGGCCAAGAGTGAGGCCGCGATTTACTTTCAGGAACCGAATCTTGTCAGAATCGTCGAAAGCTACGATCCGCGCCGACAGATCGTCGTCGTCATTCGGCGCGTCGAAGCGGATGGGGCCCAAGTCTTCACGCGATACGAGCTGACGAAATCGGAGTGAGACATAGAGCACGCACGCTACACGCCGAGGAACTCGCTCATGTGCTGGTCGTACAGCTGACTGTCCTTTTCCGCCATCAAGTTCAGACGTAGCTCGTTGATCAGCTTGACGCTCACTCCTATCCATTCCTTCCAGCATGCCGTGCAGATCGATGCGTGGATGCGATGCCCCAGGTCTGATTTGAACGGCGGAGCGTTGAGCGGCATGCCTGCCCGCGCGCAGCGCTTGCAGACGAAGTCGCCGGATTCGGGGGCGCCACGGTCTGCAGCACTCTCTTCGTTGGGTGCTGCCACCGAAACGGTGACTCCTTCGGCCTGAAGAATGTCGCGCATGGCGTTTAGAGGCATAAGTTCCCCCCGCCGGTTGGCGACCTCGACCCCGCGCTCCAGGATCTCGACGGCCTCCTCCCGCCGTCCTTGTTTCAAGAGCGCTTCGCCCAAAAACCGGTACGAGAGCGAATGATCGGGATTCAGCTCGAGCGTTCGGCGAAGAGATGTTTCGGCGTCAGCGAATGTGCCCATTTCAAAATGCGCTTTTCCGAGGCTGAAGTGCGCCAGCTCGTTGTCCGGGTCGGCTGCGGCCATCTTCTCGAAGTTCGCGAGCCTCTGTTTCGGGTCCATAGTCGTTTCGTCCTGGCTAGGTGTGAACTATCTCGAGCAGGTTTTCGCCGAAGATGCGCGACTTCGCGGCCGCCTCGACACCGAGACGATCGACGACTTCGAGCTGAAGGAGGAAAAGGTCGCGGCGCCAACCGCGCGGAAACGTCGATGAGTCTGTTCCGAAGAGGATACGCTCGGGCCCGAAGACTTGCAGGGAGCGGGCGAACACCTCGTCCAGAGTGAGACCGCCGGCCGCAGTCTTCATCCACGAGTTTGAGCTTGAGGTGTCGACGTAGATGTTGCGGCTTTGCGCTCCGGCCATGAGGGCGTCGCCAAAAAAACCGCCACCGAAGTGCGGCAACACGAATCGCGTCCGTCGATGCCGCTCCGCCGCCGCCACGACGTTGGTCGGACGTGCCGTGCGCGGATCATAGGCGGGGCGGATGCCGAGTTGGTCGCGGAGCGGAACGTGCAAGAGGCCGCAGTGCACGACTACCGGGGCAGACTTGGAACCGGCTTCCTCGAAGAGCGGGTCGAGACGCTGGTCACTCGGGTCGACATGCTGCATCGCAGGAAAGAGTAGCACACCACGAAATCCACTACGTAGCGCCTCGACGGCAGCTTCTATGCCATGCTCGCTGCGCATGTCGGCAGCGACGTAGGGGATCAACCGCGCTGGAAATCGCGTCGTCGCCTCCGCCACGGCAGCGCTCTCTCCCGGAGCGCTGGCAAACACCACTGCGTGCTCGACCCCGTTGCGGTCGAACTCCAAAATCCAACGAGCGGCATGATTCTCCGGTGACTCGTCTGGAAGCTCGAAGCCCATCGCATCCCTCGCTTCCGAGAGCAGCGCATCGCGTTCCCGCCCACTCACGGCACTGGCTTCGTCGGCGAGGAGGTTAAAGAATTGACGTGAAAAAAAATGAGTGTGTGCGTCGCAGATAAGCACGGTTTCCTCCGGTGTTGAGGCAGCGCTGTGCCGCACGTCCTTATCGTCCTTGGGTGCTGAGATTGTTGCAGACGCGGTGCGGATCGACAAGATGTGGCAGTGCTATGGGGCTCCATGGTGTTCGCCGGGCCGACGGAATGTCTCGAATGGGCGTCGCTTGCCGCTTTACCGTGGCTCTCTTGATACCTCGCCAACTCCGTGGCATGTTTGCATAGATTGTACGCACTCGACGGGCGGGAATCGCATCCCGCACCGCGGTCTGCGAATGCGCTGACAGGTCAATCCGCAAGGTCCGGAAAACGAGCCTCAAAAGATGGAGAAAAACATAGTTCTGATCGGCGCAGGCAACATGGGCGGAGCCCTTCTGCGCGGAGTCTTGGCTGGAAGCCTCAACCCGGCCGCGAAGACCGCGGTTGTCGATCCGCAGCCGCAGCTGCGCGCCGCGATCGAGAAGGAACTCGGGGTGCGTACTGCGGCGACGGCGGATCGTTTTGTCGGCGACGCGGATATCCTGATCGTTGCGGTCAAGCCGTTCGTGCTCGCTGACGTGCTTGATGGCATCAAGGATCTCGTCCGGCCGACGCAATTGATCGTGTCAGTGGTCGCGGGTGTTCAATCCCAGACGATCCAGAGCCGACTGGGTCAACCGATCCCGCTCGTTCGTGTGATGCCGAACATCGCTGCCACTGTGGGAGCTTCGGCCAGCGCCGTCGCGGCGTGTCCGCCGACCACGACGGAGCAGGTGGACATGGCGCGCGCTCTCTTCAGTGCGGTCGGTGAAGTCGTCGAGGTGAGCGAAGAGCAGCTCGACGCAGTCACGGGACTCAGCGGCAGTGGGCCGGCCTACGTCTACAGCGTCATCGAGGCCCTTGCGGACGGCGGCGTACGGATGGGCCTTGCGCGCGATGTGGCTCTTCGCCTGGCCGCACAGACGGTGCTTGGTGCGGCGCGTTTGGTTCTCGAGTCCGGTGAGCACCCGGCAGTCCTGCGCGATCGCGTGACGACACCCGCGGGCACGACGATTCACGGCCTTCATGCTCTCGAGCGCGGCGGCCTCCGGGCAGCGCTGATTGACGCCGTGGCCGCAGCGACCGAGCGTTCCATTGCGCTACGCGAGGTGTGAGATTCTTGAAGTGTGGCTGCTCGGAGACGGAACCAGAGGTAGAGGCAGAATCAGAGGCAGAATCAGAATCAGACCCGACAGTTACATAAGTTTTCGCAGGAAGGGCTCAGAAACCCTTTCCCTGAGGTTCGATCGGCAGTTGAAGGACGTCGCGGCGGACCTCACGTTTGGTGAGGTTGACGGTGTGCCGTGTTCCCCCTCGCCCACGCACACCCACACGCAAACTCTCACTCAATCGCAATCGCGCACGGTCTTAAGGCGCGTCTCTTTTGCAACGTTGGAATGAGAGACGGATCACAGGGACAGACACAGATTCAGATTCAGATTCAGACACAGATGCAGAAGCAGAGACGGACACAGATGCAGAACCAGCGGCTGGAAGCGCTGCGAAAAGCATCTGCTCAGAAAGCCGCGGTCGCTTCGGAGCCTCGCTCAGTGATTGAGGTTGCGGAGAAGACCGTGACCGTGAGTTTCGGCCACGTCTTTAAAAACTCACAGCCTCGGCTTGTGCCCGCTACTTTAGGAAACCGTCCAGGCCCACGCTCACGCAAACGCCGTGCGTCAATGACGGGGGTTTGGTAGCGCAGCCTCGAGGCAGAGGACAACCGTGAGGAGCTGCTGTGGCTCCTCCGAGCGCAAAAGCTCGACCTGATAATTGCTCTTCGAGTTTGTGCCGTCGGTGTTTGTCTTCGTCACCATAGCGACGAGCTTGCCGTCGCGTCTTAGTTCGTAGTCGCGTTCGGCGAGATCGCCGTGGATGCGTAAGCCACGCGCGTCGCCACGGATTCTGAGACTCGGTCGATCTCGTTTGCGGCTGGACTCCTCGATGCTGAGCCAGGGGCGACCGTCGATGCGAGCGCACAGGCGTGGCTTGAAGATTCCGGTGCGATAGATCTCGACACGACTTTCGATTTTCTCGGCGGCGTCGCGTGCGCGGCCAGCGTATTCAAGCTCCCAGTGGCGGGAATAGAGTGAACGGGCGAGGAATCGCGCGTCGCCGTCGTTCTCGACAGCGACCAGGGATTCCCGCGGATCGAACTCGTGCAGCGGCGTCGCGGAAACGCTAAAAACGCGCCAGCGTGGAAGCGGTTTGGCTGGCTCGTCCCGTGGGCTCTTGGAGTTTTCCCCGAGATTCGACACGAGGATCAGGATGATCACAAGCGCCCCTGCAGCGGCTGCGACCATCCACAAGTCCAGCGATTCCACAAACGCTTCCATGTGCCTCGACCGTCTCTTCGTGTGCGTGGGGAGTTTCGCCCTGCGCTCCTTGAGCGCGCTCCTCTCTCTTTTTTCGGCATCGGAGCGCGAACCCCTCACCAGCGCGTCGTTCCGATAGTGCGATTGGCCGCTCCAGCTTCCCGAACACCCGCCTGTTCGCGCCGCCGTTGCCTTGGATGGGTTTCGCAACTGTGCGATAATGCTCGGCACAACGCAGCGCCGGTGCCGGGGACGCCATGAGCCGGTGGGCGGAGGTGTTGTGGGCGATCCCCAACGGGGTCGCAGCGGCCCTCCACTGACGCGGAGAGAAGATCGGAGTCATCACGATGCAACTATGGAGTGTCTTTCTCGCCGCGGTTTCAGCTCCGCGGCACGTCACACTTCGCCCCTTCGACGTGGCGGGGCGGCGCTTGTTTTCAGCGCGCCACTCGAGCCGCGAGCGCGTCGCCGGTATGCCACACAGCTCGGCTCCGCAGGCTCTCTGGCTCGCAGTCTGTGTCCTGGGCGCGCTTTTTTTTGCCGCGTCGGTCCGTGTGATCGCGACGGAGTCTGGAGAAGCACCGGATCCCAAGACTACGACCTACTACGGCGATGTTGAACCGATCGTCAAGGAGCGCTGCATTGGGTGCCACGCTGGGGACCGTCCAAAGGCTCGACTCAATTTAGAGAGCCTCGAGGCCTTTCTTGAAGGTGGTCGCAAAGGTCCGGCTCTCGTCCCTGGGAAACCTGATGAGAGCCTGGTGTACTTGCTGATTGCAGGCGAGAAGAAGCCGATCATGCCGCCTAAGAAGGAAGGGCCCTTGTCCGCGGAGCAGATCGCAGTATTCAAGGCGTGGATCGTTGGCGGCTGTGCTCCCGGCGAAAAGAAAGTCGAGGTCGCGCCCTATTCGCAGCCCATTGCCGTTCCCATGTACAGTCGTGCACCGGCTGTCACGGCGATGACCTATGGTCCCGAGGGAAAGAAGCTCTACGTTGCCGGATACCATGAGATCCTCGTGCACGACATGGCCGACGTCGCAGAGGCGAGTGACGACACCAAGGTGGACAAGTCGACGCCAAGCGCGCGGTTTTTGGGTGAGGCCGAGAGCCTGTACAACCTGCAGATCTCTCCCGATGGTCGTTTTTTGGCGGCGGTTGGCGGCAGCCCCGCGCGCTTTGGTGAGCTGCAGGTCTGGGAGCTGGCGAGTGGCCAGCTGCACCGCTGGTCGCGCCACGGGAGCGATTGTCTCTACGCGCTTTCGTTTTCTCCCGACGGCAAACGACTCGTCGTGGGCGGAACGGACCGGGCACTCCACGTGCTCGATTTTGAAAGCGGCAAAGAGCTCTTCGCGTCGGAGATTCACTCCGATTGGGTTTTCGGCGCCACCTTTAGCGCCGACGGTTCGCGGTTGGCGTCGGCAGGGCGCGACAAGACAGTCAAGGTCAGTGCTGCCGAAGATGGAAAGTTTCTCAAGAACCTCGCGACGCTAGGCGGTCCGGTGATGCGCGTCGTGGCGCGCCCTGGAAGTCAGCAGTTCGTCATCGCCTCGGATTCGAAGCAGGCGATTCTCTACGATGCCAAAGAGCTGAAGGAGATTCGTAAACTCGAGGATCAGAGCGGCCCGGTGCTTGCCGCGGCATTTTCGCAGGACGGGAAGCAGGTCGCAGTCGGCGGCGCGAGCAAGGAGGTGAGGGTGTACGATGCCGACCACGGCAAGCGGCAATGGACGTTGACCGGACCAGCGGATTGGGTGTACGCCATTGCGTTTCGGCCGGACGGCAAACAACTCGCGGCGTCAGGCTACGATGGGATCGTTCACCTCTTCGACCTGGAGTCCGGCAAGGCGATCCGCAGTTTCAGCTCTGTGCCAGTGGGACGTTTCCGGCGCTTCTGAGACGGTCCCAACGTGCTGGAGTTCCGCTCCCTACCGCGACTCGGACCCGGTGCTCGGCGCCGCCGTTCGCTTTCGAGTCGGCCATCCTTGGTACCCGGCCTCCGAATCGGTGGCTGAGTCCACCGCCTTTGTTCCCGCTGTTCAAAAGGGTGTGTCTCCGCCTCCTCCGCCGCCTCTGTCTACGCCTCCGGCCCCCGTCTCACAGACTGATAAAGGTCAAAGTGCCGGCAGCGCATCCGCCGAAGAGGGATGTGATGACGCTGGTCGCCTGCCGACGGCAGGCAAGCACACCGATCGCTGCTGGATTGAAGAGGAGGTTGAAGAGAGATGCTGCGACGCATGGGTCTCGTTTTGGCGGCGGTGGGGGTGCTGGGATGCCACGGACGACCGTTGATCCTCTACGATGCCGCGGAAGGGCGCCAATGGGCGTGGCCTTACTTCCTTGACGAAAAGCCCACGGTCCTCGCGTTCTGGTCGACTGATGAGATCGAATGCATCGACGCGATTCCGGCCCTGAACACGCTCAATCGCATGGACAGTTCGGTCGAGCTCGTCTCGGTCGTCGTCGGCGACGATCGGGCTCGCATCGACTCGACGCTGCGCGGCCAATACCGCTACCCCGTCGAGTTCGTCGCTCTTGTCGATCAGGAAGGACGACTGGCACGAAAGTGCGGAGTCAGATGGTATCCGACCTACATTCTCTACGACGTGAACGGCAACGAAGTGACGCGTTCCCACGAGGTCGCGACCATCAACAATTGGTTCACGCGTTCGCGTTGGTTGGCGCGGACGGGTGCGTACCGCGAGTGAACAGACGGCGGTCGGCGTCGTCCGCGGAATGGAGTCTCAGGCGACAGCGCCACGCTCAGCGAAAACGGTTCGGAAACGGCCGAGAGCCGAGCAGCCCTACGAGCGCACTCACGAAGGTGCCGACGACGGTCCAATACGGCCACGCCAGGTTTGGAACGTAGTCCCTGATGAGTTCGGTGACGCCAGCTGGGACGACCTCCAAGAGGCTTTGCTCGATCGGTGGGGCAGAGGTAGCGGAACCGTCGAGCAAGGCTCGCAAGCGGAACACAAGAACGACGAAAGCGCTGAGCAGCATTCCGATGCTAACGGTGAGCGACGAGCCGCGCCGGGTCAAGAGGCCGACGAGAAACGCCCCGAGCAGCCCGCCGTAGACGTAGGTCAGAACGCGGAGCGCCAGCTCGACGACACTCTCTTCGCCGCCGTGAAAGGCGCAAGCCGCCGCGATGAGAAGTGCTCCCCAGATCACGGTCGCGACGCGTGAGGCGGTCAGAAAGTGCCGATCCTCCTGCACGCGCAGACCGCGTAGACGCTGCAGTGGCCGGTAGAAGTCGGTGATCGTCGTGGCAGCAAGCGCATTGAGCACCGAGGTTAGACTGCTGAGTGCTGCAGCGACGAGCCCCGCGGTCATGAAGCCGGAGATCCCGGGCGGCAGTTCACGCAGGAAGAACGTCGGAAAGATGTGATTCTTGTTCTCAGGCAGGGTGTACTGCGGTGGGAACGCTTCGTAGTAGAGGGCCACGAGCGTGCCGACCGTCAGGAACAACGCAAAGAGCGGGATGATCAATACGCCGCTCGCGATGACCGAGAGGCTGCCGCTGCGGTCATCTTTGCAGGTGAGGATCCTCTGGGCGATGTCTTGATCGGTGCCGTGGGTGGCGACCGTCAGGAACGCGCCGCCGAGGAGTCCAGCGAGAAATGACTTGGCGTCGCTGAGGTCGAGGTTGAATGAGAACACCGAAATGCGTTCCAGGAACGACTCCATCGTCAGCGCGGTGACAGCTGGATTGGAGGCTGCTGCGCTACTGTCAAGCTCGATCAAGAGATACCCGATCGCCAAAAGGCAGCTGGCAAGAAACGTTAGCCCGAGCAGAACATCCGTCCAGATGACTGCTCGAATACCGCCGGCGACGGTGAGGAGCGTTCCTCCGATGCCGACCAGGACGACTGTGGCGATCACCGGATCGACGGACCCGCCGATATCTCCCGCCGTTTCAAAGGCGAGAGCGAGCGCCACGCAGCCAGCCAGCAAACGCACCCCACTGGCGGCGATACGCCCGAACAGAAAGAGTAGGGCTGCCAGGGTTCGAGCTCCTGTGCCGAAGCGGTAGCCGAGGTATCCGTACACGGTCTCGTAGTCGTCGGCATAGAAAGCTCGAACGAAGAAGAGCGCCAAGAAGACGCGGCCAACCAGGTAGCCAAGCGTCAATTGAATGTAGCTCCAGTCGCCAGCGTATCCGAGTGCGGGGAGGCCGATGAAGCTGACCGCGCTGGTCTCCGTCGCGATGATCGATAGCGTCGCTGCCCACCAAGGCAGAGATCGACCGCCGAGAAAATAGTCGCGCGTATTCTTCTGACCGCGCGATGGATAGATCGCGACGCCGCCGACGACGCAAAAAAAAGCGGCGAAGACAACCCAATCGAGCGTGGTCAGTCCCGGTGCCATGGCGGCGCAGTATAGCGAGCGCTGCGAGTTGGTGCAATCAGCGTCGAAACGAGCGCCGGAGTAGCCAAGCGAAACACAGAAGCCGATGCTTGGCCGTGAGAATCCTGCTCGGCAAGAAGAACCCAGCAGAGAACGTTGCGTCGATCCGTCTTTTGGCCTGTATCAGCTCCCGCTTCGGTTCTCCAACGTGTCCGTTCCCGCGCATCTTTCCGCGCGTCTCCTTCGTGTCCTCGGGCGTCTGCTTTCCGCCGCGGCAAACAGTGGAGCTCGCCCCCGCCAGCTCCTATAATTCCCGCTTGTTTCCGAGCGCGTTGCGGTGGTGATGACGCATCCGGCCTTCCGGCTGTGCCGGCACCTACTGCCGGCACCCTCTGTCGGTATACGTTCCCGCGATCATGAACTAGCCACGACGGCGCGCCTCTTGTTCTCGATCACCTGGAGTTCACGCTATGGCTCAGTTCCGACGCCTGGAGACGTTGACGACGATACTGCGCACCGGGCTTGTGCCGATCTTCTACGATCGTGATCCCGAGATGGCGCAATCGGTGGCGCGTGCGGTTGCGCGTGGCGGCTCCAACGTCATCGAGTTCACCAACCGAGGCGATGGCGCGCCGCGAGTTTTCGAGGAGCTGGTACGTGTCTGCCGCGCTGAGCTACCTGAAATGGTCGTGGGTGTCGGGACCATCGGCGACGCGGCGACGGCGGCTCTCTATCTCTCGCTCGGCGCTGACTACGTCGTCACCCCGGTCCTGCAGCCCGACGTGATTCGTCTCTGCAATCGACGCAAGATTCCGGTCCTTCCCGGCTGCGGTACTTCGACGGAGATCGCACAAGCTGAGGAGCTCGGATGTGAGATCATCAAAGTGTTTCCGGCGGACGCGCTCGGTGGACCAGGCTTCATCAAGTCGCTGCTCGGACCGTCTCCGTGGTCGTCGCTGATGCCGACCGGAGGTGTGTCGCTCACCGCTGAGAGTGTGCAAGGGTGGCTCAAAGCCGGTGCGGTTGCCGTCGGTATGGGGTCGGCGCTCTTGAGCAAGGATCTGCTTGCGGGCAAAGACTTTGAGGCGGTCAGCGAGCGGGTGGCGCAGGTCCTTGGGTGGATCCGCGAGGCCCGCGCGTGAGAGAGTCGGCGACCGGCGCGCAGATTGGGGACCGCGAGAAGTCTTTCGACGGGTTTGGACACAGCAAATACTCGCCGCGTTGAACGATCGGTGCGGCAGCGAACCATATCTTCGTGAGGAACAAGCTTTATGTCTCTTTTCAAAGTGACGATCGAATACTGCGTGCAGTGAAACTTCAAGCCGAAGGCGACCAGTTTGGTCGCTGAAATCGCGACGAAGTTTAAGGATTCCGCGTTCGACCTCGAGACCCAGCTCATCGAGGGACGTGGCGGCGTGTTCGACGTCAAGCTCGACGGCGACCTCATCTTTAGCAAGCAGCAGGTGGATCGCTTTCCCAATGCTGGCGAGGTGTCTGAAATCATCGAGGCGCGCCTGGCTGACGCATCCGCCAGCGGATGAAGCGTTGTGAGTCGTGAATGAAGAAGGATCCCAACGCCCACGCTCTGCGGGTACTCGAGTATGACCGTATTCGCGAAGTGCTCGCGTCGTACGCCGCGTCGCCGCTTGGAAAACAGCTGGCGCGTCGCTTGCAGCCACTGACGTCGATGGATCTGATGGCGCAAGCGCACGAGCAGGCGCAGGAGATGCGCACGCTCCTGCGCCGCGACGTGCGCATTCCGCTGGCAGGCAGTCGCGATGTGGTCAGTGAGCTCGATCGGGTGAAGCGCCACGGCCGCCCAGCAGAGGCGGAGCAGCTCTATCATGTCGTCGAGCTCCTGCGCGTCGGTGTGCGACTGCGCGGCCTCCTGGGCGAGAATTCGGCGACGCCGCAGCTAGCCGCTCTGGCGCGAACGATTGAAGACAAGCCTGAGCTCCGCGACGAGATCCCGCAGCGCGTTGATCCCCGCGACGGCGTGCGCAGCGAAGCGTCGCCGAAGCTGGCCGAGCTACGGCAGCGCATCGAGCGACTGCGCGAGCAGCTGCGTGAAAAGGCGCGGCGCATGCTCTCGAGTCCCGAGCTGCGCGGCGCGTTTCAGGGCGGCGGCGTCACGATCAAGCACGATCGCTACCTTGTGCCGGTCAAGGGCGAGTACCGGGCGCGAGTGCGCGGTCCCATTCGTGACCGTTCGCACAGTGGTTCGACGCTCTTCGTTGAGCCGGAGAGCATGACTCAGCAAGGGGATGAGCTCGTCGATTGCGTCGACAAGGAACGGGGCGAAGTCCTCCGCATTCTGTGGGAGTTGACGCGCAAGGTGCTCGACGCGCGGCCAGTCTTGCGGCGAGTCCAGGAGAGCATTGCCCGGATCGATCTCACCTTTGCCAAAGCGGCCTACGCGGAAGCTTTCGGACTCGAGAGTCCGCAGATCGAGCCGCAGAACGTCCTTGACCTACGCGACGCGCGCCATCCCTACCTTATGTGGTTGGCACGCGACACCCACAAGGACCACCGCAGCATCGACCTTGAGCGAGTGCACGCCAGCGTGCGCGCACTCAGCGTTCGCCTTGGCGAGCGTTACCGCGTCGTCGTCGTCACCGGACCCAACACGGGCGGTAAGACGGTGGCGCTCA
Source organism: Planctomycetota bacterium (assembly GCA_965223265.1). Lineage (GTDB taxonomy): Bacteria > Planctomycetota > UBA8108 > UBA8108 > SXIK01. The sequence continues at coordinate 975,246 of OZ244999.1, forward strand.
AAACGATTGGACTGAACGTGTTGCTTGCGCTCAGCGGTGTGCCGATCGCGGCGTCGGCGCAGTCGCGAGTGCCGTGCTATCAGGGCGTTTTCGCTGACATCGGCGACGAGCAGAGCATCGAGCAGAGCTTGAGCACGTTTTCGTCCCATCTGACGCAGATCATCAACGTGCTGCGCCGCGCTGAAGGCCGGGCGCTGATTCTGTTCGACGAACTGGGGGCTGGCACCGACCCGCTTGAAGGAGCGGCGCTGGGTCAAGCGATTCTCGACCGCTGTTTGGAGCGTGGCTGGCACACTGTGATCACGACTCATATCGGTAGTCTGAAGAGTTATGCATTTGCCCGAGACGGCGTGGAGAACGCCGCGATGGAGTTCGACGAAGAGTCTCTGCAGCCGACCTATCGACTGCTGATGGGGGTGCCTGGACGTTCGATGGCGCTCGCCGTCGCGGGTCGTATGGGTTTCGACGAAGCGCTGCTGGCCGCTGCCGCCGAACAAGTCGAGAGTGACGGCGGACCGTCGCAGCAGGTGATCCGTGGAATGGAGAAGAGCCGCCGCCGCATCGAGCGTGAGCGGAAGCGGGTGGAGAGCGCCAGGCGCAAGGCAACCGGTGAGGCGCGCGAGTATGAGGAGCGCAAGCGGGAGCTCGACGCCGAAAAGGACGGATTGCGGCGTGAGATGGAGGAGGCGGTTGACGAGACTCTTCGGCACGCCAAGGCGAAGCTTCAGCCCCTCATGGATCGTCTCAGCAATCTGCCGCAAAGCCACGCGCGAACAGTCAACGAACTGCGTGAAGAGGTTGAGCGGCTGCTCGTGTCGGCGCCGCTTGGCGAACGGCGAGAAGCATTCGCGCGTTCTTTGAAGAAAGGTTCGTCCGTCTACGTGCCCAAGTTTCGCAGCACAGGTGAGGTGCGCAAAATCGATAAAGGTGGCCGCCGGCTGACCTTGCTGCTAAACTCCATGTCGGTCGAAATCAGTTTCGACGATGTTTCGTGGATCGATGCCGGTGGCACGGAAGGGTGAACAGGTCGTCGCGAGGACGCCGCAGAACCATCGGCCGTCGGCACGCAGGTGATTGAGGCTGGTGATTGAGATCCCACGCGGGCATCGGATCGTCGAATTCGATCGATCCGCTCTCGCCCGTTTGACACTTTGTTCGTTGGGAAACCGTCTTGTTGGAAACGAAGTGACTGGCAACGTGTTACGCATCCCCAGATCGCGGTCCTTGGTCGCAGCGCTGTGGGCGGTGAGCTTCTGCCTCGCGACGCCTGGGGAATTTGTACTGCGTGGACTGAGCGCGCAGGAGAAAGCCGGCGCGGCGGCAACAGACGAGGCGAAGGGCAACGGCGCTGGAGCCGGCCGCGTGCGCGAGGTGCTGAGACTGCCGGCGGCCAATGGCGCGGCTGCCGCACCGGACCGTCGCGAGCAAGAGCCCAAGAACAACGCGAACGCGAAGTGGAAACCGTGGAAAGAGCTTTTTAGTCGAGCCACTGCAGCGAAGCTGCTGGGGGCTTTTCTGCTGTCGGCTCTCCTGGCAGCTGCGATCGCCTACCACCCTTCTAGTCTCGGCAAGGCGCGTCGACTCTCGGAGCTGGAGGCACCCAAGACATACGTTTTGTACGCCGTCGTCGGTTCCCTCGTGGGAATGCTTGTCGCGACCAACGATCTCCTTGGGCTCGCCATCTTCGGCTTAGGCGGGCTGATGCGCTTCCGCACTGATGTTGGCGCCGCCAAGGATACCGGGCGCGTTATCTTTGTAACTCTCATCGGTCTTTGCTGCGGGCTGGACAAGCCAGCCGTGGCCGTTTACTCGACGCTTTTCGTTTTCGTGCTGATTTTCCTTCTCGAGCGAGGTGTTGTGTACCGCATCGCCGTCAAGGGGGTGGGCGAGCAGCAGATCGTGAGCTCCGAATCGGCCTATGTCGAACTTTTGGTTGAGTACGGCTGCCGCATCCTCAACGTGAAGAAGAACGTGATCAAGAATCAGATCCAAATCACGTTCCGCGCTCCTCGCACGCTCGATCAAGAAGACCTTGAGGAAGTCCTCGCGGAAGAGATCGCGGACGAGCGCAAGGGCGTGATCGATTGGCAGACGCGATAGTCTTGGCGCGTCGATTGCGCCGCATGGTGTGAGACTCAGTGAAGCGCATCTACCTCGACAACGCCGCCACGTCGTTTCCCAAGCCTGAAGCGGTTTGGGCAGCGGTGCTCGAGCAGGGTCAGCATGTCGGTGCCAATGCCGGGCGAGGAAGCTACTCGAGCGCGCAGGCGGCGACGCAGATCCTCGAAGCGGCGCGTGTGCGACTGGCGCGTCTCTTTCACGGCGAGCCCGAGCGTACAATACTGACGTTCAACTGCACGGACGCACTCAACATCGCGCTCAAGGGGTTCCTCGACCCTGGGGATCACGTGGTCACATCCGCGATCGAGCACAACTCGGTGCGGCGGCCGCTTGCTGGCCTCGAACGCGAGCGCGGCGTCGAAGTGACCATGGTCGCCGCGGACGCACGTGGGCTCGTCGATGCTTCAGCGCTCCGCGCCGCGTTGCGCCCAAACACGAAACTCGTGGCGCTGCTTCACGCTTCGAACGTCTGCGGCACAATCCAGCCCATCGCGGAGGTCGGCGAGATCTGTCGGCAACGACGCGTTCGTTTTCTCCTCGATGCGGCTCAGACGGCCGGCTCGGTGGACATCGACATGGAGGCACTCGGCGTCGACTTTCTAGCTGTCCCGGGTCACAAGGGACTATTGGGCCCTCTCGGAACGGGCGCGCTTCTCGTTGCCGAGGGTGTCGACGTGCGCGCGTGGCGTGAAGGAGGTACCGGATCGAGCTCGGCGGACGAAAAGCAACCGGAGAACTACCCCGCGCACCTCGAGGCTGGCTCGGCCAACGTACCGGGTCTCGCCGGCCTGGTGGCGTCCCTCACCTACCTCGAGGGCTGCGGCATCGCCGCGCTGCGCCAACGCACGCAGGACGTCGCAGCGCGATTCTTCGCGCGCCTCGTCGACACCCCTGGACTCGAGATTGGCGGTGAACCTGAGCTCGAGCGGCGTGAGCCGATCTTTCCGGTGCGGCTCCCGAAACTCCGGCCGGATGAGCTCGCCGCGCTGCTCGACGCGAGCTATGGCATCGAGGTGCGGGCGGGGCTTCACTGCGCCCCTGGCGCTCATCGCGCGCTCGGAACGTACCCTGACGGCAGCGTGCGCATTTCCCTCGGTCCGTTCACTTCGGCGGCAGACGTAGACGCTGCCGCTGACGCCTTGGAGGAAATCGCTCATTCGTCGCGCTCGTAGCACGCGGCGTGGCCCGCGCGACTACCGCGAGTTTCTCGGCCTCGGCTTGGAGCGGTTTGCCTTCGCTTTGGCGGCGCGTTTAAGGACGAAATCGCGCCACCGGCTAAGGAGCTCCCGCGAGGAGTCGCCGAGGAGTCGTCTGAGCGCACGTTCTTGATACGGAACGTAGCGCATATGAAACTCGGCGAACGCTCCGTCGTCCGGCGCAGGAGACTCAGGCGCGTCCTTGCCCTTCATGGCTTCAAGAAACTCGTCGAGTTTGTTCTTCTCAGCCAAGTAGGCGACGAAGGTCATACTGAGCTGGCGAGACGTCCTTCCCAGCCTTGGTCCTGACTCTTCAAGCAGCTCGAACAGAAGCTGCCGCGCGTTTTCTTCATCCTCGAGGAGATCACCAGCCGCGGCGAAGATCTCCTCCTCGAGCTGTTTCGTCTCCCGCGTCGGGGTTGCGGCGGTCACCATCTGCTCGACCCCGTCGTAAATCCAGCGACTCAGCCACGCGTCTTCACGGTGCAGCTCGGCGAGCGCCGTTTCGCTGAGCACAGCCGCCAAAGCGCGGCTTTCCGGTTGCCAGAGCACGATCCGTTCGCCGCGACGGTAGGCTCCGGTTGGGTTGCGAGCCGACGTAACGCCGTCGATGTTTTTTGCGAACCGATCAAACTCAGATTCGGAACGCAGAAGGACGATCTGTAACTTGCGCTTGCCGAGGACGCGTCGGCTACTCGTGCCGATGAGTTTTGCCGTTGATCGCCTGAGTCGATCGAGATGACGGCGCAGTCGCTTCAGAACGTCGTCGCCTTTGTCGACGGTCGTGTGGATGAGAAGGTTGCGTTCTTCGTCTGTGTGAAACGGCACTCCGAAGCGTTCTTCTGTCTTGTGCGCCCACTCCAGCATGCTCCGGCGCTGAGCGGCAGCCTTCGACTCAGTTGTCTCTCTCTTCTCGGCTTCGGGGATCCGGTCAGAGTCTGTGGCGACGGTCTGAGTTGTGCCCGTTTCTCCGCGCACAGCGGCGACCGCCGCAGTGCGCTCGGTCAGCTGGTTTCGGGCGATACGACGCCAACCGGTGCCGTAGCGTTCGAACCCAAGGGCGCGACGAGCAGCTGCGCACTCCGTGTCGATGGTGATGGCACGGTGGTAAGCCTGTTTGGCACGTTCGGCCAATTGCTGGCGCTCACACCACCTAGCGAGCTCAACGAACGCGTCGGCGTCGAGGGGTGGGGTCTGCGTCAGACGTTTGACGTACTCCTCGATCTTCGTCTGCTCCGTTCGCGAGCCACGGGCGAAAGCCGCGGGCGACAGGTGGGTTGCACAGATGACGGCAGTGACAGCTAACGAAAGACAGCGCAAAGAATGCATGGGAAAAACTACCCTCAAAGGAGTGAGTCACGATGAGCGCGAACGCCCCCGCCTAACCTCGAGTTTGGCCATTTCGCGCCGGCCTGGCCGGACGAGTTTCGCGGGAATTCAACGGCCCTTTCGACTTTTTCGTACCCTGAGAACCCTTGTGCATGTTTAAAAACTCCTGTCCGGCCCTTCGGGGAAAGCCAGGAGCGCCGATGCCTGCGCCCGTCCTCCGCCACGACCCGAGCGGGATCGCGCCCGAGTCGCTCCTTGGCCTCGACGCTCCTGGCTTTCCCAGGCTCGACGCGAAATGGCCAAACTCGAGCTAACAGCCCGTTGAAAAAGTCATTCGGCCGAGAAATTGGCCTCTTCACGCCCAGATCGACCGCGGCGAGCCTCGCCGTTATGTCTCATGGAAGGGCTCGGAGATTACCTACGTTCGCCGCGGTCGATCTGGACGCGAAGCGACCAGTTTTCGACTCGAAGCACTTTTTCAACAGGCTGCTAACGAATCCATTTTAGACCCGGATCAATGGAATCCCATGAATACCCTATTGAAAACGTGCTTCGAGCCGAAAGACCGTCGGTCTGAACGTGAGGAAGGGGGCCTTTCCGCGGCCCAAACTCCTCGCGCCGCACTCTCTTTTCTGCGGCCAGCGCGTCCCAGGTGTTACCCGCTACGGAGCTTTGGAATCTGCTCTATACTGCTAGAAGCGAGTCCCGATCGTGAAGAGGAACAGCCGCTCGCGGTCCTCGTCCTCCGAGCGTATGGCCTTGCCGAAATAAAGGCCGATTGGGAGAGGTTGTCCGAGAAACGGGAAATTGATGCGGAGGCCGCCACCGAGAACGAGCCGGGTGCGGTCGAAGTCGAGATCGTCGAACTCGCGCGCAAGATTGCCGTAATCTAGAAATACCACCCCGCGGAGCATCTTGGTGTAGAGCGGAAAGGTGTACTCGAGATTGCCGTACCACATGATGTCACCGCCGATCGGATCGCGGTTCTCATGCGGACCCATGCCCCGAAAGCGAAACCCGCGTACCGTGTTCGGACCGCCGAGGAAGAAACGTTCGAAGATCGGAATTTCATCGAGATCGTGGTGCGGCTCGATGACCCCGAAGCGGTTGTTGAGGGAAATTACGTGGTGCAGCGTATCCCTTCCGAGCTGAAACTCGTAGAGCGGGAAGTAGAACTCGTTCGTCAGCTCACCCTTGTGAAAGTCGACCTCGCCGCCGAGAACGCCACCGGCGTATTCGTAGAAGAGGACGCTGTTGGTGCCGCTGTAGGGGCCTTCGAGGTACTCGAACAGCACCTTGTCGTAGCTGAGGGACGAGTTGACGGCGATGACGGTCGTGTGCCCCTTGGCTTCGAATGCCGCCGTCGGCGCGTCTGCCTCGAGGCGATGGATTTCCACCTCTTCGAGTCGGTGCCCGAACGAAGCGACGAAGTCGCGGTCGAATCCGAACGCATGACCGATGCGCGGTGCAAAAGTTGCTCGATCCTCGTCGTAGTCCTCTCGAATGATGGTCAGTTGTGACGCCGACAGCGTCAGCGCGTTACGCGTCTTGAAGAGGTAGGGCTCAACGAACGTGAACCGATACAGAGACCGTCGCGTTCCAGGCTGGGCCGCGATGTCGAGCGTTTGCCCGTTGCCAGTGAACGAGTCCGGGATGTCGTAGAACGAGTCAGGAAAATCTGTAATGTCGAAGTTGCGCTTGCTGATGCTGAAATTTCCGATGATCCCGAAACCACTCGTGACGCCGAAACCCAGAATCAGACGACCGGTCGATTCTTCGACGACGTTGATGATGAGGTGCTTGTTGCCTGGCGACGAGCCCTCTTCATAGGTGATGTAAACGTCGCTGAAGTACTGCAGACGATGCAGGTTCGATTCTGTTTCGGTAATGCGTGACCGATCGACGCGTTCTCCTGGATTCATGTCTGCTTCGCGCCGGATGACCTCTTCTCTTGTCTTTTCGTTGCCGTGAACGCGTAGCTCCTCGATGTAGACCTCGTTGTTCTCGACGATCTCGAAACGTACGAAGACGTCGTTACCCACCTCGAACGGAATCGGCCTCGCGTCTACCCTGGCGTCGATGTAGGCTCGGTTGCCGTAGTAGTTAAAAATCTCTTCCCGATCACGCAGAATCTCATCGAAGTTGTACGGCTGTCCAGGCAGCGTCGACGTTAGGTCTCGAAGCGTCTGCTCTGAGAACACAGCGTTGCCGCGAAACCGATAGCCGCGGAAGATGTACTGGTCTCCTTCGTGAATACGGATGACGATCCGAAGCCGCGTCATATCGGTCGACGGCTCGATCGTCTCGAGTTCGGCCCGCGCATCGAAGTAACCGTAGCGACGATAGTAGTTCGCGAGGCTGAGAAGGTCGGTTTGCAGGTCGTCGTACTCGTAGAAGCCAGGAGTCAGCAGCCCGAAGAACCATCCCTTCTTACGGGTTTCCATGAGGCTGCGAAGTTCGGATGAGCTGAATGCCTTATTGCCGATGAAGGTGACTTCTCTGACCCTGACGCGGACTCCCTCGCTGATCTCGAAGATCACGCGGACACCCTCGGGGAGTGTCTCGGTGTGAAACTTCACCGACGCGAAATTGTACCCAGCGGCGTGGTACTTCTCGCGGATCGCCTCGCGATCTTGTACGAGGTGTGAGCGATTGAGGCGTGACCCGACGCGCGTGCGCAGTGACGGCGCTTCATTCCGCAAGTGCTTTTCTGAGAGCGCCTTTCGCCCCACGAATCGTAGGGACGAGACGACCGGGCGCTCTTTGACGGTAAAGACAATCTTGACGCCGTTGTCGAGATCGATTTTGCGCCAATTGATCTCCTCAAACTTGCCCGTCTGGTGGAGCTGCTCGAAGGCTCGATTGATCTTCGCGTCGGACCAATCTTCGCCGTAGCGCAGGTTTCGCTCGAGAGCCGTGACGAGGTTAGCTTTCGACTCTCGGGATAAACCCTCAATATCGATTTCTCGAATGACCCGACTTCGCTCCGGCGCTTGCGCAGTACACGGAGTCGAGCCGCTCCAGCCGACGCAGGTGCAGCTCACCAGCAACTGGAGGACGATCCGCCAGCGCAAAGGTAGGATCGTCGTCGAGCTTGGCCGCGAAGCGGATTTCAACATAGGCTCATGGGTGTAATGAAATCACGAGGTGCTGTCAAGGAAGTCGTCGGAACAGCGTCAGCTGGATGCACGGGCTGCGAGGGCGCCTGCCGAGCCCGTCTTTTCGGCAAATGACGTCCCTCAGCGATTGGCGCCTTCCGTGGCGCGGCCCCCAATCGAAATCACGGCGTCGACGCAGGCCGCAACGGCCTTCGCCCGGGTTTGGGGAAGCTGTTCGGACGAAAACCCGCCTGAGAGCCGACGCAGACACGTCCCACAGTTTGACGATCTGTCCACCTTGTTGCGCTGTACCGGCTCCGTGGTTTTGTCTTAACTGTTTTCCAAGTAACGATTTGCGCTGGATTCTTGAGCCTGCGGCCTGGCGGCATGTGCATTGCTCTTAGATGCCCGTCGCCCAGGGAAAAGCCGGAACACTTGATCGCGAAAGAAGAGATGGAGTCGAAACTAATCTCTATTCATGACGCCCAGCGCATGCTGCCGCTTCTGCGCCGAATCGTTACCGACATCACTCAGAAGTGGGAATTGATCATCTACAAGCGCACCGAGCTTGAGTGCCTTGAGAAGGGAATCGATTCGGCTCAGGATGAAATGTCACCTCAAGAGCGCAAGGAGAAGATCGAGACGCTCAAGGTGGAGCTCAATCAACTCATCGACAAGATCAACAGCTACATTCGCGAGGTCGAGGATCTCGGCTGTTTTGTCGAGGAATTTAAGCGCGGGATCATCAACTTCCCGTCGCTCTACAATGGCAGGAAGATCTTTCTCTGCTGGGTTCCAGGTGAGGAAACCATCGGCTTTTGGCATGAACTCGACGAGAGCTTCAAGGACCGCGTCGCGATCCAGGATGCCAGCGACTTCCTCTGCCAGAAACCGCGCGTTTGAGCGACGTTCGACGTACGGTCGAGCGACCCCTTCCACGGCAGGCCTGCCTCACAGTCCGTCGAAGAGCCCCTTCTGAAAAGTAACCGAACCCCGCTGTAGTGCTAGGGTTCGTTATAGACTGGGCGGTTGAGTGCAAGCCACCATGGGGTCGAAAGCCAAGCTGCCGCGCGCCCGTCCTTCCTTTCTGTCTCTTCGTCTTGGTTTCCGGAGATCGAACAGAAGCAAACGAAGGCAACAAAGGGGCTCCAACGGACAGCTGGGACGCTGTTTTTCAACGGGGCTGCTAAGAATGGGCGCTTCGTGGAGCGCGGCCAAACTCGAGACAGCCCGTTGAAACAGTCATCCGGCTGAAAAAAACCGGATCAACAGGCTACGAGGACGCCAGTTCGTTGAGTACGTCTTCGCTCAGGTCGATGTCGCTGTAGACGTTTTGGACGTCGTCGTGGTCTTCAAGCTCACTGATCAAGTCCAGGACTTGCCTCGCCTTTGAGGCGTCGAGCGGCACGGGGTTTTGCGGCACGTAAAGAAACTCGCTGCGGGTGAAAATCGGGCGTTCATCGTCAGCCGCTCCCCACTTTTTTTCGGGCACGCTGCGTTTCTGTGCGAGGAACTCTTGGAGGCCGGCGCGGACCGCTTCGAAGTCCTCCGCCTTACAGTAAACGTCGAATCCAGGCACCTCGCCTTCGCTCGGCTCGATGCTCTCCGCTCCAGCGTCTATGCCGACTTCGAACAGCTCTTCCTCAGAGGCGTCGTCTGCGGCCACGCCGAAGACGCCACGGCGATCGAACTTCCATAGCACGGAGTTGGTCTTGCCAAGCGAACCGCCACGTCGCTCGAGGAGATTCCGCACCTCTCCGCCCGTGCGGTTACGGTTCTCTGTGAGGGCTTCAACGATGAGCGAAATCCCCCCCGGGGAGATCCCCTCATACGTGAGCTCGACGACGTCGTCAGACGCGCTTTCACCTGTACCCTTCTTGATCGCTCGTTCGATCGAATCCTTGGGCATCGATTCGGCTCGTGCCCTGTCGATCGCGTAGCGCAGGCGGAGGTTCTCAGCCGGATTGCCGCCGCCGCTGCGCGCAGCGACCATAATGAGTTTCGCGAGTTTGGAGAATATCTTCCCGCGCTTAGCGTCCGCAGCTCCCTTGCGGTGCTTGATGTTGTTCCACTTGGAATGTCCTGCCATGGGTCTTACCCGCTAATTATCTCGCTGAACTCTTGCCCACCTTCTTGCTGGCCTTCTTGGCTTTCTTCTTCGGCGCGCCACCCCCTTTGCTCTCAGTCGCCCCGCTTGCCTTCTTCGTCTTGCTCGAAGCTGCTCTACGCGGGAGCTTTTTGACGTAGGTCGCGAACGAGTTCCTCAGGGCGGTTTTCGCGTTCTTGAGATCCGTTTCTTCAAATGCGTTCAAGGCCCGACTGAGGTCGAGGAGAAAGTGATGGAACGGCAAGACCCTCTCGGACTCGAGCATGTCGTAGAGCCCCTTCGCCTTGCGGTCTCTCGTATCGGCACTGCCGACGATTCCCGCAGCGCTTAGAAGTTGATCGATGCCGGGATTGAGGGGAAACACGGGATGTTCCTTACGGCGCAGAAGTATGAGATCGATCGTCGCCGTGTCAATATTGCGAATCTGCTTGAGGAAACGCCGTGTGTCGGTGAGGTTCTCTTCGGCGAAAAACTCAAGGCAGACTCGCTGGCGTTCTCGATGGACGAATTCGAGGAAATCTTTGATAAACACAGCGATCTCTAGCGAGTCGGCACCAGACGGCAACTGCTCTCGGATTTCCTGAACTGTGCTAACGCGCACTTCGTTCCAGTCGACGAATTCACTCTTGAGTTGATGATAGCTCTTGAGGGCTTTGGACGCCGGCATGTTGAGGTGGAGACGATGAAAAACGATCGTCTCGACAACCGTCTCGGGGTAAGCCGCGATCGACACTCCTCGCGCTTTTTCGTCCTGCTCGGTCTTTTTGATCAACTGCGCGAGCTTGTCAGCCGTTTTCACTACGTCTCCTTGGTCTTACCTTCTCAGAGCTGCCGCGCCTGCGTGGTCTGCCAGTTTTCGGAATATGCGCCACTCCTGCTGAACTCAAACCAGACGCGGCGCGGGTGCTGCGGCGAACGTCGAGCTCGCGGCAATTTGGTCACCACCACGGGGCTCGGTCGTAGGCTTCTAAGGTCTTTGACGCGAATGGTTTGGGCCTGGAATTATAGCAACCTGTCGGGCGGGTTGCAAAGAACTGGAGCGGCGACTGGCATCCTGCGCATCGCCCTCATTGGCAGTCTTTCCGGAACGACAAAACTCAACTCGCCGCGTTCCGCCCGGCCTTTCCTGACGGGCAAGGCCACCTCGATGGTTGGGGCTAGCTTCGTCAGGTATACTTGACCGATTGTCAGTCTCCAACCATTTAAACTGGTGCCGTGCACTCCCCTAGTCAACTAGCCTCCAGGCCGACCAGCAATCTTCCGATCGCCCTCGATGACGTGTTCACTGGGGACGATCTGGCGATGATTCTCGGAACATGCCTGCCCGACGCCGCGTTCGTCTGTGAATCGGAGTCCGGGCGTATCCTCGCCTGCAATCAAAAGTTCCTTGAGCTCGCCGCCATTGACGCCGCATCCCCCGATATCGCGCTGTGGCGTGACCAGCTGATTCACTTCGACTCGGGCGATGATTTGTCATCGTCGCGCCGTGCTGACGGCGCGTGGGTCGAGGCCCACGTCCAGGCGTTGTCGAGTCCCCCCGTACCCGTTCGGGTGAGCGAGACTCCTCTGTCGTGGCATCAGGCTTCGTACCAGCTCTGTTTCGCTCGTGACATCCGCCCGGAAAAGATGCGTGACGCCGATTGGAAACGGCAGGTCGAAGAGCAAAAAGGTCGAGCCCTCACAGCGATCGCGTCCTCGCTCCGCGTCTACCACCTGTCCGAAAAGATCAAGTGGACGCCGATTCTCACTCGGGATCTCCTGTGTCTCGACAACGAGCAAGATCTGCTGCGTCACGCAGCCGAGCTGTTGACAGATGACGCCGGACTCAACTACCAGGACGTGTCGTTCATTCTTGCTCGCGACGACCGGTTGGAAGTCGCCTTCACCACTCGAGATTTAGCGTCAGCTGATTTGCTGAGCGGCCGGGAAAAAGTGTACCGGCGATTTCTCGAGGGAGAGTCAGAGATCGGCGAAACGGACGAAGGCATTCTTGTGCGGTTGGAGCTCCACGGCAACTTGGTCGGTTGCTGCGAAGTGCTTCCATATGAACGTGAGAAGGCCTTCTTCGACGGGCTGGCTCGAATGAGTGAGCTGCAATCGGAGTTTCTCGCCGCACTTGGGGACATCCTGTCTCTCCTCCTTGCCAACATGCGACTGCAGGGTGAGATTCGTCGCCAATCTGTCATCGATCCGCTCACCGAGACCTTCAACCGCCGGCACTTCATGGAACGGCTGCGTAGCGAGATGGAGCGGGCCGCTCGCTACGATCGCGAGATCTCACTCGTCTTCGTTGACCTCGACGGATTCAAGTACGTCAACGACGAATTCGGGCATCTCCATGGGGATTATGTGCTGAAGGAAATCGCGTCGATTCTCATGGAGATTTTTCGCGAGGTTGACAGCGTTTGTCGCTATGGCGGCGACGAGTTCGTCATCCTGCTGCCTGAGACCGGCCAGGAAATGGCTCGGCAGGCGGCGTCAAAACTTGTCGATGCCGTGGCGTCGCACTCGTTCATCGATTTGAACGACTCGTCGAAGAGCCTCCCCATCACCGTCAGTGTCGGAGTCAGCACTCGTTCGTCACCGGTGAGTCAAGACGAGTTCTTGCACGCCGCCGACTTGGCGCTTCTCAAGGCGAAGCGGCAAGGAAAGAATCAGGTCGCCAGTCATCCGTAGGGATGCGGTTAGGCGTCGATGAGGCGGATGTTGGCGCGACTCTTCAGTAGCGCCCGCACGAATGGATGTTTCGTGCGCTAGAGTTCTTCGTCGTCCTCTTCATCGTCCTCTTCTTCTTCGTCGTAGTCGAAGTCGTCATCATCATCATCATCGTCGTCGTCGAAGTCGTCGAGATCGTCGAGATCGTCGTCATCATCGTCGAGATCGTCCATGTCTTCGTCGAAGGAATCCTCATCGAGGTCATCGTCGAGATCATCGTCGATGTCGTCGTCGATGTCGTCGTCGATGTCGTCGTCGATGTCGTCGAGGTCGTCGTCGTCATCATCGTCGTCGTCTATGAAGTCGTCGAAATCTTCCTCGTCGTCGCCGTATTCATCGTCCTCTTCCTCCTCGTAGTCGAATTCGTCTTCGTCGGCATCGGTGTCGTCTTCAAGCTCGGTCTCGAAGTCATCGAAATCGTCGTCTTCGTCATAACCCAGGCGGCGGCTAGGAAGTGCTTCATCGACATCCGCAGGCGAAGTCAACGACATGAAACGAGCCTGTCTGCGCGTCTCATGAGGTTTCGCCGTGACTTGCGACGACACGACCAGAGGGGCCTGGGAAATGGGGGTTAGAACGTGCTCGGCCACCGGTTGACCACCCAGGTACCCAACACATCCATCAAGGCGCAAAAGTGGGCTACCCATTTTTTGACTCTCGATCCTCCCGCGAGGTCTCATCAATCAACGTCTCGATGCGAGAAACTTTATCTCGAGTGTCATCAAAAAGGAAGCGCAGAACCGGCGTGTTTCTGGTCTTCAGTCCGTGTCCGAGTTCGCGTTGGATGAATCCTCGCGCGCTGTCTAAGGCGTGCTGGGCTTTCGATCGGTCCGCCCGCGAGCCCAAGATCGAAACGTACACCTTGGCTTCTTTCAAATCTTCGGTGGGCTCGACGTCGAGTACCGTGATGAAGCCGATACGGGGGTCGCGTAATTCGGTCTGGATAATGTGGCTGATGAGGAACTTCATCCGGCTGGCGATGCGGAGGAGCCGGCGGGAACCTCGGGGCTTCTCTGGTGGCATGGGCAGACTTTAGCGGTCCGTTGAATGGGTCGTCCGGCTGAAAACCCGGCGTCGTCACGCTCAGCTGGACGGCGCCACGATTCGCAGCAATGTTTCGAGGACCTCGGAGAGGCGCTCCTTTGCCTCGGTCGCCCGGGACACGAAAGACTGGGCCTCGCGCCACCCCTCAACGTTCTGTCGGGCCCTCGAAGGGGAGAGGGGCCGATTGTGGCGCATTTCCCATCGCGTCACAACCCAAGAATTCGCCCGCCGTGCCCGCGCCACGCGGTTTGTTGAGCCAGTGTGTCTGGCTACATCAGCGGCGGGTGCAAAGCGGCGCTTCAGCCGAGTGACTTGTTCATAGTGCTCGGCTAGCTCGAGGAGCGCGCAGCCACACCCGGCGGGCGATCGGGCGGACAAATACGGCGCCCATCTGCCCTCCGCGACCCAAATAGTCCAACGCTCGAGGCTATATCGTTCGCCGTTTCTCGATCAAGGCGAAAGCCTCAACGACGTCACCCACCTTGATGTCGTCGTATTTCGCGATTTTCAGCCCACACTCGAACCCTTCGCGGACCTCTTTCGTGTCGTCCTTAAACCGTTTTAAGGAGCTGAGATCGCCCACGTACACGATGCGTCCATCCCTGAGGAGGCGCACCTTGTCGGAGCGTCCGATCGTGCCGTCGAGCACGATACAACCGGCGATGTTTCCGACCTTTGAGGCCTTGTAGACGCGTCGTATGGCGGCGTGGCCACGAACGTGTTCCTCGTGCTCCGGCGCTAAGCGCGACTCCATTGCCGCTTTGACTGCGTCCAGTGCTTCATATATGACGCGGTAGATCCGGATTTCGACGCCACGCTCCTCAGCCGCGACCTTGGCCCGTTCGTCCGCGACCACGTGAAAACCGATGATCATCGCGTCCGAGGCGTCGGCGAGGCCGACGTCGTCTTGGGTGATCGCGCCGACACCGGAGTGTAGAATCGTTACCTGCACCTCTTCTGTCGCCAGTTTTTCGATCGCGGAGATCAGCGCCTCACACGAGCCTCTCACGTCCGATTTGACGATCAAACGAAGCTCCTGCTGGTCGTTCGAACCTTCCAGGGTCTCGAAGAGGTTTTCGGCGCTGATCGCCTTGCGCTGACGCCCAGCGTGATCGCGTTCGCGTTCTCGCTGCGCCCGCGTGTTGGCGATATCGCGCGCTTTCTGGCCGTCGACGATTGCGTAGAATTTTTCGCCTGCGCTCGGCACGCTGTTCAACCCCGTGATTTGCACGGGCGTTGATGGAGTCGCTTCTTCCGTCGGCTCCGTGCCGTTGAGCCACATCCTCCGGACCTTGCCGTGGGCCGTACCGGAGACAATGAAGTCGCTGCAGCGAAGGGTGCCGTTCTGTACCAACACAGTTGCGACCACGCCTTGTTGCGTCGTCGATGCTGCTTCGAGAACGACACCGAGTGCTGAACGCGTCCGGTCGGCGGTCAGTTCCAAGAGCTCAGCGGTAAGACTGAGCGTCTCTAACAGGTTGTCGATTCCTGCGCCAGTGTGAGCCGACACTTCAACAACTTCGGTGTCGCCATTCCACTCAACTGGAAGCAGTCCCATTTCTGAGAGCTGCTGCTTACAGCGCATGGGGTTGGCGTTCGCAGAGTCCATCTTGTTGAGCGCGACGACGATCGGTACTCCGGCCGCCTTGGCGTGATGGTAGGCTTCCTCCGTTTGCGGCATGACACCGTCGTCAGCGGCCACGACGAGTACGGCGATGTCCGTGACGTTGGCGCCTCGAGCTCGCATCTCAGTGAATGCTTGGTGTCCTGGCGTGTCGATGAAGACTACATGCGAGTCACCGGAGTCGACGCGATAGGCGCCGAGGTGCTGCGTGATGCCGCCAGCCTCTTGGCTGGCAACCTTCGTCTCGCGAATCTTGTCCAACAGCGATGTCTTGCCGTGGTCGACGTGGCCCATGAAGGTGACGACCGGTGCGCGCGGCTCCAAATCCTCAGATTCGGCGTCGTGACTCTCGAGGCCGGAGAGGTACTCTTCGACGTCTTCTTCCTTCTGTGTGAAGCTGACGTCGATGCTGAATTCAAGGCAAACGAGGGTGACTTGCTCTTCGTCCAGTGTGTCGTTGATCGTCGCGGCTTGTCCGTTGGCCCAAAGAGTCTTGATGATCTGATTGGCTTTCAGCGTTGTTTGTGCAGAGAGCTCTTTGACGGTGACAGGTAGAATGACCTCGACTTTCTCGGGGCGCTTCACCGCCGTGGCGACTGAGTCTCGACGGCGGGAGCGACCGCGGCCCCGGACCGGCTGCTTGCGGCTGGAGGAGAAGAACGAGGACGAGTCGTCCATCTCGTCTTGAATAAAGATGCGGACGTGTTTGCGGCCCTTCCCGTCCTTGTGTCCCTTGCCGGCCTCCGACTCTTTTTCGTCGCCCTTGTCGCCGCGCTTTCGAACGTCGGAAGCGGCTGCGGCGGCCGGACGTGCATCGGTCTCCGTTCGCCGAGTTCTTCCGGTCGCGGGCTCCGGCTTTGCGCTGGGCGCTGATTCTCTCGTGGTGTCCGTCTTGTTTGTCTTTCCGGTCTTGTTGTTCTTGGCCGCATCAGCCGGCGCCGCAGGCTGCTTTGGCTTGATGCGGTCCCGAAGAATGTTTGCCACCGGGTCTTCGATGGAAGACATGTGGCTTTTGACCTTCAAACCTTGAGTGTGCAGGAACTGGATCAGCTCCTTACTGGGCATCCCAAGTTCTTTCGCAAGCTCGTAGATTCTGACGCCCAATTCGGGTCCTTTCTCAAGCCAATCGTTTGAATCGGCCACAACCGCGTGCCGGTTCGACCATCATGCCCGCGAATCACGGGCTAAAGAGGGGTTTCCCCCGGCTCTTTTTTCGCAGTCGCCGCATCGACGACCGGCGCGTCGTTGTTGGCGCCGACCGACTCCGCGGGAGCTGCCTCCGACGGCGCCGCGGCTGTGTCGTCGTCGTTCGCATCGCTAAACGGTCCACTGCTGGATGCTTCGTTTGTTGGAGCTGGTTCCGAGGGCTCCCGGAGTTCGTCGCTCGAAGTTGGCGTTTCACTCGGTGTTGCGTCGGCCTCGGTGCCAGCGTCCAACTCATGAGCAGGCGCTTCGGTACCTGACACCACCGCGTCGGCATTCTCCATCGCCGTGGCGTTTTCGTCGTCAGTTGAATCGGTTGAAGTCGCGGTCTCCGAAGTCTCAGTCTCCGAAGTCTCAGTCTCCGAAGTCGCGGTCTCCGAAGTCTCAGTCTCGGACTCTTGATCCTCAGGCGTCGCGGCTGCCCCGGAAGGTTCACTTCCAGCTTCACCTGCAGACGAAGCGTCCGCGCCGTCGGCGGCAGCTTCTCCCGCGCCCGCTGCGGTTTCAGTGTCGCCGCCCTCGGATTCGGAAATGGTTTCGCCTTGCCGTAGTTTCTCGATGTCTTCTTCCGACACCTTGACGATGTCGAGGTCCCACTTCGCCAGCTTCGAGGCCAATCGCACGTTCTGACCATTCTTGCCGATGGCGAGCGACTGTTGGTCTGATCGGACGTAAACCTTCGCCCGAGTGTTTTCATAGTCAAGATCCATGGAGGTGATCTCGGCAGGCTTCAAGGCGTTCATGATCAACACTTCAACGGACTCGTTCCAGCGCACGATATCGATCTTTTCGCCGAACAGTTCGTCGACGATGTTTTTGATTCGTGAACCGCGCACGCCGACGCACGCGCCGACGCAATCGACGTTCGAGTCGTAAGTGGTGACCGCGATTTTTGTGCGGTAGCCCGGTTCGCGAACGATGTCCATGATCTCGATGACCTTCTCTGCGATCTCGGGAACTTCGAGTTCGAAGAGAGCCTTGACGAATGCTGGACTGGTGCGCGACAGGGTGATCTTGACGCGATGGTTTTTCTTTACGTCCTGGACGAGAACCTTGATGCGTTCGCCGACGCGAAACTTCTCGCCAGGGACCTGATGCGAGCGCGGTAGGAACCCCTCCGTCTTGCCACTCCCGAGGTTGACGATGAGATTCGAGTTCTCCGAGCGCTGAACGACGCCTGTTACTAGTTTGTCCAGCCGATGTTCGTATTCCGCGAACACCTTGTCACGCTCGGCCTCGCGGATCTTTTGGAACAAGACCTGCTTGCCCTGCAGCGCTGCCAGCCGTCCCAGGTCGCTGATCGGGACGACCGTTTCACCCTCGAAAACAGTGGTTTCCCCGGTTTCCCGGTCGATCGTGACGCGAACGTCGGTCTCCTCACCAACCTTTTTCTTGACGGCAGTGACGATGCAGGCCTCGACCCCCTGGAAAATGATTTCCTTGTCGATGTCTTTGTCGCGGTGGATGGTATCCACCAGCCTGAGGATTTCGCCATTCATATGGAGTGGCTCCAGAGGGGAACGTCAACGCGACCGCAACTCGGCGGCCGACCGCGTGGCAGCGGAGAAGACACTAACTTACATGTTGGAAGCCATTTAGTAAAGCCCATCCCACCGCGCCGACGCACCGTTCGACGTTGCGCAGAAGTCACGCCGAGCCGCGTCGAAAAGTGTAATTTGTTGCCCGCGCGCAGGTTAGGGCCAGGCTTCGGGAAACCCGTCATCATAGGGCGTCGCTGGGCCCTGTCAAGTCTCGGCAGCACGCCGCCTTAGCGACCTCCTCGGCGCTTTCGTGGGAGCGAAAACTGCTCCTGAAACCGCTCGGTTGTCACCATGCGGGCCGCAGCCGCACCGCGGATGGCGGCCGCCGTTTCAACGGGCTGTTAGCTTAGCAGCCCGTTGAAAAAGTCATTCGGCCGAGAAACTGGCCTCTTCACGCCCAGATCGACCGCGGCGAGCCTCGCCGTGTATATCTTATAGAAGAGGGCTCGGAGATTACCTGCGTTCGCCGCGACCGATCTGGACGCGAAGCGACCAGTTTTCGACTCGAAGCACTTTTTCAACAGGCTGTTAGGGGATCCGCCGATTTCCTTGGGGCCGAGGTTTCTGCGCGGCGGGTTTCTGAGCGGCGGCAACTTTTCTGTACGGCGCGAAGTGCCACGAGAGAGCGCGGAACGTATGCACCGGAAATGCGTTCGACCCGGCGCGCCACGCCGCCACCAGCTGGGCCCAGAGCTGCGGCACATCGGTGATGCGATCGACGTCATCTAACTTGTGAAGCAGTAAGTGCTTGAGATGTCGAGTGGCGGCCCGCCGGAGGGTGCATTCGAGTACCCTCGGCGTGCTCCAGGGAATGTTCCGAAAGATCTCGGGGGCCGGACGGCTCAGTCCGATCAGGTAGTAGCCGCCATCACCCGACGGCCCTAAGACCAGGTCACAGGTTTTGAGCGCTTTGAAGGCGGAGATGATCTCTTGCTGACCGAGCAGCGGGCAGTCGGTTCCAATGATCACAGCGCGTTCGCATCCGGAGGCGAACATCGAGGCGAACGTTGCTGCCATGCGAGCCCCCAAGTCGCCGTCCGCCTGCGGGCATAAGGCGAATCGGGATAGCATTTTACGAGGAAGTAACGAGGCGCACAGGGGGCGCTGCTCCGGAGGGCTGAACTCGGCCCGCAGCGTGTCCACCTTGCAGCCGCCCACCCAGGCGAGAGTGTCCCGCACGAAGGCGCGGTAAAGTTCGGTGGCGGCTGACCTACCGCTGTCCCGGGCCAGGCGGGTTTTCACGCGCCCGGGTTGCGGTGCCTTGAGGTAGACCGCGAGAGCGGTCTTGTTGCGAGCGCCACTGCGCGTTGTCATGATCGCGGCGAGGATGACACAGCCCCGTGAGCGGATCGAGGGGTTTTTCGGACGGATCGTTCGTGCCGGGCGACATCTGTGACTCTCTGGCGGCGCCACGAGCCTTCGTTGGTCACGCTCCCTTGTGCTGCAGGCTGTTAGCTAGACGCAGCCGATCTGGGCTTCGTCAGTCTAAGCGCAGCTGAGTTGGAGACGACCCGACCCTCGCCCCGGCCGCTCTGGACGCAGCGGCAAGCCCTCAGCTCGAAGCACTTTTTCAGGCAGGCTGTTAAAGCTCCTTGGAGTCGACTCCGAAACAGATGGAGTGGGGAAAAATGGAGCCGAGTCGCGCCGTGTCGAGGCCGGCTGGAATCCCGGACGTCTTGTTTAACTGAGCGGTCGCCTGGAGGACCAGGTACAATCACGATGTCGTGGGCGAAACGAAACAGTTCATTCGGTGCTGCGCCCGGGCCATCCCCGCGGCCGCCGATCGCACGTCTCCGCTCCGGGGGCGTCGGGGGGGCGAGCTGTCGCGGTGAGCGCCGGCGTCCGGCCCATCGACTTCGCCTTTGTTCGCTTGCCGAACTTCTCGCCCATCGTCAGGCGAGTGGCTCGCCTGCATGGCGGCGCCAGCGTACGTGCGACGGATTCGCCATGCGTCACGCGACAGGAAAGCGCTCCCCAGGCAGCTCTGCGAGAAGTTCTGTACGGTAATCCATACGGTACCCCTATGAAGTGTCAGGCGTGCGGCGATAACGAAGCCACGGTCCACTTGACGGACGTTTCGAACAACGAGAAACGCGAGGTTCACCTCTGCGAGGATTGTGCCCGCGCACAGCAGGTGACGATCAAGAGTTACCTCCACAAACAGTCGTCGAAGCCGCAGAAGCAGCCGTTCGAGATCCTCTCGAAACTTGTTCAGTCGCAGACGGAGAGCTATCCGGACGAAAAGGAGCTCGCGTGCCCGCGCTGTGGGACGACGTATAAGACGTTTCGAGCGACGGGAAAGTTTGGCTGCCCCAACGACTATGCCGTCTTTAAACAGGGACTCGTGAACCTGCTTGAAAAGATTCACGGCAAAGTGCAGCACGCGGGAAAAGTGCCTCTGCGTGCGAGCGATCAGATCGAGAGACAACGTCAACTGCGCGCTCTCAGGGCGGAGCTTGAACGCGCCGTGCAAGGCGAAGCGTATGAGAAAGCAGCCGAGATTCGAGACAGGATATATGACCTTGAAGGGCGCGAGAGAAGCGAAGAACTCGATGGACCTGAATGAGATCCCAGCAGGCGTTGGTGAATGGCTCGGCGGGACAGGACCCGAGTCAGACATCGTCATCAGCTCACGTATAAGGCTGGCGCGCAATCTCGCGGAGTACCCGTTCCTTTCGCGCGCCACGCCGAAGGAGCGTGGCGAGGTGGAGCGACGCATTCGCAAGGCGCTCCTCGAAGCGGGTCTGGCCGACGATATGAGCTATTTGACGCTGCCGCCGCTGTCGTCGGTCGATCGCCTGTTTCTTGTTGAGCGTCACCTCATCAGCCGTGAGCACGCATTCGGGAAAGGTCCACGCGGAGTTGGACTCGGTGCTAACGAAACGATTAGCATCATGGTCAATGAAGAGGATCATCTGCGCATCCAAGGGCTGAACTCCGGGTTTCAGCTGCGCGCGACGTGGGAGCGCGTCGACGAAGCCGATACCGTGATCGAGCGGGAGCTGAGTTACGCGTTTCACCCGCAGTTTGGCTATCTCACGATTTGTCCGACGAATGTTGGCACCGGCTTGCGGGCCTCCGTCATGCTACACCTTCCCGCGCTCGTCATGACGAGACAGATCGACAAGGTGTTTCAAGCCGTCTCGAAGATCAGTCTCGCGGTGCGCGGCCTCTACGGCGAAGGGACGCAGGCCTCGGGTGACTTCTACCAGATTTCTAATCAACCGACGCTGGGCAAGAGTGAGCTTGAAATCATCCTCAACATTGAGCGGGTCATTCCGAAGATCATCGAATACGAACGCACGGTACGTGAGAGCCTTCTCGAACAGCGTCGCGAGGTCGTCGAGGACAAGGTCTGGCGAGCCTATGGCATGCTTCAGACCGCGCGCACGATCAATTCTGGCGAAACCATGGAGCTGCTGTCAGCAGTGCGGATGGGCGTCAACCTGCAGATCATTCACGACGTCGAAATTTCGACGGTGAACGAGCTCTTTATCCTGACGCAGCCAGCTCACCTGCAGAAAATGGAGCGTTCTGAGCTCAACAGTCCCGAGCGCGACATCATGCGTGCCACGTTTATCCGCAACCGACTCTTGCAGGGAAGTCGGCGGCAGCGCCAGCCCGAAGAGGACGGCGACAAGGATACCAACACGAGCGCGTCGAAGTAGCGCTCGACGCCCGCCCGACTTGACGGTAATTCCCTTGAAAAGCAGCCTCAGCGTCGCAAGATGACCCATATTATCGGGACATTCAAGACGGCTCCGCTCGATCGGTTCTCGGCTGTGAAGGCACCGCATCCTCGGCAGTGTTGCCCCTGAAGCGTGCCTCGGGCGCGCCTGCTAGGCCGCCGATCGTCTGCTGCCGGTGTCTCGGTCAGCGGGCATTCAGAAAAGCGAGTAGAATTCCGAGAAACACTGAGAGCTCGAGTTGGTTCGGGCTGCGGCGATCCCGTCACGATCGTCGCTGCCTCTGGGAACCTCATGAGCCTACGTCTGCACAGCAGCCGACGACAGAACAGCGGACGACTGCAGAGAGATTACGAGAGGAATTTCATCCATGTTTGATCGTTTCACGGACAGAGCCCGACGAGTCATGGCGCTGGCGCGCAAGGAGGCGCAGCGATTCAACCATGATTTTATCGGCACGGAGCACATCCTTCTGGGATTGATCCAAGAAGGCAGTGGTGTTGCCGCAAGTGTCCTGAAGAATCTTGGCGTTGAGACGGAGAAAATCCGGCGCGAGATCGAGAAGAACGTCCAGTCGGGGCCCTCGATGGTCACGATGGGCCAACTTCCATTCACGCCGCGCGCCAAGAAGGTGCTCGAGCTTTCGATGGAAGAGGCGCACGAGCTCGGCCACAACTACATTGGCACAGAACATTTGCTTCTCGGGTTGATTCGTGAGAACGACGGCGTCGCCGCTCAGGTCCTTCTCGACCTCGACCTCAAACTCGAGGAAGTCCGCGAAGCGGTCCTCGAGCTTCTGGGCGCCGAATCTTCAATGCAGTCTGAGTCGTCTGTCTCTTCGTCGTCGCAGTCCAAGAGCGGACGTTCCAAGACGCCGGCGCTCGATGCGTTCGGTCGCGACCTGACCGAGCTGGCTCGCGACGGCAAGCTCGACCCGGTGATTGGACGGCACGACGAGATCGAGCGCGTCATCCAGATTCTCAGCCGCCGGACGAAGAACAATCCGGTTCTGCTCGGCGAGCCGGGTGTCGGCAAGACGGCTATCGTTGAGGGTCTGGCGCAAGACGTGGTCAACGGTAACGTCCCAGAGTTACTGCGGGACCGGCGCATCGTTGTTCTCGATTTGGCCATGATGGTGGCTGGTACGAAGTACCGCGGTCAGTTTGAAGAGCGCATCAAGGCTGTCATGACCGAAGTGCGGCGCGTCAAGAATGTCATCCTGTTCATTGACGAGCTGCACACGCTCGTCGGTGCTGGTGGTGCGGAGGGCGCCATCGACGCCTCTAACGTGTTGAAGCCGGCGCTCTCGCGCGGCGAAGTGCAGTGCATCGGGGCGACGACTCTCGATGAGTACCGCAAGTTCATTGAAAAGGACGGCGCGCTTGAGCGGCGTTTTCAAGTGATCATGGTCAATCCACCTTCGAAGGCGGAGACGATCGAGATCCTCAAGGGGCTACGCGACAAGTATGAAGCGCACCACCGCGTTCAGATCACTGATGACGCGCTGGAGTCGGCCGTCGAGTTGTCGACGCGGTATATCTCTGGACGCTTCCTGCCGGACAAGGCGATCGATGTGATCGATGAAGCAGGTTCGCGGGTGCGAATGCGGACCATGACGAGGCCGCCGGACCTTAAGGACCTGGAACGCGAGATCGAAGAACTCAACAAGGAGAAAGAGGCCGCCGTCGCCCTACAAGATTTCGAACGCGCGGCGAACTTGCGTGATCAGGCCGACAAGCTGAAGAAGAAGAAAGAACAGATCAAGCGCGAGTGGCGGGAACAGTCGTCGGAGAGTGGTGGAGTTGTTGACGAAGAAGTCGTGGCTGAAACCGTCTCGAAAATGACCGGGATTCCCCTGACGCGACTTGAGAAGGCGGAGTCGGAGCGCCTGCTCGGCATGGAGTCGGAGCTCGCCAAGAGCGTCGTGGCGCAGAGACCGGCCATCACTGCGATCTCGCGTGCTGTGCGTCGTTCACGCTCCGGGCTTAAGGACCCGCGTCGACCGGTCGGGTCGTTCATTTTTCTCGGGCCGACCGGCGTCGGAAAGACGCTCCTTGCGAAGGCGCTCGCGAAGTTTATGTTCGGTGAAGCCGACGCGATCATTCAGATCGACATGTCGGAATACATGGAGAAGCACAACGTTTCTCGACTCGTCGGCGCGCCCCCGGGATACGTCGGATTCGAGGAGGGAGGTCAGTTGACCGAGAAGGTCAGACGACGCCCGTACGCGGTGATCCTTTTCGACGAGATTGAGAAGGCGCACCACGATGTCTTCAACATGCTGCTGCAGATCATGGAGGAAGGCCAGCTGACGGACAGCTTCGGCCGTCACATCGACTTCCGCAACACGATCCTCATCATGACGTCGAACATCGGCGCCAACGTGATCAAGAATCAATCGAGTCTCGGATTCAAACGTACCTCGGTCGATCGCAGTTATGAAGAGATGAAGAAGGAACTTCTCGACGAGGTCGAGAAGAACTTCCGTCCCGAGTTTCTTAACCGACTCGACGAGATCATCGTCTTTCAGAGTCTACTGCGCGACGATCTGCGCGAGATCATCAATATCGAGATGGCTCACGTTCAGGACCGACTGCGCAGCCAGGGTCTTCACGTGACGCTCACCGACGCGGCGAAGGACTTTCTGATCGATACGGGGTACAACCCCGAGTACGGCGCCCGACCGCTGCGCCGCGCGATCGAGCAGAATCTCGAGGATCCACTCGCCGAGGAGCTTCTTCGCGGCGCCTTGACTGGTAAGAACGAGCTCCTGATCGAGGTGCGAGACGGCCGGCTCTACTTCAACGCCACGCGTGTTGATGAACCGGAAAAGGATTCTCCGGGCGACGAGGAGTCGATCGAGCCGCAGGAGGCCACGGCAGCAGATTCCGACTGACGGTCGATCCGCCTGGGTCGTTCTCCGTCCGTGAGCGGCGTTCAGCTTGGCTGCCGTTGGCGGCTGTGTGCCAGTGGACGCAAGCGTCCCGCGAGGTAGAACGACCCGGTGACGATCACAGTCCCTGCGTGCTCTAGCGCGGTGGCGAACGCCATTTCAGCGGGTTCGAGCACTTCGCCGCGGCCGACGCGCTGCCGGAGAACCTCCGGATCTTCCGATCGTACTGAGTCGCCGCGGGTGAAAATTAGGGAACCCGAGAATCGCTGTAGTTCGGCTGCGATGCGTTCCAGTTGTTTTCCTTTGGCGAGCGAGAACACCGTGCACCACGGGGCCGGCGCGCCGTGTTCGTTGAGGGTCGCCCGGAGCGCAGCGACGCCTTCGGGCGTGTGTGCGCTGTCGACCACGACGAGTGGATCGCCGGGAAAGAACTCGGCGCGCGCCGGAAGGGACAACTGCTCGAGTGCACGGGCGATGGCGTCCGCCTCGACGCGTCGTCCCTCGGCACTAAGGATGCTCTCGTACACGTGAAGGGCGATCGCTAGATTCCGGCGCAGTGCCGGGCCAAGCACGGCGCCGGCCGCTGCTGAAACGCCGTAGCGTGGCGCCTCGATTTTGGCTTCGTCCGCTTCAGCGTCGACGGCGAGGACGTCGCGGCAGGCGCTGTTGAGCACGGTGATCGGCGCGTCGTTTTCGGCCGCGACGTGACGGATGACCTCTTCTGCCTCCGCCATCACCGGACCAACAACTAGGGGCACGCGGGGCTTGATGATTCCGGCTTTCTCTTTCGCGATGGCGGCGAGTGTGTCACCCAGCTGCGCGGTGTGCTCCAAACCGATCGACGTGATCACCGTGCGCTGCGGGGTGACGACGTTCGTCGCATCGAGCCGGCCACCGAGCCCGACTTCGAGGATCGCCCAGTCGACCGCATCGCGGCGAAAGACCAGGAGCGCGAGCGCCGTCATGAGCTCGAAAAAAGTCGGAAAGAACCGAGGTTCCTCGTCACGGATCGCCGTCAAGATGGGTACCACGCGGTTGACCGTATCGACGAGCACAGACTCCGAGACCGAGGCGCCGTTGAGTCGAATTCGCTCGGAGAGATGTTCAACATGCGGCGACAAGTAGACCCCGACTCGATGCCCCGCGGCGGTCAGGAGCGCCTCCAGCATGAGTGCTGTCGATCCCTTTCCCTTCGTGCCCGCAATGTGCACAATGCGCAGGGAATCCTGCGGCTCACCGCATCGCGTGAGTAGCCGGCGTATGCGCGACAGCCCCAGTGTTCGTTTGTCGTGCTGGAATTGGCCGAGGCGTTCGTAGTTTGTGAACTGCGCCAGAAAGAGCTCGAAGTCGCGGAAACTCTCGAGCGGCAGTATGGGACCCTTGGGATAGTTCACAGGGCGACGGGTCGGTGGTCGAGAAGGGCTGTTGTAGAAAAGACTTGGTGACGAGAAGATTCATCAGCCCGTTGAAAAAGTCATTCGGCCGAGAAAACTGGCCTCTTCACGCCCAGCTCGACCGCGTCAATACTCGAAAATCCCGAAGATTGCCTGCGTTTGCCGCGGCCGACCTGGACGCGAAGAGACCAGTTTTCGGCTCGAAGCACTTTTTCAACGGGCTGTTATGCGTCGATTCCGAGTGCCTCGACGTCGCCGCAAGCGCGACGCGTTCAACAGAACGGAACTATAATCTGCATCTTGCGTTTTCTCACGCGCAATCCTTCGTTTCCCGCGCACGTCGAGCTGACGTCGATTCTGTCGATTCTGTCGATTCGGCGCGGGCGGTCCCCTGCAACGCAGCACCTGGAGCGATCCGTTCGCATCTCAAGCCGACTGCTCTTTCTTGGCCGCAGCGCGTTGAGTGCGCCTGCTCATTCTCCAGTCGCCAATCAGGCCCAGCATGGCTCATAAGAAGCGCGTTCTGATTTCCACAGTTGAAAAGTCGGCGGAAACTCATGCCGCTCGACTCGTCCGCGGCGTTGCGGCCGCTGACGACGCAGTGGAGTTCATCGGCTTTGGCGGCCCGCATCTCGAGGCAGCGGGATGCCGACTCCTCGCGGACACCATCGCGTTGGCCACCATGGGGCTGGGGTTCCTCGGTCAGGCTGGCGGTTTGCTGCGGACGGTGCGCCTGTTTGACCGCGCCCTACGCCGCGAACAGCCGGACGCGGTCGTTCTCGTGGACTCACCTGGACTGAATTTTCTCTTTGCTCGCCTCGCCCGGTGGCGCGGCGTTCCCGTGGTTTACTACATCTGTCCGCAGATCTGGGCCTGGGCTCCGTGGCGTCTCGGTAAGCTGCTGCGATACACCGATCTGTTGCTACCGATCCTACCGTTTGAGGCGGACGTATTGCGCAATGAGACGGTCCCGGTTGTCCCGGTTCGTCACCCGCTTCTCGACGAGATCGACGAGCTCGACCGCGGCGCCGGAAGTGAGCTGCGGCGCCAGCATGGCATCGACGATGACCAGCAAGTGATCGCGCTGCTGCCTGGCAGCCGTCACCAAGAAGTGAGGCAACTGATGCCACTGTTTCGCCGCATACTCGACGAGGCGAAACTTGATGCAGGTCGCAATCACGTCTTGGTGTCCTGTTTTCGCGACGATTTCGAGGCGCCGATCCGCGCCGCGATGCACGGGTTCGCTGTGCCTTTCGATGTGCTCAGAACGGATTCGCGTGTGATCACGATGGCGAGCGATTTCGTCGTTGTGGCGTCGGGGACGGCTTCGCTCGAAGTCGCGTTCTTGGAACGACCGATGATGGTGCTCTACTACGGCGGCCTCTGGCTTCGTGTCGTGAGCGCTACCCTTGCGGTGACGCCGTACTTCTCTCTGCCGAATCTCTTGGGCGCGGCGCTCAACGACGGCGCACCGATCGTGCCTGAACGCCTCTGCCGCGGTACGGAGTCAGCGGCTCTCGGCGCTGAGCTCAAGGCGAATCTTGGCGACGGTGAGCGCCGCGCCACCATGGCCATCCAGCTGCGTCAGGT
This sequence comes from Planctomycetota bacterium, assembly GCA_965223265.1. Classification (GTDB taxonomy): domain Bacteria; phylum Planctomycetota; class UBA8108; order UBA8108; family SXIK01. Next base: position 1,002,787 of record OZ244999.1, read on the forward strand.
TCGAGAGCACCTCGAGCGCACGTCCGGAAACCACACAGCCGCTGAGGCGCTCACCGACTTTCTATCACGCCTGACCTGACGGCCTCGGCGCCGGCCGCGTCGTTTCATAGCGTGCGACTCCGTAGCAGATCCGCTCCAGGCGGGCAACCGCGCCGCGAGGGCGATATAATGGTCGGCATGCGTTTTGATCAGCCTTCTGCACGCAGGGAGCGACCTGCCCCGCCCATTCTTTGGGGGGCGGTGGTGCTCGTCTTGTTCGCGCTCACCTTCGGCGCTCTTTTGGTGAGCCGACCGTGGGAGCGCTTCTTGATCGTCGAGGAACCGGTAGCCGACCTGCGGCTTGCGGCAGAACTTGACCTACCGCAGCCGCTCGAACCCCAGGCACCGCTTTCCTACTCGGAGAGTCCTGATCTTCTCGCTGACGTGGCGGCCAGCGATCGCACGGACGTCCTCCACGAGAGGGGGATCGCGCATTTTATCCAGAGGATCCGCACCGGCAGCGACGCGGACGACGAGGTGGCGCTGCGCGTCCCCGAAGACGACGGCACCTGGGCGCGCCTCATCGACGACCCGAGCGCGTATCGTGGCAAGCTCGTCGAGGTCGAGGGTTTCTTGGTGGCTGCCCACCCGCATCGTTTCCCACTCCTACTGACTGGGCTCGAGTACCCGAATCCCAGCGGTCTTGATCGTTTCCACAGATCCTATCTGTACGGATCCGATGGGAAGTACTATCTTGTGGCGACGTTCGACGATCCGAGCGAGCTAGAACATCGCGACGACGTCCGTGTTCGCGCCTACTTTTTGCAGCTGTACACCAACGAAATCGAGCACCAAGGCCAGATCATGCTTGGCACCGTGCCTTTCCTTGTCGGTCGGAGTTTTGAGCCTCGGCGGCGTCCAGCCGCGACCGCGCCGATCGATCTTTGGACGGCGCTGGGGATTGGCGTGCCGTTGATCGCGTTTGCGGTCTTCGTCGGCCTCTGGCTTGGTCGTGACCACAGGCGGGCGCAACGGCGGCGCGTGCGGAAGCAGCGTGGCAAAGAGGTGACGTCGTACCAGGGGACGGCCGACGCCGCCGGTGCCCCTCGCACGCCGTTGGCTCCAGCGAGGCGCAACGTTGAAAAAGACCACTCTGACCGGCGTGAGGAGAGCTGAGCCGACACATGCGACTCCGACGCGTCGAGGTCGAAGCGCCGCAGGCAAAGTATCCGGTCGTCATCGGTGCCGGCGCCCGGGCGCGGCTCGTCAAGGAAATCGTTGCCCACGGATCCCCATCGCGGCTTCACCTCATCACCGACGAGACGGTCGACCGTCGTCACGGGCGTGAGCTGGTGAGGCATCTCGAGTCGGCGGGTATCCCGCTTGCCGTCAGTCGAGTCCCCGCCGGAGAACAGTCCAAGTCGCCGCGCCAGTTAACGCGCCTCTGGCGCGACATGCTGCGGGCTGGGTGTGATCGGCGCGCCTGCGTTGTGGCGTTCGGTGGCGGAGTTGTCGGTGACCTCGCCGGCTTTACGGCCGCGAGTGTCCTACGTGGCATCGATTTCGTTCAAGTGCCGACGACTTTATTGGCTATGGTCGACGCTTCGGTGGGGGGGAAGACAGGTATCAATCTGCCGGAAGGCAAGAACCTCGTCGGCGCGTTTCACCAGCCTCGAGCGGTCGTCATGGACCTCGACTATCTGGGGACGCTGTCAGCGCGTCAATTCCGTGCTGGCTGCGCGGAGGTCGTCAAGACTGCGGCGATTTGGAAGGCGAGTTTCTTCCGGGAGCTCGAGGCACGGACGGGCGATCTGCTGGCGCGTGAGCCGAAGCTCCTCGCCAGGGTCGTCAGCGAGTGCGTGCGCATTAAGGCTGCTGTGGTGGCTGCAGACGAACGCGAAGCGCGCCTTCGTATGATCCTCAATTTCGGTCATACGTTCGGTCATGCGCTTGAAGCCGCCGGGCGCTATCGAGATCTGCTGCACGGCGAGGCTGTCGCCATCGGCATGATTTTCGCCGCGCGCCTTGGCGAGCGGCTTGAGGTTTCGAGCCGCGGCACAGCCGAGCGGCTGCGCGACGTGCTGCGGGGCTTCAAATTGCCGGTCGCCGGGCCGAAATACAGTCTGCAGTCAATTCTTCGCTCCATGCTCAAGGATAAGAAGCGAGGTGCCGACGGACTGCGATGGGTGTTGCTGCCGCGTATCGGCAAGGCAGAGATTATCGAAAACGTATCGATGGACATTGTCCGCGAGGAGGCGCAGCGCTTTTTGGGACGACCGGCGCGCGCTAAGGGACGCGGCAGGCAGGCCACGCGGAGCGGTACTTCGCGGCGGTCGAAGCAATGACTCTGCCGCGCGACGAGATCAAAGATCACAATCAGGGGAACCACGTCATGTCAAGCAGGACGGGACGAATGCGAGTAGACGGCAAACAGGTTATGCTAGGCCGCGAGTGGCCGCGAGTGAGTCGGTGTGTTGGGCTTTTGCTGGGCGTGCTTTGCGGCGCTTGCGATCAAGCGGCAGAGAATGGCGCCACGGAGGCCGTACCCAGGGCGGCTCACCCGGCCATGCACGCGCAGGTACAGGAAAACCTTGGGCTTGGGCAGATGCCTCCTGGTCATCCACCAGTGACCTCGACGCAGCCTTCCGGCGCGCCGCCAACTTCAGCCGCTGGCGGCGCGGCGACCGCCGAATCCATTCTCGCCCGCCTGCACGAATTCGGCCTGACGACGACGTTCGACCCTGGCTGGCGTCTGGAAGCCGGCACATCCATGCGCCTGGCGACGATCCGTCTGCCACGTGTCGATGGGGATGCGGACGACGGTGAGATGTCGATCATCCCTGCGCGTGGGAGTATCGACGACAACATACGGCGCTGGGAGGGACAATTCTCAGATCAGCCGACTGCGCAGCGATCTGACGTCCAGTCGAGTGCCGGGGTGAACGTCACCGTCGTTGAGATCGAGGGCACGTTCAATCCGTCGACAGGACCCATGATGCGCGGCACGTCGACGCCGAAGCCAGGAACCATGCTGCTCGGCGCTGTTGTGCAGAGTCCGGGCCGCGCGGACTTGGTCTTCTTCAAGGCATGGGGGCCGAAGAACACGATGCAGAAGTGGCGTCCGTCCTTCGAAGCGATGGTGCAAGCTTTCGCCCCAGCGCGGTGAAGGTTGAGTTTCGTTGTGTTTCGCGACGGTTGTGTTCGGTGACGGTTGTGTCGTGATAATTGCGTCGTGACAATTGCGCGCCGTCATCATTCCGTGCAGTCAGAATTAGAATCTCAGCGAAGGATGTGCGACGAAAAACGGCCTTTGCAAGTTAGACTCACAAAGGCCGTCTGCTGGTGGGCGATAGAGGATTTGAACCTCTGACTTCTACCGTGTGAAGGTAGCACTCTAGCCACTGAGTTAATCGCCCATAGGTCGTCGCGCGTAAGGCATAGAAGAGGAAGCGATTGCGTGCCTTACGTACGATCTCGCTCTTCGGGGGCACAGTTTAGCACCGACAAAAGGATTTTGAATGACAAATTTCCGGCTCCTTGCCGTCGACATTGACGGTACCCTCGTCAACGATCAGAAGGCAATTCCGGACGTCAATCGCGCGGCGCTGCGCAGTGCGATTGAGGCGGGCATGTTGTTTGCGATCGCCTCAGGTCGCATGATTCCGAGCATCGAGCCGATCGCCGAGAAGCTCGGGCTCGACCCGATCATCATCGCCTACAACGGAGGTAAGGTGATCGCGCCGCGAAGCGAGGGGCGAGTGGTCATTCGCCATGCGCCGATCTCGCCTGACGTCGCCGAGATCTTCATCCGCCTTTCCAAGGACGAAGGATACCTGCTCAATTTTTACCTCGACGACGAGGTGTACGCCGAGGACGGGCCGTCGCGGCGTCCGTTCATCGACATCTACAGCCGACGAACAGGCGCAAAGTACAATCTCGAATCGGATCTTGGACGATTCGTTGGTCAATCGCCTACCAAGTTGATCCTGCTTGCAGCCGAGGAGGAGCGCGATCGACTCTACGCGCGTTTTCGCGAAGAGCTCGCGGGCCGGGCGTTCGTCACGCGCTCGGATCCCGAGTACCTCGAGATCATGGCGCCAGGCGTCGATAAAGGGTCGAGTCTTGCGGCGATGGCCGAGCACTACGACATTTCAGTGGAAGAGATCGTCGGCGTCGGAGACGCGCAGAACGACCTGGAGCTGGTCCGTAGCGCCGGTCTCGGCGTCGCCGTGGCCAATGCTAGCGCGGAACTGAAGGACGCAGCGGATGCTGTGACGGAGCGGACGAACAACGAGGGCGCGGTAGCAGAAGTCGTCGAGACTTGGTTTCTTGGCGGCAAGTCCACAGCGCCGGCCGAATGACTTTCTCGGTCTGCCTGCTATACTTTGGGCGGCACTCTGGGCGGAACAGTGGGCGGCGCTTTGGGGCCGTCGTGCCTTGGGCGTTGTTTCGCGCCGATGTCCAGCTCTGATCACCCAGGTTGAGTTGCTTCGACCATGCATATGGCTTGTCTCATCAGTCGTCCATTCGCGCTGGCCTTGGGGATCTATATCGTCCTCAATTTGGCGATCACGCTCTTCAACCCGCAGCTGGCGACGACGGAGATTTGGTTGAATCTCGGCATTCCTGAACCGTTCCAGGCGGCGTTCGCGGGGATCGGTGGTTGGGCTCTTCTTGTGCCGCATAGAGCCGCTGCGTCGACCGGGCTGCGGTGGGCGTTGTGCGGCATACTCTGCGGATTCTGCGTCCTCGTTGCCGCCGGTGCAGTCAGCTTCTATCACGGCATGGAGCAGGGCGCGTTCGCCACGGATTTTCCGTTCCCCTTGAGTCTACTCATTTTTCTGATTCTGCTCTTGGAGTTCTCTCGACTCTGGTGGTGGAGTGCAAAGCCGCCGCGTTTGCCGCCGCCCGCTCGCGTCTTCGTGCAGGTGGTTGCACTGGTCGTGGCGTTTTTATTGGTGACACTCACTCACGTGGTGAGTTACGGCTCGACGGATTTTCGCCGTACGGCCGATGCCGCAGTCATCTTTGGGGCGAAAGTCGAGAGCGATGGCACGCCCAGCGCTGCGCTCCGAGATCGTCTCGAGATCGGCGTCTCCCTCTTCCACAAGAAGCTGGTCCGCTACCTGATCATGACCGGCGGCATCGACGCCAACGGCAACGTCGAGCCGGCTGTGATGATGGACTACGCGATCGCTCGTGGCGTGCCCGCCGACCGGATTCTGGTCGACGAGAAGGGCGTGACGACGCTGGCGTCAGCGAAGAACTGTCGTGCGTTCGCCGAAGAGTCAGGTTTCGCGCACTTTCTTGCCGTGACGCAGTACTTTCACTGCGCCCGCGTCAAGATGCTCTTTCAACGGCAAGGCCTGAGATGCTACACGGTGCCGACATCATCGAGTCTCAATCGCGACGCGTCCGTGCCGGTGAAGCTGTCGCGCGAGAGCTTCCTTTTGTTTCGCGAGACGATCGCTTTCCCGTACTACTTTCTCTGTTACTGGGCGTGACGCAGGGCTCGGCGCGAGCGGCGGAGCCAGAGACAGAAGCAGATACAGATATGTGGAGCCGGATCAGACTCTGAGTACGGATGCCCTACGTCAACGGCGATCGATGGCCGGAGGCGCGGCGAGAGGCTGATAAGAAGCGCAGTGAGCAGCGCCCGCTACGAAAGCACTTCGGAGCCTCGCTCAGCGAGTGAGACCGCGGAGAAGAGCTAACGATCGAGGGTCTCGAGAGGAACTGAGACGTCTTCGGCCCTGAGATCTCCCCAGGCCACAGTGATTCGCAGGGCGGTCTCGACCTCCCGGGCACTGCCGCGCGCAACGCGATAGAGATGAAGTCGGTCTTTCCCGGAGCGCTCGGCACCCGAGCCGCCGAATTCGAAGCAATGGAGCCCGCAAGTCGCGAATCAAACCAAGACTGACATCGAGAGCGATGAAGCGCATGAGAAGCCTCCGCAAAGGTGAGTCAAGAGCCCGCCGCATCCGGGCGGCGGTACCCCACGACGCGGAGCGGAGGAACTGTCAAGGGCGCGCAGCGCCGAGCGCAGCGAGGGCACCCTTGACAGTTCCGAGCACCGCGTAAGCTCGACAAGGCCGCCGCCGTGCGGTGACCCCAACCCACACGGACTCCCACACGGACTCCCACACGGACTCCCACACGGACTCCCACACCCACGGGAACGGCCGACGCGCACGCCGACAAGGCCGGACGGCACACGGCGTGTGCCTGCCACGTTGAAGAGGCGCGCACCCACTCCCACACGGACTCCCCCTCCCACTCCCCCTCCCACGCCCACGCAAACGCCCACGCAAACGCCCACGCAAACGCCCACGCAAACGCAAACGCAAACGACCGCCTAGTCGAAAGCGACGATCACTCGGGGCCAGAGATGGCGGCGCAGCGCTCAAGCGCTGGCGCGCACTGTGTTGATCAGCTTCTCGAGTTTCTGCCCGTACTCGACGTAGGTGTCGAACGCTCGCTGTGGATCCACGGCCTCTTGTCCGAGATGAATGACACTGGTGATGTGAGGCTCGATGGAGAACCCTCCGTCGTAGCCCCGCGCTAGGAGGTCGGAGATGATTTCGCGGACGTATCCCTTGCCCTCACCGGGAAACACGGCTTTTTCTTTGCCGTCGTCGCCGACGATGTAGTCCTTGATGTGGACGTAGACGACGTGGTCGCGCACACCTTGGTAGTACTCCCAGGCGTCTTGCTTGTAGGGAATCGGATTGCCGGTATCAAAAACCAGCTTGAGATGCTCTGAGCCGACGTCGCTGAGGAGATCGAGCGTCTGCTGGGGGCCTTGGCCGCCCCAGCCGTTACAGTTTTCGTGCACCAGGGTGACGCCGCCGTCGGCTGCCATCTGCGCAAGTTCACGCATGCGCTGGACCGTGGCGCGGCGCCAGTCGGCATCCGAGAGCTCGGGGGTTGCATTTGGGTAGCTCATGCAGCGAATGAAAGGCGTGCCGAGTTTCTGCATGCGGGGAATCGCTCGGGTCAGCTCCGCCACGTCGACATCAAACGGAGAGTCGATCGGCCGCGCCCAATTGGCAAGCTGGGCCGCGAAGCATGACACACTGATCCCTGCCGCGGCTAGCTGATCGCAGACTTTGCCGAAGTCAAGGTCGCTCAAATCCGTAAGGTTCGTTCCTTCGATCATGCGCAGCTCGATGGACTGCCAACCGAGCTTCTTGTGGGCTTCCAGTTGCCGCGCTAGTTCAGGCGCCGCTTCGTCGGCGATTCCGGAGAGGAACATGAGAGACTCCTATCGTTCGGGACATTTCACGCAGCGTCTATTTTGTCCACTCGGTGTGGAAGACGCCATCTTTGTCGGTTCGCTGGTACGTATGCGCGCCAAAGTAGTCGCGTTGAGCTTGGAGTAGATTGGCCGGCAGGGTTGCACGGCGGTAGCTGTCATAGTAGGCCAGAGCGGAGCTGAACGCGGGAGTTGGAACGCCAAGCTGGACCGCTTCGCTAATGACCCGTCGCCACTTCTCCTGCCCCTTGTCGATCGCATTTTGAAAGAACGGGTCGAGCAGAAGGTTGGTCAGCGACGCGTTGGTCGCGAAAGCGTCACGGATACGTTCAAGGAAACGCGCACGAATGATGCAGCCGCCGCGCCACATGAGCGCGACTTTGCCGAAGTCGATCTTCCAGTTGTATTCCTTTGCCGCCGCGGCGATCAAGGCTAACCCTTGCGCGTAAGAGCAGATCTTCGACGAGTAGAGCGCGTCATGGATCGCGTCGAGAAACTCCTTGCGGTCGCCCTCGAACTTTCGCGACGGGCCGCCCAAAACCTTGGCCGCCTCGACACGCTCGGTCTTCTGTGCTGAGAGCGCACGGGCGAGGACAGCTTCGACGATCGTGGGAGCCGGGATCCCGAGTTCCAGGGCCGACTGCGACGTCCAGACGCCGGTCCCTTTTTGGCCAGCTTTGTCGAGGATGAGCTCGACCAGAGGTTTTCCCGTCTCGTCGTCAACTTTAGCCAAAATGTCCCGCGTGATTTCGATCAAGTAGCTGTCGAGCTCGCCTTCGTTCCACTCGGCGAAGACCTCATGCATCTCCATCGCCGTCAGTCCGAGCGACTGCTGCATCAGGAAGTAAGCTTCGCAGATCAACTGCATGTCGCCATACTCGATGCCGTTGTGAACCATCTTCACGTAGTGGCCGGCGCCGTCGTCACCGACCCAGTCGCAGCATGGCGCGTTGTCCTCCCCGACCTTCGCGGCGATCGACTGAAAGATGTCCTTGACGGCTGGCCATGCCGCTGGCGAGCCGCCCGGCATGATACTTGGCCCAAATCTCGCGCCCTCTTCGCCGCCAGAGACCCCGGTGCCGATGAAGAGAAAGCCCTTTGCCTCAAGCTCCTTAGTGCGGCGAATCGAGTCCGGGAAGTGCGAGTTGCCGCCGTCGATGACAATGTCGCCCGCCTCGAGGTGGGGCAGCACTTGCTCGATGAAATCATCGACCGGCTGACCGGCCTTCACCATGAGCATGACTTTCCGCGGTCGCTTCAGGCTGGCGCAGAGTTCTGCGACCGATTTTGCGCCGACGATTCGCCGCCCCGCGTTTGCCGCCACGAACTCTTCAGTCTTGCTGGCGGTGCGATTGTACACCGCGACGGCGAATCCATGGTCGTCCATGTTGAGGACGAGGTTCTGACCCATCACGGCGAGACCGATGAGTCCAAGGTCACATTCTGCTGAGCTCATAGTGAAAGTCTTCCTCCCAGGCGTTGGCGTCGCGAGGCACCAAGTGGCTATGCGTCAGGCTTTTGCGGACGCCCGAAGAATTTCGGTGGTTGGTCTAGCGTGTACACACGTGTTTCTGAGGCGATTTCCTCACGAACGTGGCGTGCCGTCTGTAGAAGTCCGAGGAGTGTCTGTCCGTCCAAGAAGCGAAAGCCGCCGGTCGTGCTTTCCGCCAAGTGCGCGTCGACCGTCGCTGGATCCGGCCTCGGGTCGATCGCCACGTCGGAGGCGAGAGCAAAGCCCCACGGCTGGCCATACGACGGTACGAACGAACTGTAGGAGTGCACGTTTTCGAAGACAGTTTCAAGCGTCTTGCAGAGACGAGCGTGCGGTTTTAGCTCCATCGGCGACGTCGGCCCTGCCTGGAGGACGAAGTAGCCGCCCGGCGCCAAGGCCCGTTGCGCCCGTTCGAAGTACTCCCTGGTGAACAGACGGTACGACGGGCCTTCCTCGATCGGATCCGACAGATCGGAGATCACGACGTCCCATTCGGGCTTGGCGCTATCGAGAAAGGCGACGGCATCGCCGATGACAAGCTCCGTGCGCTGGTCGTCAAAGGCGCCTTGATGCATCTCTGGCAGGTGCTCCTTGCAGGCCGCAACGACTTCGCCGTCGATATCGACCATCGTGACGCGCTCGACGCCGCGCCAACGCAGCACCTCGCGCACTGTGGCGCCTTCGCCGCCGCCAAGAATCAGTACGCGCCGCGGCGCTCCATGTTGAAGCGCGGCGACATGAACCAGCGGTTCGTGGTAGAGGAACTCATCGGAGACGCACGACTGCCATTTCCCGTCCAAGACGAGCCCTTTGCCGTAGGCGCCGCTCTCGACGATGTACATGTCCTGAAAGTCGGTCCTACGGTGAGCATAGATGCGCACGATCCCGTGGGCCATGCTCGTCCACGGGTTGAGATATTCTGTGATCCACAAGTCCGCATTGACGTTCGCGCCCGGCATTTTAAATTCCTCGCTTTCGGACCGATTCAACTTTGGGGTGCATGAAGTAGGTGAGTCGATCGACACGCCTGGTCAAACGTCTCGCCTGGGCGATGCCCACTTCGGAATACGCGACGGCTGCCGGAGCGTTGTGCGCAACGCCGGCCTTCGCATGTCGCCGAGCGCTCGACCGCAAGATGGCGACGGCGAGGGGGCTAGTTCGTCGCCTCTGCCTGCGCCGGCTTGGGTCCGACCTGTACTGCAGCGGCGGGGTGCTCGCAGGCCAGTGAGGGTAAAGCAGGCTCATCTTCACCCCCTTCGTCATCGCCCTGCTCGTCGGCGCCAAACCGCGTCGCGACGAGCGCCGGTGGAGCCGCCAAGACCGGCCCACGCTCGATCTTTCTGAGGACGTAGTTGCGTGCTTGGAACGCTTCGATCAAGAATTCGCACGCCTTCTCAGGGGTCGTCGTGTCGCCGCAAGTGAAAGTGTCTGCTGCAGCGTAGCCGAGTTCTGGCCACGTGTGAATGGAGATGTGCGACTCTGCCAGCAAGGCGATGGCGGTGACACCCTGCGGATGAAACTTGTGTGACACTTCATGAAGCAGCGTAGAGCTCGCCGCCGCGGCAGCCCGCCTGACGGATGCACGCACATGGCGGGCACTGTTGAGGAGCGCCTCGGGGCAATCGAAGAGTTCGAGGATGAAGTGGGATCCGACGTGTGCCAACGGCCCAGCCCCACCATAGCCAGACGAGGGGAGTCGGCGCTCCAAGGAGCCGCCACCAGTGACAATAAGGGAATCGGTTTATAGGGCAAGTTCGCGTGGGCTGCAAGACAGAATTGCGCCCGAATTCGCAAAAATGCGCACCAAGCGGTTTGACTTCAGGGTTTTCCCGATTTCGATGTTTGCCGTGCCCTATTTCGATCCGGCGCGAACGATGAGTGGGGCGACCCGCTGGTCGGGGAAAAGAACGCCCTGGAATCGACACGCGTCGGCACTAAACTGATCCCCTGAGGCGTGTGAGGCATCGGAATCCTCACAGCCCGTTCGAGTCAGACTCTTTTGAACGTTTCCGGAAGAATGAAGCTCACCGTTCGTACTCTTGCGATGTTCTCTCTCCTCCACCTCGCGGCGTTGTCGTCTGGTTGCATGAGTCTCGAGCACCTCTTCGACTCTGGGCAAAAGCTGCAGATGTATGGCGGAGTCAAGTCCAGTGCGCGCTACATCGGTGACGAGGCCTCGCCGGTCCTGGGGAGCATCTGGCGGGTTCTCGATATGCCGCTGACTGCGGTGTTTGACACGCTGATCCTGCCGGTGTCAGCGCCGGTCGAACTGACGCGATAGTCGGTCGTTTCGTCGAGTCGGCGCGGTGTGATCGCGGCGTCTCTCCGTGCCGATCTTGTGCAACCGCCGGAGCTTCGTGAGAGGCTGCAGTCAGCTGTTGTCGGCCGTCGACGAGCCCCGCAGCTTCATGTTGAGCATCTCGACGAAGAACGAGAACCCCATGGCGAAGTAGATGTAGCCCTTTGGGATGTGAAGCTCGAGGGTTTGTGGGCGGGCTTGAAATGGTGCCGAGAGAGGGACTCGAACCCTCACCCGCGATAAAGCGGACTAGGACCTGAACCTAGCGCGTCTGCCAATTCCGCCATCTCGGCACAAGAATCAATCAGCGTCCAAAGTCGGGGCGGTTCCGACTGAGAAGGCAGAGTGTACGCGCTGACTAGCGGCTGTCAACTCCTTTGAAATCGCACCGACTGAAATCGCACCGACGCTGACGGCGCGGGCCTCCTGCCTTCAAATTCGAACCGATCCAGTCCTCACCTGCGGGGTGGTCGGAGGCGCTGCATCGTCCAGTCGAGACCAAAAGTCTGGGAACGTCGCTTCCGGCCCACTTTGTTCTCGCTGTAGAATCCCACCATGGCACGCAAGAAGTCCAAAGAGAAGCCGTCGGGCGAGAAGCAGTTTCGCAATCGCCGTGCGTTCTACGAGTTTCACTTCGACGAGAAGATCGAGTGCGGCATCGTGCTCTCTGGTTCGGAAGTCAAATCGATCCGGGCCGGCAAGATCGATCTTGCCGATAGCTATGCACGCATCGTCGACGGCGAAGTGTTTCTCCTCAAGTGCCACATCTCTGAGTACAAGAACGCAACGCACTTCACTCACGAGCCGGTGCGTCAGCGGAAGTTGCTACTCCACCGTCGCGAGATCACGAAGCTCCAGCGCAAGGTCGACTCGAAGGGGTACACGCTGATTCCGCTACGCGTTTACTTCAACCAGCGTGGCCTCGCCAAGGTCGAACTTGGCCTCGGTCGCGGCAAGAAGCTGCACGACAAGAGGGCAGCGCTCAAGGACAAGGACTCACAGCGTGAGGTGCGGCGGGAGTTGTCGCGGTACTGAGCGCGGCGTTGATGCTGGTTTCGCCGAGTCGTGCACTTCGTCGAACGCCCGACGACTCGGTGTTGAGCACGACGTGCCGCGCCCTTGAAGCGTCCCGCGTCGAGTCTTTTTCTCGCGCTGAGACTCGCTCCCACTACGCCAGAATGTCGTGAATCACCTCGGCGTCTTCCACCCCCGTCAAGCGACGATCGAAACCGCTGTTGAAGTAGGTCAGTCGCGTGTGGTCAAGCCCCATGAGGTGGAGGATCGTGGCGTGGAGGTCGCGGACGTGCCGGCGGTCGACCGCAGCTTCGAATCCGAGTGGGTCGGTCTCGCCGTAACTCGTACCGCCTTTGATGCCGCCGCCAGCGAGCCAGTAGGTGAAGCCCTTGGGGTTGTGATCGCGGCCGACACCGCCGTTTTGTGAGACAGGCTGGCGTCCGAACTCACCGCCCCAGACGACAAGGGTTTCGTCGAGGAGACCGCGCTGCTTGAGGTCGCTCAGCAGTCCAGCGATCGGCCGATCCACTTCCGGACCGTGGATCTTGAGGTTTTCCTCCGCACCCATGTGTGCGTCCCAGTTCTGATGCTGTGTGCCGCCGCCGTGATAGAGCTGGACGAAACGAACGCCGCGTTCGACGAGACGGCGCGCCGTCAGGCACTGCTCACCGAATGGGCGTGGTCCCTGGCTGAGCGGATGCTTCGGCGGTGGGTCGTAGAAACCATAGAGCTCCTTGGTCCGTCGACTCTCCCGCGAGAGATCGAGCGCCTCGGGCGCCGCACTCTGCAAGCGATATGCGAGCTCGTAGCTGGCGACGCGCGCTTCGAGTTCGGAGTAGCCGGGCACGCGCTGGCGGTACGCTTGATTGAGCTCGTTGATGGTGCGGATGCGGTCGCGCTGGATAGCAGCCGGAACGTTTCCGGCGGGATTCAGATTCAGGATCGGCTCGCCGCGTGTGCGCAGCACGGTGCCTTGGTAGGCAGCCGGCATGTAGGCGCTGCCCCAACCGTTGGAGCCGGTGACGGGACCGCCGCGTCGGTCGACCATGACGACGAACGCTGGGAGTTCGTTCGTGGCGCTGCCAAGACCGTACGTCAGCCAAGCTCCGAGCGACGGGTGGCCCTGCAGCGTCTGGCCGGAATTCATCTGCAGCAGAGCCGAGCCGTGGATGAACGAGTCTGCGTAGAGCGATTTCACGACCGCGAGTTCGTCCATGTGCTTCGAGACGTGCGGGAAGACGTCTGAGCACCAAAGTCCTGACTCGCCGCAGCGCTCGAACGCGCGCTGTGAACCGAGCAGTTTCTTCTTTTGGAAGTTCTGTTGGCGTAGTTCGACCTCCGCCGTCTTGCCGTCGTACTTTTGCAGCTCTGGCTTGAAGTCGAACGTGTCAACCTGGGACGGTCCCCCGTACATGAACAGGAAGATGCAGCTTTTCGCCTTCGGGGCGAAGTGCGGTTCTTTCTCGGCGAGCGGGTTACGAAAGCCTTCCGGCGTGGAGGCGCGCGCTGCGTCAGTGAGGGGGAGGTCTTGCGCGAAGAATCGGTCTTTCTCGAGCAGCGACAGCAGAGCAAGGCCGGTGAAACCAGCTCCGGTCTCCCAGAGGAACTCGCGCCGCGTGCGGCCGCAAAACTGTGAAGCGGGGCGTTGCATAGTGCTTTGAGTCTACTCGATGTAGATGAATTCGCTCAAGTTGACGAGGACGAGGCAGAGCGACCCCAGAGCGCTGCGGCGGGCCCAGTTCGCCACGTCCCGGCGCTCCGGCGCCTCAATGCGCACGGTTTCACCGGCGGGGCTGCGTAGGGCCGCATCCTTAAGTGTTGCTGCTGCGCCCACGGCGCGCACGCCGAACGCAGCCGTTCTGTTGATTAGCTGAAGACCCTTCAAATCCAGGATCGGGGCGTCGGCGTCCGTCTCAGTTGCCCCAAGCCAGAAGCTCAGACGGTTGCCATCGATTCGCAGTCGGAACGGGATGTCGACCCCCGCGTTCATCTCGACGGCACCGCTCGCCACGGTCGTCGTCTTCTCCACAGTGTGGTGCCTTAACTCGACACGCGACTCCCCCGGGAGCAAGCAAACCTCGTAGCCGCGAAGGAGATCGATCGCCTGTCTCCCCGCCGTTCGTTCTCGATGCACGATCGTGCTGCCGGCGATCAGACCGGCGAGGGTCGTGTTGGCATCGAGTCGGAGCGCACCACTCACGTCACCGCGCTCGAACGTCTTGCCGTCCCAGAGCGCGAACGGTCCACGCCCGTCGACGACAATCTCCGTGGCGTACCATGGGCGCCAGTCGCCGCGGCCGTAGCGCCAAGCGGTGCGCGGGCCGGAGAGCAGATGGTGCGCCGAGAGCTTCGCGAAGAGCGCGGTGGCGAGACTGTCGGGGACGAGCGGTTCAAAAGTCAACTCGCCTGCGATCGCTTTGTAATGCACTTCCTGTCGCTTGAGAAAGTTCTTGGCGGTTTCGATCTCGGCGGCGCGCGGGGAGCGCGACAGAGTCAACGCGTACGCGCGTTCAATCTGTGCGGTCGCATCACTTCCGGCGTCTCTTTCAAGCCGGGCAGCGAACGCTTCGGCTTGACGCCGAGTGAAGCGGCTGTTGAGCAGCAACAGCGCCTGCGGCGCCACAGTCGTGACTGAGCGGGAGCCCATCGCGGCGACGCTCGGTGTGTAGTCGAAGCTTTCGAAGAAAGGCGGATGGAGTCCGCGCTTGAGAAAGACGTACAGCGATCGTCGCGCGATTTCGCTCTCGGTGGAGACTTCCCAGCCTCTTCCGGGAACGGGCTCGCCGGCCAGGACGCTCCGGTCGAGAAACGGGAATGAACCGCGTCCGCGCATCTTCGAGTTGAGCTCTCCCGAGACTGCGAGGATGGCGTCGCGAATCCCTTCCGCTTCCAAGCGCCGGAAGTTTTGCCGCCAAAGAAGTCGGTTCGACGGATCGACATGGGCAGCAGCCGGCGCCGTCGCTCGCTGCTGCGTCGACGCGGCAGTGTCGGTCGCAACCTGGGACGAACTCCGCTGGTAAGTGCGCGAAAGCAGGATCAAGCGATGAATGTGCTTGAGACTCCATCCCGACGCGACGAGCTCGCTGGCAAGCCAATCCAGGAGGCGAGGATGCGTCGGGCGTTCTCCCAGTCGACCGAAGTCGTCCGGCGTCGCGACAATGCCGCGGCCGAAGTGGTGGCGCCAAAGACGATTGACGATGACCCGTGCGGTCAGCGGGTTACTCGGTGCCGCGATCCAGTCTGCGAGAGCCCGTCGACGTCCAGTGCTGGAGGCTGTCGCCCTCGCTGTGGGCAGGCCGGGTGTCGCCTGCGGCGTCAAAACTTCGAGGAAGCGCGGGTCGACGCGCTCTGCGGGCGACTCCGGACTGCCGCGTGTGAGTACGTGCGTCGTGCGAGGGCGTGCGCCGCGCTCGCGGACCGCGAGAACCCAATCGAACGGGGCTTCCTGGGCGCGCGCTGCTTCCACGTCGGCTTCCAAGCGTGATTTCTCCATGCGGCCGTCGACGTCGAGAGCGGCGACGATATCCTCGTCCTTCGGCTGCGCGCGTTTGAGCGCGTCGCGCGCGAGCAGAGATTGCTCGGAGTCGCGTTCGTTTTTGGGAATGGCGTACGCTTCTCGCAGTTTCGCTGGCAGTGCGGCGAGGCGCTCTTCAAAGAGTCGTTCGCGCACAGGTTTGATGAACTCCTGCAGTTTCTTTTCCGCACCCTGCAAGCGTTCGCGGTGTTGTTCTGACCACTTCGCCGCCGTTTCTTTGTCCGTGAGTGGGACAAGGACCGAGTCTTCGGGGGAATACTTCGGCTCCGCGTAGGGACGCATGTTGTGAAAGAATGCTAGCGTTCTGTAGTAATCGCGCTGTGAGATCGGATCGGAGCGGTGATCGTGGCAGCGGGCACAGGCAACTGTCAGTCCCAGAAACGCCGTCGAGGTCGTCTCGATGACGTCATGTAGCTCGTCGTAGTGCGCCAGGCGTTTGTCGTCGGCAGACATCTCCCACACGCCGAGGCGATAGTAACCAGTCGCGATCAACGACTCGTCGCTGACGCTTTCGAGCTCGTCCCCTGCCAGCTGCTCGCGCACAAACAGATCGTACGGCTTGTCGCTGTTCCAGCTGTCGACGACGTAGTCTCGATAGCGCCACGCGAACGGTTTTTCACCATCGAATTCGTAGCCGTCGCTCTGCGCGTAGCGTACGAGATCAAGCCAGTGACGTCCCCAGCGCTCGCCATAACGTGGACTGGCGAGAAGGCGATCGACGACCTTTTCATAGGCGTTGGGTGAGGCGTCGGCAAGAAACGCCGCCACGTCCCTCGGTCGCGGCGGCAGTCCAGTCAGGTCGAAGGTCAGGCGGCGCATCAAGGTGCGACGATCCGCGGTTGGCTGCGGCGTGATCTTCTCAGCTTTGAGTCGCGCCAAAACAAACGCATCGATCGCACCGCTGCGGCGGTCACTCCCTTGGGCGTGTGGTGGCTGAGGGCGGGTGATCGGTCGAAACGCCCAATAGTCGCGATCGGCTGCGGTGATTTGAAGCGTCGCTGCTTCGTCCGGCGGTGGAGTCGAGCTTTGCGGCCACGGCGCTCCCATTCGGATCCAACGCTCCAGCGCGTCGACGTGCCGCGCATCGATTGTCTTCTTCGGCGGCATCTTGATGCCCTGCGTTCGCCGCACCGCCTTCAGGAGAAGACTCTCCTCGGGGTGAAACGGCACAATCGCAGGTCCACGATAGCCGCCAAGCAAAAGCGCGGTGCGTGAGTCGACGCGCAGGCTATTGCGTTGACGTTCTTGGCCATGGCAGCCGTAGCAGTTTTCCGCCAGGAGGGGCCGGATGCGGTTTTCGAAGAAGGCCGATTGCTCGCGCGTCGGCGGCGGACGGTCATCGCTGGCACGTGTCGCCGGAGCCGCGAGAACCGCGGTCAGAATCGTGATCGTGAGTGTCAGAAGGCGCGTGACAACGTCGGAGCACATAGGACGATCAGCCGAGAAATGAGGGGCGCGTGAAACTCAGTCCAGTCCTTCATCCATTAGAGTCGGTCGCAGCTCTGCGCGCAAGTTGCTGCCGGGCTCAGAACTCGCGCGACAGTCGCACCAGAACTTCGTGGCCGCCGTACTTGCCGTCGCGAATCACACCGCTGTTGAACGCGTATCCGACTTGCAAGCGCGTCTGCCAAAAGAACCCTGTCGTTACTCGCGGGCCAACCGCGAAAAGAATATCGTCCTGGCGCTTGATACCGCTGCTGCGCAAGCGTTCACGATCGACGTAGGCAACGGAGGCCCGCAAGCCGAGCATCGAAATCGGCAGAATTTGAAATCGGTACTCGCCCGTCAGGACCGCGTAGTTCGACGTGATGAACTCGTCGATGAGGGCGCCGGGGATGACCGTTCGCGAGATAGCATCGAATTCACTTTCGTCGGGACCACCTCCAACTCGAAAGCCACTGAAACGGTCGAGGTCAAATCCAGTGCCGCCGTGCAGCGACGCGACGAGGCGGTGAGCTTCACTCTCGACCCAAGGAACACCCGCGGCGCCGACGAGATAGCCAGAGAACGCTCCGAACTCTTTGGTCTCGCCACCGGGTTCGCGGCGGTCGCGTCCCCAGCTGTTCCAGCGGACGCGGTAGCCAATGATGCCGTCGGCGCCGAGGGCGAATCCCGCATGCGGTAGCTCGAGGAAATTGCGCTCGAGCTTGTCGAGCCGCATCGTGAGGCGGAGCGTCTCGTCGAACGTGTCCAGCGGATCGTCGAAGTCTGTGGCGGCGTCGCCTCCCGTGCTGTCGAAGTAGAGAAAGCCGCGTTCCTGAATGATCGCAACGCTGAACATGTTGTCGCTGTTTCCGGGTTCATCCAGTTGGACGCGATAGCCGACGCCAAGTCCCAAGTTGATGTTTCCCCAGAGAAGCTCTTCGTTGTCGATCCGCTCGCCATCGACGAATGTGGCTTCCTCGACTGGGAGCGTGAAGGTGCGGAGCGTCAGGACGACTTCGAAAGGGCTGCCGCGCGGCGACCTGGCGTAGAGTGCGTCGTTCCAGATTCCCAACATCGTGGCGCGCATGAATTCGTCGTCATTCGGGCGTTTCCAGAAGTAGAGGACGCCGTACGGGAGGACTTCGGCTTCCGTCACACCCGGCGCCACCGTGCTGGCACCGATGTCCAGCGCCAATCGTCTGCGGCGGTCGCGCGGCGCGACGTGGATCGGGCGTCCAAAAAGCTCGGTGCGGAATCCTTCGCCGGCGCGCGGCGTGCGCACCCCTTGCAGGCCGAGGTCGAGATGCGAACCTTGGTCTGAGGCTGCCGCGGGCAGAACGTGTTTGCCCGGTGGCGGATCTGTCTGAGTCTCGGGCGCCGCAACGATGACACGCGATGCAAAGACGAGCCACACGAGACAACCGGCTGCTCGGAAGATGATCTTCACACCGGGTGGATGGCGCAGCTGGTTACGAGAGGAGCTTCGGATCGCGGAGCGTCTCCAGCATATCCGACGTGCTGTGGTCTTTAGGATCGCCAACGATCGCTACCTGTCCGCCGTAGGCTTCGACAACGGTGCGTTCGGGGATATCCTCGAGGCGATAGTCTGTGCCCTTGGTGTGAAAGTCAGGGCGCAGGAGATCGAGGAGTTCAGCGGGCGTGCGTTCGCGAAGCGGAACAACGAAATCGACCATCTCGAGGGCCGCCAAGATTTCGAACCGTTCCGCGTCGGGGTTGACGGGTTTGCGATCAGGCTTGATGACTTTCATCGAGGCGTCCGTATTGACCCCCAAAACCAGGACGTCGCCAAGCGCCTTCGCCGCCGCAAGGTATCGTATGTGACCGACGTGGAGTAGCTCGAAACAACCGTTCGCGAACACGACCTTGGCGCCACCGCGGCGCAGTTCATCAAGGCGATCGCGGAGCTTCTCAGGGTCGAGGAAGATCTTCTTAGCGCAAGTGTCTGCGATCGCTCGGTGGAGTTTCATCCATCGCCTCAAAAGGGGATTTAACCGCCGCCCTCAAGATGGCGGATTGTAAGGAGCGTTCGGAGGGGTGTCAATGACAGCTTGTCTGTAGGCGCTCGCCAGCCTGTCGCGCCAAAACGGGTTTTTCAGCGTTAGGGAAGATGGAAGATGGCCGCAAGTTCTTCGCCCGTCGAAGTGTGTTTCGCCGCAGCGAGAAGAAAAACACTTTCCTCTCCGTGTCGCCTCGGTGCTAATCTGAAGGTAGGGTCTGGAGTTTGAGCTGCGGCGCCCCGCAAGAGACTCGGCGTTCGCAGCGTGCCAATTCTGCAGCTATTGATAGGTGCTGATATGAGTGTGTTGATGATCAATTCAAGTCGCCTGGCAGTGAGCCTCGTCGCGGTCTTGTTGTCTGCGAGTATTGTAGGGCCATCGCTTCACTCGGAGGAGGTCGCAGCGAATGAGGAGGGGAAAGGCGAGAAAAAGGCGCCGCGAGTCAGAGCACCCGCTGACATCACCGACGACGAACCGTTCGCCAAAGTGTTTTCGTTGGAGAAAGCCGCCGACTACCTGGATCACTCATCGCTTCATTGGCAGCAGTCGAGAAAGTGCGGCACGTGTCACACGAATATTGCCTACATGATGGCGCGGCCAGCGTTGACGCCGCTGAGGCCGCAATCTGACGACGTGCGCAAGTTTTTCGAATCGATGGTGACAGAGCGCTGGGAGGACAAGGAGAAGGGGCCGCGATGGGATGCGGAGGTTGTGTGCGTAGCGGCGACTCTGGCGATCAACGACGCGGCGACGAGCGGCCAGCTGCACGAGACAACGCGGCGAGCGTTGGATCGCATGTTCGATCTGCAGCGCGAAGATGGTGGTTGGGACTGGCTGATCTGTGGATGGCCGCCGATGGAGTACGACGATCATTTCGGTGCCACGTTGGCGGCGGTCGGGATCGGCGCGGCGCCGGGCGACTTCGCGGCGACGGAAAAAGCGAAGAAGAGTCTCGCGGGAATTCGTCGCTACCTGCAAGCGAATCCGCCAGTGTCGATGCAGCACCGGTTGATGGTGATGTGGGCGTCCTTGGAGGTTGATGGGCTCATGGGCGAGGTGGAACGGCAGGCGCTGCTGGGCGATGTGATGGGGCAGCAGAAAGCCGACGGCGGTTGGAACACAGCGACGCTGCTGCCCAAGGAACACAAGCGAAAGGACGACGTGGCGCAGGATTTCGACTCGAGCGATGGGTATGCGACGGGTTTCGTGGTCTACCTGGCGCGGCGTGCGGGGATGCCGGCGAGCGATCCCAGGTTGGCACGTGGAATCTTGTGGCTGGCGACGAACCAGAGGGAGACGGGTCGTTGGTACACGGCGTCGCCGACCAAGGATAGCAAACACTTACTCAGCAACTACGGTACGGCCTTCGCGGTGCTGGCGCTCGCGGAGAGCGGTTTGGTGAAGCCGTCGGCGTCGGGCGCGGCGGAGCCGTCGACGGCGGCATCTCAGAATGGCGCCGAAGGTGCGGAGGGCAAGGGCGCGGGCGCGGATTGATGGTGGCGCAGTGGCGCGCCTTCGTGGGAGCGTGGCCTGATCCCGAAGTGCTGGCGGTCAGGCGCAGCGCGTTGGCGACGCGGAAGCCCCGAGTCTTCCGCCGGGGGGCGTCGGCAGAGCAGGCGGGGTTCGCCGAGCATTGCGGACCCCGCCGAGCGCCCGTCTGGCACTGCCTGCCAGCGCACTATATAATGATGGTGTCGACAGACATGCCGAAAGCATTCGGGGGCGACCTGGATTCGACCGGACGCAAGGAAGCATGGGCTGCAGGATGAGGTTCCAGGTGGCCTCATAAAACCCCTGGGCAATCTTAGTTGGCAACACCAACTACGCAATGGCTGCCTAAAGCGGCCCCTTCGCCGATTCCTTCTCCCTTAGGGAGTCGAACGAGGGCCATAACTAAGGGATAGTGCCGGAGCTTCGCTTCTGGGCGAAGGTGCGAAACTTTCAGAAGCTGGCCTCGACGGATCCTGTCCTTTGGAGCCTGACGGGCGAGACACCAAAAGAAGGACTATTCCTGTAGACGCTCACGTGGACTCGTCTCGGGACGGGGGTTCGATTCCCCCCGCCTCCACCACTCTAAATCACCACCCCAAAACGACTTAGTGGAAGAACCGGGGCGTTTTGGAACAGAAGCGCCAGAAACCGGAACGGGACCGGAACCGCGTGACACGCGCGCGGCACAAAGGGACATAGATTGCGAACTTACAGATTCGCAAACTGTCACCGACCGGAACGAAGGCGGCGCTAAGGCGCACTATCCCGGAACCGGATTTGGGCCCCCTGTGGGCCCCAGGCCCGAACCCGCACAAGAGCTAGAAGAGCTCGTGTCAGTTCTTCGCGCGAAATGGCCGGAGCTTCCACCCGAACTCCGCCAGGGCGTTGTCGGCATGCTTCGTGGAGCCCTCGGTGCGGTTCCATTCGGAACTGGTGGTGCCGAAGCCTCCGACCCGCCTGGAACCGACGTCACCCGCTGCGCCATTTGCGATGGGTTGGTGACAGTCCATTGCGTCCTTTGCTCCCGGTGCGAGCGCGCAGCGTGCGCCGGACACTTCGTCTTTGACCCAGGCTTTGAGTGGCTCTGTCCGCATTGCGTGGAGCTACTGGGCGGGGAAGTGGACGCTGACTGACCGGAGGCTCCCTGTGAAGAAGCTTCCGTTTCTGCTTCAAGTCTGCTCGTCAAGTCTGCGTTGGCGAGAAAACCACTCCTCGAGCTCGTCAATCTCTCGCTCAATTCGGTCGCGGACAAACTCTGGCAGGCTCTCGAATTTCTCGCGAAGGCAGCGGCGCATATCGGAAATGTGCTCACCGTGGGTTGAGCCGGTGAGCCCTTCCGCTGCTGCTTCTTCCCTTCGCGGGTCACGCTCTGGGTCAGAAATCCAGTCGTCTGAAGACGCCCCAAACCTCGATTGCTGCATTTCTTCAGAATCGAGCATGTCGTCAAGGCAAGAAATCGTTGCTTCTTCAATCTCAAAGACAACGAGCGAGAGCTCTTCGCCGTGTTGCTCTGCCCACTCGAGTTGCGTTGCGCTGTATGCCTCAAAGTACTCTGCGTCAGTATCTCCCTTCCTGAGCGAGAGAAAAGAAAGCAGCGCTCCAATCGTTTTATCTGAGTCGTCAGCATGAAGAGGAGAGCCAGCAAAGCCGTCCCCTTGAAAAATCGTCATGTCACCGTGGCGCATTTCGTAGCCAATTTCGGTCTGACCGCGGTCGTCACGCCGGTGGGTATCCCACATATCGAGCACAACTTTCTCACCGTCAATCTCTGTAATGACGAGTCCTTCGTGCAGAAAATCGCGCGGGTCTTCACGCTCTGTGTCTTGACTTGTGTCCTGTTCTCTTGCGGCCATGGGTCATTTTGCCACGACCCTCTTTCTTACTCAAACCACGTGGAGTGTGACCGAAACACTCTATTTGCTTAGCGTTTCTCGCTGTGAGACCATTAGCCATGCACGAGCCAGCAGTATCGGAGCGCGCACAATCCGAAAGAAAGACACCGCAACAAGAGCAGCGAGGAATCAGCATTTCTCGCCACTTTACCGACGCGTCCCAAGACCCGTACGAGACAGCTGTCTGGAAAAAGCGGCGCGCCGAGATAAAAGGTGCTGACGGTGAAGTCGTCTTTGAGGCTTCCGACGTCGAATTTCCCTCTCACTTTTCAGCCGTTTCAATTGACATTACAGCGTCGAAGTACTTCAGGCGCTCGGCACCGACTACTCGAGGTGCTGAAACAAGCCTAAAAGAAGTGGTCGGACGCATGACCCTTGCATGGCGCACGTGGGGCGAAAAGCTTGGCTACTTCAAGACTCCCGCTGACGCGCAGGCTTTCCAAGACGAGCTGACACACATGCTCGTCCACCAAGTAGCAGCACCAAACTCCCCTCAGTTTTTTAACACGGGGCTCCACGAAGCCTACGGCCTTACGGGCCCGCCGCAAGGTCACTACTACGTAGACCCTGACACCAAGGAGGTCTTAGAGAGCCGTGACACGTATTCGCGCTGTCAGCCTCACGCGTGCTTCATTAACGCTGTAACTGACGACCTTCTTGGCCCGGGCGGAATCATGGACTTGTGGACGCGCGAGGCGCGCCTTTTTAAATTTGGAAGCGGCACCGGCACGAATTTCTCGATAATCCGTGGCGAAGGCGAGCCGCTCTCAAGCGGTGGTGTGTCGTCAGGTCTCATTTCGTTCTTGCGAGTTGGCGACCGAGCTGCCGGTGCTATCAAGTCAGGCGGTACCACTCGTCGCGCAGCCAAAATGGTGTGTTTGGACGACGACCACCCAGACATTGAAGCCTTTGTGAACTGGAAGCCAGCAGAAGAAAAGAAAGCCAAGGCGCTCATAGCCGCTGGATTTGGCACTGACTTTAACGGCGAGGCGTACGCCACAGTGAGCGGCCAGAATTCAAACAACTCTGTCAGAGTGTCTGACGAGTTCATGCGAGCAGTCGAAGAAAAAGGCGATTGGTTTTTGCGGCGAAGGACTGACGGCGAAGTCTCTAAGGTGCTTCCAGCCACACGGCTATTTGCTCAAATGTGTCACGCAACGTGGGAGTGTGCTGACCCAGGGCTTCAGTTCGATTCAACCATTCAAGACTGGCACACGTGCCCAGAGTCAGGCCGCATTAACGCGAGCAATCCGTGCTCAGAATACATGTTTCTCGATAACACGGCGTGCAACCTCGCTTCGATTAATCTTCTCAAGTTTCTTGACTGTGAAACCGGTGAGTTTCAGGTCGAAGACTTCCGTCACGCAGTGCGCCTTTGGACCATGGTGCTCGAAATTTCAGTCGCAATGGCGCAATTCCCGTCGCCAGAAATAGCAGAACGCTCGGAGCACTTCCGCACACTTGGCCTTGGCTACGCTAACCTCGGGACACTTCTCATGGTCATGGGAATTCCCTACGACAGTGAAGAGGGAAGGGCAGTTACAGGCGCCATTACGGCAATCATGGGCGGTGAAGCGTACTTTGCGTCAGCTCTTATGGCAGCAAAGCTTGGTGCGTTTGAAGGCTACGCTGAAAACGAAGAGCACATGCAGCGCGTAATCAGAAACCACCACCGCGCAGCGTACGGAGCACCGGCTAAAGACTACGAGCAAGTTGGAACACCGCCAAAAGGACTCAGCGAAGACCTCATGCCCGAGAAGTTGCGGTACCTCGTTCGTGAAGCAAGAGACGCGTGGGGCAGAGCTCTCTACACAGGAGAAGAGTACGGCTTTCGTAACGCTCAAGTGACCGTCCTCGCACCGACTGGAACAATCGGGTTCTATCTCGATTGCGACACCATGGGAGTCGAGCCAGAGTTTGCGCTGGTAAAGCACAAGACCTTCGCTGGCGGTGGAGACAGGCGGATTGTGAACCAGTCAGTAAAAGGCGGGCTACAAACGCTTGGATACAAGCCACCCGAGATAGAGCGAATCCTTTCCCACGTAAAGGAGAATGAGACCGTAGAAGGAGCCCCCGGGCTACGCGAAGAGCACTTGGCTGTCTTCGACACTGCAAACAGAAGCGGTAACGGCACACGCGTCATTTCAACTGGTGGACACATTCGCATGCTTGCAGCTGCACAACCGTTTCTCTCTGGTGCCATTTCCAAAACAGTGAACCTTCCTAAGGAAGCCACTGTGGAAGACATTCGCGAGTCGTTTCTCCTCGCACATGAAATTGGAGTGAAAGCGATTGCGCTCTATCGCGACGGCTCGAAAGGCTCACAGCCGCTAAACACAACAGCGACTTCAACTGACGGCGCAAAGATTGAAATCAAGTGCGCTGGTTGTGGCGATTCCGCAACACCGGAAAAGGGAGTGATTGCAGTAGCGAAGAAAAACCCGCTCGATAATTTTCCAGACGAGATTACAGCGCTTCCGCAATGGGTCCTTTGGGAACGCGTTGGTGGCAAAAAGCTTCCGCTACAGATAAACGGCCGTAGAGCCTCAAGCACTGACCCAACTACGTGGTCTACCTTTGGTGAGGCAAGAGCAGCGCTTCAAGCGCAAGGGCGAGCGGCTGGGCTTGGCTTTGTTTTCACAGACAATGACCCCTTTGTCGGAATCGATTTGGACAAGGTGCGTCAGTCTTGGGACGGGGATTCCCCTGACTGGGTTTCAGGGCTCATTGAAGACCTTGCCACGTACACCGAAGTGTCTGTGTCTGGTAAGGGCTACCACCTAATTGTTAAGGCACCAAACCAGTACTTTCGCGGAGGGAAGTGGCTCTACCAAGCGCCAGGTGACGGTGAGCATAAGATAGAGGTGTACCCGCGCGACCGCTTTTTCACCATGACTGGCGACATTCACGTCTATGACGGAGCACTCGCAGAGGTTGACGACAGGACCAAGGAATTTGCAGAGTTCTTTTCGCGGCTACGGGAAGAGCCAAGGCCAACTCGCCAAAGACGACCTGGTGACAGGTTTCGTTCGCCGGTTAACACAGAGAAAATGCTTGGGCTATTCCGTGAGCTTGGCGTTGACCCAACGGCAAATGGAAGAAAGCACGTCACTGTCTCTTGCCCGTTTCATGACGACGACGCGCCGTCGCTAAAAATCACGCCTGACCAAGGCTTTTACTGTCATGCAGAAGAGTGGGGCGGAGGAAGTAGCGCATTGCAGAGACGAATCGCCGCGCTCTCCGACGACGAGCTTCGTGACGTTGAGCGTCGCACTGGGGTTCCATACGAAACGCTCTCAAAGATTCGCGAGCGGTTCTTGCCGCCACCGCCAAAGCTTTAGGAGTGGGTCTATCGCGGACGTTCGCGCTACCTTTCTTCACAACCAGCGAGTCGATGTGGTTGTTTACTTCACCGACGGCCATGGTAGAGCGCCAGAGCGTCCACCTCGTGTTCCCGTTCTTTGGTGTCTCACACCCAATGGAATGCGCCCGTGCGAGTGGGGTCGCTTCGTCTACATGTCGGGTTTCGTAGACGCAGACGTGAGTTCTTTCTCCTGGCTATTGTCGTGAGTGGTAGACGCATGATTCGCCAAGAACTTCCAGGCGGTCACCATCTCCTAACGGGCGCGCTCCCCGACGAGCTCCGCCTCGGTGAAGGAGAGTTCGAAACGCTTTGGCACCGTCATCCAGACGAATACCACCAAGTCAGGACGCCGAGAGGACAGCGGGTTCCAACACCTCGCTGGCAGCAGGCCTACGACAGGGACTACGTCTACACCGGAAGCAAGAACAACGCGCTTCCCCTTAGCGTGCTGACCGACGGTATTCCGAAACTCTCGCGCATCGTCAGGTGGTGTCAGTCAGAGATTGACGGACGCCTAAACGGTGTACTCGTCAATTGGTACGACGGAAGCCGTGGGCACTACATTGGAAAGCACCGCGATAGCAGGAAAGGGCTGATTCTGGGAACTCCAATCGTCACGCTGTCTTTCGGCGAAACGCGCACCTTCCGGCTTCGTCCGTACAAAGGCGACGCTCAGCGCTTGGACTTCGACGCCCCGGACGGAACCGTCTTCGTTCTTCCGTTTGAGACCAATCTCGCGCACGGATAACGAAGTCGAAGCGCTGCCAAGGTCGTCGCGTGTCAGTAACGCTTCGGGCGTTTGTTTGAACGATTGAGCTCCGGTGGAATGGCCACCAGAACGAGCGCTCTTTCGTGGAGAGCCCGTGAGCGTCTTCGTCGCAGGCGGGTCGAAGCGCGACTGCTATCCCGGCACGCGATTCTGCCGTTGACACCACTCAAGACCCAACCGCTCGTTCGAAGTTGGCAGACACTCGTGCGGCGGCATCCTCCAGCGAGCAGGACCAAGTTTCCGACAGGTATTTCAGAACAACCGAAACGTCTCTCGGCTCTGCAGGCCGCTTTCCGTATTTCACAAACGGCCCGTCACTTTCGGTCAAGACGAGGTCGGGTTCCATGCAACGAATTAGCGCTTGCCCGGACTTCGAACGAATCATCGCGGGGTTGACCGAGAAGAAAAAGCCTCGACTGGAGGCAGAAGCGACCTCCCTCTTGGAGCCGCTGAAGTAATGGAGGATAGCTGTTCCCCGGAAGGTAGCCCCCAAAATTGCGAGTACGTCCTTAGACGACCTACGTGAGTGAATCGATAGGACTCTGTCGCCCAGCATCGTGCACGCATCGACCACTTTCGAAAAAACCTCTCGCTGCAGTGAACGCTCGGCTTCGTCTCTTGTCTGGTAGTCGAGGCCGACCTCCCCTACGAATCTGGTACGTTCCAGCAGCCCCCTGAGTAGGTCCAGTTCACCTGAACGAGTCTTCACCAACTGCGGATGCAATCCGAGAGCTGCGTGCACAGTGGGATACTGGTGCGACAACTCCAGGGTATGCTCAAACACGGAGGGTGCGTTTGTGACGGCGATGAGGTGACAGCCCTCCCCTCGCGACGCGGCAGCAAGGAGCTGTGGTGGTGCGGGAAATAGGTCCACGTGGCAGTGGGCGTCAACGAGCCGGGTCATTGGCCGTCCCTTTTTTCTTGTCCGCACTCTCAAAAAACCGAGACAGTTCGTCGATTCCTCGACGATATACGCTGACCCAATCGCCTACCTCTTCGGGCTCGATTGGGCCAGAACTCAGGACATCGCAAATATCGTGTTCCCGACTGGTCCCCAGGTACCGGTTGAGCGCAATCTGAATCGCCCAGGCGTCTCTGCCAGACTCTGTCTCGTGACTGGGAGGGTCACTGAGCACGTCTATTGCGTAAGTCGCATCAGAGCATTTCGCGTGTGCCACAGCAGCGCGTCTGATGACGCACGGCACGCAGTATCCGCAATGGGTACCCGGCGATAGTCCATGCCAACGGGCTGCCTCAGGGTGTGCGCATGACATCGTGCTCGGGAGAATCTCGTAGAGTAGCGCCGGATTCGCGGATTCCGCGAGCATCTCGCCCTTGGTTTTGAACCTGTATGGGAAGTCAATCGAGTTCTTTAGCCCGAGCACAGACAACAGCTCGCGAAACGAAGCTCCGACAAACGGGTGCGTCGTTCGCGTGCTCAGGCTTCCTGAGCGCGAATCTGTAAACGGGACGTTCAGCGTTATGAGGCCGTTCTCCGATACGTACAGCGGCGTGGCCTCGTCGATTGCATTCGCAACGAGCAAGCCTAACGCGAAGAACAGAAAAGACCGTGAGCGCTTCGTCGTCTCACGGGTGGAATCGGCTATCGTCGGTGGCTCGACGAAGAAGAACGCCGAAGCTACTCTCTCGCCATAGTGCTTCTTGATTCGGTCAAACACGTCCGCTTGAAAATGGTGCGTCATGCCCGCGCCGTAATGGCCCACGAGCGCGAGACGACGCCCTCGTTCCAGGAGGTCTATAGTACCAACCAGCGAGTCGACTCCTCCCGAGAACAGTGAGACCGCGTTCGGTGCCGACTCCATTTCGCCGGTCGGTTCGAAGTCTGGCGAGTACTCCCTCGTACGAAAGTGTAAATCCCAATCATCCCCTGATAGGAACGATAGAAGTCTGGTGAGTGGCTCTTTGGCCTCATTCCACGCTTTCTCGTTGGCTACGGGAACGTAGAGTGTAATCTCGCGTGTCCAGCCATCGCTGGCAGTGCTTCGTTCGATGCAGTGGTCCGAAGCGTAGACCACCATCGCAAGCACGGCCAGGTCGTACGCTTGCTCCTCGAACTTCCGCACGGACCGTGGAGCCATAGTCCGCAGCACCCCTTCGCGCATGCGGAATCCATCGGCTTCTTCGGCGAATGAGAGCACGAGCCGCGGAGTGTCCGACGTCAAATCTGGGAAATAGCAATCTTCCTCTTCGACATGTACGACTACGTGCCATCTCATTCGGCGACCTCCAGCAGACCGTAGGCGCTGTCGAAAATCTCGTTGATGATTCCGGAACCCTCCGGGCCGGACCAATCGACACCAAGAACGTCAAGGTCTTTGGTATCGAGCTTCACACACTCTCTGACGTAGTTCTTGACCATCCTCTCGAGACGAACCGCGGAATCTGGCGAAACAGCCCCCTTTTCGATGCTCTGACCGAGCTCTTCCAGCCACCTTGAGTAGATGTACCCGCTGACCGAGTCCCGGATGGCGGAGGCGACGTCGTCTCGCGTCATACTCTCGAGCGGCGACAGGTCGTTCGAGTCGAAATCGCACCGCTGAAAAACCCGATACAAGGCTTCATTCGCTGCCCTTCGCGCCGCGGTCTCTTCACGTTTTGCACCGTGTGGGGCCAGGGCGTTCGCGATGGCGGCAAAAACCTCGCCGACACTTCTCCCGACGAATCTCTCAAGACCGAGCGAGCCGAGAGCGGCGCGAACTCCGCCGCGTGCGACATTGGACAGAAACGAGCCAACACCGGCAGCCACGGCCCGACCAGACCTCGAGGTACGAGTCGCGGCGCGGGAACCACCTCTACCCCGCACGTAAGCGCGACCCGCCGAACGGGGGCCTCGTCCTCCGCCTCCGCCCGAAGCGAATCGCGTTAGGTTCGCTTTCGCCGTTCTCCAATGAGCTGACGGCTGCACCCGGCCGGAATTGCTATCTGGGGGAGTTGATTGAGTGGCTTCGGGAGGAGAAGGTGTGGGGCCCTGCTCTGTAGCTTCATCGTTGGGCGGTGCTGCTCCGCCGCCCCCATCGTCCGAGCCGTCCGTCGGTGTCGGCGGAGGAACCGCCCAACTCGGCAGTAGGCTTTGCTCTGGTGCCGGTCCACCATATGAGTCCGACGTGCCCACGTTCCTAGCGTTCCTTCTTCAACTTCGCGGCAGCCGCCTTCTTGAGCATCGGATTGGAGCTACTCAACTCCCACTCACCGATGAGCGTCTCCGCTGCGGTTTCCGCTGAAGAGCCGGAACACGCATTTCGGAGCCTTGGTACAACGTCCGGCGGCAGCTTCATGTCCGGAGCCCGACGGAGATACCCAACAAGCTCGCCGCCCAAGTCGGACCTCGCTCCGACAAAGTCGAATAGTCGATACAAGACGCATTCGTCGGTAGTCCAGTCTTGCTCCTGCTCAGCTCGTGCGCCCAGTTCCTGGAAGACAGCCGCAGCATCGGCTGGGCTGAGTTGCGGGGAGGCTCCGATGCCACGTCTGCGAATGCTCTCGCTGTCAGAAAGGACCTGGGTGAGCGATTCTTGAGCCTGCGGGCTGAGGCGCTGAATGCTTGAGACCATCGACCCCAGTACGTCCCGGGAAAAGAACACATACGGCCGAAGGTCAACGCCAGCAAGCGGCGGTTCGAGAGCCAGCCAATCGCGGACAAGCTCGTCGTTTGTCCACGCCTGGAGTTCGGCAGACAGAGGCGGCTCGCTTGGGCGCTCTGTCTCTTCGTCCGCGTCCGAGGAATCTTCTCTGCCTCGGTCTGCAGCAACGTGAGTCTCCAGGAGCTTGAGTTCTTTTGGAGTTCCTGCTTGCTCTGCCTGTAGTTGGGCCAGGCGCTTGAAAGACTCCGAGCGCAGGTACTCGAGAAGCATCAGCTTCGCCAAAACCTGTTGGTCCAGGTCCCCGATGCCCCGTGACTTCGCCATCTCCAAGCGCATGAGCAGCATGTTCAGGAACCGCTTGCACTGCCTCGGATTGCCGTTCAATCCCGGAGCGAGAATTGCGGATATCCGTGAAGCAAGAGCGAGACGGTCTGGAAGCCCATCGGGAATTGTCTCCAGGGTTTCGTGCGCAGTTGCGCTCCCGAACGCGCGGCCTTCTCGAATGCTCTCCGTTCGGAAAGCCCATTCAGCGCACTTTGTTATGGCATCCGCGTCCACACCGGCAAGCTGCGTGAACAGCAGGCTGATGTACGTTTCCATTTCCACGCGGCCGAGCACGGGTACGCGAACAGGATACTGTATGAGCTTTTCGAGGTAGTCGCGCCCCACTTCCGCTCGGCTCCCCGGGAGCTCTGGAAACCGACGCTGAACGGCGTACTTCACCAATCGCTCGTCCGCCCCGATGATGAATGCCGAGTGCGGAACGAACAGGAACAGCTTAATCGCCTCCAGCGTCTCAATTATCGTGTCCGGAAGGCAACGGTCCAAGTCATCGATTACAACCACCAACCTCTCGATATCCGCCGCTTCGAGGAGGGACTTGAACTCGCCACGAAACTCTCGCACGCTCGTCTGAATTGTCTTCTCAGACTCATCAGCTAGTAGTTTCTCAAGTTCCTCTGGTTTGAGTTTCTCCAGAGATTCCTGCGCCTTTTCGAGCACTCCCGGAACATCGGAACCTACCGCGACACCGAGTGCCGCCGGACCGCCAATCGCGAGCGCTGTACCATACTTTCCAACCGCCTTGCCCACTGTTCCAGCGACTCGAAACCAGTTGATACGGCGGAGAAGCTTGAGCCCAACGCGCTTGGCTACGTCCGAGAGGGTTTTCTTCTTGCGACTCAAGAGTTCGCTGACAATGGTCTCGAGGAGGGCAGCTTTCGCGTCGTCAAACCCCTCAAAGAGCCACCCGTTGAACTCTAGAGTCAGAACCTTGGGGTCTGAACCGAGGCCCTCCGCGACGATTTTGAGTAGACTCGACTTGCCGCTACCCCAATCCCCGAACACACCAATTGTCGCGGGCAGCAATTGGTCGTTCTTCACGATTCCTCGAACTGCTTCAGCCAAGTGCCCGAAGCCAAGCAGGTCAATAGAGGTTTCGTTATCCGACCACATGCTTGCCTCTTTCGCGAATGGAGGTTGTATGAGTTTTTCGGGTTCTCACCACTTCGCCTCAAACTCCTCCTGAACGTGCGCGTCCGTCAAGTTCAGGTAAATGGCCGTAGTCTCAAGCCGGTCATGGCCGAGCACTTTCTGTAACCATGGGAGGCTCATGCCTTTTTGAATCGCGCACGTCGCGAATGTGTGACGAAGAACGTGCGGCGTTACGTCACGAGAAATCTGTGCTCGGTTAGCAACCGACTTCACGATTCTCTGCGCTTGCCGCACTCCGCAAAACCAGTCCTGGTGAAGTGCAAAGTACGGCTCAAGAATCGTTCTGACTCGATTCGAAAGAGGAACGACACGATTCTTTGTTCTCTTACCGTACGGTCCGCCCTTGCCCTTGATTCGAAGCTGACGCTGCTGCCACTGAATATTCTGCGGCGTAAGCGTACACAGCTCCTCAATCCGAAGGCCCGTATCGAGCAGAGTCCATACGATGAGCTTCTCGCGAGAGCTCTCGCAGGCATTGGAAAGCCGGTCAGCTTCTTCCGAGAGCAGCGGCTCCCGGACGAATTGATAGGCCATTCGTCTCTCTCCACATGTTGCGCCGCTCCTGCGGCGACGCACTTTTCCCAGGAAAGCGACATTAGGTCGCCTTCCATCGAATAGCCTATCAGACTGCGACGGTCTCGAAAAGCCCCTGATTTGACGGCTAAGACCGCCCTATGGAGCCACTTACACGAGACTTCGGGCGGCGGAGCGTGTCGCCTTTCTATGCCGAAGGCG
This sequence comes from Planctomycetota bacterium, assembly GCA_965223265.1. GTDB lineage: Bacteria > Planctomycetota > UBA8108 > UBA8108 > SXIK01. The sequence continues at coordinate 1,035,151 of OZ244999.1, forward strand.
ACATGGAGACGTTGGGCGCGCTTACGTCCGCGATGAGAGGACCATTGCACGGACCCCCAAGGTATTTCTTCCGTCGTGTCGAGGACCAGAATCGTCCGACTTCTTACATTTCGCCGGTTGGTCGCGCACCCCGCGCTGCTGTAGGTCGTTGCTCAGTCCGGTCAGTTCAGCGTCACTCTTTAGATTTGACGCCTTTTGCAAAAAGTCGACTCGCGGATTCTCTCGAACACTATTCTGCGGTTTCGTCCCGTTGGTTTGCGGTCGCCGGGTCCTCACCCCTCGTAGACATCCGCAGGGCAACTTTCCAACCACCGTCGTTTTGGCGTCGCACAATCAGCAGGCTAACGCCAGAGTCCCTAATCGGTTCGGCATCGACGCCGGGCTTTGGCGTGGCAATGTTTGCGTAGGTACTCCAGAGGTATCCTAAGTCGCCGGAGACTTCCGTCTTGCCCTCGGCAACCTCCGTTGTCCACGTGTAGTCTCCCGGGTTCAAGCCCACCGCTTCCGCCATCGAGGCCATACCACCGCCCTCCTCTTCAGTCTTCGCGGCCGCAAAGACGTGTTGGTACAGCTCTCGGAGCGCATCTTTTCCAACGATTGGCTCCTCAAGCGACATAATCACGGCAGCGTCATCCGCGTAGCAAGAGAGAAGAAGTTCTGGGTCGCCCTTGGCCCACGCGGCAGCGTATTCCTCCGCAAATCGCTTGACGGAAGCGACGTCTTCGTCTTGTTTGTTCTTCATAGGGACCTCCGACACGCCGCTGCCTGTTAGAGAACACCCAGACAGCGCGAGAACAACGGCAGTCGTGACGAAGATTCCATCTCCCACGTTGCCAAAGTTCATGCCCGCTCTCCTGCGTGTGCGAACGCGACACACTCCTTTTCTCCTTCTGGGCCAGCAAGAAAGACCCCGGACGCGGCTCGCATCTCGGCAGGACCCGCGCCTGTTCGCCTTCGTAGACTCTTTCCAAAATGCGCGAACTGTGAAGAGTTCCGTTTTCACGAGAGCCCCGCCCGCAGAGCCTCTCTGATGCTCAGATTGTACCCGAGGACCACTTACGACTGCAGTATCTTCCGCAGTCGACGGGCGTGGTACCGGAAGACGAGCGAATCCTGCTTCAGGCCCGAGCACATGAGTCGACACGTGGAATACCTGCGCTGCGCGACACGCCGTCGCGAATCTTTGTGGAAGGCGACACGAGGCCGTCAGTGTGAGTATTTCTCAAGGAGAGGCCTTGGAGGAACCTCTTCCCCAGTCTCTTCGTCGAGCACTGCGACAGCGCCATTTAACCCCAAGAACCCAGACACCATGATTTCAAACGCTGCGTCGTAGGCCGAACGGGCTTCCTGAGGAACCTCGTGACGGTCGTACACTTCGTCAATGCAGTCCCGAAAAACTTGGGCGTCTTCACCTGGGATGTCGACCAGCAATGCTTCGCGGGTTACCCACGGACCATCAGCATGACGGTCGTCCCATGAAAGCTCATCAGTCTCGAGCCGGTGGAGATTCCAGTACACTTGGTTGTTAAAGAACTGGAATCGTTCCCTGCTATCCGGTTGTGTCAGTCGATTCAGAACAACGCCACAAGCCTCTTTGCAGGCAGTGAATCCTTCGCCGTTCTCTTCCACGTCTGGAAGCGTGATTTCCTTGAGCGTCCAAATGGCCTGTTCTTCAGTCATGCGCAACCGTAACACGATTCGGCTGGCAAAGTCACGTACCGCAGACGTCTATCACTGAGTATGCACTGGAAAGGCCCTCGCGGAGGAAATGCTGAGTGAGCCCACAGGCGGCGTAACGCGGGTGACGAACACAACTGCTCGGCGGTCGGCGCTACCCCCAAACTCCGGTCATGTTGCAGAACTGATGTCGAATCGACTCGAAGGGGCTCGTACCTTCACGATTGAATCCCTGGAACTCAGCTTCCTCCACTCGAAATCGACCGTTCTCTTCCACCAGTGCGTCTAGGAAGATGCGCGCCCCTGCGGTAAGGAACCGAGCTATAAGCTCGGCCCGGCGAAGCCGGTCACTGTCGCTATCAGCCCACTCGCTTCTACGAAAGCGCCCATGTCCAAGTCGCTTCGTGTCCCCGATATCAAACTCGAAGGGCGGCTCAGTGAGCATACAACCGCAGCCAACAACAAGACTTTGTAGCTCGTTATCGAACTCAGACCTCCGGTTCGCGTCAATCAGCCATCGAAATCCGTTCCCAACCGGGGAGCATCTCGGGCCGAAGGGTCCCCAGCACAGCAGCCCGTCCGGCCGGAGTGAGGTAGAGCGTCGAGTCCTCTCCGGTCATGACGAAGCCACAGTTCTTGGCGAGGTCTGCGAAGAACACGAACTGGTCGAACGGTGGCTCTCGCTCCAGTTCCTCTCGCCTCGTTGGGCCCACCTCGTAGAGGTGCTGAACGGCTTGGGCAACTCGGTTCCGTTTCGCTTCCGTTTTCGCCACGGTTCTGCTATCTCCTACTTCGTCCCCGGCGCTAACTCGACAGCCTTCGCGAGCTCGACATACCGGCAGAAAGCGTTCGCGAGCTGCATCTGACGCGGCGACCGGCACTCCGGCTCAAAGAGCTTCGCGCTCGCAACCAGAATACACGCACAGCGCGCGCGAGACGTTGCTACATTCAGACGGTTGAGGCTGTAAAGGAACTCCATTCCGCGGGGAGCCTCTTCTGGTGACGACGTTGTCAACGAGTAGACCACGACAGGTGCTTCTTGGCCTTGGAACTTGTCGACCGTTCCGATTCGAGCTTGCGGCAATCGTTCGCTGAGGTCTGCGACCTGCGCGTTATAGGGTGCGACAACGAGTATATCCTCGAAGGAGACCGGGCGCGCTTCGCCGCGCTGGTTCGTCCAGGTGACAGAACCGGAAACGAGCGATTCGACGATTCTCGCGACGCATTCGACTTCCTCGGCAGACGAGCTTTGGTTCCCAACGTGTTCCACCGGGACAAAGAAGAGCCCGTGGCCGTCCCAAGTTCCTGAGCCGTTCAGCACCTGGAGCTCAAGGCCGGGACGTGGCCGAAGCCGGTCTTCGTAGAAGAGCTCGGAAGTGAGCTGGCATATCGCGGGGCTCAGCCGCCATGTTTCTGCGAGAAACAGACCTCGGTAATCCGGTAGCGTCTTTCGATTCCCGAGAATGTGCTCAAGCGCCGACACTTCCGTGCCGTCCGGGTGAGACCCTTGCTGTGGTTGTTCGAGTTGCCGAGGGTCCCCCAGCAGTACGATACTCTTTGCGGCTTGGGCGACCGCGAGCACGTTCGCAAGAGACATCTGTCCGGCCTCGTCGACAAACAAGACGTCGACAGATTCGAAGAACTCCTCGCGCGCCCAGAGCCAGGCTGTTCCTGCTCCTACCTGAGCCGTACCGTTCTCGAGAGCGTCGCGGACCTTTCCGTTGTCGGTGAACTCAAGTACCGCGGAGCCTTCATTCTTCGCCTTGCCGGAAACTTTCTGCACGCACGTAAGAGCAAGGTCGGCTTCGTCTGCGGCTTTGACTACCTCATCGATGAGGTTTCGAATGACCTTGTGGCTTACGGCCGTGATTCCTACTCGCTTCCCCGCGCGGACGAGCTCGCATACCATCCGAGCTCCGGTGTACGTTTTTCCTGACCCGGGAGGGCCCTGGACCGGTAGAACACCTCCGTCAAGTGAGAGGCCGAGTCGCTTTGCAGCGTCGAGAGTATCCTCTCCAGGGCGCATGAGCTCGATGCCGCTGGAAAGTCTTGGTGGTCGCCTTAGAAGCAAGTCCCGGGCACTCCTGTAGAGACCTTGGGTGACGACACCGTTCTCAACGACCCATTCAGCAAGCCGCATGACGGAATCGGATAACACACCTGACCTGACGACTGAGTGCGCGAAAACGGCTTCTGGATGAATTCCTGCAGCCTGTCCGGCTTTCTTTATATCGACTGTCCGGTGCGCGAGGTCAACCTCGTCGACTGTCCCGACGTTTTCGCCGTTGGCGGTGTGAAGCCTGTCGCGTTTTCTGAGTTGAGCATCTTGCTTTGGAAACGAGTAGCGGTCAACCGGACACTTCGCCGTTCCACCGATTCGTTCCACGAACGTAAGGTCAGCAAGTGCTGCTTTCTCGTCGAGGAGCTCTTCATTTGTGAGGTCCTGTAGGCGGAAGTACTCCCACCAAGGAGCCTTTCCTTCGCGACGATGCCAATCGAGCATGTACGCAAGAAGCCAACGCGCATGTTGCTCCTTGCTCCGGCTGTGCTCTTCTATGGGAACGTCCCGTAGCAGTGATTCCATGACGACCTGCACACGTCCGCTCCTCTCTTCAAGAGCGTCGCTTGGGTCACCAACGAGCAGCTCGGGTCTTTCGACCGTTTCACCGTTGTCAATGAGCTCCGTTCTCAGTCTTTCCAACCAATCTCTAAGACGCAGCGTCGAGACGCAGTCGTCTCGGTTGTAGGCCTCTACGACGGAGCGCGTATCCTTGCTCAGGTCGGCACTTCCGAGCTCAAGAGCTCGCTCAAGAGCTCGCAGATTCGCTGACGCGTCCGGAAGTTCAATCTCGCGCTCATATCCGTAGAACGGTTCGAGCTCCTTAATCGAGTACCGTTCAACGCTTGCGCGAAGCGATTGCCGCACTACTGCGTGGAGGTCAACGAATACTCCCGCTCGAAGCAGTCGGTCGACCTCATCTTCTCGCGTGGCGTACCGACCCATGAGCCGCTTCAGAGCAGCTGTGTCGTACGGTGTGAAGTGATAAACGTGAAGCCCCCTGAAAGCAGTCCGTCGCTCCACTACGGAATCAACGAAGCTCTGGAAAGCGGCACGTTCTCCCTCACGGTCAAGTCCCCAGAGACCGGTGTAGGCAAGTTCGCCGTCATTATCGAGAGTTGCCCAGCCAAGGAGGTACTCAAGTCCGTCGCGACCAACGAACGTATCGCCCTCCACGTCGAAGAACATGTCTCCCGGCGAAGGCTCTGGAAGGCGGGCAAGGCCACGCTCTGGCTCCGTGGGAAGAAGTTCGTAAATTGGAGCGTTTTTCTCTCTGCCTTCAAACTGAACACGAGCTTGTTCCCTGACTCTCACGAGTCCCTCTACCGAACCGCGCTGCGGCCGCTTTGAAAGAGGAAGCGGAAGATTGGCTAACCCCTCAAGCGTTCCTACGTCCCAGCTTTCAAGCTCTCTTCTCTGGATTTTGGAAATGCCTGCAACAAGTGACAGGTGGTCGTCTTCGTGTCGCTTTCGGTCACACGAGGGCCACCAACGACAGATATCGCACTGCGGGACGGGCTCGGGATAGATGCTCTCGTGAGAGCTCGGTTCTTGCGCAACGAACTCCTCAAGACGCTTCCTTACGAGGCGGTAGTAGGCGAGGAATTCGCTTACGCGAAACGATTCTGGAACAAAGTCAACCCCAGTCGGGACGACATGCGTTCGCTCCGGCAAGGTACCTTGCACTTCGGAAAGAAGGTCAGAGTAGAGACAAAGTTGCAGGACGGTGCTTGCACGTGTCTCTTTCGCGAGCTTTGTGTCGTATACCTCGTAAGAGAACCGACCGAGATTGCTTGGCTTCTCGATTCTTCGAAGCACATCAGCTCGACCGAACCAACGACCTGCTTGCAGGGTCGCCTGAACGATTACGTGCACACCCCGACGAATGGCAGAGCACGTCTGTTCGAAAGCGAATCCGGGAGATTCACCGTCGTCAATGCGAACGACTGAGAGCCCGCTTCTTCGGAGGCTTTCGACATAGGCTTCCTCGTGCTCGAAGCCTCTCTGCTGGAGGACTTCGAGTGTTGGGTCCTTCCAGCGGGGAGGCTCGAGTTCGCCATGCGCGACCTGCTTATCAAGAGCTGTCAGATACCGGCAGCCAAGGTGGTTCGCGAGGTCTGAAGCGGACAGGCTAAGTTGTTCAGAAAGGAGTCTCATGGCGGTGCAGGGACCTTTCCGGCTGCCGCGCGAGACCCCTGTGTTCTGTCCGGCTCGCCTCTATCCATAAACGCAGCGCCTACTGTCCGGCTCCCTTACCCACGAGGTCTTCCAAGAACTCTGACGCTGGGTCGATTCCTGTCACAAGCAAGTGGTCACGGGCCCGCGTGCAGGCTACGTACAGTAAGTGCCTTTCTGTGCTGTAAACCTCTTCTAAGTCAGACGCGTCCGTTACGGCTTCCACTCGTTCCTGTTGCGGAACTACGTCGTCGTCACAAGCCATGACAACCACTGCGCGAAATTCGAGTCCCTTTGCAAGGTGCATGGTGGCAGCCGCAACACAGTTCTGCTCACTATCGACAGCGGCACTCAGCTCGACCGGATTCAACCCAGCGGCCTCAATTGCCTTTCTCGCTCGCCCGATTTCTCTTTCAGACCGGACGATTACTCCTACTTCATGCGGAAGCACTTTTTCCGCCACCCGGTCGTTGAGCCAGCTTGCAACTGCCTCTTGTTCTTCCTGCTCTGAACCGACAACGCTTACGGTCGGCTCTGCTCCGTTAAAGACAGACACCGTGCCCTTCCGAGACTCTTCGTTCCCGTCAACATCTGCGAGTGCTTGTGGGAGGAGATTGTCAGCCTTGCGACGGATTTGGTGCGAAGTCCGGTAGTTGATGCGGAGAGTTCGCGAGCGGCCGCGGATGTCGACTCCGAGTGACTTCCAAGAGAACGGAGTCTGAAAGATACGCTGACCGAGGTCGCCACAGAAAAAGAGTGCCGTCTTCCTCTCCCCCGCGAGCGTTGCGAGAAAACGAAGCTGCGGGACACCGATATCCTGTGCTTCGTCGACAACTGCGAAATCAAACGGCCGAGCTCCACTGGAAGCGAGTGCCTCCGCAAGGAGACTAAACGCAGAGGACAAAGTCACGAGCTTACGTTTCCTAAGCGACGCTCGGACGCGTTCGAAGACCTCCCAGAGGGCTCTTCTTTGGTCCTCACCAAGCCGAGTCTTTCGACCAAGGCGCTTGACGTCACGATACTCTTCCCAGCTCGAAAGCTGCCATGCGTCAACGACGTCTCGCCACTCGTTCCAGAGGAACTGGTGTGTGAATCGCTTGTCATCAACGCCCTTGGCTGCCTTCTGAATCTCAGCGCGTATGTCCCCGTCAGTAGCAAGCTCAAGCTCACCGACTTGCTCGGCGTAGAGCTCTTGGCCTATTGCATCCATCGGCCGAACCACAACGCGGTCAAGAACGCTCGGCTCGTTTCCAGCAAGGCGAGATAGCTTCAGTCTCAACGAATCAGCGAGCGTATCGGAGAAGGTCGTAAGGAGAACGCTTGCGTCAGGACGTGTTCTTGCGAGATGTGCGGCGCGGTGGAGAGCGACAATGGTCTTTCCGGTGCCAGCAGACCCCGAGACGCGTGCTGGTCCGTTGAAGTCTCTCTCTACAAGGTCTCGCTGCGCCGGGTGCAGAAAGACGGTCCACTTCTCCCACGGGTAGTCGAGTGCCCGCTCAAGCTCCTCGACGTTTGTCATGATTCGGAAACGCCTTTGTGCGTCGGGGTGGTCGAACGCGCTGACTGATTCAGCGACTGCCTCCAAGGTTTGCGGCGTCGTTCCTGTCGCAACGTCAAGAAGAGCCTCTGCCGCTTCGCTTGGTAGATGGTCTGTCAGGTCGAGGATTGTGTCTTCTGTTGCTGAGCGAACCTCTTCGAGCCACTCGACAGGAATGCCGTACTGCAAGAGCTCGTCGTCATCCCGGTCGGCAAAAAGCGGAGGCTTTGCCGGGGTCGGCTCTTCAACCTCGACGTACTTCGCAATCGTGACTTCATGGACTCGTTCCCGAACTTCCACAAGCTGCGCAGCCCCGGTGCGCGGGTGCTTTTCGATTCGCCGTCTTTCGGCCCAAGCGTACGCCTCGTCGTGGTGGTCAACGTAGCAAAGCAGAAGGTCTGCGTCCGTTTTGTGAACAATCAGTCGAATGTCTCGACTGACCCGGACGGACCAAAAGTTCGGGTCCTTCGCGCGGTCAAGACGGTGAAACTGCATTCCGGGGTTCGCCGGGTTAAGCTGCAAGTCAAAGGCGGTCGTCTTTACGGCCTTTTGCTCGTCGCCTGTTAGCTTGTTCAGGCTGTCTGTGAACGTGTCGGCGATTCGGAATTTCATGGAGTGTTGCCCGCGCTTCTTAGTCCGTTCGGAAGACCTTCATCACTTCGTCACCCAGGTGGTTGATGACTTTCACAGCAATGCGCCCGGACTTTGGCTTCTCAAACAGCCTCGAAGTGTCGCTGTGAAGCGTTTCCCACGCTTCCTTGTCAATCTCGGCCTTGAGCGTGGTCTTGAGCGCCTTGTATGGGTCGTTTGCACCGAGGAAGTACGCGTGCCGAACAAAGAAGCTCTCTTCGTTGTAGTCTGTGTCGATGAACCAACACGCAATTCCGTCAGCACCGTCACTTCGAACCTCACCAGTATTCGGGTGGAAGACGTCAACGCCGTTTATCTTCACCTGAATCTGGCCGTCTTCTGCGTCGAGAATGTCAATGTCAGGCTCGCCGAAGATGACGAAGAGGTTTCCTTTGCCTGTGTTTTTCAGGTCGTCTGCCATGTGAAGGTCGGCGTTCATTCGTGCCTTGAGAACCGGAATGCGACCAAGCTTCGAGAATTCTGTTGCGTGCGCTTCGTAGTTGAAGGCGCATGCAACGAGGACATCGAAGTCTGCGTCACCCGCCTCTCTCGCCGCGGCGACAAGGTCTGGCCTCGTGACAGTGCCAAACTCGGGGCCGACGAGGATTCCGGCTCTCTTCACGCGACCCTCCTCGACCCCTCCCTCTTCGTACCGCCCCTCAGCACAAATGAACTGCCCCGGCCACGGCGATACGGAGGTGAATCGGATTCGGTCGGCCTTGTGCGCTTGCTGAACCCCAGAGGTCAGCAAATTCTCGAGGACCGTCTTCGCGAAATCCGTCGTGTCCTCCTCGCCCGAAGCTCCACTCTTCCGAAGGTCAATGAGTTCGTCGTCTTCGTCGACTCCGAGCACTCTATGCGGAGAGAGGCTTTCGACAGTGAAGGGACCAGAAACTCGGACCTTCGACTGGTCTTCGTAGGGTTTATCGTAGAGATACTCAAAGTCCGCTTGGGCAGCGATACACGCATCAATTGCTTCCTGTCTTGCGATGCGACCGTTCCACCAATCGGCGTGGAGTTTCTTCGCCTCTTCTGACCACTCCTTGTCTGCTTCACGAGGTATTTCCCACTCTTCCCATTCCTGTTCAATCGCTCGATTGAGCTCTTCCTGCAAGTCTTCCAGGTTTCGGGCAAATCGGTCCCATACCACGTCGATTTCAGCGTTGTTGGCGATGGATTTGAGAGTGATGTGTGGAACGCGTTGATAGACGAAACCCTGTCGAATGTCGCCACCAGTAACGGACTCCGGACTGGCTTCTGCCCGTGCAATCTCAGCCTCTGTTCGCTTACCCTCGCGGCTATCAGACAGAACATAGTACGAGTAGCGGGCTGCCATAACCCGAGCACGAGCGAGAGAAAGTGCAACGCGAGACGTGTCAACCGTTATCCATCGGCGACCCCACTGCTCAGCGATGTACGCAGTAGTACCCGAGCCACACGTCGGGTCAAGGACAAGGTCGCCGGGGTCTGTCACCATCAGGAGGCAGCGCTGAACAAGTTTCGTGCCGGTTTGAACTACGTATATCTTCTCGTCGGTGAAGCTGCCGGTTCCTGTGTCCTGCCAGACGTTTCCGATAGCTTGGGCTGGAAAGTCGTTGATGAAGCGTATGTACGTCAAGCTGTTCGCGGCTGGGCGGATACGGTTGGCTTTGAGTAGCCGTTCCATTCCGGTTTCACCGGTCTTCCAGAATCCTTTTCCGGGTCCGAAAACTCGTCCGTTGACCGTCACCGGAAAACCCCCTGGAGGGCGCTGCGAAGTCATGTTGTCGAACCGACACACTCTCTCCGTCATGCCGCGGAGTTTTTGCTCGTCTGAGAGTCTCGTTAGTTCGCCCGCGGAGTTCATTACCCATCGGTACACTCCGGCCTTGTCGCTCTGCAGCCCCTTCTCCACAAGCGGTTGCCGAAACTTTATGTTTGGTCGACTCTTTGCGTACCAAAGTACGTAGTCGGCCGTCCCAGCAATTAGCTCTGACGTTTGGCCTGCGGTCTTCACGACCGTCAGAAGGGAGCAGAAGTTCTTCTCTCCGAAGACTTCGTCGAGAAGCGAACGGACCAAGTGAACGTTTTCATCGCCAATCTGAACGAAGACTGAGCCGGACTCTGTTAACAGGTCCTGGCATAGCGTTAGGCGGTCTCGAAGATACGTGAGATACGAATGAACTCCGTCCCTCCACGTGTCTCGAAACGCCTTAACTTGCTCCGGCTCTCGGGTGATGTGCTCGCTCTTTCCGTCGACAACGGTTCTGCTTGTCGTAGACCACTGGAAATTCGAGTTGAACTTGATACCGTACGGTGGGTCGATGTAAATGCACTGAACCTGCCCGCGCAGTCCTTCCCTTTCTGCAAGCGACGCCATCACCTGGAGGCTATCGCCAAGAATCATGCGGTTCGTCCAGTTAGCGTCGTGCTGGTAGAACTCGGTTGAACGAGCCTCGTCCGGAAGACCATTGAAATCTGCAAAGAGGTCAAGCTGCACGGCTTGTCCTTTGCTTTCTCGCTCCTTCGTCTGACGAACCAAATCGTCGACAAGGACCTTCGGGTGAACCTTCTCCTGGATAAAGAGCGGCGGAGCCTGGACGACGAGGTCAGACCAATCCTGCGCGTCCTTCCCGCGCCAAACAAGCTGTGGGTCGAGGTCACGGTTTCTGCGCTCGTACGCGACCCGTATTGGGCTTTCGTCTTCTTTCGCCATCACCGACTGAAATTCTGCAGTCGGAATATTCTTCCGCGAAGCCTCGTCATGAGTAAGCGTTTCGACCGTCTTCTTTCCCGCGGTCTTCTTTCGGGTCTTTCTTGCCATTTGCGCTCCTCTACACCGCTGCCTCGGCTGCGCCGCTCTCAATCGCTTGCTCGACCATCGCGTCAAACTTCTCTTTCACCTTCGCCTCAAAGTCGGACTCCATCTCAAAGACGTCCGTGAACTCAGCGAACGCCCACCGGCCGTAGGTCTTGAGGTTGTTAACACCAGGAACCCAATAGGTCTCCATGGTGGACTTCTTTTCTTTCGCGTCTTCTCGTCGGTAGCCCTTAATCTCAACCACCAACTGAAGCAGGTCGTCCTCGCCGTGCCCGTCGTCAATGAGCACGACGAAATCCGGAAAGTACTTGCGTGTTTCTGAGCCGTAGCGGTACGGAACCTCGAGGCCAAGGCTGTGGTTCTTTACGTAGGCCTTTACCTGAGCGTGCGCTTCCGCGACGCGGCAGAACTCAGCCTCCCAATCGCTATCGCAGACAACCCAGTTCACATGACACCGATTGGGTGCAGTCTCCCAACGGGTCTTCTTCGACGTATTGAAACTCACGTGGGTCGTGCTTCCCGTCGGATTGTACGGGTCGAGCACGGCCTTAATCGGCCGCTCACCAACAAGCTTCCTCGTGATTCCGGCGGTAACTCTCTCGCACGCCATGTCAGCAAGCGACTGATACATGAGCTGCGCGGGAAAAGTGCCGCCCTTACAGACGAGGTGGTTGTCGAGCCACTGCCGAGTGATTCGCTTTAGCTGCCCAAAGAGGTGAAGCTTCGGTTCCTCGCCAGGGTCTCGCCACTTTGTGTAGAGAAGTCGCTGCGTGAGATGAAACAGCAGAGTCGAGCGGCGAAGGTCACCTGTGTGAACGAGGTTTAGGTCTACGCCCTCCCCGATGATTCCTTCGTTCCGGGTCTTTGACGGTCCAATCACGTCGGGCGTAAGTTCCAGAGTCGAGTCTTCGTTGAACGCCGCCGTGAGTCGCTCTTCCGGAAGCTCAACTCGATACCCTTCAACTCGCGGAAACTGAATCTCGCAGTCATCCCGGTCCGGTCGAATTGCCCTTACGTGAACGGATTCTCGTGGAGGCTGCGGGGGAGCGACAACGGGTTTCGCGGTGAAGTCGAACGGGATGCCGAGAACGTCAGCGTATTCGACGTTGAAGAGTCCCGCTTCGTTTAGGTCGTACGACTGACGCCTAAGAGCTCGTCCGATTACCTGCTCGCAAAGAAGTTGCGTTCCAAAGGCTCTAACTCCAAGCACGTGCGTGACCGTGTTCGCGTCCCAGCCTTCTGTGAGCATGGAGACAGATACCACGCAGCGAATTGATTCGCCCAGGCGACCCTGCTTCCCTACCGTGTTCATCACTTCGCGCAGAAGCTCCTGGTCGGTAATCTTCTCCGCTTGGTGTCGGTCACCGGTGCGCTCTATTATTTCGCGACGAAACCGCTCGATTTCGTCCTGCGCCATGTCACGGAAATTTTTGTCGAGCGCGTCTCCTGACTCGAGTTGCTCGCTGTCAATGAGAAGTGTCCGCGGCCGAGCCAACCGGTCGCCGTGCTCATTAAAGTTGCGAAAGAGTTCGAATCGCCCATTCTCGAGCGTGCTTGAACCGTCTTCGTGCTCTCGGTAGAAACCAGAGATGTAATCGTGGACGAGCTTTGACGTCGAGGTGTTGTTACAGACCACGATGAAGCAGGGTGGTACCCGAATGCCTTCTTCTTCCCACAGCTCGTAGGTCTTCTTGTAGTGCCCGTAGAGTGCCTCGAGTGCTGTCTGGAGTTCGACAGGAATGCTAAGCGGGTCAAGGGTCTTGCCCTTCCCTCGTCCCTTCTTTGGCATCTTTGGCCGAATATGCTCCCAGAGGTTCCTGAACTTTGGCATCTCGCCGCCAGGAATGTTGTCAGCTACCGGAACTCGCGGAAGCTTAACGATGCCGCACTCAATCGCGTCCATGAGCGAGAAGTCACTCATGGTCCATGGAAATAGAGTTCCCTCCGCGTATCCGGAGCCGCGGAGAAAGAACGGTGTAGCTGAGAGGTCAACCACACGGGCGATACCGAGCTTCTTCCCGACAGCCTCGAGGCCAGAAATCCACAGGCGGGCTGCCTCTCGGTTCTTCTCTGCTTCTTTCCTGTCGTCACCCTTCAGGTCACCTTCTGCGTCTTCGCCCGGCTTCTCACGGTAACAGTGGTGCGCCTCGTCGTTTAGCACCATCACGTGTTTCATGCCCATGAGGCCTGGCATGACCCGCTGAAGCATCTGGCCTTCGGTTTCAACGGTGCTCAGAGGCTCGCCGCGTCCCTGAAGTAGTGAACGCCCTCCCTTTGAAAGCTCAAGCGTCTCCCGGAGCTTAAAGGCATGGTAATTCGTAATGACGATTCTCGCCTTCCCGAGGTCGCCAAGCATGTCGTTTGGTATGAGTTCACGACTCTCGTAGTAGCTATCCGGGTCGTTTGGTTGAAGCACCCGCAACCGGTCGCGAATGGTTAGGCCAGGCGCGACAACCAAGAAGCCACGTGTGAACTTCTTGCTACTTGGGCGACGCACAGCGTTGACTGTCTGCCAGGCGATAATCATCGCCATGACGGTCGTTTTTCCTGCGCCAGTTGCAAGTTTGAGGGCGAGGCGAGGTAGCCCAGGATTCGCCACTTCGTTAGCTTGCTCCAGCTGCTCTACAAACGCTCTGTGTGCCTTCTTCTTTGGCGCAACCTCTGTCAACCATATCAGTGTCTCTACCGCTTCTACCTGGCAGAAGAACGGTCGGATATCGCTAAAGCGATGGTGGCGCCAGTGTTGAAGTAGCCGCGCTGTTTCTGGCGTTACGCCCCAGACGCTTGGATTCGGTAATGCTCTCCACTTCTCAACGTGGTTGCGTACCGCGTTGATGACTGGGTTTGGGTCGTACTGCTGCTCGTCGGTCGAGAGTCCCTTGCCTTCGTCGAATACGAACTCCTTCTGGCCGGACTTCCCTTTCCGTTTCTTAGGCTTCGGAATGGGTGTGATGAATTCAGCCAGTCGACGCGTTTCAATGACTCTCTGCGTCGGTTGGCCGTTCGGGTCGAGCTCCCAGTGCTTCGCTGGGTACTCATAAGGGGAATTCAGAATCGGTGCCTCGAAGAAGGACTCGTTCATGTTCTAATCCCCCGAGTTCTCTCTGCACTCAGCAGCGCACGCAAGCTTGCCGAATCCAGCTACTTGTCCCTTCCGTTCTCTCCCGTTGACTCAAGCCACCGGTCGATTGCCCCGCGGCTAAACCGCCACTGGCGTCCAACTTTCTGGCCCGGAATCCGTGACGCTTGCGCCAACTTGTAGAGTGTTGACTTCGGTATGCGAAGGTACCGAGCAAGCTCCTCGATGGTCAGGACGTCCTTTTGTCGCGCCACGTCACTCTGGCCGCGTGTGGTCCGATTCTGCGGTAAACGCGCCTCATCGGATCACACGCGGCCAAAATGTCAACAGATGACAGCAATTGGCGAATATTCGACTCTTTTGCGCCCCAGCGGGCGCTGGGTGTGTAACAACACCCCGCCGTATGTGGGCCCCGTGGGCCGGTCTGCCCCGATTATCTTAAGAACGCGAACCGTGAGACACTTGCCGTAGACAAGGTAGGTCGATACACGGATTTCGCATGGGGTTTTTGTGGGAAGCAACCACGTCCTTTTTTCACAGGAGACTTCGCAATGTCGAACTTCAACAAAGTCATTCTCATGGGTCGTCTCACCGCTACGCCCGAGCTCCGCTACACGCCGGGTCGCACCGCTGTCACCGACGTGTCTCTCGCCATCAACCGCAAGTACCGCGCCGGTGGCGAGGGCGGCGAGCTCAAGGACGAGGTGACCTTCGTTGACGTCACGTACTGGGGCAAGCAGGCAGAAACGCTCTGCCAGTACCTGAGAAAGGGTGCGCCGCTTCACGTCGAGGGCCGCCTCTCGCTCGACCAGTGGGAGGACAGCGACGGCAAGAACCGTCAGAAGCTGAAGGTCACGGGCGAGAGCTTTCAATTCCTCGGGTCGTCAGGCAACGAGAACCGCGAGGCTGCGGACGCCACCGCCCAGGAAGCCGCTACCGCTGGGGTGTAGTCCCGGCACACTTCAGTAGGGAAGTCCCTTCGCATGGACTTGTGGGGTGACGCGTTGTCACCCCGCCCTACCTTGTCTATCTCTTAAAAAGTTTCCGTATCTGTAAAGCTCTCTACTTCCGGGCGGGGCGTCCTCGGCGAGAGCTCCACCCTCAAAGCTCACCAGCTGCAAGCCGCTTCTTCCAGCGAAAGTACGTGGCACGGTTGTAGCCACCGTCGCGGCCTGGTCGCAGTCCACGTGTCCGTTCAGAAAAAAGCGCCGCCTTCTCGTCTTCTTGAAGGTCTTCGCTCTCAAGTATCTCAAGAAACAGCGCGCGAGCCTTGGCTCGTGGATTCTGGGCGAGAGCTGTTTCGGCCACAGCACCGCGACGCCGTGCGAGATTGTCAAGCTCACGCGACAAACGCTGCGGCTTTCGCTTGAAGTCCTTCCACGCGATAAGAGCGTGCTCAAGCTTTCGCAAGTCGGTGACGTGCCTTGCCTCAAGCTCGTCAATGACTCTCTCGCAATCCCGGCGCGCGATTCTTACTTCCCTGCCCTTCTTGCCGTCCCAAATCGCGTAGCCGTTTCGTCGAACCATGACCTCCCGCATGAACGCATAGACGTCAGTTGGCTCGACGGAGAATTCCACCGTCGGGATTCTCGTTAGAAGTGCTTCTACAATCGGGTCGTTCTCGCGGGGGATTCGGTTTCCAACGAGCACAATTCCGCCGCGATACTCGAAACGTTCAGGAACGCCGATATCACGAGAGGTCGAGTAGGTAACGACACGTCTTCGCCTTCCCCCAGGGAGCTTCTTTCCCCAGAGCGCGGACCGGAGAATCCCAACTGAGACCTCCTGCTTGTAGACCTGCTCGATATCGTCAAGAAGCAGAAGCGGCTGCTCGCGGTGGGCGTAAAGCGTCTGGTAGAGCGCAAGCGGAGTGATATGGCTGTTCTTTCCCTTCTCTGCGAAATCGACCTTGTGCTTCTCAAGAAGAGTCTCAATCGTGTGGGTTTTCCCTACGCCTCCTGGACCCACCACTGCGAGGCCAGAGCATGTGCCCTCGAGCACCTTCTCTGCCCAGTACGACGCAGAGTCCTGGAGTTCTACGATTCGCAGCGCCTTCTTCTGACGCAAGGAGTTGCTTGTTGCTCGAACCATCGGAACCGAACCACCCGAAGAGAGAATCGGACGAGGGAGCATACGTTGTGCCACGAGGGAGCTCAAGCGACTTTTGCGACTTTTTGTCCAAACGACTTCTGCGACAATTGCGCCTACGGCGATGGGATTGCGGGCTACGGTGGATTCGGGTCGCAATCGTCGCAAGTCGCATGCGACGACAAAGCGACTCGACGGAAGCCACATGAACGGGGAAGCCGCCGTTTTTCGCATAGAGCAACTTTCGCCGCTCGTGAGGCTCGGCTGCCAGAAGGTAGAGGCTCTGCGTCGAGTAGTTACCGAATCGTATTTCGAAGGACAGTCAGCCCGTCAGCGGTACTGACTATGACGTCTACGTCCCCGTCCCCATCAATATCCCCACTTACGATTGCGCTGTCGATTGGAGGCAAAGGCACTGCCCGCCGCTCAAAACCGACCCCGGTTCTTCCAAAAAGTATACCGCCGTCTGTCACCAGGTCTCCAATTCCGTCCTCGTCTAAGTCGCTGACAAAAGAGAGACAGGGCCCGACAAATCGACACCCTGCAGCTGCTGCAGATAAGGTCAGTTCGGGAAACTTCGTGCTCGAAAGAACAAAAGACCCCCCGAAAGTCAGCCCCACAATGTCATCCAAGCCGTCTTGGTCGATGTCAACAAATGAGAGAACAGTGACGACCTCACCAATATCCAGACGAGAGAACTGCTCAAAGCTCCCTGCCTCGTCGTTTAGCCACACAATGACCTCGTTTCCAATCGCTACTCCCAAATCCGGCCTCAAATCGCCGTCGATATCCCCAAGAGCGGCGTCGCGAAGCCTAAGGCAGGGCGCAGGGTCACACGGGTCAAAAGGAAGAAGCAACTGAATTGGCAGTTCTTCAAACGTTGCGTCTCCTAAGTTGCGTAGTATCGTTGCGACGATGGAAGTGTTGGCTCCGTCTAATTGCACTTGACGCAACAGGTCTATGTGTCCGTCTTGGTCTATGTCTGCAAGGTCACGTGGTGGCCCAACGATATCTGGAAGTTCAGAGAATGTGCCCTCTCCGAGGTTTATCGAAACCGTGGAGCCAATCAATTCGGGGAACTCGTCTCCGTTTAGGTCAGCGGCAAATGAGGCGCTTATGCCTGGCAGCTCCAAATCAGAAGCTAACTCTCCTTCGGTGTTTACGATTATTGTCACGCCCGCGTCAGTTGTGACTGCAAGGTCTAAATCCCCGTCTAGTTCGATATCCAACGTGACTATGTGGCGAGCGCCGCCACCAAACGCATAGTGCCTCTCCTCGTGAAGAGTGCCGTCACCGGCGTTCCGGGCGACTCGGACGCCGAAACCAGCTGACGCAATATCCAAGTCCCCGTCCCCGTCGAAATCTGCGACTGAAGTAGCCTGAGCCCCCGCCGGTCCGTCAATGCCGAAATACTGCTTAGGCTCAGGAAACATTCCGCTTCCATCATTTAGGAGCACAAAGAAATCTGCGGCGTTGAAAACAATGTCTAAAGCGCTATCTGCGTTGAGGTCGCCCGTAGCGTAGTTGCTGCCTCTGTCAATATATATGTCGTCCGTACTTAGCGTCACGACCTCATTAAACACTCCTTCTCCAGCATTATTCACACGTAGCTGCCCTGAAACAGTAGTTAGAACTACGTCGCGAGCTTCATCTCCGGTGAAGTCAGCCACTGACATCTTTGAACGTGCGCGAGACGTACCGAAACACGAAACCCCGTCGTCAACCGGGAAAGAAAGGGGGGGGAAGAAGCCTACCTCACCTCGTCCTTCCACGACCCAGAGAGTCGTCTCATCTTCGCCTTGAAGAACAACGATATCTGGTACGTTGTCTCCCGTGACATCCACCACGTCAAACTCCCCTATTCCAGGGCAACTCCCGCCGGATGTCGGCGACTGGAAGAGGTCTATGGTCTCATTTAGCGCGTAGTTTCCTTCGCTGTCATTTAGGTATACAAGCGCTTGAGCTCTGAATTCCCCATCCACAAAGATGGATGTTGAGGCCACAAGGTCACTGTCGCCATCGCTATCAAGGTCTGATGCAACAACTTCGGATTCAAGGCCCAAGGTTCGGTCCACTGGTCGCGGGCCTTCGCCAAGAGTGCCATCTCCCATGTTAAAGAACGCATGAACTCCGTTGCCACTAGCGAGTATCACGTCGGGAGAAGAATCCCCGTTTACGTCCGCTAACGTCATACCGGTGACCGACGTCGCTAGCGTTGGGGACGAAACTATGTCGCCAAACCCGGACGCTCCACTCGAGGCCAAGACATGCAATGTGCCGTCGCGGTCAATCACGACTAAATCAGTCAGCCCATCGGCGTTCATGTCGGCCGCCTCGATGTCTTGGACTCTGACCTGGTCCAGATACAGCTCGGCTCCTAGTGCAAACGCTCGGTCAATATCGACCACCTCCTGTAGCGACAGCACGCCGACGTCGAGTATTCCCGCTTCTCCCAATAGAAGTCTTCTCTGCGCCTGGTATCTCGTCCCGTCGAGCTCATAGGTCACTACGACATTTATCTCCACACCTTCACCGACAGGTACCTCCAAGAACGCGGAAAAGAAACCGTCCTGGTCGCTTTGCGGCTCCCCGGTTCCAAAGGAAACGACGACTGTAGCACCTGCGATTGGAGTGCCGTCTGGAAGTTCGACGAAACCTTCGATGGTAACCCTGCGCGTAGCGGGAACGACCGTAAAGAGTCTCACGGTTGTAGCCCCTGAATTAAACGCTGTAACGAACGCCACTCCTTTCTGATTCCCGGTAA
Organism: Planctomycetota bacterium; assembly: GCA_965223265.1. GTDB lineage: Bacteria > Planctomycetota > UBA8108 > UBA8108 > SXIK01. Next base: position 1,053,960 of record OZ244999.1, read on the forward strand.
TGCGCCCAGTCTCTTGGTCCACACTCAGTATCGAAGAATTGCTCGAGCGTAGCAGGGTGTGGTTTATCGTCCCGGTAAGGTCCCTGTGTTCAAGCTTCCCATTACTCAAAAATGTGCCTATGGCCTGTGTGTCAGCCGTCTCACCTACTTCGAGGGTGAATAACCCGGAAGGCGTCACCAACTCAAGGTGCTCTGGTTCCTGAGGTGGAGTATTAGAAGGAAATACCCCCGGAGCAAGAACCGCTTCGCCTTGTCGAATGCGAAAGAAATCGCTAAATGCGTATCGCGTAATGCCACCTTCGGTAGTAACTCCTACGACCTGGACGAAGTTATCAGCTTGGAAATCAGCGTCCAAGTCAGCCGCTGACACGTTCGGGACGTAGAAGCTCCCATCCGCGTTTGCCTGAACGGATTGCCCGTTTACCGTGAGGGTCCAGGTGGAGTCGAGTTGAGCGAAGGCTGTTTCAACTAAAAAACACAGAGACAGGCCCAGCCAAACAAAACGTCTACTTAACACGGTGGCTCTCCTCCGAAAGAGGAATTCAGCGCGAACCCCAGCTTCCCTGAATTCGTATTCGCGATTGGGGCGACACTATCTGTTCCCACTGTTCGAACAGCTCTTTCCATTTCCATCCAACGAATTTTTGGTCGTCTGGAATAATGGTAAAGGTGGGATGTTCAGGATTGCGTGTCGCCCGTTCCAGAAAGAAGCTTGTTTGCTGCTCTTGGATTAACCATATCTCTGATGTGTTGACCACGTATCTTTGTACACGAAATATACGCTGCCCATCGGTTGTTCGAATCTTATTTCGAATTCGGTCTGCATCCTCTTTTGGAAAAAGAGTCTCCAATGGAACACCGAATCCCGAGAGTGCGGACGCCAATTGGACGAGTAGTGGTAACTCAGACCGATTGTTGTACACGCCTGCCCCTCCGCTATTAAGAGAAACTCTATATCCTTGGCCTTCAACACCTAAGTGAAAGGCAAGCCGCACTACAATCTCGGAGCTTCTTTCTTTCGGTGGTGGAGGTGGATAAGCCGTTGTCTTCGGTTTTAAGGTCTGCTCCTCTTGTTCGACCTCTACTTTCCAACCCTCTCCATTTGCGGCTGAATAGTGTTCGGGCCACTGTATCCCCAGTGGCACTGTAAACGGCAACGTTCTCGAGTCCTGAGACGGATTAGCTTGAGCCGTTGCGGCCAATGTCGCAATTGCGTTTGCATCCGGCGGGCTCGCAAGTTTCCAGTCGCCGTTCGTCTGCTTCTTAAGTGTCCACAGATTCCTGAGCTCTACCTTACCATTGCTCTTATTGTAGTGAGAAACATCAATGGTTTTGGTCGTGTCGTCCAGAGTGACTACTCGGTTTACTTCGAAGTAGCAGTCTCTGAACCAACTCTTACGCGTAGCCATGAGAATCGCCTGGTTTTTCCCCTGGGACTCTCGCGTCCTTTGCGCGAGGTTCTCGGTCATGAACTCGAAAGCAGGGCCTCGACCGCTAGCCACCACCGCGAAGGCCTTCTTGATAACCGTAAGCTCTTTGCTCAGGCGCTTGGTTGTGTCGAGGCGTACAGGAGGGTCAAGAATTTGTTCTGAGTAAGAGAAGGCGCGTTCGAGTAGCACCGTGCGCCTACTCCATTCGGCTGCTATCGTGTTCGAAGCAACTACGGACATAAAAATAAGTAGACTAGAAGAGAAGCGTATCAGTTGCATGGCGGCACCAGTAGTGTCTCTCGTGGAAGCCCCACACCGTCATAAACAATGCCGTCCACGAACGATTTTAACAGAACCGGACCAACGTCTGTTTCGACTGTTATAGGTTCTGCGCCATCCCCAACGGAGAGTCCTAGGTCAGTCAGAACAAGGTCGATTGGAAATGTCAGGTCGAAGCCTCTTAAACCCCCAGTACGTTCTACTTCCATCAAGAACGACCAGACAACGTTCGGCGTGTCAATGGCCGGAACGCTTACTACTTCTCCGTCTACACTGAATGAAACCGTCGCCTTTCCGCTCAACACCAATGTGGCGTTCGTATTGTTGAGTATCGGATTCGGGAGCAGTTCGTTGCAACAGTCTCGTGTGGCGCCGAAACACACTGTGCCAGGGGTGAACTCGCCGCACGTTCCCTGGTGGATTTCTGGTGTGAGTTCTAAACCAACACTAAACCGTTCGCCGATGTCCACAGACAACAATTGCTCGGCGCCTGTGACGACAACGCTTTCGATTACTCTAAACGACCGGCCCCACACTATGTCATTAATGCCATCCAGGACTACATCGCGCCGAATGTCCGATTGACACGGGTCGGCGTCGTCACAGCACTTTTGTTTAAAACCTCCCAGCGCCACCTCTCTCCGATGCTCCATAGAGAAAGGTAATTCTAGCAATCCAAGCCCATGAACCCGTAACCAGGGACCTGCGGCTCTGCTCCAAGGCTCTGTTACTCCGTCCTCACAAGGCGGCCCAGGTTGCCCTTCGCAGCAATCTGGTATCTCTAGATGTCGCCAGCGCCCGTTTAGGCACACGTCTTGGGTGCACTCCTCGTTATCGTCAGCCGCTGGGTCGTCTGGGTCGCACCCTCCACACTGCTCGCCGCCCAGTTGCCCTCCCTGCCCGTCTCCCTCCGGGCCGGAGCAACAATCCCCAGTCACCGCGTACGGCGGGCAATTGCACCCCCAGCCAGAAAGCGTAAGTCCGCTCCCTGGGTCACTTACCATCTTCGAGCCGTCTTCTGTTACGTGCCCAGTGGCCACGATATCGAACTGGCCCGTGTCGTGGTTAAACGAAAGAAAGTATCCCGCGGCGCCAGGCGGAAGAGCTGACATGTTCGGATATTCAATGGCTACAGGCCTCTCTTGGTCAAAGACCATACCTCCAGGCTGAAACGTCCAGGCAAAAGGCGGTGCAGCGCCGTCTGGCATGGGCATGGGAATGTCGTCGTGGTGCACTTGGCTTAGCGAAAGCTCAACGGGCGTCGCGAGCGGTCGCTCCGGCGTTGGTGTTCGGTTGTCTGCTGGTACCACGCCTTCCTCTACCAAAGACAGAGGAAACGTGACTGACCCAGCAAGCACTGTCATTTTCAACCCGTCAAGCTCTGGAACAGTAAGCTCCACGGTCTTTGAGCCGTCGTAAAGCACCCTATTTGCAAAAGGGAGTTTCGGCAGCAGAATTGGAGAAGGAAGCGAGTTGTCGACCCCTTGAGTGAGGACGATTTCGTCGTAGTGAAGTTCAGGGTAATCACAGTCGCCCCCGCAATCGGCCGTGCGTCCGTCAACGTGAAGCGTAGCAAATCCTGGCCGAATGCTTGAAGGAACGTCTGGGTCAAAGTCTGTGTCAGGAAGTGAGAATTGCCCAGTTGCGCTTGTAAGGGTACTAAAGGCCTCTTCGCCCGCGGTAAGAGTTACGTGAGCCCCGGCAATCGCGTTTCGAGTGTTGTCAAGGACAACGCCAGAAAAACGTGTCGTGGTCTCGTCGTCGCGTGTTGCGGCAAAGACCGTAAACCTCGCTGGTCCCCAGAGGTTCTGCGGAAAGTCAGCAATGACCACGTGGTTTCCCGACTCAGGTCCAGGCACAAACGAGACCTCCGCATGTCCTGTTTGACTCGTCCGAACGGTAAAAAACTCTTCGCTGTTTACTTTGCCGCCACCCTGTGCGACTGCGAATGTAACTGGCACACCTTCAATACCGTTACACCCATCGTTTATCCATACGCGTAGCGGCTCTGGAAGGGGAGTTTCAGTCGCTCCGCGCTGACTTCCGCCAGAGCCTATGTTGATTTTCGTTGCTCGACCAGGAAGAGCTGAGGCGCAGAACGAGACACCGCCTTCAACATCTGCGCTAGTCACAGAGACACGATTGTTTCCGCAACCTGCATCTGCTCCAAGCCTAAGATAGGCGCTGGCAATTCCATTCTCGTCTGCTCTTGCCTGTAGGGTCATCAGTCCGTCTTCTCGTAGCACACCTGGCGACAGTGCCAGCCGCGCGTCGCTTCGGGTGACGCGAAACGTGACAAGCTTACGTGCAAAAGGTGAGCCATCTCGTCTAAGCACGCGAACTACTAACGGTTCTGGAAGCTCCTGGTAGACTGTTCCCTCTTGCGCGTTCCCTGAGACGAGCTCCATCCTGTAGCAATCAGTGCACGGCTCGACGCGTTGTACGACAATCTGCCTTGCGGCGCTGTTTCCGACAGCGTCGACAGCCTCGACGGTTATCGTATTCTCGCCAAGTTCAAGCGGAATGCCGCTTCTCTCAAATGTACCGTTCGTCCCGATTCCGACTACGACGTTTGCTGCTACGCCGTCCACCGTAACCGAGAGCCCCATGAATCCACTTAGCACGTCTGACACGCGGCCCGCAACCGTGATAGTGGCTGCCGTTACCTCCGCCTGCTCTCCCGGCTCGTCAATGTGGAGACCTGGTGCGGTGGCGTCATGAATCACAGACAGGGCTCTTGGCGCCGTGCGTCCGTTTTCGGATATCGCTGTAACAAAAAGACGGTTTACGCGGTTCTCGTGTAGGTCAACGGGTGTAGAGAATATGCCGCGCTCGTCAGCCACCGCTTGCGCAAGAACTCTTCCGCCTTCAACCTCAATCGCCACTCCTGAGTCTGCGGTCCCAGAGAGAAGGATAGAGCTCTCGCTTGTAGGCGAGCTCACAGCGTCGAGTACCGGAATGCCTGAAGCTGGAACTTGAGGGCATGCGCTAAACTCGTCGCAGCCAAAGGCGTCAGGAGTGGGGTCCTCTCCGCATTCTTCTGTGCCTGGAAACGGCATTTCCAGCGTCCCAGCAAAAAGGACAATCAACGTGTGCACAGGGTCTGAAATGTCGAGCTCGCCGTCGTCGTTTGAATCGGAAGCGTCTACGCAGGCAAGGGACATCGGGTCATGTAGGAAGAGAAACCCAAGCGTGTGAACGGGGTCGGAAATGTCAACCGCACCGTCTCCGTTCGATTCTCCTCGAATGAAGCGCTCTGCTGCGTCGGTCGGACCCGACAGAAACACGACCAACAGTGTGAAACAACCCGCACGTCCTGTCACTCTAACCCTCCTCCAAATCCTCCTTATGCTTTCGGCGTCGTGCTCTGAAGGGACGAACCTCAGAGCCGAATTCTACGATTTGGACGGAGCCGAAAGCAACGCGAAGGCAGCTACCACGGCCACTCGGACGAATTCTTTGTCATGCTCGTCTTCCCTCTCAGTAGAAACTTCAGCGTCGGTGTCGTGTCGTCGCTCCTCAACTGCTTTGGCGACTTCGACTTCCGGCTGACCGTAGACGATAACGCCAGGTGTCGCCTTGTGCTACTCCGTGTCGGTCCCGCCAAGCGCGGCCGGAAGCAGCTCGCTAACAAGAGTGGCGACATCGGCAAATGCAGGGTTCCTTCGGTCGACAATCCAGAAACAATCGGACGCCTGAAAAGGGGTCCCGTCTCTTAACTTCCCCTGAACTGCCACCATGACTTCGTCTCCGTCGTTTGCGGAACCCAGCAAGAAAAACAACAGACGGTTGTCGAACTTCATGACCAAGTCACCTTCGCCGTCAGGAAACCCGCCGTCACATTCACATGCGACCGCGGACTCAGGCGCACCCGACACATCTTCGAACGAAATACTTAGCGGGGGAATTCGTGCACCATTTGGGGTAACCATTTCAAGGGAATCTGTATCAACAGCCTGTACGTTAGTTTCCGGCGTACCTACTAGCGCTACCGTAGTAACCCCATGTGCGCCCCGATTCTCACGTACTGAGTTTTCACTCAACAGGAACGGATTTGGACACGACCCAGGCTTGATATCCAAACGGAAGTCAACGAATGGGAAGACTTCACCATCTGAACCCAGTGGCTCAAGGTCCAACAGCTCGACTTCGAATGCTTCTTCTGGCTCAGCAACGGCAGTCGCTGCTTCGTCAGTCGTAATTGCCATCGGGCATGGGTTCACAATTCCCCATACGATGAACGTTTCCTGGTCATTCTCAGGGACCGTGACTGTCTTACCGAGCCCAGGAAGAAGGTAAAAGTCCTTGTCGAGCTTCGGGTCACCTGTTCGGTTTGGCGTGTTTCCAATGCAAAAAGCACGTTGGTCAACGGCGGGGTCATTGCAGACGTTGAGCCCAGTAAACTCGAGATTGAGAACGACGGACCCAATATTGCTGTCCAGAAAGGTGCTTCCGTTAAAGACCGAGAGGAAACCGACCTCTGTTATCGCGCCAACCGGTACCTCAGTTGGAAGCCCGAGCCTCTCGCGTGCAATGAAGGAAGCACCGCTCGGTTGCGAACCAGGCGCGCCTTCGCCCCACAGAATCGCTGTTCCCAAGTCTTTGAAAAAGGAGGCCCACCGAGAACTACAGCCAGTCGCGCACCGTACTCGTATACACGGTCGGTCCCAAGAGCTCTGGACTTTCAAATCCGCTGTCTGGCTTAGCGCATAGTCGGTCACACAAAGTACCGCTATGATTGCACAACTTCGAATTGTCATCTCGTCTCTCCTAGTCAGGATTTACCTCAGTTCTCGAGTCACCATTGATTGAAAGCGTGTCAAGTGTGTTATGCTTGAGATAGTGACTTGCGTCTCCTCCACCGAGAAGCCGCTGGTGAAAAACCCCTCCGGCGCTTGCTCCGCGAAGACGGAGGTGTCGGGACTCCCCCGTGATATTTCCTCTTTCGCACTGTCCTGGTTTCTAAGGGAGTGAGCGTGCTTGTGCTTGTAGACAGCTCGACGGTTTGGACAGAGCACGACCATGCTCCACCCTCCCATTAGGACCAGACGGAAACTGACTGACCTTGTAACTGAGAAAACTCGCGCCGCCGTAAGCTGCTACATTACTGCTTCTTAGGCGGGGCGGACTTTCCGTCGGGAGGGGCGCTCGAGCTCAATCGGACGATTCCCGGTCAAGCCACTCGCGAAGACGCTTCACTGCCCTCGACACTGCCATTCTCGCGTTCACCTCACGCTCAAAGCCCATCGCGTCTGCAATCTCTTCGTACGAGTAGCCACAGAGGTGCCGCAGGATGATGGCCTCTCGGTGGTGCTTTGGCATCTTGAGCAGCGCCGCTTCAACTCTCTCCTCAAGCTCCCGCGCGCGAGCAAGCCAGCTTGGTGTCGGCATTCGAGAGTCGATGATGGAAGAGAGCATCACGTCCTCAGTTCGCAGCGCTACCTCCGTTTCGCCTCTACGCTTCTTCGCGTGCTCTGCGCGGTACGTGTCAACGAGCTCGCTTTCCACGCAGCGAGCAAGCCAGTTTTGAAACATCGCTGGAGACTGTTCTTTAAATCCGGATAGTCCCCGAAACGCTCGAAGCATCGCACCTTGTACAAGGTCGTCCCGGTCGTAGAGCGAACGAAGCCGAGTGCCGATTCGAAGCGAGACGATGCGCCTCACGCGCGGAAGGCAGCGCTCAAAGAGAGCGTCAAGCGCCTTGCGGTCGCCGTCTTGGGACGCGACGAGAAGGCGCATGGTTGAAGAAAGAAAGGGCGAGTTCATTGTGACTGGGGCTAATCCTTCGTTAGTGGTTCTCGAATCGGGCGAACGGGTCTCACGCCAATGCTTCCGGAGCGAGAGCCAAGCGAAGGCCAAGCGGGGTCGTTAAGCTCTGCCTTGATAGCCAAGTCACGGAACGACCCTCCGAATGCGCGTCCCGGTTTCAGAAAATCCCCGACCGCGCCTTTCGAGTGGTCAAGAGGCCTTCCCGGATTCTGAAACCTCTTCCTCCAAGAGCCCCTACAGAGCTCCCAGACGTTTCCGTGAACGTCGTGAATCCCAAACGCGTTCGCGTCAAACAAGCCCACTGGTGCGTGGAGTAGGTATCCGTCGTCAAGCCACGTGTCGAATTCTTGCTCGTTGCCAAACCCACCCGCGTTGCGACTGAAAAGGTCACGGACATTTGCTCTGCCGCGAAGTGTCTTCGGGTCGTCTCCACTCTCAAATCCAGAGAACGCCCCACACCCAGCAAGCCATAGCCACTCGGCACGTTTGGGGACCGCGAGGCCACTGGCGCCTAATACTTTCGTGGCCTCTTCTGTCGAGATGCCTTCTACTGGGTGTCGCCAAGTGATTTTTTTACCGGCTACCGTGATACCAGCGCCAAAATGACTCGGGTTTCTCTGAGTGAGCGTCTGCCAATTGTGCTGTGTCATCTCGAACTTTGACGCAAAGAAGGCTCTCAGCCGCTTTACACTTTCCTTCTCTCCTTTTGTCCTTGGCCTCGGCGGAAGAAGTACAAAGACAAGGCACGTTCTCTCGGTGACGACAAGCCGACCGTCTTCACCTCGTGTTGGAACGTCGCCGGTTTCTGGGTGAGCGAACTCAAACAGCCCAGAATCGGGGTCTACTCCAAGAGGAAGCAGTCCGAACTGAGGTTCGAGCGTCAAGCCACTGTATCTCGCGTTTGCCCTAATCGAATCTGTAACCTCCCCCCAGCGCGTGGCCCACTCAGGAACTGCGAGCGAAAGGTCTCCCGCAAGAAAACGCTTCTCGGCCCTTCTCAAGAGCCCAGGAACCGGTGCTTCAAACAGCATCGCCCTTAGCTCAAGAACAAGCGTAGCAAGCGTATCGTGAGCGAACTGGTCTTTTTTCGAAGTGAACTCGTAGTGGCCAAATTGTTTGAGCTTTTTCCTAAGGCCGTTTCTCCGCTGCCTTGCCATACGTCGCCGATTCTTCAAAGTCTCAAGTCGCGCGGTGAAGATGGACTCTGACGTAAACGCTACGTGACTAACTCGATGTCGCCTGAGTTGACGCATTTCTGCCTCAACGCCTAGCCCTTCCTCTGTTGTCTCCTCCAGGGCCTTTGCAAATGGGAGGTAATCAATCGCTGCTCTGCTTCGAAGGTGCTTCCCGTCTACCGGTTGCCCTCTCTTTCGCAGTTCCTCAAGTCGCCTTTCATACTCCGGCAGGCCGCTAAGTGCAGCATTCGCGTCTCGCAGGAACCGGTCGAGGACCGAGAGGCTTTCTTCGGACCCAAGACTTTCCGCCCTTCGTTCCAGGTCGAGGAGAACTTTCAAGTCAGTCAGCTGTACGATTTCTTCTCTAGCCTTCGTTCGAATGAAGGTAACGACAGCTACGGAAACGACGACAACAAGGAAGAGCGAAGCAAGAAACAAGGCTGCCGCGCGGTTTCGCTTGACCCATTTTCTAAGTTCAGGAACTGCGCCCTGGTGGTGAGCCCGCACCACTCGGTCGTCAAGAAAATCCTGTAAGTCCGCCCCAAGCTCTCCCATGGAGGAGTAACGATTCGCAGTGTCACGCTCCATCGCGCGCTGACAGATGCTCACAAGTTCCGGCGGAGTCTTCGGAGCGAGTCGTTCTACGGCGACTGGTGGTCCAGAGCGTACCCTCTGAAGCACTCTCGCAGGAGTTGTCTCGCTCCGGTCGCCTTCAGCTGTGGAGTACGGCACCTGCCCTGTCAGAAGGGTGTAGAGCATGGCACCAACCGCGTACACGTCGGTACGCGGGCCTACGAGCTCAGGATTCCCTTCAGCTTGCTCTGGAGCCATAAAAGGCGGCGTGCCAAGCACAGCGCCATAAGCGGTGAGCTCTGTGTCATCTCCTTCGAGAGGTGTGTCGGGGCTATCGCCCCGGCGCACTTCTTGAACCAGGGCGCGGCCCGAGTCAACTTCACGGGCAAGCCCCCAGTCCATCACGTACAGCTCGCCAAAGGCCCCGACCATTACGTTGGTTGGCTTTACGTCGCGGTGGACAACACCTCGTGAATGCGCGTGCTCGAGCGCATGGCAAACCTGAACAAGAAGGCCAATCACACGAGCAAGACTCCACTCGGCGCCACCTCTGCGGTACTTCTCGAAGACCGCGTCGAGAGTCATCCCACTAACAAGCGGCATGGTAAAAAAACGGTGCCCCTCAGGGTCGGACCCAACGTCAAGCACCTGGACGATACCGGGGTGGTCAAGCTTCGCTCCGATTCTCGCTTCGCGAAGGAAGCGAAGAGCTGCTTCAAGGTGCGCCTCGCCTGAATCCATACGGGGGAGCAGTACCTTAATGGCGACCCTTCGCCCAAGGTCAGCATCTCGCGCTGAAAGAACAACGCTCATCCCGCCGCGTGCAACCACACCTTCAACAAGGTATCGCTTTAGCGACTGCGACGAATACGTGGGCTTGCGCTCGATGAGATTCGCAAGCTCCTCGGTTGAGACAGACGGAGACTCGCCATGCAGTGCGCGGGCAACCGAATTCTGAAGTTCGCTCTCGCAACCTGACGGTGTGGTCGCTGTTGTGACACCCGCTTCGAGGCTACCGGCAAAGGAGTGAAGGAATCTCAAGCCCTCTTCTACGCTAGAGTGAGCGGTGCAGTATGACTCGAAATCGACGGCTTCTCCCGCGCGCTTCCGTCTTAGGTAATTGGAGTAGAGCTCTTCTGCGCTTTGAGGTCTTGAGGGTGGACGGTCTCTGCTGTCGTTCATTGGGCCATGAGTGGAACATCAAAACCAGAGTGACTGAAGCCTGCATATTCTACCGCAGCGCTATCACGCGAAACCAGAGACAGGCTTCCTCGCATGTCGAGTCGCTGCGGCCGCTGACAGAATCAATCGTCTAGAGACGCCTGGAGAGCTTTGACTCGTGTGCCCGTCACAACGAATCCTCACCTCCACCACTCGGCGTGTCGAAACGTGCGCAGGAAGTCAGGGCTGCAGAGCTCCTGTATCCGCTCTCAACGTCGAAAACCAACTGGCGAATATTCGACTCTTTTGCGCCCAGGCGGGCGCTGGGTGTGTGACAACTCTTCCTGTATGTGGGCCCCGTGGGCCGGTCTGCCCCGATTATCTTAAGAACGCGAACCGTGAGACACTTGCCGTAGACAAGGTAGGTCGATACACGGATTTCGCATGGGGTTTTTGTGGGGGCAAACCACGTCCTTTTTTCACAGGAGACTTCGCAATGTCGAACTTCAACAAAGTCATTCTCATGGGTCGTCTCACCGCTACGCCTGAGTGTCGCTACACGCCGCAAGGTACGGCCGTGACCGACCTCTCTCTCGCCATCAACCGCAAGTACCGCGCCGGTGGCGAGGGCGGCGAGCTCAAGGACGAGGTGACCTTCGTTGACGTCACGTTCTGGGGCAAGCAGGCAGAGACTATCTGTCAGTACACGGACAAGGGCACTTCGCTTCACGTCGAGGGCCGTCTCTCGCTTGAGACCTGGGAGAAAGACGGTGAGAACCGCCAGAAGCTCAAGGTCACGGGCGAGAACTTCCAGTTCCTCGGTTCGGGTAACGGCAACCGCGACACCGCGGACGCCACCGCCCAGGAGCCCGCTACCGCCGGGGTGTAGTCCCGGCACTTTAGTAGGGAAGTCCCTTCGCATGGACTTTTGGGGAAGCGTGTCGCTTCCCCGCCCTACCTTGTCTATCTCTTAAAACGTTTCCGTATCTGTAAACCATTAGCTCTCCAAAAAATCGGGTTTGAAGTCCCGCGGTGTCTGTGGACTCTTGTTCCCGCGGCTCTTTTCATTTGAGCTCGACAGTCTTTAGCGGCACAAGCGTTTCGGTTGAGAAGTCAGCTCGAGCGTTTATCCGTTGCAGCGGGAAGTGGCCAATCAAGGCTTCAAAGTCTCTTCCGTTTGGCTCCATTTCGACAAAGAGCACTTCGCCGCTTACCCAAGGGAAGTCTCCAATCTGGTAGCGACAGGCCCGCAGACTTCTCCCGGCTTCTTTGAGCCGTCACCAAGTTCGACTGTGACCTCTCGGCTAAGCGAGAGCTCACCGAACTTCTCTCGCCACGCAGCTGGTAGCGTAAGGAAGCGAGCGGCGCTATCGACTGTTGCTGGAAACGAGTGCGAGAGCTCTGGCTGTAAGGCGTTTTTGACGGTGACGTTTGCTACGATAAGGCCCATGCGAGTGTCATAGCACAGACAAACGGGAAGCACCAAACCGCACCGAACGGACGCTCTCTCACGTTTAAAAGTTGGGCTCTTACCTTATGTGGCCGCAACGAATCGTGCGAGAGAGCCAAATTCAGACGGCCGTTTCTCACCGATTTCCCATTTTTCTGGCAAAAGAGGCCTGAGTTCTTGTCCCTACATGGGTAGGAGGCAAGCACACTCATGCAAAGCGAAAACGAGCCGACAAAAGAAGAGCTCGCGAGAAGACTGACTGCGCTCTTACGGAAGAACCCAGAGATTCTTTGTGAGCTTAAGCGTCGAATCGAAGAAGAAGAGATTGTCTCTTGGGACGACGAAGAGAGCGGCGGTAGCCGTGGTGAGGGTGAGTAAGAACGGTCTGTGTGCTACTCTGGGCCATGGCAGAGCAGTACCGCCAAGCAACCATATTTGAGCTCGTAGAAAGCGCGCCTCAGACCGCTGAAGAAGAAGCGCCACCCACCGCAGAAGCGGGAGCCGCGGTCGAGCCAGAGGAGACGGCCGAAAAACCCAACCGCATACCGCGCGGACCCTACACCGTCGAAGACTTCCAAGCCTACCGCGAAAGACTCTTAGCTGGAAAGGTCACAGCAGAAGAACACAAGCAAGAGCTTGCGCGTCTTCTCGCAAAGCGCGAACACTTCGTTTCTGCCCTCGTGTCAGAGCACAACGCAGACGCGCTAAAGCGCATGGCGCGCCGCCTTGGTGAATGGGACTGGAGGAGTAACACGAAGGAAAAAAACGCTTGCGCCATTCACCACCGGCTTGCCCAAAGCTTCGTTGTCACTGACTCCTTTCAGTGGTCACCGACTGAAGAGAGTTACGAGGACGCGTTAACGCGGATTGTAGCTCAAGTGACTGACGCAGAGCTTGCCGCGTACGTAGTGCAACAGGTAGCGATTGAAGAAAGGCGAGAGCAAGCACAGGCAGAGCGCACAGCGCGTAACGAAAAAGCGCTCGAGAATCCAGAGACAGTTGAAGAGTTTGAAATCTTTGTCCGCAGACACGCAGACGGTGAGCGCGGACTTTCGCCAGAGCAGCTTGAAACGTTCGATAGGCTACGCGCTGAACAGTCGCGCGCGGCGCGCCGAGACAGCAAGCAGTCGGCGACTGTGGAGCGAATCGAGGCAGACGACGGCGTTCAAATGACGCTCACTGAAACAGAGCACACTCGAGATAAGCACGCCCTTTTTGTGGTGCAGCTCTCAAGTCGCGTTCCTACCGACAAGTTCCGTGAGATTCGTGGCAAAGCAAAGCAGCTCTCTGGCTGGTACTCGCGCTTTGCGCGTGGTGGTGCTGTGCCAGGCTTTCAGTTTAGAAGCAAAGAGAACGCAGAGGCGTTCATGAGCTTACTCGGTGGTGACGTTGACCGCTCTGGCGTGCTCGAGGAGCGCCGTCGGCGTAAAGAGCTTTCAGCTGGTGGCAGGTTGCTTTCGCTCGCTGACTCACTCGAAGAGAAGGCAAGAGAAGAGCTTGGAGCCGACCGACTTGAGAACACAGTGCGCCGCGCAGGCATGGCAGCCGGTATCCGCGGGAGAGCAAGGGCTGACATTGCACTTGCAGAGAACACTCGCCAAATCGGTCAAGCACTTGAAGCAGGCACAGCCGTATTCCTTGACGGAGTGAGAAACAGAGCGCAAGTGTCGCTACTTGTTGGAACGCTTCGCCGCGCGGTGTACGCCCGCGAAAGAAAGGAACGTGAAGGAAAAGAGCACAACCCATGGGAGACCTGGACAGAGCCAGGTGACGAGATTCGGTCTACGACAGCTGACATTCCGTTTCTTGAGTACCCCTACCCAGTCATTCACGCTTCCTGTCTTTCGCGAACCATAGCGCAGGCGCGAAACCGGTCTGGCATGAAAATGCGGGCTGACCGAATGGCCAAACGCTTAGAGGGTCTTGACGAGTACGCGCTCGTTCCGTTTGAAGAGGAGCGAGACATTGACGAGCTCTTAGAATTTATCGGGAAAGCGAAAGACAAGCGCGTTGACACAGAGTGGATTGAGCGCGGCGTAGAAAATTTTAAGCGTATGCGCGCAGCGAACATTCACACGCTACCAGAGCTTCGCTCTGCCGCGCGCGAGCTCTTGCCAATCCTTGCTGCTCCAGAAGAAGAGAACCCGATTAAGGCAGCAGAGCGCGAGCTCATTGGACGAGATATCCCCGGCTTCTTCCCTACTCCACCAGCTGTGATTCACCAAATACTTTCGCTTGCAGAGATAGAGCCAGGCCACAGGGTTTTGGAACCTTCGTGCGGTAAGGGCGACATTATGGACGCGGTGTCTCGCGAGCACCCAGAGGCGCAGCTTACTGGAATTGAATTCTCAAGCTCGCTGCTTGATATCCTCGAAGCAAAAGGCCATGAGGTAAGCCAAGGAGATTTTCTTGAAGCTTCCGGTGACTACGACCGCGTTGTCATGAACCCGCCGTTTGAATGTGGCGCAGACATTGACCACGTGCGCCACGCTTACGAGCGGCTTGCACCAGGTGGCCGCGTTGTTGCAATCATGAGCGAGGGCCCGTTCTTTAGGGAGGACCACAAGTCGCGCGCGTTTCGTACGTGGCTTGAAGAAAAAGGTGGCACTTCAGAGAAGCTACCTGACGGTTCTTTTACTGGTAACGACGCCTTTCGTCAGACAGGTGTCTCTACGCGCATTGTCACCATTGAAAGGCCAAGGGAGTAGCAACAGCGGTTCTTGTGGGGCCTACGACTTACGAACAGCTTTCAGCAACGCTCTGCGTGGACCTCTTGGCAGGTCAGCAAGAAACTTCTGTCGCTCTTCAGCGTTCAGACTCAGGAAGTGCTCTCTTTCCTCGGCGAGCGTTCTCTGCACACCCTGTCTTGAACCAAAGGCCTCAAGCTGTCCCAATCGGGTTCGCTTGTCGCCCTTGTTCTTGGGATATCCGGTTAGGTCTGACATGGCCCCGACGATACCACAAGGCGCAATCTAAAGTCACGAACCACGGAGCGCTACCCAGCGTAGGTCTTACCGCGAAGCTCAAGCTCGCGTGCAATATTCTCAACGCTTAAATGCAGCAGGTCTGAAAGGCCAGACTCAGCGCGGTAATCAGCAGCAACGACGTGCGAAACGCGGCCGTCTTGCGAATACTCCCAGGCGTGTTTCCGCTTTCGGCGCTTCTCGCGGTCATACACAGCGACAGGCACACCGCCCTCTTTCTTCACCAAAGTAAAGCACGGAATGTCTGTGTAGCCGTCACCGACAAACACAAGCTGAGAGAACGGAATACGGAGCTGCCCTGGTGCAAACTTTTGGTTCACACCGAAAGGTTTGCTTCGAGCACCAGGCCCAATCAAGCCTTTGGAAATCTGAAACAGAAAACGGGTCTTATCGGTGAAGCTTACGACGTTCTTAATGACTCGAATCTCACCGTCTTCTGCGTACGCGAAATCGCTTGCGAAGATATCGGTGAATTCTTCTGCAATCGCCGTGTGACGCAGTACCTCACCGATACCGCTGCTTACCACGTAGAACTCAAGCTCACAATTAACGCCCGCGGCGTGCTCTCGCAGCCGCGAGAAGATTTCAGGCGCACCCTCATAGAACGTCACCTCCGGCCCAAACGAAGCAAGTGAATCTTTCGTTATGGGGTGAGCACCGTTACGCGTAGCGTCAATCATTTGGTTAAGGTACGCAGTGGTTGAATCAGGCCCAAGGGTATCGTCAAAGTCAAAGACGATTGCGATTCGGTTTGGTTCTTTCATGGCGTTACGCTGCGGAAGCAGTGGTAGACCGTTTCTTTTCTCCCTTCTTCGGCTTCCACTTGCCGCGCCTTGCGCTTCCGCTAAAACGAAGGGCCCGATAAAGGCTTGCTGTTGCTCTAACGTCAGAAGGAGCGTCATGAGCGCCTGTCATTTTTCGCCCGAGGTGGTTAAGCACGGTCTCGAGTTTCCAGTCTTTGGGGGGCCGTCTGTTCTTCTCAAGGAAGTACCACATGACTCGCTGCATGACGCACACGACGTGAAAGTCTGAAGGCAAGAACGAGTCCATGCGGTCGTACCAGGCACGGAGGAAAGGAGCGTCAAAGGCAGAGTTGTACGCAGCAAGTTGCGCCACGTAGTAGGGCTTACCAGCCTTTGATTCTTTTCTGATTGAGGCGTGACGCTTAAGGAACGCGGTGAACTGCTTTTGAGCTTCACGCTCTGAGACTGCTTCCGCTTCCCAGGCCGATTCGTCGTAGGAATTGACTTCGAGCGCAACGGGTGACGCAGCTTCCTTATCGAACCTGACTTTCACTTCGAAGGATTCAACGGAGCGTAAACGCTCGTCGAGTGCAACGGCACCGATTTGGATTATTTGGTCGTCGTCAGGCGAGAGCCCGGTAGTTTCTAAGTCGAAGACTACTATGCGTTTTTTCGATAAAACAGCCACCCCCCAGAGTAGCACGGGCTGTTTTTGTACTCAAACGCAGGTGCGCGAGAGGTAGGTGTTGTGAGAACCCTTACACTCTCGCATGAGAGGTTACGTCGCTTGTTCCTGGCCAAGAAGTTCGACACCACTTAGCGCGAAAGTCTCGACCCAGGACCCGTGACAGTCGTTACAGAAAACCCGTTGAGTGACTCTTCCGCTTTCAGGCATGTCAAAGCTTTCGCCTTCCAGGTCCCCGCCCTCACAGTAAGGGCAGCTACCGCCGCCACCCTTTACGAAAGCGTCAAGGTCAATGTCCTGGGGCTTTGGTTTGTTGTCGGACATGAGGAGAACCTTTGCCTCTCTCCTCGCGCGCACCATGCGAAAAGAGTAGCACAGGTAGGATTCTTACGCGCAGCAGCGGCTTTCAAGAACTATGCGATACGCTTCAATGGGCGTTCAAGCCAGGCTGCGCACCGTCGTAGCTCGTAAACCTTCGACACGAATTCGTCAAGTTCAGTACTGTACTCCTCAAGAACGCCCACGAATGGTGTGAGGCCTTCGTCAAGCTCTGGAACAGAGAAAGAGGCCGAGCCAAGCGTTGCTGCATGGTTTCTCAGTCCAAGTAATGCGTTCAGGTATCCTCTACTCGACTGGAATGCTTCCCGAAGTTCCGCGCCAATCGAGAGAATCTTTTTCGCCACTGTCTTTCCTATCTCGGTGTAAGAGGCGTCATGGATAGCGTCCACGGCCAAACCTCGGACAAAGAAGCGCCCTTCGTGCTCGAGCACAATCTCGAAAGGGTCTATGCGGCTCTGGAAGTAGCGAATGCGGCTATGCTCGGACTGCGGCTGGACGGTGCTATGCTCTCGGCCTAAACGAGAAACGGCTGCCTCAAGGTGCCGAAGCTTTTCTACGAAGTACTCGACCTCAAAGAACAGGTACGGTCCTGCGCCAAGCTCGTCCACGGCATGGTAAAGCGCTCGGCCAAGGGTCTCATGAACTGGGCCTTCGCCTTCAATGCGAATCCCTCGAACATTGCGCTTCGAGCAAAACGTGTGGACTGAGTGAGCCCACCGCGACGTAGCTTCTACAACAGGCAATACGTCTTCTACGTAAGGAGAGAGGTTGCGATAGGCAGACAGTAGCGGTACCAGTTCGGCTCGAGGAAGTTCCGCGAATGGGTTTGGCACACCGTAGTCAAGTCCGTCAGCGTCAAAGCACTTGAGGAGCTCAGGGTACGATTGCCCGTCTGCCCAATACGACTCACCGTCAAAGACAACAATTTCACGCCAGTCGAATTCATTGTGAAAAAATCGAACACCTGTCACTCGAGTCGAATATCACAAATGAGATTCAAAGTCACGAACTACGCAACACGTGACAAGCCTTTCTTTAGTTTGAGCTTCTTCTTTGGCTCGCGTTCTGGTTCTTCTTCGTCGTGCTCCAGGTGGAGCTCAAGATTCACGCCAAGTCTTCTCTCGTCGGCTGGAACCCATGGCAAAAGCCACTGGTCTTCCTCAGCGCGTGGAACAAACCCAAAATCGCTCTCGTCGTCTTGAGGCACAACGATAGCTTGAAGGTCGCTGCCACTTACGGTATCGCGAGCTGCACCAAAGTGAGGTGAGAGAAAGAAGCCAGAGAGCCCGTTCTTTTTCGACGTTGGTGGTATGTCGTAGAACTCTGACGGGAGCACTGCGTCACGCATGACGCGCTGCTCGCTTACTCCGCGAGAGCGACGGCCGAGCTCACCAGACACACTCCAAAACGTTTCAATCGTTTCAAATTGCCCTAAGATTTTTGACGCCCAGGTGGCTGACTCTTCTGACTCCAATCGAAGTAGCGCCTTGTTTGAACATTGCGCCACAATCTCGTGCGCAATTCGGGGGCCTGCCGCTTCCCTAAACCCTTCAATATCTTGAAACGCGATAACAAGCGACGCTCCCTTGGACCGCCCTTTGACTGCCAGATACGGAAGCATGTCACCTTTTAGAAGCGGGCCAGAAAGACGCGCTTCGTCAATCCAGACCCACGTGCGCCTGCTGTCAGAGTTCGGTTGTACGTCAATCTCTTCAGTCATGACGCGAAACACTACCTGATTGATTGCGTCAAGCGGGGCTCGAACGGTTGCGTTTGAACCGAGCAGCAGAATCGAGTCAGACGTAAGCCAAGAGCGAATCGAAAGCCGCCGTTCTTTCGGCAAGCGCTGCCACACAGCAGCAACAGGCTTGTAGTACGTCATGCGAGACACAATCGTTGTGAAGACTTGATACGCTGTGCGCTCGTCACCAAAAAATGCGTCAAGTACGTCGCGGCCGTCGGCGTCTCTTCGAAGCACAGCTTGGATTCTCTCTTTTGAGAGACACGCAAACACGAAGTCTGAAAAGGACCACTCGGTAGGCGAGTGGCGAATAAAGCTCGCCACAACTTCAGTAATCACTTGGCGCGCTGCGTCAGTGAAGTAGCGGTTGTTACCGCCCTTCTCTTCTGGGATAAGAGCAGTCACTAAGTTCTGAGCTCTGGCAAAGCTTGTGATATCTGCCGCAATGTCCCAAGCGACTGCGCACGGGAACTCGTCACGCGCTTCAAACGGGTGAAGCGAATACACAGGACACGTAACACCGATTTGCCGAAGGAAGGCAGTGGTGTCAGATTTTGCGTCAAAGATAACTGAACGAGTGTCAGAGCCTGCCTCGATTCCAGCCAGTGGCTGCGCCATGAGCCTTCGCTGCAAAAGAGATTTCCCGGACCCCGTGGTCCCGACAATGAGGAAATGCTGCGTTGCAGCTGACTCAGGAAGAGTCACATTTCCAAACTGCAATGTGCCGCGAGCGTCGCCACGCGCTGCGGTCCTACGAAGTTTCCGGCCGCGACGGTAACGAGCCTTTCTTGCGCGCCGAAGCAAAAGCTCACCGCCAAAGACAACGCCTACGATTCCAAGAGCGATTGCGGCACGTGTCGTTACGTTCATGCCGGAATCCTCTCGCGTTCGTAATCAACAGCAAGGTCTTTCGCGCGGCTGCGCGACATTTGCTTTGCCAAAACTTCCAAAACCTCCGCGTCGCCGTCTTCGTCGAGCGATAAGCGGTCAGTGTAAATACGGGTCTCGTCGCGAGCTCGAGACGCCTGTACGTACGAAATCTCGCGGTCAGTCATGCCGCCGCCTGAAAGGACAAAGGCGTTATTAACTGTCGCGCCTTGTCCTTTGTGGGTGGTAACGGCGTAGCCGAGCTTTAAATGAGCGTAAGCGTCAGTATGAATGCGCAGAGTCTTTCCGTCGTCAAGCCGTATCATGAGCGATTGCTGTTTCTTGTTTAGGCCGACAACGGTTCCAACCATTCCGTTTTCAAGGCCCAGTAGCTTCTCGCCTTTGGTAAAAAGCACGCGGTCACCCACGCGGAATTCACTGTCTTCCACTTCGAGCACTTCGTCGCTAAGGTGCCCAGCCTCTAACCGACGCTGCTGACAGAGCTGGTTCACTTCGCGCCCTTCGAAATTGGTGCCTACGAAAATCAGCGTTTCTTCCAAATCTTTCTCTGCTGCCGCTTCCCAGTCATTTACCAGCGCTTCAATGGCTTCGTCACGGTCGTCTTGAACTTGGAGGAGCCCGCGAGAAGCAAACTTTGCAAGCGCACTCTCTGCTTCACCCACTGCAAGCTCTTTCACTGCTTCTACGTCAACTTCGTCACGCTGCCGCGTAATGTGGGTAAGCTCTGCTGCGCCTACTTCGTTGATTACTCCTTGGAAGATTGCACCAGCACTGATTGCTTGCAGTTGCCGGGTGTCACCGACCATGACGAGTTTCGCGCCCGCGCGCTCGACTGTCCCAGCGAGTCTGCAAAGGTCACGCGTTCCAACCATTCCCGCTTCGTCAAGAACAACAATGGTGTCGTTTCCAAGGCGAATGCGTTCTTGCCTAAGTTCTCGAAGAAGCGATTGTATGTGCTGTGATTCAATGCCAGAGCCTTTCTGCAATTCGCAGGCAGCTTTTCCAGCGAGCGCTGTTCCAAGGACGCGATACCCTGCCGCTTCCCACGCTTCGCGTGCCGCTTCAAGTAGTGTGGACTTCCCAGTACCCGCGAGGCCGTTCACACACGTAACGGAGTCATTGCCAGCGGTCACATGGTAGACCGCTTCCACTTGCTCGTCGAACAACTTGAACTCTTCTTCGCTTCCCAGAAGCGACTTGCGAAGCGAAGCGGTTTTACGCTCTTCGTAACCGCTTATAGCCTTTGCAACGTCGCTTCGGGCAAGCGAATGGAGGTCGTTCCCGCGGGAGTCACGAGCAATTTTTAAGACTCTTCGTTCGAGAAAAAGCATTTCTTGTGTCGTGTAGTGCGTCTCACCCCTCACCTGGTAATCGAGTTTCACGATTGTTCCGTCTTGGGTGAGAGCATGCGCGACGCGCTCTTTGATAGCGGATATTCCGACGCCCTTTCCTTGCGCTTCTTCTGCTGCGTATCTGACGAGCTCAAGTTCTGAGAAGTGAGCGTTTGAGTCAGTGATTCTCTTCACTGCGCGACGTATCGCTTCGTAAGCTTCGATTGCAATGTTTCGCGGCTTGTAGCGCTTTTCCTTTTCTGCTTCGAGAATTTCGTGTGAGAGCCCGAACTCACGGGCGACCTCTTGCCAATGCTCAATCAGAGTCTCACGGAGGATTTGTTCTTTCTCGGTGCGTGTAGCAAGTGCTGCCTTCTCTGCTGCCCTTGTTCCAGAGAGCTTGTGCTTTATGAGCCACTTTTCGATTTCTCTTCGTCGTTTGGAGAACTCTGAAATGAGCTCAGGTGAGACGCAATCCAGCTCAAACCAAGAGACTCTCTCGTTTGGCTTCCCTTCTTTCTCTGGACGGTGTGAGCGAAGACCGATTTGCTCGAGCTCGCGTGAGAGCTCTGCCCTGTAGAGTGCGCCAAGCGCCATTTTCATGTTGCGCCGAAAGAGGTGACGAGCGTCAAGAGCGTTCGTGCCACCGTCTTCTCGCGCTACCACGTTACAGAGCACCACGTGGTGGTGAAGATTTGGGTCGGGGAGCTCACCAGGAATGCCACGCGACGTGTCATGGCGAAAGATTGCAGCCATCAGCTTTCCGCGTTCGCTTTCCGTTCCGTTGTAGCCAAGGCGAGTGAAGCCGCAATGCTCTTGAAGTTCAGTAAGAACGCGCATGAGCGCGCGGTGGTTTGCTGCCTCGATTTCTTTTCGTTGCTCGAGGTTTCCAGCTGACCATGCAGCTGAAACCGATTTTGGAACAGAGAACGTCAAATCGAATCCAGCGCGCCGCTTCTTCTTTGACTTCATGACCAGGTCATGTGTTCCGTCAGGTGAGGTACCTTCCAAAAGGTTACGGAACACTTGCCCGTCAACTTGGCCAGAGAGCCCGAGTGCCTTCGCGCCTTCTCCCCACCAGTTGCCTGGCGGCTCACCGCCACCTACGTAGTAATCTTCTTGTCCAAGATTTGCGTAGTACGAAAGCGCGTCTTCGCTTGAACCAATCGCTTTAATCGAGAGCACTGCCTACAACTCCCTCTCGCCCTTGGCACGACTTCCCTACTCTTCCGTCGCGTCGTTAAAATCTTTCCTTAGAGCTTTCAGTTCGTCTTCCATTCTGCTGAAGCGTTTTAGCTCGGCTTCGATTCGACCGAGCCGGTCATGAACCCCAAGCAGTCCGCTATCTGCGGCTGCCATGGTGGCAACTCTTCCAAACTCGTTCGGTGAGAGCCGAACGTGCTTTGCCGCTTCCGAAATGATTTCGTCATACGGAGGAAAGAGACGAAACGTAAGCTTCTCTACAAAGGAATTCTTCTTCTTGCTCATGTCTGGTTCCTTGAGTTCCAGACAAGCTCTGTTGCTTCTCGAAGCTTCTTCGATATGGGGTACTGCTTGCTGTAGACCGCAAAGGCAGCTTCAAGGATTTCCTTCTTGTCTCTTCCGGTTGCCAGTGAGTAGAGCTCAAGCTCATACGTCGTGTCTGGTGCCAGGTTGTAGCTTGCTTTGGTCTTTAGGAAGTGTGGCGTAAAGCCGTTCCCGTTTCCTTTTGACTTGGTACTTCTTCGGGTCATAACAACCACCCTTTACAACTTCGCCCTGCAAAAAGCAGAACGTTACTACACGCAAAAGAGTATCACGATAGACCCGTAGACTCAAATTCACGCACGTCTCTGCCGAACCCTCATTCCACTTGTCGACTCGTGTGGTCGGGTGGTCAACCACCCAGCCACCTAACCACCCAGGTGGTCAGCCACCTATCCACCCACGTGTCTACAAAGGAACCCCGTTGGGGGGTTATTCCTGTTTCCTGAAATTCCCACACCTGTGCATTTGCAATGCGGGGCTTGTGGACGCTTCTTGCTGACAGCAAGCGCTTAGTCGACGGTGAATCCCTCTCTTGGAACAGGAAGTTACACGTGTCTCGCCGCTCTACCTGGAACACGCGCGCGTAGCGAGCCGTAGACACAGGCTTCACGCTCTGTTGTTGCGCACTTAGCTCGGGTTTTGCATGGATTTGTCGACACGGTAATTCGGGCGCTTGCGCTGGGGTGTTCTCGGCAAAAAAGGCCGCAAGGAAAAGTCCGAAGACGATTCCTTACAGCAATAAGAAAGAGTCCAACTCGTCTCAGTCTGCCAGAACTGAAAGCAGTCAGATAAGGACATCTTCTGGCACAGTTGCCCAAGCTCTTTCATGCCCGAAAGTTTGAAGAGAAAGTACTTTCGGGTTTGAAGTTAAAAGAAGTGAAGAGAACACAAACCGCACCACTTCAGAGGAGTTGAAGTAAAGGTAGGGTTCAATTCAAGACAGCTTTAACACCGTTGAAGTTGAGTCGTCAACAGCTATCTCGCTTTGCGTGTGCTACTCGCTGGTTAGGCCGCTGTCGCCTTCTCTTCCGCTGACAGCAGTGGAAGCACATGCCGCCTAAGGACGCTTCGCTGTATCGATATCGCTGCTGGATTCGTCTTCTCTCGAAAGGAAAGCTCCCGGCTTGACGCGTTCTTCCATGCAGTCTCTACGACCTGGCGGCGGTGTTCGTCAGCGAGCTCCGCAAGATAAGCGGTGACCAATGCGTCTTCCTCTTGGTGGTTCTGCTCGACCGGAGTGTCTTCTTGCCCGGAATCTACCACCTCGGACTGAGTTGGACTCGTTTGTGTACCGACACGCGTGTCTTGCGCTGCGTACCACTCCACGAACTCCGCTTCGAGGTTGTACCTATTTGGGTGGTGCAGTGTGTGCGCCAGGAACTTCTTTGGCTTCGGCCCGGCCTTCCCTCTCTCGTCCTTCCACTTTGTGTACGCAATGCGCTCACGAATCAATGCCTCTGGCTTGTTCTTGAGAAACCACTTGGCGTCTTTTTCTTCGAACCCAAACGCCAGCAGCTGCGAAAGTAGGTCCTCTGGCTTGCTCAAAATCAGTTCACCACTCAACACTCGGTGTGCAACTGCTTCGGAATTAGCGGCACTCCTCGTTTCTCGGTGCACCTTATTCTCGGGTGGCTGCACTTTGTAAGCGTCGCCTCGCTTTTTACCCCCTCCCTTCGGACTTTTACCTGACACCAAGACAATCTCTGGCTCGCCACCAAGCGGTGTTGGATACCGTTCCTCTTTCAGCTGTTTTGTAAGGAAATCGTGTCGCTCAAGTTCTGTTAGGCCTGGCGTGAGTCGTTCTATGAGCTTACTTGGTGCTGTGTACTTTTTGTCGATACCAATTTTCTCGTGAGCAAACACCTTGAGCGGAATTCGGTGAGAGCGTTTCTTCCAAAAATGCTTGCCAAGGTAACGTTGCGCAACCTTTGCTGTCGGGGTTTTCAGCGACAGATACAGTTCGTAGTCGAGGCCGCGGAGGTGTCCGGCACCAAAGCTCTTAAACACCACCTCATTCCAATCAACAAAGGAGTATCCGTTTTCTTGTTGGCTCTGGCTCTTCGCTGCGCCTTTTCCCGGGGCGCTTACCCTATCAAAGACGGAAAATGTTTCATTGCGCCACTCTTTTGAATCGTTGTCGAACCAGGCATTCTCAAACTTGAGGCTGAGAGCGGCCCATTTGTCTATTTCAAAGCGTAGACGACGGTAGTCGTCCTTACTGTGACCCCACCGCAAAAACTTAAGCAGCCGATATTGGGTGAAGAGAACTCTCCGGTTCTCAAAGTTGCACGCACGACTCAACTGAAGAAATCCGACGAGCACGTCATTGCTCGTTGGTGTGGGGAGGCCATATTTGGGCGGAGCCGTGACTGTGAGCTTACGCGGAATGTGTAACCCTGTGTTCTCGTCGAAAAACGTGTCTTCCCGAACGAGCTCAAAGCAATCCTTTGGTGCGTAGTGTTGCAAGATTGACAGCGGAAACTCAACAAAGTTGAGCTCGTCTTTCCCCTTCTTCAAATCAGTCAGAAGAGGAAACTCCAATATCTTGCCCTGGTCGTCTTCCATGTTGAGAGCCTGCTTCAATTGACTTAAACCATTGCATGCGAAAGTTCACCTCACAATCCCCAATTACCGTGCCTGAACGGAAGAATACCGTCGGCGAACGGAAGCTTCCGTCAAGTACCGTGTCTGAACGGAAAAAGTACCGTGTCTGAGCGGAAGATTTACCGTGTTTGAACGGAGGCACTACCGTGTCTGAGCGGAAGATTGACCGTGTTTGAACGGAAGCAAATCGTTGCAGCTTCGCGATATAACTCACAAATCTGGCCCCTAAGACAGAGACTATATATAGACTAAAAGACAGATAGACAGGGCCGTCTGTTGTTTCTCCTTTATGTTTGTTTTCTGTAATCCAATCTGTGGGTTCTTAGCCAATCAGAACGGGCGTGTAGTTGCTGAAGACCTTCCGCTCAAGGACGGTACTCAATGCATTCCCAAAGCTGTCATTGCCAAGAGACCAGTCATTACGTCCCCGCACCCGGTTTCCCGAAGGGAAGCTTTCCAAGTGGAAAGACGTATCGCGAGAAGCAGTCAGGCCAAGTGGCCGTTACCTTCCTCGAGCAAAATCTGCAAAAGCGACGTTCCCCACCCTTTCACTCAAATCCAAAACGGCGTTAGCGGAGCTCGAGATTTTCGCGACACCGATTCGTTCGTTACCACTTCGCAGTGGCCGACTGACTTTCACTTTTCTCTTCGCTACGCGCGCCACGCGCGCTCTGTTTTGAAACGAAGCCCGCGGCAGCACCTTAGAAACGCCTCGCGCGGTCAAAAAGTTCTGATAGCTTGATAGCAAGCTTGCAACCTTGCAAGTGAGCGTGAACGCTTTCTTTCACACTTGAAAGCGAGCTTGTACGCACTCACGCGAATTTCGCTACGGCTCATCGCGGCAGTTCTGCACGCATGAAAGCAAGCGTAGTAGCTATCAAGTAAGCTTGCACGCTATCACGCAAGCTAAAAAGCTACCTTGCGAGATTGCACGCTCTCTGCCAAGCTTTCAAGCAAGGGTTAGGACCATGATAATTGGCTTTGTAATGAGAAAGGGTGGTGTCGGGAAGAGCACACTCGCTACACACGCCACAGTCTACCTTCATGACCGCGGTGAACCGGTAGCTCACATTGACGCTGACGCAAGCCTTGACTCAAGCAAGTGGCTAAAGCGCATGGAAGTCGACATTCCCGTGTACGGTTCTCACAGCGTTGACGAGATTGTTGCGCTTGCTCGCGAGCTCGATAGCAAATTTGACTACGTGATTCTCGACGCCCCAGGTTCAAACGACGAAGCAGCGCGAACACTTCTTTGTGTGTGCCACGTTGCAGTCATGCCGTGTGGTCCTTCGTATCTCGACATGGACTCACTGGAAGAAACTCTTGCACTTGTTAAAACTGCTCGCGCACTTCGTGACGGAACATTGCCGCACGTCTTTTTTGTTGGCAACCAAACAAAGAAACGCCAGACACTAAGCAAAGAACTGGTTGAGTTGATTGACAACAAAGGAATACCTCGAGCAAAGCATACTGTGAGAGAGCTTACAGCGATTGAAGACGCTCCCGGGCAGGACACAGTGGTTACACGAGAGAAGAAGCGCGCAGCAAAAAACGATATCAACGCAGTAATGGAGGAGATACTTGCCTATGCCAAAGAGAAAGCCGCTTAACGAGCGGTTTACCGAGAAGGAAGAAGTCGAAACGGAAACGAAACCCAGTGCTTCCGAGGCCGAGTCAGGGGGCTTGACGCCCGAGCAAAAGGTTTTCGCAAAGACTGGGAAAGTTGTTCCCATATCGAAGAAGAAAGCAAAGCAAAAGAACAAGGCCGATTCGAAAGACGAGCGAAAAGATAACGACGGGGACGCTGGCGAACACAAAGACACCGGGAAAGAAGAGGGCAAACAATCAGGCTCTGAAGAAAGGAAGAAGCAAGACCCAGACGAGCAAGAAGGTGCGGGACGAAAGGACTCTCAACAAAAAAACTCACCGAAGAACGGCACAAAGAAAGAGAACGGCGACCCAGAACCAAAAGAGACCGTTCCGCTTTACCCTGTTCGACCTGCCGACAGTGTTCGCGAGCAATTCCAAGTTCGCGTTCCGCCGTCTCACCACAGGCGGCTTGGTCATGCAGCGTATGTGAACGCGAAAATCAAAAAGGTTGAGCCCGGCAACCAGTGGAAGATTATGGACGAGGCCGTTTGTGACTGGTTAAACGAGCGCGGATACACCGAAGTAGAAGTGTTCGGTGAAGAACAAGCTGTTTCTCCGAAAGAACTTCGCATATCGGAGCCCGCACCAGCACTAAAGCTCCCTTGGCCAGAGGGGACCGAGAGAAAAGGCGCGAACCACAGCATACGCCTTAATGTCATTAAGCGAGTTCACCATGCCATGCACGCGCAAAAGAACGTGCTCGCTGTCGAACCGAATACAGAGCAGGACATTGCAACAGAAGCGCTTGACGAGTGGTTTGAACGAAACGGGTTTTCTGAAGAGCACGTCTTTGAGCCTGTCGAAGTGACTGAAGCGCCGCCGCAGGTAGGCAACGCTTAACCGAGCGCACTGCGGTATACCGTGGCTGCTACTTCGAGCAGAAACACGGCAGCCACCCCGAATCGGATTGTTGCAACAACAAGACGTGCAATCATGAGCGGTGTTCGAGCGGGCCCGCCGAAAGTTTCCGCTTTTTGTGGGGTAGCGAGAGGAAATCGCCCTGGTAACAGTGCGCTCTCGAACGATAATTCGGTTCGTCGTTGGTTAGAAAAACTGACTGTGATATCGTCGGCCAATGAGTCGGCGAATCGAAAATAACATAGGGGTCAAACCAGACCCTTGCCTGGAACAGGACTTCATTCCAGAAGACTTGGCACTAAGCATTTTGCTTCCTCGAAATCGTCACGAGTCAATGGTAGCGCTTCTCCCTCAGCTTGAGGACAAGGACACCGCTAAGATTTCGCGAACGCTAATTGAGCTCGGAAATTTCCCGGAAGGGCATTCAGCTCTTGAAGTGAATCTCATTGCCGACAAGCTTGACGATTCTGACCCTTTCATACGTCGGTGCGCTGCTCGCGCTATTGGAAAGATTGCAAACGAGCATTGTGTTGAACCGCTTCGGGCTGCCTTGCAACACTCTGACCCAGAAGTTGGTGCGGCAGCATTAGAGGGGCTAAAGAACGAGCCTCACCCCAGATTTGTTGCAGTCTTAATTGAGGCCTTAGCCGACGACCGCGTCTCTCAAGGCGTATCCCTTGCGCCAATCCATTACGAGCTGGTAGACGACGAACTCACACGTCAAATCGAAGACCTTGCTCAACATGAACACCCAGCCGTTAAGCGAGGGGCAGAATTTGCGCTCTCTGCAATTTACGAACGCCCCATGGAGCCTGAACCAGGAGAGTTCGAACGGTTAACGCAGGAGCTTAAAGACTCAGACCCCGCGGTTCGTGGAAACGCGGCCTCGGAGCTTGGGACCTACATGATTGACGCTTCTCTTGAACCTCTTGAGAAAGCTTTAAAAGACAGCGACCCGGAAGTGCGTCGTGCCGCCGCTGCTGGATTCGGTGCAGAAAACCCACGCTTTCTTCCAATGCTAATAGAGGCGCTCGCTGATACCAGCTCAGAGGTGGTTGCAGCTGTCCGTTTCAGTCTTTTAGGATTTCGCTACGAGTCCTACGACGACAAGGTACGGGCTCAAATCGCAGAGCTCACACGACACCGCCACCCAAGCGTTCGAGAATACGCGAAAGGGATTCTTTCCAAAGCAGAACAGAGCTAAAGCCCCTGCCAAAAACGGCTTACGGGTTTCTCGAATTCCTGTCAGGTTTCGCGCTTTCGTTGCGGCATATACTGTTAGCCGCCATGACTCAAACCGCGCCCTGTCCAGAACCGTTTTTCGAGAAGTGGAGCGACACAGCGCTCGTGTTCGTTGACAGAGCTGTGCGGCGGAGAGCACCGCGTCGCTCACCCCTAAGAAACCAGCTCGAGCCAGAAAAGAACTCGCTTTCGTTTTTCGCCGTAAGGGCCCTCTGGGTGCGGTCGCAGTCAGAGCCAATCAACGACGAGGAGGCTCTCCTTGCAAGAATTGTCTTCAACTTAGTTGACAGTGAGGCGAGACGCATTCTTTCGAAGAAACAAGAAGTTCTTAACGACGCGGAGGCCTTTGACAGAGTTCCACCTCCTCTCTCTCCACCCACACAGCTAACCGAACACGCTGAACGAATTCGGTATGAACAGCTCTTCGAACTTCTACAGCGTCTTGGAGTTCCAAGAGAGGACCGTGAAATGCTGCAGCAGTTGACACAAGGTGGTCAGGATAGACGAGAGGTAGCTGCGCGGCTCGATATCAAGCCAAACGCAGTCGACCAGAAAATCCGGCGTCTCAAGCAACGTCTATCAAAAAGCGACATACTCGACAAGCTGTTGCTCATTCCACTTCCTGTTTCCGTGTTCGTGTTTATTGGTCTTGACCAGGCGGAGGCTCGCTCAGCACTGCAAGCCCCTCCGCGAATCCCGCTCCACAAGCGAATCGTGTCCCGCGTGTCCACAAGACGTCGAGCTCTTTTTCTTTACAAAGAAGGAGCCACCATAGGAGCCAAGATACGTTCCGTTGACGATATGTTTGCTAAGTTTCTTGACCAAAAACCGAACCCCAATGTTAACGACGTAATGGGATTCTCGCTCGAACACTTTTCTCCACTTTCCGACCGGCGTGAAGAGATAGAAAAACAGTTGATTGCTCTTGGTGCACCGCACGGGCTAACGCACTCGCAAACGATAAAGTGCGCAAGGGACCTTCTTGTGTGGGAGTTATCCGCTATCAAGACGAACAACTCCAGGTACTGCGCAAACGTTCGAAAGAACAACCTGAAATTTCGTTTTCAGGAAATAGAGCCAG
The DNA here is from genome assembly GCA_965223265.1 of Planctomycetota bacterium. Classification (GTDB taxonomy): domain Bacteria; phylum Planctomycetota; class UBA8108; order UBA8108; family SXIK01. The sequence goes on from OZ244999.1 coordinate 1,083,470, forward strand.
TCATCTTGCGAGCTGAAAAAGAACTCCCTGAATTCCAACTGGGACGAAACCAATACTGGCTGAGTAGAGAACCAGATACCAAGGTGGCAGTCGCCCGAGTGAAGTATGTCAGTAGTGCCAAGCCTTACTTCAGTACCCTCGACCGCCTTAGGACCCCTACTGTAGAATCTGTCTTCGATACTTCAATCCCTTGGGTCTACCGCCGAGGCCAGTTGTTCTCGTCCGAGCACGCAAAGTAGTCTCAACACCACGGCACAGCTTTCCACCTTCCGCGCGTAACCTTCTAACGCGCTGCCTACCCACCGCTCCTCACTCCCCCCCAACAAGAGTCTCCATTTTTTTGTCAGGATTTCCGTTTCTCCTGCGGCCACGTTCATTGAGCCAGACTGGTTAACCGGTCGACTCGGTGGTGGTCGTCAGTGTGGCGCCACCCTTCTATATCCGGCCGTTTGAGAAGCGGAGTTCGAAGGCCATGTTCGCTGAGCTCGCACTCGCCGCGTCAACTGGGACCTACCTCGTTGGGTCGCTCTTCTCAGAACGCACCATGCGCAAGTGGTACCTCGGTGGCGCCACGTGCTCATGCGCAGCGTTTCTTGACCAGCAACTTGTTGCCGGTGCCGCAGGTGCCGCGCTCTTCATCGCGATTCATTCCGTCAAACTTTTCCGTCTGAGAAAGGCGCCCGCGGAATGAAACCCGTTGACCACATACGGCGGAAAGGCGATTGGCTATCGCACGACCAACTGCTCGAGCTCGAGTTCACCGACTACCGCCTTGCAAAGGACGTGGAAGCGGGCCACCTGGTGCGAACCAGAATCTCTGTGTGTCGTGCAAAGCCGACCGTTCCCGTTTTCGATTCTTCTAAGACGCCGCTTGGCACTGACGGAATCGCTCCGGCCGCACTCGAGCGCGCCTTGCGTTCACGAAACGAGGGGGAGCCCAAACCAGTGTGGGCTTATCACAGAAAAGGCCACCGCATAGACCTGGCCCAAGCCACACATGCGGCCCAACTCGGAGACGTCTACGTCCGCACCGTACTCGAGCGCCCGGAGCTCACTTGGTTTTCAGACCGTGAGTGGCCGCGCTTCCTCGGTGTCAAACCCCGCGGTCACGTGCTTCCAGACGCAGTGCTCCTTGACAGTAACCGTCAGCCCGTCACGTTCGTTGATGCGGTGACGAGCTCGTACAGAACAGACAGATTATCCGCGCTCGCTTCGTATGCGAGTGACATGAACTCAGACATTCAACTCTGGTAATGGAGGATTTTTCGTTGCGCTCAATTTGCTGAGTGCTTTGTGCCTGTCTCCGGCCTGACATTGGGGACAAAACGGCGCAAGGATATCCCGCCTTCGAAGACCGGTTTCAACAAACTTTGTTAACCGAAGGAGGGAATCATGCACAACACTAAAACACTTCTATCTTTGCCCGGTCAAGGTGTCGTCAAGCTTGACGACTCGAATCCTTGGCTCGTGCACTCGGTCACAGGTTTCACCTGGGGCCAGCTTATCGTGTCAAACTTGTGCACTTGCGTCGTCGTTGCCGTTCTCTTTTGAGAGCGGTGTCTTTTGCTTCAGGCCGGATTCTTCTTCACAGAGGAACCGGCCTCTTTTTTTGGCCGCGCCGGTCTCTTTCAAACGTCGCTTGCTGTTGCGGCTCTGGATTCGCCAGGTCGCAATTCGAAGCGAAACGAAGGAGGAGGCTTATGGAAAGGAATCGAAAGCAGGAACTGTCATATGAGGACGCGCTACCGGTCGCAAGAACAGTCGTTGAGGCGTGCAAGCCAGACGAGCTCGTTGAGCTTGCTGTCGCGCTCGTGGTTGACGACCTGTTGCGACACAACCCGCCAATCAAACACAGGCGCCCGCGTAGACCTCTTTCCCTGGTGCGGTGACTTTGTTGTTGGTCGTGGGTCCTTCGGGACTCACGGCCTTTTTTTTCGCTGTGCGGTTCTCCGAATGTCGGCTCTGGCCTCTGCTCATTCGGAGTGGAGATTTGAACCTTCAACATAAGGAGACACGTCATGAACGTAATCACGCTCGACGGTAACGTCGTTGACCCAGGAACACTTAAAGAGCTCGCTGAAAGCCAGCGCGTTCGAGTGATTCGAATTGCGCACAACCGTGGCAAGGACAAGCCCGCGCTGTTTCTCGACTGTGAGGTCTGGAACGGCTGGGCTGAAAATTTCCGCGGTGAGAAAGGCGACCCCGTAGTCGTCTCTGGTGAGCTCCGCCAGGACTCTTGGGAAGACAAGGACGGTAAGTCGCAACAGAAGACTTACGTCCGTGCTCGTGAGGTGAAGCTTCTGGCGAGAAAGCCAGCTGAAGCAGAACCTGCCGCGCAGTGAATCTCTACGAGGTGGTTGCCTCAAAAAATGGCGTAAGCCCACCTCAATCTTGCTCGGTCTCTCTTCGGAGAGGCCGGGCACTTTTCTCCCGAGTCTGGCTGTCGGGAAGTGAACAGCCAACCGATTGGTGCCGCGGCAAACCGGCACTTCCAAACTTCTTTTCTGCTGTGCCTCTGACCTTCGGGTTGCGGACTGAGCGAAATTCGTTCGCTCACGCTTCAACTCGAATAGGAGGAAATCATGTCGTATCTCTACCCAAATCCAAGCATGGTGGCGTTTTGGCTTTCAGCCAATCGGTATTCAGGGTTTCTGGCGAGTAACAAGACGACAATTCTGTCTGTCGACTTCCCGCCAGTTGTCTCATGTCCGGTGGCTTGTACTTACTGTTACGCAAGGCGCGGTCGGCAGGCCATGGCTCGAGCGGTTGAGCTTCAAGCTGAACGCTACCAGCGGTACCGCGAGAACCCCGAAGGCTATGCCGCGGAGCTTGCCGAAATCCTTCGGCGCTTTGAGCTCTGCTTTGGTCTGGCCGTGGGTTCAGAGCGCTTTCCGCTTCGGCTCTTTGGTGCCGGAGACTGCGGCAACGTGAAAACGTTTCGCAGGTTCCATGCAGCGCTCGTGCGCTGTGGTATTTCGAGCTACGGGTACAGCCGTTACCTCGGGATTCCCGGTGACCTCTGGTACTCAGCGGATTCGAACACGTCACCGACTCTTATCGCGCGAGCAAAACGAGAAGGAAGACGTGTCGCGTTTGTTCGAATGCCAGACGACCTGGTGCCCGACGACGCCACTCTGGTGTTCCCAGAGCACCGACTGGCAAAGCGCGTTCCTGTCGACGGGCGCGATTGCCCAAAGATTCGGAATCCGCATGAGCCAGGAGTTTGCTACGAGTGCAAGCGTTGCTTCTCTCGAGAGCAGGCAGTGACCGTTGCGGCATGACACAGCAACCTTTCGCTCGGCCTCACCCATTTGGGTGGGGTCGGGCATTTGAAAACAAACCATGAACACGAAAACACTTGAAATCAACCAACACGACGTAGCAACGCTCTCAAAGCTAATCGGTGAGCTCGAAGAAGTCGCGGCCCAGTGGCATGTCGAACTTGCGCCAGTGCTTACAAAGCGCACGGTTACGCGCCGTGAGTTCTACGAAGTGCAGAAAGTCGCGACGAGGCTTAAAGAGATTGCGACCTCGTTCGCGACTTCCACCAAAGTGGCGAGGACCCAAGGTTTCATTCGCGCAAACAGTGAGCTTCCATGAGCAAGAGAGAAAAGAAGTGGAAGATTGAACCGCGGCTAACGGCTACGCAACGGCTTTTGCTCGAACTTCCGACGCGCTGTGGGGCAGCAACCCGCGAAACGATTCACGCTTACGTGAACAAGGCTCGCGCCGCTGCCGGAAAAGACCCGCTGTCAGAAGACGCTATCCGCGTAGCGCTCATTCGTCTTGCAGACCGTTGGCTCTGTAAGAACCTCGTTGCAGCAGAAAACGTAGCCTACGTGGTGCCAACACCGGCTGGCTGCCGAAAGGTCGGAGCGGAGCCGCGCGGGAAGGCGTCTACTTTCGTTGCGCTCTTGCAGCTCGCTGTCTCTGACTTCTGTTTTCAGAACGGCAAGGTGCTTCTCACAGCAGAAGAGTTGCGCGAAGAACTGGCGCGTAGAGACAAGGCGCTACTTGTCCCAAGAATTCCTCGCGGAAGATTCTACGTTGAAGAAGGCAAACTCGGATATGTGGACGTGGACCTTGAGTCGCGCACAGCCTTTCAAGTCATCCGGCGCCTTCGGCGATACGGGGAAAGATTAATGGACCTTGGTCCTGCGTGGGAACCGCTTGTACGCGAAGGCAAAGAGCTTCGCTACGTGGTGCTGACACACTACCCGCGTGACCTTGAGCTCCAACGCGAACGCAAAGCGCAAGGCTGTCCAACGCCGCTTCGCTCTGTAGTGTCGCCATTACTGGAGCGGTTTCGGTGCGAAGAACCGGAGGTTGCAACCAGTGCTACCTGATTATTGGACTCAAGTGCTACCCCTTATTGAAAACCTTGAAGCTCCCTACGCGGCGCTTGGCATTCGCTTGCGCTGTGACTTCAAGGCCAATCCGCCCGTCATGACGTGTCCGGTGCTTGACGAGGCCCCAGACCAGGACCGCGCGCTCGAGAAAGCTTGGAAGAAGAAACTTCTCGAAGTGCACCCGGATAAACCGGGTGGCAGTGAAACTGCCTACCGCGTTGTCACTGAAGCCTACGAATATCTCCGCAAAGGCCGCACCGCACACGACGAAAGGTACCGCGGTGAGATTCTGCGCATTCACGCTCGCTACGAGAAGAGTCGCGCAGAGTACGACCGCAAAGAAAAAGAGGAGCGGCGCACGGCAAGCGGTGTGCTCGAGGCCGCAGTAGACGAAACATTTTCCATGTTCGGATTTTAAGCTGTGGCAAAAAAACGACCTGACCCGCTTCCACGATTCATTGCGATTCCAATCGCAGCTATTGCGCAAGTCGCGTGGTTTCTCTGGGGAGGGCTGTTCTGTTGGGTACCGCTTGTCGCTCGCGTTCAGATTTGGGCGTGCTTAAAACTTGCTGACGCCCTTCGAAGAGGAAAACACCGCGTTGCATCAGCCTCAATTCGGCGCGAGCTAAGACTGGCCGCAACTTTTTACGTGGACGGCGTTATCGCAATAAATTGGGCGCTCTTTCCTATCTCAGTGTCTCCCGAAAGGGAGGCAGAGCTCACAGAGGAAGAAGAAAACGGCGCCGAACAAGACGAAGACCCGCGTCACCGGCGCGCTCGAGCAGTCGTGCACGTCATGTGGAGTGCTGTGTTTTGGATTCTCGTTTTCTCTCCACTGTCTGGTTTCCGCTGGCTGCTTGAACTTGTCGGTGGGCTCATTCGCGCAGTCCTTACACTTTTTGGGCTCTATTCATGAACTACCTCTTTTTCCCGTTCGCTTTTGCGTGCCGCTTTGCTCTCTGGCTTGTCAGTGAGCTTCCGCTTTTTTGCCTACGGCAATGTATCCCAGTGACGCTCGGGGAGTTCTTTGCGCTACCGCTTCTACCGCTCTTTCTTCCGTTTTATGTACTCTCTTTTTTTGGTGCGTTCCTTCTTCGTGAGTGGCTTTTCTTTCTTTCACTTCGCTCAAAGCCGCTAAGGAGAAGGCTTCGGCCAGGAGAGCTTTATCTCGGCGAAGAACTTGTCACAACGCCTGACGGAATGCCCTACGAGACTCCAAGTGGTGAGACCCTGGTCACTGGCTTACCCCTTTCATTCTCGTGGGAGGAGGCTGTGTGCGTTTTTATTCTGGGTTCGCCGGGCACCGGGAAGAGTGCCTTAGCTGACCGAATTATGGCCGCAGAAATTAGGCAACAGAAATGAACACACTTTCCGTGTATATCGATTGTGGCGGTAAGGACGTTGAGCACAGCGCGCTAATGCGGGCAGAAGCCAAAGCAGCTGGCGTGCATTACCATCACGGCAGTTTCGACGCTGAGCTCTCTCATTCAATGCCGCTTTTACGTTTACTCGCTCCAACGGTTGCCGGGCGTACGGATTTCGCAGCGCAAGTGGTGCGAGTGCTGCGCGTCGGGGAGGGGGCCGCGACGTATTGGGAGGCTCGTGCACGGCAGAAGCTTGCGGAAATAATCGAGAGTCACCCGGACGCGGACACCTTTGCGCGGATACACGCTCACCTGCGAAACGATTCAGATAAGGACACGCAGGGTCTCGTCGATTCGATTGGCGAGTTTGCCGAGCTTCGGCAACTGAATGTGTCCGCCTTCGAAAGTTTTCCTCAGGAGGTTAGAGACTACGAATTCGACTTTTCGAAATGGCTGCGCGAAGGCAACCACTGTGCCTATGTCAAGGCTGCGCGAATGCACTCAGCTGTTCCACTGTTGTTGCTTTCGCTTGCAGAAGCAACGCGCGTCCACAATTCAAACCCAGACAACGAGCGGTGCAGAGTTGTCGTGGTCATTGACGAAGGACACCGAGTCATTCCTTATGCGCCAGACCTGTTCGCACGATTAATTGCGTTGGCTCGCGCCTTCTTCCTGCGTCTTGTTGTGGTGCAACAAGGTACGTCCCAGCTGGAAGCGGCGGGCGGAGAACAGCTCGTGCAACAATTTGCCGACTCTGCAATCACGACCTTGTTTGGAACGGCGGACGGAACGCACCGCGTGTATGGATTAGAGCATGAAGTTCAGGAGCAGCAGGTGCACCCGGATACGGGCATTGTCAGCATTGTGCGTAGGCCACTTTTAAACCCAGCGCTTTTCACGTGGCTGCAAAGTGCTCGCGCAGCGCGTGGCGTTTGCCTTGTCAGAACACCGACGCGAACTGACAGACTTTACACCATGGTGCGCTCTCCTTTTGCCACTGACTTTGAGACATTCAAGCGGCTTAAAAAACGCGGGTGGCCCAAGGAAGGCGAGCTAAAAGGCGCGCTTCCCGCGGTACCAGTTTCTGTGTTTGGCAAGCGAGAGGACGACCACGACCAGGGCGAAGCCGGTGACAGCAAGCCGCCACCCAAGGACGACTTTTACCGAAAGCGCAGCCAACGAAAGAAAAGAAGGAAGCAGACAGCATGACTGACGCTTTGACCCGAGCGGGAGACCAGGACTCCGCTCGCAAGCTCCCGCTTCCTGGAACCTTCGATTACATGCTGTTCATTCGTGAGCGCTTTTACGCTGCGCTTTCGAAGCAGAGTGGAGCGCTTTGCGACGGACCGTTCCGTAGGTGGCAGGACTTCGTCGTGTCACAAATCGAGTGGCTTGAACGTGCGCAGGCAGCGCTTCGAGAAGAATTCGAGCGCGAAAGAGGGCGTGCTCCAAGACCAAGCGGTCAGACGTGGTTAGACGAGATTGCGCTATCTGTCTACCGGTACAGACCTGGCACACCAGGATTTCAGTGCGAAGTCGAAGCCGAATTCTACCGCGCTACAGAACTTCAGTGGCTTGCGTGCGCTGCAAATGGCGACGCGTTTTTGCTTCGGATAGCCCGGAAAGACCTTGAATGGCGCAAGAAGGTGTACGACACCGCGCCGCCCGATTTCCTCGAGCCTGACCCGAGTTACCGCTACGCAGAAACGGGTATTGACCGTGCACTTCACGACCTTGGGAAACGAATCGAAGAGGCGAAGGACTTCCTTAAGTTCTGCGACGACAACGGCATTGACCCGAACAATCTCAGAAAGAAAGGAGACACAACGTGAACGACCAGATTGACCTCGAAAAAGTCGACGACCAGACCCGTGAACGACTCGAAGCGGTCGTTGCTGAAGGACGCGTCAAGAGGGAAGCAGCGAAGCTCATTGCCGACGGCCTTGAGCTCGAGCAGAAAGCGCACGAGAAGTACCGCAAAGCGCAAACGCTTCTGACAGGCAAGACGGAGAGGAAAAAGCGCGGCAGACCGAAGAAGGCAGACACCGTAGAGGACGTCTCAGACGTGCGCGACAGGCCGCGACCGACAGTCATTGCAGCGGGAAACGCCCAATGAAGTTGAACCACGCACCCTTAGTTGAACGTACACCCAACCGTACAGGCTTCGCGGCCTTTGTACGGCTACGTGTACGGATTGAGATTTAGAAGGCACTACGTGCCAACCATTTGTGGCTGGTGACATTTCGTCGAAAGCACCCGCCACAAATGGTGGGCTTGAAACAGTTTCAACCCCTTTAGATAGAGAGGAAGACCGGCAACATGCGAGTTCCAATCGCGTGGTGGTTCAATTCGAGTCCCACGCGCCGGTCTTCCGCTTTTTTAAGAATGAGTTTTTGTAGCCAGCCGACGGGTGAATTTGCGTCGGCAGCTGTGCGAATTTCCTCCAACGAGCGACCAGAGTCCGCCGGTTATTCGGACTGGCGAATTGTGGAAACCAAATGGAGGGAGATATGGAAAAGAGGGAATGGGCGGTGTGTTTCACAGTCGACACAACCGCAAGCGTTATCGTGGAGGTTCTTGCCGCATGCGAGGACGAAGCGCATGAGCTTGCGTGGAAGGTGTTCGACGATTCGCCCGAGCTCGCCTTTGAGCCTGACGATTATATGGGAGAGCCCTACGTGTCTTGGGCAGACCCCAATACTGATTGAGGCTCAGCACAGCACACACACCCGGTCGGGGGTCTCATTTGCGAGAGCCCCGGCCTTTCAAATCGAATCCAAACGAATGACTTTCTGTAGCCAGCCGACGGGTGAATTTGCGTCGGCAATAGCTGTGCGTTCTTCCTCCCCACGTCCGACGTGGCCAGATTCCGAGGTGATTTTCTTAGCGCCTCGAATTGTGTTAAACGTCAACCAATGGAGGAAGAAATGGAAGAAGAGACCCGCCGCAACTCCGACGCCATCAATGCTTTGCATGCTCGTATCACGGCACTCGAAGACACAGTCGCGTTTCTGCTCACAGAACTGCGAGAACAGTCCCGAGGCCGTACCACTACGGAATACCTTGCGGAAGCCGTGGAAGAGTTCTTGCGAAAGATACGGCGATAGCGGCTCCAACGCGCGCAGCACCGTCGGTCGGGGTTCTCATTTACGAGGGCCTCGACCTTTCAAACTCAAAGAATTCTGACGAGTCATAGGACCAATGCTCGACGAACCATTCTGCTACGCGTGCGGTGGCGAGATAGACGCAGAACAGAATCGTCTCTGCTACGTGTGTTATTTCCAGCAGATTGCTGAGGCGCACCAGGCTCTCTCGAGGCTTCTCGCTGTGATTCACCGAGCAATTACCTTGAAAGAATGCGGACAACGTGAGCTCTGGTCACATTTTCAGAAAGTGGACGTCGCGCTCGAGCGCTTTTCTGAATTTCGAGGAACTGACCTTTACCTTGAGGACGCGCTCTACAGTGAAACGCCTCCGAATTTCCCGAGGGCGTACTGTCTTCTTGCGGGCGCCATTTCCTCCGTGTTCAAGCTTCGAATTCCAGAAGACACTCCGCGTGTGCAGCGTATTCAACCACTGCTTTTCAAGGACGAGCCCGACGAAAAGTGCGAGCTCCCTTGGTCAAACCTTTACCCGTCTTAGAAAGGAAACCCCATGGTTGCGTGCTTCGTTGAGTAAGAAACCGCCCTGTGGGAGAATCCAAAAATGAGTGATAAATACCACCCAAAAGGACGAGTCTTCCGCCGCAAGGACGGGCCGTGGGAATTCCAAGTCGACCCTCACGACTTGCTCTGGATTCTGATTCACAACGAGAAGCCCCGTTACCGTGTAGTCTGGCAAGGAAACCCGCAGGGTGAGCTTGAGATAAAAGACGTCTCTTTCTTCAAGGAAGACGGCAAGCCGCAGCCAGAGCTCTTTCAAGCGGGACACGCAAAGTCACGCGACGGTTTCCTCGGCCTTTGGCAAGGTGCTTGCCGCGAAGCACTTGCCGTTTACCGCGGTGAGTCGCCAATTTCTCCCGAGAGCTACAAAGACGCTGTGTTGCTCCTGTCCAAAGTCGGCCTACCGCCAGACCTCACCCAGGTTGCGATACAGGCTGCTGAAGAGTTCGAGTTTCTTCAGTGGCTCAAAGACTCAGTAAGCCTGAATTAGTCCAACCCCGATTTCCAAGAAAGCCAAAGCCAAATGAACACAGTACTGGAGCGAGCCGACCGGTGGCTCAAAGCGAAAGGCGGGGCGTTTGCCGTTGGGCTTGTCCTCGGCAAGGGTTTTTTGATTGTCACTTCGGCGTTCAAGCCGCGCGAATGCCCGCGGTGCGTCGAGCGGGAAAACCCGTCGGCAGAAAGGAGCAACGAGTAGTGAACGTGCTGTCAAAGCTCGCCGAGTACCCGGCGGACGCACTACTTGACCAGGCCGCCCTCGCTGAAGCCCTTGGCGTAACCAAACGGGCTGTGCGCTACCTTGTTGCCCGTAACGAGCTACCGCCACCGTTTGCCCTCTGCGGAAAGCGATGGCTTGCGGGCAAGGTTCGCGAATTTCTCAACGCGAGACAGGACCAGGCGATACGCGAAGCAGAAGCGGCAGCCGAACACGAAGCCCGACTACTCGGTGAAATCCCCGCTGTTCCACGGCGCCGCGCCCGGTAGAATGACGCCGCAAAAACAAGGACAACTCGAAATGGCCGAAAAGAAAAAGCGCGCCCGCAATGACGCGGGCCACCTCTACCAAAGAACTCCCAGAGGATTCTGGTACGGACGCTGGTGGTCTGGCCCAGAGAATGCTCGTGTCCGGAAGAAGGCCCGCCTTCACCGTGATAAACGCGAAGCACAGAAGCTACTCGACAAGCTTATCGCAAAGGAAAAAGCGATTGACGCTGGTATCATTGCGCGCCCGAAGACTGGACGGCAAGAGCACGCTCTTTCTACGGTCGTTGACGAATACCTTGAGTGGGGTGCGTCCGCTGGTGGTCTCCGCGGTAGACCCTGGTCAGCCGAAACGCTTCGCAAAAAGGAGCAGCGGCTTAGCTGGTGGCGCGAAGAGCTTGGCTTTGAGTTTGTCTCTGAGCTTGCCGGAAGTCTCTCTCTGGTTGAAGAAAGCCTGCGCGGCTTGTTCCGAGAGGAAAAAGACGACGGAACGGTTATCGAGCGCACCGGGAAGACTGTCCAGAACTACGCGGAGGCTCTGGCCTCGTTTTGCGACTGGTGCGCAAGGCGGGAGTTCCTTGAGACTGACCCCCTAAAAGACCTCGGTAAAATCGACACGACGCCTGCGGTTACGCGGCGAGCGCTGACCGTCGAAGAACTCCAGGCGCTTCTTGCCGTGGCACCACCGAAGCGACGCCTTACGTATCAGGTGGCCGTCTGCACTGGACTTCGTGCCGGTGAACTCGAGGAGCTGACAGTTGCGCACCTCGACAGCGAGCGCGGCGGCTTGAAGCTTGACGCTGCCTGGACAAAGAATCGAAAGCCAGGCTTTCAGCCGCTTCCGTCAGCTATCCTCGACTCGCTCAAGGAAAAAGCTCGTTCAAAGTCACCGACAGACCCGCTCCTCTACGTCGGTTCGAACATGAGCCGAGACATTGATTCAGACTGCGCAAAAGCCGGTATCGAAAAAACGACGTCTGAGGGCAAAGTGGATTTCCATGCATTGCGTTCCGCCTTCACTACGCTGGTTATCGAATCGGGTGCAAACGTAAAGGAGACTCAGGAGCTCGTTCGCCATTCAACGCCACAGCTCACCATGGATATCTACGCAAGAGCACGCAACGAGCGGCTCGCGAACGTCGTGGAACAGGTTGGCGCAGTAGTGCTACAAACCGGAAGGAACACACCACCAAACGGAACGAGAGGGGAACCGAGCGGCATGCGCGTTGGGCCCCCTGTGGGCCCCAGCGAGACAAACGACGAAGACGACGGTGACGTAAGTGACAGTGACGCAGACTGCTTAGCGCGAGTCACTACTCACCCTGCCAGGGGGTTCGATTCCCCCCGCCTCCACCATCTTATGATCGACGGAAGTCCCAGCCGCAGATTCGGTTGGGACTTTTTCGTTGGGGGGTGAGAAAGGCCGTGGGGGCAATATGGGGGCATCAGGTTGACCGGGATCGTCCTCATCCCGACCGGAATCGTCCCCATCCCCGCCGAGGACCATCCGACCGACGCTCTCCGCGATTCGGGCGAGCCCGTCCTCTTGGGTCCTGGCGTAGGTCTTCATGGTGATTCGTGGATCGGAGTGGCGGAGCAGCGACTGGGCCTCTTTGACGTTCGCCCCGGCGTTGACCACCAGCGTCGTGTAGGCGACCCGACAAGCGTGGAAATCGACCTTGCCCTTCCCGGAAACACGCTTTTCAATGCCCGCCCGGACGAGATCCACGTCGAGTTCGCGAGCGGGGTGGCTCGGAACGTAGAGCAGCGGGTCCTCGGGACCTTTGTCGGCGGACTCGACCCGAAGTCGTTCCACTAGCTTCTGGGGTAGTGGCTGAAATCCTTCCTTCCGGTTTTTCGTCCATGCAGGGTCGAGACTCAGCCCGGATCGTTCGGTGTCGAGGTGCTGCACTTGAAGCTGACGCAGTTCGTTTGCGCGGAGCCCGGTGCAGAACGCGACTTCCAAGAGTAGACGACGCACTGGTGGCGCGACCGCCAACAGGCGCTGAATCTCCTCTTGGGTCAGCGCCCTGCGTTCCTCCTGTGGCGTTGTGTCGATCGGGGCAAGATTCTTCAGTGGATTTTCCGCGAGAATCTGTCTTTCGACACACCAGACGCAGAACGCAACGATCGTTTCGGCATAGTTCGATAGCGTCTTGCCGGTGGAGCCCGTTTCCATCAGCGCTTGGAGGGCTTCCTCTACCCGGCCGAGAGCACCCTCAAGATCCGAGACGCACCTCAGCTCCAGTCGGTCGTTCCACCATGAAAGCTGACTTCTTCTCTTGCGCGTGTGTTCGGACGCCCAGGGTCTACCATATCGTCCACCCTGGGTTTCACCCCACGCGAGATAAGCGGCGGACGCTTCGTCGAACGGGCGGTCTTTCGGCTTGGGTCGAGGAAGGTGTCCGCTTCGGATCGCGGCCTGTTTCGCTTCGATCTTCGCGGCGATTCTCTCGGTCTCTGTCTTTGACGTTGTGCCGGTTCCCTTGCGTTTTCGACCTTGCCAGTCGCGATACTGAAAACGCCAGCGGGGGTGAGGTTTGCCGTTCTTGTTGTGGGTTCGGTGCACGTAAGCCATTGGAATGATCTCCTTCTCAGATGATGTTACTCGAAGCAGGTAAGTGGAGACTGTTCTGACTGAAGGCAGGACGATGAGAGCGCTACGCGGATCGTGAAGGGGAACGCGATCACAGGAGAGCATCGAGTTTCCCGGATAGATGTCCTGACTTCCGGGCAGCGTCTTTTGAACGGTCGTTCAGGTACTGGAGGACCGTGCCGGCGTTCCAGACTTTCTTACCGCCGAGCCTAATACCCGCTGGGATCTCGCAGCGACTGATCATTCGTCGGATCGTTCTCGGTGACACGCCAAGCGCGTTTGCGAGGGCTCTAAGATCGAGGAAGCGGTCCTCGGGCTGCTCGGCGAACTCCGTAATGACCAAGGGGGGCTTTTGCATGGGATTCCTCCGTGAGTTGATGGTATCGATGCGTCTTGTGACGAGTCGATCGGAGCTTTCGTCGCTCGCGATCAGTACGAACCATTGTCACGGCGACTACGGAACGGAATAATCCCGATATGATTATTCCGGCGTCTGAGTGGCGAACCTCACCAATCCGCAGACGTTGCAGAATGCCTCGGCACGGACGGAAAAAAGACAAGGGACTTGACAGCTCCCAGAATCGAATTATTCCGACTGTTTCTTTCCGGCTTGACGGTGCCGATGTCGATCGAGAGCCTGCCTTACCTCGTCTTTCGTCATTCGCAAATCCCGCCCCAACTCTTCGTACGTGGAGCCCCGTGGCCGCGCGATCCACGCTTTGTGGACTTGTTGGTCTTTCTTGGGATCGGTCTTTCGGGGACGGCCCCGTCGCGTGCGTCGTGGCTTCGAGAGAGGGCGGCCCTCCTCTCCGGCTTCGCTATAGCGCGGCGCGGCTGATGGAAAAGAAGGAGGGGTTGGCGCTGGCGGACTGCCGCTGCTTTTCGTCAGTCCCCGCTTTGCCTCGGCTTCAAGCTCGCTCTCATCGTCGCGTAGCCTCTCGCGCATTCGCTTTACTCCGACGGCGAATCGGCTCCACTCCTTTGGGCATTCGATTCTTTCGGCGACGAAGTGGCTGCGGAACTCCTCTGCGAAGGTCAACTCGTCACCGACGCTCAAGACGGAGTACGCCTTAGTCCCGACCAGGCGCCTTGCAGTATCTTTCAATCGTTGGTTGAGATCGTCGAAGCCTGGTTCGTCGAAAAGCTCCGTTAGGTTGCACAAAGCCAACCGCAGTCGTTCGTAGGCTTCGATCGAGCGCGTCGAGCAGCAAACCTCGAATTCGTCCAGCACCCGCTGGCACCGAGATGCCAGTTGTTCCTGAGCGGAAAGAACGTCTAGCCGGACGTTGAAGGCGTCGAAGTCGAATGGATCGGACGGGTAATCCGATCTGCTGTGCTTTTCCTGGTTTTCGTCCGAGCTTGACGATTTGTGGGCAGGCTTCGACATCGGATGAGGTGACCTCGGCAAGGTTGAGAACGGACCCTTCTGTTTATCGGCAACCGCGAAAGCCTCTCTCCACTTGATTCCACAATCTGTTGACGACAGTCTCGTAAACTTCTTTTCGGCTGCGTTGCTTCGGAGATTTCATTGACGGTCTGTTTCCGAGGTCACCGGAATTGTGTCCCTCGGTTGGAGCCTCCATTCGGGGGGGACCCGTTTCTACAAGCAGGACCGGATTTGCGGTGTGCCGCGGATCGATGGTCGGGTGTCTGACGTAATTCAGTCGCGCCGCGTCCCGCTTCGTTGTCGTCTCGTCCTTCCCATCAGAAGCGGTACAATACGCCCTCGGACCCAGGTTGGTTTCGGAGGATATGCAATGCCCCTATCGCCGAAGGATTTCGGAGCGTCTTTCCAGCAGTTCATGGATCAGATGGCATCGCAGGCCGGACCACAGGAACCGGTCTTTGTGAGTCGGCTCCGAGAGCACTTCGGTACGGAACCCACCAGCCTTCCAATCGTCTCGGAAACCTTCGCGGAACATGATCACCCAAATCTTCAGTTAGCAATCGACTCGCACCTAAAAGCCGATGGACGCACCTCGGAGGTCATCGGCATCATTTCCGAGCACGCCTTCTTCGGCGCAAGCCTCTCGGCGCTCGTCGCACCGACCGGATCTGGTATGTACCGTGGACCTGGCGCATCGATCGGTCCGGTCAAGTACACGAACATAGCACTCGACGGTGATCGCGTACTGACCTGTGTGCAATGCGGACTGTTTCTCATCGAGGAGGGGGAGAAGCGTCTGGCGGTGCTGTTGCAAGGGCCAGTCAGGGAACGACACTATCCAAAGGGCACCGTCGAGGTGATGGCGGCAGACAAGACGTTTGGCGAGGAATTCCTGGCCGAGCTACGAAACTCGATCAGAACGAACAACGTCTACCGGGGGAGAGTGCTCTCGGTCGGTCAGGACGAGCTGATGCGTACCCTGAAGATCGAGTTTCACCACCTTCCCGAGATACCCCGCGAAGGCATCATTCTCCCAGACGGACTCCTGGACCGGATCGAACGTCAGACAGTTCGGTTCTCAGTCCATAGCGAGCGCCTACTCCAGCAAGGCCGACACTTGAAGCGCGGGCTCCTTCTCCACGGACCGCCGGGAACGGGGAAGACACTGACTGCAATGTACCTGTGCGGCGCGATGGAGGGCCGCACCGTCTTGCTCCTGACCGGACGTCGTGACTGGTCAAAGACGCCCGAAACCACAATTAGGGCAGAGAACGCCCATTTCGAAGCTGTCCGCGACGTTCCGAACAGCAGCGAACCAGCCGCGGGACTTCGCGAATAGTCCGAAGCTGTCATAGGTACACTCGTCGCCTGTTTCGGTCCCGAAGTGTTCGTTATGAAGGGTCTGTCCGCACTTGTCACAAACGAATAAGTTCCCAGTCAAGAACGCCGCCCACTTGTACTCGTCGTCGCGATCGGAAATCTCCAGATTGACCATGTTCGAGGCCTCAGCGGCTAGTTTTTTTCCCTGAGTCAACCCTCAGCGGGGCTTTTTCTCTGTGATGTTGGGGAAGTCGAGGGCTCGCTCCGCGTTGAGCGCGATGAATTTCTGTTGGTCGTCCGGCACATCCGCGTCAAAGAATATCGCCCCCTCGGGGCATTCAGCGACGCACAGGTCGCAATCCGTGCAAGTGTCAGGATCAATGTAGAGCATGTCCGCGCCCTCATGAAAGCAGTCCACAGGGCAGACGGTGACGCATTCGGTGTGTTTGCAGCCGATGCAGGCTCCGGTCACAACGTGTGGCATGAGCATCTCGCTTTAAGAGTAAAGTCGCGAACGAAATTAGTGCGGCTACATCCCTGAACAGGATCTACCGGCAAATCGGACAGCCTCTTGCTAAAATAGCTGGGAGGATTGCCAGCCGTGTCCCCGGAAGAACAAACCGATTTTCAGCTCCTCATCCAGCGTGTTCGCGATGGGGATCAGGACGCGGCCGCGGAGCTCGTCTACCGGTTCGGGCCTCAGATTCGTCGAGTGGCCCGCTTCGAGCTGGCGGCCGCGCGACTGCGACGCATTTTCGACTCGGTCGACGTTTGGGACTCCGTACTGGCCGCTTTCTTCGTCCGAGCCGCGTCGGGTCAGTTCGAGATCGATACACCCGAGCAGCTCCTGGCTCTTTTGGGGACGATGGTTCGCAATCGTGTCCGTAACCACGTCGAGCACGAGCAGGCAGCCAAGCGTGACCGCCGCCGACTGGCCGACAGAGCCGTCGATGTCGCGGACCCCATGTCTCGCGATCCGACTCCCAGTCGCCTTGTCGCTAACCGCGAACTACTGGAAGAATTTTTCCGCCGCCTGCCGGAAGAAGAACGTACAGTTGCGCAGCGTCGAGCCACGGGCGCCTCGTGGGAGCAGATTTCGAAAGAGCTCGGCTGCCCCGTAGATACTCTCCGCAAGCGATTGACCCGCGCGTCCGATCGCGTAGCACAGCAGCTTGGGCTTGCAGGATGACAGACGATTCACGCAAAGCGTCGGAAGAACTGTTGACGCAATTGCTGGCCGTACAACGTCACAAGTGGTGCGCCGGTGAAAGGGTCAGCGTTGAGGAGTTGCTCGCACAAGACTCCAGTTTGCTTTCAGACCCAGACGCCGTCCTCGATTGCATCTACGGTGAGTTTCGTCTGCGAGTTGAGTTGGGTGAATCTCCTGCCTTAGAGGAGTACGTCTCGAGGTTTCCCAATCTTGAACCAGAGATTCGAGACCTCGCCGATGTCCACCGCGAGCTAGGGGGAGGGAAAGCGCTCGCACCCCTCGACATAGGTACCGTCGTAAACGAACCTTCGTTGCCGCAGCATCTCGATCGCTACGAGCTGCTTGAAGAAGTTGGGCGCGGTGGGATGGCTATCGTTTACCGGGCAAGCCACCGTGACCTAGGTAGTACTGTTGCCCTGAAGGTGTTCCACGGCCTGCAAGTCTCTGGCTCTGACGCCGCGCGGCGCATGCACCGCGAAATTGACGCGTTGGCTGCAATTGATCACGCTGGTGTCGTCTCGATCCGAGACGCGTGTTGCACGGGCAACACGCCGTACCTCGTGATGGATTACGTGGAAGGAAAGGACCTCCGAACTTTGTTGAGCGAGGAGGGACCTCTGTCACCCGAGGCTGCATGCGATTGCATCCGTCAAGCCGCCGTCGCGTTGGAGGCGATCCACCAAGCGGGTGTCGTTCACCGCGACATCAAGCCTTCCAATCTGATCATCGAAGAGCACGACGCGTCAGATCGTCGCACCGTGAAGATCCTGGATTTGGGGCTTGCTCGCGTTGTGGACGTTCTCGACGACGAACACCTGACCCGAGACGGTGTCATTCTCGGCACTATCGACTACATTGCCCCGGAGCAACTCAACGCTCCACACGAGGCAGGACCAGCCGCCGATGTCTTCGCGCTGGGCTGCACGTTGTTTGAGGCTCTGAGTGGGCGGTTGCCCTTCGGCGACGGCGGTTTCGTCGCCCGGTTGGTCGCCCGCACCACGATCGATGCACCTTCGGTAGCCGACGTCTGTCCGCAGATTCCGAGGTCCCTGGCCGCTGTCGTTGACCGTATGATTCGACGCGACCCAGTCGAACGATATGCAAGCGCGGGAGCCGTCGCCGCGGCGCTATCGCCGTTCTCAGAAGCCGGTCAAATCTACTCGCAATGCATTACAGAGCGTAGCGCGCAATCTGCAGTGCGAGTAGCTGACTTGCGAGCCAGCGAATTGAGCGGGATCGGCGACGATCCAAACAGCTTGATCGATTTGCTGAAGTGGGCGGAAGCCGCTGGCGAGATGGAGGTTGCCTGTCGAGTCGCAGTTCCTCTCGCGAGCTACTGGCACTGCCGAGGGCACGTCGTCGAAGCAGGCAAAGTCCTCGATCGACTCCTCGACTGCAACCTCGACAAGGTGCCTCCCTTGCTTCGAGCGGGGGTCCTGGTCGCAGTTGCCGCATTGGCCGTCGCCCGCGGCGAAACCGAAGCGGCGTTGAAAGCGTACGAAAGCGCTCTCTCGATTGCACGACGCTGCCGAAGTCCCGCGGCTACGGCTGCTGTCCTCGCGGACTTAGGAATTCTCTACAGGGCGCGTGGTAATCAAGATCTCGCGCAGACAGTTTGTCGTGGGAGCATGGTCCTGCAACGGGAGTTTGCGATCGAACGCCACTTGGCAAGCGTGCTTAACACACTTGGAAACCTGTACTTCGATCGGGCAGAACTCGACAGGTCGAGGAGCTGCTTTGAGGAGGCCCGAGCTCTCAGCGCGCGACTCGGACGGCGGGAGTGGGAGGCGCATCACATCGTTAACCTCGGCCGTGTCGCACAGGAGCAAGGGAGGATCAGCGAAGCGGTGTCGCTGGTCGGCGAGGGTCTGAAGATTTACCGCGAGATTGGAAGCGCGGCGGGCGAGGCATTCGCCCAGACAAATCTTGGGTCTCTCGCGTGCGAACGCGGTGAAATTGACGACGCACGGCGACAGTTCGAGTACGCGCACAAGCTGTTCAGTGATCTTGGAGACCGTCGTGGGTTGGCAATCACGCTCAACAACCTCGGGCATGTTTCGCATGCCGCGGGCGAACTGATTCAAGCTCGCACATACTACGACGAGAGCGCGGCACTCCTCGATCCCGAACAACCTGTGTGGGGGACGATATCCCTCAACCGTGCGCGTTGGGCTCAAAATACCGGTCGTTCCGACGAGGCCCGAAGATTCGTAGCTAGCGCGCTGCAGAGTCTCATGAGCCCGATTCGACCCCTACGCCTGGTGGCGACACTAGAGTTTGTCGCTGAACTCTGGATGGAACGCGACCCGGCGAAGACCTGTGAGCTCCTCGGCACCGCAGTCGCCGTCCGAGAAAGAGCTGGCGCAGCGGTACTACCGTCGCGACGAGAAGGTCTCGACCGGATACACGAGTCTTGCAAGAAACAACTCGGTGCAGAGAAGTACCGAGAGCTTCTCGACAGCGGCCGTGCGTGCGAACTCCACGAAGTAGTGGCGCGTGTGACCGGCGTAGCCCCGTAAACCGAAATCGCTAGCGAGACATTTGGTGCGCCAATGAAGATCGATGCAGCCGCCCGAATCTTCACGAGCCACTATCAGATCGTCATCTGCGACGATCCTGCCGCTTTCACCGAAGAGTCGAATTGGGGTGAGGGCGATGTCGCGCGAGGCTTCGCAGGAAACGACCACTTCCGGATGGTTGGAACCGAGGCCGACCTCAACGATCATTGGGTAGAAGTCCAGTTTTCCGCGGAGGCGCCGTCGGGCGGGCTCTCCGGCGAGTCAACACCATGTCCAGCTTCGACGAGGATGGCGATAGTGTTCGTAGGGTTGAATCGTGGTTCTGGGACAGTCGGCCCGCCCCTCGAGCTCACAGCCGATTTCAGTACTCTCCAACCACGAATACACAACTTCGAGCCGACAACTTGTCAACACGAACGCGCCCCCATAGGATGGCCGCTGCCGATAGTGAGCGGCCTCAGGACCTTCCGCGCAAACTGAATCGAAAACCCATCGAGGCGTTGGCCACAAAGAAAGACAGGATTTCTCCATGACGACCACGTTGTTTCCGAGAGTCGTCCCGATGGTACTGTTTCTCGGTTTCGCCGGCAGCGTCGTCCTGTCGAATGAGCGATACGACCATCGCGCCGAGGTGAGAATCGACTCGCGAACGACGATCGTTTCGCCGGATTCCGGACTGATTCTGAAGCGGGCGATGCTCGGCATGCGAACACATCCGGACGGCTCGATTCTCCTCTGCGTGCAGACCCTGCCGGTCCTGCTTCGAAGCACTGACCAAGGGAAGACCTGGACACAGCTCGAGGTGAAACTGCCCGGCAACCCCGAGAAGGCTGTCTTCAACGGGTTAGGCATCAGTCGCGACGGCCGCGTCTGGCTCATGCACCAGACCGACTCCAGCGGCACGGACCTCTTTGTGTCCGTGTCCCGCGAAAAGCGGGGCGCCGAGCTCACCTGGACGACCACCCAAATCGACTATACAAAGTTCGCTCCGAAGCCGGACCAGCCTTACACTTCCTGTCCCAACGACTACAACACCTTCTTCGAGCGACCAGACGGCACCATGGCGCTGGCTATCGGCCTGCGTTACGACGACCACGGAGATTATCAGCAAGAGGACTCATCGCGTCCGGGCTTTCACGAGACACTTATCCGCTCAAGCGATGGCGGGAAGACATGGGGTGATCCGACGGAGGTTCACCAGCACGTCGCGGAGACCTGTTTCGCGGTTGATCCGGCGGACCCGGATCATGTTTTCGCCATGACTCGCAAGCAGCGAATGCTCTTGCGCGGCGAGGACCCGGCCACCGTGGCGAGGCAAGCGGGCGTGCCCGTCAACACCGGCTGGCCATGGAAGGGCGCCATTCTTCTCGAATCGCACAACGGTGGACGCACGTTTCACGAAGTACCCGCGAGCTACCTCGGCTACTACAGTCACCGCGGCACGATGCTGTGGACGGAAGACAACGTGATCGTCGCGCCTCACACCGCCGCCGGCCCAACCGACTATCGGCTGGTGGTCAATATCAGCCTCGATGGCGGCGAGACGTGGGTCGACGGGACCGAACACGGCGCCCCGGCGATGACTGACGCCAGGGATTTCGAACTGGTTCCCGATCCTCCTGGATTCTCCTTTATGACGCCCACGGTCGAGCTCTCGCGGAATCATTTCCTGACCGTATATTGCCAGGGCCACCCGCAGAAGACGGTGATGGGCGTGTTCTGGCACGTCGAGGCTCCGAAAAAGAAGACCGTCCGCGGGACTCTTACCCCGCCGACGAACGGCTAGTGCGCCGCGCGACTGAGGACATGACGAGGCGACCTCGAGTTCACACTCCTTCTCGCGTCTCCACGGTCGAAAGCGGGGTGGGGGAGTCGCGTATTTTGTTCGGTGATATAGAAGCCGACGACTGCTGCGAGAAACAGCGCGGACTTAGAGCGCGTCGCCGAACGGATGATCGCCGACCTCGGCCTTGCGTCGGTGTTCGGTGGCCTTAGGATCGGACTGTGCTACTGCAGGTTGTGCACCACGAGTCCGGGCACACGGTCGAAGTGTCGAGCGTTGCTCGTGGCGACATGGTCACCACGCGACAGTGCCGTACAAGCGATCAGCAAATCAGAGGTTGCGATCCTCTCACCTGCTGCGCTCAACCTGGCATCGATTTCCCCAAACACGCGCATCACCGCAAGTGAGATCGGTACCGTCGGTATCGCCGAAAGCACTGCCTCAACGAATTCCTCACGCTGGGCGCGACGGGCGGCGGTGTCGGCGCGCCAGCAACCGTGGAAGAGTTCTCCTGCGCTCATCACAGAGATCGCCAGTTCGATATCCCCGAATCGATCGATGAGGTCCCGAACGAGCTGCTCGGGAGTCTGACGACGGCGTTCTGCATAAATGAACGCGGTGGAGTCGATCAGGAGTCCCACGAGGGTCGGTCCTCCGCCGGCTCGCTTGAGAGCACATCTAGAAGGTCGTTGCCGAACTCATCGTCCAGTACGACCGGTGTGCGTCCGCGAAGCAAAGCAAGACACTCGGAGGCCCGTCGACCATCCAGCCGTGGAGGGGTCATCATGCAGACATCTCGGCCGTGGCGATGCACGATGAAGTGTCGACCCGCCTCTATCTGATCCAGGATTTCGGAGAACGACCGGCTGGCTTCCGTTGCGGAAACTCGATTCTCAGCTGGGATATCTGATTTTTCTTCCATAAATCTGATATTATCGTTTCTCGGAGTCTATTCAAGGTACTACCTGGGCGGAAATGGCTCCGCAAGAGTGCCAGCGTTGAAGTCGAGGATGATCACGCTGTGGTACCCCTTTTCCGGGCGTCGTCGCCGTTGCCCTCGAGCTACGCTCGAACCCATAGCAAGCAACCCAACACGCATCGCGTTTGGAACCCTCGGCCAACTCTCGACGAGTTCAGCGAGTTCTACATCGACTGTTTGTCCCCGGGTCACGAGAACGACAAGTAGGCGCAGGATAGCGAGCAGTCCGCGTTCTGTCGGTGGAGCGTGAGAAGTTCGTGCCGCAAGTCATCGGGCATCGACAGACATCGAGGCTGATCACGTTAAACGTGGGGGACTCCGCCCAATCCCGTGCGGTCGAGCGGGGACGCCGTGGTTTTTCGCTAACTAGACGATTCCGGTGTCGTGGACGATTCGTTGCAGACGATGATCGTAGCTCCGACGAGTTCGTGTATTGGCCATACGCCAACGGTCGACTCGACGCCCTCAATTCCAAGTGGTTCACTGCGCAGAGATCGGCGTGCCGATTCAGATTTCGCAAACTCCTGCCACGGTGTACGACGGCGGAAGTCCGTGCGTCGGAGTCTCGAATGCTGTGAGAAACGCTCGGTAATAGAGCGCGCTCTAAGTATGCAATTGACACGTCGAGCATGCATTATGAGACGTTCGAGTTTTTGGACATCACGGCCGGCCCGCAGATGTCGAGTCCGATGCTGCGATCTGGGCAGTTGCTCTACGGACAGCGTCCGACGACGTTGCAGATTCAGAGAACCTGGTCGACTTTCGTTCGAAATTTGCGACCATCGAGCGTGGTCAACTTCGCCAATTCGTTGGCTTCGCACGTCGTTCTAGTTCTTGGACAGCACGCCAACATGAAACCGGGAAAGGTCGTCATACTCAACGGTCCCTCCAGCTCTGGGAAGACCACTGTCTCGCTGGCAACCCGGGACCTCCACGGACCCGCGTGTAGCGTCGTTTCAATTGACCAGTTCTATCAGTCGGTGAATCCAGCGAGAGACAACAATTGGGAACTGTTCTATACGCTGACCCAAGTACTCCTTGATTCCGCCAGCTCGTTTGCGAAGCATGGATTCGACGTCGTCGTTGACACCGTCTTTGAACGCCGAGATTGCTTTGAAGCATGCCTTCAGTCATTCACCGGCGTAGAAACTCGCCTCGTCGGATTAACGGCACCCTTGGAAATCCTGAGCGCGCGCGAAAGGAGGAGAGGTAACCGTCGTCCGGGTCTCGCAAGAGAACAAAGCGTAAGAGTTCACGAAGGCTTCGTGTACGACCTCATGCTTGACACGTCCGAACTTCCAGTCGACGAGTGCGCAGCTGAAATCCTCCGGCTGTTTGGGCGGAGTCCATGCACCACGGTCACCAAGAAGGGCAAGGGCGCACCCGATTAACTCAACATAACGAGTATCCTCGGAAATTCTCTCGTTCTCTCGCAAGAGGTGATCGACAGTGTCCTTTATCGCGGATTAAAGCAGGGAACAGATGCTTTCGTTGGTCGAGACATGTTCGAATGAGTTGACCCGGCCCAACACAGAAGCTGAGCGCCCAACTTGCCCAAGGAGTAGGGAACATGAACACGTTTCGACTCGTGTCCTCCCGGCTCAGCATGGCGCTGGCCATGCCGGTTCTTTTCTGCTCCGCTGCCCTGGCTGACGACTGGCCCATGTTCGGCCGCGACGCGACACGCAACGGCGTCAGCCCGGAGAAGGGAGCGCCGCTCCACTGGACGGTGGATCTCACGAGCGATGGGGGCGCCATCGGATCTGGGCAAAACATCAAGTGGTCGGTGAAGCTCGGGTCGATGACCGTCGGCGATCCGGTCGTGGCAGACGGGATCGTCTGGGTCGGAACCAATAACGACGAAAGACGAGACCCGCGCGGAACGTATAAGAGTGATGCCAGTGTCCTCCTCGCCCTTCGCGAGTCCGATGGCAAGCTGCTCTACCGCTACGAGTCTCCACGCCTGCGGGGTAGTAGATTCCAGGACTGGCCGGGGTCGAGCCTCGCTTGCTCTCCCTTGATCGAAGGTGACCGGGTCTGGTTCACGACCAACCGCTGTGAGACGGTCTGCCTCGACGTCGGAGCGCTTCGACGCGGCCACGGCAAGCCGCAGCTCCTCTGGAAAGTGGACATGGTGGAGGAGCTCGGCGTGTTCCCTCGGAGCGCCGCCATGCACTTCTCACATCTTTGTTCCGTAGCGTCCTTTGAAGATTTCATCTACGTCATAACGAACAACGGAGTGAGTCGGGACTTCCGGACCGTTCCCGCCCCGGACGCGCCCAGTGTCGTCTGCTTCGCCAAGTACACGGGGAAGGTGGTGTGGATGGACGCGTCCCCGGGCGAGAATCTCCTCCTCAGCCAATGGTCCAGCGCTCTTGTCGCCAACATCGACGGCCGCCCGCAGGTGATCGCTCCACAGGGCGACGGCTGGTTGCGATCCTTTGACGCGCGAACCGGCAAGTTGATCTGGGAATTCGACTCGAATCCGAAAAGTGCAAAGTGGGCACCGAGTGGGCGTGGGACAAGGAACGACCTCCCTGCGACCCCCGTTTTCTACGAGAACCGCGTCTACATCGGCAATGGTAGTCATCCGGAAGCCGGCGGTGGGCCGGCTTGGCTCTACTGCTTGGACCCGACGAAGCAAGGGGATATCAGCTTAGAACTGCCCGCTGGTCCTAGTCAGGGTAAGCCAAATCCGAACTCCGGTGTCGTGTGGAGGTATGGCGGGAAGGAAACCTTCAACCGAACCGTTGCCAACGTGACGATTCACGATGGACTCCTCATTGCGGCGGACCTCTACGGCTTGGTTCACTGTCTCGACGCCAAGACCGGACAGCCGTACTGGGTCCACGAGACTGAATCGGGACTGTTTGGATCTCCGCTCATCGTCGACGGCAAGGTCTATCTGGGCGATGAGGACGGTCAGGTGTGGATCTTCGCTCTCGCGAGGCAGAAGAAGGTGCTCGCGAAGATCGATATGGGCTCCACCATCTACTGCTCGCCGATCTTCGCCAACGGCGTTCTCTACGTTGCGACGCGCACGCGACTCTTCGCTATCGCTGGTGATGCGAAGAAGGAGAGGACAGATCCGATCGACGCGTCATCGGTGTCAATTAGACAGCCGCGAGGTCCACGAGCCGCGTACACCCCGACTCCGCGAGACGTCGTCGAGACGATGCTCAAGCTGGCGAAGGTCACCGAAGACGACGTCGTCTACGATCTGGGTTCGGGCGATGGCCGCATCGTGATCGCGGCGGCGCAAAAGTACGGCTGCAAGGCGGTCGGTTACGAGATCGATGCCGAGCTCGTCACTGATTCGAAGAAGAGCGTCGAAGCCAAGAAGCTCGAACACCTAGTCACGATCGAACGCCACGATCTCTTCGATGTCGATCTCGCTCCCGCCACTGTGGTCACATTGTATTTGTTACCGCGTATGAACGAAAAGTTGATCCCACAGCTTGCGAAGCTGAAGTCTGGATCACGGATTGTCGCACATGAGTTTCCGATCCCAGGTGTGAAGCCGGTGAGGGTGCTCGAGGTGGAGTCGGTGGAGGATCTTACCAAGCGGAGTGTTTTCTTATATCGGACACCGCTGGAGAAACAGACAAAGCCGTGATTCCGGAAGGCGTCGAGCGGAGGCGTGCATCGAATTCTTCTGTACATGACGCAGCTGAAGATCAAGAAGCCGGCGACGCAGTGAAGGAGTCCCAGAGAATGTCAGAGAAAAGTTCGAACCCGGCATCGCCCACCTCGTTCCGAGCCCCGTCTCAACCCAAGAACGACCCGGGCTTCCTCCGTTTGTCACAGCTTTCGGAACTTTGGTGCACGGACTACTCACACGCAAACCGACTACACCCCAAGCTCGCCACCGGCGCCGGGTCAGCGCCGCAGGTGGGGTACGGCGCCGCTGGGGAGATCGCCGTTGCCGAAGAGAAAGTTGAAGACGTAGACCGGGTCGGCGATGTCGAGCTCCTGGTCGCCGTTGCAGTCGCCACGGAGGAACTGGGGTCTGAGGTCCTCCAGAGTCATGTCGCAGAGGGGCGCCACGCTCCAGAGACCAAGAGACGGCTGGCCAGAGGCAGCGATGCCGACGTGGACCTCAGCCGGAAGTCCCTCGACGGTGACCGTGTTTGCCTTGCCCCAGCTGGTTCCCTCTTCTGATGCGTAGGCCTGGATTGTGTCACCGATTCTGTCGATCCGGAGCCCGTCGTGTCCAAAAACCGAAACGGCAAACAAATCCTCGTGTCCCTTTGACTTGCCCGCGGTGGACGTCGACGAATTACGATCGAAAACGCGTGCGAACCAGAGTTGAGGGCTGGAAGGAACAGGAGCCCGAACAGCCGCGTTGTCGTCAGCGTCGGTTGCGACGGGTGATGACCGGAGAGAAAAAAACGCGAGATCTACGCTGCCTCCCGGTAGTAGTACCGAAGCATTCCGCCGAGCCGCTCACGACAGCAAACTTCTCCACTTGTGTCTCCGACACTGTCATCGCGTTCGATCAACTGGTTGCCGAGGCCTCGGTGACAGCGTTTCCGATGGTAATGATCGACAAACGAGCCGATCGCGCGCCTGAGGGATTGCTCCGTAAAGAAGATCATGCGATCGAGACACTCGCTCTTGATCGAGCGAACGAATCGCTCGGCGTGGGCATTCAAGTTTGACTCCGCACTGGCAGTCGCACGATGTTCGTTCCGAAGTCGTCCAGGAACTTCTGAAACTCGGCGGTGTACTTTCCGCCGTGATCGAGGAGCAGGTACCGTTTCCCCAGGAGGAACCCGTCGAACGAATCGGTCAGGATTCGCGCGATCTGCAGCATGAACCGACTGTCTGGGTTTCGCGTGATGCCTGCGACATGAACCCGCCGCGAGGAGAGCTCTGTGAAGAAGTGCACGTAGTACGTGATCAAACCCGGGGCCGAGCGACTTCGACCGTGAAGAAGCCGGCGGCGGACAACGTCTCCCAGTGAGCGTTCAAGAATTTGCGCCATGGGGTTCGCTTACTACGCTCGTGAGAAGGCTCGATTCCGTTCTCCCGGAGGATGTTGGCAATCGTTCCGCGTGAGACCTCGTGGCCGAGATGAGCCAAAGCACCTCTAATCCTCGTGTATCCCCAGCGAGGATTTTCTCGAGCCATTCGGAGGACCAGGTCCGCGATGTCCGTCTTGATCCGTGGTCGTCCGATTCTCTTTCGTCGGGAACTGTAGTCCCATTTCTTAGCGACGAGCTGCCGATACCAGCGCATGATTGTGTCTGGCGTGACGATCGTCGCGACAGCCTCGAGAATGTTCCGGCCAAGTGCTTCCCCTTCACGGCAAGCCTTCGGCGTTCGTCATCAGTGAGACGCAGGCGTTTTCCGCGAAGCTGACCCGTGAGGACTCGGTTTTCCTCAACCAGATAGTCAATGACGTCTTGCTGATGCCGGTTGATCCAGCCGGCGAAGGTGATGACGAGTAATTGCCAAGGGTGAAACGCGTTCACTCACACGATGATAATCGAGCGCGCACCAAGCGTACAATTGACGGGGTGGACATGGGTCATGAAACGTTCGAGTTTTTGGACAGGACGGGCATGAGTTGTGATTCGTTTGAGCTTTTGGACATCACGAGCTTCCCGGCCCGGCATCGTCGCCGGCCAAGAGGTATTCAGCTCAGCCAGTCGGACGCCGACACGGTACCGGCGGTCTTCTCTGGAAAAACGACATAGCGTTCGGTCCCCAGTGCGAACTCGACGTCGCCGCGAAGCAGTGCGGCGGTCACGTCGGGTTCGTCTGCGATATCTGAGACCTCGGTTACCGTTCCGGTTTCCCAGAACAGACGTCTCAAGAAGTCTGCGGTGGATTCGCCTTGCTCGCGCTCAAATCTCTGCGCCTGGTCGTCACGCACGACTACGGCGTCTGCCCGCGCGGCCGCGTGAAACAACGCGAGCTCATACATCGACATCCGCACGCCACTGTCGAAGTAGGCAATCACTTCTGGGCAGATCTTCTGAATGGCCTTGGTGGAGGTCTCGACGTTATTCAAGGCAGGCATGCCCTTGGAATAGAGGTCCAGCCAGTGGAGCTTCTCATCGACGAGGTCGAACACGACCGGAACATAGATTCCTCTTTCGCCTTGCAGGCTGAACTTCATCTCAACGGTTCGGGCGTCGAAGTGCTTTCCGTCGGTATCTTCGCGCACCATGTAGCCGGCAAATGCCCGGTCGAGCTGGCTAAAAGCCAGACCAGCGTAAGCGTTGACCACCATAACGGCATATCGGACGTCGCTCTCGAGTATCGCGTTGCAGTCGATATCTACGAACTCACTTGAACCATCAGGATAAGGAGCACTCGTGAGATCACCCGCGCTCCTGGCCAGCGTCTTGCCGTCGACCTGGCACTGGAGCTCGTAATATGAGCACACGCCGCGATACGCCCAGTTGCTGTCGTAAAAACCGACCGAGAGATCGATATCGGTGTCGGCGACGTTCCGGTTTGGCTCGCACCAGTGCAGGAATAGACGGATAAACTTCCCAGCCTGCGCTGGTGCTTCGATCGTTGAGCCGCGTGGCAGGGCGATGGCGCTCGGACTGGCCGTTCTTTCGTTAAACGGCACCATGATCTTCTTTAGGGAACGGTCCAAGAGCCACGTCGACGACCTTGGAAGCGTTCCGAAGCGGACGAGAAGCGCCATCTCTATCGATTCCGTGACTCGCCGAACGGTGTCGCTGTCGATCGTCGAGCGTTGGTCCGGCGCCGAAATGCCGCCAGCAGTACCACCCTTCGGCCAGTAGATCCGAACCGGCACAGGCTTGGTGCGAGAGAGGAAGTGGTTCCGTAGCGTCACGAGCATCGGCGTGGGCAGCTGATTCACGATGGAGGTGAACGCTGCGACGGTATCGTCGATGATCTCGGGGCGTCCACGAGCGACTCGCAGCAGGTGGTCAAGCCGTCTCGCCAGTTCGCCCGGTCGCTCATGCAACATCCGAATTGCCCCGACGACATTCCTCGCTGCAAGTGCTGCTTCCACTCTTCCATGGAACGACTGGAATGCCGCAGCCTTCTCGCCGCTTGGCGACTTCTTGCGAACCACTGCGAAGGCTCGCGCGAGCTTGGGATAGCGAGAGGCGTACTCGTGCGGGTGAAGAAGCTCTCCGACCTGCTGAGTCCCACAAACTCTGGCTCGTGAGCAGCGACGAGTCTCAGATTCACTGACCCGGAAACGCCCCGGCATACCCCGCCGAACCGACCGTCCGATCATACCCCGCCTACCCCGCGCCCCCCGTTCGACGCTGCGCCCTGGACCTTCGCTCGACTCCTCGCCTCACCTCGAGTAAAGAGGGGAGCGGAGAGACCGGTGTTGGTGCACTTCTCTCCGCAAGTCCCCGTACGGAGAGAGCGATGCTACCCCATTTGGTCAACGCGATACAGAGCTATGGCGAAGCTGTTCGCCGCCGTGAGATCCAGCCGACCTGTAACCGCTGCCCGAATTGCAGCGGGGAGCCAGATCGGTTCCGCTACCGCGGTCACCGAGAGCGCGTGTTCCTCGTTATCGTCAGGCGTCTGGTCGAACCTGTCCTGTCGCTTCTGAGTCGCTGGAAGTGTCCTCTGTGTAAGCGCTCCTTCACGCTCTACCCGCCCTTCGCGCTGCCGGGGAAACGCTACGTTCGCGACTGCGTTTTCGATCACGCTCGGCGCTACCTCCAGATCGACGAGCTTTCGTATCGCGAAGCCGTCAAGGTCGAACACATGCCCGTCTTCCACGAGGGTGACGACAGGGGAGCGATCGACGAGCGCAGCCTCGCGCACTCAACACTTCATCGTTGGCTTTCGTTCTTTCGCTCTCTCAACGCCACGCTCCTGGAGGCTCTCCGCCTCATCCGAGAGCGCTCGGCGAGGTCCGACATCTTCCGCAAGGTCTTCGCCGTCCGTCCAGCCAAGTACCGAAGCGAATCACGGCGGGACACTCTCGTCGCGGCACTTCGAGCTCTCTCGATCGACCAGGTGTTCCGTTCCCTCTTCGGCCGATCGATCTTCCCCGACTTGGCAACCTCCGCAGCCTGGGCGTGAGCGAGAATCACGCCTCGCTCGCCCCATGCGAGGTGTGATCATGAAAGCGAAAGATCTCGATTGGGCTATCTTCTGGGCGGCTCTTCTCCAGCCCGTCGTCATCGGCGAGGTGCCGGAGGAGGAAGCCGCGCGATTTCTCCGCGAGCTCGCCAAAGAAGAGCGCATCTTTCCCGACGGATCGCGACGCAAGCCGGCTCTTTCGACCCTGAGGCGGAAGCTTCGCATCTATCGCGAGGAGGGCTTCGAGGGTCTTGCCCGCAGGCCGCGAAGCGATCGCGGGAAACCGCGTGCCCACGGCAAAGAGCTCGTCGAGAAAGCCGTCGAGCTGAAGCGTGATCAGCCACTGCGCTCCCACTTCGCCATCAACAAGTTCCTCCAGGCTCAGCACGGAAAGACCATTCCGCGTTCGACCCTCTTCCGCTACCTCAAGATCGCCGGCGCGACGCGGCTGAAGCTCGGTGTCGAGAGGAGGAAAGTCCGGAAACGCTGGACTCGTGACTCCACCCATGCCCTCTGGGTCGGCGACTTCGCCGATGGACCCTACGTGCTGCACGACGGCGAAGTCGTCCCCACCTTCCTCTGTGTTCTCATCGACTGCTACAGCCGCTCGCTCGTCGAGGGGCGCTACTACCTTCGGCAAAATCTCGAGGTCTTGATCGACTGCTTGCTGCGGGCGTGGGCCAAGCACGGCGCTTCGGACGAGCTCTATGTCGATCAGGCGAAGGTCTATATCTCCAAAGCGCTCAAGGCGGCATGCCTTGCCGTTGTCACCCGGCTCATCCATCGCGGCAAGGGCGATCCGCCACCGGGTGGTCTCGTCGAACGACTCATCGAGACGATACAGGGCCAGTTCGAGGCCGAGGTCAGAGCCGGCGAGATCCTCACTCTCGACTCGCTCAACGGAAGCTTCGATTCCTGGAAGACCGTGGCCTACCACCGCCAGGTCAACACCGAGACCGGCGAAACACCCGAGGCACGAGCCGAGGCCGGCCTCAAACGGCCTATCCGACACGTCGACATTCAGCGCGTCACCGAGTTCTTCATGTGCCGCGAGACGCGGCGCGTTCACCCGGACTTCTCCGACGTCCAGCTCGATCGCCGCTTCTATCGCGTCGACAAGAGTCTGCGCGGTGACAAGGTCGAAGTCCGCTACGATCCCTTCTCCGCGCCCGACACGGTTCTCATCTACTCCAGCAACGAAGAGTACCTCGGAAAGGGCGTCCTTCACGAGCGCGAAGAGGGCGAGGACGCCGGTGCTCCCGCCCCTCCCGCCAAAGCGAAGCACAACTATCTGGAGCTTCTTCGCCGTGAGCACGACGAGGAGCTCAAGAAGCGCGCCCAGGGGATCGACTACCGTCGTGTCATCGCCTCTCGCCAGTGGCCCTTCACCGACTTCGCATGCCTTCTCGGCCGGCTCATGGGGCGCAAGGGCGCCCTCTCGAGCTTCACCGCCGAGGAGCTCGAGGAACTCAAGAAGTTCTACAACCGTACTCCCAGCCTCACCGAAGTCCTCTTGCTGAGGGCCTTCGAGAAGGCTCCGGAGAAATCCATTCCCTACATCGCCTACGAGCTTCAACGACTCGCAGGCAGAAAGGAGGACTGATGTTCACCACCCATTTCAAGATGACGACGCAGCCCTTTCTCGAGCGCGCGCCCGTCGAGCAGATTCTTTCCGACGAGCGCATCACCCAGGGACTCGCTCGACTGGAGTACCTCGCCAAGTCGGGCTCGATCGGCCTGGTGACCGGACTCACCGGGGTGGGGAAGTCGTCTCTGGTGAAGCTCTTCGTGCGCTCGCTGAGCCGCAACCTCTACGACCCGATCTATCTCTCGCTGACCTACGTCGGGGCAAACGGCATTCTGAAGCTCCTGGTTTCCAGCCTCGGCGAGCAGCCCCGCCGTGGCAAGGAGCGGCTCTTCCTCCAGATCCTGGATCGCGTCGGGGCGAACGAGCACACGACAATCCTCGTCATCGATGAAGCGCACCTGCTTCCTTCGGAGTCGCTCACCGATCTGAGACTTCTGGTCAGCTCCGGACTCGAGGACGGCCCGCCATTGAAGATCCTCCTCAGCGGACAAGAGACCCTGAGAAAGGAGCTTACCCGAGCGCGCCACGCCGATCTCACGCATCGGCTCAGCGTGCGCTACCACGTGCCGCCGCTCAGCAAGGAGCAGACGGTCGAGTACATCGACTTTCAGATGCGCGCAGCCGGCGCCTCGCAGAAAGTCTTCGAGCCTGAAGCGAAGTCGCTCATCCACGACTACTCAAGCGGCGTGCCGCGGCGCATCAACAACATCGCCACCGCCTGCCTCATTCAGGCCGCGAGCAAGAACGTCCAGAAGATCTCCGAGGCGCTCGTCAACGACACCGCCCCCGAGTTCCATCTGCCCTGAGAACGGAGACTGACGCGCCATGTTCCACAAGACCCTGATGCCTCGAGTCAACGACTTCGCCGAGTATCCTGAGCTCGCCGTTTTGATGACCCTCGCGACGAACCTCGAGATCGCCCTGTTCGCTCTGAACGCCGCGTACCCCGATCTCGACTTCGACTACACGCAACGCTCCTCCTACACCGAGCAAGACGCCTATCTCGCCGCCTTGGGCGCTCAGCTGCGAGCGCTCCAGATCGTCCTCGAAGAGTATCTCGAGAGCCTGCAACGAATCCGATATTTGAAGGCGCCGAGCGGTGGAGGTGGCGTCGCATGACAGGACGATTCTCCGGCAAGCTCCTGCGGTCGTTGAGAAACGATATACCGATCGCGTGGCTCCTCGATCTGCTCGGCGTCCCCGCGAAAATCTCCGAGGGCTACGTGCGCTTCCTCTGTCCGCGGTGTCGCGAATTCAACACCGCGACGAAGGCGTCCACCAACCTCGCGCGTTGCTTTCGCTGCGAGACGAACTTCAACCCGATCGACCTGGTCATGATCGTCAAGCGGCTGAATTTCGTCGACGCCGTCGAGTTCCTCGCCGAGCTCCGCGATCGTCGCGGTGACGCTCGCGCCACGCCTCGCCCTTCGTGATTCCCCGGGTCGTCGTGCCGTCCGGGACACGACGACCCGCGCCTTCTCGCCTCGCAAATCGCATCTCGCACCCGCGAATCAGCACCATGCCATTTAATCTGGGATTTCCGCGCCAGATACTGTGGGACTTAGCACCGACCCACACCCAGTACGGGCGATAACGGAGCATATCCTCAATCAGCGTGTCGCCGTCAAAACTTTCGAGAAGAGAAAAAAGCGCTCGCCGGAGTGGCCGCCCTACGCGCGCGAGTTTGAACCGACGTACCTTGAGTGGCACCTGGGCGCGGTGGTAGGAGCGACTCACGGGTTGTCCCAGGAGCTTGGCGATCGGTCCCGACCAACGAGATCGTTCTTCGACGACCATGTCTCTGATGATCGTCTCGCCCTGCAAACCGGGATCCGCATCCGAGTAGGCCGCGAGTACCCGCAAAACGTCGGTGGCCGTTTTGAGATACGACCTGGCTACTTCGAGCACCGTCCCCGGAGAATAGATTTGAAACAGCGTGCCCACGACGATCGCTACATTCTCCTTGACGGAGATCGTCTCCGGAAGCCAATCGAGAAGTTCGTTGGACCAATCTTTCACCAAAACCTGCAAGTGAGCGCGATCATCGGGAGGCATGGCCTGGCTGCGAACGCAGAAACTCAGGAAGAGGTCTCGGCTGGCTTCCTGCACGTCTTCCCCGAGGTCTAGTACCTTGAATCGCACATTCTCTGCAGGCAGGCCGCGTTCGACGGAAGGTTTGAAGAAAGGCGACGACTGGTCGACCTGTCGGTTGCATATGGGGCACGCCGAGTAGTTCTCGCCGTCGTAGCAATGGTCACAAACGATATGCTCGCATGGATTGAGTACGTGCGTCGTTCCAACTCGTCGACAGTGAACGCACTCTTGGTCGCGTCGCTGGAAAAAGTATGTGAGCACCCTTCGGATCCACAACTCATGCGTATCCTCAGGAATAGCGTGCGGAAAGTGTCGAAAGAGCGGCTGGTGCTTTCGGTTTGCGCCAAGAGAGGACGCAATCGCGTCACATGCCCAGCGTTTGAAGTCGGCGGCACCTTCCGCGGGCAGCGTCTCCAGCCGCGCACGCAGACGAGTCGAAAGGACGTACCCGAACTCGGCGAGTTCGAGCTCCAGGGCGTCTACGATGAAAGGACCTACTCGGGCTTGACCGGTTGGAGGGAAGAGCAACCGGCTTCTCTGGAGCAAGACTGCTTCGCTTGCCTGCCTTGAAGTACTCACCGTGCCCTCATAGGTCAAAAACGATTGCGGATCGGAACCGATCGTTGTTCCGACCCGCAATGAGCATCCATGAAGGTAATCGTCCACGCTGTTTCGAAGATTTAGAAGGAAGCCTGGACTCAGCCTTCACTGGATACTTTAACACGACTTTGAATGAGCTTCGCAACTTTCTGTCGTGAATCGTTGATTGACTAGTCTGTGTCGCCGCGTGATTTGTACCAGCGCAGGTAGTCGACGAACTTGCTGGCGACAGGCTTCAACCTGTCCCGTTCGAGAGCTTCGAATTGACCAAACTCTACGTCGAGGACGTGTCGAGTGTTCTTGTCGTACAGAATCATCCCTTGCGAGTGGCGAGCGCTGAAGGGACCGGCAAAAGAAGTATTCTCTCCGCAGCAGCGGTCTCCCGGAGAGCAAGGTCAGTCGCACTTCACCGACATGCGGACTCTGGGCATCAGGGGGGGAGGTTTGGCGGGGAGGATGTCTGAGGTCGTTGGAGGGAAGCGGACCTTTT
The DNA here is from genome assembly GCA_965223265.1 of Planctomycetota bacterium. Taxonomy (GTDB): domain Bacteria; phylum Planctomycetota; class UBA8108; order UBA8108; family SXIK01. Next base: position 1,118,435 of record OZ244999.1, read on the forward strand.
GGAGGTTCCACGCTTGGGGGCGAGCCGAGGATTCCTATCAGTGTCGGGTTCTCCATCTCGCTGCGAACGGCCAACTTCAGAAGGTCTCTGGTATTGAAGGTGGTCTGCCCACTCGTTACGGTACTGCCGTTTAGTTTTCAACGGAGAATCAAAATGAGCGAACGAATTGTCATGCGGACCGGCGAATCTCTGATTGCCGGTGGTCCCCCGTTCACGGCAGCCGAGCCCGAAGTGGTCATTGGCGAACTGGATGGCCCGGTGGGTACCGCGCTGGCCACTCTGACCGGGAATCAGTCTGCCGGGCATTCCAAGGTCTTTGCCATCATGGATACGGACATTCAGGTTCGTCCAGTGACACTGATGGTCAGCAAAGTGACCGTCAAGAGTACGGCGTACACGAACATCCTGATGGGTACGGTTCAGGGAGCCATTGCAAACGGAGTGCTGGACGCCGTCCGGGCCGGTGACATCCCGAAAGAAAAGGCCAACGAGCTTGGAATTATCTGCTCCGTGTGGCTGAACCCAGGTGCAGCGACTGACGAAAACCTCGATCACGAGGCACTGTTCGATATTCACCGCCGCGCGATGGCTCAGGCGATCAAAAAGGCAATGAGCAATGAGCCGTCGATTGACTGGCTTCTTGAGAACCAGGAACAGATCACGCACAAGTACTATCAGCGGGCGCTCGACGCGAAAAATGCCTCGAAGTAGTCACCAGGATAATGGGAGCTGGACTTCCGGTCAGGCGGACTTTGCTTGTGGTTGTCTGGTCAGGGCGTGGACCACGACGGCCTCGAGTGTTGGCGAGGGTGACGACGAGTAGTTGCCAAGGGTGAAGCGCGTTCATTCACGCGATGATAAACGAGCGTGCACCAAGCGCGTACGATTGATGAGGCGAACACGGGTTATGAAACGTTCGAGTCTTGGACAGCACGGGCGAAGTCATCATGTCGCCTACCCTGTTTACGGTACTCCGTGCGATGAAGCCCGGAATGTCTGGGGCAGAGCACCGGTGATTGTCACAGATGACGACCTACATCCATGACTTCATGCAGGACTCTCCGGATGCGAACCTCTTCGTCGGTGAAGGTGTAGAGGACGATGTGATGTTCGACTCTTTTCGACCAGCAACCTGCTCGCAGCTCGTCCCGTTGCTTTCCAACCTTAGGATCGGTCGCCAACGCATCGATTCCGCGTTCGAACGCATCGAGGTAACGGTCGGCTTGAGCTTCACTCCACGTCTCGAACGAGTAGATCCCAGATGCCGATCAGGTCTCCCTCGGCCGCCCGGTCCTTGACGAGCTTTCTACGCATCTTCAGCCGCTAGTCCCGCTCGCTTGCGGGCTTCGCGTCTGATCTCTCTGAAGTCGAGAGCGCCAGCATCTCCACTAGCCTCTCCTTCGATCAAGGCTTGACGCAGTGCTTCAACCTTTTGCTCGTGTTCTTCTAAGAGTCGCAGAGAAGCACGAACGACTTCGCTCGCGTTCCCGTAGCGTCCAGATGCGATCTGGTCGCTGATGAAACTTTCGAAATGGTTCCCGAGGGAAACGCTTGTATTCTTGGCCATATGAGACACCCTTAGATTGGATACCATGGAGTACTATTTGTTGGTAAATCTGTCGAACGGTCTTCTACTAATCTCTCTCCTAAGGAGTCATAACTCATTCCAGCCCAATACACTAAGGCATTAGAGTCTTCCCCCGAAAACAGCGAGAGCCCAACATCCCATTCACATCATAAAGCATTCTATAGTAACGACTTATGATATGGTGAGCTTGGAGTCCCCCAGCCCAAGCACTGTCCCGGTTCTCGTAAATCCGCCCCATAGCGGGCGTTCCGAGCAGTGTAAGCGCTCGGCCTCAGCGCTGGGGGGCGACAGCGGGGCAATTGCAGCAGCGACCGTACCTCTTGTCGCTTCCTCTCACAGAAGATCGAATTCGAAGCGAGGCACGAACGCCCACAGATGATAGCGTCCGACCGGAAAGTAACATGAGGACGCGTGACTCACGACCCAATCACACGCTCAATCGAATGTCTTCGCCGTACAGTCGGAAGAAGTCACGAAACTGAGACGGGTTTCCATTGAGGAGATCGCCGTCGCAGAACGTGAACTCGGCTTTTCGCCGCCTCAAACACTGGGGTCGACGCCGTGAAACACCCGGTAGAGTTCGACTGCGGTGTCACCCTCGTCGGACTTGTGAACTGCCATGAAGAGAATTGCAGTCGGACAAGCCGTTCATTCGTTCATTTCGCATCGCGACGGACTGGACGAGTTCTCGATCGCGTGGTTGGACAGCATCGACCGCTAGGCCGAAGTCTACGGCGAGGTTGACTAATGCATTACGATTGGCCGTTCGACCGCGCTCCTATCGTGGCGGCAATCACGACCCGTCAAGTGCTCGAGGACGGTCTACCCATTTTGCGAGTGGTTCATTACTCTGATGACCACTCCTGGGCGTTCACGTGCGGAACGATATCCGACACCGAAGATGGCCGCGTGATCGCAATGAAGGAGGCTGTTTCGATAGATCCTACTCTCTTGGAGATTGCGGATCTTCCCCCGGGCTGGGGCGCATCTCGCGCAGCCGTAGACGAGCAGTGGTCTCGATACAAAGACGAAGCCGTGTGATGGCAGATCCCGAAAAACTGAAGCGACAAAACGAGGCACGTCCCTCGACAAAAAGCGACAAAGACGCTGCCCACGAGCGAACCGGTTCCCACGACGAGCTGGGGGACTCCGTCTAACCCACCTGAACACCCGGCCGACCATTCTCAACCACGAACGACGCCAGTGTGTCGATGGGAGCGTTTGGCGCCGTCACGAACTCGACGACGCGGAAGTCGCTACGCCATAGGTCCGGTGTGACCTCGCAGCGAACGTAGCCGCGCTGCGCGTTGAAGAACTTGAAGAAGGGATTCTCGGAAAGAACAGCCGGCGTTTCAGGACGCACCGTGAATCCATCGCCGCTGGAGCTGAGCGACGTGCCGACGAACTCCGCCGCGACGGTCGGCGAACGCTCGTCGCCGAAATCTGCCTTCAAGTCTGCGACCCAATTCGAATGGATGTCTCCCGTCAGCACGATGGGATTGGAGCACTCCGTCGCCATCAGGTGGCCTAAGAGGCGAGCGCGCGACGCTTCGTACCCGTCCCACTTGTCCATGTCGAAGTTGACCTCGGGGCCGGGCTTTCGGTCTAGGTGCGCCATCATCACTTGCTGCGCGAGCACATTCCATCGTCCCTGCGAGGCGTCCAGGCCTTTGAACAGCCACTGTTCCTGGGTACCACCGAGCAGGCTACGACGCGGGTCGAACGCTTCCGCGCAGCGTGCGCCGCGGCCCCCGCACGGCAAGGGAGAGCGATACTGGCGAGTGTCGAGAACGAAGAATTCGGCCAGGTTGCCGAAGGGCACGCGACCGTAGAGCTGCATGTGCGGGCCCGCCGGGAGTGACGACAAGCGCAGCGGCATGTGTTCGTAGTATGCCTGGTAGGCGGCCGCCCGACGACGCAGGAAGCCCTCAACCGGCGCGTTCTCCTCTGAAATCTCCGCCGCATAGTTGTTGTCCACTTCGTGGTCGTCCCAGGTGACGAGCCAGGGACACGCAGCGTGCGCCAGCTGCAAATCCGGATCGGTGCGATAGAGGGCGTAGCGATTCCGGTAGTCGTCCAGCGACTCGGTCTCCGCACCGGTGTGCTTTCGGACTTGGCCGTCGCGTCCCGCCCCTTCATAGATGTAGTCGCCAAGGTGGATCACCAAATCGAGCCCCTCGGCCGCCATGTGGCGAAGCGAAGTGTAGTACCCGGCTTCGTAGCTCTGGCACGATGCAAACGCAAAGCGAAGCTTCTTGACCGGCGCGCCGAGGGCCGGCGTCGTGCGGGTACGGCCAACAGCACTCGCATGCCCCGCCACCCGAAAGCGGTACCAGTACCAACGTCCGGGTGACAGTCCGTCCACCTCCACGTGGACCGAGTGGGCAAGCTCCGGCGTCGCGAGCGTTCGTCCGGCGCGCACCACCTTGGTGAGCCGTTCGTCTTCGCCGATCTGCCAGTCAACGTCGACGCTCGCCGGCGGCATTCCACCTCCGCTCAACGGATCAGGAGCTAAACGGGTCCACAGGACGACGCTGTCGGGTCGCGGATCCCCCGAGGCCACACCGAGCGAAAAAGGATTGCGACGAAAAGTCGGCGACGCTGCGTAGGTGATGAAGCGCGTCGGCCCCAGCAGCCCGAATCCCAAACACACGCCGGTCCGGCCCAGAAACGCCCGTCGATTCATCGTCCTGGTCATGAGTACATCCGATCGTTCAGTGATCCTACACGGTCCTCGCGTCGCGCTCCGTTCTTTCGAGTCGCTTGCGACTCGCGCGACTTTCTCGTTGCCTCTCAGACCCTACCAGGATAGCCGGCGAAAGCGCATGAAGCGACGATCGGGTGCAGCACACCCACCAGTTGCGGAATCCTGCAAGTAGAAGTTCCTCCATGGTGGGCCTTTGTCCGTTGACCGGAACGCGGGGCGGCGAGTCCATTCGGCACCGCTTGCTTCGGGCGACCTCGAGTGCTCCACGACTCGCCTATCGAAAAAGAGCGAGTGCTGTCGACCGATTTCGAATTGCGCGCACGGGTTGGCTGTGGCCTCAAGAAGCGCCCGTCCGAAGCAATCCTTGGCGCTCGAGAAACTCGCGCGTGATGCGCCCGGGAAACATCGTCGACCGCAGAGTGCTGGCCGTTATCGAGAGTTTTGGAGTCGTGGCTGATTGAGATCATCGGTCATCGATCCGGCAGGACGAGGACTCCTTCGTGACGACGTAGCTCGCCGCGAAGCGCCGCGCCAGAAGTCGTACCGGGTGCACGCATCCTTCACGTGATCAGCGGCGAAGGTAGCAAGCCCCCTCGGTTTCGCTACTGCGCGTCAATCGCATCTCGCTCATGCATTCGAGCAGGCGTGAGAACTGCTCGGGAGGAGCGGCGATGAACAGATCGGCATGGTGCTTGCCGCCATCTTCCCACTCGCCGGTGTCGATGCCACGATCGTGAAGGAGGGAGAGCACCTTGTGACGCTCCTCCTTGTTCGTGAACCGCCGCTGCGGGAGCCTGACGCCCGGAACGGTTCCGAATGTGAAGCCGCGCCTCTCGAAGGCGGTCTCAATCGGCGAGTGGTCAAACATTCGCAGGATCGTGACGACCGCGAATGGGCCGAAATCGCCGGGGTAGTCCTTGCCGAGATCGCGTAGGATCACGTCGAGTGTGCGCTCTGTCACGTAGCCAATCGCGCCTGTGCTGATCAGCAAGTTGCAGCTGCGGAACCAGGCGCTCTCTTCCTCGGTCGGAACAACGTTCGGCTGCTCGAAATCCCGCGCGATACCGCCGTCGAGGACCCCGGCGTCTAAGGCAAACTGGATCGCCGGCTCGGAGCTGTCGAGACCCACGGCACGCACGTCGATCGCCGGCGGCGCGATGTTGAGCCACGTTCGCATGGCCTCACATGCCGCATGGTATTCCCGCGGTGCACGCGACGAGAAGAACGCCACCATCTCGTCGAACGAGCATCCGTACTTCACGAACGCAGAACCCATTCCATACGAGCAACCGACATCGAGCAGCTGGACCGGCCAAGTATCCCCGTTCCCTTCTCGCAGGAGTTCTGCTGCTGCAGTGCAGTAGGGGCGGGCACGCTCCCCGATCTCGTAACCGTTCGCCGCCATCGACGCGATGTACGCGTGCGGCGTCGGCTCGGTGTAAACGCTGTCGAAACTCGACTTGGATTCGTTCGTCTTGCTATAGCTCATAATTACCTTAGGAGTCCTGCGAAGACTGACCCGGGCCGTTCCCTTCGCCGTTAGCTGCCGGGCTCCCACCGCCCGGACGATCGACGATCATGACGTCCGCGGGAGTCGGGTCGATCGGTCCAGTCTCCAGGATCGGTGCGGCGTCGATGTGCCGCACTTCCATCATCTCAACGATTCGATCGAGGGACTCGGCGATCGCCGAGCGCTCCGCCTCGGGGAGCTGGTTCATCGCTGCCGCGAGCGTGTCCTGTAGCGGCGAAGGAGCGCTTGCGACGAGGGCGTTGCCTTCCTCTGTGAGCGATACCTGCACGAGACGGCGGTCCGTCAGATCTCGCTCCCGAGTGACCAGGCCCTTGGCGTCAAGCCGATCAAGGATCCCGATCACTGTGCTGGGACTGAGGTGAACATGGCGCGCGATGGCGCTTGGCGTCACCGGCTCACGCTCGGCGACCGACAGCAGGCAGACCAGCTGCGGTCCCGTGATCTTGTGCTTGGCCGCGAGTTTGCGGGAATGCAGATCGACCGCCCGGATGATCCGTCGCAGGGCCTGAAACACTCGCAGATCGAAGCGACCGGCGGCAGGTTGGTCCAACGCTGTGGAGGCCAGTGCCGCGCTCTCTATCGCAGCGGCGTCCGACGGGTCCGCCGCGCTGAGCCCTGCAGCTGTTTCTTCTGGCTGATTTCCCATCTACCTGGGGCACCTGATCGATTCGACCGCAATCATTCGTACTCAAATGAATGGGATAGAATAGAAGTTTTTCCTCCGGAGTAAAGCCAAAAGAACCGCCCACTGTAGCTCGCCTCGTTTGGTCGCGGATTTGTTCAGTTTTGGGCGCCCAGCGCGATGCCCTAACCGGCGGGTTTCTCCCGAAGCGGGCGGTGTTCCGCCGCCAAAAGAACGTCACGACGACCTGAATCTAGCGCAGGCACTCTCGTCTACGGGAATCTTGGTCCCGAGGAGTCCACGGAGACTCCGATGACTCCCACGCGGAATTCGGTTGGAAGTTGAGGCCAACGCGAGCGGAGTTTCCAAGGAGAATCCGCTTGCTTCTCTCCACGCGAGAGTTCGTAGCCGACGTGGGTCATGGCGCCCAGGTTCCGGGTGTAGCCCCATCTGTGATTCTTACGAGCCTGCAGAGTTCGAGGTCGGATATCGGTCTTCGTTTGTCGACGCTCCCTCCGCCCCCAGTCGTCCCACGGGAGGATGGTCGGAGTTTGAGATTGAACGAGAACCGCCTGTCCGCACCTGGGTCGGAAGTGCATCCGCAGGCGCGCTCGAATCGTCGGAGCCGGGCCCCTGACCGGCCGTCCCGCGAACTCAGGACCGGGATGCTGACACTGTCTCGCCCCGGGCTTAGGATGACGGTTTCCGTGCGATGAACTCCGGGACGCCCGTGACGTGAAGCAGCGTCAACGAGATTTCCTGTGCTATAGACAGACACTCCAATCAAGGACGAACGAACCAAGCAAGATGCACTTCTCGGCCCAGAACCGGCGAAGTTGTCACCAGGAACCAGCTGCCACCTTCACCACCAGACGGTCGTACTCGGGCGGCGTTGCCGACCGGCGCGGCAGCTACGGGTACGTCATTTACGTATGACCGCACAATTACGATCGAGCGGTGGCGGCGCTGCACACGTGTCAGGACAAAAGTAGGCGATCGCGGATCGTTTGAGTGGAGGAAGAGTTGAATGCAGACTGGTAATACTACGCTTTCGTCTAACGAGGGGCGATCCTCCGACCTTCGCTGGTGCCATCCGCTCGCGGACTTTCTGGGTGGCACCGGCTTGTGGATCTCTCACGTTGCCGTCGCCATTGGCGTCATTGGAATGGTGCTATTGACCTGGTTTGACGTGCAGACCGATGGAGTCTGGGGAATCGTGGCGGCACCGGCGACGATGGTGTTTGGAGTCGCAGTGTTATTCGCCTTCGCTGGCTGGATTGCTCGCAGCAGCCGCTATAGTTCGAAAAAGGACGGGCAGTGACAGATTGGCATCAAAGGGCGGTTTCAGACAGCCTAGTCCAGCTTGACTCAGACGCGGCAAGCGGATTGGCTGAAGACCAAGCGAAGGCGCGCCGTGCTCGATACGGCCCCAACGAATTAGTGGAAACCGGCGGCCGCGGACCGTGGCGAATTCTATGGGAGCAGCTCAGCGGGGCGATGGTCGTCCTGCTCATCGTGGCGGCAGGCGTATCGGCTTTCTTGCATGAATACACCGATTCGGCGGTGATCCTGGTCATCGTGGTGCTGAACGCAGCGCTCGGGTTTGCCCAAGACTATCGAGCGGAGAAGGCGCTGGCGGCACTAAAGAGACTGGCTGTGCCCGTCGTGCGACTTCGTCGCGATGGCGTGGTGCGGGAGATGCCTGCTTGCGAGCTGGTGCCTGGCGACATCGTGCTTCTGGAAGTCGGCAACTACGTGCCGGCCGATTGTCGCTTGTGGGAATCTGCCAATCTGAGAATTCAAGAGGCGGCACTGACTGGAGAGTCGGAGCCAGTCGACAAACAGATCGAGGCGCTCGCGGGCGACAGCTTGCCGCTAGGCGACCGAACAAACATGGCCTACATGGGCACCGTCGTGACGTATGGCCACGGACAGGCTGTCGTGACGGAAACTGGGATGAACACCGAGCTGGGACACATCGCTCGGTCGCTGCAAACTGTCGAAAGCGAACCAACGCCGCTGCAAAAACGGCTCGCCCAGCTTGGTCGCACACTCGCGCTGGTCGCGCTCGGGATTGTGGCGTTGGTGTTCGCGATGGGGCTACTGCGGGGCGAAGACCTACGGTTGATGTTGATGACAGCGCTCAGCCTGGCTGTCGCGGTCGTGCCAGAAGGCTTGCCGGCCGTGGCAACGGTTACGCTGGCGATCGGAGCGCGGCGGATGTTCAAGCGGCGCGCCTTGATTCGCAAGTTGCCTGCCGTCGAAACGCTCGGATCGGTCACGGTGATCTGCGCGGACAAGACCGGCACGCTGACAGAGAACCTCATGACGGTCACCGTGCTCGACGTGGCCGGCGACCGGCTGGATCTATCTGAGGTATTGCAGAAGGGCCAGCCGTTCACCGAATCTGATGTTTCGGACGAAGTCGCCGCGCTGCGAAATATGGTAGCTGACGACTCATCGCTGGCGCTACTCCTGGCGGGAGCTGGTCTTTGCAACGACGCAGAACTCGAATCGGACGAGGAGCACCACGGGCTCCGAGCTGTCGGCGACCCTACCGAAGGCGCACTGGCGGTCGCGGCTGCTCGTCTGGGGCTTCGAAAAGACCGCTTGTTGGCGTTACTGCCTCGCGAAGCCGAAGTGCCCTTTGATTCGGATCGCAAACGGATGACGACGGTTCATCGCGTCACACCCTCGACCTGTGAAGCTACCGACGGGCCAGTCAAGGCTGCGCTGCGTCCAATCGTTCGACTGACCGGGAACCACTTTGCGTTCACCAAGGGCGCTGTTGACGCCATCCTCGATGCCTGTCAGTACGTCTGGGACGAAGACGAACTGAAACCGATCGACGACACTTGGCAGAGCCGCATCGCAGCAGCCAACGAAAAGCTGGCCGCCAGCGGCATGCGCGTGTTGGGCGTGGCGTGTCGTCCGCTCGACACGGCAACCGCTGCAGCGGCCGACGACCCAACAGGCAGGTCGGCCACCAGCCCAACGGAGGACATCGAGCAGGACCTGATCTTCGTAGGGATGCTCGGCATGGTCGACCCGCCGCGACCGGAAGTTGCCGACTCGGTCGCGCGGTGCCGCTCGGCGGGTATTCGTCCCATGATGATCACCGGTGATCATCCACTGACCGCCATCCACATTGCCCGGCAATTGAGAATCGCTGACGACGACCAGGTGCTGACAGGGCAAGAGTTGGAACGGATCAGCGGTGACGAGCTGAGAGCGGCTGTCGAGAAAACTTCGGTGTACGCGCGCGTTGCCCCCAAGCACAAACTGCAACTGGTCCAGGCTCTCCAAGACAATGGCCACGTGGTCGCGATGACGGGTGACGGTGTGAACGACGCACCGGCCCTCAAGCAAGCTCACATCGGCGTGGCTATGGGGATCACCGGTACCGACGTTTCCAAGGAAGCCTCGCAGATGGTCCTGCTGGACGACAACTTTTCCACGATCGTCAATGCAGTCGAAGAAGGGCGCATTGTCTACGACAATATTCGTAAATTCGTCAAGTACACGATGACGAGCAACGCCGGCGAAGTCTGGGTCATGGTGCTCGGCCCGCTGATGGGTATGCCGCTACCGTTGTTGCCGCTGCAGATTCTGTGGATCAATCTGGTGACTGACGGACTACCTGGGTTGGCCCTGGCCTTTGAACCGGCCGAACGCGATACGATGCGACGTGCGCCTCATCCGCCCCAGGAACACATCTTCGGTCGCGGCATGGGTCGTGACATCGCCTGGATTGGCGTGCTGATGGGCGCGGTCTCCCTGGCAACGGGCTACTGGTGGTGGGCCTTCGGTTCGACGGCGGAGGCCCACTGGCGGACGATCGTTTTCACGGTGTTGACGCTAGCCCAGATGGGCAACGCCCTGGCCATCCGCTCAGCTCACGATTCGCTATTTCAAATCGGCATCTTTTCAAACCGGGCACTCATCAGCGCCGTGGCGCTTACCTTCGGCTTACAACTATGCGTGATCTATTGGCAGCCGCTGCAGAGGATCTTCAAAACGACGGCTTTGACCGCTTTCGAACTTCTTTCGTGCGTTGCGTTGAGCACGATCGTGTTCTGGGCTGTTGAGGCACAGAAGTTCTTGTTACGCTCGAGGCGTCGGGCACGTTGAGATCTGCCCGACTACGATGCTGAATCTCGCGGTCATCAGTGAGCAAGGCACAGGCGGCCGTCGAAGAACTCGGAAGACTCGGTCCAAGAGCAGCAGCACCGAACGGAGTGGGAGGACGCTGCGGGATCGGTCTACGATTGTCTGATCTTCCTTCCACAGATCTGATTTGTATTCTCCCGGAATGCGGCTAGGGTTGCGTGACAACCCTGAGCTAAGGCGCGTCACGTCCTCGTTAACTCCGCGTCAGATCCCTTCGAGCTCTCCGGTGCTGTCGGAAAACGAATCGGTCTCGACTCCGAGACGTTGAAGCATGGAGACGAAGAGATTGGAAAGGGAGAGATCCTCGTGGGTCGCTTTCTTGGTCCACGGTTCAGCGTCTCCGGGCGCCCAGCCTCCTCGGTACGCGTGGGCTCCAGCATAGTTGAGATACCGACCGTGCTGCAGGCCCATGTTCTTTCCTCCGGCCAGGAGCAGCGGGTAATTTCGGGAGAGATGGAAGGCACTCGATGCCGAACCAAACAGCAGCAGCGTGTTGTCGAGGAGTGATCCCTGACCCGACGGTTCGGGCGTCTGTTTGAGCCGCATGACAAAGCGGCCAAACTCCTCGTGAAGGAAACGGCAGTAGATCCCGAAATTCTTCCAACCATTCGGCTCTTTTGTTTCGTGCGACAACTGATGGGCCTGCGGAAACCCGACGGCACGCGCCAGATGGTCGCTGATTCCAACGCCATTCTCTCGGCCGATTTGATAGCTGGCCACTCGGGTGACGTCCGTTTTGAAGGACAAATAGATCAACTCGAACATTGTCCGCAGATACTCGCGGGGTTCCTCCGGAGTGATTTCCAGGTTGAGATGATCTACGTTCACGGACGGAAGAGGCGTGTTGACCCAGTCCTTCGACTTTTGCACGCGGCGTTCCGCTTCGCGGACGGACTGCAGGTATTCGTCCAGGCTTCTCTGATCGTGCGAGGAGAGTCGCCTTCGCAATCGTCGCGCATCGGCTAACAAGTCGTCCAAAGCGCTTTGGCTAAGCGCGAGCCGGCGGGCGGCATCGGCATCGCTTTTGACGAACAACATGTCAAAGATCCGTTTCGGACGGTTCTCCGCGGGGATTGGCCTTCCATGACGATTGAAGGAAATCGTGTGAGCGCCGCGAGCCGTTCCTGTGCCCCCATCGGTTGACATGACCAGTGATGCATAACGCGTCCGGTCACCTACGTGGCGCGCATATTCTTGGTCGAGAGAAATCGAGTTTTGGTAATCGGTATCCCCGGTTCCGGTTGCGGCCCCAGTCAGGAACTGGTCGGCGTTGTTGTGACCATGAACGTTGCGCCCGGCTGGGTGAGAGAGGCCTGACAACACAGTCAGCTCATTCCGCAACGGCTCGAGCGGTTCAAAGCACTTTGTGAAGGTGAACTCTTTCCCGCCTCCGTGCGGAAACCAGGCCCAATCCTTGTGCGCCGGATCTTCGGGGAGGGGCATGGGAACGCCATCCGGAAAATAGAAACATCCCAGGCGTCTGCGCCCACTTTTTGCACGATCATCGGAACCCGCGGCCGCTCTCGCCGTGGGGAGCAGCGATCCAAACACAGGCAGAGTCAAGGCCCAGCCCGCTCCACAAAGAAAGCTGCGGCGATCAAGCGACTTCAATGGCTTATTTCCTTCTGAATAGTTCACTCGTAGCCACCTCTTCGATCAATGTCGCCAATCCATCCCCCCGCTGACGAACTCGCGCGGTGATTTCTTCAACACCAGCTCGGTCGGCAAAGGTCAAGGGGCGGCCCAGGGAATACACTGCCATCTTATGCACCATGGCTTGAACGAACTGATCTTGGCGATTCTTCAGTAGGAAGCGTTTTAACCCGTCCATACCGTTCAAGGGTTCATCGTTAAACAAACGACTCGTCGCGTCTACAGGTTTTCCGTTGATCGTGTCGCGCCAGCGCCCCAGCGCGTCAAAGTTCTCAAAGGCGATTCCCCAAGGATCGATCTTAACATGACAGGACATGCACGCAGGGTGGTCTCGGTGATCCTCGATGCGCTCCTTGAGCGTCATCTTCGCAATCTCCGGGTCGGCGAGATCGATTTCTGGGACGGCCGGAGGTGGTGGCGGGGGCGGATCATTGAGCAGGCTTTCCAGCATCCAGATGCCGCGTTTGAGCGGATTAGAATCCTCGCCACTTGAATTCATGGCCAGTAGACCCGCCTGAGTCAGCAATCCTCCACGTTTCTGGCTTGGATCGAGGTTGACGCGTCGAAAGTGATTCCCGAAAACGTTTGGCAAACCGTAGTGCTGCGCGAGACGCTCGTTGGCCATCGTGTAGTCGGCGTGGATGAAATTCAGGACGCTTTCGTTGCGCAGCAGCACTTCTTGGAACAGCTCGACGGGTTCCTCCTGCATAGCTTCTTTAAGGAGCGGCTCCAGTTCTTCACTGGGTTTCAGGAAATCCAGCAGTTGCATGTCGAGCCACTGCCGGACGAAGTGGATTGAGAACCGCTTCGAGCGCGAATCTGCCAGCATGCGTCGGACCTCGCCGACCAGGACGTCGGGCCGACTCAATCGTCTTTGGGCAGCCAACTCAAGTAGTTCGTTGTCGGGTACACTGCACCAAAGAAACATGGAGAGACGCGTTGCCAGTTCCTGGTCGGACAGCCACGCCGGCTCGGTCGGTTTGTCGGAATCCCGGACGAGGTAAAGAAACTCGGGAGCAGAAAGAACGGTGGCCAGCACTTCAACCACGGCTTCCTCGAAAGTGTCACAGAGTTTTCGCACCTCATGAAAGAGACGAACTTTCTGCTGGACCTCTTCGCTGCTCACCTTGCGTCGCCAGGCGCGTGACATGAAATCGGTGAGGATTTCTTTCGCATAGACGGGTTCGTCGCCGCTGTTCGTGCTCTCGGAAAAGATCCGCTTGTGTGACTCCGGCGGCCACTGGTCGTAGACGGGGCCCGAGACCTCCACGTAATAGATTTGAACGTCCCCTTGCGATGCAGAGCTGTTGACGAGCCGGATGTACTCGGATGGGCTGGGCAGGGAACCCAACGTTGACGTCTTCCTTACCGAGTTGCGGGGATAGATGTCGTCCAGTGGTATCTTCCATTGATAGAACTCAGGCTTCTCCGCAGCTGCGGTGATCGGAGTGTCCTCGGTGCTGACTCGGAGTCGCGCGCGGCCCTCGTTGCTGGCTTGCCAGCCGAATTCCAGCTGAAGGCTGGGGATCCGGTCCTCCTCCACGGAGGTTCGCGATGCCATAACGCGGACTCGAAGGATGCCTTCATCGGGAACTTTCTCTCCCAACTCGACAATCAGCGTCTTCTCCCGTCCCTGAGGAATCATCGCCACCTGATCGAATGACTCTGGGAGTTCCGGGCGGGAGTTTGTTGGCTTGAACGCGTACTTGGCCCCTCCGTAGTGCCACGTGTGGGGTGCGGTTCGACCTGTGGACAAATCTTTGAAATACGTTTCCGAGTGGGGCTTCGTGTAGCTGGCCAGGAGCTGATCAACTTCCTGCGCTTGCTTCTCAGAATCGTCTTTGAGTTTTTCCCTGAGCTCGGCGATCGCTGCCTCTTGTTTCGTCCATTCGATCTTGGCCGCTTGTTTCATCGAGACGCCCCAATAGAGAATGGGGGGGCGCGAACCGAGCGGCGTCGTCTGGGATGGCGTCCGGAATACCGTCGCCTGCGACAACGCCTTCCTCGCCAGGCGTCGATACGTTTCCAGCTGCACCACAGACATCTGCAGCGTTTCCGAACTGTTTTGAAAGCCGTCCTCGGAGTGAGCTTCCGGCGGCAGGTCCCGGGCGAATTCCCGATGAAGCCCGAGGAGATCCTGCAGCGCATAGTTGTATTCATAACGCGTCATGCGTCGAAACGAAGAGTGCCCTCCTGTTGCCCGCCGAACGATCGAGGCTAGCTGGATTTCTTGGGACAACAACTCGATCGCTTGGGTCCGTTCCTCGCCCGACAGTTTGGACTTTTTCGGGGGCGGCATTTCGCCGTTTCCCAGGACCGCCATCACCTCGAGCCACCAGTCGACGTCCCCACCCTTCAACAGGTCGGGGTTGAGCTTGTCGATGCGAAGATCCGCCTTCGTCTTTTCCGGCCCGTGACACGAGACACAGTGTTTCGTAAGGATCGGCATAATCTTCTTGCGAAACTGGTCAGGCGAAAGCTTCGGTGTCTCGGGGGCATCAGCATATGCCGGCTGATTCTTGTAGCGGGATTGCCGAGCGCCGGACGCTTTCAGTTCCTCCAGCGTGGGCACCTCTGCCCCTGTCAATCCAGCCCATCCAGTCAAACCAGGCAGCACGGGTGCAAGAGTCGCCCCGAGTATGAGTCCGAGCAGTTGCCGTCGTAGATCGATCCGTTCACGTTGAAACATATCGCTACTTAGCCTACCAGGGCGCCAATTCAAAGTCACCCGAACGCGAGCGATCAGTGGGCGAGTTGATTTGGGGGCACTCTGCCGTTGCCGCGGCGACTTCTTCCGGGTTGCGGTGTGTGCTTCAAGAACGTCGAGATCCGCGAGCTGCCGCGAGAGGTCCAACCGGACCGTGTCCAACAGTTTACCGGTGGAACGTGGATACGATTCGACCGTCACGCTTCGACGACGTCGAAGCCGACATCGTCCGTTGCGTCCGGATGGCCCGCATAGTTGAACGTGATTTCTTCATCCCGCTCGATCGTTCGGATCGCGGTGAGTCGTTTGGTCTGGGGAGCGAGGTCCTCGCACGCTGCGTTGGGTGTGTAGGAATGGTTGTAAAGTGCACCGAATCCGAGCGCCATCGCTACGTAGCCCTCGCGCCAGTGAAATACGTAGTTGGCCAGGATCGAGGTGCCTGACGGTGCATAGAGGTCAGTCACGGGAATGACGATCACTGGTACTTCTTCGATCACTTGACCCGCTTCAATCCGACACCGCGCAAAGACTCCTCGCCCACGAGTCTTGGTACGTTTGCAGTAAATCAGTTGGGAAGGAGTCAACGACATTGACGGTCGGTGAAGAGGATCAAACGGTTCGGGTCCACGCCGCCGAGTTTTCAGGAGCCGATGTCCTGCGAGTCGTCTCGGCTCCCGCTGAGCGCGATCGCTCGCCGAGTAGAGTACCTCAACTCGGTTCGTGGCGCGCCACTAACCTACTCGAAACCGATCGCTTCGGTAACGCGAAGTCGAGCGGCTCGCCGCGCGGGGACGTAGGCCGTTCCGAGCGCGAGCAGCGCAGTGAGAGTCGTGCATATCGTAAGGAACGGAACGTCGACGCTGAACAGGACGGGAATGCCACTGGCCGCTTCTCCTGAGACGTGCATCGCGTAACTCATCAGAGTCCCGGCGAGCGCCCCTGGTAGCAAGCTGATGACGGCGAGTGTTCCAGCCTGAGAGAGCACCAGTCGGAACACCTGGCCTCGCTGCATACCTACGGCACGCAGAAGCCCTATCTCACGAGTCTGCTCGAGGACGTTCATCGTCAGAGTGTTGATCACACCGAGGGATGCGACGAGAAACGCGAGCACGATCACTCCCCACACGAGACCGGTCACAGCGTCGATCATCGTATCGACGATCGCTTTGAACTCCTCCGACGAGTGTACGACTAGCTCGCGACTTGAGCAGAACGCAGAGAGACGTGCTCCGCCTACAGGATCGCTGGCAGCGACGTTGACACGAAAGACGTGTACTCCGCGAAAATCGAATAGTCGCCTCGCTACAGCCCAGTCTACGTATGCGGCGAAGCCAGCTGAGGTGTATTCAGTCGCCGTGCCCGCGACTTCGAACTCATGAATTCCTTGCGTCGTCTCGATAGGGACGGCCGTTCCGAGATGGGCACCCAGCTGCTGTGCCACGGTCGTACCGAGCACGATCTGGCCTTCCTTGAGTGAGGCCGCCATCGTTTGTGGATCGCCTTGTTCCACGTCGAGCGGCAGGGGGGCGTCGGACTCGTTGGATACTGCCGCGATCGTCAAAGATTGGTCGCCGACTCTAGACGTTATCCACGTGACGGTGTCGACACTTGAGACGCCCTCGATGGCGCGTAGCTCGTCGCCGAGTGTCTCGGGCATTGGGGCGGGGAGGAGCAACGTCGTCTTCGGCCACGCACTGCGAACGAAGTAGTCACCCGCCGCGATACGGTGCAGGTTGTCCCGGATGTCGTTTGTGTGTGTCACTAAAGTAGCCCCCGTAGCGACGGCTACGGTGACCGCGACGAAAAGTACCGCGACCGTCAAGTTCGTCCGACCCAGACTTGCGCCTAGTTGACGCAGCGCGAGTCTTGTCTCGACGCCCAAGACTCTTGAGAGTGTCACGTTCAGAAATCCGATCATGGGCCGCACGGTGAGCTGCATTAGCAGGACGAGGCCGATCAGGCCGAGAGCCATCGCGGCTCCCACAAGCCTCGGGATCAACTCAGGCCCAACCCACTCGAACACGATTCCGAACGTCAACGAGGTCGGAAGAAGAACGAGGAGAAGCCCAACCACGACTGGAGCCACGCGGACGCCGGAACACTTCGGCGTTCGATGACCGAATAGAGCTCCGAGTATCGAACCCGCTGCCACGCGTCGTGCCGGGATGAAGGTAGCAAGAACCGGGAGGCCTGGACCGAAGATAGCAGCGAAGGCGATGGGGCCAAACGGTACGAAAAAGTCCATCGATCGGGCGCCGAAGCTCTCTCCAAAGACCTCGACGAATCCCGCCGCGATGAAGAGTCCAAGAGGGATGCCGACCAGGGTGGCAGCGACGCCCAGGACGAACGATTCTCTCAGGAGTAGCTGCGTCAGGCCGGTTCGTGTCAATCCTAGTGACCGAAGGATGGCGAATTGGTGTCGCCGTTCGGTGAGATTCATCAGGAAAGTGTTGAGGATGACGAAGGTTGCCGCGACGAGCGACACGGTACTGAGAGCGGAGAGAAGCTGCCGTGTACTGAGGAAAGTCGCGCGAGCAAGGGTGCCACGAGTCGAAGGACTCTGGATGTGGAAGCCGGCTGGGAGGGCAGCCTGGATCGCATTTTTGACTTGTGCTCGTTCCGCACTACCATCGAGCACGACTTGCACGCTATTGACCTCTCCGGGAAGACCAAACAGACCCTGCGCTGTCTTCAGCGGAAGGATCACAACAGCTCCGCGGTTTGCCATGGCAGCGCCGACAAGGTTCAGCGTTCCAACGATCCGCAGCTCCTTCAGTCCAGTCGGCGTCCAGATTTTTCCGACCCCATCGTGTGAGAGTCCTTGATCCGCCGCGAATCGAGCCTCCAAGAGACACGCCGATTCTCCTGCGGTCGGCAGCCGTCCTTCGGAGAGCTCGAGCCCGTAAACTTTGTTTTCCGTATCTTCCGAGAGACCGAGTGCGATCACTGGTAACGGTCCGTTCGAGCCCATAAGAGCTGCCGGAGACTGGATCGTCCCGACCGCGCTCTCGACCCCCGCTACGCCTCGCGCCAAGTCGGCGATGTACGCATCGAAGCCAGCATTTCCCCGGCGCACGACTTCGAGAGAGGCTCGCCCAGACGCCGCCTCAAAGACGTCACCGAAGGCGGCTTCAGTGTTCTCAATACTGATGGGAATGGCGACGATCGTTGCGACTCCGATCGCGACGCCGAGGAAAGTCAATGCGGCCCTTCCCGGGCGTCGCTTCGTTTCCATGATACTGATTCGCTTCAGTGTCATGGAAACGCCTCCCCACCTTCCGCTTCGCCGTACTCTTCTGCGATGATGCTCGAAATGCTTCCTGCTTCGGGTAGGGCTTGATCGTCGACGATCCGGCCGTCGCGAAGTCGGATGATCCGGTCGGCGGCTGCAGCAACGCGCGAGTCATGTGTGACGATGACGATCGTCTGACCGCGGTCTGCGAGCTTGCGGAGGATCGCAACGATTTGGTCGCCGTGATCGGTATCGAGGTTTCCGGTGGGCTCATCTGCGAGAAGAACTGTTGGTTCGATGGCGAGCGCTCGTGCGATCGCCACCCTCTGCTGCTCACCTCCGGACAGTTCGACAGGGGCGTGACTATGTCGATCCGGTAGCTCGACCAGTTCGAGCTGTGCCTGCGCGCGCTGATTTGCCTCTCGTTCGGAGATCCCAGCCACGATCAGCGGAAGCGCGACGTTTTCTCGGGCAGTAAGGATGTCGAGCAAATTGAACCTCTGAAACACGAAACCGATCTTCTCGCGACGGAGTAACGTCAGCTGGTCGTCGGTCAGCGAGCGCAGGTTGAGGCCTTCGAAGATGGCGGCCCCGCTGGTCGGCGGTTCCAGACCAGCAAGACAGTGAAGTAGCGTGCTCTTGCCGGAACCCGAAGGACCCATGATGGCTACGAATTCGCCGGAGTGAATCGTCAGGTCGACGTCGCGCAGCGCCTCGACCCGAGTCGCGTTCGATCCAAAGGCCTTCGAAAGTCGACGTGCCTCGGATTTCTGGATGACGGGTCATTTCTGCCTCCGCAGTGCCTCTTCGCAGTTGTTGAGCCACTTGATGCGCGCTTCCAATTTGAGAGCGGCCAGGTCGAGGAGCATCACGGACCTGAGCTCGGAGGAGCCATTCGACGCTCGTGCTTTCGCGCTGACAATCTCGTGAAGTCGAGTCATGCATTCGCGCCGTTCGATCTCAATCACAGCCAACGGATCCACGGCTTCTAGACGACGAGCAAGGATGAGCTTAAGGAAAATTTCGTCCCGGCGGTCGATGGGCGCTCTCGACGGCTCTTCGATCCAGCGTCGCAGTTCGTCTCGTCCGGGGTCCGTTAAGTCATACACTTTCTTGTCCGGCCGAACGTCTTGTCGCACGACATCGTGCGAAACGAATCCCTCGTGACTGAGTCGCTCGAGGCTCTTGTACACTTGGCCGACGTTGAGTTGTGCACCAGGAACGAGTTCCTCCTCATAGGCGGACTTGAGTTCGTAGCCGTGGAGAGGACCTTGCGACAGGAGACCGAGGATGGCGTATTTGATTGACACGTTTCGCTCAGGTTTTTCAGAGGCTTTTGAGGTACTCGACGACTGCCGCGCGCTCCGCTCGATCGAAATCGTCTCCGAAGTTGTGTCCCATGTTGCCACGGCCATCGAGTGTCGTGTCGTAGATGGACCGTTTCGCCTCCGCATCAGCCGGTGGATCTCCATCGATCACGGTGATCTTCCACCCCAGCCGCGCTTTGTCGTAGTCATCCTTGTCGGTACGGTAAGTCCGTGTCCACACGCGCGGCCGCGAATCTGAGTCGAGCACATGGGCAACAGTCGGCACTGACCCGTTGTGGAAGTAGGGCGCTGTCGCCCACACTCCATCGAGAGGAGGTGCTTGGTATCCAGGGACCGTGTGGTCACGCTCGATTGCGTCGGCCCATGTTTCGCGAGCGAACCACGAGCTCAGGAAGTGTCGGTGTGCAGGAGTTTCGCGCATCGATGCCTCCGCGAGAACTGGATCCGTGCCGACTTCCTCGAGCGGAATGCGTCGGCTAGGATAGCTCTCCTCGTCGCCATACGTGCCGTGGCAGCGCGAACAGTGTTTGCGAAAAAGTTCTTCGCCGTCATCCGCAAGTTTGCGGTCGATTTCAAACGGAAATCTTGGCGCCTCAATCGATCTCACGTAAGCGAGGACGTCAGCGTAGATACTCTCGGCCTTCTTGATGTCCTCGCCCGGAATGATGGGGGAGAGCATGAACGTCAAGAACGGCCGAACCGCTCGAGAGTCAAGGAGACCGGTATGCAGCATCCGCTTCTTCTTCTTCTTGAGAAGCCACCATGCGGGAATGTCGACCAAAAGAGGCGGTCCAAGGTCGTATGTCCTTGGAATCCGCCGGTTGAGTTCTGCGTCGCGGAATTGCATGAGGTATGTGATCGACGCGTCGACTTCGATCGTCCCGCGTTGGTAGGACAAAGAGAGTGCGCTGTCGAGACGAACGCCGGAGACACCCCAAAGCTCTTCCATGAGCAGTTGCATATCCAGTGAACTGTTGCCGAGTCCGATGATGCTCTCCCCAGCGATCGATCCGGCATGACACAGGAGACAGTCGTTTGCGATCCCGTCGCCGAGAAGTGATTTCGCGGCGCGAAGACCCATGGGCAGCCCGTCGTTTTCAAAGGGCGCCGTATGGAGACCGTAGCGCTCCCGGAAGGCCGAGTCGTAGTTCGCGGGACGCGTCTTGACGCCCCAGCGCTTCCAAACCTCGTCATAGGCACTCCGCGGCCAAGAAGCGGGAACTACCGGCGTGGTCAGGAGGGCAATCTTGCCCCTATCGGCGTCGGGGGCAGCCAAGAGAAGGAGAACGGACGTGGCGGTGACAAGTGGGGCGCTCATCGGAAGCCTTTGCGCTCGTTGCGCTTGTAGAGGTTTGGGCCATATAGATACTATGTATCTATATACAGGGTATAGTCAGATTCCAAGAGAAAACCTCGGTGCGCTTTTACCGCGTTTACGGTGCGCTCTTACGGCGGCCTGTGGAGGGGGACGGAATCCTTTGACTTGGGAAGGCCAAAACAGAAGCTCGACTCTGCGGTTGCCATCCAGTCACGCCGCCACGATCAACCCGCGATACGGGAATTCCGTCGGGAGGGAGACGGATGGGTGACGCTCTCTCACCTGCTGCGCTCAGCTTGCATCGATTTCTCCAAACACGCGCATTACGGCAGGTGAGATCGCTACTGTCGGTGTCGCTGAGAGCACGGCTTCAACGAGCTCCTTGCACTGGGTTCGACGCGGCGGCAGTGTTTGCGGTCGGTTCGAGCAGACGCGAGTCCTGACGTTAGCGGCAGACTGTCAGCTATCGCTGTCGAGAACTCTACGCAGAATTCCGCGAACGAACGCACTGTACTCGTCGCGCATGGGCAGATCGAGCTCTGCCGCTACCCGACGTCGCCGAGCAACCGAGCGTTCGCCAGTCAATGGGTTTTCTCCCGCTCTTTCAAACGTCGCCCAAATGAGGCCGATTCCTCGCTTCTGCCAGTTGGGGACGTCATTGAAGTTGGTGCCGCATTGAAACAGGAACTCATTTTTGTCGGCGACGGACAAGCCAAGCAGCGCTGAAGTTGCCGCTTTCGCACTGAGCCCATTCTCACGGTGCCTCCAATAACAGTATGCGTTCAGAGCATTTCTGTGCGCGTCTTCGTTGCGCCAACGGAAGTAATCCACCACGAGCTGCTCGGTTGGCAAGAGAGACAGGCGGCAATCAAAACACGCGAGATCGCCGAGCAGCAACGAGAACTTACTGCTAGCTTCTCCTGAGAGAATCGAGTTCAGCTTGCGGCTCTTCCGGCCGTACGATTTTTCCTCAGGATGTAACAAGAGCGAAATCTCATCGCTCTCGGTGTATCCGTAGATCACGTTGAACCCGCAGGTCATCAAGTGGCGAGTCGTTTCGACCATGTGATCGCGGAACCGCTCGTCGAATGGCGCCTGGAATCTGTGGGTTTCCTTCGTTAATCGTGTGAAGTTTCGTCCGTCGAGACGTGCCACTACGAAAAGCCCTGGTAGAACGCAGTGGTCGTGGGCAGTCTCGTAGACTCGCATCTTCCTATCTAACTCATCGAATTTCACTGCGCCAGCCCTCGACGAGAAAACCGCCGCCGTCCTCTATTCTCACGTAGTACAGTTCGTCAAATCCCTCCTCTATCGTCGGAAGGACCAGACGCGCATGAGTTCCTCGGACCGCGAGTCCCGAGACAGCTCGTGGTTGCGGACGGGAGTCATTTCGCTGAAGTAGGTCGGCGATCTTGGACTCAAAGTAGAAACCCTTGATCAAAAAGCCAAATTCCTTTGCGGAAGCCAGATACTTCGCCCTCTCCTCCACAGTCACGTTGGTGTTGTCGACAACGAAACGCTGCTTCATCTCAAGACAGGCTCTCAGCAGGATATCCTCCCGGTGCCGTGTCCTGAGCATGTCGAGATTGATCCGCACGTGGCTATCAGCGAACCTCTGTGCGAAGAACTTAGATTTCCCAGATGCCTGGCACCCGATCAGAACGATGGCTTCCATGACAGATGTTTTACGTGCCCGAGGGTCAAATTCAATCGACGATGACCTGCCTCCCGTTGGAAGTATGATCAGCGATTTGGGGCACTACGGGAGATGATCGGGAGTCTTCGTCACCGCGCATTTGCGGCGTCCTCTCGCGGGCTCGCGACGCCCGACGCGCGCGGGAGTCGGTGTGGTGAGGAGCGAGGAAAACGAGACTTTCGGTCTGGGGCGATCTCCAACTCGAGGGTCACTTGCGTCACTTTTCGCCGCTGCTCCGTGGGAAGCCCACTGTTTATCCAGTAGAGTGGTTCGCATGCGCCGAGTGGTCCTTCGGCAAACTAGTCAATGGCGCGAAGGCTCCTAGGATTCTCTGCGACTGTCATGCGCGACCCGCTTTTCTGGCTACCGATCAAGTACAAGCTGCCGCTTACGATCGCGTTGGTCTCCCTCGTGGCCTTCGGCATCGGTGGCTTTTTGGTGACCTCGATCACCAAAGAAGTGTTCACGAAGCAGATCCACAAGGGGCTCGAGAGTAAGGCCCTCTGGGTGACGAACATCGTTGATCGCCACTTCGAACTGGCCGCGCGCCGCGTGGAAGATTTCGCGTCCGACGGTTTCATCCGCATGGCGGTCGCTGAGATCCTCGACGGTGGGGGGGCGGATATTGGGCAGGAGAACTCCTCGGCTCGCGAGCGCCTGCTCCGCCACCTTTCAAAGAACAAGCTTCCTCTCGTGCCCTGGTTCGTCGGCGCCGGGGTTCTCGACCCAAAGGGTGAGGTGATGCTCACCGTCCCGGACCCTTTCGAAGTCCTGGCGGCGGCCCACTTGCCGCCCGCGACAGAGATTGGCCCATTGATGACTCCCTCGACCCGATATCCCTTCCGTGCGTTCGTGATTTCGTCGCCGCTCGTGAGCCTCGACGGTCAACACCAGCTCGGGTTTCTCCAACTGCTGATCGACGTAGACTCCTGGATCGAGGGGATCCCCGAGTTAGCGCAGCTGGGCGACACTGGGCTCGCTCGCCTCCGCATGGTCGATCGCGCTGGAGTCCATGTCTCTCTCCTGTCCGGTAACTCCACGTCCGACGACGGTGAGCCTCCCGAAAACTCAAGGATGCTCGAGTACGGCGCCGAACTGAGTCAGAGCGACGGCTGGAGACTGGAGCTGGCGGTCGACCGGGACGAGCTCCTGTCTCCGGTAGCTACCGTTTTCGGGCGCTTCCTCTTCGTCGGAGGGACGCTCTTAGTATTGAATCTCGCACTGCTGTTCTTCCCTACTCGGTTCCTGGTGCGTCCGCTTCTCCAGCTTCGCAACGCAGCGCAGAGGATCGCGAAGGGCGACTTTTCGGCTCGTGTCCCCCAGCCTGCATCCCACGACGAGATCGGCGACCTCGCCAAGGCCTTCAACATCATGTCACGTGCGATCGAGGAGCGAACTGTCCGACTCGAGGATGCAGCTCAGCAACTCGCGAAGCGAGAAAGCCAGATCCGCTTTGAGCGAGATCGCCTGGAAACGACTATCCGTTCGATGCAGGACGGCCTCTTCATTCTGAACGCCGAAGGTAAAGTGACACTGGCTAACGCTGCCGCGCGCAACCTCATTGAGAAGCTCGGGAGTGACGTCAACGGTGACCATCGCCTGGACTGCACACGAAGAAACGTGTCCGATCACGGCTGTCTCCACTGCCTCTCCAGCTCGACTCGGATTCCTACCTCCTGCATGGTGAACGTCGACGACCACATCTACGAAATCCACGTGACCCCTCTGCCGCTACGGGAAGACTCACAGGCTGAGGGGCTCTACGTCAGTCGTGATATCACCGAGCGACTCGCCCAGGCAGAGCGTCAGGGCCACCACGAGCGCATGCACGTCGTGGGCGAGATGGCCGCCGTCGTTGCCCACGAGCTCAACAACCCGCTGGCGGCGATCGTGATGTTCAGCCAAATGCTCCTCGACAGCCTGGAGGAAAACTCACCGCTACGCGAGCACGCTGAGGTGATCCTGCGCAATGCGAAGACCTGCAAAGGCACCATCGGCGGCCTGCTGGACATGGCGGCGTTCCCCAAGCCTGAGGTGTGCGAGGTCGATCTCCAGGAACTTCTTGCTGACGTCAGCTCTGTGCTCCGTCCGCTGGCCGGCAAGACGAACCGCGAGTTCAAGCTGGAGAACAACGCAGACGTCTCGGTCATTGCCGTCGAGCTCCAGCTCCGGCAAGTTCTCGTCAACCTCGTGATGAACGCCATTCAGGCCGGCGGCGACAAGAGGGGCCGTGTGACGATACGCACCGCGGTTCAAGGGCACGACATCACCATCGACGTCGAGGACGACGGTCCGGGGATCCCCGAAGGCATCCGCGACAATATCTTCAAGCCGTTCTTCTCGACCAAGCCGCCAGGAGTCGGCACGGGCCTGGGCCTTCCGACCTCCCGGCGCATCGTCGAAGCGCACGGCGGAACTCTCGAGCTACTCTCTTCTGCTGAGGGCAGAACCATCTTTAGAATTGTCCTGCCTCGCAAGGGAACGGCTTCCTCCGGACACCGACGAGGTCCCGTGTTCGGCGAGTTCATGAACTTCGACGAAACATTTTCCGATATGAGACCGCTGCATGGGAAACACCCCTGAACTAGACATCCCCTGGAAGCCCGGCGAGCTCCGCGTGCTCGTCGTCGACGACGAGCACGACGTGCGCCTTGGCCTACGCATGCTGGCCGAATCGCTCAAGACCGATGTCACCGCCGCCGCGAGCGCGGAGGAGGCTCTGACCCTGATGGACGAGACAGTCGCCCACGTCATCATTTCAGACATCAGTATGCCTGGGCGATCCGGGCTCGATCTTCTCGATTCTGTGATGCGGGCTCACCCGGCAACTCAGGTGATTCTGATCACTGGGTTCGGGACCATCGACATGGCCGTTTCGGCGCTGCAAAGGGGTGCCGCACATTTTATCACGAAGCCCTTTAACAATGCGGACATCCTCTCGGCTCTACGCCGCTACGGAAGGGAGGCGCTCGTCAACGAACAGGTGCAGCGTCTAAAGAAGGGAGCTGCGTCCGAGAACGATCTGTGCCTCGTCGCGGAGGACCCGAAGACGAGGGCTATGCTGGAGCTCGTGCGACGCGTCGCTCCGACTCCGACTACGGTGTTGATTGAGGGGGAGAGTGGCTCGGGTAAGGAGCAGGTGGCGAGAGAGATCCATGCTGCGAGCGGCAATCGCGACCGCCGCTTCCTAGCGCTCAACGCCTCGGCGCTGCCAGATACGCTGTTGGAATCGGAGCTCTTCGGCCACCGGCGCGGCGCCTTCACCGGAGCAGACTCGGATCGCCAGGGCATTTTCGAGCAGGCCGCGGGAGGCACCGTGTTCCTCGACGAGATCGCACTCATGTCCCGAGCGTTCCAAGACAAGTTGCTTCGAGTCATCCAGGAGCGAACTGTCGTCCCTCTCGGCACATCTTTGCCAGTCGATGTAGATTTTCGATTGGTGACCGCTACGAGCCGCGATCTGCGCGATCGCGTCCGTCAGGGCGAGTTCCACGAGGACCTCTACTACCGCCTCGACGTCGTCAAGATCGAAGTACCCCCTTTGAGGGAGCGGCCGGGAGACATCTTGCCGATTGCCGCTCACTTCCTCTCGCGATACTCCGCGCGGCTCCGACCCGAAATGAATTCTCCCCAACTCTCCGACAACGCCATCGAAGCGCTTCACGAACACTCGTGGCCGGGAAACATCCGAGAGCTCGAGAACTGCATCCAGCGGGCACTCGTGCTTTCGCAGGGTCACATCATCCACGCCCGTCATTTGGGAATCGACGGCAGCGCGGCTGACAGCGAGGCCGACAAAGTCCTCTCTTACGGTGAAGGAAAGCAGCAAGCCGTACGGATGTTCCAGCGGCGCTATGTCGACACCGCCCTCCGGCGCTCCGGCGGTAATGTCACTCAGGCGGCCGAGCAGTGTGGCCTGACACGGGCTGCCTTGCAGCGGATCATGCGTTCACTCGATCTTGACCGCGGTCCCTTCCTAAAACCCTGACGCGGCCGACGCGCGAAAGTACGCAGGCGCATACTCCAGTATGCAACGGCAAGTCTTCGCCAGGCTGTTGGTTGCGAACGGTGGTGGCATTGCGCCGCCGCGCGCAGTACGCGTCTCGGCCGTTCTCATCGCGCTGCGGCCCGTCTGGATCCACGCCTCGCTATCTTCCGTAACCGTCTTCCCGCGAAGAGGTTGAGAGCTCTCTCCGCATTGATCCTCTGTCTGCCGCGGCAGTTTGGCCACGTATTCG
Source organism: Planctomycetota bacterium (assembly GCA_965223265.1). Taxonomy (GTDB): domain Bacteria; phylum Planctomycetota; class UBA8108; order UBA8108; family SXIK01. Next base: position 1,145,225 of record OZ244999.1, read on the forward strand.
CTAACTGGACCCAGTGGTTACGCTTTCTGAGGAGAGAGCTGCATGGAGAGACTGGAATATTCTCGTCGACGCGCTGTCGCGATGCCTCTGGCGTTCACGTTGTCGCTTCTGGCTTTTGGCAACAGCGTCACCCAGGGCCAGGATGCGGTGATCGCCGACTACAAGCAGAACTGTTTGAGTTGCCACACGATCGGAGGCGGCCGCATCACCGGGCCGGACCTTCAAAACGTTGACGAGCGTAAGGATCGAGAATGGCTGGTCGGCTTCGTCATGGATCCGCTGGGTGTTCTCAACTCTGGCGACGAATACGCGCTCAAGATTAAGCAAGAGGCGCAGAACGTAGTCATGCCGAATGTCCCCGGCATGACTCGCGAGCGCGCCGAAGCTCTACTCGATCTCATCGCGGCCGAGTCCAAGCTGGAGAAGTCTCAATTCGTCGGTGTCCAGATCAGCGACCGACCGCTCACCGCCGCCGATGTTCAGCGCGGGCGGGGCATGTTCATGGGAACAGTCCCGTTTGCAGGCGAAGGCGCCGCGTGTGTTTCGTGTCACGTCGTCACCGGCCTCGGAGGACTTGGTGGCGGCAAGCTCGGTCCGGATCTCACAAAGATCTTCGAGCGTCGCCAAGGGCGCAAAGGCCTGGTGGCGTGGCTCTCCGCGCCAGCGACCCCTGTCATGCAGGCCACGTTCCGCGATCACCCCTTGGAAGGGGAAGAGATTCTCGGACTGGTAGCGTTTTTTCGGGAAACAGCGCAGCTGGACGAAACGTCACACGCCAATGCGACCCTCATGTTCATCATTCTCGGGGTCGCCGGCACCGTCGGCGTGCTGATCGTCTTCGGCTGGATCTGGGGCTATCGCTTCAGATCCGTTCGCCGAACTCTACTTCAGAAACGACCGGTGGGAGAACCCGTATGAGCACGAACGGTAAGAATTCGTGGATTCACGACGAAGTCGCCCCCAAGTCTCGCGGCTGGGAAGAATTCTACCGCAACCGTTGGCAGTTCGACAAAGTTGTGCGCTCCACGCATGGCGTGAACTGCACAGGGGGGTGCACTTGGCAGATCCACGTGAAAGACGGCATCGTCACGTGGGAGATGCAAGGCCTTGACTATCCCTCGTTGGAGGCCGGCCTGCCGCCGTACGAGCCCCGCGGCTGTCAACGCGGCATCTCCTACTCGTGGTACCTCTACAGCCCGCTCCGAGTGAAGTATCCCTACATTCGAGGCGCTCTACTCGACGCCTGGAAAAAGGCGCGCAGTAGCCACGAGGACCCCGTCGACGCCTGGACGGAGATGGTGGAGGACGAAACGATCCGGAGCCGCTGGCAGCGTGCCCGAGGCAAAGGCGGTTTTCGGCGGACGAGTTGGGACACGGTGCTCGAGATCATGGCGAGCGCCAACATCCATACGATCAAAAAGCACGGCCCCGACCGCATCGCAGGCTTCTCCCCTATTCCAGCTATGTCGATGGTCAGCTACGCGGCCGGTGCGAGGCTCATGCAGTTGATGGGCGGCATTTCACTCTCGTTCTACGACTGGTACTGCGACCTGCCCAACGCTTCGCCCGAATGCTGGGGCGAGCAGACGGACGTTCAGGAATCGGCTGACTGGTACAACGCGAAGCTGCTCGCTGTCATGGGGTCCAACCTCAACATGACGCGGACGCCCGACTGTCATTTCGCCGCCGAAGCGCGCCACAACGGCACGAAGATGTACGTCTTCTCACCAGACTTCAATCAGGTGGCGAAGTACGCCGATCACTGGGTGTCCCTCAACGCGGGCCAGGACGGCGCCTGGTGGATGGCGACCAATCACGTGTTGCTCAAGGAGTTCCATTATGAGCAACAAGTGCCGTACTTCATCGACTACGCCAAGCGTTACACCGATTCTCCCTACCTCGTAGAGCTCACCGAGCGCGAGGGTGTTTTCAAGCCCGGCCAGCTTTTGCGCGCCAACCGTCTGTCTCCCTACGAGGACGTCGAGAACGGGGAGTGGAAGTTTCTGTTTTGGGACAAAGGGGAGGGCAAACCCAAGATGCCGATGGGTAGCGTCGGTTTCCGATGGGGAGAGGAGAAGGGCAAGTGGAACCTCGAGTTGAAGGACGGTGTGGATGGAAGTGAGATCGACCCAACACTCACCTTTCTCGACTCCAGCGATGAGGTCGCCCAAGTTCGATTGGACGACTTTGCCGAGGGTTGCGTCCTGACACGCGGCGTTCCTGCGAAACGCCTCAAGACGTCGGACGGCTCCGAGGTTCTCGTCGCCACCGTATACGACCTTCTGATGGCTCAGTACGGAGTGCCGAGAGGGCTCGAAGGAGAGTACCCCGAAGACTACGACGACGGCGACAAACCGTATACGCCCGCGTGGTCGGAGAAGTTCACCGGAATCGACCGTAAGGACCTCATCAAATTCGCTCGCGAATGGGGAACGACCGCGAAGTACACCAACGGGAGTTGCACGATCATCATCGGAGCTGGTATCAACCACTGGTACCACGCCAACCTGATGTACCGGGCAGGCATTCACGCACTCATGTTTTGCGGTTGCATTGGCGTCAATGGAGGCGGACTGGCGCACTACGTGGGTCAGGAAAAGTTGGCACCCGCTGAGCCTTGGGGAGCCATCGCCCTCGCCAAGGACTGGTACCCGCCATCGCGTGTCCAAAACGCGCCGAGCTGGCACTACGTCCACACCGACCAATGGCGATACGAGAAGGAATTCACCGACTATCATACGGTTCCCGCCGACCAGGAAGACGGCTCGCTCACGAAGGGGCATACGATGGACGTGCAGGTCCGTGCCGTGCGCAACGGCTGGCTCCCGTTCTATCCGCAGTTTCCGGAGAGCAGCCTCGAGCTAGTCAAGAAAGCCGAGGCCGCGGGCGCGAAGTCAGAGTCAGAGGTCGCTGAGTATATCGTCGACCGTCTCAAGGATCGTTCGCTGAAATTCTCTGTCGAGGATCCGGACGCTGCGGAGAACTGGCCTCGTGTCTGGTACATCTGGCGCGGCAACGCGCTGATGTCCTCTAGCAAGGGCCACGAGTATTTCCTCAAACACTACCTGGGGACCCACCACAACGAGGTGGCAACCGACATCGCCGAAGAGGCGGTGAAGGAGGTCGTGTGGCACGAGAACGCGCCGCAGGGAAAGATGGACCTGGTGGTCGACCTGAACTTCCGCATGGACACGTCCGCCCTCTACTCCGACATCGTCCTCCCCGCCGCGACGTGGTACGAAAAGGCGGACCTCAATTCCACCGACATGCACAGCTTCATCCATCCGCTTTCCCAGGCGGTACCCCCCTGTTGGGAGTCGAAGAGCGATTGGGACATCTTTAAGAACCTTGCGCGAAAGTTTTCCGAGCTTGCGCCGCGTCACTTCCCCGAGCCGGTTAAAGATCTGTTGGCCGTGCCCCTCGCCCACGACACTCCAGCCGAGATCGCCCAGCCGAAGATTGTAGATTGGATCGACGGGGACGTGGAACCGATTCCCGGCAAGACGATGCCGGGGCTGAAGGTCGTCACGCGCGATTACCAAAACCTCTACAACCAGTTCATCTCTCTCGGTCCGGTGGTGCGCAAAAACGGGCTCGGCGCTCACGGTACGGGTTACGCGATCGACGACTTCTACGATGAAATGCTCGCCACCCGTAGAGTCCAGGAGTGGGATGGAAACCGATTTCCATCAATCGAGAAAGACGTCGAGGTGTGTGACGCGATTCTCAACCTCGCCACTGTCACCAATGGCGAGCTTGCGTACCGCTCATACAAGAACATGGAGGAGAAGGTCGGGCTTCCGCTCGCCCACCTCGCCGAAAAAGATCGTAGCCGCCGGGTCGACTACGCCGGGCTGCAAGGCGCCCCCTTCCGGTTCAACAACAGCCCTATGTGGTCGGCCTTGATCGAGAACGGTCGAGCCTACTCGCCGTTCACTTACAACAAGGAGGCGCTCGTGCCCTGGAGGACACTGACAGGGCGCCAACACTTCTACCTCGATCACCCCGGCTACCTGCAGTTCGGCGAGCACCTCCCGACTTACAAGCCGAAGCCTCTGCCCACCGAGTACGCTGATCTCCGGATCAGTGAGCAAAGTGGACCGACACTGATGCTCAACTACCTGACACCCCACGGTAAGTGGCACATCCACTCGACCTACGGGGACAACGAGCGTATGTCGACGCTGTCGCGAGGTGTCGAGCCGTTCTGGATCAACGACAAAGACGCGGCCGAAATCGATGTCGAGGACAACGATTGGGTCGAGGTCCACAACGACCATGGTGTCGTGGTCACTCGCGCTGCGGTGAGCGCCCGGATCCCGCGCGGCGTTTGCATCATCTATCACTCGCCGGAGCGAACCTACTCGGTACCAAAGTCACCGCTTAGGAAGAATCGGCGGGCCGGCGGGCACAACAGCCTGACGCGCACTCGCCTGAAACCGAACTTGATGGTCGGTGGGTACGGTCAGTTCACGTATCACTTTAACTACTGGGGACCCACGGGCTGCAATCGAGATACGCACATCTACGTGCGGAAGCTTCCGAAGCTCGTCTGGTAAGAAAAGGAGACGCAAGTGGACGTTCGCTCGCAGATTTCGATGGTTTTTCACCTGGATAAATGCATCGGCTGCCACACCTGCAGCATCGCCTGCAAGAACGTGTGGACCGACCGCAAGGGTACTGAGTACATGTGGTGGAACAACGTCGAAACGAAGCCAGGTACGGGCTACCCCACCAAGTGGGAGGACCAGAAGGAGTACCGCGGCGGCTGGAAGAAGAAGGACGACGACAATCTCGAGCTGCGCTCCACAGACAAGAAGCGGATCGTTCCCAACATTTTCCACAACCCGTCCATGCCGAGTATGGACGAGTATTACGAGCCCTGGACGTACAAGTACGAGGATCTCTTCAACGCACCCGAGGGAGACGATCAACCAACTGCACGACCGATCTCCAAAGTAACGGGCGAGTATATCAACGTCGAGTCGGGGCCGAACTGGGACGACGATCTCGGCGGTTCGCCGAACTACGCTGAGAACGACCCTAACCTCGAGGCTTTGACTCCGCAGGAGCGAGGTCAGCTCTTCGCTATTGAACGCCTGGTGTTCTTCTACTTCCCGCGGATTTGCAATCACTGCCTCAATCCGTCGTGCGTCGCTTCCTGCCCATCGGGAGCGCTCTACAAACGCGGCGAGGACGGCATCGTTCTGATCGATCAGAAAGTGTGCCGCGCCTGGCGCTCCTGCGTCGCCGCGTGTCCGTACAAAAAGACGTACTACAACTGGTTCACCGGCAAGTCGGAGAAGTGCATCCTCTGCTTTCCGCGGATCGAGACGGGCCAGGCTCCCGCCTGCTTCCATTCGTGTGTGGGTCGCATCCGCTATCTAGGAGTGCTGCTCTACGACGCGGACCAAATCGAAGAAGTCGCCAAAAAGCCCGACGATGAGCTGGTCGAAGCTCAGCGCGCGATGATTCTCGATCCTCACGACCCGGCTGTGATCAAGGCCGCCCAGAAAAACGGAATCCACGACGCCGTCATCGAAGCTGCGCAGCAGTCACCGGTCTACGAGTTCGTGAAGAAGTGGAAGATTGCGCTGCCACCGCATATCGAGTACCGAACCCTGCCGATGTTGTTTTACGTCCCGCCGCTTCTACCGGTCATGGCAAAACAAGGAGACAAGACAGTCTCCAGTGTGTCGGACGATTTCTTCCACGAGATCGAGGAGGCGCGCATCCCCCTTGCCTTCCTCGGCAAGCTCTTCGGCGGTGGTAACGTCGGCAAGGTGTCTTATGCGCTGCGCAAGCAGATGGCCGTCCGTGCGTACCGCCGAGCCGTGACCGTCGGCGACATGGACCAGGAAATCGCGCGCCGCATGCTGCAGGAGGCCGATTGCTCCGAGCAGGAAGCTGAGGCGATCTACAAGCTCACGTCTCTGTGTACGTTCGAAGAACGATTTGTGATCCCTGCTGCCCAGCGCGAAGAGGCTATTGAGATGATGAAGGATCCGCTCGAGCACAAGCAGAACGCCGGTTTTGGTTTTCTGTCCGGCCCCCGGAGAGGACTCTGACCTATGGACGGCGACCGTTCCTTCTACAAGGATCTGGCAGTGCTCTTAAGCTATCCGGGCGATGCCGGTTACAAGGAGGCTGTCGATTACGCCATCAAGGGTTTGCACAGGCTCAAGCCGGAGTTAGGAAAACTCCTGGCGCCGTTTGGCGAGTTCGTCGCTGCACACTCCGTCGAAGATCTCGAGGAGACTTACACACGCACCTTCGATATCAATCCCGACTGCACGCTGGAGATCGGGTGGCAGCTCTACGGCGAAAACTACTCGCGCGGGAAGCTGCTGGTCACCATGCGTGGCCTCATGCGTGAGCTCGGTCTGGAGGAGTCTCCCGAGCTACCGGATCACCTGACTCACGTCTTGTCCATCATGGGTCAGCAGGAGACGCCGGCGGCCAAAGAGTTGGCCGCGAGCTACGTGCTTCCCGCGCTGGCAAAGATGCGCCTCGGGTTGCCGTCGGAAAACAAGGAGAAACCCCATGGGCTCGTTCTGGAGGCGATCGAAACCGTGCTCCGGGAGATCCACTCCATTCCAGCGGCTGATTCAGGCCTCGTGGAGTTGACCGTCCTTCCATCAGCGATCGACGAGGCATCCGAACCGTACAACGAGATGACATGATCGGAGGTCCCGTGCGAATTCTGGGATTTCTCGGCTTTGAAAAGCTTCAGTATCTCGACCAAATCCTCTTCGCGGTCTTTCCGTACCTGGCGTTCGGGCTGTTCTTGCTCGTAACGATTCAGAGGTACCGCAAGCAGTCGTTCACGTACTCCAGTCTCTCCTCGCAGTTCCTGGAAAACCGTCACCACTTCTGGGGTATGGTTCCGTTTCATTATGGCATCCTCGTGATCCTCGCTGGGCATGTCATTGCCTTTCTGATTCCTCGGCAGGTACTGCTTTGGAACCAGAACCCGCTGCGCCTCTACGTTCTCGAGATCTCGGCGCTCATCTTCGGCCTTCTGTGCCTCGTCGGTTTGGTCAACGTCATCATCCGGCGCTTTACGAGCCCGAAGCTCCGACAAGTGACGACGGTCTCCGATTGGATCATCTACGCCATGCTCCTCTTTCAGGTGTTCAGCGGTATCTACGTAGCAATCTTCGTAGGCTGGGGATCATCCTGGTTCGCTTCAACCCTGACCCCCTACCTGTGGTCGCTACTCAAGCTCAACCCGGACATCTCTTACGTCACCTCCATGCCTTGGTGGGTGAAGTTGCACATCCTGTCGGCCTTTTCGCTGATTGCCTTTTTTCCGTTCACCCGACTGGTTCACATCCTCGTCATCCCCAACATGTACCTTTGGCGCCGGCCTCAGGTCGTGCGCTGGAACTGGGACCGCGAAAGAAGAAGGGTGGACTGAATACGACTGTGGCCATGCGTGAAGACCTCACTTCCGCGGGAGACAAGCGGCCTGCCGGGCCTGTCACGAACGGCTCGCGCAATACGCGAGCAACAAAAAAGGAAGGACCATGGCACGATTAGAACGCTGGGAACCCGAAGACCCGCAGTTCTGGGAGGATACGGGCAAGGCCACGGCCCGTCGCAACCTCTGGGTCTCGATCCCCAACTTGCTATTAGGCTTCGCTGTTTGGATCTACTGGGGGATGGTCGCCAAGTACATTCAAAGACTCCACTTCGCGAGTGACGGTGAGCTTTTCAACTTCACCTTCATGAACGAAGGTCAACCCTTCGGCGACGACGGATACCGCGCTCTCTTGTTCACGCTACCGGCGGTGGCCGGCCTTGCCGGCGCAACCCTCCGGATTCCTAACTCGTTCATGATCGCGGTCTGCGGCGGGCGGAACGTGAAGTTCACGACGACGCTGCTGCTGATCCTACCAGCCTTGGGCGCGGGGATCGCACTGCGCGATCACACGACGCCGTTTTACATCTTCATTCTCCTCGCTGCGCTCTCCGGCGTCGGCGGCGGCGCGTTCGCCTCCTCCATGTCCAACATCAGCTTCTTTTACCCCAAGCGGATGCAGGGGCTCGCGCTGGGCCTGAACGCGGGACTCGGAAACCTCGGCGTCAGCGTGATGCAGTTCCTGATTCCGTGGGTGATCACGTTTGGCCTCTTCGGGGCGTTGGGGGGAGAGCCCTATGAGACGATGAAGGACGGCGAGACCTCGCAGCTCTGGATCCAGAATGCCGGTTTGGTCTGGGTGCCCATTCTCCTGACGTGTGCGATCCTGGCGTTCTTCTGCATGAACAACCTGCCTTTCCACAAGTGCGGACCGACGCCCATCGCCGTCTCGAAGTTCCTCTGGCTGACCGTGCTCGGATACCTCGGCGCAGGCGTCGGTATCTTCTTGCTCATCATCCCCTGGGGCGGATTTCCGATGCTCCTGAAGACTTTCCTCGTCGTCGTCGTCGCCGTCGTCGTCACGCTGTCAGCCATGCGCTACCTCACTCCGACCGAGACGAGGAAGAACCTCCATGACCAGTTCGGCATCTTCAAGGAGAAGCACAACTGGGTCATGACCTGGCTCTACGTCATGACTTTTGGTTCTTTCATCGGTTATGCCAACGCCTTTCCAAAACTCATCGATGACGTCTTCGGCGTCTACCGGGTCGGAGCGCGCGCGGGCGAGCTGACGGGACTTTCCAGCGCCGGCTACATCTATATTGGAGCAGGCGTGGGTGCTCTGATCCGTCCGCTGGGCGGCTGGCTCTCGGACAAGCTAGGCGGCGCCCGGGTGACGCACTGGGATACGATCATCATGATTGCGGCGACCATCGGCGCGGGCTACTTCTGTGCCATCGCGATGGAGTCCGAAACACCACAGCAGTATTTCACTCCTTTCCTGCTCACGTTCATCGTGCTGTTCGCAACCACCGGCATCGGCAACGGTTCGACATTCCGCATGATCGGCGTGATCTTCCAAAAGGATCAGCGCGGACCGGTGCTCGGGTGGACGTCGGCCATCGCAGCCTACGGCGCCTACCTCATTCCGAAGATCTTTGCGACGCAGATCAAGGCCGGGACGCCCCAGTACGCGCTGTACGGTTTTGCGGGCTACTATCTGTCGTGCCTCTTGGTGAACTGGTGGTTCTACGCTCGAAAGAACGCAGAGATCGAATGTTAGCCTCTCCTGGAAGCCCGATGTGGAAACGAACGATCTCCGTAGTCCTGGGGATCAGTCTCGTTCTCGTTCTCGTGTCCGTGTTCGGACTCGTGGGGGAGGTCCACCTTCCAGGCAACCACGTGGGATACTCGCCGGCGCAGCCCATCGCCTACTCCCACCGGCTGCACGCGGGGGAGCTCGGAATCCCCTGCCTCTACTGCCACTTCGGCGCCGAGAAGAGTCGGCACGCTGGGGTCCCCTCAGCGGACATCTGCATGAACTGTCACAAATTCGTGACCGCGCCACTGGTGGAGGTGCGCGACGAGGAGAAACGCGCAACTCAGGAGAAGCGCCCAACCGTGCCAGTCGTGTCCAGTGAGATCCGAAAGATCTACGACGCTTTGGGGCTCGACGACAACCGCCAGCCCGACCCCACCAAAACGCCGACGCCCATCGCCTGGACCCAAGTCCACCGCTTACCAGATTACGTTTACTTCGACCACCGACCGCACGTCCATGCGGGTGTCGCCTGTCAGACCTGCCACGGACCGGTCGAGCAGATGGAGAAAGTGTACCAGGTCGAAACCCTCTCCATGGGCTGGTGCGTCCACTGCCACCGCAGTGAAAAACCAACCGGCCAACAGGTAGTACGGTCGGGCACATCAGAGATACCGAAGCACGTTTCGACCGACTGCGCAGCGTGCCACTACTGAGTCAGGGTCATTTCATGGCTTCGAACGCGGACGGCAAAGAGTATTGGAAGGCGCTCCACGAGCACGAGCGGGTGGACGTGCTAAGGGAGGATCTCGGGAATGAGTTTCCTCGCGGTCTCGTCGGCGACGCCGACTCCACCGGGAAGCCCGCATCACCGGATGTGAAGCGTCGAGACTTCTTGAAGCTTTGTGGTTTCTCTTTGGGTGGTGCAACCATCGCGGGCTGCACGCGCGGCAAGGAGGAGAAACTCATCCCCTTCCTCATCAAGCCCGAAGAGGTGACGCCGGGCCGGGCGACGTGGTACAGCACCTCCTGTGGCGGCTGCCCCGCTGGTTGTGGTGTCCTCGCTAAGAACCGCGACGGGCGCCCCATCAAATTGGAAGGGCATCCGCAACACCCGCTCAACCGTGGTGGGCTCTGCGCTACAGGGCAGGCCTGCCTACTGGGTCTCTACGACTCGCGCCGCTTGAAACGACCTCGTGCCGACGGAGCCGATGCGAGCTGGCCGGAGGTGGATCGTCTCATTCGCCAAGAGTTGACGCGGATACGTTCCGAGGGCGGCAAGGTGCGCTTTTTGACCGAGACGCTCAACAGTCCGACGCTCACGGCGTCCATCGACGCGTTCCTTGCAACGTTCGAGGACGCCCGTCGAGTCGAATACGACCCAGTGTCCACCTCCGCTCTCCTTGATGCCCACGCAGAAGCGTACGGAGCTCGAGTCCTGCCGAGACTCCACTTCGAACGTGCCAAAGTGATCGTCAGCTTCGACGCCGACTTTCTCGGCACATGGATTTCACCTGTTGAGTTCACGGCTGGCTACCAGGATGGTCGCCAGCTTGAGGGCGAGAGCTCCACGTTCTCCTATCACGTGCAGGTGGAATCGCGCCTCTCCCTGACCGGTAGCAACGCGGACCATCGCCTCGTGATCCGCCCCGCTGATCAGACACTGATCATGGCGCACCTGGCGGAGCGGTTGGCGAAGAAAGCTGCAGTAGACTCTCCCTGGACGGCTCTCGACGCGGCGCCGATCGCCGCTTCAGAATTGGATGCTCTGGCCGACCGTCTCTGGGGGGCCCCGCGAGGCGAGACTCTTGTCGTCTGCGGAACGGACGACTTGGAAGCGCAGCGGCTCACAATCTTCCTCAACAACATCCTAGGAAACGACCGCCCGGACGGCGGCGGATCTGTCGACCTGACGCGACCATCATTTCAGCGCCAAGGCAGCGACCGCGACCTCAGCGCACTCATCGAAGAGATGCGCTCGGGAGAGGTAACGGCGCTCTTCGTGGACAGCGTTGACCCCGTCTACGATCTTCCCGCAGTCGCGGGATTCACCGAGGCGCTGAAGCAGGTGCGTTTCGTCGTTAGTTTCGCAGAGCGTATGAACGATACGGCCGCAGTGGCGCGTTACGTCTGTCCCCGTCACGACGCCTTCGAGTCGTGGCGAGATGCCGAGCCGATCGCCGGCGTGCTCACGGTCGGCCAACCGCTCATCGCGCCGCTGGGTGATACGCGCTCCGTCGTCGAGAGTTTGGCCATCTGGCAGGAGAAGGGCGCCGATCATCTTCAGATCCAGCGAGACGTCTGGCGTCAGAAGGTGTTTCCGCGACAGCAAGACGAGAACGACTTCGACGCTTTTTGGGATCGGTCCGTCCACGACGGCTTCGCGGTGGTCTCCGCTGGCGTCGCCGGTGAACTCTCCACGTATCGAAAACCACCGCTGAGGCGCCCTACGCCGACCCCATCGGAGCAAGCAATGCTGGAGCTGGTCCTCTACTCGAAAGTGAGCCTCGGTGACGGGCGTCACGCCTACAACCCTTGGCTCCAGGAGCTCCCCGATCCGATCAGCAAGGTGACTTGGGATAACTACGCTTCGCTCGCCCCGCGGACGGCTGCCGAACTCGGGCTGCAGACAGGTGACGTCGTCCGTGTCGGCGATGGAAAAGCCTCGATTGATGTGCCAGTCCTGCTGCAACCAGGACAGCACCCCTCGACGGTCGCAGTCGCGCTCGGCTATGGCCATAGGGGCAGTGAACGCTTCGCGGACATTGGGCCTGAGTGGATTCACAAGCGGCCGACGATTTCGACAGGGGAGCGAGTCGGCCGCAATGCTGCCGCACTCATCCGGCTTGCAGATGGGCGTCGGCGCTACAGCGCGTCGCCCGTTTCCATAGAGAAGACCTCTGGGGGGCATTCTCTGGCCACTACCCAGTCGCACCACTCCCTGAGCGTCCCCGCGCATCTCGCCGGTACGCATGAAGGTCCGCGTCCGATCGTTCAGGAGACAACCCTCGAAGCGTACCGGAAGGATCCAAGCTCTGGTTCCCACAAGCACCACGAGCTCCTGTCAATCTGGAGCGAGGACCATCGATACGACGGGCACCACTGGGGGATGGCAATCGACCTCAGCCGGTGTACGGGCTGCAGTGCATGCGTGCTCGGCTGCCAGGCGGAGAACAATATCCCCGTCGTGGGTAAGGACGAAGTCCTGCGAGAGCGTGAGATGAGCTGGCTTCGCATCGATCGCTACTACAGCGGCGACGACGATATCGAGGTTGTCCACCAACCCATGATGTGTCAGCACTGCGACAACGCACCGTGCGAAAACGTGTGCCCTGTGTTGGCCACAGTGCACAGCTCTGAAGGCCTCAATCAGCAGGTCTACAATCGCTGTGTCGGCACGCGCTACTGCGCCAACAACTGCCCCTACAAGACACGACGTTTCAACTGGTTCGATTACCCCCGGGAGGACTCAGTTGAGAACATGGTGCTCAATCCGGACGTCACTGTCCGATCGCGGGGCATCATGGAGAAATGCTCGTTTTGTGTCCAGCGCATCCAAGAAGCCAAGGCTGAAGCGAAACGAACTGGACGTTCACTCCGCGATGGGGATGTCCAGCCTGCTTGCCAGCAGTCCTGCCCGAGCAAGGCGATCGTTTTCGGCGACCGCAATGACCCCAAGAGTGAGATCTCGAGAAGGATGAAGGACCCGCGGCACTTCCGTGTCCTCGAGGAATTGAACGTACTGCCTTCCGTCGGGTATCTCACCTCCGTCAAGAACCGCGCTCCGAAGGAGGGAGACGAGCACCATGGCTAGCGTCACTTCACCCCTCCGACAACCGCTCGTCAGCGGCGATAAGGACTGCGCACAGGTCACGATAGACGTTTGCAGCCCTCTGGAACGGAAACCAACCCGGCTGTGGTACATCGCTTTCGCGGTCGCCTTGGCGCTGCTTCTTATCGGCGTGATCGCCGTGGCCTATCAGATCGCCGTTGGCATCGGGACCTGGGGGCTGAACAAGACGGTGGGCTGGGCGTTCGACATCACGAACTTTGTGTTTTGGATCGGCATCGGTCACGCGGGAACGCTGATTTCGGCGATCCTTTTTCTCTTTCGCCAGCGCTGGCGCACCGCGGTGAACCGATCGGCCGAGGCGATGACGATCTTCGCCGTCATGTGTGCGGGGATCTTTCCTTTGATCCACATGGGTCGCCCTTGGCTGGCCTATTGGGTCCTACCCTATCCGAACACGCGTGGTCCCCTGTGGGTCAACTTCCGCTCCGCTCTTCTGTGGGATGTATTCGCTATCAGTACGTATTTTCTTATCTCTCTCGTCTTCTGGTATCTCGGTCTCGTGCCCGACTTCGCTACTCTGCGCGACCGCGCCAAAACAAAAATCCGCCGCGCCCTCTTCGGCTTCTTTAGTCTCGGTTGGAACGGCTCCAACAGAACGTGGCGGCACTACGAGATCGTTTACCTTTTGCTTGCCGGCCTGGCTACTCCCCTTGTGCTATCCGTCCACACGATCGTCAGTTTCGATTTCGCGACGTCGGTGATTCCTGGCTGGCACACGACGATTCTACCGCCGTACTTCGTGGCCGGAGCGATCTTCAGCGGCATGTCCATGGTCTTAACTCTGATGCTCATCGCCCGAAAGGTCATGAACTTTGAAGACTACATCACGACGAACCACATCGACGCGATGTGCAAGCTCGTGCTCGCGACGGGAGGGATGGTCGCTTTAGCCTACGGCACTGAGTTCTTTATCGCGCTCTACTCGGGCAACCAGTACGAACGCTTTGCGTTCGTCAACCGAGCGATGGGCCCCTTCGCGTGGGCCTACTGGATTATGGTGAGCTGCAACGTCCTCGTGCCGCAGCTCTTTTGGTCACGGAGGATTCGCAGAAGTGTGGGCCTCGTCTTCATCCTCGCACTTCTCGTCAACGTCGGCATGTGGTTTGAGCGCTTCGTCATCATAGTGATCTCACTCCATCGCGATTTCCTGCCTTCGAGCTGGGCGGACTACACGCCGACTTCGATCGAGATCGCTACTCTGGCCGGCAGCTTCGGCCTTTTCTTCACCTGCTTTCTGATCTTCTGCCGCTTCCTGCCGATGATCGCCATCGGCGAGGTAAAAGGTGTACTCAGCTACGCCCGTGCAAAGAGAGAACGTCACCGATGAAAGCCAACGGATCACGTCACTGGATCGCCGCTTTCGCGTCCGAGGAGGACATCCTGGGCGTTACCAACACCTCACGTCAGCGAGGCTACAGAATCGTCGATGTCTACACTCCGTACGCGGTGCACGGGCTCGACGACGCCATGGGCCTGAAGCGATCGCGGATCACCTGGGTGTGTTTCTTTGCCGGCCTGGCCGGAGCCGTCGGGATGCTCTGGCTGGGCACGTGGACCCTGGCGGTGGACTGGCCCACGAACATCGGCGGCAAACCGTTCAACTCGCTTCCAGCGATCATCCCCGTTGTCTTCGAAGTAACCGTCCTGCTCGCCGGCTTTGGCAGCGTGTTCGCTCTGCTGATCTGCTGCCGCCTCTTTCCCGGCAAGCAGGCAACGCTGCCTGCGCCCGGTGTGACGGACGACCGGTTCGTCCTCGTCTTGGAGGAGACAGACTCATCCGTCGATCCGCGTGACGTCGAAGATCTCTTCGAGGAGTACGGAGCCGTCGAAGTCGAGACTCGCTACGAGTAGAGATACCATGAAACTCGGCAAACTGAACGTGACGCTTATCGCCTTTCTCTGCGTCGGCGTGGGCGTCCACCTGAGTGTTCGTCCAGACGCGAGCCGGAGAAACTTCGAGTTCTTGCCGGAAATGGTAGAGTCAGTGCCCTTCGACGCCCAGGGGCCGAACGACAACTTTCTGGATGGCAAGAATCTACGTTCCCCCGTTCCTGGAACGATCGCGCGTGGTTACCTGCCTCTACGCTACGCCCCGACTCCAGAGGATGCCCTGCGCGCGGGCAAGGAGCTGGTGAACCCCTTTGATTCTGCGGACGAGGCAGCGCTGGCGCGCGGCGCGTTCGTCTACCAAAACTTCTGTCAGGTTTGTCACGACTCCGCCGGACTCGGTAAGGGAGTCCTCAGCACGCGTGGAGTTCCGCCGCCGCCGTCGCTTAAGGCCGAGCGTGCGCTGGCAATGAAAGACGGTCAGATGTTCCACGTCCTCAGCTTCGGACAGGGCAACATGGGTTCCTACGCCTCCCAGCTGGACCGAGATGATCGGTGGAAAACCATTCTTTACGTGCGTTCGCTACAGAAGAAAGAACCATGAAGGAACAGAAGCGCAGCGTGCCAGCACAACTGCCGCGGGTCGAGCTTCGGAGAGATTGGGGCATCACCCTCGGGGTGCTCGTCGGCCTCGGCGCCGTGGCCGTCCTCGTCGGCCTAGCCATCGACCCGCAGCGAGCCGGAGGCAACTTTCTCCTGTCACTATTCTTCCTTCTCGGTCTAGGCCTCGCCGGGCTCCTGTTTATCGCGCTTGTCGCAATCTCGAGTGGATCCTGGGCCGTCGTCCTGCGTCGCATTCCCGAGGCGATGGCCGCAACTCTTCCGGTCTGCATGGTCCTGTCGATCGGGCTCTTCGCGCTGATCCCTTTTCTCTACGAATGGAGTCATGCCGAAGCGGTGGCAAGTGACGAGCTCCTTGCACACAAGAGCGCGTGGCTAAACACTACGTCCTTCATCGTCCGGACACTCATCTGCAGTGCACTGTGGTTGCTGTTCGCTCATCTCTTGGTCGGACGATCGCGCCGACGGGATATCGAATCGAGCGCGAGCGAGGGAGGTGTGAGCATCGGCCTACCTGCGCTCTTTGTTGTGCTGTTTGCGATCACCTTTTCAGTGGTCAGCTTCGATTGGGTCATGTCGCTCGAGCCTCACTGGTTCAGCACGATCTTTGCCGTCTACAACTTCGCGGGGCTGTTTCTCAGCGGTCTTGCCGCGATCACATTGCTCGTCATTGTGCTGCGGAGGCTGGGGCCGCTGCGGGATCTTGTCACTGTGGACCATCTGCACGATCTCGCCAAACTCTTATTGGGGTTCAGCGTCTTCTGGGCATACATCTGGTTCAGCCAGTTCATGCTGATCTGGTACGGTAACATTCCCGAGGAGAGTTCCTATTTCCACTTGCGACAACGAGGGAGTTGGGAGGTCCTCTTCGTCCTCAACATCTTCGTCAACTGGATCATTCCGTTCCTGGTCCTTCTGCCGAGGACGTCGAAACGCAATGAGACCGTTCTCCTCAACGTCTGTCTCCTCCTCATCGCTGGGCGATGGCTGGACCTCTACTTGATGGTCCTGCCACCGCTGGTAGGCGATGAACCGAAATTCGGCTTCTACGAGGCGCTGCCTTTCGCTGGAGCGGTCGCGCTCTTTCTTCTGGTCGCCTTCCGTTCGCTTGGGAAGTTCAACATCATCCCGGTGAGGGATCCTCTGTTGGAGGAGAGCTTGCACCACCACCAGTGACGTTCCGTCCGATCGAGAAGAGCCAAGAGATCGTTGGCGCGCTGCCGTTCGAGAAACCGAGTCACTGGAACGGGCGCCTCCAACCATACGACACTTGTCTCGTGCAAGCGAAGGAAGGTGTGCCACTGCGGCCGAGCCGCGCATACCGCAGTATGCGGACACAACTCTCTGGGGCGACCACAGTTGCGCTATCGCCTTGCGAAGCACCGCCGCTCCGAGTACGCACCAGCACGCCGAGGCCTCGGATTCGGCGGCCATTCTCATTTCCACAAGGCAATTCGTCGCAATGCGTTACAACCTGACATGCTTTGCGAGTCCGAGCGGCACGGCGTTTCCTTGAGAGACTGCGGGCGGACGAGTATGCAAAGGAACGCCGGCGCGGAGGACATCGATGGAAGTCCGTAACAAGGCAACGAGTATTGATCTGTTCACGTTGAGGACGCCCCAAATGCGGGCGTTCCATATGAGTTGGTTCGCCTTCTTCCTTTGCTTCTTCGCGTGGTTTGGCATCGCGCCCTTGATGGCGGTCGTGAGGGAAGAGCTGGCTCTCACGAAGCAGCAGATCGGCAATACGATCATCGCGTCCGTGGCGATCACGATTTTGGCGCGTCTGCTCATCGGCTGGCTTTGTGACCGCGTTGGTCCGCGGCTCAGCTACACTCTTCTGCTCGTCTTCGGGTCGCTGCCCGTCATGGGCATCGGCCTGTCACAAGACTACACGACATTCCTGCTGTTTCGGCTCGGCATCGGCACCATCGGCGCGTCTTTCGTCATCACGCAGTATCACACGTCGGTGATGTTCGCCCCGAACGTCGTTGGAACGGCCAATGCGACGTCCGCCGGCTGGGGCAACCTGGGAGGTGGCGTCACGCAGATGGTGATGCCACTCGTCATGGCAGCGTTCCTCGCGATGGGGCTGAGTGACGCCGCGAGCTGGCGTGCGGCGATGGTTGTCGCGGGAGCGGTCTGCCTCGTGACTGGCGTTGGGTACTGGTTCTTTACTACCGACCTGCCAGACGGGAACTTCAAGGAGCTGCGGGCCAAAGGCGAGTTAGCGACCGTCGCGAAGACGAAAGGCACCTTCTGGTCGGCGGTCAAGGACTACCGAGTCTGGGCCCTCTTCGTCATCTATGCTGCTTGTTTTGGCATCGAGCTCACGATTAACAACATCGCCGCGATCTACTACAAGGACTACTTCGGCCTTGGTCTCAAGACTGCTGGGCTCGTCGCCGGACTCTTCGGCCTGATGAACATTTTCGCGCGGACACTCGGTGGGTACATCAGCGATCGTTTTGTGCGCAACGGTGGTCTTCGGGGTCGTGTCCGCTGGCTCTTTATTGCCCTTCTCGTTGAGGGGGTTGCGCTCGTGATCTTCTCGCGGATGACGGTGATTGCCCTAGCCGTTCCGTCCATGATTCTCTTCAGCCTCTTCGTTCAGATGTCGGAGGGCGCCACGTATTCGGTCGTCCCCTTCATCAACAAGAAAGCCCTTGGTGCGGTGGCCGGCATCGTCGGCGCCGGTGGCAACATGGGTGCCGTCTGCGCCGGGTTCCTCTTTCGGGCGGAGAACATCTCTTATCCCCAGGCTCTACTGATCTTGGGGTGCTGCGTCACCGTCTGCGCCTTCTGCACGTTTCTCGTGCGCTTCAGTCCCGCTCAAGAGGAAGTCGCCGCCAAAGAGTTCGCTCATGCCATGGCGAGGCGCCGAGTCGAACGGAGGGAGCGTGTGCCCCTGGGTGAACTCATACCGGGTATCCGACACATCCGACCGATGGACGCTCTGCGGATCTATCTCGGCATCGCTTTGATGATCAAAGGGATCTACTACATCATGAACATGTCGGAGCTCGAGGCTTCGCTGAGTGAAGGACTGGGTCTCGGGCAGCAGATGATTGCCTGGTCGGTCGTGTTTGCGCACGTCATCGCCGGTGCAAGTCTCGCGCTGGGGTTCGTGACTCGAATGGCTGCCGGGGCGAACGCCATCGTCATGGCGGGCGCTGTCGTGGTCAGCCTGACTGGCGCCGAAGGAAGCCTGTGGGGATCGAACCTGAGCTTTCAATTCACGCTGCTCATCCTGTTCTCGCTGGTGCTGCTGGTCTGGCGAGGGTCCGGACCCTTCTCACTCGATCACCTGCTGCGCATCGACGAGGAGAAGGAGCCGGAAGTCTTCTGAGCAGTGCGGGACGAGGCGTGGCAGTGGGTACGAAGACCACGTGGAGTACGTCAAGACCGCGTGCCTAATGTCGGACCAGGAGGCCGAGATGAAGAAGGACTTCGTGGACGACGTCGTGAAGGCATGCCAGTGGTGTTGGGAACCATATCTCTTACGACGGTCGTTTGATTGTATCCGTACGACTCTCACGACGGTCGGCTCTTCCCGTGCACGTCGTTGACCGCCAGGATCTCGGTAGGAGGTCACCACCAATCCGAAAAGAACCTGAGGACGCAACCCGTGCACGGCCGTCGTTCTGGGGCTTGCCGTCCGGACGTTCGCGTACCAGACGCCCGGTGCCAGAGTTGACGTCCTTGCGTCCAATCATTAAAGACCGTGCCCGAATCGACTGTGCCGCCAAACCGCCCTGTCCTACCGACAACTGTCCTGCGGCGTCTCGCACCCAAGACTTTCGTCGGAGTCGAGCGCGCTCTGGCCACACAGCGGAAACGGCGCGACGGGCGGTGGCCCAGCCGCGAAATTGTGCATGAGCATGTACACCGCGTCGTGCGTCTGCCCTTCGACTCGTCCGTCGCCGTTGGCGTCACAGGCCGCGAGGCACGGGGGGCTTTGGCCGCCGGAAAAGTTGTAGCGCAGCAGAAAGATAGCGTCGGTCACGGCGCCTGTAGCCACGCCGTCGCCGTTGCAATCGCCACGCAGCAAGAGGGGAACACGACGCAGCCGAAAGATCACACCTCCATCGCGGGGGCCCGAGGACACCGTCGTGCCATAGAAGCTTCCGTCGGAAGCTTCCATGAGCGCGGCAGCGGGATTGCTCCCGTCCGGTCCGCTGAAGGAGTGGAGAGTCGTCAGCTCGCCTGCTGCTGTCAGCTGAAAGGCGGTGCCGCGGGAGCTGGCGCCGCCCTCCATGGTGGTGCCGTAGAGGTTTCCGTCGGAGGCTTCGACGAGCGCGGCAGCGGGATTGCTCCCGTCCGGTCCGCTGAAGGAGTGGAGAGTCGTCAGCTCGCCCGACGGCGTCAACCTGAACACGGTGCCCGGACCGTTTGCACCGCCGAAGCGAGTCGTGCCGTAGAAGTTCCCGTCGGAAGCCTCGATGAGCGCGGCCTCAGGCCTTCTTCCGTCAGGCCCCTGGAAGGAGTGGAGAGTCGTCAGCTCGCCCGACGGCGTCAACCTGAAGACGGTTCCCGGGCCGTTTGCGCCGCCGTGCGTGGTCGTGCCGTAGAAGTTCCCGTCTGAAGCCTCAACCAAGCCCTCGGGAAACATCCCGTTCGGTCCGCTGAAGGAGTGGAGAGTCGTCAGCTCGCCTGCCGGTGTGAGCTTAAAGACCGTGCCCCGGCCGGCTTCGCCGCCGTGCGTGGTCGTGCCGTAGAAGTTTCCGTCTGAAGCCTCAACCAAGCCCCCGGGAAACATCCCGTCCGGTCCGCTGAAGGAGTGGAGAGTCGCGAGCTCGCCCGACGGCGTCAACCTGAAGACGGTGCCCGGGCCGCTTGCGCCGCCGAAGCGAGTCGTGCCGTAGAAGTTCCCGTCGGAAGCCTCGATGAGCGCGGTCTCGGGCCTTCTTCCGTCAGGCCCCTGGAAGGAGTGGAGAGTCGTCAGCTCGCCCGACGGCGTCAACCTGAAGACGGTTCCCGGGCCGTTTGCGCCGCCGAAGCGAGTCGTGCCGTAGAAGTTCCCGTCGGAAGCTTCGACGAGCGCCGCTCTGGGCTCGCTTCCTTTAGGTCCGTCGAAAAAGTGGAGCGTCGTTAGCTCGCCCGCTGGCGTCAGCTTGAAAACGGTCCCTGGGCGGTCTGCAAGGAGTCCCGAAGTCGTGCCGTAGAAATTTCCGTCGGAAGCCTCGATGAGCGTGGCCTCGGGCCCGCTTCCGTCAGGTCCCCCGAAGGAGTGGAGGGTCGTCACCTTTCCTGACGGTGTCAGTTTGAAGGCGGTTCCCAGGTTGGCTGTACCGCCTCTCCAGTTCGTGCCGTAGAAGTTCCCGTCGGAGGCTTCGATGAGGGCGGCCCGAGGAGAACTCCCTCCAGGTCCCCGGAAATCGTGAAACGTTGTGAGCCTTCCCGCCGGCGTGAGCTTGAAAACGATGCCGCAGCAGTCCTCTTCGTCGGCTGTGCCGTAGAGGTTTCCATCCGAGGCTTCGATGAGTGCGGCTCGGGGGGCCATCCCCCTGAAGGAGTGGAGAGTCGTGAGCTCGCCCGCCGGTGTGAGCTTGAAGACGGTTCCCCGGCTGATTTCTCCCTCGCTGTCACTGGTTGTGCCGTAGAAGTTTCCGTCCGAAGCTTCAATGAGCGCGGCTTCAGGAAACTCTCCGTCAGGTCCGCTGAAGGAGTGGAGGGTGGTGAGGTCTCCCGCTGGAGTGAGTTTGTACACAGTTCCCAGCTCGAATGCTCCGCCTCTCGCGGTTGTGCCGTAGAAGTTTCCGTCTGAAGCTTCGATGAGCGCGGCGCGCGGTATGGCGCCGTCGAGTCCTTCGAAGGCGTGGAGAGTCGTCAACTCCCCCGCCCGCGTCAGTTTGAAGACAGTGCCCGAGGTCGTGCCGTAGAAATTTCCGTCGGAAGCTTCTACGAGAGCGGCCAGGGCGCCCCCTCCATCAGCCGAGCTGAAGGAGTGGAGCGTTGTCAGTTCGCCCGCTGGCGTGAGTTTGAACACGGTGCTAGGGGCGCCACCTGTTCGTCGCGAGGTCGTGCCGTAGAAGTTTCCATCGGAAGCCTCGATGAGTGAGCTCGGCTGACCCGGGAGCGGTTCAAAACCGTGCAGGACTTCGGAGGCCAGTTCTCCGCGGGCGCTGCGGATGAACGCCACGACCACGAAAGTTAGCACGACCGTTTGTTTCAGATTGTTCATGCCGCCATCATCCCTTTGTCAAAACCATTTGCTGGAAGCACGCGAAGGTGACGTCCCGCCTCTCATCATGCATCCCGTACGTACAGACTCTCTGTCCGTGAAGAAAAGACCAGAATCTCGTGGAACGTTCGGCCGTTCTCTACGGATGATGGATGGGAGGCACGCCTCGGACCTATGGCTGCGGATTCCGCCAACATGGACGACAGCGAAACGAAAGAGATGGTTAGGCTCGGAGCCCAAGGGGACGAGCGTGCCTTGGACGACCTCTTCTCGCGTCATCGCGACAGGCTCCGCCGTATGTTGCGCGTGCGTCTTGACCCCCGGGTGCGCGTTCGCATCGACGTCTCCGACGTCATCCAGGAGGTCTACCTGGAGGCGTCACGACGTCTCCCTAAGTACAACGACAGTCCCACGGTGCCGTTTTTCGTGTGGCTGCGCTCCATCGTCGGACAGAAGTTGGTCGACCTACACCGCTTCCACTTAGGTGCGAAAGCGAGGGATGCGCGCCGTGAAGTGAGGTTCCGCCGGTGGCCCATGCCGGCGGCGACTTCTGCCGTTCTTGCTGCCGAGCTACTCGGCGTTCTTTCGACCCCGAGCGAGAAGGCGATGCAGGGCGAGCTGGAGAATCGCTTGCGTGAGGCGTTGGAGAGCATGGACGCGAAGTTGCGCGAGGTACTCGTTCTGCGCCACTTCGAAGGTTTGAGTAACGGCGAGGTTGCCCATGAGCTGGAGGTCCCGGTTTCGACTGCTAGCCAGCGTTACATCCAGGCGCTGAAGAAGCTGCGTAGTGTGCTGGCCGATATGCCCGGGGGGTTGGAAGCGTTGTGAAGAATACGGAGTGGGTGGATCACAGCGAAAGGAATCCCGTCGAGGAGTTCGCGGAGTCCTTCGTCGCTCGCTATCGCCGTGGCGAGGAGCCGCGCATCTCTGAATACACCGAAAAGTACCCTGAGCACGCGGCGGAGATCCGTGAGCTCTTTCCCGCGTTGCCTCTCGTCGAGAGACTCGGCGCGCAGGACAACGAGTCGTCTGCGAACGTCTGCGAAGAGGTCGCCACCGCATCGGCGAGTGCGCAAAAGGCACTGCCGCGCCAACTTGGCGAGTACGTGATCCTTCGCGAGGTGGGCCGCGGCGGGATGGGTGTCGTCTACGAAGCCGAACAAAAATCGCTCGGGCGGCGTGTGGCACTGAAAGTGCTGCCGTTTCACCGTCTCATGGATGATCGACGCTTGGAACGCTTTCAGCGCGAGGCGCGCGCTGCGGCAGCGCTGCAGCATCCGAACATCGTCCCGGTCTTCGGTGTCGGCGAAGAGGAAGGCGTCCACTACTACACGATGCAGTTCATCCCGGGGCAGAGCCTCGACGAGGTGCTGAATGAGCTGAGAGTCCTCCGCAACTCCGACGGTTTTCCAAGTGGGGCGACGGATCAGAGGCGAGGCAACCAAGGGCCGGGACCCAGCACCATTAGCCTCTTGCACGAATTGTTGATGCCAAGCGAAGAAGGCAGCGACGGAGCCGTCCCGGCCCCGAGCCCTGGCGGCAAGTCGAGATCTTTGTCTTCCAACACTCTTCTGGAGAGCACCTCGGACGGTAGCGATCTGAAGTACTTTCGCAACGTTGCGACCTTGGGAGTGCACATCGCCGAGGCGCTCGACTACGCCCATGGCGAGGGAGTGATTCACCGCGACATTAAGCCGTCGAACTTGCTCCTGGAGCCGGCCGGTCAGGTGTGGGTGACTGACTTTGGGCTCGCCAAGTCGGCCGAGAGCGACGCAGTGACACTCAGCGGCGAGGTCGTCGGCACGCTCGCTTACATGGCGCCGGAGCGCCTCGAAGGTTGGTCGGACCCGCGCAGCGATCTCTACAGCCTCGGCGTCACGCTCTACGAGCTGCTTACTCTGCGAGCGGCATTTGAGGACAGCGACCGTGGCCGGTTGATGAAGCGAATTAGCGAAGAGGAACCGAAGGCGCCGCGCCTTCTGGAGCCACGCCTGCCGCGCGACCTGGAGACGGTGGTCCTCAAGGCGATGGAGAAGGAGCCCGCGCGGCGCTACCGCAATATGGAGGAGCTTGCGGGCGATCTCAATCGCTACTTACGGAGCGAACCGCTGCGGGCGCGGCGTCCGAGCGTCGTCGATCGTCTCACCAAGTGGTCGCGGCGACACCAACGAGCGGTGTTGGCGGCCCTCCTCATTTTGGTCCTCGCGTTTGTCGGACTGATCTTCTCGAGCTACCGAATCACGCAGGAACAAACGCTTACGGAGAAGGCGCTCACGGAGCGCAGCACGGCGCTGACGGAATCGCAGAGACAAGCCTATGTCGCCAACGTTTCGCGGGCGGGAATGCACTTCCACCTCGCCGACCCCTCGTCAGCGCGTGAAAGTCTCGACAGGTGTCCACCAGAGCTCCGCGGCTGGGAGTGGCGCCACCTCGACGCACGGACAAAGGCCAACTTCAACCTCTTGCACACGATCAACATTGGTCACCGTCGCATCCGCGAGCCAAACTTCTCCGCGAGGGGAAATCGCCTCGTGGCGTTGATCGACGACGTGGTGAAGGTTTGGGACGTCCAGAGCGGCGAGCTTCTCTTATCGCTCGACGACCACAAGCAGAGGGCGACGCAGCTCGCGTTCAGTCCCGAAGGCTCACGGTTTGTTAGCTGGACGCGAGAAAAACTACGGCTCTGGCGCATTGAGGACGGCGATCTGCTCGCGAACGCAACCAGTCGACTCCATTCCTGGAACAACTTGCCACTCCGTTACAGTCCGAACGGCGAACTCGTCGCGATGGGCGGCCCGGGAGGTGAGATTCAGCTCTGGCGCCCGGAGAGCGGACAGGACGTTACGACCTTCATCGAGCGTCGCCCGACTCAGGGCGAGTTGCATTGGAGTTTTACCTTCACTCCTGACAGCCGGCGCCTGGTGATCGCGTTCGGCTGGGATGATGGGAAGTCGCTCAACGAGCTAACCATAACCGGACTCACTGTGGAGGTCTGGGAGGTCGAAACGAGGAAGCGTCTCTCGACCCTCACTATCCCACGTGGATTTATCAAGAAGATCGCGTTCGACAGCGACGCACGCCGCGTTGCCGTTGTCGGAGACCAGAGCATCCAGGTGTGGGCTGCAAGGACGGGGACACTCCTTGCGCAGTGGCGTTACGCGCACCGGGTGACGTCCCTCGCGTTCAGTCCAGACGGTCGACTGCTCTCGGGGGCTTGCGTCGATCGGAAGGTGCCGCTCTGGAACTCGCGATCGGGCGAACTTCTGGCGACTCTCAGCGGGCACGTGAGACTGTCTCGGACTGTGGCGTTTCATCCCAATGAACCGCTACTGGTCAGTGGCTCCGACGATGGTGCCCTGAAGCTGTGGGACATCGAGTACGCCGACGTCGTGCCGGCGCTGCGCGGCCACCAAGGGAGGGTGGACTCGGTCACGTTCAGCCCGGACGGACTTCTCCTGGCGAGCTGTGACCACAGTGGCGTCGTCAGAATCTGGGATGCGCAGACGGGCGATCCAGTGCAGTCCTGTCGCGGCCACGTAGGTGTTGTCCGGTCGGTCGCGTTCAGTCCCGACGGCACCATCCTGGCCAGCGGCGGTGGCGACACAACAGTGAGGCTCTGGCAGCCTCAGACTGGGGAGCTACTCGCGACGCTTCGGGGGCATGACGAAACCGTGTGGTCCGTCGTTTTCGATCCGCTTGGTCGCCGCCTGCTCACCTCTTCCGGCGACGAATCGATCCGTCTCTGGGAGGTACCCAGCGGCCAGCCGTTGGCTAGGAACTCGACCGCGCTTGGCTACATCACCGACGTGGCGTTTCATCCTGATGGGAATCGCCTCGTTGCCGTCGCCAGCAAAACACACGGAATCGTCTGGGACTCCGAGACACTAGAGGTCATCGCTCGTCTGGAGGGTCACACCATGGTGATCCGAGCTGTGGCCTTCAGCCCAGACGGCGCGCTGATCGCGACTGGCGGTGGCGACACTACACTTCGGCTGTGGGACAGCGAAATGGGAACGCTCGTGGAGACTATCAAAGTCGGGCATCGAATCCGCGGCTTGACGTTCAGCCCGGACGGGACGCGTTTGGTGGCGGCGCTCGAGGATGCGAGCGTCGGCATCTGGGACCTGGGCAGTCACGATCTACTCTTGCGCCTACGCGGCCACGACAGTCGAGTCATGTCGGTCGCCTTCAGCCCCGACGGCAAACGCCTGGCGAGCTCCTCCGACGATGGAACGGTGCGCATTTGGGAAACCGAGCTGGAGTCGACGCGGCGGATGTGGGATGCCGCGAAACGTCGCCGTCGCCTCGAACGACTCGTCGATCGCCTCCTTGAGGAACACCTTCTAGCTGACCGGGTGGTGGCGGCTCTGCGCAAGGACCCTTCTCTGTCGACGAAGGAACTGAAGGCGGCTGTCCGGATCGCGCACAGCGCTGCAAAATCGCCGGAACAACTCAACCGCGAGAGCTGGGTCGTAGTGCGGAGTCCAGGCGCAGCGGCCGAGGCGTACGCCCGCGCGCTGAGAAAGGCGGAGGCCGCCGCTACGCTTCAGCCAACAGGCTATGTTTTGAACAACCTCGGCGTCGCCCATTACCGCGTCGGGCAATTCGCAGAGGCGATCGATGCCCTGAGGCGCGCCGACGATCAGCATCCGAAGGTGTTCTTGGGAGTGCGCTTCGGCGCCGACAGAGCCGATGGCGGCGGAGCGTTGATCGGCGTGGTCGAACCGGGGGCAGGGGCCGAACTCGCGGGGCTGCAGGGCGGCGACCTTGTGACCGAATTTGCCGGCAAGAGCATCGCGTCTGCGCGCGATCTCCGTGACTCGCTTCGTGTTCTCTCCGCGGGTGACTTGGTCCCGGTGAAGGCGCGGCGGGGCGACAAGACGCTCGAGCTCGACGTCCGACTCGGACCGAACCCAGATCGCGCCTTCAACCTGGCGTTTCTGGCCATGTGCCACAACCAGCTCGGCGATGATGACAAAGCGAAGAGTCTGCTCGATGAGTGTCGGCGCATGCTCAAAGTTGACGGCGACTTGAAGGCGTTCCTCTGGGAAGCCGAAGCGCTGATCGAGTGAACTATGAAGCGACAGGAAGTCGCACCGCGTGTCGCCCTCGACAAAGAGCGCGACAAGGACACTGCCCACGACCGAACCCGCGCAAACGACGAGCTGGAGGATTCCGTCTCAACCCACCTGAACACCCGGCTGACCATTCTCAACCACGAATGACGCCAGTGTGTCGATGGGAGCGTTTGGCGCCGTCACGAACTCGACGACGCGGAAGTCGCTACGCCATAGGTCCGGTGTGACCTCGCAGCGAACGTAGCCGCGCTGCGCGTTGAAGAACTTGAAGAAGGGGTTCTCAGAAAGAACAGCAGGTGTTTCAGGACGTACCGTGAATCCATCGCCGCTGGAGCTGAGCGACGTGCCGACGAACTCCGCCGCGACGGCCTCAGTGCACTCGAATCCGCTGGCCCACAATCGGAACCGGGCCAAGCGACACGGCCGGTGCGTCCGTCAGGGGGTTCGGCTCGATGACGCTGATGGGAAAGCCGTCCGACCCTATTCCCAGAGTGGTCGCGGGATAAATGTCCAAATCCAAGCTGCCCGAGAACGTGTCGGTATCGATCAGCTCCAAGGTACCGCGAGATTTCTGCAGAGCCGTCAGGGTGCCGTCGGCATCATAGAGAAACTCGATAGCTGTCAGATGCCAGGCCGTCCAGCCTGCGCGATCGCGTGACGCGTCTGCTCGTCCCCGGCTACCGGCCGGGCTTATGCCTGTCGTGGTACGCGATCGGCGCGACGCTCATCGCCTCCGCGGCGGTGCTCCTTGCGCTTTGGTCCGGGGTGAGCGGCGTTGTGCAGATCGGGGCGCAGATCCTGACTCCGCAGGAGCGCATCCGGCGCGTCGCGGAGGTGGAAGAGACGCACGGCAATGGCGCCGCGCTCGACGACAAGCACGGCTACATTCTGCACGGGGTGTTGCGAACCGATGATGGAGAGCCGATTCCCGAAGGCTCTCGCGTCTCCCTGATTTCGTCGCGACGCGGGGTCACGGCGACTTTTCGCGCCGCTCTCGAAGACGACCGTTTCTCGGGCTGGGTGAGCGCAGGGCAGGTGTTCGTTCGCGCCGACGCGCCCGGATACGCGGTCGAATTGGCCGGTCCCTTCGAACCAAGCATCGAGGGGCTCCCCGAGGCCGCCGTCGTGCTGCGCCGCGGGTTCACGGCGACGATCCGCGTCGTCGACGCCGCGGGCTCGCCGCTGCAAGGCGCAACGATCACCGCCTCACTCCAAAATCCCGTCAACGCCTCCACGCCTCTCTTCGCGACAGTGGCGAGCGATGGGAACGGCGTCGCCCTCATTGAGCACTGCTCCGCGTTGGAGACACAGCTCACCGCGAGCGCTCCAGGATACGCACAGGACCGAAAAGACGAGGTCCGTCTCAGTCCCGACGAGCCGCTCACTTGGACGCTGCGCCCGGCGAAGATTACTCGCGGGGTCGTCGTCCGCCACCCGGACGGTCAACCGGTCGTCGACGCCGTGATACGCATCGCTGTTGTAAGCGGCCCGGCTCCTTCTTCTTATGCTCCCGACGGTAACGCTCCCGAGATCGCGCGCACGAACGAAAAGGGAGAATTCTCCCTCACTTCGCTACGCTCCGACAGCTTCTACCACCTGCTGGTGGACGCTCCGGGTCGCGAACGCCAACTCCTGCGCGAAGTGGGGGCTGGACAAGAAGAGCTGCGTGTGGCGCTGGGTCCCGAGCTCTATGTGCGCGGTACGGTCGTCGGATCACCCGAACGGGTCAAGAACTTGATTTTGAACTGCAACAGTCCGATTCACGTTCGTAGCAGAGTGTACCGCACGGGAAGAGACGTGGAACTCACCCGACAGGACGACAAGATCTCTTTCGAGATTCGCGATGTCCTCCGCGGCAAGCTTGAGATTACCGGCGGCAACCACGGCATCGAGCTTGACGTGACAGAGCCGATCGACGACCTCGTTTACGACCTCACTGAGAAAAAGCCGAAGCCCAGACCGCGACAGCGGATCACGCTTGTTTTGGAAGCACCGGCTGGTCACCCGCCACCGGAGGGCATAGTGATCGCGCAGAGTTTTCCGACGCCTCGTGGGAAGAGTGTCATCCATAGAGATGTATCGATTGAGGATGGGCGTGCCGAAATCGAGGTCTACGTTCCGGGGCGCTTGGTCGTCCAGAGGAAGAAACTTGCGGGCTACGCGTTCGAAGATCATCAAGTCCACCTCGATGCGAACACCTCGTCGTCCACCGTTACGGTTCCTGTCAGTGCGTCGGGCGCGATCTACGGTCACGTCGTATCGCCGACTGGATCGGTGGCGCTCGAGAGTGTGAACATCAGCTGCTACGAGCGCGACAAGCCTGAACAGGGGCAGCGCTTGACTGTACACGAAATCGACGTCGATGCCGACGGCTCTTTCGTCGTGCCATCGCTACCGCTCGGCAAAAAGTACGTCGTCATCGCACAACACGAAAAGTACAGAACGCCGAGTGCGCCGATCGATCTAGACAAGACACAGCCACTCCGCGAGATCCGCATCGAGATAGGCGACGGAGTCGAGGTCGAAGGACGGCTCGTCGGACCGAATGGCGAGCCGCTCTCTCGAGTCGCGGTCGAGCTCCGGCTGAAGCATGAGGTGTTCGGCACCGGCTGGGGGCCGCCGGCGTACACAACTCCGGACGGAGTCTTTCGACTCGGAAAGGCCAACCCGGAGCTCGACTACACGGTTACCATCCAGTCGCGCCGCGACTATCAGCCCGCCACGCTCGAATTCCGTCGGGATGGGAGGCGGATGCAGGTGACGCTGCAGAAAGGCTCCGTCTTAGAGGGCCAATTGCTCGAGGAGTCGACGGGCTGGCCGATCCCTGGCGCCAAGGTCTACGTCCTCCACCCCACCGAAGATGGCGAATCGGGTCTCGTCTACGACGCCGAGAAAGAAACCGACGCGCGGGGCCGCTTTCGCTTCAGCAACCTGCCGAACGAGCCGGTGGCCGTGTCGGTGCGGCTCGTGAACAGCTTCGGCTCGAGTCAGGTGACACCCGGATCGGACGTTCCTCTCGAGATTCGAGGTCGCATTCCGAAAGGCAGTCCGCTGAAGGCGTTCCCGCCCGGCGACTCGCCGTGAGCGCGGATCGGGTCGTGACTACGAATCTTTGGGCTGCGCAGCTTCCTACGTCTACCTTCACACATGAAGGCGTACCGCGAGAATCTCGTTCCACCATCGTGGCAATACAACGTGCCCTTGCTCCCCGGGCCGGCGAGCAGTATAACGCCCCCTCGGGGTGTTACTGCATAGCCACCACTTTCGAGATTCACGATCATGACGTTTCGATGTCTTCTGCTTTTCGCCGTTGTCGTTTTGGTCAGCTGTTCTACCGCGGACCCCCGCTTGGAAGGGAGCAAGACGAGGCCCTACGGTGGTAAGCCCCATAGGATCCCGGGCACGATCGAAGCGGAGCACTACGATGAGGGTGCGCCTGGAGAAGCCTATCTCGACGTCGACGAAAAGAACCACGGTGCGCCGTATCGCGACGAGACTCAGGTCGACATCGAGCCGCGCCCCGACGCCTCGAACGGTTACGGCATCGGCTGGATTAAGGCCGGCGAGTGGGTGCTTTACACGGTCGATATTCGCGAGGCGGGCCGCTACATCGTGGAGATACCAGCGGCGTCGGCCAAGGAGGGTGGAACGTTTCACCTTGAGCTCGACGGCCGGCCCATCACCGGACCGATCCACGTGGCGAGCACGGGCAGTTGGAAGAAACTGGGGACGCTCAAGGCCGAGACCGTGTCACTCAGCACCGGTGTCCAGCGCCTGAAGGTTGTGATGGACACTGAAGGCGCTGAAACCAACTGGGTCGCCGACATCGACCTGTTGCGTTTCACGAGAGTGGAGCGCTAGCGGACGCGCGCTTCGCGAACTTCTGGCGGGAGCGTCTGCTATCTCGGCCGCACGCAGAGCACTGCTCGAAACCGAGGATCGAGTCTTTTCACCATTTCCGATTCTCGAGCTGCTCTTTGAGCGGAGAGAACGCGAGAGGCATTTTGGCGGCGTCAAGAAAGAGCGAGGGCGGGACGCTGTCACTCGCGCAGCGAATTTGCGGGTGGCCGCTCCCGGGGAATTCGATTCTTCAGGTCGCCGAGCCACGGCCACAACGTCCTCTCGTTCAAGTCCACCTCGACGACGACCACCGGCTCCGCGTTCGATCCCTCTTTGACTAGAGTTCCCTCCTTGTCGAAGACCGCGGTTTTCATGTGGTAGCTCGATGTGACCAAGTGCACCTGGTTCTCGATGGCGCGCGCCTTCGTAAGGGTCAGGTTTCCACCCCAGATCGGTATGAGGATCACCTCGGCGCCTTTTCGCGCCAGCACCTGCGCCGGCTCCGCGAAGTGGACGTCCCAGCAGATCATCAGACCGATGCGGCCGAAGTCGACGTCGAAGACCGGAAACACCTCGCCTGGCGTGATGCCGCCTTCAATTTCTTCGCGTGGCAAGCAGACCTTACGGTAGCGTCCGATGAGTTCACCGCGTCGATCGATCAGGACCGCTGTGTTGTAGACGGTCGGGCCAACGCGCTCGAAGAGGCCCGCTACGATGTAAAGCGCATGCTCTTTCGCTTTCTCGCCGAGGCGACGCGTCGTGGGTCCAGGAATCGACTCAGCGACGTCGACGTACGTCTTCTTCGTACCAGCGAGCGTGATCCCCTCTGGAAGGCAGACGATGTCTGCTCTCTTCGCCGCCGCCTGCGCGATCAACTCGCAGAATTCCTCGACGTTTTCCTCGGGGCCCGTGCCTTTGGGATGGCGGTGAATGGAGGCGAGGCGCACGCGGCGCGCCGCTGGTTTCTCCACCTTCGCCATCGTCGTGCCCCCGAAGTGGACGCTCCCGTTAGCGTCCCACCGAAAGACGAGTTCGACGTCAGCTCGAGCGGCACCTGGCGGTACCTCATACGTTTGACGGAGAACGCTCCAATCGGTCTCGGAGGTGCCGGACGTGCGAGCCAGCGTTGCGGGGTACTCCGTTCGACGAACGCGTTTCTCCATTTCGTCGCGCCATATGATCCGAGCTAGCACGGAACGTAGAGGCTCGTCGACGTTCTTTGCGAAGTAGTGCGTCTCGAATCGGTAGTGCGTCCCTGGTTCAACGGCAAAGCGCTTGGACCAGTGACCGTTTGCGGCCGCAAGTCCCCGTCCCGCTAGCGCCAGTGTCGGTTTGCCGGCGAAGAGGATCGTCTCATCCTTCCAAGCACGCGGAGCGATCTCCTCGCGAGGCGAAGCGAACCGCCAGGCGGAATGCTCAGGCGAAGGAGCTCCAAGCGAGAGAGCCAGAATGAACGACATGGTGACGGACATGTGTACGCCCCTTTCTGAGAGGTGAGGTAGACTATGTTCTACTTAAGGTATGGACGTCGTTTGGTCGCCTCAGCGCCTCCACTAGCTACTCGGTGTCCCAGCAACCAACGACCCACGAATCAGCACCTTGCCCGTTGGCCGAACCGGTGAGAAGCGAGTTTCCATGAGTCGCGATGTAGGCGCTCTGCCAGCCTCGAAACCCGAGCGGAATCTCGCGCAGAACGTTTCCCGTCGCGATCTCTATGATGAGAACCTTCGCTTGGGAGCTCCTGTCCTCGCGGGATGGGCGCAGCACGACCGCGAATCGTCGCTCGTCGAGCACGACGGCGTCGGCGGCAGTCTGCGATAGCGGAATCTCATGGAGTCGCGAGAGAGTTTCGGAGTCGACCACTCTTAGAGCGCCTTCGTTCCTTTTTGTCGAGACAGCATATGCAAGCAGCTCGTCGTTGAGCGGAGTCATGAACGGCTCGAACATCGTGCGCCCAGTGCAGTCGTCTACGGTCGTCGGGTCGCCGAGGTCGGGAAGGGACAGCCGAATGAGGAGATTGAAGCTCGTGCCCAACAAAAATACCGAGCGTCCGACAGCAGCTACCTGCAGCATGCTTGGCACTTCGTATGACTTTTCATTTTCCATTCGTCCCTCAACGTAGTGCGTCGCAGCAGGTGTTTGCCCCGGCGGATTTGCGCACGCGTAAACCACGCCCAGATCGTCGTCGGTCGCGGTCGCAATCACCTCACTCCCGGAAAACGCGAGGCGCGTATAGACCGGACCTGGTACCCAGTCAGCCCACCAGAGAACTCGCCCAGTAGAGCATTCGACGTTGTACAAGCAGCCGCCTTCGGTGCCGAAGGCCACCGCGTCTTCGCCGGTACGCGTCGGCGGCGCCGTAACACGTCCCTTGACGTCGACGCTCCAGAGCGTTTCACCAGAATCGCACGCGAGGCCATAGACACTCGGCGCGTCTCCAGCCACGACGACAGCCGAGGGCGTGGGTGTGACCAGCATTGCTCCAGTCGACCACTGCCGCGTCCAGACGACCGAGCCCGTAGGAAGTTCCAGGCACGCGATGGAATCCGAAGCGGACAAGAAGACCCTATCGTCTAAAGCGGTGACCGGACTTTGCGTGTTGAGGTGTGCAGAGGTTTGTATCGCCCAGCGAAGTCCCGTCTTATCAGGAAATGGCGCTCTTGACAGCGGCAGGAGTGACACGACCTGGTCGAGGGAATCCGCAGGAGAAGAAGGGCGATACTTGTCCGGGTCGTACACGCGGTCGTCCGTTTCACACCAAATGCCGAAAGGCGACAACTCGGGAAATGCGTCTACGATCGGTAGCAAATCGCGGGGCGACGGCTTGCGGAAGCGAATCTTTTCGACCGGGTCTCCCCAGAAAGTCATGTCTATAAATCGCCCGTCGTCAGCGTGGACCTGAACGCTCCAGTGTTTGGGAATCTCAAGGGAGAGCGGACTCGCCGACAAGTCTCCTTCCTTTAGTTCACTGACGCCTTCCTCGACGTCGGAACTCACCAAGTCCACCCCGTACACCTTCGATTCGAGAAGCCGTTTTTGTACCTTCTTCACGGAACCGAATGTGAGGCCCTTCGTCAGTTCCTCGAGCAGCTCGATGCTCTCGCCGTCATCGCCGACAGCTCTGTGCAGACGGAAGAGCGTGTAATTCACTCCCATCGCTTCCTCGTCTGAGTGACCGTGGGTGAGAGTGGCATTTCTATATCGTGGCCGTTTACCGCGGATCGAAACGTCGGTGGCCTCGGTATCGACGACTCAGGTCCACCGCTTCATCGACGCTTCTTAGACGCATAGTCTAACTCATCGAGATCGAAGACCGCCGTCCAGCACCCATGCGTGGCGTCGAACGTGACCGTGGCGTCTACTTCGAGACGGTCTGGATTGCCGTATTCGTCAACATCGTCCGGTTGGTACAGTGTGACCAGCAGACCCTCGGATAGCTCAAGATCAAGTCGTTGCAGATCCTCGATTGTTCCGCGGCAGACCAGCGGAGCGACCCCAGGCCCGCCAGGGACTCCGATAAGCGCGTTGAAATCATGATACAGTTCCAAGCGTTTTAGGTCCGACATGTCAAGTCGTACGCAAGTGACTTATTCATACTCAAGATCTCTTTTTTCTCTTGGTCGTTTAGTTTCTACACCCGATTCCATTGCTCGTTCGCTTTGCGCGGAGCTACAGACCTAGGACATCATCCCGGAGGGTAACGCACGCGTCAACACGGGTTGGTAGGTCCTCCTCATTGATCGAACTCGCTTGCGGGGACGAGGGAGCCAGCAGCATTGAGCTTCGGTGCTTTCGAGTTCGCCGTTCAGAATGAAGAACAGTTTCTCTCGCCGAAGTGTTTCGTAGCGGTCAAAAAAATGCGTCATTCTACCGGCCCGTTTATGATGGCTTTGCGATCGAGCTCGTCACCGACGAGCCGAATGCTGGAAGAGTCTCTTGAACGTTCTGGGACGCGGATGACGACGCTACCACGCACTATACTCTTTGACCTAGACGACACGCTATTGCGCTTCGGCGCCGGCGGCGAGGGTCTTTGGCGCGAGGTGGCGACGCCCTTTGCTCCGCGTTTGGGCGTCGCCGTCGAAGTGCTCGTCGCCGCGCTCGACGCGAGTCGGTCGGCGTTCTGGGGCCAGCCGGCAAACGACGCGCGTGGTCGCCTGGACATGATCAACGCGCGACGCGAGATCGTCGCGGACGCGTTGGTGGCTTTGGGCGTGAGCGCGACGACGCTCGGCCACGAGCTCGCCGACACCTTGACGTGGGAGCGCGAAGCGCGCGTCGCTCCCTTCCCCGGCGCCGTCGAGACACTGCAGGCGCTCCGCTCGCGCGGTCACAGCCTCGGGCTCCTCACCAATGGGTCTCGCGAGTTCCAACGTGGTAAGATCGAGCGCTTCGACTTGGCACCGCTTTTCGACATCATTCTCATCGAGGGCGAGATAGGCTTCGGCAAGCCGGACGCACGCGTGTTTGAGCGAGCGCTCAAGGCCACCGGCTCAGCGCCGCGCGAGGCCTGGATGGTGGGGGACAACCTCCGCGCCGACATTGCCGGAGCTCGAGCATTGGGTATCGGTGGTGTCTGGGTCGACTCGCAAGGGCATGGATTACCAGCGGATCCCCCAACCCAACCCGACCGCATCGTGCGAGCGGTTGCGGAGCTGTTGCGGGAGTGAGTCCGCCTTTCGCGGTCTGACCGTTCTCTTAAAAGTTTTGGCGACGCTGCAGAGTCTTTTTGCCGCGATAGCCTCGCTCGGTAAAATGAATCCTCCATGCGAACCATCGCCACTCTCTCGCTTGTTTTGATCGCTGTCGGTTGTCACGTTGCACGACGTCAGCCGAACGGCGAGTCGTCTGTCGACAGACGGCGTAACGATCGTGCGTCTCGGCTCGACGCTCTACGACGAAACCGGTTGACGTCGTAGTTAGCCGGCAGTGGGAACTGGAATGATGCAGCAGAAACTCTCTATAGCGATCGTGCTGTGGCTCATGCTTTCGAGCTTGGGGTGTGGGTCGGGAGACCCAACGCCACGCGGTACGGAAACGCCATCGCTCGAACCGCGAGGTACAGAGGTGCCGCCCAAGCGTGCGCCGCCGCCGCGCCCCACGCCATCTCGAGCCGTCGAGGAAGCGGTAAACGACCTCGACTCAGACGACAAAAACGTACGTGTCAATGCGCTCCGGGACCTCGCTCTCCACGGCGAGGTGGCCCGCGAGGTGGTGCCACGCCTCGTGGACATGGTCGAGACCCAGGGTCCACAGCAGCACGAACGGCTCCTTGCCCTGCGCGCGATCGGTAAAATCGGTGGACATGGTGATCGGGTTTTGCCACTCCTCGTCGATTTGATCAAAAGCGAGAATAGTCAGATCTTCATTGAAGCGACCAGGGCCTTGGGGATCTACGGCACCTCCGCAACGACGGCGGTCGAGCCACTCATGGCGACCATCGATCGCGGCGATTCGACATATGCTGAGGTGGTCGGCGAAACACTCGGGAAGATCACTGATGACCCGGTGTCAGAGCTGCTCAAGCGACTCGAAGACCCCAACTTCTACGTGCGCAGTCACGTCGGGGTTGCTCTCGCCATGTTTTCGACGGAAGCCTATCCGCCTTTGCGTGCACGGCTGGACTCATCTGCCGCGAAGACTCGTGCGACAGCCGCCGAGGCGCTTCGGGGCTTCGGCAACCACGCCACCGGTGCTGTCGAGCGACTTATTGAGCTGATCGACGACTCGGATCCGGAGGTCCGTGCGCAAGCCCTGTGGGCCCTCTCGAACATCGATCCCCACCAGAAGAAGCTGGTGCCAAGGCTTCGTCGACTGCTGCGCGAAGAGAAGGAACGCAAGCCGTACTTCGGCACGGTTACCCTCTTGGGGGCGATGGGACCACTAGCCGAACCGGCACTGCCGGAGCTGATCGACGCACTAAGGTTACCTCTCATGCGCGCAGAGGCGCGACACGGTGTGGAGAGCGCGCTGCGCAGCATCGGTGAGCCGGCGATTCCAGCACTTGTTGACGCTCTCGACGATCCCTTCCGCGCCCAGGGCGCTTGTGCCGTCTTAGGTTCCATGGGCGCTAGGGCAAAGGGTGCCGTGAAAGCTCTCGAGAAAACGGTGGAAACGACTGACGATCCGCGGTTGCGCGGTGCAGCCGAAAGCGCATTAAGCAGAATCGAACGATAAGTCGCGATCGCACGTTGCGCACCTCAACGTCTTCGACACGCCGCTCCCCGCGAAGGGCAACGACTCCTGTGTGGCGAGAATCGACGTGCCTCACTGTTGCGATTCGCCGACTCTGCGTCTGCGAGTTCATGGTACGATGCAGTCCAATGGCCGCGCAGTCGAATGGCTGTACAGTCGAATGGCGGCGCAGTCCGGTGGCCACAAACAGGAGAATGCGAAACGTGCCAGCGAAATCGATGCGCGGGCTAATTCACCTCGCCCTTGCGACGGGTCTTGCAGGTTCGGTGCGTGCGGGCGACGACGCGGCGATCCACTGGTCATTCCAGACGCCGGTCCGCCCGGCGGTCCCGGCCAGCGAGGGACTGAAACACGGCGATCGAGTCAGCCATCCGATCGACGCTTTCGTGCTCGCGAAGCTACAGGAGAACGGACTCGAGCCGGCGCCACTCGCTGACAAACTCATCCTGGTTCGCCGCGCCTATTTCGATCTCCTTGGACTGCCGCCTTCGCCTGAGCAGGTCGACAAGTTCCTCGAGGACTCATCGCCTGGCGCCTGGGCGAGCCTCATCGATGAACTGCTGGATTCGAAACACTACGGCGAACGCTGGGCTCGCCATTGGCTGGACGTGGCGCGCTACGCAGACTCGGGTGGATTCGAGAGCGACGTCGCGTACCCCAATGCCTGGCGGTACCGAGACTACGTCGTGCGTTCGTTCAACAGCGACAAGCCCTACGACCTCTTCGTCAAGGAGCAAATCGCCGGTGACGAGATCTGGCCGGACAACCGGGATCTCGACCCCAAGCGAGTCTACATCCTGTCCGACAAAAAAAAGCGGCACCTCGAAGCGCGGATTGGTACAGGGCTCTATGGACTCGGGCCGCGAGTTCCCGAATCGACGCTCGATGCGCGCCGCTTGCACTACGAGACCCTCACCGATTGGGCCGACACCACCGGTTCGGTGTTTCTGGGGCTGACTCTTCAATGCGCCCGCTGCCACGACCACAAATTCGATCCTGTGACACAGGAAGACTATTTCGCTCTGCAGGCGATCTTCAGCAGCAGCATCGAAGTGGAGGAGCCGATCATATCTCCCGTCGAGATCGTCTCCTGGCAGGATCGCTATCCTCTCATCGTCCAAGTCCACGAAGCCCGCCTCGCCTACAAGCATTTCCGCGAGCAAACTAGGAGCGGCGAACTGTCGGAGGAGGAACGGACAGAGGAGAAGCGGCTTCGTGATAGGATCGTGGATGGAGTCATGGCGCTCGACGACGTCAACATCTCCGTGCCAAGAACCCCGTTCGATCCGCTCATGCGTATTCCAAAGGCGACGACTCTCGGGCACGAACGACCAGAACTCATCAAAGCGGTGCACCTTCTCGAGCGCGGCGAGCTGTACCGACCTCTGCGAGAGATCAAACCGGCCCTCCCCGCGTCACTGGCGAGCACAACGAATCGGCGCAAGGAAGTGACGGGGCCCTACGGCAGTCGCAAAGAACTGGCCCTCTGGCTGACGCGAACGGACCATCCACTCACCGCTCGCGTGATGGTCAACAGAATCTGGCAATGGCACTTTGGGCAAGGCATCGTGGCGACCGCGAATGATTTCGGCGAACACGGCGCGCGGCCGACGCATCCGGCGCTTCTGGACTGGTTGGCGACCGAGTTCGTTGCGGGTGGCTGGAGCATCAAGAAGCTGCACCGGTTGATCATGACGTCGAGCACCTACCGCATGACCAGTCGCTTCTCGACCGACGAGCACCAACGGCTTGACCCGGAGAACCGATACCTGTGGAGAATGAATCGGCGGCGACTGGAAGGGGAGGCGCTTTGGGACGCCGTTCACTCGACAGCCGGCACGATCAACCTCGAGATCGGCGGCCGCCCCGTCATGCCGCCGCTCGCCGAAGATGAGATCGCTGCCCTCCGCGTGAAAACGCATTGGCCTGTCTCCGGCGATCCCTCCCAGCACACTCGACGCGGGCTATACATCTTGGTCTTGAGAAACTTTCGCTTTCCGATGTTTGACGTCTTTGACGCACCGGTGTCGTCGGTGAGCTGTCCGCAGCGTGACGTGACGACCGTGGCACCCCAGGCGCTGTTCGGCCTGAACAGTCCATCGGTGTACCGGCAAGCCAAGCAACTAGCCGGCCGCGTCGTGAAGGAGGCGGGCGGCGGTCCCGACGACTGGATGGAACGACTCTGGAAGATTGCGTTGGCACGCCCGATCGCGCGTGACGAGAAGAAGGAGGCGCTCGGCCTGTTCGATTCGCTTGTCGCGGCGCAAAACGAAGAGCAGATCCGAGAAACACTCCGAGAGTCTCCGGAGCACCTCGCCGCGATTCCATCGGCTCAGGCGGCGGCGCTCGTGAAGCTCTGCCTCGCCGTTTACAATCTGAACGAGTTCGCATTCGTTCACTGAATCCGAGGGAGAATCCCACACGATGGAAACGAGCTGCTGCCGAGGCTTTACACCGGTGCGATCTCGTCGCGATTTTCTGAGAACCTTTGGTCTCGGGCTCGGCTCCATGGCGCTCGGAGATCTCCTGCTTCGCGACCGCCGGGCTCTCGGGGAGAGTTCGCCGCCGGCGACAGCAAAGAGCGTCATCTTCCTCTTCATGCAGGGCGGGCCGAGTCACCTCGAGACCTTCGATCCCAAGCCAGAAATGAGGAAGTACGACGGACAGTTGCTTCCCGAGAGCCTGCGCGATTACGACCTGGCTCAGATCAATACGGCCGACGCGAAGATCATGGCACCGAGCTTTCCATTCAAGCGGTATGGAGAATCAGGCGTCGCGGTCTCGAGTATCTTCCCCGAACTGTCGAGGCACGCCGACAAACTGGCTGTGATCCGATCGTGCTATCACGACCTGTTCATCCACGGTTCAGCCTTGACCCTGATGCATTCGGGAACCCAGCTGATGGGTCATCCGAGTGTCGGTTCGTGGGTCGTCTACGGTCTGGGTTCCGAGACTGACGAGCTGCCGGCCTACATCGCTATGACCGATGGGATCTTCCGCAACGGGACGACAACCTTCAGTTCGGGTTTCTTGCCGGCGGTCTATCAGGGGACTTACGTCCGCAGCGAAGGTGTGCCGATCCAGAACCTCCAGCGCCCTGCCGGGCTAGACGCAACGCAACAGCGGTTGATCCTGGACCAGATCAACCGCTGGAATCGCCGCTATCGCGGCGGAGCACCCGGCGATAGCCGGCTCGATGCTCGGATCGCCAACTACGAACTTGCTTTCCGCATGCAGTCGGCGGCGCCGGAGCTCGTCGACGCGTCCGGGGAGACGAACGCGACGCGGGAGCTGTATGGTTTAACACAGGAACCTTCTCGAACGTTCGGAAGCATGTGCTTGCTTGCGCGACGGATGGTGGAGCGTGGCGTGCGCTACATCCACTTGGTCAGTAACGGCTGGGACGCGCACGGCGGTTGCAAGCGAAACCACGAAGCGCGCGCCAGTAAGGTCGACCGACCGATCGCTGGCCTGATCGCAGACTTGGAGCAGCGTGGTCTCCTGGACAGTACACTTCTCGTTTGGGGGGGCGAGTTCGGACGCACGCCGATTAGACAGGGCAGTGATGGACGGGACCATCATCCGTACGGCTTCAGCATGTGGATGGCCGGCGGCGGGATCAAGGGTGGCCAGGTCATTGGCGCCACCGACGACTTCGGCTTCCACGCCGTCGAAGACAAGGTGCACGTCAATGACGTGCATGCGACGATGTTGTCACTGCTCGGACTGGACCACGAGAAGCTCACCTATCTGTTCGAAGGCCGCGAACGCCGGCTGACCGACGTCGGCGGCGGCAATGATCTGTCGGAGCGTCTGACGACATAGCCCTGTAGGCGGGTCCCTCACCGACCAGAACAACCCACGGAGATATGACGTGAAGAACGTCGTTGTGCTCGCGCTCCTCTGCGTGAGCTTTTTTTTCTCTGCACTCACATCCAGTGTTTCCGGCGTTGAAGCCGCGGAGCGCGCCCCGGTCCGTGCACTCTTTCTGGGGGACAATCGCAGCCACCGTCCGCGCGAGCGGGCCGACCAGCTTCTCCCCGTGCTTCAAGCGCGTGGGATCGACGTGACGTACACCGAGAGCCTTGGCGCTCTCCGTCCGAAGAGACTCGCCGGCTACGACTGCCTCATCGTCTTCGCCAACCACCCCGAGATTACGCCGGCGCAAGAAGATGCGCTGCTCGACTATGTGGCGAGTGGTGGGGGATTCGTGCCGATCCACTGCGCCTCGTATTGCTTTCTCAACTCGCCTCGATACATCGCGCTCGTCGGTGGCCAGTTCAAGAGTCACGGCAGAGAGGTCTTTCGCGCCGAGATCATCGCGCCTGAGCATCCCGTGATGAAAGGTTTTCGCGAGTTCGAGACGTGGGATGAGTCCTATGTCCACACCAAGCACAACGAGGATCGCGTCGTCCTCATGGAGCGACCGAAGGGCGATCACCGCGAGCCGTACACGTGGGTCCGCACCCATGGGAAGGGGCGTGTGTTCTATACGGCTTACGGTCACGACCATCGCACATGGTCTCACCCAGCGTTCCACCAACTCATCGAGCGCGGCATCCGCTGGGTCGTCGAGTCGAAACGCTCGCTCGAGCCGCCGCCGGCAGGGCTGCCATCGTTCGAATACAAGGAAGAGAAGATCGCCTTCTATCCGCCCGGCCAAGGGCGACGGGGAGACGGCGTCTGGAATCGCATGCAGCTGCCTCTCGAGCCGCTCGCGTCGCAGCGACACCTGCGGCTTCCACCCGGGTTTCGCGCCGAGCTCTTTACGTCCGAGCCGGACATCGTCAAACCGATGGCGATGGCCTGGGACGCCCGCGGGCGACTGTGGATCTGCGAATCCACTGACTACCCGAACGACTTGCAGCGCCGGGGCGAAGGCAACGATCGCATCAAGATCTGTGAAGATCGCGACGGTGACGGCGTCGCCGAGACCTTCACGACGTTCGCCGACAAGCTCAGCATCCCGACGAGTCTGACGTTCTCTAACGGCGGTGTGCTCGTGGCGCAGCCTCCCGACATGCTGTTTCTCGCGGACACCGACGGCGACGATCGGGCTGACGTGCGCAGGGTCTTGTTCACGGGCTTTCGGGTGTACGACACGCACGCCGGTCCGAACAACCTGCGTTGGGGGCCCGACAACTGGATCTGGGGCACGATTGGCTACGCAGGCTTTGACGGAGAGGTCGGCGGCGAAAAGCTGGACTTTCGCAATGGCTTCTTTCGGATGCGACCGGACGGCTCGAAGCTCGAGTTTCTGCGCTCGACGACTAACAATACGTGGGGGTTTGGGTTCAGCGAAGAGGGCTTCGCGTTCGCGTCGACCGCGAACAACGATCCTTCCGTCTTCCTGCCCATCGTGAACCGGTACTACGACGCAGTCGAGGGGATGACGCCGCAGCGTCTCCAGTCCATCGCCGACGACCTGTCGTTCTATCCGGTCACGGACAAAGTGCGACAGGTAGACTGGCACGGCCGCTACACGGCGGCCGCGGGTCACGCACTCTACACCGCCAGGAGCTTTCCCCCGGAGTATTGGAACCGCGCGGCGTTCGTCACCGGCCCGACCGGTCACCTTGTCGGCGAGTTCGTGCTCGAGCGTCGCGGTAGCGAGTTCGTTGCTCGCAATCGAGAGAGTTTTCTGGCGAGCGACGATGAGTGGACTGCGCCGATCATGGCGGAAGTCGGCCCGGACGGCGCGCTATGGGTCATCGATTGGTACAACTACATCGTCCAGCACAACCCAACCCCCTACGGCTACGAGCGGGGGAAAGGGAGGGCATACGTGACGCCGCTTCGCGACAAACAGCGAGGTCGAATCTATCGCGTCGTGCACGAAAACGCTGAGAGGTACGAACCCGCGAGTCTTGAGGGGGCGTCGAGCGCTGAGCTCGTCGCGGCGCTGTCCCACGACAACCAGCTGTGGCGCATGACGGCTCAGCGCCTACTCGTCGAGCGCGGAGATGCCGCGTTCGCTGGAGCCCTGGCCGAGCGCGTCCGCAATCGCGACGTCGATGCCACTGGACTGAACGTCGGCGCGATGCACTCACTTTGGGCGCTTCAGGGTCTTGGTCTACTCGGCGGGCAGCACCCGGAAGCAAACGCCGTCGCCGTGGAAGCGCTCTCGCATCCCGCCGCCGGCGTTCGCCGAGCTGCCGTTCAAGTGCTGCCGCGCACCGAGTTCGGTCTGGGCGCGCTCCTCGCAGCGAAGAAACTGGACGATTCGGACGCACACGTCCGCCTCGAGACATTTCTGGCGCTCTCGGAGATGCCGACGACCGTGGGCGTGGGCCCGGCGATTTTCGCTGCCCTCAACGAGCGCCGAAACTTCGACGATCGTTGGATCCCAGACGCTGGAACGTCCGCTGCGCTCCGCCACGCGCGTGGGTTTCTCGACGCCACGCTCGCAGGAGACGCAGCGCACCCGTCTCTCGCCACCGTCGTTCGTCTGGTCACGGCCAACTACATTCGTGAGGCTCGGTTCGAAGACGCGATCGTTCTCCTTGAGACGATGACGGATGCCGACGATGCCATCCGCGGCGCCGTTTTCGATGGACTTGCTCTTGGATGGCCACGCGAGCGGCACGTCCGACTCACCGAGTCGCACCTCGAGATCCTCGAGAAGCTTTTCGCGGATCTGCCGACGTCCGGGCGTGATTACGTGATCGCCTTCGCGCGGGCCGTGGGGAATCGCGAACTCTTCGGCGACGCGATCTCTGACTCGAGGAAATACCTCGCCTCGATCATCGCCGATCCCAAGCTCGAGAACGCATCGCGGATCGAAGCGGCGGCTCGAATGATCCGTGCGGATGACAGCACCGATTCAATCCGCACGATTCTTGAGCAAGTGGGGCCACAGGTACCACCGCGTCTCGCACGCGGTATCTTCCAGGAGATCGGCGACAGCCGGCTCGCGGAGACGGGGGCGATCATCACTGAGCATTGGGATCGCGTCACGCCACGGACCCGCAGCACGGCGATCTCGATCTTGCTACGGCGACCGGCGTGGACAGGCGCGCTCTTGAGGGCGACCGAGCAAGGTGCGCTCGACAAGAGCGACATCGGCGATAGCGCCTGGCAGCGGATTCTCGATCACCCCGACGAAGAGATCCGCGACCTCGGAAAGAAACTCGTCGGTCGAGAAGGCATCCCAGATCCGGATCGAGACAAGGTGTATCGTGAGCTCCTTCCGGTCGTCGGTCTGCCGGGAGACATCGCCAAGGGAAAGGAAATCTTCCACACCAAGTGTTCGCCGTGTCACAAGGTCAAGGGCGAAGGAGGGAGCGCCGGTCCTGATCTGACGAATGTCAACGGGCGGTCGAGCAAGGATGTGCTCCTCGAGATCATCGATCCGAACCGCTCCGTCGAGGGCAACTACCGTCAATGGACAGCGATCACTCGCGACGGCGCGATCCTGAACGGCCTCTTGGCATCCGAGACGAGGACGACGGTCGAGATCATCGATGCGACGGGGCAGCGTCATGCGATCGAACGCCGGCGGATCGAGCAGCTCGTGTCGTCGAAGCTTTCGCTCATGCCGATCGGACTCGAGAAGGACCTCTCGCGGGAGGATTTGGCGTCGCTCCTCGAGTACCTGGCGAGCATGGAGGTCGCGGACGAGTAGGCGCGCACTCACTCCGTCGTTGTGAGGTGACGCGTCCTCGTCTCACGGTACTACGGGCTTCCCTGCCTGGAACGTGACGTCGCTCAGGAGTTTTCCGTCTGCCCCCGAGCGTCGCGTTCGGCCTTCGCACTTGTGATGGCGCCAGGTGGATTCGGTCTTCTTGTGACCCTCGCTCCAGACGTGGCTCCCATCCTCGGAGCGTCACGCTGTTCTTCGCTGCCACCGCAAGAATCGGGTGGGAACGCGGCAGGGACATCGAGAAGAATGGGCGCATGAGCGACTTCGAACGAATTGCGAGCGTGATCCGCTACCTCGACGAGCACCATGTCGAACAGCCGAGTCTGTCATATCTCGCTGAACAGGTTGGATTGAGTCAGTTCCACTTCCAGCGACTCTTCAAGCATTGGGCAGGAGTCACTCCAAAGGACTTTCTCAAGTGCTTGACTCTGTCCGAAGCGAAGAGGGCTTTGCGCGCTGGTAGGAGCGTGCTCGACGCG
Organism: Planctomycetota bacterium; assembly: GCA_965223265.1. GTDB lineage: Bacteria > Planctomycetota > UBA8108 > UBA8108 > SXIK01. The sequence goes on from OZ244999.1 coordinate 1,190,066, forward strand.
GCATTGGATGTGGGACTCTCCGGACCGGGGCGCTTGCATGATCTGTGCGTCACCATGGAAGCGGCTTCTCCCGGCGAGGTGCGAACTCGCGGCGACGGGTGGACGATCAAAGCCGGCCTTGCCGAGAGCCCGTTCGGAAAGTGTCTCATCGGCGAAAGCCCGCGAGGGATTTGTCACTTGTCGTTCGTCGAGTCGGAAGATCGCGAGGCTCACGCGAGCGTGATTCAAACGGATTGGCCGCTCGCTCGAGTCGAATGGACGCGAGATGTCGCAGACGTCGTCGCGACTCTTTTTGATCACTCCGCCAACGCGAGTCCGCGGTCTTCCCTTCGGGTTTTTGTTCGTGGAACGAAGTTTCAAGTGCGTGTTTGGCGAGCTTTGCTGCGAGTCCCCAGGGGTACGTTAACGAGCTATGGGCGGATCGCCGAATCGCTTGGAGATCGTAGGTCGTCACGGGCTGTGGGCTCTGCCGTCGGGCAGAATCGGTTGGCGTACCTCATTCCATGCCATCGTGTGATCCGCGAGACGGGGATGTTCGGCGAGTACCGCTGGGGAACGACGCGCAAGAAGGCTATGATTGCTTGGGAACGCGCCGGTGGATCGACGCACATTGAGGAGGCGGCGTCCGCCGGTTCACTGGAAGGCGTAGCTTCGCGCCGACGGAAATGACGCATGACAACGAAGGCCCGCGTCGCGCTCGCTGACTTTCTCGATCGCGTCTTGCATTCCGAGACGCGACCGGAGGATTTCGACGTGCAGTGGGGCTCACTCGAGCTTTCAGAACCGCTCGACAGACTGTACGCCGTGCTCCCGCACTACCTCAGTGACTACCGCATTCGTGCGCGTGATCCATGGTATCGAGAGATGCAAGAGCACGAACTGAAGAAGATGATTTGTCTCCTGCGGGAAGAGGCCCAATGAGCGCGATCGAGCGGATCTCGTTCCTCCAGTATACGAAGGATCAGCCATAGCACGCTCCTGGCATGTCTCTGGAGTTGCTCGCTTCTCGCGGAGTGATTGTTGGGCGAGGCGCTAACCTTTGGAGCTGTGGGACAAGGCCTGGCCACTGCAGCGAACCCTGGCGCCGCGCGCTCAAGCGTTTTCGGTTGGCGGCGGTATGGATCACCTTGATCCAAGATCTACCGGCCGATTTCGCGATGGGTCGCCGTTAGGAAAGGAGGTGTGACGGTGAAGTTTTCTCGTTTACGATGCGCCGTTCAGGCCCGTTGCGGCATCCTTCACCCGAACCTGCGTCATGGATAAACCGGAGGATCGTTATTTGAAACACCCAGTCACTTTCGTAGCCGCGCTAGTCTTCGGCTTCGCCGCGTTGGTTCCGGGCTGTACGCAGGCGTTGTCGGAGCCGCCGCAGTCCACCATCGAAGCTGTCGCCGCTTCGCCCGGATCGATCACCGGGAGGTTTCAAGTGACCTTCAAGTATCGTACCTCCCCGACGAGCACCTCCGGGGGAGCGAGAGCGGCGACGCGTATCGATTTTTACGAGAGCTACGTTGTCATGCACAACGAAGACCGCACGGGGCAGCTATTCCCGTTGCGGTTGATCGAAGAGTTCCGTTGGGAAACCGAGAAGTAGTCTGCACGAACATGAAGAAGCGAATCAAGATCACGGAAAATACTCCGGTTCCAGTTCACCTGAGCGCCAGGGCGCGAGAGTTGATCGAAGAGGTTCTTCCCGGCTCCCCGTCGGTGAAGCAGTTTTCGTTGGCGCTGCCGGGGAAAGACTTCACAGCAAACTACACACTCTACGACATTGAAGAGATTATGGGTTTCGTTGCCGTGGAGGCCAACCACACGACGAACCGAAAGAGGCAACGGGAGCTTGACAACCTTCGAGTTTTTCTCGACGGCGAGATGCAGAAATACGATGACGGCAATTGGTAGATCATCCACTGACCATCGGAATGGTGCCTGCTGGACTTGGTCGGCACGATGAGCACCGTCCGCATCGCCCTCGCAAACATCCGCGTGCCGACGACACCGGAAGAGTCGGTCCTCTTGGCGACATCGGCAGTCGCTGAGGCGGGCGGGCAGGGTGCGGCGGTGGTCTGCTTTCCCGAGTGCTTCGTCCCCGGGTACCGATGGCCGGACACGACACTGCCGTCGCCTGACCCGGCGTTTCTCGAACGGGCTTGGACTGATGTGGCCGCTGCTGCCAAGGCTGCTCAGATCACAGTCATACTAGGCACGGAACGAGTGACCGCGAGTGTTCTCCAGATCACTGCCTGCGTGATCAACCCCGACGGCACCGTCGCCGGGTGGCAAGACAAAGCACAGCTCGACCCGTCGGAGGAATCCACCTATCCGGCGTTCTCGACCGAACGTCGGACTTTCACCGCCGGGCCGCTGACCTTCGGTGTGGTGATTTGCCACGAGGGGTGGCGGTATCCGGAGACCGTGCGGTGGGCCGCGCGACGAGGCGCGCAGGTCGTGTTTCATCCACACGTCCATGTTGCTGAACCCGGAAGCTATCGCCCCGTCACATTTGCCGACCCCGCGAACACGTTCCACGAAAAGGCGATCCTTTGTCGAGCGGCCGAGAACACCTGCTACTTCGCGTCAGTGAACTGCGCGAGCGAAGGTTCCGGCACGACGTCGGCGATTGCACGCCCCGACGGTACGCTGCACTGCTTTCAGCCATATGGACAAGAAGGGTTGCTCGTCGCGGACTTGGACCTCAGTCTAGCGACCAGATCCCTCGCCACGCGATGCCGGACGTCGCCGATGTAACGACGAGTTGCGAGGCAGCTTCAGTTCGGTATCTGTCTCGACGAATCTAAGAAAGTCCCACGACCCGCCTGGCTGTCTGAGACTGATCCGCGGCCAGAAGATCTGAGGCCGGTCATGACAAGGTCCTGGTGGGAGGCGAACGGCTTTCCCAACTCGTGGGCGAGTTCCGTGAACTTGTTCCATGAAGGTTCACCATGAGCATGTAACCGACATACCGCTTAAGGTTTCCAGATGAAAGAGTTCGAGCACCTGGCCTGCAATGACTCGCCCTCGACGCTCCGTGCACGGCCGCGCGTCAAGGTCGTGACGTTAGTTGGGCGCCAGATTTCAACCGGCTGGTTCCCTGCGCCTTTCGGCAACTCTCTGGAACGCTGTGAGAATCCTGAGTGTTCTGTGCGCCGCTGTGCGTCCTTCGTTGATTTTCAGATCAGGACGCGCTCGCAACTCATCAGGCACATTCCACGGTACAGAATTCGACTTCAAAACCAGCGAGCGTAGCTTCTTGAGTCGAAGTAGCGGCGACAGGTCATTGGCACGTCCGCACCGACCCAAGGAGAGACTCTCCAGCTCACTCAGTTCACCGAGCACTACGAGATCCGAAGGCGAAAGGTTCCAGATTTCTAAGTGCCGAAGCGCAGGAAGTTGCCCGAGCACACGAAGATCCGTGACGTACGGTAGGTTGTACAGCTGCAAGTCTCGAAGTCGGGTCAGTGCGTCGAGTGGCGCAATGGACTCGACACGAGGAAAATCGCGTTTCGCCAGCTCTGGTGGAGCAAATCGCAGGAAGAAACGCGCGAGCCGATGACGACCGGCCCTACGATAGATTTCACGAATCGTGTCGACATCGAGATCGTTCGGACTCGCGAGAAGGCGCATCGTTATGCCCCCTCGAGCCTCACCTCCGAAGGTCAGCTTCTCAAGACGTGTCAGTGATCGAAAGACGTTTAGATCGATGGCCTCGCGACAGTCCCGAAGCTCGAGATTTTGGAGATAAAGGCAACCCTCCAGTGGCATAAGATTCTTCAAACGCCAGCAGCCTTCTATCGATGCTTCCTGGAGTCCTTCCGAACCCGCCAGTCCTGAGAGATCACGAAGGAATTCGGCGTCCCGAACGCGTAGCTTCTGCAGCTCGACGAAGTCTCCCGTGAGTCGCTCCAAAAGCTTGCAGCGCTCGACAGTAAGGGTCAGAAGTTTGCGTAAACTCGCACCCGCGTGGATTTGCCGAAAGAATGGGCAACGATCGACGCGGACATGCCGCAGCCAAGGTAGCACCGGGAGATCGCGAAGATCACGCAGTTTCGAAATCCCGCGAAACGTAAGATGACGTAGAGCCGGAAGCTGCTGTAGAGGGGCGAGATCGGGGCACCGTGCGTAGTCCTCGAAGCTAACGGCACGCAACTTGGGAAGCCGTGTCAACGTTGATACGTTCGAGATGCGTCGGAGCTTGATCGCCGTGACCTCGCCGAGAGCTTCGTGGGTCAGCTCTTTGTCTTTCAGCTGCTCCCGGACGGCGGCTTCGATACCAGGGTCGAGTGTGGACGCGTCCACAGCGTATCATTCCTCCCGGAAGCAAACGCCCGCCTGGGGCGTCGCCGTGCAATCAGTGGTTTCAAAAATCAATGGAAACGAGGTCGTCGACCACCGCAGCTCGTAGAACTTTCCGTCGCGTCCCGTGAGTGGCCAGGACTCGTAGGTGTCTTCAAATCGACGTGGCGCATCGGGCATCAGCGTTACATCCTCCAGCGGTTCTTCGACGCGCTGCACCTGCAAACGATTCGGCCAGAGAACGTTAGAAAAAGAAAAGCCCCGAAAAAGCGGTTGGCCGGGAGCGAGATGCACGCCCGTTGCTGAATAGAGGTCGTGAAAGATTGTCACACCTGCGGCGTTACGGTAGACATTGATCGTCGCTGCAAAGTATTTCCGTCGCACCAAGGAGAAGAGATAGGGTCCCGGACTGTCGCCCACTCCGCACTCCTCGTGTGGCTTCATTCGCCATCGAATCAGTTGATCTTCTCGATCGTCGACGAAGTAGTTCACGTCGCTGACGATGACGTCCAGATCATCAACGGTTTGGCCTGCGCCAAAAAAGTCACGTTCCGAGCTCAGAACGTTGCTGGTAAGTTGCTGCCATAGGGTGTGAGCCGAGACGTAGGTAGTCAGGCGGTGCACGACTCCGTCTGTATCGGGCACCAGGTACTCCACACGAAGGACGTCGGCGCCCTCCGAATCTTCTGCGGAGAATCTCTCAGCGCGAACCCAATCGGTAAGACTCTGAGTCTCAACGAACAACTCTCCGCCGTTCGCGTGACCGAACGCTGTACCCTTTCTGGGAAGAGGTATGTGGACTTTGAAAAGTCCCGCTAACGTATCACTCGGTGCGCCCATGTCGGCGAGTATAACCGGTTCTCATGCCCGCAATTCTCTACGGAGGTCAGTGCTCCGTGGGATCCTGAAGAATCCCTACTACGTGAGTTCCACGACCTGCTTGGCTTTCTGAGATTGATCCGCGGCGAAAACAATCTTGAGACTGGTCATGACCCGATCTTGGTGCGAGGACATGTCGGAGTCGTTGCGGATGCAGTCGACAAAAGCTCTCTGTTCGAGCAGTGCGAGTCCATCATGGTCAGGCTCGTCCACCGTGATCACATCGTCTTCGCGGACGAACTCCTTCGCCTTTTGCTCGGCGTAGTGCCGGATGATGGTGTTCGCCTCCACGTGGTGGTCCTTGTCATCGGAGCGCCCTTTGGCCGGGACGATGCTGGCAGCGCCTCCCGGTCCGACGACGTCTTTAACGAAGTAAGCCGTCTCGCTCATCATCGGTCCCCACCCCGCCTCATACCAGCCCACCGAGCCGTCCTCGAATTCCACCTGCAGTTGGCCGTAGTTGCAGATGTGCTCCGGAACCAGATCCCAGTTGCGACACCCGATGGCATGCACTCTCACCGGCCGGCACTGGGCCATTTGATACATGATGTCGACGTAGTGAACTCCGCAGTCAACGATCGGCGACTGCACCTGCATGATATTGTACAGCGTGTCGTAGAACTCACCTTTGGCCTGTTGGTTCAGGTTCATCCGCATGGCGAGCGGCTTTCCCAAATCGTGGGCGATTTCGGTGAACTTGCTCCACGAGGGGTGCGTCATGAGTATGTATCCGACATACAGCTTACGGTTCAGCCGGTTGGCCAGATCGAACAGTTCCTGGGATTCCTCCATGGTTTCCGCGAGCGGTTTCTCCACGAAGACGTGCAATCCGCGGTTCAGAGCGGTCGACACATAGTGGTAGTGGGAATCGGTATAGGTGCTGATGGCCACGGCGTCGGGGGACGTTTTTTTGAGAGCTTCCTCGAAGTCTGTGAAGCGAGGCACGTCGCCGGTCAGGATGTCGGCCAGCTTTTCCGAGCTGCTGAGATTCCTCGTGACGATTCCGACGTTCTGAACTCCGTCGATCTGTTCGTAGGCTTTAGCGTGCAGGGTCCCCATGAACCCGGCACCCACGCTCAACACTTTGATTGCATCGCTCATGGTATAGATTCCTTTCTCCATGACGACTCCGTGTGGAAATCTTCCAGGAATCGTTCGAGGCACGCCTCCTTGGTTCCCTTGAAGAGGTAGATCTTGCCGCGGATTTCGCGGGTTTCTCCTCGTCGCAGCGGGCCGACCCGGATCGACAGATGCATGCACTCCCAGGGATTGTGCCCTTGTGCGGAGAGAAAGTCTTCCCATGCGATTCCGGTGACCCACTGGCCGTCAGTTGACTCTCGGATCAGAATCCCCCGAGTGGCGTTGACCTCGGAGGTCGGCCACTTGTGGGAGAACGCAAATTCTCCGTTCGGTGAGACCGCCCCCAATTGGGGGCGCAGCTCGGCGTTGAAGTGGATCTCACGTTTTTGCTGCCTATGAAGCCCGGCCTCCGAGAGAAAGTAGGTGCGGGTGTTGGCGAGCTGACGGTTGCGCTCGTCTTTCGGGCCGGGATTGAAACAAGGAATGATCGCCGCAAGCGGCGGCCAGTCATGATCAGAGCGGTTCGATATCGCGAGCTGCAGCTCCACGCCGTCCGAGACGGTCTGAAGACTCAGGCGGATCGCGTCCGAACTCACGGTGGCAGCGTCTTTGCCGGGACTGACTTCTCTTTTGAAGCCATCAAAGCCGCCGGCGGTATGCTCCCCTTTTTCGACAGCGTCGAACATGTGCCACTCGTAGAACCACAAATACATCGCCATGGTCCCATGCTCGCGCGGGGCGACGGCGATGCCGCGCTCCCACTCTGACAACGCGAGCGTCCCTTGGTGGGAAGCGCATCCTATGCTCGTGAGGAAGCACAGCGTCAGAGCCGTGAGTTGCAGACTACGCCTTGGCATGGTTCCGTCCTGAGTGAAACGCACGGGAGTGCCGGAGGATGGACGTCGTGAAGGCAAGATACCAAAACACCCCGACATCGCCAGACGAAAGAACTCGAGCGACCGCCCAGTGACAAAAAATCGATCGGACACGGGTGGGATTAGTAGCGTCGTACCGACGTCATCGGTGTTGGAGAGTTCAACGACTCTGTTGGTCTTTTAGACTGATCAAGATCTGCGGCTGAGTCCCGTTTGAGATCACTCGACCTCACTCGGAGTGTTCACACAGGCGCACCGACTCCCGCGCGTCTTCCAGTTTATCGGTGACCCAGCCCACCCACGCGCTGTTCGGGATCCGTGCGTCCTTTTTCAACATTTCTCGCCACCGTTCGTCGGCCTCGGCCAAGACTTTTCTGGCCTCTTCGCATCGCTTGGCAGCGGCAAGACGACTTGCCAGCTGAACGGTATAAACCGGGGTGCTCGACATACTGCTGGCCGCCCGTAGCAAAACAATGGCGCCACCGAGGTCCCCTCGCGCCTCATAACTCTCCGAGATGCTTGCCAGATCGTAGGCACTCCCGTCGATCGCCAGAGAGATGAACGCTCCACGTTCCCCTTCGAGCCCCAGTGTGGAGAGACCCATGTCTCCGATCACTCTCACCATGAGATAGCCAAGCACAGTCAGCAAGAGGATCGCGTAAAACGTTACCCGCGACCGAAATCTCGACGGCGGCTTAGCAGCCTGTTGAAAAAGTGCTTCGAGCCGAAAACTGGTCTCTTCGCGTCCAGATCGGCCGCGGCAAACGCAGGTAATCTCCGAGATTTTCGAGTATTGACGCGGTCGAGCTGGGCGTGAAGAGGCCGGTTTCTCGGCCGAATGACTTTTTCAACGGGCTGTTAGGCCGGGGATAGTCTGGTTGAACTCCCGTAGCGATGAGTCGATCGTAGAGTTCCGGATGAGTTTGTCTTTTCTGGCCCAGGACCGCAGGTGTGAGGTTGTACTCATAAATGCGTTCCAACGCGCTGGCGTAGATGCCAGCGTCCTCGTGGCTCTCTTGACCGACGCGGTCGGCTCTCGTTTCCATTCGCTGCGACAACCGACTGAACAGTAGCGACACGGCCGTGTATCCAAGTAGAGCCCCAACGAAGGCCTCAAGTCCGAATTGCCGCGGAATCAGGGGGGCCGCTGCTACCGGTAGAAACATAAGATGCGCCGCGAAACGCAGACGTCGAATGCGACGCGGTTCGTCGAGGTGGGCGAGTTCGTGCGCGCAAATCGCTGCGAGCTCACGATCGTTAAGGATTCGCAGCGCGACATCGCTGAAGGCGACCACGCGAGCGTGCACAAACGCGAACGCCTGCGCATCGTTGTAGGTGAGCTCAAGCACGCCTTGTGGTTCAATGTCCACTCGTTCGCTTACGTCCCGGACGATGCGTTGTACGTGCTCTGGCGCCGGTCGGGCCAGCCCGAGTGCACGCGCTACAGCGAGGGATCGATCGTGGACGGCCGCGACTGTCAGCACGAGCGCTAACGCCAGGAGAAACACTGGAGCGATTCCAAACTCCTTCGGCATGACGAACGCGAAAATCAAAGGGATGGCAAAATGTGGCAGCATAACCACAGTGAAGCAAGTGGTTCCGGCTAGCATCGATCGCAGCGGTCGTGGTTCTTCGACAAGTCGATTATGGAGTCTGGCGTGATTCATGTAGGCGCCGAGGAACGCACACAGCGCAAGGACCGGCACCGGAACTTTCCAGAGCGTTTTGGTGCTCGCTGCGGCGACTGTGGCGATGACGGGGAAGAACCACAAACAACTCGCCGAAAACCTCTGCGCCGGAAACGACCGCCGTGCGCGATCCACCCAGGAAGCCGCGGGAGCTCTTCGCAGAGGACGAAGCAAATACGCGGTCCCCATGCGCGAGAGCAAGTAAGCTCCAAAAGCCGCAAACAGACTGTAGTAGATTGTCCTCATCCATGGGATCCACGCGGGAAGCAGATCGCGTGCCGCTTCCAGAGCCGCTTCCTGCTCTGGAGTGAACGACACGGCCATGAACATGGACTAACCTCGAAGCGGAGAGTTGTTTAAAGGAACGCCCGAATCACGCGCACGCCTCCATAGCCTATACGCGAACCGTGTCGTTCGAAACAGCATCGATGCGTCGTCTATGCCGCAGCGCGACGGATTGCACGTACTCCTGACCTGTGGGATGAAGTCTATGGCGAGCTCGACTCATGCCGGGCGATAAGACGTTTGATCAAGCTCGCGATGGTGCCAATCAGCAGAGACGCTCATCTAGCGTAGGAGAGTACAGCTTCAGTTGCGGCGGTGGCTTCGCGGTAGAAAGTTCGCAGTTTGCCAAAGAGCTCGACGAGCTGTTCCAGCTCGTCGTCGGATTCGTCTCCTTCGTACGGGTGCAGATGTCGCATAACGTCGGTTTCGTAGGGATTTACGAAGGCGTAGCAGCTTGACACGGCACGAAAAAAGTCCTTTCTCTTCGAATTGGAAAGTCAGTGAAGAGAAAGGACATGACAATGCTGGAGAAGATCGACGATTTGCTTGGAGAGTTCAAGCGTCAGCTCTGTGAAACGCTCGGGGATTTCGAGTCGGCGGGCTTGAGCCCGCGGTCATTGTCGGCTTTCGAGCGGTCGCTGTTCGAACAGCTCGGGGAGCTTGGGCGAACGATCGAACGGACGGTTCTTGAAGAGAGCGACGTTGACGAACCGCACCTCGACATCGATGGCGAACGGCACTACCGCAAGTACCGCGGCCCCAAGGAGTATCAGTGCTTTCTTGGGAAAATCGAAGTGAAGCGGACGGTCTATCAGGCCAACGGGGCGAGGGCTCGCACCATGTGTCCGTTGGAGCGCAATGCAGGCATTTTGCACCACGGCATGACACCGCTGGCCGCCGAATTCGTGAGCTACTCGACGGCATTGTCAGTCCCCGCGGAAGTCGAAGAGTTCTGTCGGCGCTGGCACTTTCTTCGTCCATGCGCGACGGTGATCAAGCACGTAGCAAGCGAAGTCGGCGAGCTAGGAGAGGATCTCTCTGAGATCTATTTCGAGCACGCTGTGTCCACCGAAGACGAAGCCGAGTCGGCTAAGGTCGCCGCCGTGAGTCGAGACGGCACCATGGTGAACGTTCGCGGCGAGGGCTGGCGTCAGGCGGAGGTCGGCACGATTGCGCTCTACGACAAAGCTGGTGAACGACTCTCAACAAAGTACGTCGCTGAAATGCCCGATGGAAGCGTGGAAGGTTTGAACGAGAAGCTCGACCGAGAGGTCCGAGCTGTCAAGGGCAGCCTTCCTCGGGGCGCGAAGTTGGTCTTTCTCGCCGACGGAGCGCTCTCGAACTGGACGTATCAGTCTGAGCATCCGATCCTCAAGCGCGCCACAGGCATCCTCGATTTCTTTCACGCTGCCGAGAAGCTGCGCGAAGCTTCCGAAGCTCTGTTTGGTCCCGGGAACCCGGAAGCGACAACGTGGTTCCGAGAGCAACGTGCGAAGCTTCTCGAGCAGAAGGACGGGGTCGAACGCGTACTTCAGTCCCTACGCAACCGTCGCACGCGGCGAGGTATCACGTCAGGGAAACGAGCGAAGACTCTTCACGAAACCGAACGATACTACGACCGAAAACGTGAACACATGCGCTACTCGACCTATCTCACCAAGGGACTGCCGATTGGCAGCGGTGTCGTCGAAGCTGCGTGCAAGACCGTCGTCGGACACCGTCTCAAACGATCCGGCATGCGGTGGTCCTCTCGCGGCGGTCAGCAGATCTTGAATCTACGTTGCGCCGTCTTGAGTCGACGGTGGGATTCGTTCTGGGGCGCTCATGAGCAAATACTCGGCGAGATGAAGATCGCGGCCTGATCCGCGTTATGCTGCGACTGCACCCCTTCGTACTTATAGACGCGAGATCCTCGCCGCCGCAGCGCAGGAAAACGTGATCGGATTTGCTCTTCAGTGACTTGCTCCAGTGCGGCGGAAACGCGGGCCACGTCGATCGGTTGCTGGTACGCAACTGGATCGATCGTCCGGTGCCGAACTTCCTTGCCGCCGAATACAGCATCTGCAAGCGGTGACGGACCACCCCGTAGTTCACCCGTCAACAGAAAGTGGAGAGCTTGCCAATCCGCGCCCACATCGACTGCACGCGCGTGCTCAGCTTCCTCTCCATCGGGAAAGAGAAAGTCTACGATCGACGACGGGTCGTCCAGAAGAGACTCCAGCTGAGTCGCGGGTATTGCGACTAGGTTCACGTACATCGTCATCGATCACTCTCCGAAGGGGCTCATCTCGACATCCGGCGTCGAGTCACTCGTGCTATGCTCTCGCCACGAGCACGAACAGTTCTCCGTCGCTTTCTGAACCATCGCCGGTGAGTGCCGCGTGGCGCTCGACGTTCTCGAGTCCGACCTCACGCAGAAGCGCGGTGTAATCGGAATCTGAGTACGCTTGTAGCGTGTCGACGTAGCTGGCGTCGCATCCGATCACGAAGTGCTGCTCGGTAGCGGCACGGCACTCAGGGTGCCACAAGCAGGTTCGGAGACAAAGGTGGGGTTCGTCCGCGAAGACGCTCCGTAGGGACGTGAACCAACGATCACTCCGTTCGCCCACCGAGCGTACATATTCTTCTGAGTGAACTTCCAACACCAACACGCCCGAGGGCGCCAGCGCACGCCGAGCACGAATCAGGATCTCCTTAGCGTCTCGAGGTGAAAACGTGTTCAGCTCCCCGAAACAGAAAAGGACCAAGTGAAAGCCAGCGCCGAAGTCGGACTGACGCAGATCTTCGAGGCGGTACTCGCATGGGAGAGATAGCCTCTTTGCCTTGGATTCAGCGTATGCAATCGCAGCGGGAGAGAAATCAATTCCAACGCACGTGTGCCCGTGTCGGGCGAGACCGGTGGTGTAGAAACCGGGCCCACAGCCAAGGTCCAAGACATGTCCCGAACTGCCATCGAGAATCGTCTGATGGAGCCACGAGACATGTCGGTCGATGGTTTCCAACGGACGGCTGGCACGATCATGTTGCTGCGAGAGGTGCTCGCGGAGCATGCGGGCACTGAAGTCGGCATCGTGCCACGGGATCTTCCCGTCGTCGGCCCACGGGACTACAGGTGTTCTGGCAATCAAGTCGGCAAGATTCACAAGGGCTATTCTCCCAGACGACGGTTCGCCGTCCAGCGAGCGGATCGGCAACTCGAAGACCACACGGGATCACCTGATTCACTTCCAACAGCATAGGTCAGAACCCGGTTTCCTCGATACAGTCGCCGTAAAGGTTTCACATAACACTTGTATCTACGATAAACATCGTAGATACTACGACGAACATCGTAGAAACGGTGAGCCCTATGTCCGGAGAGTTGGCATGGTTAAGCGCGTTCCTCCACGTCCCACCAAAGCTGAGTTGGCTATCTTAAGCGTCCTTTGGGAGCATGGCCCGAGCACTGTCCGTCAGGTGCATGAGGAGCTGCGTCGATCCCAGCCCACGGGATACACGACGACGCTCAAGCAAATGCAGGTGATGGCGGAGAAGGGCCTTTTGTCACGCGGCGAGGCAGGTCGGGCGCATGTGTACCGCCCGACCCGCACGGAAGAGCGAACCTTACGCGCGGTGACGCGCGACCTGTTGCAGCGAGCTTATCGCGGGTCTGCGGAGAAGCTGGTGTTGCATGCTCTTCAGGCGAAGAAAGTTTCGTCCGACGAGCTCGCGAAGATTCGCCAGCTGCTCGATGAGTTGGAGAATCGCTAATGGGGGAACTTCACGATCTTCTCTCTCGACCGGTTTTCCAGCGTGTCGGCTGGGCACTCGTTCACTTCCTGTGGCAGGGAGCGGTACTGGGATCCCTGGTGGCGTTTGGACTGCTGTGTCTTCGGCAACGGTCGGCGAACTTGCGCTATCTTGTAGCTTGCGCGGGATTGCTGGTGGCGGCCGTCTGTCCCGTCGTCACGATGATGTGCGTCGATCCTCGGCCTGCTCCAGCGAATGTCGAGGAGCTACCGCTACCGATCGCAGGGAGCGATCCGTTCGGGGAGCCGTTTAGCCTCACAACCGTAGGGGGGCGGTCTTCAGTCGTTCGGTCGAAGGAAACTTCGGTGGAACCTCAACCCGGCCTCTCGCCCTCGGCGCCGGTGCCGACCCATTCCGCCGCGGCGACTCCTCCGCCGCGGAAAGATTGGCGCCTAGCCATCGACAGGGTCCTCCGCACGAATCTCCCGTGGTTTGTCGTTGTGTGGTTTCTAGGGGTCCTCGTGCTCGCGGTGCGTTTACTCGCGGGATGGTTGGAGATTCGGCGCATTGCGCGCACCGCTACGCTGACTGGGTGCGAACCTTGGCTACCGGTCGTCCGACGGTTGTCCAAGCAGCTCGGTGTTAGCCGTCCCGTCCGCCTGGTGAAGACGACGGCTGCCGCTGTGCCCATGGTGGTGGGGTGGTTGCGTCCGGTGATTTTGCTTCCGGTAGCCGTTCTCTCAGGACTTGCGCCGACGCAGTTGGAACTCATCCTCGCACATGAATTGGCGCACGTGCGCCGCCACGACTACGTAGTGAACTTGCTGCAGGTGGTGATGGAGACGCTGCTTTTTTATCACCCCGCCGTGCACTGGTTGTCGCGGCAGATTCGCATCGAGCGCGAAAATTGTTGTGACGATGTGGCCGTAGCGGCATGCGGCAGCGCGAAGGGTTACGCTCGCGCCCTGGCCGAACTCGCCGATTTGGCTTCTAACGGCGCCGAACCGAACACCGGGGCTGCGGTCGCAGCCACCGACGGATCGCTTCTCGATCGCACCCGACGCCTACTTGGGTTGCGGGCAGACGATCGCAAGACAAGGGTGTGGCGCGGCGCCGGCGCTGTGGCTTTGCTTCTCGTCAGTGTGCTCGTCGCCGGAATCGTATTGACCGCCGAAGGCGAGGGTGTTCCGGGACGCGTCTCGGGAGATCCGTCAACGATCATCTTGCAGGGCGTGCGTGCCGACGGCGACGCCCAGCTGTATGACCCAGGCGGAATGCCGATCGAGGCGCGGCGCGATGTCTGGTCCGGGCCGGTGATCTTCGCACCGTCGAGCTGGGACGTCGACGAACAGCGACGGGATTTCTTGTTCCAGGTCTCCACGAGCGACGAACCGATTTCTTTTCTGCCCTGGGCACGAGTCTACGCTGCGGGAACCGAGTCGCGTGTCGGCGGCGGTTGGCGACCACAATTTGGCGCTGGCGACGGCGGTGCCAAGATGGTGCTTCCATGCATCATCGATCGAACGTTCACGAAGCGCATCGCGACGATTCCTCTTCGGGGCGAGTCCGTTGACGTCGAGGTTCCGGTCCAGCGGGTCGATGTGACCCTGCGCTACTATCAAGGCCCACCCGACCCAGCCGCTATTCGGTTCGCGGGGCCTTTTCGCGCAGGGGTCGTGACACGGCCGGTAGATGGATCGGCCTACGAGTTCACGCCCCAGCCGCAGCGACCCTGGATGGACAAATCGGTGAGGTTTCACCTCTCTACGAAGCTAGCATTCGATTCCAAAACGGTGGTGCTCGTCTACGATACGTCCGGTCAGCGCCATCTCCTAGAATCAGCTGGTGGTAGTTTCGGGGATCGAGGTGCAGAGTGCGGCTTCAAAACGGAAGAGCTGCCTCTGGACAGTATCGCGTTCGTCACCATCGGGGAGGAGCCGCGCGAGAGGACGTTTCATGATGTCGTGATCACGTACTCGGATCGACCGGCGTCCGAGTTTGCTCCGCACCTCGAGGCAATGGCCGAGCGCCTTGGTCGGACGAATCTCACCGCACAGCAGCTGGCCGAGAATGAAATTCGATCCGCGCGGGAGGCGCTCCAAGTGATCGACCTCGTCCGCGGGTCAGAGATCTGGCACTCGGCGCAGACCATTCTCAATCCGCACGGGATCGACCTCGACAACCTGGAGCCCGAGGTGGAGGAACGCCTCCGTCGCACGTGTCGGGCTTGGCTGCAAGCGGACGATCCGGTCGTACGTAGCTGCGGAGTCGCGATCGGACTACGAAGGAATTGGCCTGAGTTCGTTGCTCCTGCGGTGGAGCTCTTGCGTCACCCGAGCGAACGGGCCCGCGGCAAATCAGCCGAGGAGCTCTACCGCTACAGGCAGCCACTGGCTGCGGAGGAAATCTGCGAACTTGCTGACGTCCTCCTGGCGAACAAGGACCCGCAGGTGCACGGGCCCGCCCTGCGCCACCTGTTGTCTCGGAAGACGCCCGCGTCCACTGCCGCTTGCTGGGAACTAGCGCGAACCGCCGACCACCAAGCCTGGTTGTGGTTGCCAGCGATCCGGAAACTGAATTCCTGGGGTGAGCTGAAGAAAGCGCCGCTCAGCGAGCAGCTGCGAATCCGGCGCGATTTGGCGTTCCGAGTCAACAGCTCCGAATCGCTCGGAGATGAGAAAACTCGCGCGTTACTCCTCAAGCTTCTGACACCCGATTTGCAGGCTATCGACCAGAGCGTGTGGAGCAGTATCCTTCACGTCGCTGTTCAAGAAATCGATCGAAAGCGCGTGACCGCCGCGATGATCGACTTCTTGCGCGGTGTCACAAACTACAAGCGCGCCTGGCGGGCTATCGATCGAATTGCTCGACAGATCAACCTGTGGCATGACGTCGACATCGGTCATCTCGGAAAGGATGTCTCCAGGGAGACCTTGGATCTGAACCTGCCGTGGCCGACGATCGCGGCCGACGCGGTTCAATGGTACGAGACCGCACCTCGCCCGGACGAGGCTGGCGCGCATCGCACCGGCGGACAAAGGGGTCGTCGCGGAGATACGGCTTCGCCTCCTCGAGGCAGCGTTAAAGAGTGACAACCCACGGTAGGCCTCTATGGGCCATGGACGCATTGCGCGCCCCGTGGCTCCGTCCGCGCAATCAGCCGACGAGATCCAGACGGCCGGTGCTGTCTCCCAACTGGTCGGTGGGAGCGCCGACGCGGTCCAACATCGACAGGTAGAGGTTGGTCAGCGGTGTACCTTGTTCATAGCGCACGTGCCGACCCGTGTTGATGGTGCCGCCAGCGTTGCCCGCAACCAAAATCGGCAAGTCCATGGGATCGTGAGCGTTGCCATCACCGAAGGCGCATCCGTACAGGATCATCGAGTTGTCAAGCAACGTGGCGTCCGCTTCCTGGACTGACTTTAGCTTCTTGAGGAAGTACGCCAGGTTCGTCATGAAGTGGCGGTTGATGCGGCTGAGCTTGGCGTGCTTCTTCGTGTCGCCGATGTGATGCGACAGGTTGTGGTGTCCCTCGGAAATGCCGATCTGCGGATAGGGCCGATTGTCACTGCCGTTACCGATCATGAACGAGATCGTGCGCGTCGAATCCGTCTGAAACGCCAGCACCATCATGTCCATCATGAGGCGAACGTGTTCATCCGAATCCCCTGGCACACCAGCTGGGCGAATGGAATCGACACTGCTCTCGATTTCACCGGACTCTTCCAACTTCGCCACTCGGCGTTCGATCTCACGCACGGCATATAGGTACTCGTCCAGCTTGCGCCGGTCGTTGATTCCCAGGCGGCGGTGCAGAGCTCGGCCTTCCTCGGCGACGAAGTCCAGAAGGCTCTGTTTTCTCTGGTCGCGTTTGTAGCCGCTCTCACGCTCCTCTCGCTTGATGCGATTGCCGAACAAGCGATCGAACACGGCTCGCGGGTTGACCGCCTTGGGCAGCGGCGATGTTTCGGTCCGCCACGAGATGTGCGTTGTGTACACGCAGCTGAACCCTGCGTCGCAGTCGCCCGAGTACTTGCTGGGGATACAGCCGAGCTCGAGCGACGGAAAGCGAGTGTGGTGGCCGATTTCGCGCGCGGCGACTTGGTCGACCGATACGCCGTTACGTAGATCCGTGCCCAAGGTCCGTCTCGGCAAAGTGCCCGTGAGAAACTGACCAACCGTGCAGGAGTGCCCACCGCAGCCTTGCGCCTTGGCAGTCGTCAGCGCCAGACCGCTGGGCAAAAAGATGTCCGACTTGAAAGCATCGAGCGGTTCAAGGATCGGAGGTAATTTGTCAAGGCGCCCTTCGTCCTGCGGTGTCCAGTGCGGCATGTGTTTGCCGTTCGGAGCAAAGACGAAAGCCATCCGGACCGGCGGCTTATCGTCGGAGGTCTTGGCCGCAGCGCGCGCAACGCGAGGCATCATACTCTCGAGGAGCGGAAGCGCCATCGCAGTGCCCAATCCCCGTAAGACGGCTCGCCGAGAGATTTGCTGATTCACGAGTCGCTCCTTTGCCGGCCACGGCGTTTTTGGAAGGGGGCGCTCTCTACGATCTCAGTAACGAGGATCGAAAACTTGTAGTCGTGTTCCGACAGCGTCTTTGAGAGCTGTTCTACGGTACAGCGGTCGAAGTACTCGAGCTCGCGGCCCAGCGCATAGCTTAGCATTTTTTCGACAAGACAGACAACGAACCTATCCCTGCGGTGTGTACTGAGGACGGTTTTGAGCTCCCCGGGACCCTGAAACGAATGCCCGTCCGGCAGCACGCCCGATGGGTCAATGGGGAACTTCCCCTCGTGCGTCCGCCAGCGTCCGATCGCATCGAAGTTCTCGAGCGCAAATCCGAGGCTGTCCATCTGCTCGTGACACACCGCGCACCTCGGGTTCTCACGGTGTTGCTCCATCCGCTTTCGTAGCGACTCAGATGTCGCAGACTTGCGGTCTTCCACAAGCTCTGACACACCGGGCGGCGGCGCCGGCGGCGGTGTTCCCAGGATGTTTTCCATGATCCACTTGCCACGTTTCACCGGTGAAGTGCGATCCGGATTGGAGGTCAGGGTGAGCACGCTCGCCTGCGTGATGACACCGCCGCGGTGCGCTGCGCCAAGAGACACGCGCGCGAACTCGCTGCCGCGGAACTCGGGAAGGACGATGTCAGGACTACCCCCTTCGACGAGACCGGCGAGATCATAGTGACGCGCCAGACGGTCGTTGACGAACGTGAAGTCTGCATCGATGAACTGCAAGACACTGCGATCTTCTTGCAGGATCGCCGCGAAGAATAGCTCCGATTCGGTCCTCATCGCCTGGCGGAGTTCGTCATCGAATTCCGGGAAGAGTTGTTGGTCGGGCGCGATCGTTTGCAGCTTCGGGAGCTGTAGCCAAACGTGCCCGCCGAAGTCTTCAACGAGAGCCTGGGACTTCGGATCCTTGAGCATCCTGGCCACCTGGCTCTGGATGTTCTCTCGCAGTGTTTCCTGCCGCGCATGTTCGAGGAGCTCTTGGTCGGGCATGCTGCTCCACAGGAAGTAGCTCATACGTGTGGCGAGTTCGTACTCGTTCAGCGATCGCACGGCCGCGGGGTCGTTCGGCTTCGGGTCCGCTTCCACTTTGAACAGAAAGTGCGGTGAGACGAGGATGACCTGGAGCGCGAGTTCGATCGTCTCGTCGAAGCTGCTACCCTGCTCGTGCGCTCGGTCGACGACGAGCCGTAGAATCCGCTCCAGTTCCAAATCGGAGGCGGGGCGTCGAAAGGCTCGAAGCATCAGCTTCTCAATGATCTCGCGGGCCGCCTCTCCGCGGGACACTTGTTCGTTCGGTCGCGTGACGAAGACTCGAGGAGAACCATCGCGTGCGCCGCGCTGATCGTTGGCGAGCGCCTTGCTCGCGATCTCTTCTGCTGCGTCGAGATAATTCTCCATCAGCAGCGGCGGGAGCGAGAGCGCATCGCCGGTGGCACCCGTGTCGTCGGCGGGGAAATCGTCGGCCGCCTTGAAGTCAACTCCCAGGAGATCGCGAACGGTATTCTTGTATTCGCTTCGCGTCAACCGGCGGAGGGGTTCATGCCCCGGGTCGCTTGGGCCGCTGCAGTCGAGCTCTGAGAGCGTTGAGTCGATCCACTGGGTGAGGAACTCGACTTCGGCGTCTTCGGGCTGTTTTTCGTCTTCGGGAGGCATGGCGCGAGCCACCAACTGGCCCCAGATGCGCTTCCACTCAGGGCGTCCCGTCGTCGTGACCTGTGAGAGATGCTCGAACCGATCGATGGCCAGATCTCCCGCCGGTGCCTCACCGCCATGACACTCGACGCAATAGGTCGCAAGCAGCGGCCGCACTTGAGTCTGAAACGCGATTTCTCTCTCGCTCAGTTCCTTCTCGACCTCGCTTGCTGAAGCTTCCGTCTTCTCCGCCCTCTTCGCGATCGGGTCTGATCCAGCTTGTCGCATGACCACCCGGAAACCGCGGCTTTGGTAGCGACGCACCGGCAGCACGTTGTAGCGGTACCTTGAGCGGCAATTCATCGCATCGCTTCCCCAACTGCCACCGCGGACGACGCGGTCGCTGCTGCCTGCCACGTCAAAAGGATCGTCCGTCGGTGAGCCTTTGTAGTAGTCTCCGTGGTACCAATCGCCACACCATTCCCAGACGTTTCCGTGCATGTCGAACAGGCCGAAAGCGTTTGGTTCGTAGGATCCCACCTCGGTCGGCCGTCCCACAAACGGCCCTTTGTCAGCGCCCGGCGAGGGAAACTGGCCGTTGAAGTTGGCCTGGGCCGATGACAGTGAGTTCCCAAAGTGAAAGACCGTCGTTGTGCCCGCGCGGCAGGCGTACTCCCACTCGGCCTCCGTCGGCAATCGGTAGACGCGCCCTTCTGTTTTCTCGCGCGGTAGGGATGACAGTTTCTTGCAAAAGGCATCTGCGTCTTCCCAGCGGATGTACTCGACAGGGAAGCGCTTCGTATCGAGGCCGACCACCTCCTCCGCTGCTCTGCCTTTCGCGGAGAAGTAACTGGGGTTGACCCCCATGACTTTCTCGTACTCTTCCTGGGTGACTTCATAGACACCGATGTGGAAAGGCTCGGTGATGTTCACCCGGTGCTGAGGCTTCTCATCGTCGTTGGCCTCCGCGTCGCTTTCGGGCGAACCCATGAGAAACTCGCCTGCCGGAATTGCGGCCAACTTCATACCGATCGAGTTTGTCATGATCGCCGCGGGCGTGATCGCAGGAGCCTCCTCCGCGCGTGCTGGATCGTGACAGACAGCGATCGACAGCGCGAACAGCGTCGCGGTGAGCCCTAGCGATCGACGGGTGTTGTTCATGGCCGGCTCCAGAGAAACGATGAAATCTCCGACCAGTATACCCAGGCTGCACGGGCAGGAGTATGCTGCTTCACGGCTTGAGCGTCGGCGTCCCGTTCCGTGCGTTGGCGTTTGGAATCTGGTGACGCGAAGCACTCCAGATCGCCCTGCCTCGACTGCACGGATTGCTCTCCTACCTCGCCTGCGAAGCCGCGCCGATCATCGTTTCGCTACTGTTGCCCAACACTATTTCCCGGCTTGAACTCCATCGTCTGAGGGTCGGATCTCGATGGCAGAGACGCTCGCCAGCCAGTTCGCGGGCCGAAGTACGATGTTGAGTGATCCGTCGTCGACCTCGACTCGATACGTCTTTGTATGAGCGACACGCATTCCCGCTGACAGCGGCTCGTAGGCTGCCTCGACGATCTTGCCTTCGAGCTCGATGTCGAAACGACACGGATGCGGATTCAAACCCGTTTCCAGGAAATAGAGAGACACGTCATACTCGCCGCAGGGCAGCGGGATGCGGTAGCCGGGCTTCAACCAGTAGTCTTGGAAGAAAAACCGCAAGCTCGCAAAGAGCCAGGGATCTTCCGTTCCCTCAATCGGCGGAAAGAAGCGCCAGTCACTCCGCCCGCCGTCCGCGAAGCCGTCTCCGCGTTCCCAGATGCGGCCCTCGGAGTCTTCGTACCTTCCGCGTCCACAGTTGAGGCGGAGAGCCCCATCCTCTCTGAGCTTGTTCAGAATCCTCTCGACCTCGCGCGCAGAGGCGCTCTTATGTTCCGCGGCCAAGATCGGACGCCTTAAGAGTGCTTCGGCGGACCAGGTGCGATCCGCTGTGGCGGTCGCAAGCCATGTCTCCCAGACGACCAAAGACTCCTTCGGGTGCTTCAGGACGTAGCGCTCAAGACACGCGAGCGCCTCATCGCCGCGGCCAGCTTTCATAAGAACTTTAGCCAGTCGGACGTGTGCTGCTTCATCTTCAAGGTCGAACTCGTCGAGGAGAGTCTCGAGCTGTTTGCCGGCCGCGACGACGTTCCCGGCCTGCTCGAGAAGACGAGCTTCAAGGTACGCCGTCAAGTGCGGATCCTGCAGGGTGAGGCTTTCACGGACTTCTCTGAACGCGTGACTCCTTGGCGCGAGGGCGAGCCTGTCGACAAAGGCGTCGACGGATCGGCAGGAGGCCATTCGGGGGAACAGCGCTATTCGGTAGGTGGTCAGTTGTTCAGAAAGTCCTCGGTGGCGCTGGCCGCACTCTAGCCCCGACTCGACGGCGCGCACGGCTTCCGAAAGTTCACCTCGTGCGAAGTGCACTTCGGCTAAGCGACTGAACGCTTCAGCTCTGTAACTGAGGGGCGATCGGTCCACTGCCGCCCGGGCGAGCTCCAGCGCCTCGTCCAGATCCGGTTGCCGCCGGTAGAGCGCTGCCAGCGCGTGGAATCCAAGCCCGCGGCTGCGAATCACTCCACGATTCGCCGCAAGCTGAAACGTCTCGCTCAGCCGATCCCAGTGCCCGGCGAAATCTTCCTTGGTCGACAGGGCATAAATCTCACTGAGAGTCCGGCCGCCGCGACCGCGGAAAAGAGCCAACGCCTCGACTGCGTCCGACACGGCACCGTCCATGTCGTTCGTCCGTGATCGTATGAAAGCGCGTGCGTCATAGATACCTCCGTTTCGCGGACTCCTCGCGATCGCGCGGTCAAGAGAAGCGAGCGCCTCCTGAGTTTCACCGAGACGGTAGTGACACCACGCGGAGGCGATCAACGCACGTCGATCTTTGGGTTTCCGACGCACGCGAGCAAGGAGCTCTTCAAGGCGACCACGGCGGTAAGCCACTGGACCGTCTAGCAATGCAGTCAGGGCGCGGTCCCCTGGAAACTCTTGGAGGCCCTGGCGCAATAGCTGCTCCGCTTGGTCAATTCGTTGTCTTTCGATGGAAGAGAAAGCCATGGCCACATAGATCGCGGGCTCGCGGGTCCCCGCTTCCAAGGCCACACGGCCGGACTCGATGGCCTCTCTGTGTCTTCCTGCCCGGTGAAGAAACGTCGCCTCCATGCGTAACCTTGTCGATGAAGGGAGCGATGCGACGAGTGAGAGTGCGTACTCTTTGTCACCGCGCTGAAGGCACACGTCCAGCACAGCGAGAGCGTCGTTCGGCGCTGAAAACCCGGCGAGTGTCTCCTCAAGCGTACGGCGCGCCTCCTCTGGCGCTTCGAGTTGGTAGTACTGCTCGGCAACCAGGAGATGCGTCGCGATGACGTCGGGCGCCATCCTCCGCGCCTCGAGAAAGTCCTCCAGAGCCGCCAGGTGTCGGCCCAGCCGCACGCGGACTCGACCTCGCTTGAGGAGATGCTCGAAGCGGAACCCACGATAGGGTTCCACAGTCGCGCTTTGATCGAGGAGCTCACCACAGAGACGCTCCAACTCCTCCCAGTTTGATTCGAGCGCAGTGAGGTGGCTCTCGATCCAGAGCCGCTGCCAGCGGGCGTCGACACCACGGAGAAGCGTCTCGAAAGAGTCCCGCGTCGCGTCACCCTCCACCGCACGACCAACGTGGCGCGCTTTGTGGACGAGGGCCGGAATGAAGAACGGCGAACTCTGTAGAGCATGGTCAAGCGCTGAGAGCGCAGCGTCTTCTTCGCCGAGAGTCAGCCAGCCCCGGCTGAGGTGCAGCCACGCTTCCGGACGATCTGGGCGGACCTCGGCCGCCTCCTCCAGGCGCGCGACCGCAGACTCATGAATTGAGGTCTGAGGAACCCGCTCGCCGAACCATCCGCTCAGTCGAAACGAATCAGCGAGTCCCAAAGAGAGCTTCTCCCCCTCGTCGAGCTCGCCGGGCACGCTCTCGAAGCCGATCTCCAACCCCGCCATGCCCTCAACGAGCAGACGATCGTAACGCCAGTCTCGTTCCTGCACCGCTTGCCGCCAGAACGACAGGAGAGTCGTCGCTCCGAGGACAAAGACAGCCAGGGAGAGCGCGATGAGAGTGACGCGCATGCGATTCTGAACGAAGCGTCGTCGCATGGCGTCAAATCTGGACGGCGGTCGCGCTTCAATGACATCCCCGCGCACAAACCGCTGAAGATCCTGTGTCAGCGCCTCGGCGGTACCATACCGGTCGCGTGCACTCTTGCAGAGACACTTGAGCACGATCGTCTCGAGGTCTTTCGGTATCCCCGGACTCAACCGACTTGGGGATGTCGGTTCCCGTTCAGTGACGGCGTCTGCGACAGCGTGTCAGCGTGATTCTTGCCGTGAAACGGTGGATGGCCGGTCACGGTCTCGTACATCACCGCGCCGACCGAGTACACGTCCGTACGGTGGTCGATGGGGATCCTCTTTGCCTGGGCCTGCTCCGGGCTCATGTAGGATGGCGTGCCGACGATCTCGCCGGTGATCGTTAGACTCTCCTGGCCCTCCAGTCGAGCGAGTCCGAAGTCGAGGACGCGTAGGCGGCAGCCGTGGCTTCCGGCGTCGTCCGCCTTGGCGCTGCCTCCACCTGCTTCGAGGTTCACCCTTCCGTCGAGTTCGGGATCGAGGACTATGTTGGAGGGTTTGATGTCGCGGTGGACAACACCCTTGGAGTGCGCATGCTGGAGCCCATCGCTTACGTCGGCGAACGCCGCTGCTATGGAACGGTAGAAGCGAAGATCGTTCTTCGGACCAAACTCGGTCTCTGCGCCGGGCACCGCTTCTCGAATCGTCGTGAGGACCTGCGCCAGCGTCTGCCCCTCGACGTACTCCATGCTGTAGTACGGTGTATCAGTTTCGACCCCCATGCCGTACACTGGAACTATATTCGCGTGACTCAGCCGGGCGGCAGTTTTTGCCTCACGCACAAAACGTGTCATGGCTTTGGTGTCCGCCGCGAAACCGGGTGGAAGTACTTTTACCGCTACCCGCCGATCCACCGAGTTTTGCCAAGCCTCGTACACGACCCCCATGCCACCGCGTCCGACTTCACGGCGCAGTGTGTAGTCTCCCAGTCGCCCGCGAGCGGGCGGCGTAGGGCTGCTGCCCCTCGACGTACTCCATGCTGTAGTACGGTGTATCAGTTTCGACCCCCATGCCGTACACTGGAACTATATTCGCGTGACTCAGCCGGGCGGCAGTTTTTGCCTCACGCACAAAACGTGTCATGGCTTTGGTGTCCGCCGCGAAACCGGGTGGAAGTACTTTTACCGCTACCCGCCGATCCACCGAGTTTTGCCAAGCCTCGTACACGACCCCCATGCCACCGCGTCCGACTTCACGGCGCAGTGTGTAGTCTCCCAGTCGCCCGCGAGCGGGCGGCGTAGGGCTGCTTCCGTTCAAGCGCTCAAACGTTCGAAGGCGTTTGACGATCTGGGGGCCGAGGTGCGGCTCTTCTGCCAAGAGCCGTTGGTCGTCGATCGACTCTCCCGCGCTCAGACGGTCGACGTAGACGGCGACCAACTCCGCCAGACGGCGGTCGTCCTGGCGATCGTCGATGCGACCCTCGTCCCCGGTCCCAAGAGAGGATCGCTCACTGGCCATGGCGCTCTCCTTCCTGAACATCGAGCCGGCGGTCCGGCAAGTGTAGGCTGTCGGTATCCCCGAAGGCGTGCTTGAGCCGATCGAGAGCCCGCAGTAGCTGCTGCGACACCGCAGCCGGACTGCGGCCGGTTCGCCGCGCGATCTCCTTGACGGGGACTCGCTCGATTCTTGCCATCAGGATCACCTGGCGGTGTTCGGGGCTGAGGGCATTGAGCGCAGTCTCCAGCCGGTCGAATCGCTCCTCGCGGCGCAGCCCTTGGCTTGGCGTGGCTTGCGGCGCCGAGACTTCCTTATCCAGGTGCACTTCCCCTCTTCGTTTTCTCAGGCTGGCCGCTTCGCGGAGAACGTTGAGCGCGATCCCGCAGAGCCAACCAAAGACCGCCCTCTCGTCCTTCCACTCGACCCGCGCGAGTCCTCTAAACGCCCGGCAAGAGGTTTCCTGGAGGACGTCGTGCGCATCGACCAGCGGCTGCAACGCTTCACCGAGGCGCGAGCGAACGAATGCGCGCAGACGCGCGTCGTACTGACCTAAGAGCTCGTCGACCGCGGCACGGTCGCCGCGCTGCGCCTTCCTGAGTAGAGCTTGCATGGGTTGCTCGGAGGTCATTCTTCACGCTCCGCAAGGTAATGAAAGAGCGCCGCGACATCTAACGCGAAAAAATTGAGAGATTTGACGTCACCGATCGACTCGATGATATCTCGGCAGCAGCCCATCAACACGACGTTTCACGTGCTGACGGAGGCCGTAGGTCTCTCAGCTGCGGATTCCGCGAACGCTTCTTTTCGAAATGCTGCGTTGGATTCCGCCGCGCTGATTCATGACTCAGCGGAACGAAAGCCAAACATGGCTTTCGCGATGCGATCCGATGTCATTGTTTACCTGGAGACACAGGAGCCGAACCGTTGCTACGAGATCGAGAGTCCGCTTCACTTCGTCGATTCCGGTTTGGGCTTTTGATCGCTGCTGGAGCTTGCGTCGTCGGGTGGACCGGAGATGGCCAAGGAGCCTCGCTGCGACGACTGACCGAGATTCCCGGTGTCGAGACGGCGTTTCCGGTGGACCAGGACTTTGGAATTGAGCCAGCATTCGTCGCCGTTGGCGAGAGACTCTTTTTCTGGGCCCTATTGGGTCCCGAAGGCGGCCACGGTAACACAGGCCTCTACGTGACCGACGGGACAAGCAAAGGCACTCAAGTCCTGCGGGAGTTCCGAGCGCCGTGGTCGTCGCCGCATGGATGGTCGACTCCCCAGGAGCTCACGGCGTTCGGCAACCGCCTGTTCTTCTCGGCCTCGGATCCCGAGCACGGTCGGGAGCTTTGGGTGAGCGATGGAACCTCCGCTGGAACTGTGCCCCTCACAGACGCCGCCCCCGGGGATGACAGTTCCTGGCCCAGAGATCTGACAGTTCTGGGAGAGCGTCTCTTTTTTGCGAGCCTTGGCGGACTCTGGGTGAGTGACGGGAGTGCTGAGGGAACGCATCTATTCCACGAGGCACGGATTTCACGCTGGTCTTACTTTGCCGTTCAGAATCTGACTGTCGTTGGCGATCGAATCTTCTATACGATGGTGGACGACCCCGAAGATGGCACGGGACTCTGGGTCAGCGATGGCACGGTGGAGGGGACGATCAGAGTACCCGGTGTCGACCTGGGTAACGTCAGCCGTTTTGTGGCGGTTGGCGAACGCATCTTCTTTGTGAAGAGAATCCCACAGAGGGCGGGCTACGCACTCTGGGTGAGCGATGGAACGCGAGAGGGTACCCAGGCGCTCGTAAGTCGGCGCTTTCCAGACCATTACTGGTGGCCGGACAGTCTTACCGCTTTCACTAACCGGCTCGTTTTCTCTGCGTCCCACCCTGAACAGGGCCAAGAGCTTTGGGTGAGCGACGGAACCTCGCTGGGAACCTTTCTCCTAAAGGATATCCATCCGGGAATTGGATCTTCTCACCCTCAGGGCTTCACGGCTTTGAGTGATCGGCTTTTCTTCAGTGCCTATGAGCCGCAGCATGGCTCGGAGCTCTGGGTGAGTGATGGCACCGGCGATGGAACGGTACTTTTCAAGGACGTAGTTTTGGGCTCGTCCGGAGGAGGCCCGAACAACTTCACGCGTGTTGGAGATCGTCTGTTCTTTTTCGTCAGTGATCCCCAGCATGGCCAGGGGTTGTGGGTGAGTGACGGCAGCTCTTTAGGGACACGCTCGATGGCCGACATCTTGCCGGGGAATGTCGATTCTCTTCCTTCCCACTTGACCTCTACCAGGAATCGACTTTTCTTCACTGCGAGAGACGGCGAGTACGGCGAGCAATTGTGGGTGCTGGATCTTGATGAGACACCGTCTGTCTTTCGTCTCGGTGAGTGCGACGACGACGGTGAGGTGAACCTCGCCGACGCCCTTTGCAGTCTGAACTGGCTGTTTTTTAGCGGCAACACTCCCGGGTGCATTGCAGCGCTGAACGTCAACGGTGACGCCGCGGTAGACATCGCCGATCCGATCGCGTTACTGAGCCTTTTGTTTGACGGCGGCCTAACGCTGGGAAGGCCCGACCGCGAGTGCTTCTCGGTCGTCGACAGCGAGCTGGCGTGCATGATCCCATTGGCGAGCTGCCAGTAGAACGACGCAGTCTATAAGACAGGAGAGGAATACGACCAGCGAAGAGGACCGGAGCGAAGTAGCAAGTACTCACCGAGTCAGCGATAGATCAATGAGCTATAGAAGACGAGCGGTCAAGATGGACCTGCGTAGGATCTCTTGGGCGGCGGTGACGATCGCGGGAGTTTTCGTCAGCGACGTTCTTTGCGCTCAGGTGCTGCGCGCCAAGGTGTCGGTCAAGGTGGTTCTTGATGAGGGTGGCCACCGGTTCACGGAGGGTTTTTACCATCAAGACTCGCAGATCATCGAATACAACGAGATCGCTAACGCAGTCCTTGCTGCCGGTGGTGCTGACTGGCGACTCGATCTCGTCGAGATCGTCGAAGTTGGAGGCATCGCGCAGTGGTACGGCCCCGTCCCAGGTTTCTCAACCCGGGATGGCATCGAGGCGGCAGCGGCAAGCGATTCAGAGACTTACCGCTGGCGCCCTGATGCCATCAACGTCTACATCGTCAATGAGTTGAGCGACGCCGCCGCGGTCTGTTCGTTTCCCGGGGGGCACGACGCCATTGTACTGAGCAACCTTGTTCCTCCTCCCCCGACTCAGCACACACCAGAGGAGCATGCCTTTGGAGTTGCCACGACCCTCTGGCTGCACGAGATAGGGCACTACTTTGACCTGGCGCACACGCAGGGGCGTACTTGTCTGGGCTGTGATCCAGAAAACTTCAGCGGCACTTGCCACACGACGCCCGGGGATGACGCCGTCGCAGACACGCTCCCGGATCTTGCCAGTCCATGCTGGGATCAAGATGACATCGCTCGTTACAGTTTCGCTGTCGACTACGCAAGCCTGTCGCCGCAGGAGCAGAATCAGGTCGACGAAACCGTTTTCAACGTCATGAGCTACCACGTTTTCGAGATCCTGGCCGAGGGAGAGGCCTTCTTAACCGCGGGCCAAGTGGCACGTATGGATGTGGAGATGCATCCACTCACCGGTCGGCGACTCGATGTCCTCAACCTACCGCGCCCGAGGATTACTGTCGGGATGGAGGAGATCGTCGAGACGCAGCTGGTTGAGTTCGACGGCAGCAGCTCGACGGTCGATCCCGCCCACGCCGTCGCGACTTACCAGTGGGACTTCGGCGACGGCAGCACCGCTGAGGGCGAGCTGACGAGTCACACCTACACCACCCCAGGTGTGTACACCGTTCGGTTGACCGTCACGGACGACCAGGGACTGTGGATGATCGCCGAAGAGGAGGTGCACGTGCTTCTCGACGGGGAGCCTCCCGCTCCGTGGATCTCCCAGATCATCGGGGAGTCAACGGTCGGCGGCGGTGCAAGGGCGGAAGACGAGGGACTACTGATCCAGGGAGCTGGCGACGGTTTTCGGTCGACGAGCGACGCTTTCCAGTTTGTTCACCAGAGGGTCATAGGCGACTTCGCTCTCACCGCCCAGATCGCGCGGTGGCAAGCCGAACAGGGTGCGCGCCTCGGTCTCATGGTGCGCGAGAGCCTCGCCGAGGGAGCGCGTCACGGGACGGTGAACCTGCTCCAGTCGTTTTCAGGTTTCCGACAGCAGTTTCGCCGGCGCGAGGTGACCGACGGCTCGACGAGAAACGTAACAGGCAGCGCGTACGAGACACCGAGGGTTTGGCTCAGGATCGAACGGCGTGGCGATGCTATTCTCGGCAGCATTTCCGAAGATGGGAGCACCTGGACCGACCCAAAGATGATCGTCGAGCTTGCGGATTTCCGAAGTGAGGTCTACGTCGGGGTTGCGTCAGCATCCTCGAGCAATTCTCCCGGTCCGACCTTTGCTACGCTTTCCAGCCTGTCGCTCTCCCGCCCGCGGTTCATTCGCGGGGACTGTAACGGCGACGGAGGCATCGACGTCTCCGATCCGATC
The DNA here is from genome assembly GCA_965223265.1 of Planctomycetota bacterium. Lineage (GTDB taxonomy): Bacteria > Planctomycetota > UBA8108 > UBA8108 > SXIK01. The sequence continues at coordinate 1,219,206 of OZ244999.1, forward strand.
TCGAGCCTGAACGACCTCTTCTTCCGGCATGACTTGGAACCGCTCGATTGCCCCGACGCCTGCAACGCCAACGCCGACCCTCTCTGGGACATCGCCGATGCGATCTTCCTGCTCAACTTCCTGTTCCTTGGAGGTGCGGCTCCGGCGGCGCCGTTTCCTGAATGTGGCGGCGTCCCCGGGCCCGCGGCGAGCATCGGCTGCGGGCAGTTTGGGTGTTAGTGAAAGCACTCAGCTCTTTCTGTCGCTGGTGCAAGACACACCAGTTTCAGCCATCGTGCCTCACTCTTCTTTCATTTCCTGTCTTCTCTGCGCTCCGCTCGACGCGCTGAAAGTGTCCAGGGCGACCGGTTGGCCGTGAGGTCGTCTGTTGGTCTCAGTCTGGCGTCTTGGATACAGCGCGTCACCGTCATCGCGCCTACCCCCTGGAAAAACCCACGATTTCCTTCGCGATCCGGTTCTTGTACGATGGCACGAATGAGCACGCGAAAACTGTCTTGCTTGGTTGTGTTGAGCGTCGCCGCGTGCGGCACGCCGTCGACTGACGAGCTCGCCGAACAGAGGACGGAGGCGCGAGCCGAGACGCGCGCCGACGCGCGGCACGTGTTCGCGCTTGTTCGGGACTACTGCGTTCGCTGTCACAACGACGAAAGGACGTCCGGTGACCTCAACCTGCACGCGCTGGATCGTCCGGGTCTGGGAACGTTCGACGAGAGTCGAGAGGCGTGGGAACGGGTCGTCTCGAAGCTCGAGACCGGCGAAATGCCGCCTGAAAAAGCAAGGCAACCCGCGGTCGAAGAGGTCGCCCGAGTGACTGAGTGGCTGGAAGCGGAGTTTGCCCGGCAAGATCGGGCCATCGAGCCGGAGCCCGGTCGGGTGAGTGCGCGGCGGCTGAACCGGACCGAATACGGCAACACGATGCGCGACCTTCTTGGCGTCGACATTCGCGCGGCGGCGGATTTTCCGCCAGACCAGGCGGCGTTTGGCTTCGACAACATCAGCGATGCCTTGCGGCTCTCACCCGTCCTTATGGAGAAGTACCTGAACGCCGCCGAGCGTTCTGTGCGCACCGCGATGTTTGGTCCGGCCAAACTCGAACCCGCGATCACCCACTATCCATTGCCGGTCCGCATCAACTTGCTGCGCGATCAGCAAGCGTTGCCGGAGAACTTGTTCCATTACGACTACAGTGGACTGAGCATGGTCTACTCGGCGCACGTCGCGCATTACTTTCCGGTCGACGGCGAGTACAGCTTTCGGATCGTGCTCAACGGCCACCGGCCGAACCAATCGGAGCCCGCCCGCCCGGCGCTCTTCATCGACGGTGTTTTGGCCGAAGAGTTTGAGGTCGACGCCACGGACCTGGAAGGCCAGTTCGTGGAGACGCGTCTCCAGGTCGCGGCTGGCGAACGGCTGCTGTCGGTCGCGTACCTGAAGGTGTTCCACGGACTTCCGCCGCAGTATGGCGGCCCCGAACCATCCAAACGGGATCCGAAAGCGCTGCTCAGCAACAACGCTGAAGGTGAGTTGACAAAGGAAGACATCGAGGTCTTGCGCAAACTCGGTACGAAGATCAAAACGGACCGCGTCGAAACGCGGGTCGACAACCGCTTTGAATCGATCGCCATCGGTGGGCCGTTCAACCAACGAACCGAGCCACTACGGGAGAGTCTGAAGAAGGTGTTCGTCTGCGGCCATCCTTCCGGAGAACACGGTCCGGAAGGACACACGGACACTTGCACTCAGACGATCCTCACCGATTTTTCCAGCCGCGCGTACCGCCGTCCCTCAAAGGCTCAGGAAGTTGAGGACTTGCTGCGTTTGGTGGATTTGGTTCAGGCGCAGGGCGACTCGTGGGAAGAAGGCATCGCGACGGCCCTGCAAGCGATTCTGGTTTCCCCTCACTTCTTGTTCCGAATTGAGCAGGAACCGGACACTACAAATGGAACGGAGTCGGCACCAGTGACCGACTCCGAGCTCGCTTCGCGGCTGTCGTATTTCATTTGGAGTAGCACGCCGGACGCTGAGTTGCTCGAGCTGGCGAAGGAACGGCGGTTGAGGCAGCCCGAAGTGCTGGCTGCCCAGGTGCGCCGCATGCTCAAGGACGTGAGATCTCGGGCGCTGGTTGAGAACTTCGCGGGTCAGTGGCTGCAGTTCAAGAACATGGATGTCGTCCGCCCGGACGTGCGGCGGTTTCCCGAATTCGAGGACAGTCTGCGCCGCTCGATGCGCCGTGAGACTGAGCGGTTCCTCGAGGAGATCGTTCAGGAAGACCGTAGTGTCCTTGAGATTCTCGATGCGGACTACACGTTCGTTGACGAGCGCCTCGCCCGGTTCTACGGGATCGAGGGAGTCGAAGGCCCTGAGCTGCGCAAGGTCGATGTCGGTGGTACAAAGCGCGGCGGCGGCGTCCTTTCGCATGCGAGTGTTCTGACGATTTCTTCGTACTCAACGAGAACTTCGCCTGTGCTGCGCGGTAAGTGGATCCTTGAGAATTTGCTCGACGCACCACCTCCGCCTCCTCCTCCATCGGTCGCGCCGCTTGACGAAGAGAAGGCGGAGCAGCCGGCCTCCTTGCGCGAGCAGCTGGAGGTGCATCGGAAGAACACCGCGTGCGCTGGGTGCCACGCGCGGTTGGATCCGCTTGGATTCGGTCTGGAGAACTTCAACGCCGTCGGCGCCTGGCGCGAGTCGGACGGGGAGCCGGTGGACGCCTCCGGGATACTACCGTCGGGGCAGTCTTTCCGTGGTCACCAGGAGCTCAAACAGATCTTGCTCGAACAGCGCGAGGCGTTCGTTCGGTGTCTGTCTGAAAAACTACTGATCTACGCGCTGGGACGCGGCTTGGAACGCTATGATCGGCCGGCCCTCGCCGAGATCACCACGCGGCTCCGTGAGGGAGACCATCGCTTTTCAGAGCTGGTTTTGGGTATCGTGGAAAGCATGCCGTTTCAAATGCGAGGCGCCGCCCGAGCCGAGGTTTCGCCATGACGTCGATCATCACAAGCAAACCCCTTTCTCGCCGCGCGCTGCTGAAAGGCGCCGGAGCGGCGATTGCACTGCCGGTGCTCGACGCGATGCGGCCCGTCTTTGCGGCTGCGGCCGAAGAGTCGTCCGTGCACGGCATGCCGATCCACCGCGTGGCCGTGGTGTATGTCCCCAACGGGATCGTCATGAAGGAGTGGCTCCCCGACCAGCCGGGTACGCAGTTCAAGTTGCCTCGTATCCTGCAGCCGTTGGAGCCGTTTCGCGATCACATCACGGTGATTTCGGGTCTTGAAAATACGGCAACAAGAAAGGCGAAGGGCGGCGCGCATGCGAAGGCGTCCGGCAGCTTTCTTTCGGGCATGCCGCCAAAGTTCACCGCTGGGCCGGATGTCCGCGCTGGGATCACGTTCGATCAGGTGGCGGCTCGTAAGTGGGCATCGCAGACGCGCGTGCCGTCGCTGCAGCTGGGCCTGGAGGATTCCCGCATGGTGGGCAACTGCGATTCGGGATCCAGCTGCGCGTACACAAACTGCCTTTCTTGGAAGGACGCCGAAACACCGCTCGGTGTTGACGTCAATCCTCGATCCGTCTTCGAGCGTCTGTTTGGATCCGAGGACTTGAGCCTCTCGCCGGAGACGCGCGCGCGGCGAGCGCTCTACCGGAAGAGCATTCTTGACCTGGTCCGCCAGAGCACGAGGGAACTCGTCAGCACGCTGGGTGCTGGGGACCGGCGCAAGATGGACGAGTACTTGACGTCGATCCGCGAAGTAGAACAGCGCATCACGGCTGCGGAAAAGGACCCCCGCGTTCCGACGATCGACAAGCCGTCGGGAATTCCATTCGAGTTTCCCGAGTACGCGCGACTCATGTTGGATCTGCAAGTTATCGCGTTCCAATCGGATCTGAGTCGCGTGTCGACGATCATGTTCGGCCGCGAAGGTAGCGTGCGAACGTACCCCGAGATCGGCGTCCACGATCCACACCACCCGCTCACGCATCACCGAGGTCATCCCGACTTCATTGAACGCGTGACGCAGATCAACCGCCTGCACGCCGAGTTGTTCGCGTACTTCCTCGAGCGGCTCGAGTCAACCCACGATGGAGCGGGGCCGCTGCTTGACCAATCGGTCATTCTGTACGGCAGCGCTCTCAGTGATGGCAACAGTCATTCAAGCACCAATCTGCCGCTGCTCGTCGCCGGTGGGGGACGCGGTGGACGCCACGTCGCGGCCGAGAAGCAACCCGTCACCAACCTGTTCGTCGATCTCCTCAACCGCGTGGACATCCCAACCGAATCGTTCGGCGACAGCACGGCGCGACTCGACACGGGCGCATAGCTGAGTGCTGAGACTGCGGCGTCCGCTCGCCACCTGGCTCTTCGACCCATGCGCGGACGGGTTCCGTGCCGAAGATTTCGGCGTGTCTTGAGCCCGTTCCAGAAGAGTGCTGGGTGCCGAGCGCCTGAGAGCGTCCTATGAGTTCGCGTTGCGGAGTTTGACGATTGGTCCTTCGCATCGAAAGAAACCGACCTGACGTCCGCCTTCAAGTCTTGTTTGTCAACGTGAGGCAGAGAAGAACGACGACGCCAACGATCAAAAAGCGGAGATACGGTAGGGGAATGAACAGGCTCAACGCACATCCGACGAAGGTGATTCCAAACCAGGTGACCCCTGATCGATTGGACGCGGCTGCAATTCGAAACATGATCACGCACAGACCAATGCCGACAGCGAGTTCAAGCATCGTAGGCTCCGAAAGCTCATGTGAGAAGGCACACTCCTGATACGTTTCTTCGAGAACCGATGAATTCGTCAGAGTATTCGGTTTTGTAAGAGAATCAACGGACGACACACATCCGACTCAGCGAGTTCTAAGGCATATCTTCCCCGTTCGAATCGGCCGGTTTTGAGTTCTCATGGCGGCGGCGATAGAGGAGCGTCGCAAGAACGGCGATCAGGACCACCTCAAGCACGGTGGCACTGAGCGATCCCTCGAGCCCGAACGGGCCACCGGTGAGGAGCACGCTGGCGTTCGAGACCGGCTGGAGATCGATCCAACCACCTATGTCGACGCCACTGATGGGGAGTCCGAAAATCGGTCCCTGGCACGCATTCCAGCCGAAATGAAGCGCGGTCGGGAACCAAATGTTGCCGCTGAGCAAATACGCCAGCGCTAGAAGGATCCCAGCGAGGAAGAGGTTGACGCTGATGATGGGGGTCGCCCAGGCCCCTGGGTTGATCGAGTGGAAGAGCCAAAAGAGGACTGAAGAGATGATGACGCCGAGGATCGGACGCCGCACCTCCACCAGGTTCTGTAAAACGTAGCCACGTGCTACGAGCTCCTCCGTGAACGCGGCGAAGGGAAGAGTGCAGAGGAGAAAGAGAACCGTCCCCGAGATGCTGTGGATGCTACCGGTCAGCTCGCCCGCGGCGATGAGGATGCCCGTCAAGGTGGCTAACGGAACGATCCCAAGCGCCAGCCCTGCCCACACCGATGCAGTCCAGCGGCGTTCCGGCCGGCGCATCCCCAAACTGGCAAGGTCGCGCCGATCAATGTAGCGGCGGAAAATCCAGACGTAGCCGATGGTGAACAGAGTTGTCGGGGGTGCGAACGCAGCGCCGACCATCGCCAAATCCCCCTGCAGCCAGTCGACGACCTCGCGCCCTTTTCCGACGCCCGCGCCCACAAGATAGACAGCGAGACCACACGCGATCGAGAACAGTAACACACCGATCACGTAGCCGACGCAGAAGATCGCAAGGCGCCAAAAGGTCCTGAGTCGGCGCTCGGAGTCAAGGAACCATTTCGACATGGTGGAGACTCTCCCCAGATACTTCCCGAAGCCTCGAGATTTCGGTGCAACACTTCCGCCGTACACGACGGGGCAGGTCCAGCCTACGGAGTAAGAGGTCTGTGACGCGAAGCACCCTCCGCTCACGACTTTCGGGGCACGCTCATTCTCCAGTCCGATCTCGCCCTCGTGAGTGTTTGGTCTACGCCCTTTACATGTTTCCAATTGCCCCATGCGCTGTCAGGTGGTTGACCATGTCGCTACGCCTCCTGTCTTGCGCATAATCCAAAGGCGTCCAATTGCGATCATCCGAACAGTTGATATCGCCTCCCGCTTCCAGAATCAAATCCACCAGCTTTAGGCAGATCGGCGGTCCCCACTCGGCAGCGTGGTGTAACGGTGTCATACCCGCTTCGTCTTCGTCGCGATCGTTAACGTCGGCACCGGCATCAAGTAGTGCTTTACAAATGTTCGGCGCCTCCGAAAAGTTCCTTCTTGGACGAACCGCCCAGTTGAGTGAAGTAGATCCCTGGCAGCGTTTCGAGACGAAGTGCGGGCTCCGCTCCAGCTCCCGGAAGACGATATCGGGTATACAAAGGGTGGAGGCTGTGAAGGCATCGACAGCCGCTCCCTCCGCAATGAGAAAATCGGCTACCTCCTCGCACTCCTGACAGACGCCATAGACTAACAGCCTGTTGAAAAAGTGCTTCGAGCCGAAAACTGGTCTCTTCGCGTCCAGATCGGCCGCGGCAAACGCAGGTAATCTCCGAGATTTTCGAGTATTGACGCGGTCGAGCTGGGCGTGAAGAGGCCGGTTTCTCGGCCGAATGACTTTTTCAACGGGCTGCTAAGCTAAGGCCGCCCTCTGAAGCGACGTCCGCTCACTAGGGTCCGCAGCGTTCAAAAGATCGGGTCTTTCAGCAAGAAGCCTCTTCACGTGACCGACAAGCCCGGCCCGTGCCGCCGTCCACAGATCGCAAGGCGCGCCAAGTTCGACGACGAGCTTGATGGACTCGCGATAGTTCGGCCGGTGAAAAACCACGCGTTCTGCCGCGCGGATCACGGCAGAGCGTACTTCCTCATCGGCTAAAACGCTCTGATCCACGTCGGACGTGCACAATGACTTCAGCCTCTCGGCGTCGCCAGTATCGAGAGCTTTTGTCAATTGTGACTTGTCGACCATCGCTTGGTTTGCTCAACCGTTTGTAGCGTATGAATCGATGAATCTATCATACAAAAAAGTCGTTCGCCTGAGGAATAAACCTCTTCACTTCGCTCGGACGCGTCACACTAAACTACCTGATCACGCCAACCGATGCACGACCCGAGAGTTGTCAGAGACGATACCGTTTTTCCTCGAAGACACATAGATCGTCGGCGGCGATGCGGTCAACGCACCTTCTCCGTAGCGGGGCGCGACGCGAGTCGCACGGGCTCGGAGACGTCGCGGGTGTCGACGAGATCCTCCTTTGATGAGCCAAAGCGTTTCCTCAATCCGCAGTGCAGGGATTAGTATGGACCGACTTGCACGGGGTTCGATCTTCGCGCGCGGAAACGAAGGCCAAAGTGACACCCTCGAGATCAACTCGTTCGACCTTTTTTGGACAACGCCGGCTGTTTAGCCCGTTCACGTCGCGGCGTTTCGTTTTCTACTGCCTGTGCTGCTTCGTCGTCATCGTCTCGGGCAAGATCCCCGTGGCGCTGACGACTCCCGTTTTCGCCGCAGATTGTAACGGCAACGGTGTCGTCGACCAGGACGACGTCCTTTCTCAGGCGAGCGACGACTGTAACGACAACATGGTCCCGGATGAATGCGAGTTCGCGCCCATTGAACTCGGTCTCGGGCCGGAGAAATATCCTCTCGAGTCGCTCACTCTCATGTTCGTTGCCGGCGATTTCAACTCAGACGAGCTCCGAGATGTCGTCGTTGTTCAGTGGCAGTGGGAAGATCAGGACAACGTGCTCGAGGTGTTTCTCGGCCGGCAGGACAGAACGCTCGAGCGCCAAACGATCGCGCACCTTGGAATCCATCGGCGCTTGAGAATCCTGGCGCCTGCCGACTTCGATGGAGATGGAGACACCGACATCGTCGCTTACGCCGGAGCGTCTCAGATCGTCGTGGTGGAGTGCCTCGGTGCGGGTGACTTCGCCCCACCTCGGATCCACCAGGGATCGGTCACGAACGGATTGGCGGTCGGCGACGTCAACGGCGACGGTCGCCCCGATGTCGTAACGACAAACCGGCTTCAGCAAACGATCGACGTCTTCGTCCAAACCGGCGACGGCTCGCTCGCGGAGGCTGGAGCGTTTCCAGTGAGCGGCAAGGCTCCAGCCTCGATCGCCGTCGGAGATTTGGACGGTGACCGCGCCCTCGATGTGGTCACCCTCGACAGGGGCACACAATCGTTGTCGCTCCTCATCAATCAAGGGGGTGGAGATTTCAGCGACGCGATGCGCGTTGACGTCGGCGCGGACTTCGCGTCGTGGGTTCGCGTCGCCGACATCGACGACGACGGCGACCTCGACATTCTTGTACGATTCGACGACAGGTTGGTCGTCTACGCGAATCGCGGCAACGCCGAGATGGAACCGCCGCGTTCGATCGACATCGACCAGATCGAAACCGTTCTGACTGACATCGACTCAGACGGCGATCTCGACGTGATCGTCGCCGATCCCGATCGTCGCATCGGAATTTTCGCGAATGTGGGCGGCGGTGTCCTTGTTCGCGGGTCAGCGATTCCCGCCGAAGCCCAGTTCGTCGCCCCGGGAGATTTTGATGGAGATGGCGAGGTCGACCTTGCTGTGGTCTCTGACGACCCTGGTCGCGTCGAAGTCCTCTATCATGGCCTGACCGATCGCGTCCAGTTTGATTTCGTGACGACTCCACTCTCGAGTCGATCCAGACCTCATCAAATCGCTCTTGGGGATTTCGATGGCGACGGGCTTGCCGACGTCGTCGCTGCCAATAGCAATCTCTCGGATGCCTACACCGTGGCTTTCAATCGGGGCGATGGCAGTTTCGGTCCGATTCTGCACATCCCGTTGCCGGTGAATGGCGTCTCGCGTACTGTGGACACCGGAGATCTCGATGGCGATGGTGATATTGACATATTTCTCGGAGATATCGGCAGGTCCCATCCCATCGGCAGCAACGTCGCGGTGATGGAAAACCTCGGCGAGCGGAAGTTTGCCGCCGCCGTTCAGTACCCGGTTGGAGCGGGTAACGCTACGCACAACGTCGATGTTGCCGACATGGACGGCGACGGCGACCTCGACGCCCTGGCTGTCTCCGAGAGTGGTTTCGTGTTCACGTGGCGCAACGACGGCAGTGGCGTGTTGACAGATTTCACTGAGATACCCGTCGGTGTTGGTCCGTATTGGGGAGAGACTGCGGATCTGGATCGGGACGGTGACCTGGACTACGCCGTCTCGGACCGCAAGGGCTTCGCGCTACACGTTCTCTCGAACCGCGGCGACGGCGTCTTCGACCAGATCGACCGCTATGCCTTGCCCGCCAATCCGCGCATCCTCGTCGCTTCCGATCTCGATCGGGACGGGGACGTGGATCTCTTGGTGCCCAACGGCATGGCGGTTTCGATTCTGAGAAACCGAGGCGATGGAAAGTTCGACGCACCCGTGTCGCACAACATCGAGCGCGAACCCTATTCGGCGGTCGCCCTTGATTTCGACGGCGACGGCATCCTCGACATTGGCACAGCCAACGAGTTCTCCGGCAGCATCAGCATCCTCACAGGGCGCCGAGACGGCGGCTACAACCCTCCCTTTCACCTCCCGGCCGGACAAGGAGTGCGACATGCGATCGCCGAAGACATGGACCTCGATGGCGACGTCGACATCGTCGTCGGCAATCGCCCGGTCAACTCGCTCACAGTTCTCTTGAACCCCGCGTCCGACACGACGACAAACAGTGTCGGCGATTTCCGTGAGGCGATTTGCACGCCGCGCGATTTCCATGACCTCTCGATACGATCGAGCTTCGCCCCAGTTGAACGTGCGCTCAAGTTTCTGGCGCCCGCGACGGACGACCCGGCGCTCCTTCCCACCGTTTACCAAAATACGAATCGTTTCCGTCTCCATCAGGATTTTCTCGCCGCCGCGTTTCCAGAACGCTTTCCGTCACTCACAACCGAAGAGTACGGCGATCTCGTCAACCGTCGAGCCCTGCGGCAGTACTACGCCGGAGTGATCAACCTCGTACGAACGGAGGACGGTCTGGCCTACGGGTTCAACGTCCTCGTGGACTCATCGGACGTCAGCGAGCTTCTCGTCGAAAGCGAAGTCGCCGCCGTCTATGAGACGCTGCGAGCATCGTTCGCCCTGGAACCACTCGGCTACTTTCCGCAGACGAATCTCGAACGCGAACTCGCCTCGACCTGGGCAAACCCCGCGTTCCCGATCTTCACCGACACCGGTCCCACGGGAACCTATCAGCCCTACACTCGGGGCGTGGCCTTCGGTCGTGTCCGATTGCTTGACCGAGACGCCTTCGACCGTCGCAACGAACGCGGCCAGTTCACCTTTCAGGACATTCTCGTTCTCGATCACGCACCGCGGGACGTCGAGGCAGTGGTCGCAGCACTCCTCACAAGCGAACCGCAAACGGAGAATAGTCACACCTTTCTGCGCATGGCGATTCGGAGCACTCCCAACGCCTTTGTTGCCGATGCCCTCGCCGCTCTGGCTCCCTACGGCGACAAGCTCGTCCGCTTGGAGGTTCGGGAGACGGAGTTCATGGTCAGGGAGGCTGACCTGGAGGAAGCCCAGGCCTTTTGGCAGGTCAATCGACCGAGCCTTGAGAAGTCGCCCGGCCTCGACGTCAGCTTCACGGAGCTTTCGAGTCTCGAGGACATCGCCAGAATGGAGCTCGCGGGTGACACGACGCTCGTCGCTCGCTTCGGTGGCAAAGCCACCAATCTCGCCAGGCTGCAATCGGTCCTCGACGCGCCTGAGTATCGCCACTATCAGGAAAAGGGCTTCGCGATTCCCATGCACTCCTACGTCGAGTTCATGCGTTCCAATCGAGCGCCGTCAGCACTCGACCCGCAGCGAATGGTCAGCTACGAAGCGTATCTGGATGAACTCTTCGATGACCCGGAGTTTCAAACCGACTCCGACTTTCGTTTCACAGCGCTCGAGAATCTTCGTGACCGCATACGCGACGAGGGCGTCGTCTCACCCGAGCTGATCTCTCGGATCGCCGCGCGTATCGTCGAAGTCATGGGTACGCCCTCGACGACGCGCGTGCGCTTCCGCTCTTCGTCCAACATCGAGGACGACATTCAGTTCAACGGTGCGGGGCTCTACGACTCGACGTCGGGGTGTCCAGAGGACGACCTCGACACCGACACGTTCGGTCCGTCGCACTGCGATGCGACGCGCGACGAAGAACGTACGATCGCCCGTGCTCTCAAACGTGTGTGGCGAAGTTTGTGGAACTTTAAGGCCTACGAAGAGCGCGCGTTTTTCGGCGTTGATCAAAGGGTCGCTGCGATGGCTGTCCTCGTCAATCGTACGTTTGTCGATGAGGCTTCCAACGGCGTCGCTTTCACCGGCAACGTCACCAATCCTCAGGACCGCCGTTACGTGATTACGGCTCAGGTCGGTGAGGAAAGCGTTGTCAGTCCTGAGCCCGGTGTGCGAGCCGAGAAGAATCTACTGACGGTTGCCGGCGGCGTGGTTGAAGAGATTCTTCGCGCCGCGAGCTCGACTCTGCTTGAGCCGGGCCGCGTCGTGCTCACGAACGATCAACTTCACGAGCTCGGCAGTCTCATGTGGCACATCGATCAGAACTTTCCCGTCGAGTTGGGAAACTTTAGCCGCGACCAGGTTCTTCTCGACATGGAGTTCAAGTTCATGCCCGACGGAGAGCTCGCTATCAAACAGGTCCGCCCGTTTCTCCTCAGCGTGACGCCGCTTCCCACACCTGAGTTCGAGCTCGAGATCCCTTCCGGCACCGAGGTGTGCAGTGTCTACGTCCCGTTTCGTCAACCGGCCGACGCCTACGCTGCCAAGAGCACACTGCGACTGACCGCAGGACTCACTACTCTGCAGAGCAGTGCGGAACGCGTCGAGGCAACTCTGATCGAAGAGCTCGTGTTCGGGCCTGATCAGGAAACGGCAGTCGCCGCCGGCGATGGCGAGCTCAGGCTTCAGCGCGTTGCCGCGGCCGATGACGTCACGTCCTATATCTTTACCTACTCGCAGTCCTTCTCTCTCGCCGACGGCTCCCGTCTCGAGGTTTCCAGTCGCCTGCGCTTCCGCGCCCGCGGCGACGAGGTGCTCGACGGCGGTCGACTCGTTTTGGACGACGCTTTTTTCACAGCGGAACCTGGAAACGAGGCTTTCCTCGCCAGCGTTAACGGCGTCCCGACGATCCGCTACGGCTCCTGTGATCTCCAGGGGCTGCGAACGATCGAGGTCTTCGCCGAGTTCGCAGACGGCACCCGCCTCGAACTCATCGAGCGCATCGCCGACGAAGACGACCAGTCCTTTTTTGCCGCCCCGGCCACGCTCAGCCATGCTCAAGCGACCTTCAGCGATGGCCAGACGCGTCAAACCAGCAGTTACTGGCAACTCGTCTACGCCGCTGAAAACCACAACGATCCGGTCGACTACTGGCTCGTCTTGGACGTACCAGAGCCGCTTCCAGGTATCGACGGCGACGTCTTTGCTCTTGAGTTCAGAGCGCCCCCGACCTTTCGAGAGACACCGGGCGGCCGTGCCGGCGAGCTTGTCTATTTGGGTGCAGATCTGTCGCCTCTCAAGCGAGCCCAACTGACAGCGTTCTCGCGTGCCGAGCGCATGGAAACTCTCTTTCGGCGCGGCGACGTTGAGGCGGACGGCGCCATAGGCATCGACGATCCGCTCTACCTACTCAACTGGCTCTTTCGCCGCGGCCCCGCTCCACCTTGCGAGCGAGCCGCCGATGTGAACGACGACGGCCGACTCAACCTCAGCGATGCCGTCGTCCTTCTGCTCCACCTCTTCCGCGGCTTATCGCTGCCAGAGCCTGCGGAGATCTGTGGCGTCGGAGGTGAGAGTTCACTGAGCTGCGAGGCTTTCCCAAGTTGTACGAATCGGTGACTCACCGGCGGCGCCACCTATCGCTCCTCCCAGAAAGAAAAACGACTCGAAGTGTGTGTCGTTCAAAGCTCAAAGGGATGCAAAGGCTTTCGTTTTGTCCGCTCGCCTGAGAAACTTATGTATTCAAGAACTGGTGTCTGGAAGAGTAGCAGGCACACTCCGTGTGCCGTAGTCTGGAAAAAAGGTAGACGGCGGCACACGGCCACCTTGGTGTACCGACAATCAATCGAACCTGAGAAGGAAGACATCCCATGGCCCAGCGAAACGCGTCTTTGACTCGACGACAGTTCGTTAAGAAGGCAGTCGGAGCAGGCGCTGTCTTAGCCGCACCTTGCATCGTCCCTGGGTCTGCTCTGGGCCTCCGCGGCGCGGTTCCCCCGAGTGAGCGCATCACGGTGGCGGGACTCGGGATCGGTCCTCGTGGCCAGCGTGTCCAGAGAGATTTTCTTTCGCAAGGAGACGTTCAGTTCGTCGCGGTCTGTGACGTGCGCTCCGTTCGGCGGAAAGCCATCAAAGACGTCACCGATCAGCACTACGGCAGTCAGGACTGCGTCACCTATCGCGACATGTTCGAGCTGCTGGACCGAAAGGATATCGATGCGGTGCTGATCGCAACGGGAGACCGTTGGCACACGATGGCCTCGGTCTTGGCAGCGAAAGCCGGGAAAGACATCTACTGTGAAAAGCCGTGCTCGATGACGATCGCCGAGAGTCGAGAACTCTCCGACACGATCCGCCGAACGGGAGTCATCTATCAGGCGGGGACGCAGCGGCGTAACGTCGCCAACTTCGTCTTTGCGATCGAACTGGCGCACAGCGGCAAGCTCGGTAATCTTCACACCGTGCACGCTAATACGCTCAACCCACCGACGAAGCAAGACTGGCTGCCGGCCGAAAAGCAACCGCCCGTCGACGAGGTGGATTGGGATCGTTGGCTCGGCCCCTGTCCCTGGCGTCCCTACAACTCGCAGTACGTGCGCGGCGGTTGGCGCGGCTTCTTTGACTTCCACGGCGGCGGCATCCTCGAGTGGGGTTCGCACACAGTCGATCTCTGTCAGTGGGCGAATCAAGCGGACGACACTGCTCCGGTCGAGTACGAACCGCGTGGCGACGGCCTTGTCGCTCGCTATGCCAATGGCGTGAAGCTCGTTATGCGCACGGGCGGCTGGCTCGGCCTTGGAACCTGTAGCGTGCGCTTCGAGGGTGACGAGGGCTGGGTCGAGGCCGGGGACACCGGCAGGCTCGCGCTCCACCCGGCATCGCTTCGCCTCAAAAAGCCGATCGTTTCAGGCCGGGGCACCGCGCCAGGCGATCACGTCCGCGAGTTTCTCGACTGCGTGAAATCGAGAAAGCTCCCGCGCGCATACGCGAGCGTGGCAGCGCAATCCCATGTCGCTTGTCACGCGGCTTATATCTCCTGGCAGCTCGGAAGAAAACTGACGTTCGATCCGGTCAAGGAAGAGTTTGCCGGTGACGAAGAGGCCAACCGCATGCGCTCACGTGCCAAGCGCGAGCCTTGGCGCGTTTGAGGGACGGAGAGACAAATGAATCAGATCAACACCATGTCGAGATGCTCGCTCTCTTCAAGTTTGCGCGTGCCGCTTGCCTTGACGGTTCTGCTGTTCGCGGCGTCGTCCGCAGCGCTGCGTGCTGAGAATACCGCGACCGAGAACGACGAGTCGAAACTTATCGCGGTTTTGGCATCCGATGCCGGAGTCTTCGACAAGGCTAAGGCATGTCAGCGTCTTGCTGTAGTCGGTGGCAAGGAGGCAGTTCCGGCGCTCGCGAAGCTCCTCGGTGACAGCAGCCTGGCGCACTACGCACGTTTCGGCCTTGAGCCGAACCCGGATCCCTCGGCCGCTGAGGCGCTCCGAGCGGCGCTCGCGAGACTTGGGGGCGATCTTCGCATCGGCGTCATCAACTCGATCGGTGCACGGCGCGATTCCGAGGCGCTCGGCGAGCTATCGAGCCTTCTTGGAGATTCTGACGCACGAGTCTCTGCGGCCGCAGCGACCGCACTCGGCCGCATCGGCACGCCGGAGTCGGCCGGAGCCCTGCGGGCTGCGCTCGGGAAGGCCGCGGGTCAGCGGCGCGCGGCGATCGCTCGCGCTTGCCTCAGCTGTTCGGAAGCGCTTCTCAAGGACGGCAAGGCCGAGCCTGCCGTTGCAACCTACGAGGCGGCGCGCCAAGCGGACGGCATCCCAGAGCGCATTCGGATGGCCGCGCTCCGCGGTTCCCTCCTCGCGCGCGGCGCGACGGGCTTGCCTATGCTTGAGAAGACGCTACGGGCGAAGAACGAGGCGGCGTTCGACATGGCGCTCGTCGCGGTCCGGGAAGTGCCGGGGCGCACCGTAACTGAGGCCGTGGTTGCCTCGCTGGATGGCCTCTCGCCGACGCGAAAGGCGAAACTGCTCAGCGCCCTCGGCGAGCGCGATGACCGCGCCGCTTTGCCTGCCGTGCTCGAGGCAAGTCAAAGCGGCGAGGCGAGAGTGCGCGCTGCAGCGATCAGCGCGCTTGGATCCCTGGGAGATGTCTCCGCAGTCCCGGTACTCCTCGCGGTGGCGGCCAAATTCGACGCAGAGACCGCCAAGCTTGCGCGGACGACACTGGGGAGCCTGCCGGGAGACGACATCGATGAGGCACTTTTGAAAAGACTCACCGATGGGGGCGAGACGAAACTCCGCGCCTCGCTTCTCGACGCCGTGGGCGAACGCGGACTTCACGCGGCGGTGCCGACGCTCTCGAAGGCGGTGGTTGACGGTGACGCTCGGGTGCGGCTTGCAGCCATTCGCTCGCTGGGACTTACTGTGGTTCTCGACGAGCTCACGCTCCTCACTGATGCACTGGCCCGGGCAAAGACTCCCAAGGAGAAGGATGCGGTCATCCGCGCGCTCCAGTCAGCCGCACGGCGGATGCCCGACGCGGATGCGTGCGCGGCCAAGCTTGCCGGTGCCCTGTCGCATGCCACGGTTGAGGACAAGACTCTCCTTCTCGGCGTCTTCTCCCAGCTTGAAGGCGAGAGCGCACTCGATGCGGTGTCCGGTATCGCTCGCGATGCCAACCCCGAGATCCGTGCGGCCGCGACCACGGCTCTCGGCGGTTGGCAAAATGAGAAGGCGGCCTACCGCCTCTTGAGCCTGCTCGAGGCATCGGAAGACATGGGGGACCGCACGCGCGTGCTCGAGGCCTTCAGCGGTCTCGTCCGCAGACTCGGGTTTCCGAGGCACGAGCGCATCGGCGTTTGTGAGAAGGCGATGGCGCTTTCGCGTGACGACTCCGAGCGCAAGATCGTCATCCACGCGCTTGCAGGAATCCCAGCCACCGAGACGCTCGAGGTGCTCGCGACCTATCTTTCCAAGCCGGGCATCCGGGAGGCGGCCAGCGAGGCGGCACTCGTCATCTCAGAGCGCATCGTTCGCGGACGCCGGGAAGCGGTCGCGAAGTGCATGAAACAGGTTCTCTCGGTAACCCAAAACGCCGACACAAAGAAGCGTGCGGACACGCTGCTGAAGCAGGCGGAGGGTAAACTTTAGCGCGAAAGCTCTAGCGTCGAGTTTGTGCATTGGCCAGTAAAGTGGCAGGCACACGTGTGCCGTCGCTCTCTTTGGGTCCCCTCGCCCCATCGCGAGCTGCGCAGGCTTGGCGTGAGTTTCTTCCGTTCACGCAGAGTTCGCCGAGCTCGCAAAGGAAGACGCGAGACACAACGACAGAGAGGTGGGGCACGTCAGAAGATTCACAGGCTTCTCCGCGCGCCGTCGCCAGAAGTCGAGACCGGACGGCACACAGGAGTGTGCCTGCTACTTCTCCGGACAGGCAAGTTGAGGTTTAAGGAGATCGTTTTCATGAGAGCTTTTCAGCGGACATTGATCGGAACATTGCTGGTCGCGGTTGCATTGGCACCCTATTGTGCCAACGCTAGCGAGTCCTCGCCGCTTGCTCTTGTGAGCGTCGAAGCGGGCGATCGCGATCGCATGGACACTCCCGTCGCCGTCACCCTTCCTCAGACGCTCCGCGCTTTCGGCGACTTGTGTCTGATCGAGACCACGAACGCTTCCCGCACGTTGGTACCGCTGCAGATCGAAGCCAGTGAGCCGCCGAAGCTGTGGTTTGTCCTTCGTGGAAAGACCAAGGCGAACTCGGCGCGCCGCTTCGAGCTCTGCCGCGGCCCGGGAATCACGACGGCCGGTGTGCGCATGCAGCTGACTCCGAAGACGCTCGACGTGACGATGGGGGGCGAGCGGTTGTTCAGCTACAATCACCGCCACGTGGTTCCGCCCAAGGGGATCAAGCCGGACTACATCCGCAGTGGTTACATTCACCCGATGTTCAGCCCGTCCGGCGAGCTCGTCACTGAAGACTTCCCAGACGATCACCTACACCACAAGGGGATTTGGTTCCCCTGGACAAAGACTGAGTTCGACGGCCATGAAGTGGACTTTTGGAATCTCGGTAAGAATCAGGGCACGGTCCAATTCGCCGGCTTCGAAGGATTCGAAAACGGTCCCGTCTACGCTCGCTTCCGCGCGAAGCACCAGTTCGTCGATTTGACCCAGGGCCCCAGCGGCAAAGTCGCGCTGAACGAGATCTGGGACGTCCGCGTCTGGAACGTGGGAGGGCCGGCGCCGTCCGGCAAGGGATATTGGCTGTGGGACATCACGAGCCAGCAAAGCTGCGCCTCGGACAGCCCGCTTCACCTCAAAGCCTATCGCTATGGAGGCTTCGCCTTCCGTGGTGCCGAGGAGTGGGACGGTGACAACTATGTCCTGCTCACCTCGGAAGGAAAGACGAAAGAGAACGGTCACACCACCCGCGCGAAATGGTGCGCGCACAGTGGCGCGGTGGAAGAAAAGTGGTCGACGGTGGTGATCCTCTGCCACCCGAAGAACGAGCGTTTCCCGGAGCCGATGCGGATTTGGGCCAAGGGAGGCGCCTTCTTCAACTACACACCGATCCAGCAGCAGCCGCTCGACCTCAAACCTGGCGAGGTGCATCGGTTCCGCTACCGTCTTTTCGTGCACACCGGGCCGATCGACAAGGCCGCGGCTGAAAGCGTCTGGCAGGACTTTGCGGCTCCGCCGGTGGCGACGCTGAAGGTCGTCGGGTCGTAGAGATGATGCCGAACGCGTGGAAACGCAGGGGTGGACGGCGGTTGTAAGTTACCTAACGGGACACGTTCTTCTGCGGGCGTTTTTCGCTTTCCACACAGGTGGGAGACGTCTTGACCGGCGACGATCAAGATCCCGCGCTTGCGTTCTAATTGGTGTCGATGAGTCGCTGATCTTCGCGCGTCGTTTGGCGGGTTCGGCGCGGCTTGAGCCGACGGTCTTCCAGCTGACGGTGTCACCGACTCTCACAACCGTCGAGTCGAGCCCGCGCGGGAAAGACGGACGGCGGGATGTCCAAGATCTGAAGTAGTCGAGCTGGCGACCGCGCGGTAACATTGCGGGAGAAGGCTTTGGTCGGCCTTATGGTTAGGTTTTAACGAGGACAATCGGCGCACTGCTATGTGCGGAAACTCCTTCTTACGCTTGGCTGTCGGCGTGGGGCTACTGGGATTCTCTGCCCTCGTTCCGAACGTTCAAGCTGACGAGTCCTATGGCCACGCTCCCGGAACCGTGCCGTACGACTTCTCGGACAGGTTCTACAGGGCCCACGGCATCGATCCGGCCGGGCTCACCCTCCGCGTGACCGAACGAGGCGGCGGCGCGGGTGCCGTGATCGAAGGCAAGGCGCCTGATCCAACCCGCAGCAAAGTTCGCATCATCGCCACCAACGGCGGGTTCGACGCCGGTGGCGCGCTTCTTTTCTATCCGGATCCCCCCGCCTTCATCACGGAGGCCGCCTTCATGGACAACGCTGCGGGGCGTCACGCCCGGCAGCTCGCTGACCAGTTCCGCGCCTACATCTTTCCGCTGAAGGACGGCGATCCCTTCTCCCCGGCGCCGCCCAACCGTCGCCAGGACAACCTTTTCGATACCGGCCTCGGCTACCTGACTCACAACCCCCTCGGGCTGTGGACCCTGCAGTTCGTTGAATACACGGACGCAGCGCTCAACGGCGGCACATCCGAGCAGGATGCGCTCATGGCTGAGATGGAGGCCCGCAACGGCCTTGATCTTGACGGGACACCGGTGATACGGCGCAAGCATGAAGTCTTCGCGCTCGAGGAGGCAGGGCTGATCCATCTGTACACACGTGACAAGGAGACGTTCGAGAACGGACCGCCATGGGTCGTCTGACCGACTCTCATCGACCCCCGTGAGGGGTCAGTAGCCGCCGACGCGTTCTTGGTCCCGACCATTGATCAAGAGGTCATTGATAACTTTAACTGCCTGCAGGCGACCGGCGACTTCTGCGACTCGCGGCGCATTGAGTTGCAGCCGTTCGTGATGCAGCTGCCGCGGCTCGTGGATGCCGATACCGCGACGGACCGGTTCGGCAACTCGATCCGAGTCGATGCGCTCCCGAACATGCCGTTTTCCAACTCGGGTCGGCCACACCAGCGCTTCGAAGAGTTTGCTCCGCAGAAGCTCTATGAGGTGCATGTTCGCCCGATGCCGTGGCGGTTTCACCCTGATCTCGCACCGAGCATGATCTGGGGTTACTCCGACTTGTCGCCTGGACCACTTTACAAGGCACGCTACGGTGCGCCGATCGTTGTGCGTCAGTACAACGACCTCAATCCCGGTGGCGACGGCACTGGTTTCGGTCGTCCCGAGACGATCACCCACCTGCACAACGCGCACACAGCTTCGGAATCCGACGGTTTTCCTGGCGATTTCTATCCGGGGCTGGAAAGCACAAACACCGATGCCGGTCCTGACGCTCTCATGGGAACCGCTGACGACATCGACGTGGGAGCCGTCCACCCCGGTGAGGACTACATCATGGGGAATGAGGACGACTACCTGACGGGAGCTGTCGGGGAGTTCCACGACTACCACTACGCAAACGTATTGGCCGGCGGCGATCCGAACGAAGCGCTCAACACGTTGTGGTACCACGATCACCGCGGCGACTTCACGGCCCAAAACGTCTACAAGGGCCTGATCGGGATGTATCTTCTGTTCGACGAAGTCGATTCCGGTGACGAGACAGATCCCAATCCGAAGGCACTTCGGCTACCAAGCGGCGACTACGACGTCCCGCTGGTGTTCGGCGACAAGTCGTTCGACGACACGCCCGACCACCAGTTGTTCATGGATGTGTTCAACTTCGACGGGTTCCTCGGCAACCACGACACCGTCAACGGCGCCGTCGATCCCTACATGGAGGTCGACCGCCGCAAGTATCGCTTCCGGCTGCTGAACACGGGACCGTCGCGATTCTATCAGTTCGTTCTCTCAAACGGTGAGCCGCTGGTGATGGTTGCCAATGACGGCAATCTTCTCAAACACCCGGTCAGAATGGACGACGGCGTCAAAATCACCCCAGCTGAGCGCATGGACGTCATCATCGACTTCTCCGACACCGAAATCGGCGACACGATCTACCTGATCAACGTCATGGATCAGTGGCATGGCGCTGGACCGACTGGAATCGTTCTCGACGTTGACGAGGGCGATCCGGTCCTTGAGTTTCGAGTCACGGGCGACGCCCCGGATCCGAGTCGAGTGCCGAGAAAGCTTCGTGAACGCACCAAGATTCACGCCAGCGAAGTCGAACGAACGCGGCTGTTCGAGTTCGACAACCAAACGGACGGGTGGACGATCAACGGTCGACAGTTCGACGCCAATCGGGTCGATGAGGTGGTGCCACTCGGCGCGACGGAGGAATGGACCCTGCGGAACATGGCCGAGGATTGGGATCATCCCGTTCATATCCATCTCGAGGAGCATCAGATCGTCACGCGCAACGGCAAGAAGCCTCCGCAGCACGAGCGCGGTCGCAAGGATGTGACCGTCATCGGACCAGGGGAAGAAGTCGTGATCCGGATCAGGATACGCGACTGGACCGGTCGCTATCCGCTGCACTGTCACAACACAGTCCATGAGGATCACGCGATGCTCATTCGTTGGGACGTTGTCGATTTTGGTGACGGTGAAGACGACGACGGTGAGAGACGAGGAAGACGAAGTCGATGAGCACGACAGAGTCGTTCAGCGTTTCGAGCTTCCATGTCCGCGTCGCGATGTTCGGGCTTGTGGCACTGCTTGGAACGACGGTAGCGGCACTGTTCTCTTCCTGTACGCGCGTGTCGACAGCCGACAACCCGTCGGAGACTTTGGGCGCGACAACTGAACTTGACCCGGCGGCCTACTACGATCCGCCCACTGTCGATGCGAAGCTTCCGAAGACGTTCACCCGCAGCAGAGCGGCGCCCGACTTTCCCAACGTCACGCTCATCGATCAGGATGGGAAGGAGGTGAAGTTCTACGATGACCTCGTCAAGGACAAGATCGTCGTCATTAACTTCATGTTTGCGACCTGCCAGGGGACGTGACCTCTGACCACCGCGAACCTCGTGAAGGTTCGAGACAATTTGGGGGATCGATTCGGTGAAGACTTCTTCTTCGTATCGATCACGCTCCTTCCCTCAGAGGATTCGCCGGCGGTCCTCCGCCGATTCGCCGAGCGCTACGGGATTCCGGACAAGCCCGGTTGGACCTTCGTCACGGGTCGCCCGAGAGATATCGAGCTGTTGCGAAAACGTCTCGGCTTTTCCTACGTCGATCGGAAGCTCGATGCCGATCGCACCAATCACATCCGACTCGTCCTTGTGGGCAACGAACCCTACCGCTGGTGGGGGACGCTTCCTGGCGCGGATATGTCATCGAATCAGATCACGCAGTACCTCAAGTGGATGGACCCCGGGGTGTCGGGCATGAAGACGCCGCAGACGATCTCCCGGCGAGAGTAGACGCGTCATGCCTATTCTGATCAACAAAAAGTCCTGGTTGGGAGTGGGAGCGTTGGCGGCGCTAGCGCTCTGGTTCTGGCTCACTCCGGGTGCCGACCATAGTGAAAGCACCCGCGTGAATGAAGCCGCGCCGGATGCAGCAGGCGCACTGCGGCACGCAGAATCTGCAGAGAGCACGGTGACGGAGATCGCATCGACCGAGGCGCCGAACGAGCGTGGGAGCGACCCGGCGTGGAATCCCGGGGGCCCGAGCGAACCCACCGTCGAGGACGTTCAGCAGTGGGGATGGCTCGTGGATGACCTTGACCGGTTGATCGACGAGACCCGCCCCAAGGCACGCAGACGCCTCGACGCCGGTGACTTCGCCAGGAAGTACCTACGGGCTAGCCTCGAGTACTTGAAGCTCGACGAAGAGGAAGGAGTGCGATTCGAGACGGCCGTGCGAGAGGGCTTGAAGGCCATCGAAGAGGCACGAGAAGAAATGCACAACGTTCGAGCGGCGACGGCGTACGAAGAAGCCCAGCCCCGTTCGATTCAGGTGTGGAAGGACAGCCAGGGTGAGTTCCTAAGACGGCAGAAGGAGGCGGCGCATCGCATCGTCGCATCCCTGCCCGTTCGGCCTCGCACGACTCTGATGCGGGAACAGGCGCTCAGGTGGATTCTCCGCTGCGACTTCGGAATCCGGCACGCAAGTCGCCCGCCGCGCCTTTAGGAGGCGTACCCTTGCTCCCCCGACAGATCAGGCGGAGGCTCCACCGTCCACTGCGAGCGTCGCTCCGGAGACAGACGCCACACCAAGGGCGACGTTCTCGCCCTCGTTGGCGAAGAGAATCGCCGTGGCGCGTCCGATCCCCGAAGCTGCGCCAGTGACGCGGGCCGCCTGACCGTGTAGACGACCTTGATCGTTGGATTGGGCGTTGTTCATCGAAGTTCCTGGAAGCTGGCTTGCGTCTCCTCGGCTGCGGGGAGAGCGCTGTGTCTATATCCCCATATTTCGCATCCTACCCTGGCGAAAGCACCACTATCCAGTCGCTGGAGTCTCACTTGCAAACGTCTGACGCTGCTCTATGTTGTAGAGATTCAACAGACAACCGCTGGGCTGCTTTCGGGCTGTTTAATGTACGCTCCTCTCCCTACGGCCCGCCCGCCGCGGGGGAGCCTCTGCGAGAGTTACCGCCAATGGACAACGGAGAAACTCTATGAGAACGCACATTCTATTGCTGGCAATCGCGATCGGTGGTTTTTCGCTGGGCACCCAAGCCGTTGTCCACGGCGACGACGCACTGAACGCACGGGTTGCGGCCGCATTGCCGACGGTTGAGGCAGTCGCCAAGGCGGCGAAGGCGGAGAAGACCTATCTCGAAGTCGACGGTCGCCCTGCGTTTCTGATGCGTCCTCGAGGGAAGAAGCCATCGGCGCCGATGCCGTGGGTGTGGTACGCCCCGACGATCGGCGGACAGCCGAGGCCTGCCCACGTCTGGATGTTTCGGCGGTTCCTGGCCAAGGGCATCGCCATCGCCGGCATCGACGTCGGCGAATCGATGGGCAACCCCAAGGGCCGAGCTGTCTACAGCGCATTTCACAAGTTGCTCACCGAAAAGCACGGATTCGCGAAGAAGGCGAACCTCATGCCCCAAAGTCGCGGCGGGCTGATGCTCTACAACTGGGCCGCCGAGAATCCTGACCACGTCGCGTGCCTCGCCGGCATCTACACCGTTTGCGACATGAGCGTTTGGCCAGGGCTCAAGCGCGCCGGGGTCGCGTACGAGATGAGTGAGAAGGAGCTCGCCGCGGTTTTGTCGAAGCACAATCCCATTGACCGACTGGCGCCTTTGGCCGAGGCCGGCGTCCCGATCCTGCACATCCATGGAGACAGCGACCGGCCCGTCCCCATCGAGCGAAACGCAGCCGAGTTGGTCAGGCGCTATCGAAAGCTAGGCGGCAAGGCCGAGCTCATCGTGGTCCCCGGCAAAGGACACGAAGAGGCAACGGAGATCTTCCAGCGCCAAGAGGTCGTTGACTTTGTGATCAAAAATGCACGGCGGGGCGAAGAGAAACGTTGAAGCGGAGATGGTACTTCGTGAGTCGACCAGTCCACCTTTAGCAGTCCGCTTTCTCGGCCGAATGACGTTTGAGCAGGCTGCTAGCCCGCGTAGGGCCATTCGGTCCACCAAAGTAGCAGGCACACGCCGTGTGCCGTGGCCTGACAAAAGCATGAACGGCACACGGCGTGTGCCTGCTATTTTTGGGACAGGAGTGCTTACGAGGATTCTCTAAGGTAGAAGAAAACGCCCAAAAGACCTCCCGGCAAACTCGTCCGGGCCAGGTCGACGCGAAGTGGCCATTTGTCCACACGGCGCCGGTTTTCCATCCGATCTGGAGGTCAAAAGTGATCGACTTTCGATCTGCGATCGCCTTGCGTCGGTCGCATGGTCGCGGAGGCTAAGTCGACTCGCGTGAAGCATCGGTTTTATCTAACGATCGGAGCGATCTTCCGCGACGAGAATCCTTATTTTCGGGAGTGGATCGCCTTCCACCAATCGGTTGGTGTCGACCATTTTGTCCTCTACAACAACTGCAGTACGGACGCATCGCTCGAAACACTCAGGCCCTACGTTGACGCCGGCCTGGTAGAGATCGTCGACTGGCCAATCCCGTTTCATCAGCGTGCGGTTGTCAAATCGTACGCTGACTGTCTCGACCGCGTCCGCGGAACGACCCGCTGGTTGGCTCTGATTGATCTCGACGAATTTCTCTTTTCCCCCAGCGACGGTACGTTGCCATCGGTGCTCGCCGAGTTCGAATTCGCGCCGGGAATCGTGGTCAACTGGCAGAATTACGGATCGGCTGGTCACGAGCGGATGACAGACGAGCCAGTGACGTCTCGATTTCAATGGCGCGCTCACACGAATTGGATTCGAAACCAGCGCGTCAAATCTATCTTTGATCCCGAACGCACCGTCGCGCCCATCAACGGTCATGTGTTTCGCTTCGAAGATGATGCGTTGGCAGTCAACGAACTGAAGCAGCGTATGCGAACCACTCGCTATCCGACGGTAAAGAAGCGGCTATTTCCTCTCATGCGGCTCCTTGGTCCCTGCCTAAGATGCGTCGACCCTTACGGCACCCAAGGGGTGGCAAGTCGTTGCGTCTCGGTTGACCGCTTGCGAATCAATCACTATCCGATCAAATCACGCCAAGAGTTTGATCGCAAAGCCAAATTGAAACAGGAGCTGCAAAGGTATCGGTTTGTCGATTACTTTGCCTACCATGATCGAAACGACGTGTTCGATCCGATTCTCGCCGAGTGGAGCGCCGTGCAGGTGGTGAGCGACGACTAACCGCCGACCGTTTTTGCGTCGTCGCCGAAAAGATTTCTCGCTAGTGAGAGCGATTCTGGCGCCGTGGACTCTGTCGGGCGGCGACTGATTAATCTGCCGCTTTCGGATGCGGCACGTGCTGGTCGACCAGAATCGGGTTGCCGTCCGGGTCGACAACCACAAAGCTCGCCGGTCCAGTCGTCGATTCGTCGGCGCGCGTCGTGATCTCGACGCCACTGGTTTCTAAGCGACGTTGTAGATCTCGAACGTCCTGGAATTCCTTCGGATGATTCTCGGGGTCGTTCGACCAGCCCGGGTTGAAGGTCAAAATGTTCTTTTCGAACATGCCCTGGAAAAGCCCGATCGTACTGGTCGCGTTGCGAAGAATCAGCCAGTTCTGCGCCGCGTCACCACCAATTGTCTCGAAGCCGAGCCTTTCGTAGAATGCCTGAGACGCCGCCAGGTCTTTCACCGCCAAACTCACGGAGAATGCACCTAACTCCATTTTTTTGGGTCCTTTCGTCGATTGGTATTCTCAGAGTAGGATTCACGCCTCCGGTCGAATCGCAAAGCCTTCCTTGCCACGATACGACTTACGGCTCCTCGCTACGGATTCTGGTAATGCGGGCTAGCAGGCAGGGGTTGGCGAGCAAGATGAGAGATCAGAAAACTACAACTCGAGGGACTTTGAGAGTGGTGCGAGAGACAGCTGCACCGAGTCTCTCTCGTTCGCAGACGATTGTGGTTTATCAGGCTCAAGGCACTCGTGACGCAGTCGAGCAGCGTTTGCACTCGGCTCGCAGTTTGCGGGAATTCGCCGAACTGTCGCGAACGTATGATTTCGACTCGAGGAGAGATCACTCCGCTCGCTTTCAGCTCGGTGATGAGTTCTATCTGCTGGTGGATCATAGCCGTGCTGTCAGTTGGGGATGGGTGGCTCGGGCACGTTCGTTCTACATTGAGGAGATCGATCGCACCGTAAACCTCGTAAGTACTCTCCTGTACGACTTCTTCACACCAGTCGAATTTCGCGGTAAGGGTTATTACTCGACCTTGCTGAAAGAAATGAGAAAGTGCGTGAACGATCGACGCCTCACAATCTTTGCTCTCGAGGACAACACTGCGTCGGTGAAGGGAATCCAGAGAGCGGGCTTCGGGAAGGTGGGGGACTTTCGTTGGTCGTCAGGTGCTTTCGTTCTCTGATCGTGGTATCGGCTGCTATTTCGCTGCGCTCTGATGATCCACCGTCCGCGTTCGCAGTTAGCAGGCCGAATTCAGCGTGCCGCGAGTAGCTTGGTAGCCAACCCCACGTTCCGCAGTGAGAACGGTGACGCCCGAAAGGCAGACCAGGCGTGCTTGCGAGCCACCTCGATATTTCCGGCACGCAGTGCCATGCTCGCCCACGTGCGGAGCGTGCTATCCCAAGACTCGTTGAAGGGGCCTGGCATTTGAAAGTCGCTGGGAAGCGATTTGCCGCAGCGACGATACGCGTCACTCACGGCGCGCCGTGAGCAGGAGAGCTGAAGTTCGCGTCGGCGGATGGTAGTGGATTTGCCGTGAACGCGACATCGCAGAAGCTGATCGTCAACGTTCGCTAACTGCCCGATTTCAGAAAGGCGAAGCCACAGATCGAGATCTTGAGCGCAAATGAACTCTTCTCGATAGGCGCCGACGCTGCGGAGCGACTGCGCACGCAACATAGCAGAGGGGTGCGGTATCGCGCCGCAACCGGTGAAGAGTTCAGCGACGATGTCATCATGAGACTGGGGAGGTTTGTGCTCGGCGAGCGGATCGCCGTCGGCGTCGATGAGCAGAAGTCTCGAACCGAGCGCGACGCACGTTGGGTGCTCGTGCATGAATTTGAGCTGAATTTTGAAACGGTGCCGTTCGGCGATGTCATCTGCATCCATCCGGGCGACAAACTCACCCCGCGCGAGGCTGACGCCTCGATTCAGAGAGTACGTCAGCCCTTTGTGTTTCTGGTCGATGAGCTGGATGCGTCGGTCCTGAGCCGCATACGAGCGACAGATTTTCAACGAGTCGTCAGTTGAGCCGTCGTTGACGATGATCCACTCGAAGTCTCTGTAAGATTGACAGAGAATACTCTCGACCGCTTCGGACAAATAGCGTGCGCCGTTAAAAACTGACATGACGACGCTGATCGAAGGTGCAGGTTTGGGCGTCATCTCGCTTCCCTTGACGATCAGTTCGGTTTCGCGCGTGCTGCGGTGCTGCCCAGGGACGCTACGGCAAGAGCTCTGCGATGGGCCTTGCCGATGCGTCGACCAGCGGCATGGGACGTGCTCCGGGGGCGAGGAATTCCTGCTGGATGTCGATGCCGAGAGCCGTGCAGATCGTGGCGATGAAGTCGGGTGAAGTGACGGGGCGGTCGACGATTTCCGCTCCAGGGTTCTTGCCTTCGCTCGTCTTGCCGACGACTTGGCCGGTCCTGATGCCACCGCCCGCCAAGACCGCACTCCAGGCCTTCGAGAAGTGATCCCTTCCTGCGCCGGGCGAACGCCCGAACTCGCCCATCCAGACAATCAGCGTGTCGTCGAGCATGCCGCGAACCTTGAGGTCGCGGATCAACGTCGCCATGGCGCTATCCATCCAGGGGGCCCTCTGAGCGATGGGCCCCGCGGCTCCTTCGTGATCGTCCCAGCCGCGGTGCACGACTTCCACGAACGAAACTCCCGTTTCGACCAGTCGCCTGGCGAGCAGACACGATTGGCCGAACTTGTGATCGCCGTAAGCCTCACGCAGATGGGGAGGTTCGCTGTCCAGGTCAAACGCTTGGGACCTCTTGGACCGCATTAAACGCACCGCTCTATCGAACGCAGCCTGCTTCGCCCGGACCGCCGGGAGTGCAAATCGCTGTGCGAATCGGTTCTCGCTTTGCAGAAGAAGTTGCAGGCGATTGTCTAAGTCGCGACCGGTCGTGGCCAAATTCTCCAGTCCTTTGCGTGGATCATTGACGGCCAGCGGGGCGTGTTGCGGTCCTAAGTACGCCGGCACGCTGCGATAGAGTCGGCCGCCGTCGTTACGAATGTCCCAGCCTGCGTCGATCGTCACGAAGCCCGGCATGTCCTCGTCTCTAGGTCCGACTTGCGACGAGGCGAGACAACCGATCGCTGGATGTTCGAACTCCGTTGTTCGTTTGTACCCCGTGTGCAAGAAGTACTTGGCGTCGTAGTGACCGTTGATTTCGGTCGTCATCGATCGCACGATGGCCATGTCTTGCATACACCGCGCGAGCTTTGGCAACTGCTCAACAATCTGAATGCCAGGCACTGACGTCGAGATCGTTTTGAACTCACCACCAGGCTTTGGATCGAAGGTGTGCTGCTGGCTCGGTCCACCGTCCATCCACAGTAGGATGCATGCCTTCTTCCTGCGCGTCTGCGCAGTGGCCGCATGCGCCAGCGACTCGAACCACGGCACGCTACCTCCAGATAAGACCCCTGCGGCGGAGAGTTTGAGCAGATCGCGGCGTTTGATGGTTCGGTCAGAAGTGTTCATTTGATTTCGCTTCACTGAGTCGTGTCGGCAGGTCGTCGTCAGCAGTCTTTCCCTGCCCTCGGCTCATTGTACCAAAACGTATTCGCTCCGATTCACCAACATCCACAACACTCCAGTCAGCGCGACCCGATGATCTGACAGCTGGCGAGCGTACTGTATCGCTTCCGCGGCTTCGTTCTCGGTCGGTCGGCGCGAGAGCGTGCTTAGGTACAACCACTCAATCGCCTCGGTGAGTGTCGACGCCGTGAGCACAATGTCTTGCGAGCGTGGACTTTTTTCCGATTGATCTGCGCCCCGGCGTGAGGAATCGCTGACGCGCGTCCATGCCTTGCCGTCGAGCGAGACCTCGATGCGGTACTGCTGAGGCGACCGATCTTCGTACTTACCTTCGCGGTCGCGACCCCAAACGACGCGGTTGATCTCCGTCGGAACTGCAAGCTCGATCTGAGCCCAACCACCGCCGACCTCGTTGCTGATCCAGCTGTGCGAGTTACCGTATAGGCCGTCGTTGAGATGCGCGATCTGATGGAGGTCGCAACTCGGCAACAGCAGTGACGAGGCGTCTGCCTTCGCTCCGAACGCCGCGAGCGCTATGTTCGTGTCGCTTCCCGGTGCGTACACCTCCAGTTCGTCAAGGCAGGGCTCGTCGTCCGACTGCCCGACGGTGAAGCGCACAAATTGGGCCTTCACTGCGGGAAAGAAGTCGTCATTGCGGCGCGAATTGACCGGCGGCAAGCGGACGAAACCGGGAAAGTAGATGGCGTCGAGAGCGCTACTGCCGGCGAGCAAGCGCGGATGATTGATCATGGTCAGCATTTGCGCGACGCCGTGGGTGAAGTCGGTGGCGTCCTCCTCGTTGGTGCTGAACCTTCGCCGAAACTCCAGGTAGGGATCGGCCACCGCGGCGGACATTCCCACCGTGACATGTTCCACACTGGTTCGCAGGTCGAGATTCGGATCGCCGTATGCCAGCCTCAACGAGTCGTAGAGCATGTCCGCTGTCATGACGCGGAGCGGCATCCGGCCAAACCCCGCCGTCAAAGCGTCTCGCGCCTGCTCATCTGTCCCCGGCTCCATCCAGCTCGTTCGCTGATACGCCTCTGAATTGCACACGCTTCGGAAGAGATGTTTGACGTCATAGCCGGAGGCGATGAACTCGCCGGTCAACAATTGAAGCAGTCCCGGATGCGATGGCGGGTTCAGCTCGCGAAGGTCGTCAATTGGATTGACGATTCCTCGAGAGAAGAGGTAGAACCAAACGCGGTTGGCGAACGAGCGCGCGAAATATGGGTTCTCCTTGGCCGTGAGCCAATCGACGAACGACCCCCGGAGGTCGTCTTGGTCACTGACGTCAAACCTTTCCCCTCGTGGGAAGGCGGCAGGTACCGTAGTCCCGGCGTTCTTGAAAGCGGAATCGGGAATGTTGATTTCTCCGGGCTTCTTGCTGGGTCCCTTGCCGGTTTCGATCTTGCTGAAATCGCCTGCCGCACGGCCGAAGAAGGCGGCCAGCGCCCAATGGTCTCGCTGCGACCAGTCGCGGTAGGGATCGTCGTGGCACCGTGCACATTGCAGCTGCACGCCCATGAACAGCGAGGCTGCGGCTCGTGCTGATCCATCCGCAGTCGTTTTGGAGTCTTGGCCGACGAGCCCAAAGAAAATCAACTGAGGCTTGTTCTTGGTCTCACCGTGCGCGGTGAGAATGTCCCGCGTGATTCTGCCCCACGGCTGGTCGGCAGTGATCTTCGCGCCGATCCATTTGCCGAAGTCTCTGGCCTGCTGATGCGGCTGTTCTCCAGCGTTTCCCGTCGACGGCAACTCCGGCGGGCAGATCCAATCGCGCCAGGTTCGGCCAAACTGATCACCGAACGCAGGCATGGCGAGGAGCGAATCGATCAGCTGCGCGCGCTTGTCCGCGTCGCTCTTGTCGAGAAACTCTGCGGCTTGTCTCGCCGTTGGGACACGTCCTGTCAAATCGAGATAGACGCGGCGCAGAAATTCAGCGTCGCCGCTGCGCGGTGTCGGCTTCTGGTTTGCCGCAGCCAAGAAGCGGTCGACGTGCTGATCGATCGCCGCTGCGACTTCCTGCGGCATGTGCTTTTCGCCAACCGGCAGCAAAGGGTCGACGTTTTGATGCTTCTCAGAAACGGTTGGAAGTCCGGCATCGATCCAGGCTTTGATGGTCGCCTTGGCTTCAGTCGAGAGCTTCTCGCGGTCATCCCCCCAGGGCATCTCGTCGTTGGCAATACGCTTCCAAAGCTCGCTCCTCTCTGCATTGCCAGGCTGGAGGGCGGAGCCAGATTCACCACCAGCGAGCATGGCTGGGAGGGTGCGCAAATCGAGTCCGGCCTCTTGGTGCAGTCCACCATGACAGCCCATGCAATGCTTCGTGAGGATTGGCAGCACGTCGCGCTCGAGAAGCGGTTCCTTGGTGAACGCGGCCCGGGGAGCCACGAGCGCACAGAGAACCGTCATCACTTTGGCGGCGATGCCCGCGAGACGGAAGGCGTACATTGGCAGATGTCGCACGCTCCGGAAGACAACAGATCGCACCAGCTGGCACCAGGTGACGAGCAGAGGAACTCACGCCACGAACAACAGTACCATGATGACCGATTTCTGCTGGCACAGCAATGTTGTTGCGTGCGTGGTAGTTGCGACCCCCCAATCGTTCGACTCCGTACTTTTTAGGCCAAGGAGCGTGGGGGGCGCGATGACAGAACTCCGTGAACTGAAGTGATGGAGACTGAACGAAGCTGCGCGACTACGATTACGCGCCTGGATTCGCGATCGGTCGTTGCGAGCCTTCTACTCTGGCAGGTACTCGAAGCGTCGACCCAATCGAATCATCGTCTGCACGAGGTCGGACTTGGCGTTCTCGCGGGCCCGATCGAACCCGTGAATCTCCGGGTGTTCGTCGGCTTTGAGAACGACGACGCCGGTCTGGCCATCGGCGAGCCTCGTCGACATGGTGATCGCGCGTATTCCCCCCTGACCCACATAGGGCTCCCCGGCAGGAACGACTTCGTAGTCTCCCTCTTCCAACGCTTGCTCCATGAGTAACTCGACGAGGAGGTTTTTGTGGGTCTCCGTCGCCTTGTAGTTGGCTTGAAAGATGCCCCATGCGCGCACGAGTTCCGCTTCGAGCTCGATCGAAGTCTCGTCCGTGAAGAGGGTCTCGTGCGCTAGTTCGAGGAAAGCGTCGAGTTTCATCTCCCCGAGCATGTCCGCATCGTACTGTGCGAGCTTGGCGAGCTCAGGCGGAACCGGCGCGTCTGCTGGCTCCTCGGCCGCGGTCGGGTCGTCCGGTGACTCAACCGGAGCCGGCTGTGCCCGCAGCTGCCGCAAGGTGTCTTCAAGTGCTCGATTTCGAGAGACCATCTCGTCGCGCTCTCTTCCGAGCCCAGCGTTCTCTTCGTTCAGCTCTTCGATGACGGCGCGGAGTTGTGTGGAAAGCTCGTCGAGCTTGTGTCGTTCGATGAGATCGTACTCTTGCATGGCACGATCTTCGTCCATCGTGGGCGTCGTGAGCTTGACAACCGAGCCTGTCCCCACGATCAACAGAGCAGCCGCACTCGCTGTGACAAGAGCTTTTTTCGCCATGATCGTCCCTCCTATGGACGCGGCTGTAGAGGCCACGGAAACGGAAGCTGTCTGCGACGCAGCGGTGATGGCTGGTGACGCTACTGCGCTCGAGGAGCCTTCAGCGGCCAGCATTGACTTGGACGCTGGCATGGCGAGCGTCGTGAGAACCAGAGCGAGTGTGCGGCCACGCGTCTTCCATTCGCGCGTCGACGGGACGAGCTCCCTGATCTGCTCCTCGAACTCACGCCACAGTCGTTCGCGCAGGAGGTCCCGTGCACGCTTTAGGCGCGCCTTCACGGCAGGTACGGACAGCGCGAGGGTCCTTGCGACCTGCCTGACGGATTCTCCCTCAAAGTAGTACAAGAGAACGGTCTCGCGCAGCGACTGCGGTAGCCGTTGAATCTGGTCGGCCACGTGCGCCGTCAGCTCCTTGAGCGTTTCAGATTCCGTACTAGGCGCATAGAGCGTGTTCAGGTCGTCTGTCGGGTGGAGGTTGTTCTCTTTGGCGGCGCGGTACTGTTTGCGACAGACGTTTCTGACGATTTGGAGAAACCACGACTCGAACGCCGCCGGCGCTCTCAGCTTGGGCAGGCTGCCGAGAGCCTTCAGAAACGCTTCTTGCACAACGTCATCCACTGAGTCCGCGGCAATGCCGAACGCCCAAGCGATGGCGTAAGCCTTGCGCTGGTAGCGAAGCACGAGCGTTTCGAACGCGCCTGGCTTATCCGCGATCGCGCCGCGGACAAGCAAGCTGTCTGGGAGACAGGATCTTGGGGATGTCATTGCATCTTTCCAAGATCTTGTTTGGGCGGTTTGGTTACGAGAAAAATTCGAAATCTTTGAGATCGCCGACCAGAGTCTAACCTGCGCGAGTTGTGGCGAGTATGAGCCGAGGCGCACACGAGTGACGATGGATCGGCGATCTCAAGGACTGAGGATGATGGAAACTTAGGGCATGACAGACTCGAACGCGCCCGACGAGTCGCTTAAGATGCCAAGCCTATGAGCACCCCGACCTCGACGAAAAAGTCAGCCCGATTTTGCGGCAGACTGACGCTCCTTGTTTTTCTTGCTTTCGGCGCAGCCGTCTCCGCTGTTGAGTTTGTGGGCACTGTGGTTGACGCTAGCACAAACCGGGTGATTCCAGCCCGCGTCTATGTCAAAGGAGCAGGCGACCGTTGGCTCTTTGTCGAGTCGGTTGCCGCCGACGGCTCCGCCTTGACCTACCGTGAAGAGTGGGCGCCGATGGAAGACTCGGTCGAAAAGCACACGACCGTGTCTGCTCACCCCTTTCGCATCGACCTTGAACCCGGCGAGTACGAGATCACGATCGAGCGTGGCAAGGAGTATTTGCCTTTGAGCGAAAAGGTCGTCGTGGAAGATCGAGCGATTCGAAGGACCTTTCGACTCGTCAGGTGGATCAATATGGCCGCGCGCGGCTGGTATTCCGGCGAGACGCACGTACACCGCCGCATTGAGGAGCTACCGAACGTCATGCTCGCCGAGGATCTGAACGTTGCGTTCCCGGTGACGTTTTGGACGATTAACGCCTACGAGGCCCCTGGGCTCGAGCCGTCGCCGCTCCGGCGTCAGGGACCGTCGCCGTTCGGGGCTCGGAAGGACCTTGGAGCGCAGATGATTGCGGTCGACCGCACGCACGTCATCTTTCCGCGCAACACCGAGTACGAGGTTTTTAGCGTCGACGGCAAGTCACATACCCTGGGCGCGCTCTTCATCCTCAATCACAAGACAGTCTTTCAGCGTGGGATGCCGCCGGTCGCGGAGATCGCCCGACAGGCGCACCACGAGGGAGCGTTGCTCGACCTCGACAAACACAATTGGCCGTGGTCGATGATGCTCGTGCCGATCGCCAAAGTTGACCTCTACGAACTGGCAAACAACCACGTCTGGCGCACCAGGTTTGGCTTCAGGCGTTCGTCGACAAAACCGCCGGAGTACATGAAGCTGGAGAGCGATGAGGATGGCTTGACCGAGTGGGGCTGGCTCGAATTCGGATTCCAGAATTACTATGCGCTGCTCAATTGTGGATTCCGCCTGCAGCCAACGGCCGGCACCGCGTCCGGCGTCCACCCCGTGCCTCTCGGCTTCGGCCGCGTCTACGTCCAGCTCGACGGTTCATTCGACGGCGAGCGTTGGATCGACGGGTTGAGGCGTGGCCGGAGCTTTGTTACGACCGGGCCGATGCTCTTCGCCACGCTTGACGGTCAACATCCTGGGCACACGTTCAGCGAGGCCAAGCCACGCGAGGAGCCGTACCTCCTCCGCATAGAATCGGTCAGCCGGCGTCCGCTCGACAGGATCGAGGTGATCGTCGATGGCCAAGTCGATCAGACGCTGCGACCTGATGCCGGTGAGACTGCACGGCGGACGTCGTCGGGCGCCTATGAGGTGGTGCGCGAGGTCACCCTTACGATCAAAGAATCATCCTGGGTCGCGGTGCGCAGTTTCCATGACGAAGGCCCGGAACACCTTCGCTTCGCACACACTGCGCCGTGGCACATAGAGATCGGGGACCAGCCGGTACGGCCACGAAAGCCTGAGGTCGACTTCCTCATTCGACGCTTGCGTGACGAGATCGAGCGCAACAAAGATGTCCTACCCGAAGCCGCCATGGCTGAGTTTGAGTCAGCTTTGAGAATCTATGAGCAGCTTCGCAGTCGCATCGACGATGAGCCGCATCCTCCCGGTCGCGGATGATCAAGAGGATTTGGGAACGATCCAACGTACTCAGCTACGACTTCGGGATCCGACACGCAAACCGCGGGCCGCGACGGTAGGGACATATCGCTACTCCTTCGAAACCCGTCGTGTCCAAGAGACGAAGCGATCAAGTCCCCGCGTTGTTTTCGCTCGTCCGGCGCGGAGGTCATCGACTACCATCGAACTATCAGACCGGACTCGACATCGTGCGCGTCGCAGAGGGCTGGGCAAGGAAGCTTTCTTGCTTTGACCGCCATGAAATACCACTGACGTTAACGTTAAGCGAGAAACCGCTGTTCTTGATACAGCGGCGGGTGACGAATCCATCAAGAGGCGGAGATCATCGCGGTTATGAAGAAACTCATCCTTATCGCATTGATTTTGAACGTCGTGATTCTGGCGGGTCATTTTTGGCGGCAGTCGTCGGTTGCGGAGCAGACTCAGTTCGCGGTCGAAAACGGCGATGTGAATGGGGATCTGGCCATCGACATCAGCGATCCGGTTTACTTGCTGCTCTATCTCTTCAAAGAGGGCAACCCGCCGGTAGCGATCGCGCAGGAGAATCCCGAGCTGGAATCTCGAGTGGCCGCGCTGGAGGCGGTGCACAGCGTCCAGGAGCCACCGTCTCCGGATCCTGCGGTGTCCTTAGACCGCAGGATGTTTTTACGCGTCGATCAGATCGACGGTGGAAGCGAAGTTGAGGGGCGCGAAGGTTGGATCGACGTGGTGGCGCTCGACGAATCTGTCACCCTTGGAGCTGGTGGCGTGCTCCGTCTTCTTGTCGCCGTCGACCAGGCCGCACCGCTCCTTGTCGGCAGAGCCTACAGCGCTTCGCCGATCTCTGACGTGTCCCTCACGATGGAGCGCCTCATCCCGGGCGGAGCATCGACCGAGGTGTTCTACTCCATCAAGCTTGACTCGGCGACGGTCCAGAGTTACCGCGTTCTCGCAAGTGGTCTTCATGCCGAAGTGGCCTTCTGCTACGACCGCGCTGAGCATGAGTGGCTCGCCGGTGGACAGGTCCTCGCCCGTATTGGTGCGTGCTCAAGTGGGGTCGATTCGCTTGGAACCTCTTCCACCCCGCTCGCACGCGATCCAGAAGTTCCTGCAGACCGCAGAATCTTTCTTAACCTCGACGGAATTAGCGGTGGTAGCGAGGCTCCTCGGCGGAGCGGTTGGATTGACGTCCTAGCGGTCGACGAGAGAGTCACCGAAAGCGCCGCTGGTGAGCTGCGTCTCCTGGTTGCTTTTGACCAATCGGCCCCGGTTCTCATCGATAACGCGTTCGACGGTTCAATTCTTGAACGTGTTCGCGTTGAGATGGAGCGTCTGAATCCCGATGAAGGATCGAGGGAAACCTACTATTCGATCGAGCTCGCCGCCGCGACTGTGAAACGCTACCGCATTCTACGCAGCGGCCTTCACGCCGAAGTCGTTTTTTGCTATGGCAGCATCGATCACACTTGGCATTCCGGTGGCCAGATCCGAACGGCCGTCGGTGCGTGCGAATAGCCTCACACACGCCCATATCTGAAGGATCTCCATGAAGCGTTTCTTTTCGTGCCGAGGGGTCTTAATTACCCTCTGCGTCGTCTCTGTCGGCGAGATCGCTGCTGACGAGGCCGAGCGGTTGACGGAGGTTGCCGCCCAGAACGTCCCGTCGTACGTCGTTCATCGAGTCAAGTCGAGAATCGTCATTGACGGAAGAATCGACGAGGAAGACTGGCGACACGCCAAGAGCGTCGGCAACTTTGTGTTCGGGTACTTGAAGAAGGAAACGGGCGATGAGGAACAGACTGTCTTCAAAATACTTTGGGACGATACCCAGCTCTATTTCGCAGTGATTTGCGAAGACCGTTCCCTCTTGAGTCGACACACCGATCGTGACGGCCGCATTCCAGAAGATGACAGTGTGGAAGTCTACATCACACCGAATCCAGAGAAAGCGCATCGTCACTACGCTTTCTATGCGAACGTTCTCGCAGCTCTATACGACGAGAAATTCGCGGCAGACGGAACCCGAATTCAGAAGGAGGTGTCCGGCAAGATTGAGGGTAGAAAATCATCCTGGGACTCGAAGGGCGTACTCGTCGCGACGAGGTTCGTCGGTACGCTGAACAATCACGAGGACACGGATCGTTTCTGGTCCATGGAAATGGCGATTCCGTTCGAGAACTTCGCTGATTCTTTGGCGCGTTTGCCACCGCGGCCGAACGACGTCTGGAGACTCAACCCGAATCGCCACGCCTACATGCCGGACAAAAGCTGTCTCTACAGTCAGTGGGCGCCCACCATCGCGACCACTGGCTCGTTTTGGGGTCCCGAGTTGTTCGGCAAGGTGGTCTTCACAGACAGATCAGTTTCCGAGGCGAAGAGGTCGCTGTTGTTTGTTGACTGGCACCACGTCGAAACTGGCCGTCTGAAGCCGACCTACGACCCCGAACGCTTGTCGGCGGCAGGCAGAGAGCAACTCGAGAACACGAAGAAGGTTTGGAACATCATTCCAGACTACTCCGGTCACGGAATGAAGCGCGTCAAGCTGGCGTACGGAGTGCGCATCCGATGCGAAAAGGCGAGCAAGAGTGAGCCGTGGCTCGAGGCCGATCAACCCTGGGAGCAGCGCATCGGTGGCTATGTGACCGTGATTCAGGAGGACGGCAAGTACCGCTGCTGGTACGCCGCGACGCTGACAAAAGTGGCGAGAGAACAGCTGACCGGCCCTGATCTCGACCAAGACCCGCCAGAGACGTTTTTGGCGTACGCCGAAAGTGTCGATAGCGTTCGGTGGGTGAAGCCGGCCATGGGAATCTACCATGTCCAAGGCAAACCGACCAATCTACTCACGTTCCATGCGCGTGAGACAGCCATTTTCCGGGATGACTCTGCACCACCCGAGGAGCGTTACAAGTGCTTCAAGTTTGGTCGACTGCCGGACACCGAGGGCGAGCATCCACGTTACGCACATGGTCTCTACGGTTCCGTGTCGCCGGATGGGTACCACTGGACACCCCTTCCTGATCCGCTTCTCACCTACTTTCACGACACACAGAACGTCGGCGCTTGGGATCCAGTCCTCAGAAAGTACGTTGGCTACTTCCGTGGCCATCACAATGGCCGCGCCATTGGACGCAGCGAAACCGACGACTTTCGCAAGTGGCCGCCGGCGCGTGTCTTTTTCGCTCCGGGGCC
Organism: Planctomycetota bacterium; assembly: GCA_965223265.1. Lineage (GTDB taxonomy): Bacteria > Planctomycetota > UBA8108 > UBA8108 > SXIK01. The sequence continues at coordinate 1,257,280 of OZ244999.1, forward strand.
GGAGGATTCTCCCTTCGATGATTACTACACCAATGGATTCACTTTCTATCCCGGCGATCCCACGGTGCGTCTTCTCTTTCCCGCGATCTACCATCATGACACCGACCAGCTCGATATCCGTTTGGCGGTCAGTCGAGACAACTACGCCTGGAACTGGGTCTCCCATGAACCGATCATCGACATCGGGAACCCCGGCGAGTGGGACTGCGGCAGTCTTTACGCCGGCCCCAACCTTGTGCGACTGCCGGACGGCCGACTGGCGCTGCCGATTTCCGGAGCCCAGCAGACGCACAACGAGAGCTTCGATGTCTACGAAGACATGCAGGGCAGAGAGTTTCAAACTGCTTGGGCGATGTGGGAAGACGGTCGTCTGGCGGGAATCGAAGCATCCGAGCGCGGAGAGTTCTGGGTACCTTTAGAGGTCTTCGATGGGGACCGACTGACCATCAACGCGCGCACGAGTCGAGTTGGAAAAGTTGAGGTTGCCCTCCACGCGCCGTACGGTCGACGCACGACTCAACCGATTCCAGGGTACACGTTCGCGGAGTGCGTCGCTTTCAACGGCGACGCAACGGCGGCTCCACTCGAGTGGAAAGGCGGCAATCTGGCGGAGCTGCGCGGCAAGAAACTCTTTTTACACTTTCGTCTGAGCAGCGCGAAGGTGTTTGGAGTGCGTGTCGACTCCACGGAGGTTCTCGATCGTTGAAGTTTCGATCGACTTTGCTCGTACGGATGCGTCAGCCGGTAACTGCGGTCTGCGCGGAAGCGGGCATCGCTTTCTGCAGAATACATAGGTCACGGTCTTATCCGACCGCCTCCAGCGCTCCCTCGAGGTAGCTGCGAAACGCGGCGGGGGTGTGAATCAACCCTTGGATTTCCATCGACGGCAGGCGGTATGGGTTGGACGCGCGGGTGATGTAACGTGCGCCGTGCGGCGGACCGCCGTCGGCCTCGTCAGGCCCGTCGACCCCAGCGAGCTCGGCGTAGCGCATCGACACGCCGTCGACTTGATACATGTTTCCAATGATCCATAGTCGGCCGAAGCGGTAGCGTTCCATGACAGCCTTCTCCGCCGTACTGCTCCAGCTCGTCCCCGTGAAGGCGAAGTCTCGCGGTTTGACTCCGAGGCGCCGCTCGATGGTGGCATCGCACTCTGCGAGCTCAGCACGCACTTTCTCTCCGCTCGGATCCTCCTGGCTAAGGCTGGAGAGGTTCGGATGATTCACCGTGTGAGCGCCGATATGCCATCCGGCAGCTACCAATTCGCCGACCTCGTCCCAGGTCATGAACTCCCTTTCGGCACGATCTGGGATGGGCCCATCGTGCATCGCCTCGATTCCGGCGGTGTTGATGAACAAGTTGCCGTGATAGCCGTAGCGGTTGAGCGCGTCGAACACCTCGTAGCGCATCGACGTGACGGGGTGATCGAAGTCGAACATGATCGGGCGCGGAGGCAATTCGCTCGTTCCATGCCACCATCCGGCGAGATCGTCGTAGTCGATGGATGCGAAACCCAGCTCACTTGCGATGGCGACCAAAAGATCGAGATAATCCGCTGTCAAAGGTTTGTCTCCCTGCGAACGGATGCCGTGGCACATGGTGATGGGTATGCGCATCGATCCGGCGCGCGCGTGAGGTTCGCGTTGCGCGGTTGTTCCGCAGGCGGCAATCATCCCCGACGCGGCGACTGCGCCCGCTGAACGGACCAGAAAGTCTCTGCGGCTGACCTCGTCTCTTCTGTTTGCTTCCACCGTTTTCTCACCTTCGTTCAAGGGGCCGATGCAGTTGAACACGACTCTGCTCTGAGATTCGCACGTAGATTCTATCGATCGAACGATCTACGATCGAGGTGGCAATATGACACCCGAGGTCGGGAATCAAAGAGACGGTATGTTCAACTCAAGCAAACCCTCCAGGCTGGAGATGACGCTCCGGTCGATCGTCGCAGCGGCTTTGTTGTCGTCATGGACCGTTCACGCCGCGGAACGGGAAGCGGGCGATGCTGCGGATCGCCCCAACGTTCTGATGATCGCGGTGGATGACCTCAACGACTTCCCAACCTTCGCCCGGCGCTATCCCGACGCCAAGACTCCAAACATGGACCGCCTCGCAGCCCGCGGCCTGGCGTTCACTAAGGCGCATTGCCAGTTTCCGCTCTGTGGGCCGTCCCGCGCGAGCATTTTCTCTGGTCTGCTCCCGTCAACTCTGGGTTACGACCATCACATGGAAGATGATGATCTACAACAGCGTGCGCGTGAAAAGGGGACGGAGCTGCTTCATACTTATTTCAGCGCACGCGGTTACAAGACGATGGCCGTCGGCAAGATCTGTCACCGTCACGTGCCGAGTGGGAGCGTTGAAGCGTCGGGTGGGCGCGGCAGCTTTCACGCCAGTACCGGCAAACTGGGGCGGAACTGGTCCGAGAGGGGAACCAGTACTGACTGGGCCAAGGAGCCGGAAAGGGATGAGTTGTTGCCGGATCACGCCGCCGCACAGTGGGCCGCCGAGCAGCTCCAGGCCGACCATGACCAACCGTTCTTTCTCATGGTTGGCTTCCTACGCCCGCACGTCCCGTGGTACGTACCGAAGAAATGGTTTGATCTCTACGACAAGGAGAAGCTGACGCTGCCGCCGTACAAGGCGGACGACTTAGATGACGTACCCGACATGGCAAAGAGGATCAGCATCCTCCAAAAGATGCCCCGCACCGACTGGGCCATCGAGAACAACCAGTGGCGAAATATCGTCCACGCCTACCTCGCCTGCATTAGCTTCACCGATCACCAGATCGGCAAGGTGCTTGGTGCGCTTGATGAGAGCCGCTACAAGGACAACACCGTCATCGTGCTGTGGTCCGATCATGGCTACCACATGGGAGAGAAAAACACGTTTCAGAAGCAATCGCTTTGGGAACGCTCGTCTCACGTGCCCTTACTGATTGCGGTTCCTGGGCAGAAAGGCGGACGCCGGTGCGACCGAATCGTCAGTCTGCTGGACATGTATCCCACCCTTTTGGAGCTGTGCGACCTGCCGGCCAACCCGACGAACGAAGGGCGCAGTCTGGTGCCACTACTCGGGGACCCGCAGCAGGAGTGGCCCTATCCAGCGATCGTCGGCTGGAAAGAGAACAGCTTCGCCGTCCAAGACGAACGCTACCGCTACATTCGCTACGGCGATGGCAGCGAAGAGCTGTACGACCATCACGACGACCCGAACGAATGGACGAACCTTGCGAGACGACCGGACCTGCGCGGGATCAAACGGAAGATGGCGGCGTTCGTCAAGGGCGCGCGAGTCGGGCTACCACGATGAGGACCAGCGAGCGTCTGCGCATCGACTGGTTGAGCAACCGGCGGGCCGACTTCGAGGGCGCCGTGTCGTGGCGACCTACTGCTGGAGCCGTCGGTGTCGATCATTGGAATTAAGCATATAAGATAGTTTACAACCGATAGGTAGTGAACACAAGCCGACGTGAATGAGGCTCTTGCCCAAGTTCCGATCTTCCGTTCCGCATCGCGCAGATCTTGCAGGGTGCTCTCAAGCTCATCCTGGAGCCGATTTTCGAGGCTGACTTTCAACCAGGATCGTTTGGATACCGACCAAAGCGGACACTCACCAAGCGGTGCGCCGGGTTGCCATCGGACTCGCTCACGGCAAGACGCAGATTATCGATTTGGACCTCCGCGCCTACTTTGACAGCGTGAGGCATCACGTTCTGCTGGAGAAGGTCGCGAAGCGAATCCAGGACGACGAAGTTCTGCGGCTCCTCAGGTTGATTCTGAAAGGAAGCGGCAAGAAGGGCGTTCCACAGAAACAACTCTTTACCAAATGCGCGAACTGTAAAGAGTCCGAACGTCGGTGAGGAGCCCTCGCCCGCAGAGCCCCTCGGACGTTCTGATTCTACGCGAGAACGCTCGGTCTGACCGCGAGATTCTCGTTGGTTGATGCGGTCACAGGTGGCGACCCATGAGCGCTTCCCCAGTTCTGGGCCTGAGAGTCGTCCTCGGGCACCCGCGATCGGCGGGGTCGACGCTCTCCATGCCTCGGTCTAACCTAACGCTAAGTCGTCGTCAGAAAACAGCCGACCTGCTTCGCATCCCCGCTTCATGCCATCCTCACGCCATCTTCGCGAGTGCCTCAGTCGCGAATTCTTCGAAGTAGAAGGACTACGTCTACGGATTCGCTCCATCGTTGCTACCGAGACCGACGCAAAGCTGAGCGCGATCAGGCCAGTCATCTACTGACGCCTCCTAGGGAAAGCCTCGGTCGTACTCAGCCATGACCACCAACCGGCGCATGCCGGAGTTTCGCGAGGTCTTTTGTGCGCACCTTGAGCACCTCCACTGTCTGCTTCGCCCCCGAAAAGGCGATGAGCAGAAAATCCTCGTGCTCGAGGGCGTGGGGATAGTCGATGCGGCGGCCGCCGACGAGGTAGCCCATGGTGTGGAAGACCATGCCGTCGTCGCTGAGCGCAATCGTCATCGGATCGCGTTTGCTCGGTCGGGGGTTCGAGATCAGGACGTAGCGGCCATCGCGCAGGCGCAAACCGAAGAACTTCGACGTGGCGTCCGGAAAGTTCGTGCGCACTGGACGACTCCAAGAGCGACCGTCGTCGATCGAGAAAGAGCGGTAGATGGACCCACTCTTGCGATTGTCACGAAAGAACGCTGCCAGCTCACCGCCAGGAAGCGTCCACCAAAACGGCTCTTCAGCGGCGAGCTCGCTGCCGGAGCCGAGAACAGCGAAGGAATTCCATGCGTCGATGGAGCGGGTGCCACCGACCAGGAAGTGGACGCCGACGGATTCGTAGTCGTGCGTGCGGCGCGACATCAGCCACTCTCCAGTCGCGAGCTTTTGCGGTGGGTAGTTGTTGATGGTGTCGTCGAAGACGACGCCGACGTCCTGCCAGTGACCGCCCGCTTGAAGGTGGAAGGCGCGAAGTTCGAGACTGGGACCGAAGAAGCCCGCTGCCTCGTCGAGTGAGGCGAGCGCGAGAAGGTCGCGATCGCGCTGCCAGAACCCTCGCGCAATGTAGCGCAGGCCTTGATCGCTCCGCGTGCCATGGTGAGGATTCTCCGGCCCCGACCTCGGAGGCGGTGGTGTCAGAAACTGGGGCGCGCCCCAGTTCAAGCCGTCGGAGCTGGTGGCGAATCTCACGCGTTGGCCAACCCGGTCCTCGACGCCCGGACCATCGCTCCACATGATCCAGAACTTGCCTTGGTGGTGGACAAGATAGTTGTGCTGGTTGACGCCGCCGCTCTGTTTGTCGACTTGCGAGAGCTTCGCTTCACTCGGCGGCCGACTACGGTCGCCGCGCACATCGCTCACGAGGGCGTACTGAGATGGAACACGCGGCAGCCCATCGAAGTCGATAGTGTGCGAGTCGTCTGGGACCCAGGGACCACGCAGCATGAGCGCGGACTCGGGGTTGTGTGCGGGGTCGGGCCGGCTGAGGTCGAAACCTCCTCCGCCGAGGTGAGGTCGGTCGCAAGACGCGACGACCAGTGTCAAAAGAGTTGCGGACAACGCGGACACTTTCGCCATAAGGGATCTCGCGATCAACGTGAGAAGTCGGAGTGGACGTGGAGCAGCTTTCGCATTGGACAGCCATGACGATCTGATCGTTCAGTGCGACAGGACAGGACGAAACGTTACCGGGATCGAGTGCGTGAGTCGACCGTTGTGACCGCTTTTTCGACGGGAGCGCTTCTTCGGTGGCGTTCGCACAGTGTTGCTTCGGTGTTCTCAACGCTACGCCCAGAGTGGGCGCCTCCATTGCGACTCGAACACTTCTCAGACGGCGTTCGACCGAACTGCGCCATTTCGTCGACGCTGAACGCGTTTTCCGATGAGCATACTTCGGCTACAATCAGAATCGAAGGTTTTTGACGTGTTTCGTTGAACGGCGGCTCGATGAAGTTCGACTTTGTTTGACAATGAACGACCGCCCTGAAGGAGACGACGTGTCCTCGGAACCGCCCGCTCATGCAGATGACTTCAGCGCCAAGCTCGGTTTTCCGGCGCCCGAACCGTTGGTTCGCTTATTGCGGTTCGTTCAGCTTGAAGCCGCCAACTCCGAGGATGATTGGGAGTCTTGGTTCGAGAGCGTCACCGGTCTCCTTGCCGTTGGCCAAGAGGATCGATACGGGCGAACACCACCTGAGCTCTTTCCGTTCGGGAACACCGGTTGCGACGGCATCCACCTCGGCTACGTGATTCACGACGAGCGCATCGCCGACGATTTCCCTGTCGGGCAAATGTGCCCCATGGACCACGAAGGCGTCACATCGATCGGAAGCGACACCCGCGACGCATTCCTGAACATCTTTTCGAACCAATTGATCGAGATCACGGATGATGAACCCAGCGAGCGCGAGATCATTCGTGATCGCATCAGACGAGCTTCCCGCGTGCTAGACATCGAGCCCGATCCGTCGAAGGCTTGGCCCATAGATTTTGGATTCGAGCTGTATGATAAGACGAGCTTTCCGAGCGTCGATCAATCGACACCGGAGGGCTGGGTGTGCCTGCCGACACTCGACAGATTGGGAGTGCTGGCGCCCGAGTGGACCGCGCACCCAGCACACTGCGGTCAGGCGGGTCGCGTTGAAGCGTACCACGAGCGGGTCGTGCTAGACGAGTGCCTCAAGGACTCGGACAAGTGGCTTGCGGCCGGTTATCCGGCATCGGCCCTGGTGGCTCTGCGCAACGCGTTGATGTTCGATCCCGATCCTTCGCTCTTCGATCGTCTCGCTAAAGTTTACGAACAGCTCGATCGGCCACGCCACGTCCAGGTCGTCGAATTCATGTCCCGCCGGTTTGGCTGAAAGGGCCAGTTCGACGAGGATAGTGGCCGTCAAAGTCGATGAAGAGTCGGGAGCCAAGATTCATGTGATCTATACGCCAGTCGCGCGGGGTGAGCGCAAGTCGTGTCTTTCAACGGGAGAGCGGATCGTGAGGAAACTAGCTGCAGCGATCATTGTGCTGTTGACTGCACCTTCGGTGTGCATGGCGTCGACCATCGTGATCGTTCGTGACGGACAGGCGGGCGCTGTGATCGTGACCGCGTCCGAGCCGACACCTTCGGCCGAGCGGGCGTCCCGGGAGCTACAGCACTTTGTGGAGCGGATGTCGGGAGCACAGCTGCCGATCTACGCCGGCGTCGACGCCATACCGCCCGAGACGCGGGTGGCACCGAGGCTTCTGGTCGGACGCTCCGCCGCGGTTGAACAGCTCGATGTGGAAGTTCCCGCGCTCGACGACCTGGACCACAGCCGTGAGGGATTCGTTCTCAAGACCGTGGCGAGCTCATTGGTGATCGCCGGCAACGAGACGGGTCCTTACCGCGGCACGGAGTATGCCGTCTACGAGCTCTTGGAGCGTCTGGGCTGCGGCTGGTTTTTCCCCGGCCCGTTTGGCGAGGTCGTGCCCGAGAAAAAGACCATCGCGATCCCCGCACTCGACGAGACGCAGCGCCCCTCGTTCATCATGCGCAACATTTGGTCCGACGGCCTGACTGCGCAGCCCGTGGGTTTCAGTGAATGGCTCACTCGCAACAAGGGTACGGTGCGGCGCTTCTTCGGTTTTCCCAGCGACGGGTCGATCCATAGGCTGGTGCCTCCCGAGAAGTACGCCAAGGTCTCTCCCGAGATCTACGCCATGGGCGACGACGGCCAGCGCAGGTTGGGGGGCGTTTCGCACAAGGTGATGATCTGTCCGAGTAGTGCCAAGCTCGTCGAGATCGCGGCGGAAGGCATCTGCCAATACTTCCGTGACAACCCGGAAGCGAACAGCTTCGGATTTAACATCCCCGACAACGACCGTGGCTGCCGGTGCGAGGAGTGCCGAGCGCGGAATCACGGTTTCGTGATCGACACGACGCACGTGGAGTCGATCTCGGACCCGTACTATAACTTCGTGAACAATCTCGCCCACGCAGTGAACAAGGTCTTCCCTGATCGATACATCGTCATCCTGGCGTACTCACGCGCGCTGCTTCCCCCCGAAGGGCTCGACAGACCCTGGAACAAAAACATCATCGCGATGCTTGCTCGCCTACGTATGTCCAGCACCAAACCGATGGATGACCCAAGCGACATCCTGTCTCGGCGCCATCTGCGGACGCTGAAGGCCTGGGCGCGGATCTGCCCTAAATTGATGGTCTACGACTACGATTCGCTGGCCGATCTCACTTCGATGCCTTTTTGGACCGTGAGCGCGATTCGGGAGAACATGCGGATCTACAAGGCGCACAACGTCATCGGATTTGCCACTGAAGGAATGCTGATCTCCCTGCGCACCGGGCTCAACCACTACATCAGAGCCAGACTGATGTGGGATGCCGAAGCCGACGTGGACGCCTTGCTGGAAGACTTCTACCGCAAGTTCTTCGGTCCCGCCGCCGCCCCGATGCGGGCTTTCTTCGAGGGCATTCAGGGGATGATGGCCACCTCGAAGGACCATGTCACGTTCAGCCATACCTACTACGACTGGACCCTGATCTATCCGCCGGCGAAAGTTCAGGCGCTGGGGGTGTACCTCGGCAGTGCGGAGCAGCTCGTCGACAGTGAGACGCTGAAAAAGCGAGTGCGAGCGTTTCGGGCTCTCCACGACTTCATGGTGACCTATCTGAGCGTTCAGGACCTACGCGCCGGAGGAAGGTACGCGGAGGCGCTGGCGGCGGTCGATGCGTTGGCAGAGCCCGTGCGCGTGGCGGACGAGATTCAGCCCGGGTTGCTACCGACTCTTGTTGAGCCATACCGTCAGAGCAAAGGTGTCTCCCGCCTGCGGCAGGACCTCATCGCATTGACTGGCCGCTCTGGGGGAGAGATGGGGCGACGCCTCGCACTTGCACCTCCCGAAGCACAGTTTCGCATCGATCCCCACGACGAAGGTTACTACGAACAGTGGCAGCGCGAGGAGGTAGCCGACACCTTGAAGTGGAACACGATCTCGCTGCGCCACGACTGGACGCAGCAGGGATACATGGACGAGCAGGGACGTGGCTACATGGGACTCGCATGGTATCGGTACGCTGTCCCGATTCCGGCGCTCGAGGACGGCGAGCGTGCTTACTTGTATGCGCCGACGGGTACGCGCGGGCAACCAGCAATCAACTCGGAGGAGCTGTGGTGCTGGGTCAACGGCCAACTCGTCTGGTCGCCAACCGACGACTCAGAAGGCGTCGATATCGACATCACGCCGTGGGTAAGACCAGGCGAGAAGAACCGTTTCATCTGGCGCATGCGAGGCTCCTACAACCGCACGCAGCACAGCGGTATCATGGCCCGTCCTCTGGTCTGGGCCGCCAAGAAGTAGGCGGCGACTGGCGTACGCAGATCCAAACCTACACGAATGTGAATCGCGGCGAGCAAGAAGCGCGACGAGTGATTCAGTCGCGGCGTCTCGCGACGCCGCAGGAGAGGAAATACCATGCCACGTTGGCTGATCTCTTCGATTCTCTTTGTTCTACTCGCGTTGATCGTCGACGAACTCAAAGCCGACGAGTCGAGCGCGACGCCGGCGTCGTGGCGCGACGACGCAACCAACCTGAAGATCACGGAGCAAATCAACCGCGCCCTGGAGCGCATTCCCTTCAGTGTGGAGTATGACGGCGTCAGCGACCACTGCCCGTTGGCCATCGACTGGGAGATCGGGCCCGATCTGCCGATGGCATGGAAAGGAGGAGTCTCCGGGGTGTTCGAGGGCGAGATTGTGCTCGCTGCGGGAGCCTGGCTGGACAATGAACGACGTGCGTTCGCCTTTGATGTCAACGCCCGCACTTACCGTAAGATCCCTCCGCCGCCTGTCGCTACGAGTTTCACGCAGGGGGCATTCGATGGCCGCGACCTTTACATCGTCGCCGGTAAGACTGGCGAGCGGCTTGCGGTCACGCTGACGCGTGAGCCAAACGGTGAATGGCACTGGACGGATCTTCCACCGCCGCCGGAAGCAAATCGCTGGACGGGGGCGGTGAGTGTCGCGGGGGGCTGGCTCTTCCTCTACACTGGCAGCTATCTCGGTAGAGAAGGTCCGCAGGACCTTCGTGACTGGCGCCTGCGTCTCGATGACCTGGAGGCGGGTTGGAAGCCCATGGCTCCCTACCCTGGCGGTCAACGCGCGGTCGTGATCTCGGCCGTGGCGCGCGGCCAGATTTACGTCTTTGGCGGTTGGCGCGCCGATCCCGTACTGCGCGAGCTTCGCAGCAAAGTCGGCGAGCTCGCACCGCATCGGCTGCCGATCGTCCCTGGTGTGATCGCCTTTCGTGACGCGTACCGCTACGATCCAGGCGCGGACCGCTGGACTTCACTGCGCAGCTTGCCGTTTGCGATGTACGGCGGTGCAGGCATCGTGATCGACGATCGATATATCTTGCTCATGGGCACCTCGTCACTGCGTCAGACCTTACGCGTCGGTCATTCGCATCCGGCGCACAAGCCATACCTCGACCAGTACTGGAAGGGTTACGACGACGTCATCCTGTGCTATGACCTGCAGTCGAACACGTATTCTCGCGTCGGAGTGATGCCCTACGGCGTCTCCAACTGGGCTTGGCAGCGCGTTGGCATGAAGCTCTACTGCTTCGGTGGCGAACCGAGCCACGGACTCAACAGTAACCGTGAGACGGTGCTGCAGATTGGCACAATCCGCAGGCGGGGGTGAGTCGAGGTGTCGTTTTGACGCATCGTCGGTGGAGTGACAGGGCCGGACCTCGTCGAATTTCTTAACTTGTGCCGAGCTGCCGCGGCGAAACATTCCAGGACGTTCGACGCCAATCGAGCCAGGAGTCTCAAATGACGATCCCCATGGATCAGATCGCGAACATGCCGGCGTTCAGTCCGTACTATCCAATGCCTCCGGCGCGGTATCGGAGCGTGAGGTTTCAGTTTGTTCACTTTCGTGCTGACGTGTCGGCGGTCGATCGTGTGCTGCCAGCGTGCTTTAAGCCGTCGGAAGACGGTCTTTGCGTGGCGATCGGGCTGAGTGTTCCATGGTCTGCCAACTACGGCGCGTTCGAAGAAAGCGTCTTGAGCGTCAAGTGCCGCTTTCAGGGACAAGAGGGTTTCTTTTCGCCAGTCGTGTTTCTCAACTCGCGTGGCAGCATACCGGCCGGGCGTGAGATCTATGGAACGCCTAAGGTCTACGCAGAGATGGAAGTTGGGATGGATGAACGCGTGATGTACACGAACACGCTCCTCGGCGGCGCGACAGTCTTGAGCGTGCGATCCACGATGGAGCGGCCGGCGACACCTGACGACATGCCAAAGCTAAGCCCGTCCTGGCGGCTGAAGGTGATCCCGCGAGCCGATGGCGAAGGCGTCGACGTCATGCAACTCGTCGATGGGGCGTGTGCCGTGTCCGACGTCACGATCCATGAGTGTCGCGCAGGTGATGGCGTGGTTGAGTTTCGCCCCTCGCCGGTCTTCGACTTGTCCGACTTGACGCCGCGGGAGTACCTCGGCGCCTACTATATCGAGATGGACTACACGGAGAGCTACGGGGAGATCGTCCACGACTTTCTCAAGTCGTCGCGGCCTGATTGAGATCGCCTGTTTCGGATATATGTCTTGGCGTCGCCGGCGATTCCCCCGCTGCTGCGATGATCACGTCTGCAGAGTGACGATGCTGGTCGTTCGCTTACGCCGGGTTCAACGTGTAGCAGGCGGTTCGAAAAATCGATTGGATTTTCTGTCCTCGGAGAAACGAGCGCTGCGGTTAGTTCCTCAGCGGAACGAGTCCGACCGCGAAGTGCGGGTCACAGCCGAATCGGTGCACAGCACCTCGGGGCTCGCGGGCGCGGATCCGCTTTGGAGGATCTTTACCCACACGTCTACCGAGGCATAGGAGTTCTTTTGATGGCACGACGCACACGTTTTCTGTCCGCATGGTCTGTGACGTTGGTCTTGACGCTGTTCGTCGCGATTCTCTGCTCGCCGCTGGATCTGGCGCGGGGGGAAGTTTCCGCGACGAGCGAATCGGCGTGTGAAGCTGACCCGACGCTGCACGGTATCGATGGCAACGGCGACGGCTCGGTTGATCTCAGTGATGCTGTCTACCTGCTGAATTGGCTGTTCGCGAGTGGTCCCATCCCTCAGACATGCCTGGGCGAGGAGTTGGCGGCCTGCGAGAGCGCTCTCGAAACGGCCACCCCAAGGTTTCCCAACGGCCGCTTTGTAGTCCATGGAAACGGCCTGGTGACAGACACGTCGACCGGTCTTATGTGGCAGCAAAGCACCTTCAACTTTCCCGGCGACGGCGACGAGCGCGTCAGTTGGGACACGGCAGTCACATTTCCTGAGACACTGAGCCTCGGAGGTTTTGACGATTGGCGACTGCCGACGATCGAGGAACTCTCGACGATCATTGAGTTCGAGAACGCATTCCCGGCGGCACGTGAATCGGTTTTCGGGATCGGGACGCTGACAACGAAGTATTGGTCGTCCACCACGTCTCTCGTCGATGGTCGCACCGCGTTTGCCGTCGAGTTCGGCCAACTTGGGACGATCACTCGCGAGAGTAAACCCAGCGAGTTTTACGCCCGCTTCGTTCGTACGGTAGAGAGTACTCCCGCCCGCTTCCCGGTGTGCATCGGCAACGACGATCGATTCGTCGAGGATGGAAACGGTCTCGTCACGGACACCTGTACCGGTCTGATGTGGCAGCAGAACACAGTGAACTTCCCAGGCGACGGGGACGAGTTGGTGAAGTGGGAAACTGCGTTCAACTTCGCCGCCGACTTGAGCCTCGGCGGGCACGACGACTGGCGACTGCCGACCGTCGAGGAGCTTCTCACCATCGTGGATTACACGAGGACGCACCCGGCGAGCGAACCGATCTTCGGCGTCGGGGTATTGCACAACCTGTACTGGAGCGCGACGACGGATCCAGTGCACCTCGAAGTAGCGTACGTCGTTGACTTTGGTCAGAACGGCTTGATGGACCTCAGCAACAAAGGGAACGAGTATTACGCGCGGGTGGTGCGCACGGCCCGTTAGAGGACGCGGGAGCGCGCCGTAGAGCAGCGAAGCCGCACGCGGTCCGCTGCCTCTCCCAAGAACCTGGATCACTGGTAGTGTAGACCCGCTTGCTTCCATCGGAGCGAGCGGGTCCTTTTCGTCGAGCGACGCCTTGGGCGACCTCTACTGTCTTGGTGCATACCGGCGTGCAAGGTGAACCCCGCTCGGTTCGTGGGCCATCCAGGGAAGATGCTCATTCAGAAGAGATGTATCGTGATCGTGCCTGGCGACGCGACTGGCAAGATTCCGCACCGACCCCTATGGTAAGTTACGAACCCAGTTGTTTCGCATCTTTCGCAGCCTCGCGTGTGCGCTGGGACAAGGAACAGGGGAGTGGACCCAAACGAAAGGAGGGAGTATGGCGTCATCGGCTCTTTCCACCACGGCTTGGTTCGTCGGGGGATTAGCCTTGGTTAGCGGCTTGGCTCAAGGTGATCTCCAGGCTCCAGATGGTGCGATACGCATCCGGTTGGCAGATGAGATCGAACCGCCCGAGGATTTTCGCGTACACCTCCGTTTAGGATCGCTCGGCACGCGCGTCGACAAGAGCGCGTGGCTTACTGGCGATGGCGAAGTCGTCTTTGACGCCCTACCTGAGGGCCGCTATCGCGTCGATGTCACGAATCGCCGGCCACCGAATCTTGCGCCGCAGATCGTCGACCTCAGCTCCGGTGAAACAACGGACGTCGCTCTTCGAGGTGGGAGCGTGACAGTGCACGGGCAGCTCCTCGGCGTAAAGCGACCAACGGTAGGGCTACTGGTATGGTGCCGCTTCGCGGGGCGTGTGCGCGGAGATCGGTCGCCCTATCAGGCGATTGGTGTCGTCTATGATGACGGAAGCTACCGAATCGACGGTCTTGGGCCGGGAGACTACGAGCTACGCGTGGGTGACAACGGTGAGCGAGACAGCGTCGGCGTTTTCGAGAATATTCATCATCGTCTCCGTCTGACTGACGGATCCAGCCGCCATGATATCGAAGTGCCTGCGGGGCGTATCGAGGCGCGGATGGCCGGCGTAGGGCGCATGTCCGAGGGTCCTCTGGGAAGCGTTCGAGTTTTTCCTCGGGGTTGGGGGCCGAGTTCAGGCAACCGAGGGCTATTCGTAGAGCCCGACAAGGACGGAAAATTCAGCGTCCGTCATTTGCCGCCCGGTGACTACAACGTTTGGGTCGACCAGGCGGATAGAGGTGTGATCTGGCGCCGGGCAACAGTAACCGACGCCGAGCCGGTTCAAGTCGTCGAACTGACGCCACCGACTGGGTTGCTGGGCGGAATCAAGGGGGTGGTTGCGAATGTGGTTCAATCGACTGGAGGTGGTGGACGTCGGTCGCGGCGAGAAGTGACTTCGGTAGGTGTCTTCCCACGAGACGAGAAGGGGTATGATTTCGGCTTAGGTCTCGGATATGGGATCGTTGATTCAGAGATCGGAGAGTTTCGCATCGACAACCTAGTCGAGGGCACCTACGGTGTGTTCGTTCATAGCGATCAGCAGCTGTCGACAGCCGTTTGGCAGCCAGATGTCGTCGTCAGCGCCGGCAGAGTGACTCAACTCGCGCTTACGGTTCCTGCGGGACGAGAGGTTCAGATCCAACTTGACGAGGGGGACGAATCGACTCGACAGTCGATCTGGTCACTTCGTATGCCGAGCGGGGACTGGCTGCCCTTCTTCATGTTCGTCGGGAGCAGACCGGAGGGTCGTCGAGCCGGGAATCGAGGCTTCCAGTTACCGCTTGGACAATACACCGTGAGCGCAGACTTCGGCGATCCGGTCCCGGTACTCCACGAGTTCGTCGTGTCATCTGCCCGCGGCGATACTATGAAAGTTAAAGTCGTACGTTGAGCATTTCGGTGACTGTGGTTCGGACATAAGGAGAGGTTACGATGCGGTTCTTCCTTCTTGTCGGGGTTCTTGTCGCTGCGTCGCCAACAAAGAGAATCCCGAAACCCTCTGATGTAGTCTCGTCCTTTCAGGAACTCGCGAAAAAGAACGATGTCAAAGGTTGTCTCAAATTGTTCGTCCAAAGGAAGAACGATTCGCGTGCGCAACAAGACCTCATGAGAAGAGTGCAGAAGTACGTGAAGAACTTCAAGCGCGCGTCGATCGCTGTCGTGGAGGAACGAATCGATCGCGGTTGTGCCGTGGTCGTGATTCGAGACGGCGTCAAGAAGAAGTCGATAGACTACGACCCGTTTTATCTCATTCGTCAGGGAAAGAAATGGAAGTTGTTTCCTCGATTGACTCGGTATGATTCGAAAGACATCGCCCTCTCAAAAGCCGATTTGGCACGGTTTGAAAAGCTTGAGAAATGGTTTAAAGCACGGAAAGCGGAATTGAGTCGTTAGAGCTCTGCGTCGACGAAGGCCTCAGATCGCGTGGGTGAGGGCGCCGCGGAGCTTCCTCGGCGCAGCGGTTTTTTCTCGGAGAGGTCAGCGAGTGCTTAGTGCTTCTGCATCGGCGACTTCTGATCAGATGCCGTATGCGATTTGGCGCACCTGTACCTCGACCATCGGTTTGGGAGAGACGGCCGCACGTTCAGCCCTCAGCAGGCCATGACGCTGTTTCACTTCTGTGCAATCCGAACCGTACCCTCGTTCGCTTGCGGTTTCCCCGGCGTACTGCGGCCCCGGTCGACGTAGCGCTGCAGGAGAGCGGTCAGTTCGTGGACGATCTCGGGATGCTTCGCGTGCAGGTTGGTGGTTTCGCCGATGTCAGTGGCAAGGTCAAAGAGCTGTACGTTCGGCAGCTCGGCGTCACGAGCTTCGTTCGGTCTTGGGTGGCTCCAGCCGCCAGATCCGGGACAAAGGACAAGCTTCCATCGCCCTCTTCGCAGCGCGAACGATCCGTTGATGGAGTGATGCACGGTAGCCTCCCTCACTTCGTTGGCCGAGCGCGTCATGAGCGGCAAGATGCTGACGGAGTCCTCCGCGGCATTGTCGGGTAGGTCGAATCCTGTGATCTCTGCCACAGTCGCCGTCAAGTCGGTATGACAGATCGTCGCCGCCGAGGTTGAGCCGGCCGGAATCATTCCCGGCCATCGAGCGATGAAGGGCACCCGGTGGCCACCCTCAAAGATATCGGCTTTGTACCCACGCCAGCGCCCGCTGGGATTGTGCCCCTTGCTGATCAAGGTCGGAAAGTCAGCACCCGGAGTGGCGCCGTTGTCGCTGGTGACGATGAAGAGCGTGTTCTTCGCAAGACCTTTCCGCTTTAGGGCGTCCATCACCTGGCCGACGGTCCAATCGACCTGCATGACGAAATCGCCCCATTCATTGAGTCCGCTCTGCGTTTGAAACCTCTTCTCGGGAAGAATGGGTTTGTGAGGAGCTGGGAGCGGGAAGTAGAGAAAGAACGGTCTCTGCTCATCCTGCTTCTCGATGAAGCTGACCGCTTTTTTTGTGAGCACGTCGAGGACTTCGATGTGCTTGAAATCATCACCGATCGGGCCTTCACGCCAGAACTTCTTGCCCTCGGAAGCTGGCACGAGCGTTTCAGGCGTCCGGGTGGCGCGATCGTTCTTGATGTAAACATACGGGTGCATGTCGAGCGACGCGGAGATGCCGAAGAACTCATCGAAGCCGAGTTGATTGGGGCCTGAGCGAATCGGTTGGCTGAAGTCGATATTCTCCCAGGTCTCGTCGCGGTCGTCGCCCGGAGACTTCGCTGCATCCTTCAACGCCCACTCGAGCCCCAGGTGCCATTTGCCGATGCATGCCGTGTTGTACCCTTGACGCTCGAGCAGCGACGCTACGGTCAAGCGATCCGCGGCGATGAGTGGCGGCGAGTAGCCCCAGCAAACTCCCGATTTGAGACGAGTGCGCCAGGCGTAGCGCCCGGTGAGTAGTCCGTAGCGCGTCGGAGTGCAGACCGCGGACGGCGAATGGGCATCCACGAACCGCATGCCTTGACCGGCGAGTCTATCGATATTCGGCGTGGCGATCTGGCCCTTTGGGTTGAAAGCACGAACGTCTCCGTAGCCGAGGTCGTCCGCGAGAATGTAGATGACGTTTGGGCGGGTCCGATCGGCGCTAGCGTTAGCAGCAGCTACCATCGAACTTTGCCAGACTACGCAAATGGTGGCTAACAACGTGAATCTATGCATACCTGGCCTCTGAACGGGATGTCTCGGGGAAGTGAGCGAACAGTCCGCTGGAAGATTTCGTTCGCAGCACCGGCCGTTTCGCGTCCAGCCTGACTGCGACCGCAGTCGGCGTTGGTCTTGGCTCGACGAATTCGTCCAGCGGACTGCTCATCCTATGAGGCGCGACCGTCCAGCGCAATCGGTCGGGGGCGCAGGACGGCATCGATCACGGGTTGTGTGTCACCCCCGTGACTTATGCTCGTTGATTACCACCGCGACTTTTGCAAAGCGCTGGTCGTCGGGATACTGCGCCAACCATTGCAGCAGATTTTCGCCGTCGTGGGTGAATCTCACGTCGGCCTCCGCTCCGTGTTTCAACGCGAGCTGGACGACTGCAGCATGCCCGTGCCCGCCGGCGCAGTAGAGCACCGTGTGACCGCGTGCATTCGTCGCGTTCACGTCGGCCCCTGCGGCGATCAGTTGCCTGACGATGTCGAGATCGCCGTTGCGAGCGGCATGGTGGAGCGGCATGTCGCCCCGGCCATCGGCCGTGGTCGCCAGGTGCGGGTGAGCCCGGAGGAGTGATCCGACGCGCTCGTTGTCCGCCAGAAAAACGGCCGCCAGAAACTGTCGCGAGAGATCATCGACAGGTCGGACATGAGCGTCGAGCGCCCCGTACTGCACCAGCAGTCTCACGATCGATTTGTTGTTCGGCACTTCGCTGGCGTAATGCAAGGCATCTCCATCGTGGGCCGACACATCTGCGCCCGCCGCGATCAAGAATCGAACGACCTCCTCCTGGCTGTTGAGCCCAGCGTGGAAGATGGGGCGCCATTTGTGTTCGTCGTCGGCGTCGACGAGTTTGGGATTTTCCGCGACCAGTTTGCGAACACGCTCGATGTCGCCACGGCGACAAGCGTCATGAATGGAAGGAGCGGAAGGGGACATGTTGATTCCTCTCGATCGGTTGAGCTTGTGCCGACGCAGAAATCTTGTCCCCAATTGTGCCCGCCTGACTTCGCTCCGAAAAGCCTTTGAGATCCGTTCCGATCACTTGCGCCCGGCGAATGCCTGGCGCCACCGACATTTGACGCGGTGAACAGATGGCCTTCTACTGGACGCCGACCCACTGCTCGTTCGCCGCATCCCACTGGAACTTCGCCTGTACCGTGTCGAACGCGGCGACGACGGCGGCGCGGATCTCGTCTTGGCTGAACTCGTTTTTCTTGGCCTGTTCGCCGATCGTCGCTCTGGCGGCATCCTTGGCGATGCGACCCACCATTCCGCTTCCGAGAGTGCTCGAGATCGTGCTCGCCGCTGTTCGGCGCAGGCTGTTCCAGACGTTTTTCTTCACGGAGCGTTCGATGGTTGCTTTCACCTCCTTCGAGCGCCGCACTGCGGCGGTTGCCTCCGCTTCGACGCCGTTTTCCGGACACCGAAAAGTGACGGCGATGCGGCTGCCGTTTTGTTCCTGTTTGGCGATCAGAGGCTCGATCGTGGTGTATTCGGTCGACATAACTGGACTCCTTTGTGCAAGAGCGAGATCGGCGTTCGCCGCCTCGCGGGGTTTTCAGGTCGTTGGTGCCCCGTGACTGACAGGTAGAACACGGGACCAACTCACAAGAGGCTCGGGGGGAGAATGAAGCCACGGGGTTCAAAAAACTCCGAGCGCGCCGAAGAGAGCTGTTTTTCCCGCCGAATCACCGCCGGTCATTGGATTAACGGCCGACCGAGGAAAACCGGATTCGCCGCGACACCGTGGAGCGCGGTGGCCTGTGAGGCCGCGCGGATCGCAGACGAGCAGCCCGCCGTCAAGGCGAGGCGGGGATCGCCGCGGCAGGTAGGGTGGTATACGGAGATTCTCCTCGGAGCCGCCGGGCGACGTCCGCGTGGATGCGTGCATCGACGACGCCGGCAGCGTGCGCCGGCTGAAGGAGGCGGTCGCTCACCCACAGCGGCGGAGAGCCTGGCGGCGCTGCGTTCTCGGCCCCGACGATGAGGTCGCCCAGACGGACATACGGATAGATCGCGTACTCAGTGCCGCGCGCTTCCTCGTTGAGGCGGACGAGGAGATCGGAACCGATGCGCATGTCGCGATGGAGTTTGAGGAAGCACGGGAGTGACGCCCAGCGAGCGCCGCGATGCGGCGAGCTTAACGTGAACAGTCGCCGTATCCGAAGTCGTCGTGACGTCGCGGCGCTGTTTTCTGGCGGCGCGGCTGCGTCGCGTGCCACCAGCCCTCCCATCGAGATGCCGACGACGTCGACCTCAGTTGTCCACGTGGGATCGTCGCTCGGATACGCAGCGTCGACGGCCGCGATGAGCTTCGTCCGGCACTGGTCGAACGTCGAGCAGAAAAAGAAGCTGACGTCCACGAATCGTTCGTCGCCGGTGTACTGTCGAAAGACCCGCGACACCCACCACGGACCGAGGTGCGGATCGAGGTAGCCGCCGGCGACGACCACCGGGCGCGCCAGCTCAACGGGCGCGTTCTTCATCGCGTCGAGCTCGCACTTGGCGTCGGACACAGAGAGCGGAAACGACGGATTCACGATTCCCGTTGCACATCCGGCCACGGCGATGAGGCTCAAGGTCAACAGGCTCACGGAGACGAAGGCGCGGCTGCGCCGCCGGGTACGATCGAAGACGACTCGTCTCATGCTCCTATTGTGCTGTGCGCCGGGTGATTCGCCAAAGGGGAATGCTGTGATTGCGCCTCGGGGGAGATCACGCAGCCGAATCTGCTACACCTCGTGGGAATCACTTCTTCGGTCCACGAGCAAATCGTTTTGTCCGTGACCAGAGGTGTCTCATTCTATGGCGTGACTCTCGTCGACTTTCAGGAGCGCCATGAGGTCTTCGCGCTCGGAGCTGGAAAGCTCTAGCTTGGCGACGATCGTTTTCCCGAACGCGCCTTCGAAGGACTGCAGGTAGCCTGACCCCGACCGCATGGCCTTGACCGATAGATAAACCGGACATTTCATGGCGTTCGGCTGCGGCGACGCGCAGTAGTCTATCGCTATCGCGGTGTGCGCGTGTTGAAAATGAATGAGCGAGCTTAGGCGCTGACTTTGCGGCTTTCGCAGCCTGGCTAGATCACCACACGACGAGGTAGTGCAGTGCCGCGATGCTCACTGATTTGGCAACGCCAACTTCACCGTCGCCGTTCCTGACTGGGGAACCGTGACCTCAACAGTCTCGTCGATGATCGGTGTTGGATTCGATACGTCACGCGCTAAAGAGATCTCGAGCCGAATGCGGTGATCGCCAGGGCGCGTCTTGATGCGCGCTCGCGAAGTTCCGGGCTGCGTCCTGCCGAGGTGCATGGGACGGCCGTCCGAAGCAGACTCAAACTTCCAGCCGGGACCCGAGGTCGAGAGGCATGTGGCTACGACCCGATAGAGCGAATCGCTGACTTCTCCCTCCAGCTCGACAACGATCCACGAGGCCGGCGCTAGAGTGACGGACCGCTCGATGGCCTCGTCATCTACCACAATTGCATGCGTCTGCGGCAGGTACTCGGCAGCGTCCACCTGCAGGCGATAGCGACCCGGAGGAATATCACTCAGGATCGCTTGCCCATCGCTGCCCGATAGGGCACCGATCCGCATCGGAAAGTCGGCCTCGAGTTCCAGCAGTACGTGAGCCTTTCCCACCGCCTGCCCATCGCCGTCTGTGACGTGAGTCGCCAGTGCGCCGCCGCCGACTTGGATCGTCAGCGCAACGTCCTGTGTTTCGCTTATGGCGAACGGAGAGGTCCAACCGATGGGCTGACCTCGGTCAGTGCGCTTGACTGTTGCCAGATAGGTCCCGGGTGACAACTCATCGAAGCGAAACGTTCCATCGGGTCCAGTCTCGAAGCGCTCCTGCCCGTGGATCTCCTGCCACTGGAGCTCCGGCATACGGAATGGAAGGTTCGCGATCTTGAGGAGCTCAAGAGATTTTTTTTTCAGCCCAACCAATACGCCGCTGACAGGAGTCCCGGAACGGCGATCGACGACATGGCCGCGCACGCCGTTCGTGCCCAACGCGATGTCGACGATGGTGTCGCCTGTCGTGACTTCGATCGTTTCGCCTTCGCCCGTGGACGATTGGCTGCGAACTCTGACGCGGTATTCCCCCGGTGGTAGCCCGTCCACACGATAGTTCCCGTCCTCATCGGTCATCACGTGGGCGTGCCCGTGGGCACCACTGACGTAGACGTCTTCGCGGGCGCGTGGGACGTTGCCCAGCGTGACTTGGCCGGAGATCGACGCCGATCCCAACTGAAAGTTGACAGTTGTGCTTTCTCCGGCAACGACCAGAACCTCCCTTGCTAGGTTGAGCTTACCGGACAAGAACACTCGGATTTTGACCTTTTCGCCCGGCAGGTCGTCGATTCGAAAATGGCCCTCCGCGTTCGTGCGAGCATCGGAGAAGCCGCCGACGAAGAGCCTGACTCCGGACACCGGCTCGCCGCGAGCGGTCTCGACACGACCTTCGATGGAGCCACCGACGGCGATGCGGAAAGTCTGCAAGTCGACGCTCGACACGACGTCTGAGTACGTAGTTCTCGCGTAACCCGGTTTCTCCAGGTAGACGGACCCTGGTTTCCCGGTTACGCCCGGGAGGCTGACTTCACCCGCTGCGTCGGTCACTCCCGTTCGTCCGGCGCCCTTGCGCCGCTCTTGCGAGCGTGGACGGCCTCCTCGTCGCTCGACGAACGTGACGCGCACTCCCGGAACAGCGTTTCGGGACACGGCGTCGACCACGCGAAGGTGAAGCTCTTCTCCCTGCTCAAGCTCGACCCGCAGATGAGCATCCTCGGAGCAAGATGCTCGCGCTTCCACCTCAGGTATCACCTTTTCAACGTACCCCTTTGCCGCGATCGCGACTCGATAGAAGACGGACGTCTGCACGTCGTCGACGATGAACTCTCCGGTCTCCGCGTGGAAACTTAGACCGACGTCTCCAAGGGCTGACTCCAGACCCAAAGAGTATTCCGCTTTACGGGACGCATCCGGGGCCAGTGTGATCTTGACGGTGAAGCCTTCGATGGGTGAACCGCTCTCTGCGTCCAGGACAGTGCCACAGAGAATTCCTGGCTCCTGCACAACGACAACGACATCCTCGCGATCTATGACGAACTCGCTCGTGCTTCCCACGAGACGACCTTTGGATGAGCGAATCCGCTCCGAAGCCGGCGGCAGGTTCTCGATCCGGAACTGACCGTTCGCATCAGTGCGCGTTTCTCCACCCAACTGAAAGAGAGTGTCGATGGTGACCCACGCATCCTCGATGGGCCTCCCGCGGGCATCGACAACGGTCCCGGCGATAAAGTGCCCAGGCGCAAGGACGACTTCCACATCTCGCCATTCAGCCTCCGTGGTGTCTAACTGAACGTACGTTGGCGCATATCCCGGTGCCCTGACGATCACGCCAGAAGCTTGGGGCGAGACGCCGCTGATCCGAAATCGTCCCTCGCTGTCGGTTGAGAAAGAGTTTTCCCGATCCCCAAATGGTGGACTGTCGACGGTGGCGCCACCGATTGGGTTTCCCAACAGGTCGACCACGATGCCGGAGAGGGTGCTCCGGAGCTGCAGATCGAGCTGCAAATCGAGCTGAGTTCGCCGCGCGTTCATTGGGAATCCGCTGATGGACTCCATGGCGAATTGGCCATCCTGTGATGCGCTCAAGGAGAGATTCTTCGCGTTGAGAGGAACTGCGGCAAGTTGATAGCTGCCGTCATCGGAGGTCTTCGCGCGGACGGTCGCTGTGGCGGACACCAAAGTCACAGTCGCGTTCGTAGCCGGCTCGCCGTCGAGCGTGCGAACGATGCCTTCGACTGTGCCGCCTAACGGCAACTCGATCGTTGCAGAAGGGAAGTGCCCGACATGAGCTTGCAGCTTGAGAAGCTGGTCGGCGTACCCATCAGCGGAGCCGACGATGTCAACGCGGCCAGCGGGAATTCCGGGCAGTGTGAAATGACCTTCAGTATTGCAGCGCGCGAACTGAAACCCTTTCCAACGTACGAGAGCGCCGGCGATCGGTAGTTTCGTCCCGTCGTCGATCACGGTACCAGAAACGATCACGCCGGGCTTCAAGCGGCGGTCGAATTGCCCGGTGGGATTCGCGGGACCGACGGTGATCAGTTCGTCCCATCCTGTCTCTAGTTTCGTCCGCAGTTCGGCCTTCCAAGCCCAGAGACGGTACTCGCCATGCGCCAAGCCGCTCATGACGTAGCGTCCATTGAGGTCCGTCGTCACCACCAGCGTGTGTTGATGTTCGCCAATGCCGATTGCCGCGACACTCGCGCCGGCAACCGGCGCTGCGGTCGCGTCGAGTAGGATGGTTCCCTCGATGTCATTCTCGACCATCTGTGCTGCGCCCGGCGCTTGTGAGGCGTCGGCCTGGATCTCCGAACCCGGGTCTGTCAGCTCAACGTTCATCAGTGCCGTGCCGTTCAGACGTACTGGTTCAACATTGTCGTTGTCCGCTGTTCGAACGAGCGCAAAGACGACAACGGAGAGCGTAGCTACGGCCGCGAGACTGAAGCCGACAGCTGGAGTGTTGAGGACCGAGGAGCTTTTCGCAGGATGCGGTGTCGCAAGTACTCCCGCGGCTCCGTCGACATCGCCTCGTGCCGGCGAGGTCTCCAGTGCCAACGATCCCTTGGCGCTGATCCGAGACACAAATCCTTTTGGGATGTCAGGGGAAGGTAATCGCTCGAGGAGCGTACCAACAGCAACACCCGCCGGCACGATGCAGCCAGTGGTGCCCAAACTGCGCCGCATTGACTCCAACCCCCGTTTGATTCGATCCGCCGCCAACGTGTGACTGCCGCCGATGCAGGCAGCGACGTCGCGGAGACTCAGGCCTTCGACTTCGTGAAGCCACACGGAAGCCCGCGTTTCATGTGGTAGTTCAGCGAACGCACCAGCGACGCCTTCGAGAAGCTCGTTCTGGACCGCCTTGGCGCTTGGATCTGTCTGGTTGTTGCCCTGGTCCATGGTCGCATAGCCCTTTTCGTGTCGACGGCGCGTCTCCTGAGCGCGAATGTAATTGATAGCGGTTCTTGTGACGATGCGTGTCAGCCAAAGCTTCGCAGATTTAGGATCACGCAGGGGCGCATGCGCCTGCAGGATCTTCACGAAGGTGTCTTGAACGACGTCTTCGGCGGCTTCAGGGGTGCCGGTGACACGGCGCGCGATGACGTACAGCGCGGGAGCCTGAGCGTCGACGAGGCGCTGGAAAGCAAGACGGTCTCCAGCTTGACTAGAGCGAATCAGATGCGCGAGTTTGTCCATCGGGAACTCCTCTCGTTTTCGTACCCTGAGGACACGGCGGATCGCGGTTTGTCAGGAGAAAAAAAGGAAAACTCAGAAGATCGGTCGTCAAAGTACCTTGGGCGCGTCGTTCGCGGGTCCAGCGTCTTTCAACGCAGATCCGCGCGGACGGAATTCCGCGCTCAAGAAGCGCGTCCGTCGTCAGATTCCTGCTACGATCTACGGAGTCAGCACTTGTTTCATAGAGCAGATGACGGGAGGCGACGAGACGTGCCCGCGCAAAATCTACCGAAGTATGCACGCTGGGAGCATGAGCGGAAGTTCTTCGTGCCGCCCGCCGCAACCCATCCCTGGATGCGCACCGCGCCGTGGGAAGTTCGAGACCGATACTTGGACGTGGGTCGGATGCGCTTGCGTGCCGTGACAGACACTGGATCTGGCGAGCAGACCTTCAAGCTCTGTAAAAAGTTCTCGCCAGAGTCCGCCTACTCCCAGGCCATCGTCAACATCTACTTGTCACGGGACGAATACGAGTCTTTGCTCCAATTGCCTGGTCGCGAGCTCAACAAGAGGCGTTTTCACGATCGCTTTGATGGACATACTTTCGGTGTTGATGTCTTTGAGGCCGAGCTCGATGGCCTCGTCCTCTGCGAAGTCGAGGCATCCTCCGAGAGCGAGCTCATGGGGGTCGAGTTCCCGCCTTATGCGCGAGTCGAAGTTACCGAGGATCTTTTCTTCACGGGCGGAAGCCTTTGTAGAGCCTCGGCTAGCGAGTTGGCGCATCGGCTACAGACGTTATCCCGGAACTAGCTCGACGTTATGAGAGCATGTTACCACTTAGGCACGCGAACAGGACGGGTCAATGCGTTGAGGGTGTGCTCAGATGGCGAGTGCGATGGGTTGAAGAATCACTCTGACAAGGTGGGAGCCGGCAACATGATCCGAGGTGTCCACAAAGTCGTTGCGATCTCTCTTCTACTGATCGGTTGTGGGGCGAACAAGCAGGCGAATTCTCCTGGCGAGGTTCAGTACTTCGAAGACACGCATGGGTTCACCGTCGAAGGAGGTGCGATTCGGTTGAAGGCTGTTCGAGACAACGTCGAGGCAATGAAGCTACACGTGGCGAGTCAGCGACTGGGCCCCCTGCGCGCCTATTGGCGTGACGACTCGCATCCCGAACTTCTGAGAATGCACTCGGTGCTGCACCAATCGGCCGCGGGAATCTTGGACACCGGGGAGGTCTTCGACTGGACGCAAAAGAACCGACCGCGGCGCGCCGGCAAGATCCAGGAGCCGAATTTCTTGCTCTACTTTCTTGCCGTCAAAGGGAAGTTTCACGTTTTCGGTGCGAAAGACGTGACGAAGGACCAGGTGATTCTGAAGTCCCTTTTGAAATCTTCCACGAGTGGAACCGTAAGGTCCAACGCTTTCAACGTGCTTGTGGAGATGGGAGTGCGAATTCATGAGGACGAACTACCTAGCGTCGGCAGCGAAGAGGCGCGGGCTTCAATGCGTCAGCGTGTACGTGAGTTGCTCTCAGTGGACGGAGACGTCTACCGTTTGGCGCTGCAGCATATCGCGACAGGGAATCACGATGACTTCGACTGGGCGCTTGGGTTCCTACGATGGTTAGGTCGAGCGAAGGAAATTCCCTTCATCGCTAGCGAGCTTGACGCCATGCGGTCTCGCGCTCAGGGTGATGATGAACACATGCATCTTCGGATCGACCAATTGCGAGACTTGCTGGCGGGTTTGAGGCGCGACTACGACGTCTGAGGAAGCGAGATCCAGCGTGAGGACGCACCGAAACGGCAGCGGCGTTCGGCTGACGGAGGTTAGCACGAGAAAGGCCGCGTCACATGACACGTCATTCGGTGACGCCGCCATGTCTGGTGTTGTCGCGCCTGGTGGATTCTCGGGCGGTGAAGTCACCGTCCGAACCGGCGCGCTGCTCACTGCCCGCCGGACGAGCAGCTCTCGTACGTCTCGCAGCCGAGCTCGCCGACCAGTTCAAGCCCGCCGCATTCGAGGAAGGGTGCCGGCGGTGGCGGTCCGCCGCTGAATCGGGAGACGACGATGTAGATGCCGTCGGCGATGTCGATGCCCGAGTCGTCGTTTGCGTCTGCGGCACTTCGACAGCGTGCCCGAGGGCCATCGACGAAGAGTTCGTTGAGGATCCAAACCGCGTCAGCGATATCGACGATTCCATCGTCGTTCGGATCGCCGCGCTCTGAGCGAAACCTCCCCCTAAGATTGTCGTCTTGTGTGCGTCATCATGGATGTCTCTCTTGCATTCAATCTCCTCGGCGACCTGAGCTAGCCTCGAGCTTGGCCATTTCGCGCCGGCCTGGCCGGACGAGTTTCGCGGGAATTCAAAGGCCTTTCGACTTTTTTGTACCCTGAGAACCCTTGTGCATGTTCAAAAACTCCTGTCCGGCCCTTCGGGGAACGCCAGGAGCGCCGATGCCTGCGTCGCTCCTCCGCCACGATCGCAGCGGGATCGCGTTGTCGTCGCTCCTTGGCCTCGACGCTCCTGGCGTTCCCAGGCTCGACGCGAAATGGCCAAACTCGAGCTAGCCTCGCAGCCCGTTGAAAAAGTCATTCGGCTGAAAAACCGGCCTCTTCACGCCCAGATCAGCCACGGCGAGCCTCGCCGTATATATCTTATAGAAGAGGGCTCGGAGATTACCTGCGTTCGCCGCAGCTGATCTGGACGCGAAGCGACCAGTTTTCAGCTCGAAGCACTTTTTCAACAGGCTGCTAGGACGATTTCGCGCCGAGTCGAAGTGCAGGTTGGAAGAAATCGAGCTTTTCGCTCTTTCTAGGAGCACGAGCGTTAGCGTTAGGTTAGACAAAGGAGTCCGTTATGAGTCGGCCATCCGCCATCATCTTTTGCATAGCCGTGATCCTCTGTTTTTCCGGATGCAAGACACGTCCGAACGCTTTTCCTTCGAACTGGCGCCGGACGGTTCAGAAGGGTGAGGTCCTTTCCACTTTCTTCGAGACGGGGGAGGGTGAAGTGTTCCTTGTCCCCGATGATCAACTCGACGCCATGCCTCCATGCGACGCGACAGTCTTGAGAAAGTTGCCCTGCGCAGCACTCCTCAGGACTGGAGATGGAGCGATGCTCAGCATAGGCGGGCCAGGCGCGACAGCGGCAGTGAGCAGTTTCGTGGAAACCCTTGAGAACGGCCGGATGTACACTTTTCCCCATGCTTTCGTGGAGTATCAGGAGCGCTAACGGGAGTGTGAACAGGTCGGGCGCTATGACGAATCGTCGAGCGTATTCGCTGAGAAGGCTCCGGTGAACGGGTCGCGCGGAAGGGGAGGGGTCGACGCGATGACTGGAGGGCGTTCCGTTGCCAAGTAAGCTCCGTGCCGTCGTCATTCTCGAGACAGAACGGTTGGTTCTTCGCACATGGACCGTAGACGATGCGGCGGCCGCTTTTAAAATATGGGGAGATGCGTCAGTTATGCGATACGTTGGCGAGCCGTTCGCCGACGTGGACCGTGTCCGGCGTTCGCTTCGCGCGGCTCAACGCGTGCAAGAGGAGCATGGACATTGCCTCTGGGCGGTCGTCGAACGACGCTCCGGCGCGCTGATCGGCGCCTGCGGCTTCCATTGTTTCGATGACGGCCTGGAGCTCGCTTTCCACTTTGCAGCGGCTTCTTGGGGATGCGGCTACGCGATCGAAGCAGCGAGTGCGTGCGTAGACTACGGCTTTCGTGCTCTTGACGCTTCGAGAATCATCGCCCGGCATCACAGCGACAACGACAGATCTCGGCGGGTTTTGGAGAAGCTCGAGATGGACTGCATGGGCTCCGAAACGTCCGAGATGCCCGTAGCCTTGAGGCGCCGTAGGGCGACGAGGATCACTCCATCGAGCTGGGCGTGGCAGAACTCTCGGGTGGGCGGCTCTTGCTCGTCTTGTCGTTGACAGTCGGGTGTCGCGTCAGGGAAGAATGCCGTAGAATGAGGCGCGCTGTGAAACGGCTCCAGCGTGTCAGCGATCACTCGACAGCAGGGGCGAGGACCCCATCGCTTGAGCGCCATCAATTCCTATATTTCGATCGAACCAGCGCATGAGAATCTTACTCACCGGGGGGGCCGGGTATGTTGGCAGCGCCGCGCTACGATGGCTACTCGACAAGGGGCATGACGCGCTCGCGTTCGATGATCTGTCCGCTGGACATGCTGCTGCTGTCCCAGAAGGTCGACTCGTCAATGGAAGCATTCTCGACGTCGACGCGCTGGTGACTGCCATGGAAACTCAGCGCACCGAAGCGGTGATGCACTTCGCGGCGCTGGCATCGGTGCCGGATTCGATTCGCGCTCCGGATGAGTATTGGGCGACCAATGTGCTGGGGACGAAGAACGTGCTCGACGCAGCTCGATCGGGGGGCGTCGATCGATTCATCTTTTCGAGTACCGCAGCGACGTACAGCTTTGATGAGCCCATGCCACTCGTCGAAGAATCGGCACAGATTCCACAAGTTCCCTACGGCACCACCAAATTAGCAGCGGAGAAACTGATCCACGACTACGCGTGCGCCTACGACATGGGCTATGCGATCCTGAGGTACTTCAACGCGTCCGGTGCAGATCCGTCGGGTGAGTTCGGTGAGGCTCGGCAGCGAGAGACTCACCTTATCCCGCTCGTCTTGCTGACCGCGCTTGGCAAACGCGAGAAGCTACAGATCTTCGGCCAAAACCTCGACACTCGCGATGGCACTTGCGTTCGCGACTACGTGCACACGGATGACTTGGCGCAGGCCCATCAATTGGCGGTCGAATCGTTACAACCCGGCATGCGGCGCGTTTACAACGTCGGGTCTGGCACGGGGACGACCGTATTGGAAGTGCTTCGGTCTTGTGAGGAGGTCGTCGGGCGGCCGATCCCGCACGAATACCAGGAGCCGCGACCTGGGGACCCGAGCACGCTCATAGCGTCTCCTAACAGGATTCGGCAGCAGCTAGGTTGGTCGCCTCGATTCACGACGATTCGTCAAATTGTCGAGACGGCTTGGGAGTGGCACTGTCGCTATCCCAACGGCTACGCCGGTCGTTAGCACGTCGTAGCTCAGCGGCGACAACGCAACGGCGCCGCCAGCTAGGACGTCTCCGATCCGCTGTCGCACCCGAGCGAGTCCGTGTGAAGGTGCGCCGTGGCCAGCGGAATGGTCTTCGCGCTGGAGAGGGGGGCGGTGGTGCCGTCAGGCAGGTGTGTTGCGCTCGTCGCTCGCTGCATTTACCGCTCTCAGGGCTTGGTGGGCTTCGCGTGGCCTTTTGCGTCGAGCCGGCCGCCGTGACCACTGTCACAGTATGCCGTCGCTCCGCAACATCCTTCTCAGGTCGTAGACCAACAGACCGTTCCCGATCGGTGTGACCAAAATCACAGCACCGACATCGGCGAGGGCGTAGTCTCCCTATATCTGAACTCGAAGCGTGTGCTGCAGACCATGATCCAGGAGGACGACGTGTTTTGTAATCAGTGTGAGCAGACGACCAACGGAACTGGCTGTGTGGACATTGGCGTCTGTGGTAAAGACCCAGACGTCCAGTCGCTGCAAGAGACGCTGCTCTACGGCGTCAAAGGAACGGCGGCCTACGCTAACCACGCACGTCGTCTCGGCAAAACTGACGAGGGAGTGAACAGCTTCATCGAAGAGGCGCTTTTTGCGACCATGACGAATGTCAACTTCGACCTCTCGAGTTTGCTCGAGTTGGTTCTCGAATGTGGACGCGTCAATCTGAAGGTCATGGAGATGCTCGACGCCGGCCACACGGAGAGGTTCGGTCGACCGGAACCCACGACCGTCTCCGAGGGCACGAAGGCCGGCCCCGGGATCCTGGTCACCGGGCACGATCTCGTCGACCTTGCAGATCTTCTCGACCAAGCGAAAGGGAGTGGCGTCAACGTCTACACCCACGGCGAAATGCTTCCCGCCCATGGTTACCCCAAGATGCGAGCTCACCCTCACCTGGCCGGACATTTCGGCGGCGCTTGGCAGAACCAGAGAGCGGAATTCACTGAGTTTTCTGGACCGGTACTTGCCACGACGAACTGCGTGTTGATTCCGTGGGAGACCTACAAGGATCGTCTCTTCACCACGCGCATTACCGCCGTCCCTGGCGGTCAGCGATTGGCGAACGGCGACTTCTCCGCTGTGATCGCGAAGGCCAAGGCATGCCCTCCACTCGAGGCCAAGCCGGTGCGCGAAACGACCGTCGGCTTTCACCACAGCGTGATCCTGGGACTTGCCGACAAAATCGTCGATGCGGTCAAGTCGGGTGACGTGGGGCACTTCTTCGTGATCGGTGGTTGCGACGGCGACGAGCTTGGCCGCAACTACTTCAGCGACTATGCCAGCGAGACGCCGGCAGACTCGATCATCCTGACATTGGGCTGCGGCAAGTTTCGGATCCGGAACCACGACTATGGAACCGTCGCCGGTCTGCCGAGGCTTCTAGACATGGGGCAGTGTAACGATGCTTACGGCGCGATTCAGGTCGCGGTAGGTTTAGCGGAAGCTTTTGACTGCGGTGTCAACGATCTGCCACTCACGATCGTTCTTTCGTGGTTCGAGCAGAAGGCAGTTGCCGTGCTTTTGACTTTGCTCGCGCTGGGTGTGAAGGGCATCCGGATCGGACCGGCAGCGCCGGGATTCTTGACTCCGAATGTCGCCCAGATCTTGGCCGATCAGTTCGACCTGCGCTTGATCGGAGCAGACCCGGTCGCCGACGTTCGTGCGGCTATCACCGTATAGCATCCAACCTCTCTCCGAGGAATCCACGGCTCGCAAAGTTCGACACTGGACTTGCTGTGGATTCCTCGACATTACGTACACACTCAATAAACGACTTCTTTGGCGAGCTGACAGACAGGATGAAAAACGTAGACGAACAGCGCCTCGAGTCCGACCTGCACTACCGCTACGAGTACGTCTCGGGCTTCGTCGGCTTTGGATCGGACGACGTGAGCGCAATCCATTCGATCGCGGCCAAAATGCTACCTCTCGTCTCGAGCATGGTAGAGGCGACTTACGACAAGCTCCTTGCGTGCGACGCGACGCGGCGCCACTTTGTTCCTCGTCACTCCGGATATGAAGGGCCACTGCCGGCGAACCCTGCGTCCCTCACGCAGAGCACCGAGCAGATTCAGTTCCGGAAGGAACACTTGGCTCGATACCTGACGAACATCTTTGGTAACTCGTACGACGCTCGGATGGTCAACTACCTCGACGTCGTCGGCAAGATGCACACCCCGAAAGCAGGCAACAAGCGCATCGACGTGCCTCTCGTACAGATGAACGCGTTGATGGGATTCGTCTCGGACAGCGTTCTTGGCGCCATTCTGGGGCTGGGATTGGACCGCGAGCAGGAGGCGCGCACGATCCGCGCGGTCAACAAGCTTTTGTGGATTCAGAATGACTTGATCACGCGTCACTACGAGAATCCACGACCGGCGGCTGATCAGCCGGAGCTTGTTTCAAGCGCCGGTTAGCCTGCATCTCTCACAAGATTTCGTAGCGAGGTGCCGTAGGTCGTGTCGTGGCAAGGAAGGCGTTGCGATTCGACCGTTGATTCCGACCGAGTTGGGAGGACGAAAGTGTTTCTAACACATTGAGGCGGGGCCGTCATCAGGGTGCCGACCACACTCGCGCAAAGTATGCGCTCAGCTCTGGTCAGAGCCGCCGTCGTGGCGGCTGCCAAAGGAAACGTCTTGTCGAGTTTTTCTGATCGGATATCGCCTACGATATCTCAGCGTCTTCGTGGACGATGTGCGCCGAAGAAAACGACTGTTTACGAGACACTCCTCAACTGTGGGGCAACAGAAACACTCTCCGGGCGAGTTCAGAGCGAAGCCGTTCGTTGGAGTAGTAGCGCTCGAGTACGCCGTTTTCAAACAGGTCTGGATTTGCAGCCGAGAACGCGCCCCACGAATCGCTCGGCCCCGTATGTGGGCGTTCGTTGATCAAGGCAGGAACGCCCAAGTCATGGTCTCGTGGTAGAGATTGTTCGCGCCCCTCGACTCTGCGTATCGACGAAGCTTCTCGGGAAAGTCGACTAAAACTTGCATCAGAGGAGTGTCCCGAAGGTAGAGATACCCAAGCTGAACGTGCTCTTCGTGAGTAAGTTTCGGGTGGGAGCAGTCCTCGAAGTTTTCGAGCAAATCGAGGTCTTCCGTTGTGGCCGTGGCCTCAGGCGTTCTGTTCGCTTTTCTATCCATTTGGGTTCGTCTTCGGTGTTGCGCGATCGTGGACGGCACTCCCTGGCCGATCGTTGCCGCGGGAGACGTCGTACCAGGCGTTTGAGATCGATCGACAGTTTCGGATAAGGTCGCGAAATCGCCAAGGCCACTCGTCATGGCAGAACCGACGGCGAAGACGCGATATCATGAGCCGACAGGACGCGCGAGAGAATCGATGTGGTTGCCAGCCTCGACCATCTACTTTTTGCACGCCCGTTTTTTTCGCACCGAGCGGCGCCGCCCACTTCAGGGGTGGTCAGAGTCAGGCGGATCGCGCTCGCTTCGTTCACGTACTAGTGCCAACACATATCGCTGACTTCGTAACATGAACTATCTCTCCTTGAGTCTCGTTGTTGCCATCAGCTGGCTTGCGCCTGCGGTCGTCGCTGCTCCTCTCCGCGTCGAGCACGACGCGTCGGTCGGCGCGATCTACGTTTTTCGCGCCGCGGACGCGATGCCGATCGTCACCCAACATGCGCGTGCCGATTTCCGTCCGTACATTCACCCACTCGTCGCGCCGGACGGGAACGGTCTTCTCACCGAGTTTAGCTCCAGCGATCATTCGCGCGGGATAGGGCTGTCTTGCGGATTTGTTGACCTCAACGGTCGGGACTATTCTCGTCATCCAGGGGGGACGCACTGGCGTCGCGTCTCGGCACAGGTTCTCTCAGGCGCGGGCACCGGATCAGATGAGGCAGCGCGGTGGCGAACGGTGTATGAGTTGCTCGGCAAGAACGGTGATCCTTTGCTGATCGAGACGCAGACATGGCAGCTGCGCGAACTCGACGGCGAGTACGTTCTCGATTTCGAGTGGGTTGGTGAGGCCAAGGTCGATGTGACCATCGGCAGGTCTGATTTCGGGGGTCTCTTCCTGCGAACACCGAGTCGCGACGGAATCGCTGGCGTCGTGAGCAACGGCGCTCGTCAGCAAGGAGCGCACGTCGACGGGAGTCGAGCGCCTTGGGTGAACGTCGGGATTCAGGTCGACGGTCGACAGGACCTGGCCTACATCGCGATGCTTGACCATCCGCAGAACGAAGGGTTCCCACAGCCGTGGCGCGTCGACGACGCGATGGGAATTGGAGCGGTCGGCGCTCGACTCGGCGACTGGAAGATCCCGAAGGAAAAACGCGCCGTCATGAGGTACCGGCTGCACGTCTACACCGCCGCGCTGAGCGCAGGGGAACTCCATCGAAGGTGGAGTGACTTTAGCGGTCGAAAGAGCACATCCTTTCTCTGGAAGATCGCGCAGAA
This sequence comes from Planctomycetota bacterium, assembly GCA_965223265.1. GTDB lineage: Bacteria > Planctomycetota > UBA8108 > UBA8108 > SXIK01. Next base: position 1,291,146 of record OZ244999.1, read on the forward strand.
GGAAGCGAAGGCAGCGGAGTTATTAGAGCCCGAAGAAGCTGTCGCTGCGATGACCGTGAGCGACGAGTTTAGGGTCAACGCGTTCGCGTCCGAACCGATGATCACACAGCCGATGGCCTTCTGTTGGGATGACCGCGGCAGGATTTGGGTCGCGGAGAACCGAGACTACGAGAGCCGTGGACGTGGTTTCTCGAATTCAGGCGACAGTCGCATCCTGATTCTCGAAGATACCGACCGCGACGGCGTCGCCGACAACCGCACAGTCTTCGCAGAAGGGATCCCGTTTCCCGCTGCAATCGCTGTGGGATTCGAAGGCCTTTGGCTCGGGGCGCCACCGAATCTTTTGTATGTTCCCGATCGCAACCACGACGACGTGGCGGAGATGAACGCAATCGAGGTGCGTCTGACGGGTTGGGGCATTCGTGACCGGCACGAAACGCTCAATAGTTTTCACTGGGGCCCGGATGGATGGCTCTATGGATGCCAGGGATTCGCCACCCCTTCGAGGGTCGGCAAACCGGCAGGAGAGGGGCGCCTTTTCAAGCACAACGAGCCATTCCCGCGGGATATACCTCTCGCTGGCCGTGGTGTCGAGATCAACGGCGGAGTCTGGCGCTATCATCCTACAAAGGACCGCTTCGAGGTCGTGGCCCACGGCTTGAGCAACCCGTGGGGAATCGACTATGACGCTAAGGGGCAGCTCTTCGTCACCGCGTGTGTGATTCCGCACCTTTGGCACGTAATCCCGGGAGGCATCTATCACCGCCAGGGCGGGCAACACTTTAGCCCGTACGTTTACAGTGACATCCGCACGATCGCCGATCACCGCCACAGATCAGCGCACGGCGGCGCCCGAATCTACCTCTCCGACGCGTTTCCGGATCGCTATCGCGGTCGGGTTTTCATGGCGAACATCCACGAGCACGCCGTGCTCACCGACATCCTGGAGCCAAGGGGCTCAGGATTCGTCGCCCGCCACGGCGATAACTTTCTCCTGGCGAACAACGCGCAATGGATCGGCTTTAGCATGGAGATCGGACCAGAGGGTGGGGTGTACGTTCTCGACTGGCACGACGCCGACATCTGCGGCAAGGATGTGCACAACAAGAACACCGGGCGCATCTATCGAGTCGTGCCGACCGTGTCGACCGCGAAGAACTGGAGCGGTCGTTATGGCGATCTTAGAAAGTTGTCGGATCGGCAACTCGTCGAACTTCAAGTCAGCCGGAGTGCATGGCACGCCCGGCGAGCGCGTGTGATTCTGCAAAGTCGTGCGCTGAGCGGCCGCATCGACGAAGCAGCGCGCGCTGCGCTGCGAGCCATTGCTAGGGACGGCGTGGAGACGGATTGGCGCCTGCGCGCGATTTGGGCGCTGCATGTCACTGGGGGACTCACTGAGCGCGAAAGCGTAGCAGCCCTCGGCGATGAAGATGAGCATGTGCGTGCCTGGGCGATTCAGCTGTCATGTGAGGATCTCGCTCCTTCCACGACAATGCTCGAAGCTTTCAGGGCGATGGCCCGGACTGATGGTTCCGCCGTCGTCCGTCTCTACTTGGCGGCCGCCCTACAGCGTTTGGAACATGAAAAACGCTGGCCGATCGCGGCTGAGCTTGTCGAGCGCTTCGAAGATGCGAACGACCACAACATTGCGAAGATGATCTGGTTCGGAATCGAGCCATTGATCGCCCAGCACCCACAGCGAGCGCTCAGACTCGCGTTGAAGTCGAGAATCCCTCTCATTGCAAGACACATCGCACGACGGCTGGCCGATGCGAACGAGTTCGAGGTCGTCGTAGCTGGAATCGGGATGGACTCGGGGCTGCGGCGGGAGCTCCTCCGAGGGTTACGCGATGCGTTGGAAGGACGTTTCGACGTGGCCGCCCCAACGAACTGGGTCGAGGTGTACCCAAAACTGAAGGACTCGAGCGATGAAAGCGTCGCCGAGATGGCACTGCAGCTCGCCCAGCAGTTCGGAGACAACGCAGCCGCCGAGGCGCTTCTTGCGACACTCACAGACGAAGACGCTGGCCTCGAAGCTCGCAAGCAAGCGCTTCTCACACTTACTAGGAACAAATATGACCAGCTGCGACCGGTGCTTCTCTCGCTTCTCAGCAGCGAGCTACTGCGGCGACCAGCAATCCGCGCCATGGCTGCGTTCGACGACGAGCAGTTCTCTGCGGCGCTCCTTGAGCGTTACGGTCGGTTCAGCTTCGAGGAGAAGTTGGAGGCGATTCACGCTCTTGCGGCCCGATCGCGCTCCGGATGGAAACTCACGCAAGCGATCGGGCGGGGGGATGTCCCGCGGCGCGACGTGCCGGCGTACGTTGCCCGGCAGCTTCGCCGGGTCGTTGGCAGCGGGTTTGTGGAGATCTGGGGTCCTCTCGATGCGCTTCCGGCCGAGACCGAGGCCGCACTGACAAAGTACCGTGCGCTCCTCACAGAAGAGGCCATCACGCGAGCAGATCCGCGGCGTGGTCGTGCGGTCTTCAAACGGGCGTGTCTTTCGTGCCACAAGTTGTACGGCGAAGGGGGGCGCATCGGTCCGGACATCACCGGGGCGAACCGGACAGATCTCAACTACCTCCTTGGCAACATTGTCACTCCGAGCGAAGTCATTCAAGACGACTACAGAATGCTGAGCCTCCTGACGAACGAAGGCCGCCTCTATTCTGGAATCCTCGCTGGCGAGAACGAACGTCAGATCAGTCTCAGGGTCGTGGGCGAAGACGAGCCGCTGCAGATTCCGAAGTCGTCGATCGCCTCGCGCGAGGTGGCGAACGTCTCCATGATGCCGCAGGGACTGTTGCTCAATCTGACGGATCGAGAGGTCCTCGATCTGGTCGCATACCTCCAGACACCGGCACAAGTACCGCTGCCGGAGGAGACGCGTTAGATCGTTCATCGAAGACCGAGACTTGTTCGTTTTTCGATGTGGCGGCGCTGAGCGCGCGGTCCAGAGAGCGACCGCCAAGGCGGCTCGTTCCTTTTACCTCCCAACTATGGAAGGTGGGGCCACGCTGCGGCGATGCAGAGATTCCTCCAAATTGACTCATGAGTTGAGACGAGCGCTGTTAAGCAGCTGCGTGCATCGCCTGTGGTGCCTTGCGTGGCGCCTGGCGGGCGTCCATACTGAGAGCTTTGTGCGGCAGAACCTTAGGAGGTAGTTCATGGCTCAGGATGGGGAAAAGAGTTCCCTCAAAGAGAAAATCGGTGTGCTCGTGTTCGCGCTTGTCTTCATCGGACTCGGAGTGTTCGCCATCATCGATCCGTCGGCAATGGAAGGAGCCGAGGCCGGCGGTCGCCGCGCCTGGCTGAAGCAGCTGGTCGTGAGCGTGTGGGGGCGGCCGTTTGGCATCGTCGCTACGGTGCTGGGGCTTCTGCTGATCGTCGGTGCATTTCGCGGCAAAAGTGACGAGAATGAGTGACCCGATCGCCAGGCCTTCGCGTTCGTCGTGCTCGTGATTACGCTCCGCTGGGGCGTGTGTAGTTCTCTGTGTAGAGACTGCCGGCGATGTAGGAGTGCAGAGGCGGACGAATGACGAGATCTTTCTTATAACCCCAGCGGTCGTCCGGTTTGAGCTCACCCACTCGCATGACGTTGTAGAGCGTGAAGATCGTCCCATCGTCCAGCTCGACTGAGCTCGGATATCCGACGAGTCCGGGCAGCGTGTCGTCGCAGATCACGATTTCGCGATCGACGTCCCACGTCTCTCCATCGTCACGGCTGAGAACCCCTCGGTAGCCAGACGGATAGCCGGCGTGGCGATAGACGCAGAGAATGTTGCCGCTCCGAAGGCGGAGCAAATTCGCTGGGCTTCCCCCGATGGGCGTTGGTTTCGCTGCAGCCCAAGTGCGGCCGTTGTCGTCGGAGTGGCTTTGATAGAGGTGGGGTTTGCCACCGCCGCGGATCAGCGCCAAGATGCGACCGCTCGGTAGGACGAGTAGATCGGTCTCGTTGTAGTAGATCTTTTCGGTTTCGTCGTGAGCTAGCGTGCTCAGCTCCCACGTCCTGCCCTGATCCGTTGAGCGAATCGCGTAGGCGCTATCGTGACCCGATCGACCGAAACGGGGGTTTCGCCGGATCGTGCCGTAGAGAACTCCCAGGACCGTACCGTCTGCCAGCACAACGCCACGTCGAAACCAACCGGAGTAGCGGGAGAAGGTCGGGAAGCCATCGATTGGCCGCTCCTCCCACGTGCGCCCTCCGTCACGGGAGATGGTGACGCCTGGTTGCCGATCGTGCGTCGCCACCACGCCTTCCGGAAGCCACGGACCTTTGTGGTCGAAAACGTAGATCCCTTCCTCCTTCAATCGGTCGGCGTGCGATGCAGGCCAGAGATCCCAGCCAAACGTGCTGTCTGCATGCCAAAGGTGTCCGAGTCCAAGCTCTTCGAGTCGCTTTCGCTGCTCGTCTCGCGTCGGCACCATCTCGACGACGTTGATCAGGGTCCCGTCAGAAAGCTCGACCGGCCACCCATTGGTACAGTGCGCGCTACGCTCCGACCAGCGCGGATCGAGAGGAAGCTCGTCGAGCTTGACACGCTCCCACGACTTGCCGGAATTCTTCGAGGAAAGGAAGATCCATTCAGCATGCGCCGAATAAAAGTCGTCGGTCATCGCGTCTTCACGCTGCGCCTGGAAGCCGACGACGAGCTCGCCGCTCTTACGTTTGAGCACCGGAAGCCCGAAACTCGTCGAGCTCCAGCCGGGACGGTCGTAGATGGTGACGTCGAGTTTCCACGACGACGGTGATCGCACCGCGCCAGTTGGACGCGAAGAGGAAGCCGCCGGGCTCGCCGCAGCGACTCCGGCGGCCGTCATGGTTGCCAAGAATTCTCGTCGGCCTAGACCGCTCTTCGATCGTGTGGCCGGCTTGTCTGTCGACATAAGAGAGGCCCTAAAAGATCGGGCGTGGATCGGATAGGAGGCTCACGAGGCGCAGCAGAATCAACGCCCCGGCGGCGGAGCGACCAGGACGGCGGCTTGGCCATCATCGAACTTCCCTTCCAGTGCGTTTTCGAAGACACTGCTGCCCTTTTTCTTGCGCAAGTAGAGAACGTACACCGATCCTTTTGTCAGGTGCAATCTCGATGGACCGTTCGCTACAGCTTTGACGCGTTTGGTGTCCAAAGCAGAATAGTGAAACTCGATTTGCTTGAGTTCTTCGCCCTTGATCGCGTGCTTGACGGAGAGCGTTGCCTCGTAGGTCACCACGGGGAGTGGCGCATTTCCTGGCAGTTGAATCTGTCCTCTGCGCTTGGTCCTTCGGACCGACGTCGGTGATGCGAGAACGACCACATCCGACCGTTCACACAGCTCGGCCGGCGTCCACCAACGCACCGGGCGAGCCTCTGCAACGCAAAGAAGAGATAGGAACGCGACACCAAGTAAAAGCGACACGATCAACGCTCGTGAAAGCACTCTTGAAAACAGACGTGAGAACAGTGCGGACATCCTTCACCTCTTTCTGAGTCGGTAGCCTTCAGGTCAGACCACTTGACGACGCTTCGAAGGTAGCCGCTGGAGTTATCTAGTGATACCGAATTATTCTGCCGTAGGTGCCACCACGGGAAGCGCTTTGCTGCATGCCGGCCTTCTGCAGAAAACAGAGGGAGTCGGATGTGGAGTCACGAGGCTACTCCGTCTTCAACAATTCTTTTAACGACGGTGCAGCACGCGGACCTCCTAGAGTTCCAAGCTCGCGTGCGACGACCTTTCCATCCGGGCCGACGAGGATCGACGTTGACAGAGAGGAGATTCATATTTTGTGGGCGAGTTCGCTACGTTCTCCGAGTGCGGCCACGACGAGCGCTGCGTGGGCGGCTTCTTGCAGCTCTGGGGTGAACTTTCTGCATAAGTGGGCTCCGGCGCCAACGAATAGAGGGCGCCGTTTCGCGGCTACGGGCACACCAATTTCACCGCTGCCGCAGCCTGTCACCTGTTGAAATGGGGCTGGCCATCAAGACGAGCAGGGAGCGACCACGAGCGGGGGCCGCCGCTGCCAACGTCCGCCCCAGACCGTGCTATGTGAAAAGCTCGGTCACCGCCCGCGCGTCCTCGACTCCCGTCAGTCGTTGGTCAAGGCCTTGGAACGGGTACGTGAACCGCTTGTGGTCGATGCCGAGCGAGTGGAGGATCGTCGCGTTGAGGTCGTTTACGTGTACAGGGTCTTCGACGACGTTATATCCGTAGTCATCTGTGGCGCCGTATTCGGATCCGCCGCGGATGCCCCCGCCTGCGAGCCACACGCTGAAACATCGCCCGTGGTGATCTCGGCCGTAGCTGTCATCCCTCAGCGCCCCCTGGCAGTACACGGTGCGACCGAACTCTCCACCCCAAACGACCAGAGTCTCGTCGAGGAGCCCGCGCGCCTTGAGATCTTGGAGGAGCGCGGCCGACGGTTGGTCGACGTCCTGGCACTGACGCCGGATGCCTCGCGGTAAACCTCCGTGTTGGTCCCAGCCGCGGTGGAAGAGCTGGATGCACCGAACACCGCGCTCGGCCATACGTCGCGCGATGAGGCAGTTCGCGGCGAACGTACCTGGTTGGCGTGCGTCCGGTCCGTACATTTCAAACGTGCGCTCGCTCTCTTGTGAAAGATCGAGAAGCTCGGGTACCGAAACCTGCATGCGAAACGCTAATTCGTATTGCGCGATACGAGTGTGAATCTCTGGATCTCCAGACTCCGCGGCTTTGATGCGGTTCAGCGCTTGCTGCCCGTCGAGCAGGCGGCGCCGCGCCTGCCGCTCAATGCCGGGAGGATTCGAAAGGTAGAGAACGGGATCCTTGCCGCTGCGGAAGCGAACGCCTTGGTGGCGCGTCGGCAGAAACCCGCTTCCCCACAGGCGAGCGAAAACCGGTTGATTGATTCCCGCGCGGCCGCGCGAAATCAACACTACGTATGCGGGCAGATCTTCGTTGTCCGTGCCGAGACCGTAGCTGAGCCACGCTCCCAAACTCGGTTTGCCGAGCTGCTGCGAGCCGGTGTTCATGAAGGTCAGGGCAGGATCGTGGTTGATCGCCTCGGTGTGGACCGAGTTCACGATCGCTAACTCGTCTGCGACTCTTCCCAAATGCGGCAAGAGTTCGCTCAGCCACAGCCCTGACGCACCGCAGCGCTTGAACTGAAACGCGGGCGCGACACAGGGGAAACTCTTCTGGCTTGCCGTCATCAAAGTGAGTCGCTGGCCGCGGCGGACGGAGTCGGGCAACTCGGACTTGTGTCGCTGACGCAGCTGTGGTTTGTAGTCGAGCAACTCCAAGTGGGAGGGGCCGCCCGATTGAAACAAGTAGATCACCCGTTTTGCCCGCGGCGCGAAGTGTGGCAGACTCTGCGAGGCACCGCCTTTGGTCTCCCGCGGCGCAGCGACCGCGTCTCGCCTTAGGAGCGAAGCCAAAGCCGCAGCACCTAACCCACCGGCGGTGCGCCCGAGAAGATGGCGGCGCGTGAGAAACATCGTCTGCTGCTCGAGCGGATGCACACTCACTCCTTGGTGATGGTTTCGTCGAGGTTCAGAAGCATGTTCGCGACCGTCGTCCATGCAGCGTACTCGGCCGACTCGAGCTCCACTGAGCTCTTCCACTCGCCGACCGCGAGGAGGTCGCGTGCGGCTTGGACATCCTGCGCATAGAGGCGGCGCTGCTGCTGGTACACGTCAACGAGCACGGCGAGCTCGTGTGGGCGGGCGGGGCGCGAGGTCGCCAGGGCGAATCCAAGCGCCGCTCGCGCCTCGGGAGTTTCACCGCCTCGTGTAATCATGCGCACCGCGAGTGCACGAGACGCTTCGATGTACGTCGGGTCGTTCATGAGCACGAGCGCCATGAGCGGCGTGTTGGTTCGCTGGCGCCGCACGGTGCAGGTCTCGCGATTCGGTGCATCGAAGATGACCATGTTCGGAGGCGGAACGGATCGCTTCCAGTACGTGTAGAGGCTGCGGCGGTACAGGTTGTCGCCGCGATCTTGCCGGTAGGCGCGTGTCGCCGACTCGAACCAGAGATCTGCCGGCTGGTAGGGGCGGACACTCGGCCCGCCCAAACGCTCGACCAGGAGGCCGCTGATCGCCAGAGCCTGATCTCGAATTGTCTCCGCCGGTAAGCGGAAACGCGGTCCGCGGGCGAGCTGGCGGTTGTCCGGATCGGCGTTCCAACCCTGGCTGGTGGTGCGCGAGGATTGGCGATAAGTCGATGACATGACGATGGTCTTGACGAGTCGCTTAACGTCCCATCCGTTATCGATGAATTCAGACGCCAACCAATCGAGGAGAAGCGGATGCGACGGCCTCTCGCCTTGGATACCGAAGTCATCCGGAGTCGCGACGATGCCGACGCCAAAAAACATCTGCCAGTAACGGTTGACGATGACCCGGCTCGTCAGAGGGTGATCCGGGTGCACGAGCCACTGCGCCAGCCCCAAACGATTCGCTGCCGCACCGGTCGGCAACGGCGGTAGCACGGAAGGTGGGCGGCGCTCGACTTCTTCGAGTGGTTGGTCATACTGGCCGCGGTCGAGAACGAACGTCTGGCGTGGAGTCTCCATCTCCTTCATGACCATGACAGTACGCATCGTTCGCCTGCGAAACGTACTCGTTCGCTCGCGCACTTCGTCGAGGGTCTTCACGAGATCGCGGTAAGCGGCGTCATGGTGGCTGAGGTAATAACTCCGCAGCGCTTCGTACTCACGCTTCGTGCGTTCGTTGACATTCGTTGCGAGCAAGTCCACCAGCGGCTGCGCGAGCGCCTTCACCTCGTGCGGCGACAAACGTCGCGAGTAGAGTCGCACGTCATCGAGCTTGCCGGTGAATCCACCACCGCGCTCTTGGCCGCCGACGAGGAGCGGTCGGGTAGCAGCGGTCGCGACAGACCGCGTCAGTTGATCGTGTGACGCACTCGTCTCTTGGAGCGTCGCGTCAATGTAGACCTTGATGCCTTCTGCTTTCTGTGCCCCGTCGTAAGTGACGGTCACGTGATGCCACCCGCCACCGTCGATCTTTGCAGTCGTCGTCAGTCTGATCGCGTTCTCCGGCCACCTGTGGACGAGTCGAACGACAACCTTGCCACCCGAAAGCGCCACGTCCCAGCCGCGGCGCAAGGTGGACGGATCCATCCGTGAGATCAGCGGTCCGCCGCTGTCCGAGTTGTACCATGCGGCGAACGAGAACGGCGCGGTGCCGTCGAGCAGGATCGCGTCGCCGAGGTCGACGGAGCTCTGACCGTCAAGCTCGAGTGCACCGCTTAGCTTGCCGGTGGTCCACTCGGGTTTGGTCTCGGCGTCTGGAGTACGGACGAGACCTTCTTGGGATTCGTCGTTGCGAGCGCGGTCATTTCGATCGCCACCGCCTTGTTGTTCGCCGCCGCGGAGAATTGAGACTGCGTGTCCGCTGGTCCCATCGAGCGGAAGATAAAGCGCAAGACCAGACTTCGGCGCCGCCGGGCATGGATCGGAGAGAGGGCGCGAGCGGAGATCGACTTCCCAGCGCTCAAACGCGTCTTCGGTTTCCGCCGCGCGTCGCTTCAAGCGACTCTCGAGCTCGATGATCTCGTCGGAATACGCCGCGAGTTGCTGTTGGTCTTCCGGGGCGACGAACGATATGAGTGGTTCGAGATTCCCCGAAAGACTCCCCATGATTGCGGGATCGTCGACGTTGTTGAAGAAGGCGTAGAATTCGTAGAACTCTCGCTGCGAGATCGGATCATATTTGTGATCGTGACACTGCGCGCAGCCGATCGTCAGACCGAGCCAGACGGTCGCCGTCGTGTTGACGCGATCGAGATCGTACTCGACGCGGTACTCCGCCGGAATTCCCGAGCTCGTGACTCCGTGAAGACGGTTGAAGCCCGTGGCAACGCGCTGTTGCGTAGTGGCGCCGGGGAGTAGATCGCCCGCGAGCTGTTCGATCGTGAATTGATCAAACGGCATGCCCGCATTGATGGCGTCGATGACCCATTCCCGCCACGGCCACATGTCGCGGTGGTAGTCCTCGTGGTATCCGAACGTGTCGGCGTACCGCGCGGCGTCGAGCCAATCGAGAGCCATGCGCTCGCCAAACCGCGGCGAGGCGATCAATCGATCGACTACCTTTTCGTAGGCGTCAGCGCTACCGTCGGCCAAAAAAAAGTCGATCTCCTCGGGCGTCGGCGGCAAGCCTGTGAGATCCAACGAAACGCGACGCAGGAGTGTGCGCCGGTCGGCGGGCGGCGAGGGTGTTTGTCCCGCCGCTTCCAAGCGCGCCAGGACGAAATGATCAAGAGATCCGCGTGGCCACGCTTGATCGTGCACTACCGGCGGTGCGTGTGGTCGAGGCGCGACGAACGCCCAATGGTCCGCGAAAACGACTGACGCGAGCGTCACCAGCAAACAGGTTGAGACAAAACCGCTGCGGGCGAGGTGGCGGAGCGGTGGTCGCTGAAGAAAAAAAAAGAAACGGTGCATATCGATTGGGTTGATGGCTCGGGATCTTCGCGTTGGTCTTTCTCCTATCGTCGCGTTTTGTGTCTGCCAACACCAGAGGATTGTCCGGCGCAGGACTATACTAGATGTGCCGGTGGCCGTGATCATTCGGCTGTGTGGACGCGCGCTTCGGCTGCCATACGCCGTGCTTCGGTGAAGTTCGGGAGTCGGTACTCTACGACCACCCAGGATTCGTGAAGACATGATCCTCAGTGGAGATCCTCTATGAGAACGAGACAGACCAGGTGCTTTGTTCAGAGTCCCGCTTTCGGGTTGGCGATCTGTCTGTTGGTCGCTAACTCCTCTGCGTATGCCGACGGTAAGTACTTCGTCCGTCCCGAGGATCCGAGACCCGGCGAGCCATATCAGCGGGCGTTGATCTTGCACGACAGCGGCAAGGAGTTTCTTCTTGTCCAGCCACTGGTTGAGGGACCAGCGGACGACTTCGCCTGGGTTGTGCCTGTTCCCAACGTGCAGGCTGTGGGACATCTCGATGCTGATGACGCTGACGAGATTTTCTACTACTTGGCTATGTTTTCGCTTCCTGATGCCTTGCGCGTGGGCCGGGTCGTTGCGTTCGTGGTGGTTGGCTTGGGCGCGGTCGTCGCGTTTTGCCTCAAGCGCAAAGCGATCGCGTGGGGCCTTAGTGTCCTGTTTTTGGTGCTCGGGTGGGAGGCTATGCCATCGCTGAGCCGTCCAGCGGCTAGAGGTGTCGAAATTGTGGCGGAGGCGCGTGTCGGTGTCTACGACACCAAGATTCTCAAGGCATCCGACCCTTCCGCTCTCAAGTCGTGGTTCGACGAGCATGGCTTCACGTTCGCCTCGGAGGACGAGAGCGTCTTCCGCGCCTACATCGAGCGCGGTTGGAGTTTTGTCGCCGCGCGCATCGTCGTCGATCAGCCTAAGAATCGCGAGGATCTCTCGGAGAGAGGTTGGCTCCAGCCTCTCGCGATTCTGTTCGACACGGACGTGCCGGTTTATCCCTACGCTCTCACGGCGACGCTGGATCATGCGGTCAACGTGCAGCTGTACGTTGGATCCTCCCAGCGAGTGACGTCGGCGCCACTGGAGACACAGTTCGCCGGCCGCTTGCCGCGGCTCCCGCCACCGTGGCATGACGAAGAGCACGAAGAGCACGAAGAGCACGAAGAGCACGAAGAGCACGAAGAGCACGAAGAGCACGAAGAGCACGAAGAGCACGAAGAGCACGAAGAGCACGAAGAGCACGAAGAGCACGAAGAGCACGAAGAGCACGAAGAGCACGAAGAGCACGAAGAAGTGGCCAGGTCAAATTTCGCGGTCACACCCGGCCTCTACGTCCAGTGGGCGATCGGCGCCGACACGGACCCAGGTGTGATTCGTTTCGAGAACGCGCAGTGGCTCACCACTCTGCAGGCGAAGATTGAACCCGGAACAGCGAGCGACGACTTCTTGCTGACGCCAGTCCCTAACGCATCCTTCCAGCGCACGTTGTGGCGCTGGTGATCTTTAGGTCGGCGTGAGCTCGAGTTTGGCCATTTCGCGTCGAGCAATTCTCCGCCGCGGCAGTCGAGAGATTCTCCGGGTCCACAAAAGGCTATCTCTCCCATGGACTCTGATCGACCTCGACGTCCATCTGTTGCAGCACCTGCAATGCGGCGCGACGGGATTCCGACGGGTTCGCGTCGATCGTCTCGCCTTTGACCGGGTCGTACGTCGAGAATTCTCTCTCGATCTGATATCGGTGATGTCGAGCTAACGTCGGTGCTTCCTTGAGTTGGCGAATCGTCTCGACGTAGCGACTCAGTTCGTCGTCGCTCAGCTCGCCCAGGGTGATCCTTTCGCGATCGATGAGCTTCTGGACGAAGAGGTCTCGGACCCAAGTGGCAGTCGTATTCGATTGCTGGATCGATTCGATCACCTTCCACGCTCGAGGCTGTGTTTGGCCATAGCCAAAACGCGGTGGTGGATCCCAGTGTGGAGGGAACTCGGCGCGTTCCCTGGACGACATGAAAGCCACTGCTTCAGCGACATGTCCGGACTCCAGCAGTCGTTCCGCTTTCGATCGGTTTTGCTGTTCCGGCTGTGTGATCGGCAGGAGGGCGGCACCGAGCAGTACAAGCCCAGCAGCAGTCAGCCACAGGGCGCCAGAGACTCGTCGCTGCGGCACACGAGATTGCGAGTCGACTTCAACCGGGACGGTTTGACGTTTCGCGATCGCAGACCGAATAGTCCCGCAGAGCCAAATCGGCAAGGAGGCGACACCTATGAGTCCCGTGATGAGCGACGTTCCTTGAATGGCTGCTTCGCTTTCGCTAAGCCGTATGCCTCCCATGATGCTGAAGACCGGCAGAGGTGTTAAGTAGAGAATGATCAGCACTAGGACATCGGAGAAGAGCATCACGGGAAAGAGACTCTTCAAGAACGAGACGCGGAATAAGACGCCCGACACTCGGGTGATGAGCAGCACTCTCCAAAGCGCCACAAGAGCAAGAAGCATCAGATTGAAGCGCACCGCGCCCACTGGCGATAGGAAGCGCTCGATGGGGATGGCGTAGAGCCATGCCAGCGGCGCGGTCATCCAGAAACAAGCGAGGAAGGTTCTGTAGTCAGGAGACGTCCCCTCGCGGCGCAGAACGAGTCGGAGCACGGCGAACAGAAGCAGCGATGAAACGATCGATGCACCGAGCGGGATCAAAAGATGCCACGGTTCAGCCAGTAGGTCCTCGCCGTCGTACTCGCGGGCCAGCCCGGCTGAGATGACGAAAGCGAGCCCCAACCAGAGGGCGCTCCGACAACTGGCAACCTGCTCGATGGCATGCGGGCGTCCGGCGAGGAACTCTCTGAGTGACTGTAGATTCACAGCGTGATCCCCTTCAAGACTTAGATAGCCGAGGATTGCGTTTCCAGACCTCTCGCCGAATGCGATTTCGGCGCTCTGTGGCCGCCGGGCCGTGAACAACTGCCAGAACTCGACGGAATCCGGATTCCAGCTGCTCAACGCTCATGTTGTCCGGAGTGTACGTCACATCAAGGAGCGTATAGTGCGACCAACCGCGGTAGGGGAGCAAGCGACCGCGCTTCTTCAAACGATGATATAAGGCGGTTCCAGGAAACGGTGTCTGTACGGTCACCTGAACCTCCGCGAACGGGCTGCCCAGAATGAATTCGGTGAGCGCGTGCAAGGACGCGTCCGTTTCTCCTTCCGCGCCGGCGATGAAGCAGCCATTGACTGCGACGCCGGCCTCCTGAATGGCTCGAACGGCGTCGAGCACGCGCTCCATCTCCGCCTGCTTGGCGCCCATACCAGGATAGCGGAAGACGAGCGATTCGATGCCGACGAGCAGTTGCACACAGCCAGAGGCGGCCAAGCTTCTGAGCAATTCCGGGCGCTCGCCGATCCGCCAGTCGGCTTCAGTGAAGTAGCGCGTCTCTGCCGCCCCGAGCACTTCCAAAAGCGGTTCGGGGTCCCTGGGCCCGACGAACGTGCTGTCATCCGCCAGTTCGATCCATGGTTTCGGAGACATCTCGCAGAGGGCATCGACTTCGGCCTGAATTCGCTCCAGGGGTTTCTCCCGCAGCGGCCCGAGCAGGCGACTCGCGCCGCAAAAGTCGCACGCCATGGTGCAGCCGCGCTCGGTTTGGAGTGTCCAGCGCGCCGGCTTTCGGACTCCCAAGAGATCGAACCGAGGCATGGGCGCGCGGGACAGATCGAACGCGGCGTCGGCTCGATAGAGCGTTTTGAGTTCGCCAGCGGCGGCGTCTGACAAGACCTCCTGCCAAACCGATTCGCCGTCGCCGACGGCGACCGCGTCGACCGAGAGCTGAGCTTCGGCGGAGCAGGTCGTCGCGTGCAGACCACCGATGACTGTGCGAACTCCACGCTCGCGCACCTGACGGCAGAAGGCGTAAGCATCGTTGACGGAGGCGGTGAGGGCCGAGACCGCGAGGAGGTCGGGCTGCTGGGAAAGGACTGTGTCGAGAAGCTTTTCGGTGTCCTGCGAGCCATCGTGATAGCTGCACTGCCATGGCTCGGGAGTCATACCCGCCAATGTCAGCAGACCGAGGGCAGGAAGTTCTTCCAATGCAGCCACTCGCGGCTTGAGTCCGGGCAGCGTCAAGCCGAGTTCGCGCAGCTCGTCAGAGCAGATGCGCAGACCGGTGAACGGTACGAAGGCGACGTGGGGCATGGAGGTGTTGTAACGACGCAGGGCGCTTTTGCAAACGCAGCGTTGGACGGAGGCGGAGGCAGAGGCGGAGGCAGAGACAGAGGCAGAGGCGGAGGCAGAGACAGAGGCAGAGGCGGAGGCAGAGACAGAGGCAGAGGCGGAGGCAGAGACAGAGGCAGAGGCAGAGGCAGAAGAGACGGGCCGCCCACGCCCACGCTCACGATCGAGTCGGAGCCGGAGAAGATGTGTTGCTTGAGTGGCGTGCGGCGGCGGCTGTGTCGATCTTAACCGCAGCAGAGCCGGCCTCAAGGGTGCCCTCGCTGCGCTCGGCGCTTCGCGCCCTTGACCCCGTCTCTGCTGCGGTTGGTGGCAGTGAAACGCCGCCGCGTCGTGCGTCGGCGACAGTTCACTGGCCGTTGACCGGAGTCACACATGAGCTTTCTTGCTCTGGATCACTCTTTTTGCATCGTCCGTCAGCTGCGTCCTCTTGTCTCGAGCGTTCGTCGTCACGACTCGAAGCTCGCGGCTCAGCTGCGCGACGCTGGTTCGTCCGTGGCACTCAACCTTGGCGAGGGCAATCGGCGTCAGGGTCGTGACCGCGGACATCTTTGGCGCATCGCTTCGGGCAGCGCTGAAGAGGTGCGCACGGCGCTTCGTGTTGCCGAAGCTTGGGGCTACATCGATGCATCGCACACCTCTGCGGTGCTCGCGGACATCGATGCGCTGCAGGCGATGCTCTGGAAGCTGACGCACTGAGGCGAGGGCCTCGGGCCCGCTGTGCGTTGTTTAGTGCGGCGGGTTTGAGGCGGAGGCAGATGCAGAAGAGACGGGCCGCCGACGCCCACGCAAACGCCCACGCAAACGCCCACCGAGGCGAAACTACACAGCCTTTCCTTGGCGCCGTTCGCTTTCCTTGGGCCGCACACTTGGAAGGAGAACTTGTCGACGCGTATCTATGGCCTGTTCTCCTTACCACGCTGGATGTCGGCGCGACTCGTTCGAGGCACGAAGAACCGCCGGATTCGCTGGTTTCACTTCAGGGGGCGTGCGGGTAGAACGGATGGGGCTGACGTCAACGAACTCAAGGCGCTACCTGTCGAGCGCTTTACGATCGGAGAATTGCGGACGCACCGACGGGTCGCCTTCGTTCCCTGACTTCGGACGCGTTTGCAGGGATGAGAGAGACCGCTAAGGCGGTGATTCGAGGACTTTGTGCTGAAACCATTCTTTGCATCCTTTCTTCTCGGGGTCATCTTCCTATTCACCGTCAACGATCGGCTTCGAGCACAGAACTTGAGCGTCGTTTCGGTGACACCAGCGCGTCACAGCCTCAGTGCGCCCGTCAACTCGACGATCACCATCGAGTTCGACCGGCCACTTTCTCGGGCGACGGTTGTACCAGAAAGCTTTTGGGCGTTCGGTCGCTGGAGTGGGACCGTCTCCGGTACCTACACGTTTTCTAACGACGATCAGATGGTCGCGCTGGTGCCGGATCGGCCGTTTTCAGCTGGTGAGACCGTCATGGTCATTCTCTCGCATGACCTGCAGGCCACCGACGGATCGTTCTTGCGCCAGGCCGGCTACTCGTATCAGTTCTGGACTCGAGCTGCTGCCGCCGCGATGGAATTTCATCGCACCGACGTCCTTTCGACGCGCACGACGACGCAGACTAGGACGTACGGAGGTTTTGCATCTGACTTGAACCGCGACGGCTGGCTCGACCTCTCCATGGTCCACGAGGACTCGGCGGATGTGCGCGTCTTTTTGAACACTGCTGACGGCTCGGGGAGCTTCGAGCCGTTTCTCGAGCCGACGACTCCGGTGGGCGCGGGCGCCAGTCCCAACGAGCCAGCCGACTTCAACCATGATGGCCACGTAGATGCCTGCGTCGCCAACAGCGCTCACGACACTGTGTCGATTTTGCTCGGTAACGGTGATGGGACTTTTCAGCCGCAGCAAGTGGTGGACGTGGGTGGAACTCCAAGAGGAGTCGCAGTTCTTGACGCCGACGGAGACGGGGACATCGACATCGTTTCGACGAGCGACACGGAAAGCCACTTGGCGTATCTGGAGAACGACGGAGCTGGCGTCTTCGCCGATCCCGTTTTCTTCGAAGCTGGCGGTACCCGTCGCGAGTGGGCTCTCGCAGCTAGCGACATGAATGACGACGGAATCCTCGACTTGGTCGTTGGGAACCGCTCCGGTGGCGGCACATCCGGGGAGATCGTGATCAACCTTGGCAACGGCGACGGCACTTTCACCGCGCTTCCTGACGTGCACCTGACGATCGGCCGAGTCTGGATGCTCGTCTGCGGAGATTTGAACGGTGATACCCACGAAGACGTCGCGCTGTGCAACATTAACAACAGCAACGCTGCCGTCGGCGGCGCAGCCATCTTGCTAGGTAACGGCGACGGTACTCTGCAGACCGCCGTGGACTACCCGATTTCGAGATTCGATCCGACGTCAACAGACCTAGGTGATCTCGATGGTGACGGAGACCTGGACTGGATGGTGGGCGCATCAACTGCACCTGGCCGGTGGTCGATCTTTACGAACGACGGGAATGGAGTGTTTACGTTGTTCGAGGAAATCCCTGCGGCGCGTTCAGCTTCGTGCACTCTCATGCTCGACTTCGACAACGACGGCGACCTCGACCTGGGGCTGGTCGATGAGTTTAGCGACACGGTCACGTTGATGGAAAGCCGTGAGCCTCTGGACTGCAATACAAACGAGATCAGTGATCGCACGGACATCCGGGACGGGACGAGCCAGGACTGCAACTTGAACGAAATTCCAGACGAGTGTGACATCGAGAGTGACGTATCTGCGGATCTCAACGAAAACGGTGTGCCCGATGAGTGTGAATTGAACTTCCTTCGCGGCGAGTGCAACGACGACGGCGAAGTCGACGTGTCGGACGCCGTGTGCATTCTCGATTGGCGCTTCGGGAACCTTCCGGAGCCGAGTTGTGTCGCCGCGACCGACACGAACGGCGACGCCGACGTTGATATTTCCGACGCAATCTGGCTCCTCAATTTTCTGTTTCTGGAAGACACTCCTCCACCGACCGAGCCGTTCCCCGATTGCGGGCCGAGTTCCTTAGTGGCCGACGATGAGCTGGGATGTGTGGCGTCGATGGACTGTCCGTAGCTCGGGCGGTCGAGGGCGCGCGTGAGGGCCAGTGAGAGAGTCCGAAAGATCGTTGTGTCACGGCGCAACCTTCGTGATGCACGTCCCGGGAGGATCCGAGCGAGTCTAGGCTACTGCATCGCGGACGATTGCTTACTGCACGGCGGCAACTCGTGTAGACTGAAGGCGCTATCAACACCCTCGGTCAACACCACACAGTCAGCACCACTCAAGGCACGGAAGCATGTCCGAGTCTTTCACCCGTCGACAGTTATTCCTTTCTGCCGCCGCCGGCATGGCTGGCTCTGCGGCGCATGGGCTGACCACGACGACCGACGCGTTGGCCGAACCGTCCCGTTCGCCGAGCGACTCGGTCGATCGGATCGCCGCGATCGATGTCCACGGGCACTACGGCAATTACAACCGCACCGAGGCGACCGGACTGATCAAGGAATTCATGTCGGCGAGCGCCGCTGCGGTGGTGGAACGGGGGCTCCAGGCGGGTGTTCACTGGACGATCGCTTCGCCCTTGCAGGCACTTCTGCCGCGCCGCGGGGCAGACCCCGTCGGCGGGAACGACGACGCGTTTCGCACCGTGCCGAAGACTGACGGTATGCTGCAGTGGGTCGTCGTTGACCCTCTGAAGCCGAAGACGTACGAGCAGGCCAAGCTCATGCTGCGTTCGCCGCACTGCGTTGGCATCAAGATGCACCCGGAGGAGCACGACTACCCGATCACCAAGTACGGCGCGGAACTCTTCAAGTTCGCCGCCGACCACGCCAAGGTGCTCTTGTTTCACAGTGGCTGCCAAAACAGCGAGCCGGGCGACTACGTCAAGCTCGCCGACGATCACCCTGACATGACGGTGATCCTCGCGCATCTCGGCAACGGTCATGACGATGACCCGGCGCACCAAGTGCGCGCCATTCAAGACAGCAAACGCGGCAACCTTTACGTCGACACTTCGAGCGCGAAGAGCATCCTCCCGGGGCTCATCGAGTGGGCCGTCAAGGAGATCGGCGCCGGCCAGATTCTCTTCGGCACGGATACGCCGCTCTACTTCGCGCCGATGCAGCGTGCGCGCATCGATCACGCCGCGATCAGCTACGCCGACAAGCGGAAGATCCTTTGGGGGAACGCGGCGCGGATCTTTGGCCTGGAGGAGCGAAGGGCGAAGAAGTAATCGGATACCTGACACGAAGGCGACCGCGCGGAACCGTGGCGGCGTTAGCCGAACGCCGCTCACCGCGCACGTTCAGCACCGACTGGAACGTTGTTTTCCACGAGTCCGCGCTCGCCTTTGATGTTATCTTCCACTCGGGCGACGTTTCCTGCGACGATGTAGTCTGTCAGCGTGCCGAAGGGGTTGAGTGCGTTCTCTTCATCGCTGTGGCGAACTTCAAGCCTGATACCCGCTTGGCGGCAGCGCAGCGCGGCGACATTTCGGATGCGAAGTCCGGAGAATGTCTTTGCGACAGTGACGCGATAGAGGACGGCATTGGCTAACGTCGCGCTCTGGCCTTTCAGCGTGAAGCCGTCGACGAGCGTCTGATCGCAGTCCTCGATGAGGAGTGCAGCGCCGCTATGTGAAGAGTTCTGGACGGTGACGTCGCGCACCGAGACGCCGTCACAATCCCGAAACGAGATCGGTGCGCGAGGTCTCTCCTGCCTGGCCTGGTGGTCAACGATGCGCACGTTCGAGAGGTAGACCCCCGCAGTGTTCGAAATCCGGATCGGTTCGACGCAGCGCTCGGCAGTAATGTTTCGCATGGATAACCCCTTGTGCCCTTGTGGTCTGTTGGCAGTTCTGATCGCATGCCGGCAATCGCGGGCATAGACGTCTTCAATCACGACGTTGCGGTTGGTCTGTGCTGGTTTCCCATGATCCTGGACGTCGATAGCGTAGACGCTTGATTCAGCGAAGACTTTTCGGACGGTGATGTTGTCGGTGCCGTCGCTGACCTCGACCACACCGCGGCTGCGGCTGTTGTAGCCACGCACGTTTTCAACCAAAACGTTCTTCACCTGAGCCCCGAACTCGCCTCCGGAAATAGACACCACGTCACGTATGACGCCATCGCCGACAACGTCCCGGACAACGCCGCCGACGATGTCGCCACTGCCTTCGAGTGGAACGATCTCGACGCCATCTTTGGCGCTGTTGACGAAACGGCCGCGCTCCACTCTAAATTCGCCGGCGGCGATCGAGAGGAGAGGAGCGCGCTCGCTTTGCGGGACCGTATCGGCATTGCCTCGGAGTGTGAAATCCGTCATCGCGACACCAGCGACGCGGACAACAACCAGCGGTGTCTTGCCCAAACCGTCCGGAAGGCGCGCGTTCAGACCTTGCACCGTCAGCGGCTTGTCGATGACCAAAGGCGTTGAGAGCGTGACTGTTTGCGATCGATCGAGCTGCAAGACCGAGTAGGGGGCGGCTTGATCGATCGTCTTCTGGAGATGCAGCATGGCAGCACTCTGTTCCGGTGAGCCGTCAGGGCGGCCGAAGTCTCTCGCACTTCGGTCGACGTCGGCTTCCCAGTGCGCCCAAGCCTCCAGAAGCTTCCGCTTCAATTCAGGTTGCTCTTCGGATAGATCGTTTTGCTCTCTGAGGTCGGACTCAAGGTTGAATAGCTCAGTCTGTTTCTTCGTTGCGTGCAGTTTCCACGGGCCACTGCGCACGGCCCGACCTGAGCCGGCGCGCCAGAACAGCGTGCGCTCCGGAATCGGCGTGCCGTCCTTCAGTAGGCGTGACAGATCGATGCCGTCGAGTGGCAAGCCGTCCGTCGAGGCGTCGGCGAGCGACGCGAACGTTGGTAACAAGTCGATCGAGTTGGCGACAGCATCAGTGATAGCTGGAGTGATGGTGCCTGGCCAGTAGGCGACCGCTGGGACGCGGTGGCCGCCTTCGTAGAGCGATCCTTTTTGGCCTCGCAGGACTCCGTTGCTGGAGATGTTTTTGAATCGCGAACCGTACGTCAGGTAGCCGCCATTGTCTGAGGTGAAGATGACGAGAGTCCTTCTCTCGAGTTGGAACCGCTCGAGCGCCGCGACGATCTCTCCGACGCTCTTGTCGACTGACTCCACCATCGCTTTTACGTGCGGTGTGACGTTTGCCGGATCAGGGACGATGCCCCACTTGTCGTTTTCGTAGCTTTTCCCGGCAACACGATGCGGAGGGTCCTCCGGTCCTTGCCACGGAAAGTGGATGGCTAAATGTGGCACGTACGCAAAGAATGGCTCGCTTCGATGACGAGTGATAAAGTCGATCGTATGCTTCGTCAGTAACTCGGCGGTGTAGCCCTCTTCGTGCGCAATGGCATTGTCGTGCCACCAGTCTTTACGACCCCAGCGGTCAACACGGGTGTGATGATCTCCATCCCCTGATCCCAGGCCGCGAAATTCGTCGAACCCTTGGCTTGGTGGTAGCCAAGGCGGAACGTACCCAAGATGCCACTTGCCGAAGCAGCCTGTCGCGTAGCCTTTTTTCTTCAATACTTCCGCGATCGTCACTGCCTCTAACGGCAAGCCTTGGTTTCGATTCCTTCTGCCGGAGAGCGGGCCATCGAACCTACGTCCAAATCGCTGCTGATATCTCCCGGTTAACATCGCTGCTCGCGTCGGCGTGCACATCGGTCCTGCTGAATGGAAATCCGTGAATCTTAGACCGTGTGCAGCGAGACGATCGATGTGAGGTGTCGAGTTGATTCTGCTGCCATAACAGCCGACGTCCCCGTAGCCCAAGTCATCGGCGACGATGAGAACGATGTTCGGAGGCGCCGCGTCAAGAGCGCTGCGCGGCCACGAGGCGATCAACAGATAGAACGCGATGCTTAGAGCTTTCATGGTCGCTGGCCAAGTTGTCTCTGCAGTTCGGGGTGAGTCCTTCATCGTTCGCCACTTCCGTCGTCGGCCCAAGTTAGAGATACGTTACTTGAACCGAAACGAGTAAAGATCCGCGTCTCTTAGAGCCACCTTGAGACGCACGGGCTTCCCGACGAGCTGGCCGACATCGGTGCCCTGTCTCCAGCGCACGACACGAGCGAGCTCGTCGCCGTAGATCTCGTCACACTCTTCGAGCGTGAAGCCGGGCAGCTCCGCGCCGCGTGTGTCCAGGAGAGCGCAGCGCACGCTTCCTGCAGCCGACGTTGCGTAGTTGATCTCGAGCTCGCTGCCTTTAAAGTTGATCGGTACAGTGATGAGCTCGCCGCCTTTGTACGGTGCCTTCACCGATACGAACCCGTCGAGGCGCAGCGTAAAGCGACGGAGGCGACAGGGGCCAACGTAGTAATTCTCGATGGAGTAAAGCGACAGCTCTGGTCGCGTCCCAGGGAGATCGCTCGGTGTCGTCAAGATTCCCCAGGCGATGTGGTTGTTGCGCTGCCACCAGCGATGATCGTTCTCGCCCGGGCGCAGGAACGCCTCGTCCCAGCGCTTCCATTTGACGCCGTCGCGACTCGCCATCAAGACACCGTCGCTGACGCCGGAGAAGTCATGATCTGGACGCGGTTGATAGGCTGCCTCGCGACTGGGAACGAAACGCTTCGGGAAGCTTAAGAAGATGTGTGGCGCGCGCTCGTACGCGATCGTCGCATTGGTGTAGAGATGCTGCGGCTCCGCATCGCCGAGGTCGATGAGCTGCGTTGGGCTCCAGTTGAGAAAATCATCGGAAGTACAGGTTCGGATGGCACGCACCTTGTCGACGAAGTCGCGGTGGAAGTCAACGTAGCGACCGCGGACGGTGTCCCAGAAAGCGAGGTTCTGGGAGTCGAACTTACCGTCGGTGATCACGGGTGTCTCACTGAGCAGACGCCAGTGAATGCCGTCCGCCGAGGCGAACGGATAGAGGCCACCGGAACACCGCCAAGGGCTTTGTAGCGTTCGTCCGGCTTGCACGCGGGATTCTCATCCTTGAATGGGGCGAAGTCGTGATCGCCCACACCGTCCCAGATGATGTTGTTTTGCTTCGAGCCTTGAGACTCCACGAGTCCGAGCTTCGGGCGCGTCCAGTGCTTTGCGTCCACGCTCTCTGCGTAGCAGACAACTTGGTTCTCCGATTTCCGGCGCTTCCAATCATAGTTCGAGCCACGGTAATACATGCGAAATTTGTCGCCATCTCTGAACACTCTGACGTAGTAGCTCGTGTTGCCCTCGTGCGGCTCGTCGTACGTGATGACGATCTCGCGCGGCGTTGGGTGATGGAGCCGGAGTTCCGCTCCCCGCAGCGAGTCGATGATGAAGTCATCGGTAAATAACTCTCGGCGCGATCCGATGTCGACGGCGGAACGCTCAGCGGTCTCGGTCGAGGTCGTCGCCAACGTGACGAGGAGAGGGCTGAGCAGAGTCAGACGAAGACGGTGAACACAGTGTTTCATGGGGATGACCTGGGCGTTGGTTCGGCGGCGATTCCAATTCCACGGCCGACGATGATACTCGGACGCGCGATCTTGAGAACAGAGGTTACGTGAATCCGTCGAACGAACCGCGCAATTCTGGCGTTGGCAGACCGTCGGGGTGAGGAGGAGGCTGAGTCAGAAGCGGAGTCAGACACAGCGGCGGAGCCAGGGACAGAATCAGAGACAGAGTCAGATGCGGAGACAGATGCAGAATCAGAAACGGAGTCAGACACAGCGGCGGAGTCAGAATCAGAGACAGAATCAGAAACGGGGTCAGAAGTAGACTCAGACTCAGAGTGTGGGTGCGCCCACGCCCACGCCCACGCCCACGCCCACGCCCACGCCCACGCCCTCGCCCTCGCCCTCGCCCTCGCCCACGCCCACGCCCACGCACATTAGTCTAGGGCACGAGGTGACCAGCGTAGCCAATCTCTCTGTCTCGCTCGGCTTGTAGCCCATTCTGCGAATACAGATAATCCAATGATGAGCTCTTGTGATCGGAACGTGCACAGGCGTCTCCGAGTCGAACATCGAGCTTGGTCGGGCCGAATCTGATGCCGCTCGAGACGCCTGCCTGTGGCGGTCCTCTTTGATGGCGTCACGGTTCGCATCGTAAGTTTCTCTATGAAACCGACGTGCCATCACGCATCAAGAGGGCGAGACGCAATGACGAGCTACAGCGGCCAGAGGGCAGCCGCTTTCACCTTGATTGAGCTCATGATCGTGGTAGCGATCATCGCCATCGTCGCGGCTGTTGCGATCCCGATCATCTCTACGGCGCGTATGTCAGCGAACGAGTCGGCGGCGATCGGTGCGATCAAAGCCGTGGTGTCGGCGCAGGAAGGATATCGGCTGAGAAACGGAGGGTACGGAATAGACTGGGAAGACTTGGTGGATGATGGATGGCTCGATGAAACCTTCGCCACAGAAGACATCTTCGTCTTTCGCCAAGGGTATCGCCTACGCCTCGTAGCGACTCGCTATAGGTTTTGGGTGTTTGCCAATCCCGTCACACCGGGGCAAGATGGCGTCCGGTCGTTCGGTTTCAACAATGGCCTGGCGACAGCTCTACCGTCCGGGACCTTATTGTTTTTGGACCCGTCCACCACGAACGTCTGGACGCCGCTGCGCTGAACCGCGATCTCGGGCGTAGCCGCTGTGGTGTGCTCTCGGCTTGGCATGAAACGTTGCCTTCACGTACTCATCCTGTTCTGTGCATCAGCGGTCCTCTGCTGCACCAAGCCCGAGGTGCAGGGCGACTCGAGTCGATCGTTGATCGATCTCTCAGACGCCACCGCTGTGCGAGCTCGACGACCACTGCTCATCGCGCATCGAGGCGGCGTCGTCACAGCTCGTTCACCGGAATGTTCGCTGGCGGCCATCCGTTCTGCCGCGCGGCATGGTTATGACTTGGTGGAGCTCGACATCCAAGAGTCAGCCGACGGTGTGCCGGTTGTGTTTCATGATCGTACGCTTCAGAAGGCCTGCGGCCTCGACCAGCGAGTCGGTGAGCTCTCTGCCGAAGAACTGCGAAAGACCAAGTATCTTCATGTCGATGAAACCATTTGCGATCTCGACGAAGCCCTTGGTCTGTGCAAGCGCCTCGCGCTCGGAGTCATGCTTGACGTCAAAACTCGCGGCAGCGACACGTTTTTCGAACACATCGCCAGCTCGATTCGCGAGCACGGTCTGGTGGGCGCGACCATGTGCATCAACGGCGACGCGGTGATTCGCGAGGGCCTCAAGAGTGTCGCCCTGCTCCGCGTGCTGAGCGATGCTGTCGAACGAGTCGAAGATGGCGAGTCCGTTGCGCTCGCGGATTCGTTTTGGTTTGGGCTCCCGCGCGACCTGCCCGATGGACTGATCAACAAGTTGCAACGCTCCGGTGCGCTTGTCGTCCCGGCGATCAACACGTTTCGCTACGACACAGCTAACCACCGCGAATCGGCACGCCGTGACATCGAGAGATTGATGCAGCTCGGCGTCGACGGATTCCAAATCGATTCGGTCTACCAAGATCATTTCGGTCGAGTGGCTGCGGCTGCGACCGAAGAAAAGTGAGCGCTAGCTATGACAGTAGCTCCCGAATCACGTTGCCATCGTCGACGAGCTTGTTCGGGCGACCGAGATCGTCGTGGTATTCCTTCTCGGGGTCGATGCCGATGGCGTGGCACAGGGTGGCCATGAAGTCGGGTACCGTCACTGGGTCCATGGCCACATCCATCCCACTCTCCTCGGTTTTCCCATAGACAAAGCCGCCGCGGAAGCCGCCGCCGGCGACCGCGAGACTCCAGCCCTTCAACCAATGATCTCGCCCCTTCTGGCCGTTGACCGTGGGTGTGCGGCCGAATTCGCCGGCAGCGATAACGACGGTGCTGTCGAGCAACCCGCGGACCTTCAGGTCGTCGAGGAGCTGTGCCATCGCACCGTCGAACTCCCGCAGCAGGTGTTCGTGCGCGGGGTAGTGCTTCACGTGCGTGTCGTATCCACCGTGCTCCCCGTGCCGCACCTGGACGAATCGTACGCCCGACTCAACGAGCCTGCGGGCGAGAAGGCATCCTCGTTCGAATTTCGATTTGCCGTATGCGTCGAGAACGTTCTGAGGTTCGCGTGAGAGGTCGAACGCTGAAAGATGCTCCGATCGCATGAGCCGCAGCGCCGCATCGCGCCCGCTGTGGAATCGCCCACCGAGAGTGCTGGGCGGGCGTCCCTCTTCGACGCTCTGCAGTAGCTGCAGGCGACGCCCGAAAGTCTCCGGGGAGACACCTTGTGGCAGACCTAAGTTTTCTGGAGGAGCATTGGGATCCCAGACAACCGTGGGACGATAGGCCGGACCAAAGTACCCGGCGGGGAATCCAGGAGTCCCGATCGAAACGAAAGCCGGGAGCCCGATTTCGGATTCTGTCCCCAGTTCACGTGCAACGATCGAGCCGATTGCGGGAGCCTTGAGCGTTCCCGTGATGCGCCACCCGGTTTGCATGAAGTACTGCGCCTGGCTGTGTTCGTTCTCGGGGCTGATCATCGACCGAACGATGCAGAGCTCATGTCCCTGACGGGCAAGACGCGGTAAGCACGACGACAGCTGCACCTCAGGGGAGGTCGTCGGCATCGGGCGAAAGATGTAGCCGAATCGATCATCGGTCGAGGTTTTCGGATCGAACGAATCCTGCTGGCAGGGGCCACCCTCCAGCCAGAGAAGGATCACCGACTTGCGCCCCGCACGTCCTACTTCAGATCGGTCCGTGCCGGCGAACGCGCTCGGCAGCGTTGGCCCAAGGAGAGCGCCGAGCGCGGTTCCCATGGAGGCTTTAATCGCACCTCGGCGCGTCACCAGCGTGAGGGGCGAGCGATGCAGCGCGTGGGGATCGGGAATGCAGTCTTTCGTCATGTTCTCAGCTCAACGCTCAATAGGTCAGAAACTCCGTCGATTGCAGCAAAGCCCACATGACGTCCGCGGCTCGTTCTGCGCTCGGTTCCTCCACCGCCCCAATGAGTTTGCTTCGCTCTGCGTTCGTCGGCAGACGCCCGAGTGTCGACAGATAGACGCGGTCGAGGCGTTTCCGTGCCGTCGCTAACTTCGCGATTTCGCCTGGCGCTAAACCATGGCGCAGGGACGCCGCAACGAGCTCACCATTCATCCAAAGCAGAGCTTCGTTGGTCGGACTCCGTTCAATCCGCAGCGATTCCCTGATTCGCCGCAGGCGTTTGCCGATCTCGTCATACTGCGCGCGTAACTCCGAGAGCTTCGTGTCTTCTCGAGCGTTTTCCGCAGCTTGCACCTTCTCTTTCTTCAACAGCGACGGGTCGGCGTGGACAAGGATGCGCTGCGCGTGCTCTGTGTCCAAGAGCTCCGCGATGTGGTCGGCGATCTCATAGATCCGCGCGTCTTCTCCCGTCACACGAAGCACTGAATCGTGCCACTGGTCCGAGTTGAGCGGTCGCCGGACCCACCCGATCCAAGTCTCCCGCACGTTCGAGTCGCTACTTTCGCTCTGCTGAAACACGCGGCTCAAAAGAATCGTCCGCAGAAGCCACTTGATGTCGTGCTGGTTTGCGTTGAACTGCCGAGCGAGCTCATCGAGCAGTTTTGGGTGGCGAACCGCACCCTGCGGCGTAAAGCCATCGACGGCGTCAACGAATCCGAAGCCGGTGAGCTCGGTCCAAAACCGATTGACGGCGGCGCGAGCGAAGTACGGATTCTCATCCCGCGTCAGCCACGCCGCCAGCTGTTCGCGGCGCGACAGCTCCTGGGCGTCGGCGTTGTCGACGTCGTCGCCGCCTAAAGGTCTCGGCTTCATCGTGCGCGGATTCGCGGGATCCGGAAACTTCACTTCACGCTTCGCGTCCTCGAGGATGCCGCGGTCGTCGCCCCAAATCCCATCGACACTCCAATCACCTCCCGGGAGCGTGCTGATGCCGGCGGGATTGCGCGGCAGTTCCGGGAAACGCTTTTCGTAGGTAGGTTTGCCGAAACCGATGTAGATTTTCGCGAAATAGGCCGCAAAGCCCCAGTAGGACTCCTGGCTGAGCTCCTCGACATGCGGGTGATCGTGGCACTGGGCGCAGGAGAGGTTGACGCCAAGGAACAGGCGCGAGGCAGCCTCAGCGACTTCGTTCGGCTCGCAGTCGAAGTAAAGCGAGAAGTTCGAGTAGCCGCGGTAGGTGACCTCTCCATCCCTGGCAAGAAGGTCTGTCGCGATGCGCGACCAGCTGTGGTTCAGCGCCATCGCCTCGCGCGTGTAGAAGTAGAGCGTGGCGAGATTGGTGCTTTGGCCAAGCATCTGGCGCATCTCGGTGATCCAGCTGCGCAGCCGAAAGCCCCAGTAGTCCGCATAGCGACTGTGGGTGAGGAGTGAGTCGACGATCGCAGCCCTTTTTGTCGGGCTCTCGTCCTTCTCAAAGCGAACGACATCGTCAGGGGGCGCCGGTGCACCATGAAGAGCCAGGCTGACGCGACGCAGGTACGTGGCGTCGTCGACGACCGAGGCGGGTGAAACGCCGCGACTCTGCCAGTACGATTCAAAATACTCGTCGACGACCGCGGCGGCGTGATCGGTGCGGCCCAGGGGGAGTTCGGCGTGCGGACGCCGGGCGCCGCGAATGCCCTCTGGCTCAACGCGCTGCGCGTCGAGCGTCCCTCTCCCGGCAACGAGCGAAAATAGGAGGCCCGCGGCGATCTGCAGTCGGAGCGATCGGGTTTTCATGAGATGCTGGTATGACCTATCCACTCTTTGACATGGCCAACACCACCACGTCCGCCGGTATTGTCTTCGAAGCGCGAGGAAAAATCCACGTAGAGCGCGTCCTGGCGCTGGGTGCCGATCGAGGTAGCCAAGACCCAGTCGCTTGCGTCGATTTCCGCGGTGGTCTGTATGTTTTAGCCTGGCCAGCGGCTTCGTTGGGGCCGCGCCCGCACCGGGGGAAGAACGCCCCCCCATAGGGAAAGCCGGGTAGCGTGTAGTTAGAGCTTCGTTCGTCAAAGTTCGTGCCATACAATCGACCTCCTCAAGGGAATGGACCGCCATGAGAGGGCCCTAACGGTGGGCCGTCTTGGTGGGTCTTGACGAACTCGCAGCCTGTGCGACAGGGGGCGCTTCAGGTTGTCGGTCCGGTTGCGGAAGCCGGAGGATCTCTTCAGTTCCCGCCGAAGGTAGGCAGGATGTTTGAGCCGCGTCGGCGTGCGTCGCGGAACTCTTCGTGCGGTCTCGACGCAGGATGGGGTTTCAGCAAATGACGCCGACGGATCCACAGAGCCTGATTAGGAGGCACCGTCATGGCATTCTCATTGCGATGGTCTGGACTGCTTCTGACGTCGGTGGCGCTCACAGTTCTTGGTTGGGGGAAGGTCGAAGGAGGCGAATTCTCGATAGCGTTCGTGTCCCGGCAGTTTGAGCAGCTCAGCCCGATCGGAGCTCGACGAACGGGAGTTGTGGAGCGCTCGCTTTATGGGAGGCTGCTTGTGAGAGCGGCGAACGGCGATCTCCAGACGCTGGTCGATGTGGCGTCCCCCGACGCGCCGGACGACACCCCTTCTGATGTGTCGGATCCCGATGTCTCCTACGATGGGACGCGTATTGTCTTCGCCGGATTCTCGCCTGCCGACGCTGCTTGGCGGATCTATGAGGTCGGGACCGACGGCTCGGGATTGCGTCGGGTCACGACCAGCAGCCGCCAAATCAATCTCGACAGGTTTGGGGAAGCGGCGGCGGCGCTTCGCGGCTATGACGATGTGGACCCGTGTTATCTTCCCGACGGTCGCATCTGTTTTGTGTCGACGCGCTATCCGGGAATCGCACCAGACAATCGCTTGCGGACAACCAACCTCTACGTTGTCAACGCCGATGGGTCGGACCTCCACCGGATCACCTCGGAACGTTTCGGAGGTGAGACTCCCGCGGTCGACCCAACGACCGGGAAGATCGTCTATTCGCGCTGGTGGCGTTCGCCCGGCCGGCTCACTCGGGAAGGTGCTGACGCTGGTGAACATGCTGACGATGGTGAAGATGATGCTGAAGATGGTGAAGAACCAAGATTCCCCGGGTACACGCCCCCTGGCCGAGCCGACGAGGTGAATCGCGACACGCAAACGCCGGCCCCCATCCTTGACGGCATTGAGGAGGAGGACTTTCCAGGTCTGAACCATTGGTTTCTCGCCAGCATCCGCCCTGACGGTAACGGTCTGCAGATGTTCTCGGGCACGGGGTTGGACCGCCAAGCGACGCAGGCTTACCGCCCCGCCTTTTTGCCGAGCGGGGATGCCCTGGGAGTCTTTTTGCCAACGACGCCGTTTCTCGGTCGGCCCGGCAACTTCGGCCTGCGCCTCGTTCATCGCGGCTCTGTGGCACCTGACGCGCTGGGAGGACCGCAGACTTTCTCTCTCGACGGGACCGCACCGCACTTTCTCTACGCGAGCGCCGCGCCGCTACCTGATGGGCGGATTCTCGTCACCGGAACGCCGTCAGGCGTCGTCGTCAATTACGACGTTTACGTGCAGAGCCTTGAGCGAGCCGACCCTGTGAAGCTCTTCGGTTCGAGACACGCCGAGCTCGATGCGGTTCCTCTCGTGGCGCGTTCAGTTCCTCCCGTGCTGGCGGATCAGAACACGCACCGTATGGATGACTTTGTTCCTCGTAATCTCCACGAAGCGTTTCACCATGGAGGGGCTTTTACTTTTTCGAGCGAGAATATCTTCAACAATCCCCCAGTCGACCAGCCGCTCCCCAACGGTCTCCCAATCGGCAAGCAACTCTTCATCGACTTCTTTCTGAACCCACAGGGTACGAGTGCGCTTGGAGTCGACGAACCGATCCTCATCGCGAGTCAGAAGATCGGTGCGAACGGTAGGGTTGAGATCGAGCTGCCGGCGGGGGTTCCTCTCTTCGAGCTGATTCGGCGTCCGGATGGCACGGTTGCGCGCGGTGCAGACGGGCAGATTTTTCACGTCGGTGGTCACAACTTTGGCGTGCGTGGGGCGCGCGCCAGTTGCGTGGGCTGTCACGCAGGTCACACACTCCTTCCTGTGTCCGCTGACCCAGCGCAAACCAACGTCGCTCCTAGCGCGCTCGTCGAGGCGAACACTTCGCGAGCCAGAATCGACGCTGATGGGCGGTTGCGTGTGGACGTTGCGCGCAACCTGGTCGACCGGAGCACCGAGCCGAACTCCAACTGGGTCGCGGGACCGTCGTTCGACGAGGATGCTCGAATTGACCTGCAGTGGTCGATCCCGATCGCCGCGCGTGAAGTGGTACTTCATGGTGTCTCACCGCAACCGAGAACGAACATCACCGTTCACGCCGTCGACCTTGCGACGTATCTGGACGACGAGATCGTGGACACCTTGGAAATCGCACGGGAGATTCAGCCGGAAGGAACGACGGTGGCGCTCCCGACGCGGCGACCCTTCACGCGGCTTGAAGTCACGATCGACCCGCAGAACGTCAGCGGCGCGTTGGAAGGGGCTCTCTCTCTTCCCGCCCTCGCAGAGATCGAGGTGATTGGGCAGGCGCTGGAGGGATCCAAACCTGGGGTCCTCTTCATCCGCGGCGATGTCAATTGTGACGGCCGTCTCAACGTCACGGACGGCGTCGGCCTACTGAGGGCACTTTTCGTCGGTTCGGGTCCGCTCTGCTGTGAGGCGGCAGCTGATTCGAATGCCGATGGTGGAGTGAATTTAGCCGATGCAATGCGGGTCCTGTTGTTGGTCTTTCGAGACTCGCCGCCGCTCCTTCCTCCGTTCCCTGACTGCGCTCCACAAGCGTCCGAAGATACGCTCACCTGCGACCAAGAGACTTGCGCGTCGCGAGCATGATCCTCGGTCGTCCGCAGCCTTGATGTCCGCTTGAGACGGCGGCGTTGCCGCCGTATCGTGGTCGATCCAACGAGCGGGGCGTGGGGCGCGATTTCGACATCGAGCGCGCGTCGCCCCATCCGAGCTCGCGAGGTCGAGGAACGTTTTGAACGTGAGAATGGTGTCCGCTGTCGCGGTGGGCTTAGCGATACTCTGCTCTCCTGTCGCTGCAGAAGAGTATCGAGTCGTCCGTGAATTTCGTATCGCTGACGAACCCGCTTGCATGCCGGCTTTGACTCGCGCGCCGAACGGTGATCTTCTCGTCGCGTTGAGTACCGAGTGGGAACCGTTTCCTTGGGGCGGTGAGCTGAAGCTCGTCGTCTCGAGCGACGGAGCTCTCACGTGGTCGAAACCTCGACTGCTCTGGAAAGATCCCGATCCGCGCGTGACGATTCAAGTCGCCAACGGCATGCAGACGCTGAGTAATGGGGAGATTCTTCTACCTGTGACGTTCGGCCTCGTCCCAAAACGCAAGGGCGTCGAACCAGGTGAAGAGAGTCCTCACAAGATCTATGACGTCACGCTCCCAGGATACCGGCGCGAAGTACGTTTCTTGCGCTCGAACGACAGCGGCAACTCATGGCGTTTCGAGGACCCCAAGCTGCATCGACCCTGGTGGCGGTTTGGACGTTTGGTCGAGGTATCTGACGGTCGATTGATCATGCCCGGACGTGGCTGGTACGTCGAGTCGCGTGACTTCGGCCGCACCTGGGGGCCGCGGCGGTCCCTCGGATCGAATCGACTGCGCAGCGAGACGAACATCATCGAGGCAGCCGACGGAACATTTCTGTCGATTGTCCGCGGCGGTGGCGAACCACCGCGGCGGATGTTCGGCACGAACTTCTCCGATGACAAAGGTAGGACTTGGGGGCCGGCAAGGTCCGCAGGGGTCCAAGGCAAGATGCCCGATCTTCTCGTGCTTCCGTCCGGCCGCGTCCTTTTGGCCGTCGGCGCGGAAGGTCTGACCGACGGCAGCTTGGTGTTTCGCCGAAAGGATCGGTACTCCTTTTGCACGCTCTTCGTGAGTGACGACCATGGTCGGTCGTGGAGGAGAGACGTTGCGTTCTCTTCGGTGCAGCCACAGGGCAGCGTGGTGCCTAGCGACAGCCCGGTCCTGTGCCCGCTCGAGGGCGGCAGGATTCTCGTGGTCATGCAGGCGTCCGATCGCGACAAAGCTGATCATCCGTTGATGGGGTTTAGCGCTGGTATGTCGATCATCGGGAACATCATCGAACCTCGTGAGTAGACGATGCCGCCTCGTCAGCACGATGAGACGCATCGGCGCTCCGCGAGCCTCTGGATTCGAGGTCAAACTGGAAGACGGCAGGCGACTGATGTCAGCGGGCAGTTCGCGCTTCAGATCGTCGTGATATCGAAACCTCCGCCGTCATGGACTGCGGGGCAGCTCGGACAGTCCGACGATCCTGCGTCGCCGCACTTCGCTGATCAGGCGATCGAGCTGGTCGGCAAACGAAAGCCGAAGGGTAGGTACTTTAGAGACCGAGCCGCTCTGGTCAAAACCCTTGAATCGACCACGGGGCTCCTCTACGACGGCTAGCCCATTCGTGGCTGCACCATCGACCTCGTTGATCCGATCTCTTCCATCCCTGACAATAGAGGCGGTCAAGGAGAGTCTCGCGTGTTCGGATTGATCGTCACCCTCAGTTTACTTGGAAGCCCAGAAGTCGATTCAAGTGGAGTCGACTTTTTCGAGCGTGAAGTCCGTCCGGTCCTTGTTGCGAAATGCACCCGTTGTCACGGACCGCTGAAACAGGAAAGCGGACTTCGCGTTGACTCGCGTCAGGCGCTGATCGAGGGCGGGGAACGGGGCGCCGCGATCGTGCCCAGCGATGTTGCGGCGAGTCGACTCCTGGCGGCCATCCGCCACCGGGGCGAGCTCAAGATGCCGCCGGACGGCAAGTTGAGTGCGCGTGAGATCCAGGCGTTCGAACACTGGATACGGATCGGAGCGGTGTGGCCAGCTGCAAGCCGAACTCGCTCGCCCGATCAGAGCGGCGCTTCCGATCACTGGGCTTTTCGTCCCGTTCACGCCCCTCCGGTTCCGCTGCTCAAGAATTCGACCTGGGCAGTGCGTACCGAAATCGACGCGTTCATCCTTGCCGAGCTCGACGCCCGCGGACTCGGGCCGTCACCGCCAGCGGACCGCCGCGCGCTGATCCGTCGGCTGTACTACACGCTCGTCGGTTTGCCGCCTGGCGCCGAGGAAGTTCGTGCGTTCGTCGATGATCCGAGACCGAACGCCTACGCGCTGCTCGTTGAGAGGCTCCTTCAAACGCCGCACTACGGTGAACAGTGGGCCCGGCATTGGCTCGATGTGGCGCGGTACTCCGACACCAAAGGCTACGTCTATGCGCGCGAGGAGCGTTTTTGGCTGCATGCCTGGACGTATCGCGATTGGGTCGTGCAGGCGCTCAACGCCGACATGCCCTACGATCGTTTCCTTCTCTTGCAGCTCGCCGCGGATCAGGTGGAGGAGCGAAAGGAGGGTGACCTGGCCGCGATGGGGTTCCTCACGCTCGGGCGGCGATTCCTCGGAGTGACGCGCGAGATCATCGACGACCGTATTGACGTCGTCACGCGCGGCACCATGGGGCTAACGGTCAGCTGTGCACGCTGTCACGATCACAAGTACGACCCGATCGCGACCGCCGATTACTATTCGCTCTATGGCGTCTTCGATAGCTGTTCGGAGCGCGTGGTCAGATTGCCGGACGCGGTCGGGCAAGACCGTGCCTTCGAAGACGAGCTGGCGAGCCGTCAGCAGAAACTAGAAGACGAGCTGAACAAGAGTCGCGTCGAGTCTTCCGATCGCGTGCGTCAGCGCATCGGAGACTACCTCCACGCGCAGACGCGACTCGAGGAGTTTCCCGCCAAGGGATTCGATCAGATCTTCTTACCAGATGACCTCCTGCCGGCCTTTGTGCGCCGTTGGGAACGATACTTGCTTCGAGCTGAGCGCCAGGGAGATCCGATCTTTGTGCCGTGGCATGCGTACGCCTCCATTCGCAATGACTCGTTCGCGGAGCGAGCAGTCGACGTGACGCGCGAGCTTCGAGAGGCGAAGCGGGGCGACGTCCATCCCGGCGTTGCAGAGCTGTTCCGCGATTCTCCGGCGAGCTTTGATGAAGTCGTCGAGCGTTACACGCAGTTGTTCTCAGGTGTGGACGCGACTTGGAAGGAAACGCTCGAAGTGGCCCAGGCCCAAAAGGCCGAAATGCCGCGACGATTGAGCGACCCGGACGACGAGTCGCTGCGGCGCGTGCTCTACGGCGAAGGAGCACCATGCGAGGTGCCAAATGAACCCATCGTCAACGCCGAAGACTACTTCGACACGCGACGACTCGAGAAGCTGTGGAAGTTGCAGAAGGACGTCGACCGCTGGATTCTCGAGGCGGCGACGCCGGTGCGTTTCGCTTCGGTGCTTCAAGATCGGGCGATTGCCTCGCAGCCACGAATATTTCGGCGTGGCGATCCGACGCGTCCGGGTGCGGCTGTGGCGCGAAGGTTTCTTCCCCTGCTCACGGAGGAACCCCGGCCCTTCGAGCGGGGCAGTGGCCGCTTGGAACTCGCTAAGGCCATCGCTTCACCCACGAATCCTTTGACTGCGCGCGTGATCGTCAACCGTGTTTGGGCGCACCACTTCGGTCGCGGACTTGTCGCCACGCCGAGCGACTTCGGCGTGCGAGCCGGCGTGCCCTCGCATCCCGAGCTGCTCGACTGGCTCGCGGCGCGGTTTGTTGCCGATGGTTGGAGTCTCAAGAAACTTCACCGCCTCATCGTTTTGTCGTCGACGTTTCGTCAGACTTCGCATCCTCCGGACGACGCGCGCGGTCGAACCGCCCTGGCCTCAGATCCCGACAACCGTCTGCTTTGGCGCATGAATCCGAGACGGCTCACCTTCGAGGAGTTCCGAGATTCGATGCTGGCGGTAGGGGGCGACCTTGACTCACGGGTGGGCGGTAAACCTTTCGATCTCTTCGAGCTGCCGTTTCGGCATCGACGGACTATTTACGGCTTGGTCGACCGTCAGTTTTTCCCGACGCCACTGCGCACGTTTGATTTTGCCAACCCGGACCTCCACATTCCTCAGCGACGAGAGACGACGGTGCCGCAGCAGGCGCTCTTTTTCATGAACCATCCGCTGGTCCTCGATCGCGCGCGGGCAGTGGCGAAAGTCGGTGAACGGGCCGGGGCGTCTGAAGCCGGCGTGCGAGAGTTATTTCGACGTGTGTACCAGCGCGAGCCGACGGCTACCGAGCTCGCAGAGTCTCAGCAGCTTTTGCGCGCTGCATCCCCTGCTCACGAGCAGCGATCAGGCGAAGCGTCGTCAGCATTACCACCGCCCGCGTCATCGTCTGCGGATTCACGTGAAACGAATTCTGCAGCCGAAGCTCAGGCGGAGACGGTGATGCCATTGAGCGGCTGGGAGCAGCTCGCGCATCTTCTACTGTGCACGAACGAGTTCATCTTCATCGATTGAGGAGCCGCCTCGAACAGGAAAGAGATATGACGGTTTCGTATTCATTCGCACCTCTCAGCCGCCGTGAGCTCTTGTCGCGGTCAGCGCTCGGGATTGGGTCTCTCGCCTTAGCCGGTCTCGCGGCGGACGAAGTCCGCGCCTCCGGCCGAACCACGGAGAAGGAAGGCGTGCGTGCAGGTCCACTCGCTCCCCGTCTGCCTCACTTCCCGGCTCGTGCTAAGCGTGTGGTGCAGTTTTTTCTCAATGGCGGACCCTCACATGTCGACACATTCGACCCCAAGCCGCTGCTGGCTACATACGCCGGCAAGCCGCTGACGGTGACCAAGACGACAGAGCGGCGGACGGGCGCCGCATTTCCGTCGCCGTTTGAATTCCGGCGCTACGGCGAGTCTGGAATCGAGGTGAGCGAGCTCTTCGCGCACACAGCGCAGCACATCGACGACATCGCGGTGATTCGCTCGATGTACGCACAGGTGCCGAATCACGAGCCCTCGCTCATGCTCATGAACTGTGGCGACTCGGTGCAGACGCGACCGAGCATGGGCGCATGGCTACTCTACGGACTCGGTGCGGAAAACCAAAACCTCCCTGGTTTCATCGCCATGTGTCCAAACGGCCTGCCGATCAAGGATTCCGAGAACTGGCAGGCGGCGTTTCTGCCGGGCGCCTTCCAAGGTACCTATGTCGACACCAAGCACGAGGAGCTCAGCCGGCTGATTGAGAATATCGAGCATCCGCAAATCGCGACTGCGGATCAGCGACGGCAGCTTGACCTATTGGCGCGTTGGAATCGTCGACATCAGGCGCGTCGGATCGATGCACGACTCGAAGCGCGCATAGAGTCCTACGAACTCGCCTTCCGCATGCAGCACGACGCGCGAGAAGCGTTCGATCTTGCGGACGAACCAGAGTCGATCCGAGAGATGTACGGCGCCGGGGTGCACGCGCGGCAGACGCTGATCGCGAGGCGGCTGCTCGAGCGTGGGGTGCGTTACGTACAGCTCTGGCACGGTGCCAGCCAGCCGTGGGACAACCACACCAACATCGAGTCGGCGCATCGAAAGCTCTCAGCTCAGATCGACCAGCCGATCGCGGCCCTGCTCTCCGATCTGAAGCAGCGCGGCATGTTCGAGGAAACGCTCGTTCTGTGGGGTGGCGAGTTCGGCCGCACGCCGACGGTCGAGCTGGAGGGTGACGGCAAGCCAAAGCTCGGGCGCGATCACAATCATTACGGCTTCACTGTTTGGCTCGCAGGCGGAGGAATCCGCGGCGGGACGGTGCACGGCGCGACCGACGAGTTTGGTTTCGCAGCGGTGGAGAACCGAACCAGCGTGCACGACCTTCACGCCACGATCCTGCACGCGCTTGGCCTCGATCACGAGCGACTCACTTACCGCTACGCGGGCCGCGACTTTCGTCTGACGGACGTGCATGGGCGCGTCGTCCACGAAGTGCTTGCGTGAGGTAAGCTCCGGGTGCGGCGGGGGAGCTCGCGCTGCTCGTCGACGAAAAGCTCCAAGCGCGGGAAGCTGAATTGCGTGCTGACATGGCTCGGCGCGGCAAGAAGTTCGCGGGCGCCAAGTTTGTGCGACGTCAGAGCCCCGTGGCTCGTCCTGGTGATGCGGAGCCGCGTCGAAAGCTCGTCCCGCGCTTTGCGTGCCGCGACAAGCAGAGGCGAATCGATGCGCTCGTGGAGTACAAGCGGTTCCTCAGAGCGTACCGCGACGCCCTGAGGGAGTTCTGCGAGGGTCTACGCGAAGCGCTTTTCCCCTACGGCACGTACTGGATGCGTGTTCACTTCGCGGCGCGCTGTGCATCAATGCCGCCGTAGGGCGTACAGCGGCAGGCGGGGCCACGACGGATTACAGATTCGAGCACAGCGTTTCAGCTTCGCCCCATCAGCTGCGGGGTGAATCTACGCCCGTGACTTTTCACAACGGCATGAGAAACCCCCTTGGCGAGTCAAGACGTCGGAGTTCGACAGCGATTCGACAGCAATGCGCAGTCTCGACCGTCGAGATCTCCGCAGGACCAAGAGAATCGGCCGTCGTCGCCAACAGTGAACCTGGGAGGATTTTCGGGGACGGATTTTCCCTTTAACGGCTGGCCCCCTCCGCGATGCGACTGCGGAGCTCGTGGTAATAGCGTTTGCCAGCATCGATGCGCGCCGTGATGCCGAGGTCCTCCTCGGACTTGCTCGCCAGCTCCTCTTTGATCGCTGCGATCTCCTCGAGCTTGCGCTCGATGATGCGTGGGCCGTTGACAGGGCACCACGTGGGTTGATCGTCGATGACCACGTAGACTGGCGTCGTGTGCGCCATGGCGCCGTTGGCGCATCGTGCACTCACCGCGAACCAGTGGCTGCGTTCGACAGGGACTCTCACGTTCAGTTCGAGGGCCCCGCCCGCCTCGGTGGTCCCGTCGCCGCCGAGGGTCGGTTTGACCTCGCGCAGCGCGCCTTGGTTGCTCATCAAAACGAGCGTCTCGGGTTGACCGACTTTCTCGTGCCCCCAGGCGCGTGCACGAATGGTCAACACGTCGCCGGAGCTGGCTTTGATTTCAGAGCCAGGCAGTTCGTCGTTGACGGTGAACTCGAGCGCCGGACCGTTAGTGACGAACGTGTGGCCGCGTCCGAGGTTGCGGAACCAGGTGTCAAGGTCGAGCTCGTCACCGGTGAACACGTACGTCCGTACCTCGCCAATCGTCGAGCCCCACGGCGTGTCGCTGCCGGCCGCAGCGGTCAGCCGAAAGCCGAGGTTGAGGTAGTCGTAGTAGTCTTCGGCGTTCAAGGCGTTGAACTGCATGAGCTCGATGAAATCAAGCTCCTCGGTGGTCACCAGCCATGGAAAACCACGCGGCAGCGCACAGCCGTTCCAAGAAAAGTGCGCGAACCCGACGAGCGCTCCCTCTTGTGCATGGAGGCGCTTGAAGGCGAGATCATAGTAGTCGTACGTCGGCAGGTCCCGGGCGAGCGCCTGGAGGTTGAGACCGATGATATGCCCGAAACGGCTTCGCGGTTCCTCTTGCCCCGAGACGAGACAATAGTTGCCGCGGCGAACGCGTGACGCTTCACCGAATTCGCTCTGTTTGAAGTCTGTTCCCTTGTGGTGTCCCATCTCGAGGACGTTGACGACATTGAGGTCTTCCGCCTCGGCGTAGTGAAGGAGGAACTCCTTGTGCACCTCCTTCAGCGTCGGGTGATGGACGTGGACGTCGCCTGAGTACCAGCCTCGCGCGGCCATGTGAACCCAGCGCCGGAGTGGGATTGTGCGTTCCTGGTCCTTGCCGGCGGCGACTGTGAAGTCATCGAACACGGGCACGTACTCCATGCCTCGCGACACAGCAATGCGATAACGCCCTGGTGGCAGATCGACACGAAAGGACGCCTCGGTCTGAAACATGACCGGCTCGCGCCAATACGGAATCGACGGCCGCAACTGGTAGACGTAGCTGCGGTCGTCGTTGTTCCCTTTGCCCATGGTTTTGCGCACGGGGCCGATCCAACTCGGGTCCTTGCCGCTGTAGCCGACGCCATCGTAGAACTCTTTCGTCAGGCCGACGCGCTTCATGGGACGGCCATCGGGAGGCAGGCGTACCGTCCCGTCGTCGAGGTTGCGTAGGCAAACCATGGCGGTGGTGGCCTTGCCCGTCGAGGCATCAACGAGACGAAAGTGCACCGTGGCCGTGCCACCTCCGGAGGCGGCTGGCACAGCGCTGCTCCAACGCGCGACGATGATTAGAGCAAAAACGAACGCGACGAATGCAGCAGCGAGATTCACTTTTGGTTTCATTCAGATCTCCCGGTGTTGGCGCATGTAACTCCTACTTCGCTTTGCTCATGAACGCCTAAGAGGCTCGAATTCAAAGCGCATAGACTTCGGTGGCCGCCTCGCGCTCGATCGCAATCGAGTAGTGGTCGGTGCTGAGAAGAGCACGAAGCGTCGGGGCAGGAACGGGCGCGCTGGGCCAGTCGTAGAGGCGCCGTTCGATGCGCTCGACATCCTTGGCAAGCAGGGCGCGACTTGCACGCCCGCCGCGCCCGTGCTCGGCCGGTGGTGAGAACGTCGCTCCGGTGAGGATGGAAGTGGGAACATCGAGTAAGCAGCGGACGCGCTCCAGCGAATGGTAGTCGAGGTGAGCCCAGCGGAAGTCGTCGAACGCAGCCGGCCGGCCGACGCGAACACTCTCCGGCCACAAGAGTACCACCGGGCCCGTCTCGACGCGAAACTCGTCGGTCTCGAGGTTGAAGTCGACCCACTTCACTGGGTATTCGACAGTGACGTCGACGGCTCTCTCGCTGTCTGTGAACACGGTTCGCGCCACAAGCGGTCGCCATGTCTCAACCGCGCGGCGCACGTCGCCACCCGAGGCGAGTCGGGTGGCAGGTGAACGCTCCACGTGCCAGCTGCTCGCGCCAAACTCGTCGACCGTCAATGTCGTCGGGTTGTTGAAGTAGGACGAAGTGTGTGTGCGACGAGTGTAGATGTGTTCCTTGGAAAAGATAATCCAGTAGTCATAGCCCGGTGCTTGGCCGCGATCACTCGAGTCCGGCTTGAGTCCTGTCTTGGCGACAACGCCAAGCACGTATTCGTCGGTCGTCCCACTCTCGCGGTCGCGAGCGACGCAATGGCACTCGATCTGTGGACGCACGTGAATCTTTGTTCCGCTCGGGCGGCAGTAGAGAAAAGAGCGCGAGAAATCGATCGCGGTCGACCCGTTGCTCGGCGCGTCGCTTGAACCTGACTCGTTCCGTGCTGCAGGCCTGCTCTTGCACCCGCTCGCGGCGACGAGCGGCATCGCCGAGCAGACGGAGAGGAAGTCCGCCGTGTCACCGCGTTGCTGGGCGCTGCTAGGATGTCCGCTGCCTCGCTCATGGGATTCACTCCGGTGGTTTGCGCTCGAGTTTTAGGATGCGACCGCGAGCATACCCATGTCTGATGAAGGAGCGCTCGACGAGAATCGTGCCCTGTGTGCTCATGACAAAAAGGTCTTGGTCGCCGTCGCGGTTCAAGTCGACGACCAGCACGCGTGTTTCTTTGATCGGCGGCAGCTTCAATGGTTTCTCCTCGCTGAACGCCGCACCCTTTTCGGTGCTTTCGTTGAGAAAAACGCTGACGCGATGGCTCGCAGTGCCGGCGATGACGTCGACACGACCGTCTCCATCCCAGTCAGCGGCATCGACGAGCAATCGGAATCCCATGTCACCAACCAGAATCGGCGCAGCGAAGCGCGGCTCCGCCGCCGGACCGACGTTGCGGAAGTACCGTATCTTCCCGTACGTGTCGCCGACGACGAGATCGATCCGCCCGTCGCGATCAAAATCGGCGGTGGCAAGCACCGTACGAGCTCCCTGCAAAGCGACGAAGTCGTTCTCGGTGTCGCCATCGATCGGACCGACTTTGATGGGGCCGGCGCCAGCGACCTCAAGGCGGCGTCCCTCGACGTCGAAGCGAGACGTTCCATTGTCGCTCAGGTTGCGGTGGAACCAGACGTTGCCATGCCAATCACCGAAGAGGACGTCAGGGTGTCCATCAACATCGAGATCGCTCAGGTAAGGAAAAAAGTGGCCGTCCCCCGTCGCCACGGGATGGTCGATGTGGACACCCGGCGGTAGCACGTTGACAGTTTTCTCGAAGCGGTACGGCGTGCCGGCGCCTGAGTTCAGTCGCACCTTGTAGCCGGAGATGAGATCGGGCAGACCAT
Source organism: Planctomycetota bacterium (assembly GCA_965223265.1). GTDB lineage: Bacteria > Planctomycetota > UBA8108 > UBA8108 > SXIK01. Next base: position 1,332,817 of record OZ244999.1, read on the forward strand.
CGTCATTCCAATCGAAGAATTGCCGGCCGCTCAACCGCGCGCTTCCCCAAGCGGTGGGGAGAGCGTCATCATGCAGGCGAAAGCGTGGGGATCCACGCGTGCCGACGTTCTCGAACAGGAAGATGTTGCCACCCGAGCTGACCACGAGATCGAGGAGGCCGTCGCCGTTCCAATCGCTTGCGCGCGGTACCGGCAGACGAAACGTACGCGTCGGGCCGGTGTAAGGCAACGGGCGTTCAGCGAGCTCGGGCATTGCTCGTGTGCCGCGGTTCTCGTAGTAACGCAGGAACGAGGGATCTTTTTTCTCTTCAGGGAGCCACGTGTAGGAGCCGCTGATGAGGTCGAGGTCGCCGTCGTCGTCGAAATCGGCGATGCATGGCGAGGCGCACCAGTCGCGGACGTTGATCGGAGCGCCGTCCGACTCGATCGGTCCGCGCAAGGTGAGAGCGAGAGGCCCCGCGCCGTCGGAGGTGTCCTCGAAGAAGTAGATGCGCCCAGTGACATAACCGCCGGCGATCAGATCGGTGTTGCCATCGCTGTTCCAGTCGACGGCGGACATGACCGGATAGTAGTCATGATTGAAAACGCCCTCCGGTTTCGCTGCGACCGGACGGAAGGGGAGCGCTAAAAACTCTCCGTCGGCTGTCCTGAGGAACCCCTCGTAGGTGAAGCGGCGCTCACGATTTGAGCCGACGTTCTTCAAGAGCGCGACGCGGTTTTGGTACGTGCCGACGAGTAGATCCTTAGCGCCGTCGCGGTCCCAATCGATGACAGCCACCGAGGCGTGAATGCCGAGGTCGATTGGTTGACCCGCAACATCGAAGAGCATTTTCGTGTGCTCGAACGAAGGCGCGGTCGCCGTACCGCTGTTCGGCATGACAAAGAGCTGGCCGTACTGCTCGCCGTAGACGACGTCAACGAGACCATCGCCGTTCCAATCGTCCAAGTCGACGATAGTGTTGTCCGATCCCGTCGTTGAATCGCCGAGACGATCGCGACGAGGGAGGCCGTCGCCGAGCCAGCCGCGCGGGGGAGCCTCTCGCGGCACAGCATCCTTTGCGAGCGCATCGAAGTAGACCGCGTAGAGCGATGGCTCGCCACCGTCCTGTGTGTGAACGAACGCGAGGTGGCCGCCGCGCCACTCGCCGAGTGCATTGTACATGTAGCCGGCACGCGGGCTGATCGTCCGTTTGATCTTGCCTTCAGAATAGCTGAGGGGGGCGAAGACCTCGGGAAAGTTGTACGGGATGGCGCGATCGTACCAGCAAAACGGGCGGTCGAAAGCACTCCGCGCGTGGTCGTAGTTGGCGTACTCCAGCGGCTCACCGCTCGACGCATCGAGGCGCATCACCTGGAGAGAGGTGATGTCGGCGCGAGCGGTGCTGACGATGCGATCGGCAGCGTTGCCTCCGCCAAGCAGTGCTGCGACGTCCACCTCCACGTCCGCCGGTAACTCATCCCGCGACCGAGTGCCAAGATCAACAGGCTCCACCTCGATGAGAATGCGAAACGCGCCTTGGCCGGTCCAACGCGGCGAGGCCTCGGCCGTTGTCCATAGGTGAAGGGCGATGACGCCGGCGAACAGATAGGCGCCGACGCACCGAGGCGAGACGATCGCCGTTGGCTTGACCATACATTTTGTACGTCTAACGGAGAATAACACGAGCTGCCTGAATGACGCCTTCTTGCTTAGTGGCGGAGATCTCAAGGCTCGTCCAGAGGACGACGAGCGTGCTGTCTGCGAGCTGCGTCACTGACGGGTAGCAGACGCTTCGCAGCCAGGTCGATTCGCCAGCGTTAGGTGGCTCGACGGCTGCCAGGTTTAAGGGCGTGCCCCAGCTGCGGCCCCCATCGAGCGACACTCGCATCGTTAGAGGGGTGCGATGCGGCGGCTTGCACGGGTTGTGGGTGAGGAGCAAATGTCCGGCGCTTGTGGTCTTCAGGCTGTGTGACGAGGATGTTGCGGTCAGGCCTGTGTTCTCCGCCTTTGACCAGGAGCGTCCGGCATCCGTTGAGCGCGCGGTCCAGAGAAAGCCGTCGCGGGTGCGCACAACCATCAGCAGTTTCCCGCGCGCGAGCTCTGCCACGGACGGCTCCTGCGCACCGATCTTTCCGGGCGGCAAGATGTTCCCGAAGCGTTCCCAGCTGGCGCCGCCATCGCTTGAAATCAGCACGGCGGCAGCGGTCGTCGAGAAGTGATAGACCGGGAGGACGAGCTCACCGGTCGACAGGCGGATGCCGTTGGAGCGGCAGCCCCAGCTGACCTCGTCGCGCAGTCGGCGCGCATTCGACCAGTTCTTACCGCTGTTGTCGCTCCATCGTCCGTAGAGTTTGAAGGAGGCGACTCCGACTTCTTCTTTTTCGACCTTGCCCGGACCGACGAAAGGGTATCGGTCCCAACGACCCACCGTGTAGAAGAACCACGTCCGCTTGCCGTCGGCGATGAAGGCAGGATCGAAGTCGGAGCGTCGCGGTGCATCGTGCAGGACGGTCGCGGGTGCCCACGTCTCGCCGCCGTCGTCGGATGTGGAACTCAAGATGACTTGGTGAACCGATGCCTCGAAGGGGCCGGAGAACCATGCCGCAAGGAGGCGTCCACTTGGCAGAGCGACGACGCTCGGTGCGTGGTTGAAGCCGTAGAGGTTTTGGCGGTCATACGGATCAGTCCTCGCATAGGTGAAAACGGTAGAACGCGAGTGAATCTCGAGAGTCGGAGAGCTCTCGAGTCCAGTCATGCCGCAGGCGAAAACGACGATCACGTGTGCAAACGCCCTGCGCCGCTGGATCGGCAGCTTCTTAGGTGTCACGAGTGTAGACTCCCGATTCGTTCTTGCCGTCGTAGTCGGAACAGAACACGCGGCGAAGGTGCGTCCATAGAAACTCGCCCGCATGGTTCACTTGAGCGCGAGCGCCGACCCAATGCAAGAGTCTTAGGGCGCAAAGTGAAGTGCTGCGCTTCTTTCATGACTCAGGATCTCTCTTTCTCTCATGCGCCTGGACGGACGACGAGCTGAAAAGATGGATCGAGGCAATCCTGCGGCGCTGTGCGCGCCGTGTGCCTGTTACCTTGAAGCTCGAGTTGGCGGCGGTAGGTGTCTATCGTGGCAGGCACACTCCGTGTGCCGTTCTGGAGGTGACCGTGAACCGTGACCGTGAGTTTCGACGGCACGTTTCGAAAAACTCGCAGCCTCGCCGTGTGCACGCCGCGTGCGCCGATCCCATTTTGGACTAAGGCGATGTATGGTCTACACTGTCGGGCGTCGGTAGCATCTCGACTTTGGAATGAGAGAAGAATGCCCATGGTGCACCTCACGAAGCAGCACGTTACCTTCATCGCCTGTCTCGTTCTCCTCAGCAGCTCTGTGTACGGGCAGGCGGCACCGGAGGGTCCGATCGAGATCGGTTCACGTCGGGAGCTATTTCTCGATGATCTTTTGATCGCTTCGCTTGCCGGCGACGCACGACGCAGATTGCACGAGCCGGTGCGCCGCGAGATCGCGGTAGTGCACGACGAACCATGGGAGGGCAATGGCGGCAACTACCACACCGTGTTTTACGATCCGGACTATCGCGGCGGCGTCTATCGCATGTACTACCATGCTTGGCAGATCGGCGTCGGTGACATTCCGCAAGGTCCCCTGACGATTGGCTATTGCGAGAGCGAAGACGGGGTGCGATGGACCAAGCCCAAATTGGGTCTTTTCGAGTTCGCCGGCTCGAAGGAGAACAACATTGTGCTGGGAACGATCAACGGCAAGGAGTGCCACGATCTTTCCGTCTTCAAGGACCTCAACCCACGGGCCACGAAGGACGCAAAATACAAAGCCGTCGGTTATGGGCGAAATCCTTCCGGACTCTACGCGTTCAAGTCGCCGGACGGTATTCGCTGGACGGCCTACAACGCGTCGCAGCCGGTGATGACGGGGCACCCTTTCGACACGCAGAACATCGCCTTCTGGGATCCGACGATCGAAAGGTATCGCGCCTACATTCGAGATTTTGACAACGGGCGGCGAGACATTATGACGGCCACGTCGACGGATTTCATCCAGTGGACAAAGCGCGAGTGGCTCGAGTATCCGAACGCTCCAAAAGAGCAGCTGTACACCAACCAGATCAAACCGTACTACCGCGCGCCTCATATACTGATTGGATTCCCGGCACGCTATGTCGACCGAGGCTGGCTCGACGCCACCCGGGCGTTGCCGTCCCTTGATCAGCGCATCGAGCGCGGCAAGATGAGCAAGAGATACGGCACAGCGGTGACCGATGGACTGCTCATGAGCAGCCGCGATGGCCGGACGTTTCGGCGTGCCGAGCGCGCCTTCCTCCGGCCAGGGCTACGGACGCAGCACAACTGGGCCTACGGGGACAACTACATAGCGTGGCATATCGTCGAGACGGACTCAGTCGAGGATGACTCGCCGCGTGAGCTGTCACTCTACGCCACCGAGAGCTATTTCACCGGTAGGATGTCACGACTCCGGCGCTATACCTTGCGGATCGATGGTTTCGCGTCGATTCACGCGCCGCTTCGCGGCGGCGAGCTGTTAACGAAACCGCTCGTGTTTGAGGGCAAGTCCCTCAGCGTCAACTGCGCAACCTCCGCGGCGGGGTCGCTGCGAGTTGAGGTTCAAGGTGTGAACGGGCGGCCGATTCCAGGATTCGCTCTCGACGACTGTGAGCTCGTGTTTGGCGACTCGCTCGATTACCGTGTGCGCTGGCAGGATCAGTCGGACCTCAGCAAACTGAGCGGCAAAGCCGTGCGGCTTCGTTTCGTGCTTCACGACTCGGATCTCTACTCGCTGCGCTTCGTACCGTAGAGTAGCTGACCACTCGCATGAGCCACAGCTCGTCGAGCAAGACCTCCACAGACCGCGCGATCTTGAACGGGTCGCCGCATGAGTGGTAGCATTCGTTCAGCTTTTTTTTGTCAGCGAGCGCGGGTTTTCAGATGCTCCGAATCTTCGATAGCACGAGCTCAAGGCGCGACTTCCTCACCATCGGTAGTCTCGCTCTCGGCGGCTACTCTCTGCAGCAGTTACTCGCGATGCGCGCAATGGCAGCATCGTCGTCCGAGCTGGTGCGGGACAAGTCAGTCATCTTCCTCTTTCTCCATGGCGGTCCGCCGCAGACGGAGACCTTCGATCCCAAGATGACCGCGCCCAAAGGCGTGCAGAGCGTCACGGGAGAAGTGAAGACCGCGATCCCGGGGGTCACGTTTGGCGCGACGCTTGAGAAGCTCGCGCGGTTGGCCGACAAGTTCTCGGTCGTGCGCTCCTTCCAAACCGGCGACAACCGACACGACATCAAGCCGATTGTCGGCAGGAACACCTTCGGTGCTAATCTCGGCACCGTTTACTCCCGCGTCGTTGGCACGAACGATCGCGCCACGGGAATTCCCACCAACGTAGCTCTCTACCCGCGTGCAGTTGATCCGAGCACGCAGGCGGCCACGTTCACGTTTGGTAACTTCGGCGATACGGGTCCGTTCGGTAGCGGGTTCGCGCCGTTCGTCCCGGGCAAGGGAGGCGAATTGCAGGAAGATCTGCGCCTCAATTTGGAGCGCGATCGTTTTGGCGATCGCCGGACCCTCCTGCGCAAGCTCGACCGCATGCGACGCGAGCTCGAACGAACCGCTGCGGCGCGGGGGATCGATCGTTTTCGCGAGCAGGCCTTCGATACGATTCTCGGGGGCGCCGGCGATGTGTTCGACCTCTCTAGCGAGGATCCTCGCGTTGTGGAGCGCTACGACACGAGTCGGCTGGTGCGGCCCGAAAGCATCAGCAAGCGATGGAACAACCACAAGAACTATGCCGACAATGCGAAGACGCTCGGCAAGCTTCTCCTTCTGGCTCGACGCCTCTGTGAGGCAGGATGCGGGTTTGTGACGGTGACAACGAACTTCGTTTGGGATATGCATGCGGACGTGAACAACGCGACGGTCGAAGAGGGCATGCGCTACATGGGTGTTCCGTTCGATCACGCGGTGTCGGCGTTCATCGAAGACGTTGAAGCGCGCGGCCTTCGCGACAAGATTCTCCTCGTCGCGTGCGGTGAGATGGGGCGCACGCCCAGAATCAACAGGAACGGCGGCCGCGACCATTGGGGCGGTTTGGCGCCGCTATTTCTCTACGGCGGCGGGTTGAAGATGGGACAGGTCATCGGCCAGTCGACCCGCGATGCGGGCGAGCCGTTGTCAACGCCCATCACGATCGAGAATCTCATTGCGACGATCCTGCACACCCAGTTCAACGTCGGCGAGCTGCGCATCCAGCAGGGGCTGCCGCTGGAGATCACGCGGCAACTGACGGCAGGGAGCCCGATTCCAGGGCTGGTGTAGCGCGGCAAGCTGGCGCCAACACGATCGAGCTGTGTCGTTGTCCTATGTGGTCGCATTTTCGTCAGAGCGCTTGGGCCATCGGTGTCTCTTCTGCGTGGTCAGGAAACCCGTTATTTCGTTTCTGGACCGGTTGGCACCACTGACTGCAGCTTTCGGCGCCTCTTCCAAGTGTGAACTGCGAGGAGCATTCCGCTGACGAGCGCGGTCAGATAACTCGCCAAATGTGCCCACAAATCAGCCAGGAACAAGGGGTGCTTTGCTTGGGGAACCGCGGATGCGAGCGGTTCAAGGAGAAAGACCTTGCCTGCCTTGGCAAGTCCGAGGCCGACCAGGCCTCCGAGAAGAGCGCACGTTGCCGTGACAACGAAGACAAGCGTAATTCCTCGATACAGCGATCGTATGGAAAGCTTTGGACGTCTACCGGCACGAGCAGTCGCAGCGAGGATGACACCGAGAATCAGGCCGAACCACCAGGTCGCGATGACTCCCCAGCCGAGTGCCAACAGCGTCGGGGACTGGGTCTCGAAAACCTGCGGATGTCCGACGGTGAAATACTCGAGGCAAACTCTGACCGTAATCTGGTCGAGTACGATCCCGTAGAGGACTGTCGCCGCGATGGACAGAACGATGATCGTGAGGGATTGCATGGCCTGAGTCCTTGTTGAACGCAGCGAGGATGACACCGAGAATCAGGCCGAACCACCAGGTCGCGATGACTCCCCAGCCGAGTGCCAACAGCGTCGGGGACTGGGTCTCGAAAACCTGCGGATGTCCGACGGTGAAATACTCGAGGCAAACTCTGACCGTAATCTGGTCGAGTACGATCCCGTAGAGGACTGTCGCCGCGATGGACAGAACGATGATCGTGAGGGATTGCATGGCCTGAGTCCTTGTTGAAAGACACACGAAGGAATCGATGCAGAGGTAGACGTGGCACCTCTTACAGCGCGCGGCGGATCGTGAAAGCGCCGCGAGCCATAGCAGAGGTCAGCGGCACCAATGAGAGCGCCACGACCCACGTAAGCGTGCCCGGCAGGAGGTAGAGTTCGAACGGAATCGCCAGGTAGACGAAAAATCTGGGTCGAACGACGAACCGATACGGAACGCCGAGAGCATTGCCGACCATAGCGAAGATGACCACGACGGTATAGATAAAGACGTAGAGCGTCGCGGCAGCGGGATGAAGCAGGCCGAAGAGGGCAAGGGCGGTGGCCGAGGCGGCGACGACGATTTGGTCGCAAAGCGTGTCGGTAAAAGAACCGCGCCGACCCGCCGTGCCACGGAAGCGGGCGAGTGCGCCGTCCAGTCCGTCGAGAACCACGTGCAGCGCTAGCGCAACCAGCGCTGCAGGTGGCCAGACGAAGAGGAGCGGGCAGAATGCGAGCCCCGCGACGAGCGCGGTGAGTGTGACGGCGTCCGCTGTGACGTGCCAACGCTTGAGCGCAGCCAAGACTGGGTGCAGGATCTCCGCGCGTAGTCGCTGCGACCACAGCATCATGTGGCGGTCTTTCGAAGAATAACAGTCGATGCTGTTCATGACGATTTCGTTCCTACAACTCTTTCTACAGCAAAGTCTTCGTACTGCTGCGCTTACAACGCGATCGCGCGGCGACCGAGTGATTGGTCAACATGATCGGCTCGAAGCGGATGCCCTGAACCGCGGCGCCGCTGTTGTGAATCGTGAGATCTCCAATGTGTGCATCCGAAAACGGGCGATGCGTGTGACCGATGCAGAGCCTCCGGACTCCCCTCCACAGATTCTCATCGAGCGCTTTCAGACTCGTGCTAACGATTTGGGCGCACCGTTGTTTGTTGTAAGCGAGGCTGACGAGCCGCGGAATCCCGAACTCTGACGCGAAACCGTAGAGCTGCCCTTCGAAGCGACTCCGACATCGCACGAGCGGGACGAGAGGTCGTGAGCGGAGAGGGAACGGCCGCAGGAGGAGGTCGCCATGAGTGAAGAGTACATCACCGAGGCGATAGTAGTCCGGTGAGCAGTGTAGGTTGCGGTTCTTGGCGGTCAGCTCGTCGCATCGCTCGGCCCAGGGGAGGATTCCGTCGTGATTACCGAGAATGTAGGTGAGGTCACAGCCTTCTTGCTCGCACGTCGTCGCGAGGGACTCCAACCATTCAGTCGCGGCGGCGAGAGTTCGGTCGAATGACCCGAGCGTTGACCAGTGAAAGTCGAAGATGTCACCGTTGAGCACCAGAAGGTCACTCTTTTGCGCCGCCGCGAGGATGTCGTCGTGGTAAGACTTCGCACGACTGCGCGCCGCGAACAGGTGCAGATCGGAGACCACGGTGATCTTTCGGGTTCGATGCGCCTGTGGCGCCAGCGTTCGACGGAACTCAAGTTGCATCGTTCAATCCTCGTTCAGCGCCTCGAGCTCGCGGTAAAGTGCTTCTCGAAACTTCTCCATGAAACCGAGCGCGCTCGCCTTCTCGTTTCGTTTGAAACTTGAAAATACCTGCTCGATTCGTGCGTAGTAGGGCTTCAGGAGGCGTCTTAGAAGTCCTCTTGCCTTAGCGGACAACGTCAGGTGGTAGGAGCGTCGGTCTTCTGGAACCGTGCAGCGTTCCATCAAGCGACGGCGCTCCAGCGTGTCGATGAGAGTTCCAGTGCTAGCGCGATTGATCAGAAGTCTCTTGGCGAGATCCGACTGCTTGATGCCGTCATCTTCGTAATCGCGCACGATCATGAGGGCGTTGAACTGCGTTGGCGTCAGGTCGTAGCGCCTCAGAAAAGCAGCACTGACGCGCTCGAGTAGCTCGCTCGTGTGCAGGAACGACAGCAGCAGCTCCTCGTCTCGGGAAACGAAGTCGCGGTTGAGTTCGATCTCTGCCTTCAAGTTTTCTCGCAAATGATATGAAAGCATATAGTATGATTTCATACAAAATGAGTGCTGACAAGAGGAATCTCGAGATTTGTCGTCAACGAATCTCGGCGTTCAAAGTGGCAGGCACGCTCCGCGTGCCGCAGCTCGCAGACAAACGGGTAGTGCACTGGATGACCTGCGTTCACACGCGAGGTGAGACGCGATGGCGCCACGGGCACGGAACTTGCTCGCGACCGAGCCGCTGGGTAGGCTCTCAAGTCTCGCGTTTTCACAACTTGGGCTCTACGGACGAGGAAGACGAAATGTCTCGAAACGAGTTGTCCCGCCGCAGTTTTCTCGGTGCCTTTGGTCGAACGTCAGCGAGTTGCCTCGCTTTGGGCGCCATCACGCCTCGTCGTCTCTGGGCAGTTCCCCGCGGCCCAGTCAAGCCGCGCGTGGAGATTACGGTCGGATCGCGACGTCAGCTGCTCTTTGACGACTTCTTCCTCGGGCTCGGACACCCGCAGCACGATAGCTATCCGTACAACATCCGCTGGAGCCTGGGGCCTGTCGAAAAGTCACCGAACGAGACTCTCCTCATGGCCGACCAGCCGTGGGAGGACTCGTTCGCCTGGCTCTCACCGATGTACGAAGACGGTCGTTACCGGCTCTGGTATCACTTGGACAAGCAGGTCGCACGCCCCAAAGGAAAGCTGCCGCAAGGAGCGTGCGTCGGCTACGCCGAGTCGGACGACGGGCTCAACTGGCAGAAGCCACGCTACAAACTCTACGAGCGCTATGGCTACAAAGAGAACAACATCGTCTTCACCGGTGGGCCAGACTCGTGGAGCATGGAGCTGGGCAACGTTTTCAAAGACCCCGTCTCCCCAGTCTCAGAGCGCTACAAAATGCTTTACCCGACATGGGAGAGCAAACACATCTATGGCGCGGTAGAGGGGGTGCCTTATGTGGGTGAGGCCGGGGTGCTGCGCGGCGCGCATTCGCCCGACGGCATCCACTGGACGCGCTACCAGCACATTTTTTTGGGCCGCTACACAGACTCACAGAACGTGGCGACCTATGACCCGATCCTGGGCAAGTACGTCGCCTACGTGCGTACGCTGAGCAAGCACGGTGGACTTCATCTCGGTGAACATCCAGTCAAGGAAACTCGCCGTGGTCGCGCGATCGCACGGATGGAATCTGACGACTACACGCATTGGTCGTATCCGGAAGTGGCTTTCGCTGCAGATCTTCACGACGGGTTGAATGTCGACTTCTACAACCCTGGTTATTCGCGCTACGACGGCGCCGACAACGCGCACTTTCTTTTTCCGTCGGCGCTCCATCACCGCAGCGGCAAGGCGCCGGTGCAAGTCGCTGTGAGTCGAGATAACCGCACCTGGTCGAGGCCCTGTCGTGATTCGTTCGTCGCACTTGGATCGGATGGTAGCTTCGACGACCACGGTATCTACCTCGCGCCTGGTTTTCTACCGGCGGGAAAGGACCAACTCGCTTTCTACTACCGAGCGCATAACAACCCGCACGGCGGCGCGTTGCCGGAGCTCCAGCCTCGAGACGGCCGCACTCCAAAGGTAGGTATGGGGCGGATCCTTTTCAAACGCGACCGCATCCTCGGCATCGAGGCGGGAGACAAACCTGGGACGTTCTGGACGCGCCCTCTTCTCTTTGCCGGCCGCCGACTCGTCGTCAACGTCGAACCGACGGGACCGAACCCGGAGCTGCGCGTGCAGCTCCTCGGGGTCGGCATCGACCCCGAGAACCGGGGCCGCTATCGCTCGCAGGACGCCGCGCCGCCGGGCTATGGCTTTGCGGACAGCGTGCCGATCACCGAGGATTCCCTCGACGCCGTCGTGCGCTGGAAGCGTGGAGCTGAGCTTGGCGAGTGGGCAGGCAAGCCGGTGCGTCTGCACGTGCGCCTGCGCGACGTCCGCATCTACGCTTTTCAGTTTGTTGGCTGATCGACCCGCGTTGCGGCTCGCCGCTATCCGAATAGATGCTTCAGCGCGCTGCCGTTTTCAACGAGGGGAACCGGCCTGCCGTCGCGCGATGTGAACGGCATGTGCGGATCGAGGCCGAACGCGTGGTAGATCGTCGCCGCGAGGTCTTCTGGGCTCGTCGGATCCTCCGCCGGATAGGCGGCGTACTTGTCGGAGCGTCCGTGCACCGCACCGCCGCGAATGCCGGCGCCGGCGAGAAGCGCGGGGAAGCAATGCGTCCAGTGACCGCGACCCCAGTTCGCGTTGCCCTTTGGCGTGCGCCCCATCTCGCCGACTGCGACGACGAGCGTCTCGTCGAGGAGACCGCGTTCATGGAGATCTGTCAGCAGCGCTGAGTACGCCTGGTCCAGTCCAGGCAGCAGGTGTTTCTTGAGGTCGTGGCTATTGCGGTGCGAATCCCAGCTGTAGCCGTCGGGCGCATCCCAGGTCACCGTCACGAACCGCGAACCTGCTTCGATGAGTCGTCGCCCCATGAGGACGGACTGGCCGAAGAGATGGCGGCCATAGCGCTCGCGCGTCGCTTCGGATTCGAGGCGGATATCCAGCGCCGTTCTGATTTCCTGCGACGTCGCTAGCTCGAGCGCCCGCCGACGGATCTTGCCGAGCGCGTCCACATTGTCGCTGGCGTCCAGTGAGCGCTGCGCACTCTCGAACTGCTCGAGAAGTGATCGCCGCCTGGCGAAGCGATCGAGTCGCATCTCCGAACGCGGCGTCAGTCCTTTGAGCTGGAAGTCGAGCTCATCCTCCGTGCAATTGCGGAAGAACGGATTGTCGTTCTCGTCGCGGCGTTCGATGCCCGTCGCCAGGGCATTGTAACCCCTGCCCAACCAGCCAGCGTATTGACCGCCGCGATCGATGCCCTGCAGCGCTCCGAGGCGATTCGGCAGGTACATATAGTCTGGGAGCTTGCGCGCCTGGCCATCGTAGCGCTGTGAGAGGTACTCGATGACCGAGCCCATCGCCGGCCACTCGTCCGCGCCGATCGGAGTCTCGTCCGGGGTCGGTCCGAACCGCGCTGGATGCGGGCGACCGGTCTGGATGTAGTGAACGCTGCCGTGATCGTTGTAGGGATGGTTCAGCGTCCGAATGACCGCGAGTTTGTCCGTCAGCTTTGCGATCCGCGGCAAATGCTCCGACACGATCAATCCTGGCGTGCGCGATGGGATCGGTTGGAACGGCCCGCGGATCGAGGTCGGCGCCTCCGGCTTCATGTCGAAGGTCTCGAGCTGACTCGGCCCACCAAAAAGCAGGAGGAAGAGGACCGACTTCGCCCGCCCGCTTTGGAACGGAGTCGCTGCATTCGCGGCGACTGCTTCTTCCGCAGCCAAGAGCTTCGAGAGGCTCATGCCGAACAGACCTGCCCCTGCGGCTTGCAAGACTTCGCGACGTGTGAGTCCACTACAGACGCGCTGTCGGGATCCCGAAATCGTCAGCATCGCAACCTCCTGAGATCGGACCGCATCAGAAGCGACGCCTCATGTTAACCCCGCGGCGCTAAGTTCCACAACAGCGGTGCTCTCCCCTCACGGCCCCGGCACGGAGTGCATGGCGGGTCGGCCTGCCGCCTGCGATTCGCCATCGGCCTCGGACCCGCCTGGTACGATCGAAATGCACCCCAAAGTGACGTACGACGTGAGGCGAGAGCGCCGGTCGCGGCCCTTCGTCAGCGCGCACGCACCGCAGCGCGACCCCGCCGGTCCCTTGACGCGGGTGAGCGGCCGCGGGACAATACGCTTCTGCCGAAGAACCAACCTTCTGAGCGGAGTGAACCATGCGCAATGCGAACTGGTCTCACGCGACAATCTCGCGCCGAACAGCCATCCAGGCGGGTGCGGTAGGGCTGCTCGGACTAGGCTCCAACCACCTCCGTGGGCTTCAGGCCGCGGCGGCCGACGAGAGCGCTCCGCGCCCGACAGCCAAGTCATGCATCTATATCTTCCTCTCGGGAGGGTTGGCCCAACACGACAGCTTCGACATGAAGCCGGACGCGCCGGCCGAGATTCGCGGCGAGTTCAATCCGATTTCGACCAAGACGCCGGGAGTCCAGATCTGCGAACACCTGCCGATGCTCGCCGCACGGAGTGACAAATGGGCATTGGTCCGGTCACTCACGCATCCGACGAACGGGCATACGAAGGGGCATTTCTTCATGCTGACAGGCCGCAGCGAAGCGCCTCCCGGCTTCGCGGGCGACCGACGTCCTCGCCCGACGGACTGGCCGTCGATTGCTTCCGTCGTTGGCGATGTGGTGCGACAGCAAGACTCGCACCGCGCAGCATCTGGTAGCGCAGCAAATGATCGACAGCCCAAGAACAACTTGCCGCCGGCCGTCGTGTTGCCGGAACGGCTCGTGCATTGGTCAGGTGGCGTCATTCCAGGTGCGTACGGTGGGATGATGGGGCGACATCGCGACCCGTTCTTCGTGGAGGCGACTTCCTACGGAGATCCGTTCTGGCGCGGCGCCTATCCCGAGTACACGTTTCACCAGCTACCCAAGAAAACTCCAACTTCCGCTCCGCCAACGGTGTTTCAGGCGCCGAGCCTCAAGCTGGTCGCCGACATGAGCACGCGGCGCTTTCGCGGACGGCTGCATCTGTTGGACGCGTTGAACGCCCAGCGACGGGAGCTGGCAGAATCTGCCGCCGTCGAGATGTACGACAAACATCGACAGTCCGCTATTTCTCTGCTGGACAGCGCAGAGGTCGAGCGGGCCATCAATGTGACGAACGCAGATGAGAAGATGCAGGAGCGATATGGTAAGAACAGTTTTGGCTGGTCGCTCTTGATGGCGTTTCGATTGGTCGAGGCAGGGGTCAATCTTGTGCAAGTGAATCTTGGCAACAACGAAGCGTGGGACACACACGGCGACGCTTTCTGGCGTCTACGCGAAAAACTTCTGCCACCTACTGACCGCGCACTTTCCGCGCTGCTTGACGATCTCGACGCTAACGGACTCCTCGACAGCACAATGGTTGTCATGGGCGGCGAGTTTGGTCGAACTCCCAAACTTTCCGTGCTGCCCGAACACTACAGAGCACCCGGCCGCGATCACTGGGGGGCGGCGCAGACGCTGTTCTTCGCTGGCGGCGGCGTCCGCGGCGGAACCGTGATTGGCGCCACGGACAAAACCGGCGCCTACCCGGCCCACAGCCCGCAGCGACCTGAGAACATGGCGGCGACGATTTATCAGGCGCTGGGGATTCCGCGGAGCACGGTTTGGTACGACGAGGTCGACCGTCCGCATCACGTGTATCACGGCGAACCGATTGCGGGATTGATGGCGTAGGCCTCCGGCCGTCGCGGCTATCACTCGTGCGTCTTCTCTACTTCTTCGAGAAGTGATCCGCGAGTACCTCACGACTGTCATGCCCCGGGGTCATAGTCCATTAAAGAAGAGACGTCGGGAGAGAGCGCAAGAAAACCTTCAACAGAAGGAAACGATGGGCAACGAAGAGGCGTTCGGAGAATAGAATTCCTTCTTGGTCTTCCTCGTGGACTGATCGGTCGCACCGATTCAGTTTTTTCACCGGTGAGGCTAGCAACGGCTTTGCGGCGCCGAAGCTTCTCGGAAGGAATTCCGCACCGTCTCGACTCCAGACGTGAACTGTTGCGGAGGAAGCGACCAGCCACCGTTGGAGTTTGCGGCATAGGAGTGGCGTCTTCTCCTAATCTTCAACGTCGCCGAATTCACCCGCCTTCACCACGAGTCGTTGACCGCGTCCCGTCGCCAAGCCAGCGTCGTCACTTATAGCTCTTCGCGGCAGAACAACGTGACGGAGATGAGACACCTGTGAAGCGAATTCGCTACCTCGACGCGCTGCGGGGCGTCGCAATTTTCGGGATACTCCCCGCGAACATCGCCATGTTTGGCCTTCCGCTGTCGACGTACACCGATCCGGCGTGGCCTACGGGCGGCTCAGCGCGCGAGTTGGTCGCGTTTGGCTTCGTTCGCTTTTTCTTTGATTACAAATTCATCACCTTGTTTTCACTCTTGTTTGGCGCCGGGCTGATGATCGTGCGACTTCGGGCGGACGCGACAGGGAGGTCTGTGCCAGGCCTCGTGGTGCGTCGTCTTTTGGCGCTGTGGCTATTTGGGATCGGGCACGCGGTGTTGCTGTGGTTTGGCGATATCGTTTCGTACTACGCTCCAATTGGCTTGCTACTTGTGTGGGCTGGGAAATGGGAGGTCAAGACCCTGAAGATCGTAGGACTCGGGCTCCTGCTCGTTCCTGCCGTGTTCATGATCATCGCAATCCCAGTGGTGTTCGCAATCCAAGACGATCCGCGGTTCGCCGAAGTATTCGCGGGAACGGGCGACGCGACTTTCGGGGGCGACTACCAAGCGGGGTCGGCCCTCGGCGACTGGGGGAGCTTCTTCAAGTCTTTCGAGCATTGGGGCCCCGGTCTCGAGACGGACGTGTATCGCGAGGGTGGGTTCGCCCGCATTACGATCATCCGGGTTTTGCACTGGTTCATCGGCTTGTTTATGTTCGGCATCTACTTCGCGTGGCGCATCGGAGGGCTGTTCTTACTTGGAATGGCGTTCGTGAAGAGCGGCCTGCTGCGCGAGCCGGAAAAGCACCTCGGCACGTTCAAGCGGGCGGCAACCCTCGGGCTGATCGTGGGCCTGCCGCTCCACATCGCCAACCTCGCGCTGTCCCTTGCACCCCACGTGAGCGCGGGCTGGACTGTCGTCGCCGAACTCTGTCTCTATATCGGGAGCTTCGGCTTCTCGGCTGCGATTGCGGGCACGATCGCGTGGCTCGTGGCGCGTCCGAAGTTTCCGGGATGGCTCGTTCCGTTCGAGGCGATCGGCCGCACTGCTTTCACAAACTACCTGCTGCAATCGCTCGTCTGCACGACGATCTTTTACAGCTATGGGCTCGGCTACTTTGCGACTTGGGATCGCTCACAACTTTGGCTCGTCGTCGCCGGAGTCTGGGCGGCGCAGCTCTCAATCAGTCCGCTGTGGATCTACCGTTACAGGACTGGGCCCGTGGAGTGGGCGTGGCGTAATCTGGCGTACGTCGGTATGAAGAAGTAAGCCGTTCGTTCACCGAGTTTCGAGTTTCTGCTGGTCCTGAGGCTATGCGCAGTCACACGGCCAGGAGCACGTCCAGGCGAGACGGAATAACATCTGCGATCCCGAGTCGAAAGCAGATCCTTGTGACGGTCGCGGCGAGCTGCTAAGTTCGTCGACCTATTGACGCATCGCTGCGGAGAGGTGAATCGCTGTGACGGACGGGGAACGCTACTCGTTGGGGTGGAAGGCGGCGTACTGCGCCTTGTCCGCGTCGCTCATGGGGTTTGCGTGGGGCTATCGGGGGACGGTTGGGCATGAGGCGGGGGCAATGGTGCCGGGGGCGCTGCTGGGACTCGCGCTGTGCATCGGTGCGCCCCGGGCGGACTGGCATCGCCGCGGCGCGGTGGCTGGGCTCTTCGGTGCGGCGGGCTGGGCATGGGGCGGCTCGCTGAGCTACATGGAGCACACGTTCTACGTCGCGTCCGATTCATTCCCCGACATCCTCTACGGCTACGCGATGCTGTTCTTCTTGGGCGCGCTTTGGGCAGGGTGCGGCGGAGCGATCTTGGGGATGGCGTTCACTCTGTCGCGCTCCGATCTCGCGATGTATGCGCGGGTCTTTGCATTCGTGAGCGGACTCTTTTTCGTTTCGTATGTCGTATTTCGACTCAATCCCGAGCTCGCCGAAGCGAATGAAACCTTGACGGTGCGCCATTTCCACGACGGAGATTGGCTCTCGGCGACGCTGACGATCGTGGCTGGCGCCGTCTACTGGTTCGTTCGTCCCCGAGATCGCGCTGCGACGAAACTGTTCCTCGCTGCGGCGATCGGTTGGTGGATCGGATACGGCGTTTTGACCCAAGGGCTCGGCCTTCGCCTTGCCCCATGGCACCGCAGCGAAAGCTGGAGCGGTGTCCTCGGTGTCCTCGTCGTCCTGGCCGTCCACCACGTACGTACGCGCAACACTGCCGCGCTCCTCCTTTGTCGGTATGGAGTTCTCGGCGGCGGCATCGCCTTTGCTGTGGCCGTCTTTCTGCGTCATCCGGCCATGGCGAACTGGGGTGTCTTTGCAGAGTGGCCTTTCTTCGCGGGTTGGCGATTCTCCGAAGTCTCCTTTGGCGTGCTCATGGGCGGCGCCATGGCCCTCGGCGCCATGCGTCTCATCCAGGGAGGCATCCACGTCGCGAGGGACGACGGTCCTCGAGTGGGGCTGGACGTCTTTGCGGTGTTCGCGATCTTGATTGCGTTGCCGTGGATGAACTTTCGCCGCCATCTCGTGCGCTGGATCCGCGCAACGCCAGGATCGACCGAACCCGGTTTCTTAGGTCTGAGCGTGGTAGCCTGGATCCTCATCGTGGCAGCAGCCTTGTCGATGCTTGGAGGCTACATCCTGTACCGCTATTACCGCGGCGACAGAACCCTCGTCCCCGCATCGGCCTTGGGAAAGGCCGCGGCGCTCACGCTCATCGCCACATGGCTGAACGTGGTCGGCCAACTGTTCGATGGCCTACCCAATCGGGGCGTCTTGTTCGGACATCTCTTGCTGTGGATTCCTGCTCTGATCGGCTCCGCGCTGGTCATCGTTTTCGCGACGGAAAGACGACACCGTGGGGCGGCCACGGAAACGGTTGAGCCAGCCGACTCGCGTTGGCGGGTCGGCATCGGCCACTATCTCGTCTGCGGTTTTGTTCCAGTGCTCCTCCTCGGTCTGGCGGGAATGAATGCCTCCATGCAGGAGGCACCCCTGGGCGGCCATGCGCGAAAGCGGTTCGGTCCGGATGCGTACCATGTGAAGACCGGACGACTGATTGGCACGTGGACCTGTCTAAAACGGGTTCGCGACGCCGACGACCTGGAAGCACTGCCGGACCCACCGCCGCTCGGGACTCTCTCGTTCGACGCGTATCGCAATGTGATCGCCACGCTCGTCGACGGCAGCGAGGTCGCGGCCCACCGGTGGTCGCTGATGAATCAGTACACCTGGCTCGATTGGTACGACCGCGCGCCGGATCATGCCGAGAAGGGGCGGGCTCCGCTTCGTTTTGAAGGTGAGTCGCTCTTGATCGAGTGGCCCCCGGGCGACGGAGGGGACGGGTTTCTGCTGTTTCGCCGCGTTGCGGATTAACCCCAACACTGGCGCGCCTTGCGCGTTTGCGCGAGAAAAAGAGGATCGCGCCAAGCCCGCGAAGCTCGCACTCGCAACCGCTGTCCTGCTTTGAGCGATTCTTGAGTCACCGCGCGTGTACCGAGTAGAACGGGAATTTCGTTGCCCGGCACTCGGCTGCGACTCGTCGAGACGATGCTCCCGGTACTCATCGAGTTGGGCGTCTCGGGACTGCACGTTGTCACAGCCGAAGCACAGACCCCTCCCTGAGTGGGGTTGTTCAGAGGCAGCTGCTTCGAATGAACAAAATCCAAGTCCGACCCGGGCAGACATGACGGATGTAGAAAGTCGCAGGATCAAGCACCGGGAGGAGTGCAGGCCCTTCGCCGCAAGTGTGCCTCTTGAAATCGCTTCGTCGATCGTCGATCTTCGAACTCGTTGGGACGTGTCTCCCTACATGCAATTCGTGGTCCCTGTCCGTGGAACTGCCCAGGACAGGTTCCCAGCGGTGGTCCACTTGGTACCTGTAGAGTTCAGACAGATGCGTATCCGCCCCGTGCAGCTTGGCTGTGAGGACATTGCAAATGAAGATCAAGGAAGTCCGCGTCATCGTCACCTCACCGGGGAGGAATTTTGTCGTCGTCAAGGTAGTTACGGACGACGGGGTCTACGGAGTCGGTGAAGGCACACTCAATGGCAGTGAGCTGGCGGTGGCGGAGGCGTTGCGTCACGCCTCGGGCCTACTCATCGGTATGGATCCCCAGCGAATCGAGGATATCTGGCACTTCCTGTATCACCATTCCTACTGGCGGGGTGGTCCGGTGCAGATGGCCGCCATCGCAGCCGTCGATCTCGCGCTTTGGGACATCAAGGGCAAACTCGCGAAGATGCCCGTGTACCAGCTCCTGGGAGGCAGGGCGCGTCAGGGCTGCATGGTGTACGGTCACGCGAGCGGCGGTACGTACGACGAGATCACTCGGTCGGTACGCAGCCTCCAGCAGCGCGGGTATAAAGTCATTCGCGTGCAGCATGGACCCTACGGTGGTCCGGGCTCGCGACGGTCCGAAGAACCCCGCCGTCCGGGCATCCCCGCGGTGCGGACTTTTGAGCCCACGCCCTATCTGATCGATACGCCCCGCATGTTCGAGCACTTGCGACGCGAGCTTGGCGACGAAGTGGAGCTGTGCCACGACGTGCACGAACAGCTCACGCCGCAGCAGGCGGCCGACCTCGCCAGGAAGCTGCAGGACTTTCGCCTCTTCTTCCTCGAAGACCCCGTGAGGCCCGAGCACAAAGCGAGCTTCAAGATGGTCCGGGAGGCATCCACCACACCGCTGGCGATGGGAGAGCTCTTCGTCTCGCGATGGGACTGCCTGCCGCTCTTCGTCAACCAATGGATCGACTACATCCGCATCAAGCCTCTGCACGTCGGCGGCATTACGGAGGCCAAGAAGATCCTCGCCATGGCCGAGCCCTATCAGGTCAAGAGTGCGTCGCACGGCGCCATGGATATAGGACGCATCGGTCAAGCGGCTTCGGTGCATGTCAACCTGACCATCCCCAACTTCGGCATCCAGGAGTGGGTCGATTTTCCGCGGGAAGCTCACGAGGTTTTCCCGGGCGGTGCCATGTACCACGATGGCTACGCGCTCCCGCCGGAGACGCCCGGGCTGGGCGTGGACGTCAACGAGGCGGCAGCCAAGAAGTACCCGTACCGCAAGGCCTACATGCCGCTTGTGCGACGGGAGGATGGGACGATGCACGTCTACTGACCGACGCGCGAGGAGCAGAGTCGCATGTCACCCGATGGAAACCATGACTTGAGAGCCGGCGTTTCTCGAGTCGCCATCACGGCGCCACTCGGCATCCGGATGATGGGGTACACAGTGCAGGAGTGCTTGGCGGAGTCAGTAGAGCGTCAGCTGACAGCGACGGCGCTCGTCCTCGCCAGTGCCGAGACCACCGTCGTTCTCATCGCCTGCGACCTTCTCTTCATCCAGAGTCCCTACGTCGACCGCGTCCGCGAGAGCGTAGCTAACGCACTGGGCCTCTCCGCAGAGGCGGTCCTCATCAACTGTAGCCACACTCATTTGGGACCGATGCTGCCCGGGTGGCACGCGGACACGCCCGAGCAGACGGAGCTGCAAGCCCAGTACTTTTCGTTTCTGGAGGATGCTCTCGTGCGCGTCTCCACGGACGCCTCGGCGTGCCGCGAGCCGGCGCGCATCGGAGGAGCGCGCGGTACCACCGCGATCGGCATGAATCGCAGGGAGAGGCTGGCGGACGGCAGCGTCATCATCGGTGAGAATCCCGCCGGCCCCGTCGACCGCGACGTCCACGTCCTGCGCATCGACGACCTTGCCGGCAGACCTTTGGCGACGGTGTTCTCGGCTGCGGCGCATACCGTCGTCCTCGGTCCAGCGACTGCGCAGCTCTCTCCGGACTATGTCGGCCCGGCGCGCAAGATCGTTGAAACGACAACCGGTGCGCCGTCGCTCTTTCTGCAAGGAGCCGCGGGCAACGTCAACCCGCGATGCGGCATCGGCGCCGGAGGCGGGGAGCAGCACGACGACCTCGAGCGTTTGGGGGCGGAGCTCGGCGGCGAGGTCCTCAGCGCATGGGCGGGGATTCGCACGCACAACCGCCAGGGACCGCGGCGTGTCGTGCGCTCCGTAGCGGCGATTTCAGTCTGGGACTACGAGCCTGTACCCGCCAAATGTGTGGAGCACTTCGCCCTCGCGTCGAGACGCCTGACCTTGCCGTTGGCTCCGCTGCCCTCGCGCAGGCTGGCAGAGTCGAGCGTAGAGGCCCATCGCGCGCGCCTCGAGGAAACCGAGGCGAGTGGCGCTTCCGTGGGTAGAGTGCAAGTGGCGCGCCGGCTGCTTCACTGGGCAGAGAACGTCCTTCGTGCCGTCGACGCCGGTGAGAACCCGCCTCGCAGGGAGCTCATATTCTGGGCTTGGTGTGTCAACGACATCGCGCTCGTCGCCGTCTCCGGGGAACCCTTTGCTGAGCTTGGCCTCGAGGTCAAGCGTCGCTCACCGTTCGCGCACACTCTCTTCCTCGGCTACAGCAACGGCTGCATCGGCTATCTGCCCACCCCGGAAGCGTTCGACGAGGGTGGCATGGAGGTCTACGAGTCCTACCAGAACTATCTGCTCCCCGCTCCACTGACGAACGAATGGGGGCCGGCGGTCGTGCGCACGGCGCTGGAGCTTCTCGAGGGCCTCAAGTAGAGGGGCGCGCCGGGTCTCCGGTGTCGTCCACGGGCGCAGCTCGCCGCGGAGTCGCGGAGCTGCAACAGAAGAAGGCGACGGACATACACGTAGATGAAGCTTCCACCATGAATGGCGGCACAGCGCACGAGCGCGACCCCCCGGAGCCGTCTCGCCAAAGCATCGAGATCCCCACGCCGGACCCGCTCCTCACGGCGCCGTGGTCGATGCACAAGGCGATGCGGCTCGCCCGTTCCTTCGGCCCCGCCGCTGTGGTCGCCTCGCTGTCGATCGGGGCGGGGGAGACGATCCTCGTGACCGGACTCGGGGCCTGGGCCGAGTACCGGTTGCTGTGGTTTCTCCTCCTCAGCGTGGCCGTCAAGGGCGTCGTGGTGATCTACCTGATCGGTCGTTACACGGCAGTGTCCGGACAATCCGTCGTGCGGCGCCTCGTCGAGCTCCCGGGACCCCGCGGTTGGCTGCCGCTTGCCATGGTTGTCGCGGAGGTCGGTCTTCTCAGCCTGGCGTATACCGCGGTGGGGAAGCCCTGTGGGAATCTGTTGGCGCACCTAACGCAGGACTTCCTTCCCGCGGGCCTGAGCTTCGCAGTCGTGTCAGCCATGACTGTCTGAGCGCAATCTGGCCCAGCTTCGGAGCCTTCTCCAAGCGTCGTCTGCAGGGGTTGATCGCGGCCTGGTTCTTCGTCACCTCTCTCATCTGGACTTGGACCGGCGTCACGTTTGACGTGTTGACGCAGATCGGCGCTTTCGTCACCACCAACCTCGGTCTCTGCCTGGCCACCTTGTGCGTCCTCGTCTTTACGGCTCGCTTGCCGCGTCTCTACCGCCCCCCGTGGTGGGTGCTGGCCGGCGGTGCGCTCTCTGTACTGACTCTTCTCGCTTGTTCCGTAGGCGGCGCTGTCGGCCTATGGCGTAGACTGTGGGCGTCCCTTTGAGCTGCTTGCCTGTCTCAAGGATTTGCGAAGATGGA
The DNA here is from genome assembly GCA_965223265.1 of Planctomycetota bacterium. Classification (GTDB taxonomy): domain Bacteria; phylum Planctomycetota; class UBA8108; order UBA8108; family SXIK01. Next base: position 1,355,329 of record OZ244999.1, read on the forward strand.
CGCTAACCTCGAGCTTGGCCATTTCGCGCCGGCCTGGCCGGACGAGTTTCGCGGGGATTCAAAGGCCCGTTCGACTTTTTTTTGTACCTGAGAACCCTCCACAAGCGCATTCGGGCAGACCGTCAGAGAGTCGCGAAAAGCCGGGAGCGTCACATGTCTCGCGTAATCAGGATTCCTGACTCCGCGTTTGGCGGGGTGTGGTCGGTCGCGGCGCGAAGGCACTCTCTCGTGTTGCTCGTCTGTTGGCTGGCGTGGAGTGTGCAAGGCGCCGAAGTGCTGGTGATTCGCGGCGCTACGATCTTCGACTCGGCTTCCGGCCGGCTGCTACCGGACCGCACCATCGTGGTCGATGGAGAGCGCATCCGGGCCATCGGGACACCGCAAGACCCAGTGACGGTGCCGCTCGACGCTCGGGTGCTTGACGCCGCGGGGAAGTACGTGCTCCCGGGCTTCATCGACGCGCATGTCCATCTCGTACACCTGGCCGATCGCACGCGCGTCACCGGCGATGAATTCCTGCCTCTCTTCCTGGCGGCTGGGGTGACCTCGGTACGCAGCACGGGCGATGCCATCGTCGCTCAGGCGGGAGTTGCCCACTACGCGGAGGCTCGCCCGAATCTCTGCCCACGGGTGTTCCTAGCCAGTCCGCTGATCGACGGAGATCCTCCCGTGCACCGGGACGTCGGCTACAGCTTGACGGATCCAACGCAGATCGTGTCGTTCGTCGACGACATGGCAGCTTGGGACGTCGTGACCCTGAAGATTTACGTCGGAACACCGCGAAGCATTGGCCGCGAAATCATCCGCGAGGGGCACCGAAGAGGCATGACGGTCACAGCTCACCTCGGGCGATACACGGCGCAGGATGCAGTGCGCGATGGCATCGATGCCTTGGAGCATATCTGGAGTGTCTTCAACTACAGTATTCCGCCTGAGGCGAAAGCCGAACCTCACCATCGGGCGCGTCTCGACTTGAACAACCCGCAGTGCCAAGCGCTCGTCGCGGCGATCGCTCAGAACGACGTCGCTGTCGATCCGACGCTCGTCGTCTTCCGCAACATGATCTATCTCAATGACCTCGAGGAAGTCCACGCACACGCCGATTTGAAGCACGTCCCCAAGCGTATGCTGCGCTATTGGGACGCCTACCGTGCAGAAAAGAACCTACCGCTGGCGACGCGGTATCTTCGCCTTCAGGAGGTGCAGAAGTACCAGGAGCTCACGGGCATGCTGCACCGGGCTGGCGTCTCGCTTCTCGTCGGCACCGACAGCCCGGAGCCCTACGTGACGCCGGGGTTCTCTCTGCACGAGGAGCTAGCGCTGCTCGTCGAGTCGGGCTTGTCCCCCGCCGATGCTCTGCGAGCGGCGACCCTCAACAACGCCGCCATCATCCAGCAGACGGACCAGCTGGGAAGCGTCGAAGTCGGCAAGCTCGCCGATCTGGTGATCCTTGGCGCCGATCCCACGGCGGACATTCGCAATACGCGTCGCATCGAGTGGGTCGTGCGCGGCGGAGAGCTTTGTGAGCCGCGTGCGGTCTTGCGTGCAGTCCCACGAGAATGAGCCAGGGCATGCCAGCGAGGTTCTTCTCACAGCTTTGGTAGCGAGACGCCGCAAGTCGTGGCCTGACGTTCTCCTCGCAGCCATCGTGTTGGCCGGCGTCGTGTTGCAGTCGTCTCCCGACCGCGACAAACTGGTAGCGCTCGAATCCGGCGCGTCGCCTTCAGGCGCAGGCTGATCTTGATCTGTTGACTCCGGAGCTCCGACATGCTGAAGCGACTCGTTCTTGTCGTAGTGCCCATCAGCGCGCTCTGCTGTGGCGAGTCCGCTGCGGGAGAGCACACGACTCCTCGCGGAGAACCGTGGCCCTACCATGTCATCGATGACTCGTCGCGAGGCGCAGACGGCGTCAAGCTCGCCGATCTCAACGGCGACGGCCTCATGGATATCGCGACGGGGTGGGAGGAGGGCGGTGTGACCGTAGTCTACCTCCACCCCGGATTCGCTCGCGCGAAGTCGAAGTGGCCGGCGGTCACCGTCGGCCAAACTCCCTCCGTCGAGGACGCGGTGTTCGCCGACTTGGACGGCGACGGCGCCCTGGACGTCGTGAGCTGCTGCGAGGGAGCGACGCGGAAGATCTTTGCACACTGGGCGCCGAAGGATCGCCGAGAGATTCTCACGCAGGATACATGGGAGCAAGCTCCGTTTCCCGAACCACCAGGCGGCGCACAGGAGTGGCTGTTCGCGTGGCCCATGCAGGTGGACGGCAAGAACGGCGTCGACCTCGTCGCAGGTTCAAAGGGCGATGGTGCAAGCGTCGGTTGGTTTCAAGCACCGCAGAACGGGCGGGACCTAGCTGCGTACCGCTGGCATCCGATGTCGCGCGCGGGGTGGACCATGTCGATTTGGAAGCGCGACATGGATGGGGATGGAGACCTCGATATCGTCGTGTCGGATCGCTTTGGCGAGCTTCGCGGCTGTCGGTGGTTAGAAAATCCTGGCGCGCTGCCAGCACAGACGCAGCCTTGGAGGTCCCGTTTCATGGGAGCGCAGGGCGAGGAGGTCCTGAGCATGGCACTCGCAGACCTGGACCGCGACGGCTTGGAGGACGCCGTCGTGGCGGTCAAGGACAAGAGGATTCTGTTTCTCAAGAGACTCGACACGGCCGGTTTGAGGTGGCAGACCCACGAAATCTCCGCCGACTTCGACACCGGCAACACACGCGCGGTGGTCGTGGCGGATGTCAACAGCGATGGGCGGGACGACCTGGTGTTCACGACCTGGAACTCGCAGGGCAAGCACGGAGTGCTCTGGATGGAGTACCAGCGAAGCCCGACGGATCGGGATTGGATGCCGTACCCGATCAGCGGGAAAGAGAAGGGGATCAAGTACGACCGCATTGAGATGCTCGACATGGACGGAGACGGGGATCTCGATTTGCTCACGTGCGAAGAGCGCGAAGGGGGGCATGGGATGGGGGTCTTCTGGTATGAAAACCCAATCGACCAGGGCCCGAACCCGTCGGCCGTTGCCAATGAGCCCTCCGCGCCGCGGGATCGCTTGCTCTTAGACGATGACTTCTCCGGCCTAAAGCCAGGGCAGTTTTCCAGCGTCGTCGGTGCCCACACCGAGTACCACTATCTGCCCGCTAGCGCTCCGAAAGGTGGATGGTCCGTGAGCTCCTTCACTTCACGGATTGGCTTCCAGCGTGCCTGGAAGGTCTTCGCCGTCGACGGTGACGCGACGCTCGCGCAGACTTTCGACAACGTGAAGACCAAGCACGCTCACCCCTTCGTCGTCTCCGGCGATCCAGCGTGGCGCGATTATACCCTGACCGTCGACCTCGTGCCCGAGTCGAAACGAGCGCGCAGCGGTGTCGTGTTTCGCTACCGTAACGATCGCTGCTACTACTTCTTCGGAGTGCATGGAGACGAAGCGGTACTCAAGCTCGTACAGCATGGGACCGCGTTCCGCAAACCTCTCGAAAGACAGCTCGCGTCGAGACCGTTCGATTGGAATCCCGGCGCTCGGCTCACGGCGCGCGTCCGCCTGGAAGGTAAGACCATTCACGCAGAGTTCGAAGCCGGTCCGACGCTCATGGCGCGCGACGCGACCTTTCCTACGGGCGGCATCGGCCTGCTGGCGGACGTGCCGACGCGATACCATCGCGTCTCCGTAGCAGTGGACGCTGCGGAAGAGCGGCGTATCGTCAGCACGATCTCCCAGCGTGTGCGCGAGCTGAGCACTCTGCAAGCCGCTCACCCGAAGCCCGTTCTCTGGAAAAAGTTCAAGACCGAAGGCTTCGGTGTCGGTCGCAACCTGCGCTTCGGCGACCTCGACGGCGATGGCCGACTCGACCTCCTGATCGGCCAGGTGATCCACCACGGGCCGAAGGATCGCAACAGTGAGGTCGGCTGCCTGACCGCGATGACCTTCGACGGGGAAAGGCTCTGGCAGCTCGGTGAGCCAGACCCGTGGAAGGACCACTTGACGAACGACGTGGGCTTCCAGATCCACGACCTGGACGGCGATGGCGCGACGGAAGTGATCTATTGCAAGAACATGGAGATCGTCGTCGCCGAGGGTGCGACCGGCAAGACGAAATACAAAGCGCCCACACCCGAGACGCCGCCGTACACCAAGCCGCCGTACAACAAGTTCCCCCGCATCCTTGGCGACGCGCTCCTCTTCTGCGATCTGCGCGGCACGGGGCACCCGCGCGACATCATCATCAAGGACCGCTACCGGAGCTTCTGGGCTCTCGACGACATGCTCCGGGTGCTCTGGAGCGGCAGCTGCAATACAGGACACTACCCGTTCCCGTACGACCTGGACGGCGACGGCCGGGACGAGGTCTCGATCGGCTACAGCCTTTTCGATGACGACGGTAAGCTTCTATGGACGCTCGACGACAGACTGGAAGACCACGCCGACGGCGTGGCCTGGGTGCACTACGGGAAAGACCACGCCGAGCCACGCCTGATGTGCGCCGCCAGTGACGAGGGCATGGCGTTCGCCGACCCGCGCGGGAACCTGATCAAGCACCACCACATCGGCCACGTGCAGAACCCCGCAGTCGCCGACTTCCGACCCGATCTCCCGGGTCTGGAAACGGTCTCCATCAACTACTGGGGCAACCAGGGCATCATCCACTTCTTCGATGCCGACGGCGAGATCTACCACGACGTCGAGCCCTGCCAGCACGGCAGCATGTGTCTACCGATCAACTGGACGGGCAAGCCGGGTGAGCTCTTTGTCCTCTCACCAAGCGTCGTCGAAGGCGGTCTCTTGGACGGGTGGGGGCGACGCGCCGTGCTCTTCCCCAATGATGGGCACCCCGAGCTGTGTAACGCGGTAATGGATCTCACGGGCGACTGCCGCGACGAGATCGTCGTTTGGGACGCTAGCGAGGTCTGGGTCTACACGCAGAGCGACAACCCGCTGCCCGGTCGCCTCTACAAGCCAGTGCGCAATCCGCTCTACAACTACTCCAACTATCAGGCTACGGTCTCGCTTCCGGGATGGAGCGAGTAACCGACGAGTCCGACCCCAACGCCTGCAGAAAAATGACGGCAAGAAACGCCTTCGGCTCGGTGAATAGCACGCCATTAGCGACGTTCGAACCGCGTCGGCAATGCTCACGTACAGTGAAGTACGCTCCGCGCGCCGCCACGTCCCGTCACGTCCTGAAACGCCGCTACTGACGCACTCTTCACCGTTCTTACTCGCCATTTTTCTGCAGGCGTTGGGGGTCCGAGTCGAGAAGACGCACGGACGAAAACCGAGTTTCGGAGTGACCCTTCCCGAGCGCTCTACGTCGCGACCATCTGAGATCTTGAATGTTGGACAGAGCTCATAGTCCAGCTGCAGCGCCTCACTGGTACCGCCGTCCGGCAGGCTTCTTCGGTTCGCGCTGCGGTCGCGGTTCTGTGCGTGCGGTGGCGAGATACCTTTCGATGCGCGCTACGACGTCGGGATGCTCTGCAGCGACATCCTGGGTCTCGCCTGGATCGACGCGGAGATCGTAGAGCGCCAGTTTTCCAGCTTCCTCGGAGGCATTTTCTCTCGGCCGGATGGCCTTCCAGTGCCCGGCACGCACTGCCGAACTTCCCTTGTGTTCCCAGTAAAGGAACTCATGCACGGCTTGCTTGCGTCCGGCCGCGGTCTCACCCAGGAGCGTCGGCACCACGGAGATACCGTCGGTTCTGTCAGGGACAGTCGTCTGCCCCAGCTCCGCCAACGTCGGGAGCACGTCCGCAAAGTACCACGGGTGATCGTTCACCACGCCGGCAGGGATCTTGCCGGGCCAGCGAACGATCATTGGCGTGCGGAGGCCGCCCTCGAACAGCCTGCCCTTGCGGCCCCGAAAGGGCCCGCAGGCCTTGAAGAACTGCGGATCGCTCGCCCCGCCCGTGGCGCCGTTGTCGCTGGTGAAGAAGACGACGGTGCGGTCATCGAGCTCGAGCTCTTTCAGGAGCCCGAGCAGCTTACCGACGCTGCGGTCCATGTGGGAGATGATCGCCGCGGTGGCGGCCTTCGGCGTCGGCTGCTTGGCGTAGTCGTGCGGGTATCCGGTCGGCCGTCCCTTCCTGCCTTCATAAGGAGTCTCTGGAAACTTCCCGACGTACTGAGCTAGCGACTCCTCGGGCACGAGCAGCTCGTAGTGGGGGACTGCGAACGGCACATAGAGGAAAAAGTGTTCGTCGTGGTGTGATCGGAGGAAGTCCATCGCCTTACTGACGATTTCGTCGTGGGTGTACTGCCCGCGTCGTCCGTCCGAGTTGCCCGGTAGTGGGTACTTGCGCTCGTTCTGCCAGAGATACTCGGGGTAGTAAAAGTGCGCATGGATCTGATGCAGGTAGCCGAAGAACTCGTCGAAGCCCTGCTTGTAGGGCACGCCGGTGGTGCCGTGCTCGCCAAGTCCCCACTTGCCGAACAACCCCGTAACGTATCCCGCGCCCTTGAGGACCTCAGCGACGGTGACATCCTCGGGTGCCAGAGGGATGCCACCACTGTTGCCACGCACCGGAGTGTGGCCAGCGTGGAGCCCGGTCATGAGAACACTACGCGACGGCGCACACACAGGGGCGCCCGCGTACGCTGAGGTGAAGCGCATCCCTTCTGCCGCAAAGCGGTCCAGGTGAGGGGTCTGGATCTTCGTCTGGCCATAGCAACCCAGGTGCGCGTAACCGAGGTCATCGGCCATGATGAAGACGATGTTGGGACGCTCCCCATCGGCCGCACGGAGGGGTTGGACGAGACCCAGGAGACAGCACATCCATGCAAAGAGAATCTTCATACGTTTGTCCTTCCGTTGGCTCGGACTCATCGATGGGTCCTGAATCGTAGCGAGACCTCAGGGTTCCGAGCTCTCGATGCGAAGCAGGAACAACTGGCGGGTGTGCTCCTGGTCATCGGCGATTGAAGGGAAAAGGATCTGTGTGCCGTCTCGGTTCCAGCACGGGGCTGGGTCGTTTCGGAGCTCTCCGGATGTCCAGCCGTGTTGGTCGAAGGCTTTCGTCTGCAGGTGAAAGCCATCCGCGAGTCGGAGCAAGACGAAACGGTTCTTGCCCTCTACCCGGTACCCATTGACGAGCCACGAGCCGTCCGGCGAGAGCGCGATGTCCCCGCCTGGCCGCGGCAGCAGTTCGCGCGTTCCGAGCGTTTTCACGACGCGCTGCGTTTCCGTGTCGTAGAGGACTTGGTCGTCTCCGAGCGCGCCGATCATGTGTTGCCCTGACTCCCATTCGGGGTGCCCTCCGATGTGATCCTTCAAACGAACCAGCGCCGTGCCGTCCGGGCGCATGAGGAACGAAGCGTTGATCTTTCTTTCTCCAGGATTGCGGTCCTGTCGCCAGCCCCCGCGAGCGAAGAAGAAGATCTGGTTGCCGTCTCGATTCCAGAGCGTGTGGTTGATGAAAAGCGGCGTCTCGGCGACGAAGGGATGCGATCTGGCGAGCGCGTCCCGCAGCTGAGCGAAAGACACGAGAAGGTGTTTCGTTCCGTGTTCGATGTCGACCCGGTAGATGCCGTCGTCCTCGGGGTGGAATACGCCCTGCGTCCAGTCGGGAGCGCCTGCGTATCCCGTGACGGGGCGCAGCCGCGCCATGCGCGCGTAGTTGATCGCGAGAAAACTGCCTCCGCTCTGAGCGACGCCGCTGTTCGCCACCGGCGTGTCGTCGAAACGGTACTCACGGACGCGGACTCTCTTCTCCACGTCGTAGAGAACCGTGAAGATGTGGCCGGTTCGACGGTCCCGGTCGTTGAAGAAGAACTGTGTCTCCGCTGCATCCGGATTCCAGTAAAGCATCGTTCCCTGTTGCGGATTCCAGCCTCGGGTCTCGTCTACTTTGATGGCGTTGTAGTCGCTCTTCGTGTCGAGCAAGACGATGTCCGCGGGCTCGTCGGCTCCGGGCATGTGATCTTGGAAAGACGTGCGTAGAGCCGCGATGTAGCGACCGCTCGCGTTCCACGGGATCGTGCCGACGTGGCCGATGTAGCCGAAGAAGTGGTGGCGTGGTCCGGTGGTGATCTGGCGGACCGTGAGCTTCGGGGAGCGCGCCACCCCGCTTGCGGCCGGACCGCGAGAATGCGGCCGGGGCGGCTCGGGGCTGTCGGGAACGGCCGCTGGCTGGAGAGTTCTTGCGAACACTGCGTCCTGAAACAGCGCGGCTTCCACGCCCTTGGCTTCGTAGACCCGACGGGCGTTGTGACCCACGCCGGGGACAAGGCTCAGCTCACAGGGTAGCTCCTTCGCCAGCAGTGCGTCTCGAAACGTGACGGCCGACGCTTTCCACTTGTCGGCGTCGCCGCAGATGAGCAGGAAACGTGTCCCGCGCTCGCGCAGGACGGCGTGGTTTTTTTCGAGAAAGTGATAGGTGTTGTTCTGACGGATCAGCTCCGGGTCGCTGTTCAGGTTGCGACGGAGAATATCGAGGAGCCACGGGTCGGTGGTATGTTCCAGGTCGATAGCACCGCCCCCTCCTGCAACGGCGGCGCAGAAGAGATCTGGATACTTGATCGTGAGCTTTAACGCGCCGCTGGACCCCATCGAAAAGCCGTGCACCGCTCGCGCGTCGCGCGTCGCGACGGTCCGCAGGGTCGCATCGATTCTGGGGACCAACTCGCGAACGATCATCGATTCGACCATCGTCTTGCCGTCATGGTGATCCATGTAGCCGGATCGATACCCGGTGGGATAGACAAGAATCACCTCACGGATTCCTCGCCCTTGGCGAGAATAGAGCTCACTCCAGAAGCTCGCAGTAAAGAGCCCCGTCGTTTCGTTCCCGCCGCCGCCGTGCAGCCAGTAGACAACCGGATAGCGCCTGGCCGTGTCGCGTTCGTAGCTCGGCGGCAGGACAACGCAATATCCCACCTCGATTCCCATCCATCGGCTCTCGAACGTCTCGTGGCGAAGCCCCGGAATGTCGCTGCGTTGCCGATCGGAGGGTGGATGCACCCACGTCGACCGGGGTTGATCTGCGGCGAGCAGGAGTAGAGCCAGGCTCAGCGACGCTGCAAGATTCGCGGCGCTGCGACGTCGGACTCGGCGTTTGGTCAGGAGAGGTCTCATCCGTTGATGCGTTGCGACGTCGACGTTGAACATCCCGTCGTCGATGGCGACGTCCCGCGGGACGCAGCCATCGTGCAGAGCGCCATCGTGCGGAGGGGCAATCGTGCAGAGGGCCGTCGTAGCGGGCAGGACCACAAGTAGGAACCCTCGGAGTCACCGCATGTGTGCTTCCTTCTTCACACAGGGACAGCGGCCCGGTGCGCCCGCGCCGGCCAACCCAGATCGTAGTCAGTAGATAGGAAACCTCGACCCAAGTCCACGGATGTACCCGCCTACCGGCATCGATTCCGTTGAGCCGAGCCGTGCGATCGCACACAAAGACAGTTCAACAGGAGCGTCACGGTGTCACTCTATCGACGCGAGAATCGCGGAGTTAGAAACGCGATACTCCTCGAGTCAGCAGCCTCACCAGACTCCGCTTTCTAATCTCGCGGGATTCGAAAAGTTAATCTGGTGACGACCTTCTCTCACCAGAAGATCGGTGACTCTTCGTCGGGGATTCGGAATAGCGATACGCAGCGACAGTATCGACTTTTTTCGTAGATCATGACAACAAGAGGAGAAGAATCTGCTTTCTTCCTATGTCCCAACGAACTTACGAACTTGGGCGGCGAGACGGCGACCGAGTTGATCCTCTTCGTCCACGACTTCATGTGCCCCGGCGTTGAGTAGTTCCCAATGTAGAACGTGGTAGCGGCATCGGGCGACAACGAAGACGTGCGGAGCGAGGTCGCGAACCAGGTGGATTAAGTGGCGTACGGTGGCATGATCTGGCACCGTGACGACGACAGCACGAGCTTTGTAGATGCCGGCGTGCTCCAATATGTCCCGATGGGTCGCGTCCCCGAGGTGGGCGACCAAGCCGTATTGATGTGCGATTTCGATGTTCTTGGGATCCAGATCGATTGCCACTACGTGCTGCTGGTGTGAGTCCAGCAGACTTGCCGCAACACGCTGTCCGGCCGGGCCGAAACCGACGACAAGGATCAAATCGGAGGGCGCATTGACGGCTTCCTCTTTCCCCTCGGGACTGGTAGCGCGTTCGTCGAGTGGCACGGGCTCGATGTTCGCACCTGCCGGCCTCTGTTTCCTTCGCAGCAATATTCGCTCACAGCGAGCCCCGGCCCATGGCGCGGCGGCAACAAAGTAGGGCGTGAATAAAAGGGTCAAAATGGTCGCCGACACCATCGCGCGAAAGGTGACCGGCGACATCAGCGCCGCGCCTCCGATATTGCTCTGGGCGATGGTGGCCAACACGAAAGAGAACTCGCCCACTTGCGCCAGACACAATGCCGCCGCAATCGCGTGTCGCCAGGGGTGCCCAAAGGCCCGTGCTAAAAGGGCGATGACCAGCGGTTTGCCGACGATAATTGCTATCACGACCCCGGCAACGATCGCCCAGTATCCGAAGAGCCAGACCGGATCGCCGAACATCCCGATCGCTGCAAAGAACAACGTGACCATCAGTGTCGTTAGCGGCCTCGTGTCGGCGCGGATTTGTGTGGCAAACGGCGAAACGGCCAAAAGAATGCCGGCGGCGAAGGCCCCCAAAGCCGGACTCAGACCCACCGCATGTGTGGCCCATGCCGAGCCGGTGGCCATAATGACGGCTAGAAGAATCGGCAAGTCACGGTTCTTGCGCCAAGTAGGCAACAGCAAGACACGCGGCGCAACGATGTTAAACAGGACATAGAACAAGCCGACAAGCACGGCAGCGAAAACCAGCGAAAGGGAAAGTTTGCCGATGATTAGCCCCCACGTTCCGCCGGTGGCCATGACGCTAACCAGCAACATCATCGGAACCACGGCAGCATCCTGAATGAGCAGTATGCCGAGTGCGCTCCGTCCATGCTCGCCGTCGATTTCCGCCCGATCCGTCAACAACCGCAGGACACATGCGGTGCTGCTCACGGCGACCATCATGCCGACGACGATCGCTTCGCGAGCGTCCAGCCCACAAGCGGTCGCTCCCGCGAAGCCAAGGGCCGTCGTCAAGACAACCTGAAGTGGACCGGTTTTCAGCACGATGCTGCCGAGCGACAACAGGCGCCGAGGCGAAAACTCCAGGCCAATGGCGAACAGCAACAACGCCACGCCCAATTCAGCAATGTTGAAAAGTTCACGCTCGGTAGCAATCCAGCCCAGGACGTTTGGCCCAACCAGGGTGCCCGCAATCAAGTAACCGACAATAACGCTTTGGCCCAGCCGTTCAGCAAGCGTTCCCAAGACAAGGGCCACCGCCAGCAAGACAAGAATGTCCGACAAGACTCCCCAGACGCCCAGCGGCGGAGCGGCCAGTATCGGTAGCGAGTCAACGATCACCGGAGTGCTCTCCTCTTCGTCAGTGTCCATTCATTTGAGTGTTGGCGAGCAGTTCGTCGCTCTATCCGTGTCTATCGCCGGTCTTTCTTCAGGACCGCAGGAGCAGCTTATGTGCCCCACCGCCCAAAACACGAGGGTGCTCAATGCAAGCCACGCGAACAGTTCACCGGCAGTTACTCCCGTCGTGTTGAAAATGCTTTGCAGCGGTGGCCAATAGACCACGGCCATCTGACGTCCGAATGTCAGCGCTACCGAGCCAATGAATGCCTTGTTTGACAAGACACCGATCTTGAATAATGAGTCGTGAGAAGAACGGAACGCCAGGGCGTTGCCCATTTGGGGCCCAGAGCCAGTAGTTCATCGTCAGAAATTCGCGCTTTTCTCCCGAACCGGGGCGGCGTTGGCGGGGGTTACAGGAGCTCATCTGCGTCCTGGTCATCCACGGCCCCTGACGACGTCTGCCCGACTGACCTGGGCTTGCTGTCCATGACAATCGCGATCCAGCGGAACGCTTCGCTGTTTTCCATGAAGATCTTCACGACCATGGTGAGCGGCACGGAGAGGAGCATGCCGACGGGGCCCCAGATCCAGCCCCAGAAAACCAGCGAGACGAACACCACCAGGGGAGAAAGCCCGAGACGGCGCCCCATCAGCACCGGCTCCAAGAGATTGCTCACGGAGATGTTGAACAACAGGAAGCCAAAAGCCAGAACGAGAGCCATACTCAGCCCGAGTTGCACCGCAGCAAGCAAGACGGCCGGCACCGCCGCCATGATCGAGCCGAGGACGGGAATGTAATTCAGAAGGAACGCCAGCAATCCCCACAACAATGGGAAGTCGACGCCAATCGCAGCGGCCCATCCCCAGATCAAGGTACCCGTCAAGAGACTCGTGGCGGTCTTGACCGCGAGGTACTGCTGGACTTCTGTCGTCATCGCGGCGAAGCGCCTGAGATCGACACCGGTCCCGAGGGCCGCCTCGAGTTTGCCGCGAAAACTCGCCGTCTCAAAGAGCATGAACATGGTCGTCAACAGAACCAGGAGGGTATTGGAGAGAGCCGACAGGACCCCCCGCAGGCCTTTGACGACGAAATCCAAGAGCGTCGCTGGATCGAAGCCGGCTGGCATATGATCCTCGGGGACTTCCAGGCCATACTCGCGAAGCCAGTCTATGACGACCCGGGAGACGTCGTTCAGCTTGTCACGATACTGATTGAGTTCCCTCGCGAACTCGTTCACCAAACCGCCGACCACGGAGGCGATGGTCGTCAGGGCTCCCATGATGCAGGCGACGACCAGCCCCACCGCCACCAAAGTGGGCACGCGCTTTCGCCTCAGCCACAAGACGGCCGGTGCTGCGAGTAGAGAGAGAAAAACGGAAAACATGAAAGGCAAGACAAGTGCTTGCGCTTCTCTCAAGCCCGCAAACACGATCACGAGCGCCGCTGCGACCACCAAAGCGTTCGGACCGAAGAAACGCTTACCCTGTGATGGAGTGGCTTTCACACTGGAGCCCTAGCAGCCTGTTGAAAAAGTGCTTCGAGCCGAAAACTGGTCTCTTCGCGTCCAGATCGGCCGCGGCAAACGCAGGTAATCTCCGAGATTTTCGAGTATTGACGCGGTCGAGCTGGGCGTGAAGAGGCCGGTTTCTCGGCCGAATGACTTTTTCAACGGGCTGCTAGCTCGAGTTTGGCCATTTCGCGCCGGCCTGGCCGGACGAGTTTCGCGGGAATTCAAAGGCCCTTTCGACTTTTTAGTACCCTGAGAACCCTTGTGCATGTTCAAAAACTCCTGTCCGGCCCTTCGGGGAACGCCAGGAGCGCCGATGCCTGCGTCGCTCCTCCGCCACGATCGCAGCGGGATCGCGTTGTCGTCGCTCCTTGGCCTCGACGCTCCTGGCGTTCCCAGGCTCGACGCGAAATGGCCGAACTCGAGGCTAGGATCGCCTCGTCTACGTGTCACCCGCCACGAGGACGGGGCTGACAAACCCGTCGGGTTTCACGGCCAGGACAGAACACTCGACCTGCGCGAGGACTTGTTCGGCGGTGTTGCCGATGAAAAACCCAGGAACACCCGTTCGGCCGACCGTTCCCATGACCAGGAGATCGACGCGATTCTCCTCGACAAACTGTGGAATCAGGCGACCGGGTGCGCCCTCGAGAAAGTGTATCGCCGTCGGGGCAAAGTCTGAAAGCGCATCCTGGAAGGCGGCCTGGACCTTGTGCTTGGCTTCCTCAAGAGCCTCCCTGATTCTCTCCATCGGCACCCATTTCACGGGTCCAAACGAGCCTTCTTCGACACGCTCCCAGCAATGCATCGCGTGAAACTCCGCCCCTTGGGTCTCGGCAAGTGATGAGCCCAGCTCGAGGATCTTCCGGCTCAAACCCGCATGCTCTGAGTCCTTGGAGCCCGTGTCCACCGCGGCCAGCACCCTTTCGAACTTAGGCGACTCCTTCGGTTTCACGATCCACACGGGGCAAGGGCACTTCCTCAGGAGATGCAAGTCCGTCGCCCCGAAGAACCGTTCCTTGAACCAGCCCTCCTCTCCCGTCGCCTTGATGACAAGGTCGTGGCGGCCTCGCTTGACCTCGTGAATGACTTCGAGGAAAGGGGTACCGTGCAGGCTGTGCGTTGTTACGTCTATGCCGTCTTCCCGGATCGGCGCCACGAATTCTTCAAGCCAGTCCTTCGTCGAAGCCGCGGTACTGCTGTAGAGGTCGTCGACGCGGACGCTCGACGTCAACATGTGGGCGTACTCTGGCAGTTTTTTGGAGACGTGGACCACGCGCAACGCCGCCCGGTTTCGCTTCGCCAGCCTCGCGGCCTGTGCCAGCGCTGGCTCGCCTCGCGGCCCCTCGATGTAGACCAGAATCTTCTTGAATCGCTTCACTCTCTAATTCCTTTCGCCGCGCGATGCCCAGCGGTCATCTAAGGTCTCCGCCGCCGCCGAAGCAAGCGCAAAAAACACCGGGCTGCGCGCCGAAGGCGCAGGGTGCTTCCGTCATCGAATGTTGGAAATCATAGGTAGTTGATTCTGCTACGGTGTCTCTCGTCCGTAGATCTCTCGGTCCCGTGGTCAAGGGCGATCGTGGAAAACCGCAGCTTTCTCAGCGAAGTTCCTTCCTCGACGTCACCGTGACTTTTCCCACCACCCACTCTCTCTGAACGTCATACAGAACCAGAACCCCGCAAGAACCGCCAGTCTCGCGAGCGGCTCACTCTCCTTCGAGGTCCCACCTCCGAATCTCCCTTCCAACGACCTCGTGGAAATCTCCTGAACGATCTCGGACAATATCGAAATCAAGGAGAGAGAGCCCGTGTCACCGATCCTGATTGCCGTTTGCCTGAACGCTCCAGCCCGTTTGCCTCAAGGAGCTTGCCAATGGGCACCTATCCTTCTTTCTCGATGGCGAGAGAAGAGTTCGACCAGGCCTCTAACAACCCGGATCACACCCTGATCGAAACCGCGCCCGTGGACGTGAATGCTCTGTTGGAGACGTATTACTCCGCGAGTGAACCGATCCGTCTTACGAAGACGATGTTGTGGGACGCCGAGGTCAAGAAGGCTTGGGACCCAATGACATATATTCCCGGCGTTGTTCGTGAAGGCTCGTCGTGGGGCAGGAAGCCTTTGGAGAACGGGGAAGAATGTTTTCTACGGGAGAGCCAGCAGCTTGCCTGGAGGGCGGAGATCTACGGACAGGTTCTGGAAGAGGTCTACTTAAATCCCCGGGAGCAAACGGTCCTGTTTCTCGGAAGAGCAGAGCTCTTGACAGATGACGGCTCACTCCTTCAGGCTGGCAGCCATCAGCCCTTGTTTCACGTTGAACACGCCGTCGGTGGCACCGACTCTCACCCTGAGAACTTGTGGCGTATCGTGCACCTGACATCTAAAAGAGACGACACATTGCTCGAGGAACACTTGGCACAGACGGGTACTCCGGAGTGGCTCCGAAGATTCGTCGCGATCTACGTCGAAAAGGATCTTGGGATAGGGCTGACCCGCCGGTAGGTCGCAGGTCTTCTTCGGCTGGGGTAAAGCGGTCGCCTGCTTCCACGAGTACGAGTTCGCTCCTACGATCGAAAAAACCGCAGTCATCGCCTGTCTGGTTGAAATCGAACTGTTGCTAGCGCGCTGAGAAACAGTGATCAGGGGCTGACCAACCTGGAGGGCCGCCTTTCCAGGGACGGCCGAGAGAAGCAGTGAGCCCCAAGTTCTTCAAGACTCCCGACGACTTTCGACGTTGGCTGGAAAGAAACTACGACGGCGCGTCTGAACTCCTCGTCGGTTTCTACAAGAAGCACACCGGTAGGCCGAGCATCGACTGGGAAGGAGCTGTCGATCAGGCTTTGTGCTTTGGCTGGATCGACGGCATTCGCAAGCGAATCGATGACGACACCTACCAGATCCGATTCACCCCTCGCAGACCGGGCAGCATGTGGAGCGGAAGGAACATCCGTAGAGTCGCTGAGCTGCAGAGAGCGGGCGTAATGCACCAGTCCGGCATGACGGTCTTCAGGTCAAGGGACAAACAGGAATTGCGCCAGTCCGAGAAGCTGAAGGTCAGCGAGCTTGACCCGCCCTACGACCGAGCCTTCAAGAAGCACAAGCGAGCCTACACGTTCTTTCAAGCTCAGCCGCCGTCCTACCGGAGGGCAGTGTGCACCTGGGTGATGAGCGCTAAGAAGGAGGAAACTCGCCAGCGGCGGCTCGCCACCGTGATCGAGGACTCGAAAAACCGCAAGCGCCTGATCCTGCTGTCACCAAAAGTGGAGTAGCGCAGCAATGCGCCACAGAGGGACTAGAGGCTTCTCGGCCGCTAAGACGGCGGATGACAAGACACGATCCAAAAGCCAACCACTCCCTCAAGCACGCCTCACAAATCGAGAAACCCGCAATAACCGACGGTTCCTCAACCGAAGATTCCAAGCTCGAGTCTCGACTCCGTTGATTGAACCTCTCCGATCGTTGACAATCGAACGGAAAGGAGAGAGCCGCGTGATCATTCTGGTCGTCAGCCTGACTCTGCTCGGAGCCCCGGAAGCCGATCGTGGTGCGATCGAACGCATCGAGTTCTTCGAGAAGAACGTACGCCCGGTCCTTGCCGCTCGCTGCTACCGCTGTCACTCGGACGCGAGCGAGAAACTTCGCGGCGGCCTGGCGCTCGATCGCTCTGAGGGTTGGATTCGCGGCGGTTCGCGCGGCGTCGCTATTGTGCCAGGTGAGCCAGAGAGCAGCCTGCTCATTCGGGCTGTTCGCTACGGCGACAAGGACCTGAAGATGCCGCCAGACGGCAAGCTGACGGATCGTGAGATCGACCGGCTTGTCGAGTGGGTGAAGTTAGGGGCACCGGCGCCGCGTTCGGCTGAGTCGCTGCAAGAAGGGACCACCGACATTGCGTCGGGGCGCAGCTTCTGGGCGTTTCAGCCACCCGAGCGGCCGAAGGTGCCGCAGGTCCGCGACACCTCGTGGCCTCGCACGCACCTGGATCACTTCGTCTTGGCGCGTCTCGAACCCCATGGCCTGAAACCTGCGACGGACGCGGACCGCACGACGCTCATCCGCCGCCTCTATTTCGATCTGCTTGGGCTGCCACCACCGCCCGAAGCCATTGCCGCCTTCGTGGCAGATCCTTCTCCTCTCGCCACCGACGAACTCATCGATCGGCTGCTTGCTTCACGGCACTTTGGTGAGCGCTGGGGGCGCCATTGGCTCGACGTCGCTCGCTTTGCCGAATCCACGGGCCGCAGCGTCAATTTTCCCTATAACTACGCCTGGCGATACCGCAACTACGTGATCGACGCTTTGAACGCAGACAAGCCGTACGATCGCTTCATCCGCGAACAAGTCGCCGGCGATTTGCTCATGGCCGCAAGTCAAAGGGAAGCGAACGAGAACATCATCGCCACCGGTTTTCTCGCGATCGGCCCGCGCGAACTCAACTACGACGACCGCGAGCTCGCGAACACCGAACGCTATTTCCTCCACAGTGTCGATGAGCAGATCGACGTCACGATGCGTGGGATCCTCGGGCTGACCGTCTCGTGCGCTCAGTGTCACGACCACAAATTCGATCCGATTCCCACCGTCGACTACTACGCCCTGGCGGGGATTTTTCGCAGCTCAGAGACGCTCGTCGGTTACGTGCATGGTCTCGGCAACTCAGGGCGATATTTTCCCGAGCGTCTGGCGCTGCTCAAGGATCTCCCCGGCGCCGACTACGACACGGTCGGCGCGTATCGCCGCGAGGCGACCGCGGCGTGGCGGGCGCTCAAGAAGGAAATGACGGACCTTTGGTTGGTCCGCAGACAGGAGGGGCAGGTCGGCTTCACCAACGAGTTGCGCGAGAAACAGGAGAAGGTCGTCCGCGATCACCGCGCCAAGCTCGACGCCCTCGCCAAAGAGTTACCGCCGAACCTGCCCGTTGCACTGGGTGTCGTCGATGGGGAGGAGCCTGCAGACATGCGCGTCTACATCGCGGGCGACCCCGAGAACCTCGGTCCCCTAGCACCGCGCGGCTTCTTAAGAGTTCTCGGGAGTGCCGGGACGACGACACCCATTCCGGCAAACCAAAGCGGCCGCGCCCAGCTCGCCGACTGGCTCGCGTCGCGCGAGAATCCGCTCACCGCCCGCGTCATGGTGAATCGCATCTGGCATCACCTCTTCGGACGCGGCATCGTGCGAACAGTCGACAACTTTGGCGCGACTGGCGAGAGACCGAGTCACCCGCGGCTGCTCGACCATCTGGCGCACCGATTCATGGACCAGGATTGGTCGGTGAAGTCGGTGATTCGTGAGATCGTGCGCAGCCGCGTGTATCAGCTCGCCAGCGATCACGACGCCGAGAACTACGCGATCGACCCGGACAATCGGTTCCTCTGGCGCAGGTCTCGGCGAGCACTAGAAGTCGAGGCACTGCGAGATGCTTTGCTCTCCGCCAGCGGTCAGTTGGACCCGAGCCGACCGAACGGCTCCCCGCTGATGCGTAGCGGAGCCGCGCAGATTCGTAGTACGAAGAATCTGCCGCCCGAAGCCACGACCATCCATCACCGTCATCGCACCGTCTACCAGACCCTGATTCGTGACATGGAACCGGACATGCTGCGGCTGTTCGACTTCCCTTCCACCAGCAGTGTCCACGGGCGCCGAAATGCAACGATCGTCGCTGCACAGGCTCTCTTTTTCCTCAACGACCCTTTTGTCACGAAGCAGTCACACCATGCCGCCCTGCGGGTGCTGGGTCGACAGGATCTCAGCCGCCGGCAGCGCATCGACTTGGCCTATCGGCTGATTTTGGGCCGGGCAGCATCGGTCGACGAGAAGCGGAAGGCAGAGCGGTTTCTCGACGCGCGGGTCGCCTCGACCTCCGTCGCCACGGCCGGTGCTGGAGAGGGCCCCGATCAAGAGAATGAGAGGATCGAAGCTTGGTCTCGTTTTGTTCAGTTGCTATTCGCCTCGGCCGAGTTCCGTTATATTGAGTGACTGTAGTGTAGGATTGACAGCCTGTTGAAAAAGTGCTTCGAGCCGAAAACTGGTCTCTTCGCGTCCAGATCGGCCGCGGCAAACGCAGGTAATCTCCGAGCCCTCTTCTATATAAGGTATACGGCGAGTATTGACGCGGTCGAGCTGGGCGTGAAGAGGCCGGTTTCTCGGCCGAATGACTTTTTCAACGGGCTGTTGAGGCAAGTCTTCGACCCTGTCCGTCAGGAATCTCGACATGACGCTTTCGTTTGAATTTCCGATCTCTCGCCGCCAGCTTCTGAGCAGCGCTACGTGTGGCTTCGGCAGCATCGCGCTGGCTGGCCTGACGGCGGCGGCTTCGGAACGGCCCTCCCATGCTGCAGCGGCCCCGCTACCGCACTTTCGGCCGCGGGCGCGGCGAGTGATCTTCCTGTTCATGCGCGGCGGGCCGTCGCACGTAGATACCTTCGACTACAAGCCGGAGCTGCAATCGAATCACGACCAAGTGCTCTCCGACGGCAAGCTCATGGCGTCGCCGTGGAGCTTCCGGCGCTATGGCGACTCGGGACTCACGATCTCAGCGCTCTTCCCTCATTTGGCCAGGCACGCCGATGAGCTTTGTGTCATCAACAGCATGCACTGCGACAGCTTCGCCCATCCGGGCGCGACGATCCAGATGCACACTGGCTCGACGACGTTCGTCCGCCCGTCGATGGGGGCGTGGGTGCTCTACGGTTTGGGTACAGGTAATGACGACCTGCCTGGATTCGTGACGATCAACCCGACGTCGAACTTCGGCGGCGCGCAGAACTACGGTAGCGCCTTTCTGCCGGCGAAACATCAGGGGACGCCTTTGAGCGACAAGGCGCATCCGATGGTGTCCAATTTGACGAACGCCACGGTGACGCGCGCCGCTCAGCGCCAGCAGCTCGATTTTTTGCGCGACCTGAACGCAGAGCTGCGTAAACGCTGGGAAGAAGACCAGCGTATCGATGCTGTGATCGAGTCGTACGAGCTTGGATTCCGCATGCAGGGCTCGATGGGCGACGTACTCGATGTTGGACGCGAGAATGCAACGACTCGTGAGCTCTACGGCGTCGACGACAGGGCGACTGCCAGATTCGGGACGCAGTGCCTCATGGCTCGGCGGATGATCGAAGCTGGAGTAAGATACGTTGAGATCGACAACGGCGGCTGGGATCAACACACCAATCTTCGCGGTCAACACGCAGCCCGCGCACGCGGCGTCGACAAACCGATCGCCGGACTGCTCACTGACTTGAAGCAGCGCGGACTGCTTGACGACACGCTGGTCGTCTGGGGCGGCGAGTTCGGTCGTCGGCCGTTCGTGCAGTTCGCCACGGGACGAGGCCACAACAACCTCGGCTTCTCAATGTGGATGGCCGGCGGCGGCAGTCGAGGCGGGCTGCAGTTCGGCGCCACCGATGAGATCGGCCATCGTGCAGTCGAAGACCGCGTGCATGTTCACGACCTCCACGCAACGATCCTCCATCTCCTCGGGCTCGATCACACGCGCTTGACGTACCGCTATGGTGGTCGCGACTTCCGCCTGACGGACGTCTACGGCCGAGCCGTCCCTGAGCTGATTGCGTGAAAGGAAGGTCGCGCGTCAGAAACGGGCGAGCGAATGGGCAGCGTCGAGGCAAATCGTGCGTCCGTGCCGCGCGTCGATTCGGTGACTTTCGACGCCGTCTTGTGTTTCCAGAAATCGGTCACAATCATGCCCAAGATCACAGCCATCGAGACGACCGTTCCCGTGAATGTCATGCCCCACCTGATCTTGGTGCGAATCCACACCGAAGACGGCCTGATCGGATGTGGGGAAACTTTCTACACGCCGGACGCCATCGCGGCGCTGATCCACGACTGGATGGCGGAGCGCCTGCTCGGTGCGGAAGCAACCGACATCGAAGCGCACTGGCGTTTTCTGTACGAACGTGCCACCGCGTTCGGTACTCCCGGAGCAGAGATGCGCGCCCTCTCCGCGATCGACGTTGCGCTCTGGGATCTCCTTGGGCAGGTGTGCAACCAACCGGTTTGGAAGCTGCTCGGCGGCGCGGTTCAAGAACGTGTCCGCATCTACAATACGTGCGGCGGGCCGGGCTATGGTGCCATCCTGCGATCGACGAGCGACGCTCCGAGTCACCCGGGCTGGCCCGGCTACGGGGACGAAGGCGAGCCCGGGCCGCTGCAGGACAACTGGTCATCGACTCATGCCGCTGGCGACCTCGCCGAGGAGCTCGTAGCGGAAGGCATCACCGGCATGAAGGTGTGGCCGTTCGACCGCTACGCCCACCGCAGCGGCGGACTTTATCTCTCGCGAGCTGATCTTGAAAAGGGCATGCAGCCCTTGCGAGAGATTCGCGCGCGCGTTGGCGACGCGATTGAAATCATGATCGAGGGGCACGCTTTCTTCGAACTGCCGGCGGCGCTGCGGTTGGCTGACGCGCTGAAGGAGATCCATCCTCTTTGGCTCGAGGACGTTTTGCGGGTCGACAACGTGGAAACGCTTGCGGACTTCCGCCGGCAGTCGCGGCTGCCCGTTGCGGCGACGGAGATGCTGCTGGGGCGGTCGTCGTATCTATCCCTCCTGAAAGCCGGTGCGTGCGACTACGTCATGGTCGATCCCACCTGGGCGGGGGGCATCAGCGAGACTCGGCGCATCGTTGAGCTGGCGCAGACGTTCAATGTCCCGGCCACGATGCACGACTGCACTGGTCCATTGACTCTCTTCGCAGGGCTGCATTGTGCTGCCGCCTCGGCGAACGTCGTCCTTCAAGAGACCGTCCGCGCCCACATTCGGACGTTCTACTCGCGGCTCATCGATCGTCAGCCGCAGATCGACCATGGCTTTCTCATGCCGCCCGCGGACCCTGGCCTAGGCACTGCACTGCTGCCGGAGTTGTTTGCATCGGGTGGACGTCAATTCCGGCGTAGTGAGGTTTGAACCAAAAGCGCGATGCCGACTCGGACTCGCTACCGCATCCTCGGAGTCACCACGCTTGCCGCGGTGCTCCTCTACTTAGATCGAATCTGCATAAGCGAGATCGTCAAGCTGGATGCGTTCCAGAGCGAGCTCGGCCTTTCCCCCGAACAGATCGGGGCCGTGCTGTCGTCTTTCTTCTTTGCGTACGCGCTGGCCCAGGTTCCGGCCGGGTGGCTCGCCGACCGTTTTGGGGCGCGCCGCATGATGCCGGTGTACATAGTTTTGTGGTCTGTCTGCACGGTGCTGACGGGATTGGCGAGCGGTTTCGTCATGCTGATCATCGCGCGACTGGTTTTCGGCGTCGCGCAGGCCGGGTGCTACCCCACTGCCGGCAGTCTGATCAAGCGGTGGACGCCGCTTCAGGCGCGCGGGACGGCCAGCAGCATCGTTTCCGTCGGTGGCCGGATAGGCGGTGCGATCGCCCCGGCGCTGACTGCGTGGCTTCTCGCGGATTACTTGGAGTGGCGCGGTGTGCTGTTTCTGTACGGCCTTTCCGGACTTCTCGTGGCCCTCGCCTTCTCCATCGAATTTCGGGAATCGCCTCGCGAGCATCCAAGGTGCGACGCGGCGGAACGGGAGCTCATCGAAGCCGGCACTGCGGTCGCTTCGGATACTTCGCCGCCGCCGTTTCCCCCTCTCCTTCCGCTCGTGCGTAGCACGACGATGTGGCGCATGTGCGCGCTGCAGTACGGTATCAACATCGGGTGGGTGTTCCTGGTCACTTGGCTGCCGACGTTTCTGAAGGACGTGAAGGGTGTTGATCCGAAGGTGGGGGGATGGATGTCGACCCTTGTTCTCGTCGCCGGCATCGCCGGCATGCTCTGCGGCGGGCGTGTTACCGATTTTGCCGCGCAGCGGCTAGGAGTGCGGTGGGGGCGGTCACTTCCTCTGATCGTCTGCTATGCCATAGCCGTCCTCGCGTATCTCTCGTGTCTTCTTTGGGATTCGGCGTGGGCGTTCATCGCAGCAGCCTCGGTGGTGGCGTTCTTCACTGATCTCAGCGTTCCTGCGATTTGGGCTTACATGCAGGACGTCGGCGGTAAGAACACGGCGGCCGTCTTCGGCTGGGGAAACATGTGGGGCAATCTGGGAGCAGCCACCACACCGCTTCTCGTGCCGATCGTGCTTGAGAGGTGGGACGGGAACGGCGACTGGCACGAGGCGTTTCTACTCTTCTCGGGTGGCTACCTGATTGCAGGGTTCGCTGCGCTTGGTATCGACGCTCGCGACGAGGTGTAGCCCCAGGAAATGGGTGACGGGTAGGCCTGATCACTCGGCGCGGCAGCTGATCGTGGCGGCGGTAATGTGCATCGACATCGTGCTCGAGGAGTATCTGTCCCAACGATTTCCAGAGTGCGAAGGGACGTCACTTACGCTCGACGATGAACCCGTGGTAGAGCCCCATGTAGTACGGGAGTAGGAACGCTGCGCCGTCGTCGAGGCGTCGACCGTCGCCGCCGTAGTCCAGCTGCCACGGGTCGTGATTCCAGTGAGAGACGTTGCGTTCGTCGATGGGCAGCACCTTGCCGTTGACTCGATGGCCTCGTCCGACTCTGCGGAAGCCAGTTGCCAAAAGCTCAACGTCGATGCGGTGACTGTTCTTGAGCGCCCACTGGACGCGGTCGAGCGGAAAGCGCTTGAGGGTGTCGAGCGCGTCGACAAGTATGTCCTGCGGCATCAGTCGCCGACTCCAGCGACTCTCCACTCCCTCCATGCACGCCGCAAAGATGTAGTTGAAGAGCGGGCAGAGCTCCGGCTGTTCCATGCGCCAATAACTGAAGAGAGATCGAATGTACTTTTGCCGGTGCGCAGGGTTCTTCGCGTACTTGAGCAGATTGTAGTAGCACATGAACGCCATCTCGTCGTCCGATTGGTTGCCTGTTCCCGGCCCCTCGAAATACTTCGCGACGACGGCGTTCATGGCGTAGCCGTGATCTTTGATCAACTCTTCGTAGGCGTCGTGGTAGCGGGCATCGCCGCTCATGTGTTCTGCAACCTTCAGATAGGAGAGGATGCTGAGCGAGTTGAGGCCGCGGCCACCCGACCAGAGCTCGTGATTCAGAACCTGAGGACCGAAGTGCGCCCAGCGCGTCGGTTTGCCGTCGTGGTCGATCAAGTTGAAGTCGTTGCGGAGGAGGTGATCGGTGATGGCGAGGCAGACTTCGCGCACCGCAGCTCTCTCGTCGTCGGTTTCAGCGACCAAGTCGTAGTAGCATGCATAGAAGAAGTAGTGGCCATCGAGTTCGTCGGAGCTGGTGTCAGTCTTCCAGTACCACTTGCCGTCCTCACTGACGGGCCAGCGGGGCTCGATGATCTTCCATTGCGGGTCACGTTCGCGGCGCGCGCGATCGCGCTCCGCGTTGGCGTGATCATTCGGATTTCGACCCGAGGTTGGGAGGATGCTGCGCGCTGGGAATCCTGGTTGTGTCGGGTGTGTCCCGCCCTGTGTTACCTCGCTCAAGAAACGGAGCGCCTCGAACACCTTGGTGGCTCGCGACTTGGCCGCTGGTTCGCGCGTGACCGCATAACGGAAGCATTCAGCTGCTCCGTACATGGCTGTCCAAAGGCCATCGTTGTCGCTGTCGTGATTGGACCATTCGCTGCGGTCGTCGGGGCGCGCCAGCATCGCTTCCAAAACGTAGCCGTACGGTGTGCGTCGGTGATATTTGTCGATCGCATCGCTCAGCAGCTGCGCCTTGCGCGCTAGAGTCATGGGGCGTCGTTCGATGACTCCTACGCCGCTAGAGGTCGCGAACCACGCGTCGCCCTTTTCGGTGACTGCGATCGCTCGCACCTCATCGGCTGGCAACCATCGTCGTCCCTGCCGGTACGCCCAATGAGCGCCGTCGTATCGAATCGCACCCATGCGTGTGCCAAACCAGACGACGCCCTCCTCCGCGGCGGCCACTGTTGTGAAGTCGTTGTAAGGCAAACCGTCGTGGCCGGTGAAGAGGGTCCAACCCTCTTTGTCTTTGCAGCCCACGCCTTGCACGCTGGCAAACCACAATCTTCCGTCTCGATCAAAGGTGACTCCGCGCACGTCCTGCGGCGCCCAGCTTCGCGTGGCTGTGCGTGGGTAGACGATCGTCCAGTCGCCGCCACGATCGCGCGCAAACAACCCCGACGAGGCTGCGACGGCGACGCGTCCGTCGCTTGCGACGGCAACCTGTCGTACGCTGCGATCGTGCCCAAGGAGTCGGTCCAACGCGCGCAGCGATTCAAACTCACGGCCATTCGACGTGAACAAACCTTGGCTTGTGGCCAGCCAGAGAGTGTCACTAACTGCCAAATCGTTCAAGTCGTCGGTGGAGATATGGGTCGGCAGCTTCGCGACGAGGCTGACTCCGCCCGCCGCCAATCGGTAGACCGCATCGCCGGCGGCCACCAGAAGACCGGTGCCGGACGAGCTCGCGAGGTAGACCTCCTTCGGTAAATCAGGCACGACGCTCCAAGTGCCGTTTGCAAGCCGTACCAGACCTTGTGTGGTTCCGGCGTACACACCCTCAGGCGTCACGGCGACAGTGCGGACATCGTCTGACGGGAGTCCGTGCTGTGAAGTGTAGACCGTACGGACTTCTGCGTCGAACGTGCCGACGTCGACCCCTTCGAGTCTCGCGCCGTCCGCACCCTCTTGAGCAAAGGTCAGGGCAGCCACCGGCGAGACGATCACGGACACGGCGAGGGCGACTGCGAGCAGTCGACTCTGAGTGGCACTCCACTTTGCGCATCGTCCCATCTGTCTCCACTTGGGCAACGAATAGACCTCGAAGTCGGAGGTAGGCACATTTCTCACGAGTTTCATCTCTCTAGTTTGGGCGTCGACGAAATGCGCGATCTCTCCGAAGAAAGAAGAGTTCACGCCTTGGGCGGGGAAAACAGCTCGGGAACTTTAAGTCGTTGCGGCAAGGCAGGCGCGAAATGGCCGAACTCGAACCGATCGAGATGGACGACGTGCGCCAAGCCGGGAGCGAGGAGGACGTTCAGGCGAGAATGCTTTTGACGACTTTGCCGCCGTGGGCGATCGGCACCGGGCGGTCGAGGCGATCGGCGACGGTCAGATCTGGGTCGACGCCGAGAAGATGATAGATCGTGGCGACAAAGTCAGCGGGTGAGACCTTGTCAGACGTCGGTGACGCGGCATACCTGTCAGTGGTTCCATGCACGTAGCCCTGCTTGACGCCGCCGCCGGCGAGCAGACTGAAGCCGCACTGCGGCCAGTGGTCGCGCCCGGCGCGTCGGTTGATCCGCGGCGTGCGTCCCATTTCTCCCATCACGATGACGAGTGTCGATTCCAGCAGCCCACGCTCCTCGAGGTCTTCGATCAAAGTCGGGAACACCGTGTCGAGCAGCGGCAAATTGAAGTCGCGCAGCATGCCGAAGTTGTTCGAGTGCATGTCGTACGCGTGGCCGTAGTGCGCGTAGATGTCTTGGTGGACGCTGACGAACGGCACTCCAGCTTCCACGAGACGCCTCGCGGCGAGCAAGCTCGAGCCGAAGAGGTTGCGTCCATAGCGCTCGCGAATAACGTCGGGTTCGCGTGAAATGTCGAACGCTTCTCGAGCACGACTAGAAAGAAGTAGGTCAAACGCTTGCTGTTGAAACCGGTTCATGCTGCGCAGCGATCCTGACGACTCGAGCGTCCGCAGTTCGTCGTCCAGCTGCCGCAGCAACGAGCGGCGACTTTGCAGCCGGTCCGCAGTGATTCCTGGTACGTCATCGAGTGACGGCATGCGCGGCTCGCCTTGCGGCATGACAGGATCGTAGTGCTGAAATGATGGCTCACGGTCGAAGGTCGGCGCCGAGCGGGTGAACAGCGGATCGTACTCCTGGCCAAGGAAGCCCCCGTACGGTCCACGTCGACGCCAGTTCTGCCCTTCGCCCGGAAAGTTTGGCATACAGACAGCACCGGGAAGATCCTTGGGCCCCAAACCGAGATATTGGCAGACCGCACCGATGTCCGGTGGGTCTGTTGGCATCGCCTGGGAAAGCGGCTTGTCGTCCGTGAAGCCGGTCATGATCGGCAAGGGGTCGTGAGAGTTGAAGCCGTGCGAGAAGCTGCGGATGAGGGTCGCCTTGTGCATCAGACGAGCCGTTCGCGGCAGGAGCTCGCAGATCTGCAGACCAGGTACCGAGGTGGAGATCGGACGGAACTCGCCACGGATTTCACTCGGCGCGTCCGGCTTCATGTCGAACATGTCGATGTGGCTGGGCCCACCGAGCAGGTTGAACAGGATCACCGACTTCGCTTTGGCGGTGCGGCGGCGTGAGGGATCAACTCGCGCGGCTGCGAGCAACCGCGGAACGGTCATGCCAGAGAAACCGGCGAAGAGCGACAAACCGCCCACGCGCATCATCTCTCGACGCGGGATCGCATCGCACAACTTCGTGGTACCACCGAGGATCCGAAGCATCGCCGCACTCCTTCGTTTGGGGGCGGATGGAATTGAGGACCATATCGTAACATCACGAAGGATCCTTAAACTACGATTCTCAACGCATTTTCAGAAGCCTGGAAGGGGACTCACCCGTAGGCGTTACGTATTCACTTCTCAGTGTCGTGCGGGTAGAACATCTTCAACGAAATCGTCGGTTGGGGATTCAGAGGGACGTCCGAACGAGACGCCAACTCTCGGTGAGAGCTGAAAAGGTGGCGCATCAAGCGTCTTCTTCTTGAGGTGGCCCCACCGCAGTGACGCGTGGCGTTCACCGGCCGGCCGGGTCTCGATGCACAAGCTGGAAGCGATTGGGTATGGCTGACTTTCCGAAGGTCTTGCGGTTGACCCCGCACTTCTACCGCAGCGGGATCTGGCCGATTGCGTTTGACCCCGTGGGCGGGCTTCAGACCCAGACGTGGAGACTCACAGAAGAGTTAGCGAAGTCCGGGATTTCGCAGACGGTCTTGACGAGCCACATCCCTGGTCACCCTCGCCGCACACGATCGACCCCTTTTGTGCAAGTTGACAGTGTTGGCGTGCCGCTTCCACAGGTTGCCGCATTTCGACTTTCAAATCTGGCTTGGTTTCTTGGCGTTGCATGGCGCTTGATTGCGAGTCGGTTCGAGCACGACCTGATCCATATTCACTACAATCATTCGGTTTGGTGCCGCGCGCTGACGATGGTTGCGCAGCGACTCGACGTGCCGGTCGTAGTGACGCTCAGCACTGAGCTCTGGGTGAACAAGGAGCGTCGCGTCCGTCCGTCGAAGCGAGGTCTTGACGTCGGGCGTTGGATCGAGCGCAAGGCGATCGGATCGTGCGATCGTGTGGTCACACTGACGCATCGAGATGCTGATCGCTGGTTGGGTGAGCTTGACTTAGAGCCTGAGCGGGTCATCGTGATTCCCGATGCAATCGACGTCGAGGAGTTCTCCGTGCCGATCAGCGGCGACGTTACGCAAGCATTTCGCAGACGCTTTGCAATCCCTGAGGATCGGCCAGTCGTCGCCTTCATCGGCAGAATCCGAAGCGAGAAGGGGTGGCAGGACTTGCCGTTCCTCCTGCGAGAGCTTTCCAGTACCGGAGCTCATCTATTGGTCTGTGGCGATGGCCCGGATCGATGGAAGCTCGAACAGGTGCTCCGCGATTGCGGAGGTGGAACATCCTGGAGCGTTACCGGGTTTCTGAATCCGACGGACGTCAAGGTGGCGCTCCAAATTGCCAGCGTTCTGATCTTGCCGTCGCGGCGCGAAGCGTTTGGTGGTGTGTTGCTGGAAGCCATGGCGTCCGGGGTCCCGGCCGTTGCGTACGCGGTCGGCGGTGTCGTGGAGGTCGCGGGGACGCCAAATGCGATTGTTCTCGCTCCGCCCGGTGATCGGTCTCTCTTCGCCACCGCGGTTGTCGAGATCCTTCAGTGTGGTCGGAGGCGGAACCTCATGATCGAGCGCGGGCGCCGTCGGGTGACGGAGTACCGTTTGCGCAGCGCGGGTCGGAGGACGGAGCACCTCTACCGAGAGCTGTGCCGTGGCGGCGCTACAATACCAGGTCAGGACTCGCTGGCTTCTCAGATAGGGGCTTCATGATCACTTTCGTTACGACTCACTCGCGGCGCGGTTTTTCGTCCTGGAAGCGCGCGCCGGATTCTGGGTTGATCCGTGTCTCGGTTCGTCCGTGATCACGCTGACGTGCGAGGTGAGTTTCGATTTCGACTCACTGGAGTATCGACATCTTCTTCGCCGCGCACAGACGACGGCGTTTCAACAGCCTGACTGGTTGACCGCGTTCTATCGACACCTTGTCGAGTCGCCAGATGTGGAGCCCGCCATCGTTGTTGCACGGACAAGTGAGTCCAGGGAGCTTGTCGCGCTGCTTCCAATGTTGAAGCGGAGGGTGGGCGAGGCCATCCTCGTCGAGTACGCCTTTCAAGGCGTTACGGATTACGCCTGTCCGATCGTCGCGACGGAAGCGATCTCGGAGTTGAAACATTCGAACGAGGCGCGGCTTCGATTGCAAAAAATCTTCGGCGATCACGACGTGCTTCGCATCGAGCCGGTGAGACAAGAAGACGTAAGCATGTGGGGAGGACTTCTCGGCGCAGATCCTGAGTCGCTCGACTTTGGCGCGCATTCAGTTCAGTTCTCAGTACCTTTTCGTCAATGGCGATCTCAGAATCTAGGTCCAATCTGGAGAAGTCAATTGGATCGCAAGGGGAGGAGACTGGCTGACAGGGGAGAGGTTAACTTACGGATCGTCTCTGCGGACGAAGCTCGCGCGGCTCTGAGTCTCGCACGGGAATTCCGTGAAGGTCGTTTCGTGAATGACCCACTGCAGACGGACGAGGGGTTCAGGTTCTACACCCAAGTCGCGGCGCGTGGCGCGAAATCGGGTTTCGCACGTACCTACCAGATGACATGTGGTGACCGCGTTGTCGCGATCGCTTTTGGGATTGTCGTCGAAAAGCAGTTTTGCTATCTGATTCTTGGGTGTGACTATGAAACCTACGCTCGGCACTCGCCCGGACTACTCATGCTCGACCGGATGATGGAGGAGTGGGCGTCCGTCGGGGGGCGACTGTTCGATTTCACAATCGGGGATGAGCCGTTCAAGAGTGTCTTTCGCTGTCAACGCAGGAAAATGTATCGACTGGTTCGGGCCAACACGCGGCGCGGTGTCGAGTTGATTCGAGGGTAAGCGACGACGTCGACTGAACGAGGATAGTTGATCGAGAGCGACGAAGAATGGACGAACGTGCGGAGACAAACGAGGGTGCGCTGCGGAACTCACTCTTGGTTGTTGCGCACCCTGACGACGAAGTCCTTTGGTTCGGTTCGCTGCTTGACGAGATCGATCAAGTCGTCATCGTCTTCTGCGATGACGACGCGGTGCCGGGCCTCGGTGCGCGACGTCAGCGGGCGATTGGCGAACTCCCGTTCTCTGTCACCTGCTTAGGAATCCCCGAAGCTGGGTCGTACCAGCTTGCGAACTGGGGGCAACCCATCGTGTCGCCGGCTGGGCTCGCGTTGGAGCCAACCCCAGCTGTCGACGTCAATCGCGTATATGAACAGAACTTCGTTTTCATTCGAGCCGCTCTCGCGAAGAGATGTTCCCCAGACATGAACGTGTTCACACACAATCCTTGGGGGGAGTACGGTCACGAGGATCACGTCCAGGTGTTTCGAGCGCTTGAGAGCCTCGGAGCGGAGGTCGGGTTCAACCTGTGCGTGTCCACCTACATTTCGAGCCGTGCAGCGCCTCTGGCGGAACTCTACGCGTCGGACGAAACGACCGAGACGATCCATCGCGTCGTTGACCCCTGGAGGGTGAACCAGATCGCTGACATCTACAAGCGGCACGATTGCTGGACGTGGGCCGACGATTGGGTCTGGAACGAATCAGAACACTTTGTCGGCTGCCCGACTTTGCGCGCCGCCGGCGTCCCAAAAACGGGGCCCCCGAACATGCGATGGTTGCAGCAGATCCCCTCGTGCGTCGAGGCTCGGTTGCCGGCGCCGAAGGGCAATCCCCCTGGTCCGCCATCGCTGCCGTTCTGATGTCGCGTTCGTCGAGAACACTCTTTTCGATCATTTTGCAAGCGGAGGTTCGATGAAACTTGAGTATGCCAAAGCCTCGACCATCGATCCGAAATCGACTTTCACGTTCTCTCAAAAGCGAATGATTCTCACGTTCAGCGCGGTACAAGGAGCGAGGTTTCTTACCTTGCGGGCGACTGATGCATGGTTACGACAGAGCTTTGGCGCGGCAAATTCTTCCCGACGTCGCTTCTGCCAGCTTGCTATGCTGTGTTTTCTGTTTGCAGCATGCGAGACGCCAACGACACCAGATCCCACTCTCAGCCCCACGACGCATCGATTCGAGAACCGTGACGCGTGGAAACTCGAGAACGACCGCTTGCGGATTTCGATTCTGCATGGAGGTGGGCACATCGCGGAGGTCGTGCTCAAGGGCGATGTGGCAGATTCCGTCAATCCTTTGTGGGTGCCCCCGTGGCCATCGATCGAACCGTGGACCTTCGACGTCGAGAGACACGGGCGGGTCTATGGCACCAACGCTGAAGCCTCACTTCTCTCTGGGATCATGGGGCACAACCTATGTTTTGATTTCTGGGGCACTCCGTCTGCAGCCGAGTCTCGAGCCGGAATCGCCTATCACGGCGAAGCCTCGATCCTGAGAGCCGAGATGTTGACGAGGGAAGAGAACTCGTTGACGCATCGGCTGAGTCTTAAAGAGTCCGGCACTTCCATCACGAGGACGATGACGCTGGTCCCTGGCCAGTCTGTACTCTACGTCGAAGAGACGGCCGAGAATCACACCAGCCTCGACAGGCCGTTTGGTTGGGTCCAGCACGCGACGTTCGGGCCTCCTTTCGTGCATCCCGAGACGGTGTACTTCGACGCGTCCGCGACGCACGGCGACCTTGGAGGAGACACATTTGAACCTTTAGGCACGTGGCCCGTAGGTTCACCGTCGGACGGCCAGGAGGATTACCGCCGTTTTTCCCCGGAATCTCCGAGTTCGAAGATGGCCTACTTCTTGATGGATCCGGGACGAGAACTTCAGTTCGTCACGGCGCTCAGCACCGAGTTCAATTTGCTCATTGGCTATCTCTTTTGGCGCAGTGAGTACCCATGGATGATGGTTTGGGAGGAGAATCGCCAGCTCCAAGCGCCACCGTGGAACGGCGAGACGATCACCCGGGGGATGGAGTTCGGCAACACTCGCATCCCGGGCAGTGCTCGACAGTATTTCAAGAGACCGGAGCTCTATGCTACACCAACTTTCGGGTGGCTGGATGCGAGGGCGCAAGTGACGAAGCGCTATGCACTGTTTCTTGTTGAGATCCCGGCAGGGATGACGGGAGTGCGCGACGTGCAGTTGGAGGGAGCGGTCATCGTCGTCGACGCTCAAGGTGTTTCCGAACGGCTGCGGATTCCTTTCGATCCACATCGCTTTCCTCGTCCTTCGTCAGACTGACTTGGCAGCAGTCCCCGTGACGGTCATGTTCGGAGCGATCTGGCGCTCGGCCGTTCATACCGAACGTGTGGAGGAGGTTACTGCGTCAACTTCAGCGGCACGCGCGCCAAGTAGATGTCCGCTGCGTCTTTGGATCGAAACTCGCCCTCGTACTCATGCGCGGCTCGGTGGTAGACGATCAGCAGGTCGTCACCGTCGCGAACGGCGGCAGCATAGGAGCTGTCATGGTTACCGTCGAGTGCTCCGAGTTGGCAGTAGGGGTGCAGCCGTCCGTTCTCGTACGTGTAGACCATCGTCGCTTGCTTGACGTTGACTGTGCCAGTCGAGGACGGTGGGCGCGCTGCCGCTGGATCGAGCGGCGGGTCATAGGCGAGCAGTCGTGAGATGACGTATATGACGCCGTCGAACGTGTAGGCTGCGTGTCCGGAAAGATGGACCTCCGCCGGACGTTCTTGCCATTTGGCATAGGGTGGTTCCGACACCAGGATTGCTCCGCCCACCGTCGCTTGGCACCGCAAGAACGCGGTCAGCTGACCACTCGGTTCGAAGAGCAGTGTCGTTTCGCTTTCCCCCTGACCGGATCTGATGGTGGAGATCCTGTGCCAATCGATACCGTCCGACGAGGTCACGAGGTGCGAGGAACGCGCAGTGTTAGGGCCCGGCCGGTGTGCCCCGGCCCAATACCTTCCAGCATGTTGGATCGGCTTCCACAAAATGAATCCTGGCTCGAGGATCGTCTGCGGAGTGCTCCAGGCCTGGCCGTCGCCGGTGTGAGTGACGGACACATCAAATCGTCGCTCTTCGAACAAGCTATTGGTGTAGAGAAACAGCTTGTCCGCAGTGACGAGAAACTGCGCATCTCGGTCGTCGCCGGAGATGTCCATTCGCAGAATCTCCGTCCATTTGTGTGTGTCGGCCGATCGCAGCACGATCATGTCACCGTCACGCGCGACGTGCCCTGTCGCTTTGCGAAACGCGAGCCAGTAGTGACCTTTCCATTTCACAAAAGCTGCGAACGCATTGTGCCGCCCGTCTGAGACAACCTTGCGAACATTCGAAGGTTCTATCAGACCGTTTTGCTTCGCGCTCTGCTTCAAGGCGCGTTGAAGGAGATTTTGCGTGATCTGCTGGACGCGTGCGTCAGGCCCATGTGGGCGACTCCAATGGGACCAGGGGAGCGTGTGACCCGGCGG
This sequence comes from Planctomycetota bacterium, assembly GCA_965223265.1. GTDB lineage: Bacteria > Planctomycetota > UBA8108 > UBA8108 > SXIK01. The sequence continues at coordinate 1,388,815 of OZ244999.1, forward strand.
CGAGCTGAGCCCTTGAGCCCAGAAGATGGTCGCGGCGTTGAAAACGAAATTGTCCTTGGGGCCAGGATAGACCGTCGCGGTCCAGCGCTGGGGACGCTCGCCGCCGACAAACGCGGTGCCAGCCGCCACCACTTCCAATCCGGCGATGTCGGCGGGTGCGCCGTGGTACTCCCAGCCAACAAGCCCCGGAATCCGGTCGCCGCGTTTGACGTCCGCGCCGGCGAAGATCCAGTGGTCGGGTCGCTCGATGATCCAGTCCCCACCGCCGTTGACCGGTTCGACATTGCGAGCGCCCATCAGCAGGCCTTCGTCCGGTCCGCGTTCTGAGAACGGACCGAAGTTGCGCTCGCGCTCGAGGGCGTAGTCGTTGTTCGCACCGTACGGCCCAGCTCGAGAGAAGATGCGATGCGGGCGGCCGTTGCCGCTGGGGCGGAGCGGCGCAACCCAGCAAACGGAGTTTCCCGACAAGAAGAGCAAGCTGACGCCAGCGTCGCGCATCTGCTCGACTGAGCGAAACTGGCGGATGTCCCAGTACTCGTCGTGTCCGACACTGATGAATGCCTTACACTTCAAACCTCGTTCCGGCGTGAGTAGGTCGCTGTTGGAGCAGTAGGTTACGTCGTAGCCGTGTTGTTCGAGCCAGAAAGCGAGCGGGAACTCGAACGGCAAAAACTCTCCCGAGCCGAACGTTAGCGGGTCGTTGACGACGCCGATGTGTTGGGCTTCGCGTCCGTACGGCCGTTCGAAGCTCACATCTGCCCATGGTCCTTGTGTTCCGTTCGGATGGGTGTAGAGGGAGTAGTGATTCGGCCAGCGGTTGTAGGCCTGCCAAGTGTTGTCGGAACACTGGAATAAGATGTCAGCGGGGCGGTCGTCGCGCACGATGAAGACCACGTAACTCTGCCAGTACGGGGTGTCTTCGCTGACGGGCAGCGTTGTGAGTCGACCCAGATAGACGCCACTCAGCCAGTCGGATGGGATCGTCAGACTTGTCGTTGGCTGCCATTGGCACTCATGAACGTTCTTCGCCCCGATTTCTGGATCAGGTTGTGGAGCGCCGTCGAACGGCCCCAATTTCGTCATCAGCCGTGCACCGCGGCCGCCGTAGAATCCCATGCGGAAGATTTCGATGTGAAAGCGCTGCGGCGGATTCGCGGAGACCATGATGTCGATCGACTCTCCGGATCGAACGCTTTGTTTGGAGCAGTAGCCTTCGATCCACGGCGTGCGAAATCCATTCCGGTCCGGTCGAACTCGCGTCAGCTGCCAGTCGGTCGTGCCTTGTTTGCGGTTCTCCGCTGCAACGAGAGTTTCCGCTCTCTGGTCCGCTGCCGCGAGTGTTGGTGACAAAGCGAAGGCCAAAAGCCACCCGCCCAGACGGATCTTCCACGAAAGGCCAGACATTACGCGTTCTCCACAAGGTCGGAATCTCTTCGGAAAAACAAACTCATCAACCAGGTTACGATCGCGTCTCGTTCCTGTCGGTCCGCTTTTTCTGTGTCGACGTGTTGGTCGATTTGCGGCTGGCTCTCTTCCACAAAACTATGCCGTCGATGTCGTTGGTAGACTCCGCACCCGGCGTGGTGCGGCCGCTTCTGATGTCGGCTTTTAGTTGTTCGAGGAGCTGCTTGACCACGTCTGGTCTTTGTCGGTAGAGGTTTCTTCTCTCGTCGACGTCAGCGGAAAGATCGTAGAGCTGCCCTTTTGGGGCGCCGCCTTCGACCTGATCCTCTTTCGGTGACGACCATCCACCCGAGCCCCGAGCTAAGATCAGTTTCCACCTGCCGCTACGGTAGGCAAAATGTCCGCTGACCGAATGGTGGACGACGCCTTTTCTGGTGGATTCGATCGTCTGGCCGAAGAATGCCGGCAAGAAACTGACGCTGTCCTCGCAGCTGCCGGTGGGTCGATTGACCCCGAGGATGTCGGCGACTGTGGCGAAGACGTCGGTTAGACAAATCAGCTGATTGCTCGTCGTACCTGGTTCGACCTTTCCCGGCCACCGCACGATGAACGGAACGCGATGGCCTCCCTCCCAAATGTCAGCCTTTGAGCCGCGAAAGTGCGCGCTGACTTTGTGACCCTGCCTAGCGAGTGCGGGAATGTCTGCGGCTCTGGAGCAGCCGTTGTCGCTCGTGAAAATGACGAGTGTTTGGTCGGCGATGCCGTTCTCCGCGAGTGCTGTGGTGATCTGGCCAAGAGCGTGATCCGTTTGCATGACGAAGTCGCCGTACTCTCCGAGGCCGCTTTTTCCCTGCCACTCGGGTGTCGGGACGATCGGTGTGTGCGGCGAGCCGAGTGGGACATACAGAAAGAATGGTTGTTTCGCCTTTGCCCGCGCGTTGATGAAGTCGACGCTCTTTTCTATCAGGCGTGGGAGGAAGTTGATGACCTCGTCGTGTTCGATCACACGATCGTTCTCAATGATGGCCCTCATGCTGCGCGCGTGGTGGACGCCATGGAAGTAGTCAAAGCCTCGGTGGACTGGGCCGTCGGGAATCCTTGCGCCGACCGGTCCTACCCCTTTGTGCTTCTGTTTCGTGTATTCACGACCGTTGGCATCGAGGTAGCGGCAGTTCAGATGCCACTTTCCCACGATGCCGGTGTCATATCCCTGTGATTTGAGGAAGCTCGCGATCGTCGGACGATCTTTTGCGATGAGACACGGCTCAAATCCCTGCACAACACCTCGCTGCAGCTTTGTTCGCCAGCTGTATCGTCCGGTCAGTAGGCCATACCGCGTTGGAGTGCATACCGACGAACCTGAGTGCGCGTCGGTGAAGATCAGGCCTTCGCGCGCGAGCCGATCAACGTGAGGCGTCTTGATGCGGCCGTGATTCGGGTTCAGGCACTGGACGTCGCCGTAGCCAAGGTCGTCGCACATGACGAGAACGATGTTGGGCGGCGCCGCGAGAGTGGCTTGCGTGATGGCAAACGCAAGGATGCACGGGATCAACTGAGCCGAGTGCGTGAGTGTCTTCAACGGTTTCCTTCCTCCTTGATCGGCCGAAGATGCAGCATGAAAAGGGTAGCATAGAGGAGAGAGGAAAGAACGAATGGACAGAGAGCGGGACACACGATTCGCGCTGAGTTTCATAACTGCCTAAGGCTCGGCTCGAAGAGGTTACGGCGGCGGCTACGGGCTCGATCTTCGACCGCGAATCGCTGTTTGATGCGGCTCTGAGCGTGGACCTCTGTGATCTAAGTCACAGAGATTCTCGCTAGGAGTCGGTAGCGTGCCTGGACTCCTGGTCGAGACGCCATTGCTTCAGGATCGGCCCAACAAAAGCCCTTTTTCGGCAAAACGACCGTACAGACTCGTACCGTCGTGAAAGTGAGGAAATTGCCTCATGAGGATGCATCACCCGTCCATTTCGCTGCTGGTGGCGATCGCGTCGATTGTCCTCTGTAGGGGCCTCGGCCGTAGCGAACTTGCCGCGGAGGAGACTCCAGCCGTCGGGGAAGAAGGCCGGGGAGTGGAGCTGTTTGAGAAGCGCATCCAGCCTCTGCTGGTGAAGGAGTGTTATGAGTGTCATTCCAAGGCTGCGAGGAATATCGAGGGAGGGCTCGAGCTCGACGTCCCGAACGGACTGCGCCGAGGCGGCGACTCGGGTCCGACTTTGATTCCTCACCAAGTCGATGAGAGTCCACTCCTGAGGATGCTACGTCACGTAGATGGCGTCTCGGCGATGCCACCGGAGCGCAAGCTGGCGGAGGACTCGATTGCTGCGTTTAGCGAATGGATTCGACTTGGCGCCCCTGACCCGCGCCGGGACTCCGGACCGACAGCGAAAGAACAACGCCTGGCGGCGGGTTTGGCCCATTGGGCGTTTCAACCGCCGCGACCGGTCGAGCTACCGCCAGTCCGGCGGGTCGACTGGCCACGCGACGATCTTGACCGTTTCCTACTGGCCCGCATGGAAGAACGTGGCGTGCAGCCGGTGGACGACGCGAGCCGCCGCAGTCTGGTGCGTCGTGTCTTCTTTGATCTGATCGGTCTGCCGCCATCGCCGCGCGATGTTGAGGCTTTCGTGGCGAGCGACGCGCCGGATGCGTTGGCCAAGCTGGTGGACCGGTTGTTGGATTCGCCTCGATTCGGTGAACGCTGGGGGCGTCATTGGTTGGACGTCGTGCGCTACGCGGAGTCGAGTGGCATGGAGTTCAATTTCACATATCCGCACGCATGGCCCTATCGAAATTATGTGATCGATGCTCTGAACGACGACAAACCATTCGACTTGTTCCTGCGTGAACAGATCGCGGGCGACCTCATGGCAGCGCGAGAAAACGATACGCCAGAGGCGATCGAAGCACGCCACATCGCCGTGAGCGTCTTGGCTTTTGGTCCCAAAAGACACAACTCTGGTGGGGTGCAGTTTCAGATGGACGTCGTGGACGACCAGATCAACACGGTCACTCGTGCGACGTTGGCTCTCACGGTCGCTTGCGCCCGTTGTCACGACCACAAGTTTGATCCGATCCCGACGCGCGACTACTACGCCCTGGCGGGAATCTTTCTGAGCACGGAGCCGCTCTATGGGACCATCCAGCAGAAATACAGCAATAACCCGACCGACCTACTTCCGATTGGCCTGAACGCGGCTGCGCGGCATGCCATTGCCGAGGATTACGAAGAGGTAACGAAGCAGATTCAAGAAACCTTGGCCGCTCAGCGCGAAGAGTTGAAAAAAGCGGCGGCGGCTGAGCACGCAGCGGCAGCGAAGAAGGAAGAGATCGAGGCTCAGCTACTAGCGGTCGCCGCGCGTTCGGTTGATGGAGAGTCGATCCGAGAATTTGAGGTCGCCGAAGAGGAGTTGGAAGAGGTTGCCGCGGCGCTGGAGAAGGCGTCAGCGCGGGTCGGCGAGCGCCGGGCGGCAGTCGCGAAGCTCGAAACCGAGGCGGCCGAGCGCCAGAAGCACCAGCCGTCGCGGCCGGCATATGCGATGACCGCTCGCGACCGTGCTGAGCCGGCCGATACTAAGATTGCTATTCGTGGCGATCCTGGCACCAGGGGCGATCTTGTGCGGCGAGGATTCCTCAGCGCTGTGCGAGTGCCAGATGCACCCAAGATCAATCCCCAGCAGAGCGGCCGCTTGGAGCTGGCTCTCTGGATCACAAGTCCTGAGAACCCACTCACAGCACGCGTCATGGTCAATCGCATTTGGCATCACCTCTTCGGACGAGGATTGGTCTCGACGGTCGATAACTTCGGTGTCATCGGGAAGACGCCGAGCCATCCCGAGCTCCTCGACATGCTCGCCCGACGCTTCGTCCGTGAGGGTTGGTCGATCAAGCGCCTGATTCGCTCGATCATGCTCAGCCGAACCTATCAACTCGGCACTGCGCCAAGCACGTCAAACATGGCGATCGACCCGGACAACCGGTTGTTCTGGCGAGCGACGCCGAGGCGCCTTCAGGCCGAAGCGATTCGCGACACGATTCTCGCGGTCAGCGGCCAACTCGACCTCAGACGTCCTGATGGTTCGAGCGTCACCATGCTGGGAGATCAACTCGTGCGCGGCATCGCGACTGAGAAGATTCAGCCACCGAGCAACCACCGAAGTGTCTACTTGCCTGTCGTGCGGGACTATGTCCCGGAACTCTTCGACCTGTTCGATTTTCCGTCTCCCAGCCTTGTCAGTGGACGTCGCTCGGTGACTAATGTCCCCTCGCAAGCGCTCTATTTGTGTAATTCACCATTCGTCGCCGAGCACGCGCGACACGCCGCGCGCCGCTTGCTGGCGTTGACTGCCGCGACCGACGACGCGGCACGCGTCGATCTGGCGATGCGTTGGGCCTTGGCGCGTCGCCCTTCCGACAGCGAGCGAGCCGACGCTCTGCGCTTGGTCGATGAGGTCCGGAACACTGAATCACGGAGCGATGCATCCGAAGAGAGAGCTTGGGCGGCTTGGTTCCATGCACTCTTTTCTGGGGCGGAGTTTCGCTACCTCGTTGATGTTGATGCGGTTGGAGACGCACGAAATGAGTAAACGATCTCGAACCTCAGTTCGTCCAGGAATGTTGACCGGAGCACCGTCGATATGACTGCTGCATCAGAACCGACTCTTTCACGCCGAGAGTGGCTCAAGGTGGGCGCGTGTGGGCTGGGAGGCCTGACGTTGAGCGGTTTCACGCCGGCCCGGTCTGAGGCGGGCTTGTTGTCACCGAAGTCGCCTCATTTTCGCGCCAAAGCGAAGCGTGTTATCTTTCTGTTCATTAACGGCGGACCGTCGCAGTTCGAGTCGTTTGACTACAAACCGCAGTTGCGGGCCAACGGCGGCAAAAAGGGTGCGAAGAAGGGAACGCTGCTGGCACCGCTCTACGACTTCGCGCAGTATGGCGAAAGCGGGATGTGGATCTCCGACGCCTTCCCACACTTGGCGCAGCACGCCGACAGCCTTTGCATGCTCAATGGCATGCGCGGACCCAGCCGTGCTCACCCAATCGCGATTCCGATGTTGCACACGGGGGAGTTTCAGTTCGTACGTCCTTCGCTGGGATCGTGGATTCTCTACGGCCTGGGAACGGAGAACCAGAATTTGCCGGGCTTCTTCACGATCAAGCCCACGCGCACGTTCGGCGGGCCCGCGAATTATGGCAGTGCGTTTCTGCCCAGCACTCTTCAAGCTACGCGGCTTGGATGGAGTGGACAGCCTGTCAAGGACGCCGGGATCCGCAACCTCACTCCTGGCCATGGCCTGCAGCCCGTTTCAGCGCGCGGCGCTTTCGCTCTGGCACAGAAGATGAATGAGCGGCTGCTCACACAGAGCCAAGACGTCGCTGGGGTGATGGATTCGCTCACGCTGAGTGAGCGCATGCAGCGTGCGGTGCCTGAGGTGCTCGACCTAGGTCGCGAGTCGAAATCGACGCTCGCGATGTACGGCGTCGGATCGGGAACGACCGACGACTTCGGGCGCCAATGTCTGTTGGCGCGGCGATTGGTGGAATCGGGTGTACGTTTCGTCGAAGTGAGCTCCGGTGGTTGGGATCACCACTCTAAGCTAGACAACTTCAGAAAGAAGGCCGCGCAGATTGACCAACCGATCGCTGCTTTACTCGCCGATCTGAAGCAACGCGGTCTGTTGGATGAAACGCTTGTTCTGTGGACCGGCGAGTTCGGGCGTGAGCCGGAGACGCAGATCCTAGAAGGCAAGGAGACGCTCGGGCGTGACCACAACGCGTCAGGCTATACTGCCTGGCTAGCTGGCGGCGGCGTGCGCGCCGGCTTGACGCACGGGGCGACCGACGACCTGGGCTATAAGGCCGTGAGCGGTGAGGTGCACCTGCACGATCTACACGCCACGATGCTTCATCTTCTCGGCCTCGATCACACGCGTCTCGTTTTTCGCTACGGTGGCCGTGACTTCAGGCTGACGAACATCCACGGCAAGGTGGCGCACGACATCATTGCCTGAGGCAGACTTCGTTCTTTGGCCTTGCCGTTTGCCAAACGCGCGTTTGTTCGCTGTTGCAGGACCCGTCGCGAAAAAATTCGTGTGGTCGGGGAAAATTCTGTGTTTTCCTGCGATCGCAGAGTGTGAGGTTCGACCGGACGACTCGGTCAAGCCTCGGAGAGGTGGTTGGCACTGCCGGGAGTTGCCCCGCGCGTGGATCGTCGTCGACAGTGACGTAGGTCACATTCGGTCTCTGCTCTGAGTCCGTATCATGAGCGTCACGGTTGCCTCTACAGGTCTGCGATCCGAGACGTACGCTGTGGAATGCTACGTGCTACGACGATTGGGAAATGTCTGAGGCCCGCGCGGCTGGCGTTGTCAGCGACGCTCGATCGTGCGGCCGAAAGGAACGCGGTGTGCACGACGCTACTGCACGATCAGTGACCTCGGACGTGCGGGTCACTCTTCACTCGTAATGAAAAATGTCCAACGAACATCAGAAAGAAGTTCTTCAGTTCCTTGCAGGGGAATCGATTTTCGGGAATGTCGGACAATCTGCGCTCGAGCGGCTTGCAGCGCTTGGGCAGTTTCGAGACGTCTCCACTGGCGATTCGCTCTTTCGTGCCGGGCAATCTTGTGAGGCTCTTCACTTTCTGGTTGTCGGGCAAGCGCGCGTTATCTTGCTTTCCCCGGACGGTCGAGAGCGAACGCTTCACTTGGTCCTTCCGGGCGACATGGTGGGGGCGGTGGCGTTCTTCGATTGCATGGTCTATCCGTGTAGCGTCATCGCTGACCTTGATTGCCGATTCTTGATGTTTCACCGCTGCGACTTGCTTCAACTCCTCACCGAAGAGGGGGAGGTTACCCTCAGCCTTCTCGGCGGCCTGGTGGCCAGGCAGCGAAAAATCGTCGGCCATCTCGAGAAGCTCTCCTTCGAAGATACGTCATCTAGACTCTGGAGTTACCTCCTGGAGAATTCTCAACCCGCCGTCGACGGCTACCCGCGATGCGTGGAGCATTTGCCGACGCGGGAGAAGATAGCGGGAGCCATCGGTACGGTTCGTGAGGTCGTCTCTCGCCGGCTTTCGCAGTTGATCAAATCTGGACACATCAGCATCGAGGGAAGAAAGCTCATCCTACACAAACCGATCAGTTGATCTGTTCGAGTGAGTTTTTGCTGTGCGCCGAAGCGGGACGATTGTTCGGCGTTTGGCCCGTACGCGCAATGGTGTTTGTTTGCTCCGATATTATCGCGTTTGTTCTTGGCGTTTCTTTTTCGCCGGAAGACATTGATCGATTCGAGCCAGGATCTCGAGGAGTTTGCCCGGTACGACGTTAGTGGGCGAGAGTGAGCATGAGTGAAACGAGGGATCCGTTCATCGACGCCGCATGTGCCGCCGCGCCAGGGGCAGAAGACGACGCTCTTTCGCTGCTGCAGCGTTACGACCGACCCGGTCCTCGGTACACGTCCTACCCGACCGCAGTCGAGTTTCATGAGTACGACGACCGTGCTTATCGAGCACGGTTGAAAGAAGCCGACGCTGCCGTAAACGAGCCCTTGTCGTTCTACGTTCACATTCCGTTTTGTAAAGAACACTGTTCCTACTGCGGCTGCAACGTCGTTCGTACCAAGAAGCGCACAGTCGCTGTCGACTACTTGAATCGGCTTTACCGAGAGATTGATTTGCTCGCCGAGCATCTGCCCAACCGCCGGCGTGTCTCACAATACCACTGGGGCGGTGGCACGCCGACCTACCTGTCGACCTCCCAGATGGAGACGCTTCACGCCTGTTTTACGACTCATTTCACGCTGGATCCGGGTGGCGAGAGGGCGATCGAAGTCGACCCGCGGGTCACCACCGACGAGCAGATCCGGCTGCTCCGAAATCTCGGGTTCAATCGCATATCGATGGGCGTGCAAGATTTTGACACGCAGGTGCAAGCCGCCATCGACCGCAACCAGACCGAAGCGGAGACCCGGGAGCTCTACGGCAAGTGTCGTAACCTCGGTTTTTCGTCGATCAACTTGGATCTGATCTACGGTCTGCCGCGGCAATCACCACGCTCGTTCCAGGAAACGATGCGTTCAGTCGTCGACTTGCAGCCAGATCGCGTTGCGATCTACTCCTACGCGCATGTGCCCTGGTTGAAAGCGCACCAGAAGCGAATCCGGGCCGAGGACTTGCCGCTACCGGAGATCAAGCTGCGGTTGTTCTGTATCGCACGAGAAGAGTTGCTCGCTGCTGGCTACGTGCAGATCGGAATGGATCATTTTGCTCGACCGAACGATGAACTGGTTGCAGCCGTTAGGAGCCGTCGACTCCACCGGAACTTCATGGGCTACACCGTCAAGATGGGAAGCGACATGGTCGGTGTCGGCATCTCGTCGATCGGAGACGTGTGTGCGAGTTTCGCCCAAAACCACAAGAAGCTCTCGTCGTATTACAAAGCGCTCGACGAAGGTCTTTTCCCGGTTGAACGCGGGTACGAGTTGACCGACGACGACCGGGTGCGGCGTGAAGTCATCGCACACTTGATGTGTAACTTCTACGTGGATCGGCGCGATGTCGAACAGCGGTTTGGAATCAAGTTCTCAGATTACTTCGCTACCGAGATCGCGGAACTGAGTGCGGCGGATGGCCCGATCGAGCATGGGTTTCTCACTTGCGATGAGACTCATCTAGAGGTCGTCGGCAACGGCAAGTTGTTTGTGCGGAATATCTGCATGGTGTTCGACGCTCACCTGCGGCGTGAAAAGCCGCAGGCGCAGGTCTTCTCGCGCACCGTGTGAAAGAAAGAGTCTTCGGCGATTTGTCTTCTTCGTGTGGACGCTCCGGGGAATCGGTCGCTTCACCGGCGCCGATGCGATACCATCCGGTGTCGCTCCGTGAGAGTGGCGGTTGTCTGCGGCATACGTGGAAGGTGCGGATGGAGCCCATCGATCCGGAACTCGTGAAATCACAGCCCTGCGCTGAGGCCTTTGGCCGGATGTTTTGGGCGTTTCTTTTCTTCTTCGATTTTCGGCTCGGCGTTAATGAGGTTCGCGTCGACGTTCTTCCGGATGTCGTCGGCTGGTGCCTGTTTGCGGTTGCGCTCGCGAAGATTTCTGAAGTTTCGCCTGCAGTCGTGAGTCTTCGTTGGTTTGCGCTCTGGCTTCTTGTGTGGTCGATCTTTGACGTAGTTCAGTTTCGTGGCGCTAGCGACATCGAGGAGTTGAATGCGGTTTTCCTCATTCTTGGGATCATTGCCGGCGTCTTGAACGTTGTTTTCGTCTGGAAACTTTGTGGTTTGATCATCGAGATGGCTTCGGCCGTTGGTGATACAGTGGTGCGGCGGAATGCGGACGCACGTCGGAAGATCTATCTCGGTTTCCACATCTTTCTTCTGGTCTCCATCGGCCTTGCCGCTGCGGCGCCGCCGTTCGCTCTCGTCGCCGTCATCGTCGGCATTCCCTTGGCGATCGTCATTCTCTGTCTCATGATGGGACTGATGAAGCAGACGGAGAGAATGTGTCTGGCGTGAGCGGGTCGGCAGCAGCTATGTAGCGAACAACGAGAACGGTACGATCTATCGGGTCACGCCGGAAGGGGATGTGCAGGTCTACGTCGATGGTCAGACGCGGCCCGAGATGCTGGCGTTCGATCGCCACGGCGCTCTCTTTTTTACCGCGTTTACTTTTGGCAAGGTCTACAAGATCGACGCCGAAAGGAATGTTAGCTTGTTCGTAGATGGCACAGAAGAAACTGACATTCGTGGCATCGCTTTCGATGACAATGGGGACCTCTACGCCTGCGGCGATCCTCGAGGTGTCATCTATAAGATCACTGGGCCTCGCTTCGTTCGCGGCGAGTGCAACGGCGACAGCGAGGTTGACTTGGCGGATGCTGTCTGCAGTCTCGACAAGCTCTTCCTCTCCGGCGCTGCCGATTTCGAATGCGCCGCGGCGTTCAACGTCAACGGCGACAATTCGGTCGATATCTCAGATCCGATCGCGCTGCTCAATTTCCTCTTTGTGACTGACGCCTTTCCAACGCCCGCCGAGCCGTTTCCAGACTGCGGACCGGAAACATTGGCTGTGGACAACGAGCTCGGGTGCGAGTCACGGCCGAGCCGCTGTCAGTAGTGCGAGAACGAGGATCTTCACCCTGCAACTGTGCGCCACAGGGACCGATCGACGTCTGATGTCCTCGACGTGAGAGCCTCGTCGCATCTTTTCCCTCCCGCGACCGCGTTGCGGCTCGAAGCCGTTCAAAAACTTCCCAGCCCTCGCGTGCTCTACAACCGCCAGAAGATCCGCTTGCGGTATAAGAAGTAGAGCAGGAACCACTTGATCGAAAACATGACGACTTCGAAGAAGAATGGATGTAGTTTGCGCTCCTCGTCATGCAGGAGGAGATGCGTCAGGTCTCGAAAGGCGATGAACTGCTGCGCAATGTAGATCACGAGTGGATTCATGCCGATGACGACGAAGAGGAAGGACCAGCGTCGGATCCTCCAGACGTCGATCACTAGATAGAACGAAGCCAACAGGATCAGACTCCAGCCAACCGTCACCATCACGAACGAGCTGCTCCACAGGTTCTTGTTGATGGGAAACGCGCTGTCCCACACCTGGCCGCTCGCCCAGCACGCGAGACCCGCCAGAAACATGGCGCTGGTCTTGCGGTAGTCGGACTTTCCTGATGTGCGGAAAAATTCCCCGGCGATGATGCCGGCGAGCACGTTGACGACGGACGGTAGCGTCGCCAAGAGGCCGTTCGGGTCGCGGTCTGTCTGGTACAACCTCCCCGGCACCAGGAGACGGTCGATGTAGCTGGCCAGCGTGTGCCCTGGCGTCAGATCCCCAGCACCGAATCCCGGCACGGGAATCAACGTCATGGCAGCCCAGTACCCAAGCAACAGCGCGGCACAGATGGCGACACGGCCAGCTACCCCTCGGATGTGGAGCGCCAGCAGTGTCCCTGCCAAATACCCGAGCCCGATCCTCCCGAGGACACTGCAGTAGATGATGTTCGGAAAATCCAGCGTGAGAATGCCGTTGTAGATCAAGCCCCACAGAACCAGAAGGAAGCTGCGCTTGACGACGTGGACATGAATGCGCGCGACGCTTTCGCCTCGCTCGAGGCGCTTGTGGAGCGAGAATGGAAAGGACACGCCCGCGAGGAACATGAAGAGTGGAAAGATGAGGTCGAAGAACGTGAACCCGTTCCACTCCACGTGCTCGAACTCGGCGTTGACCCATTGCAGCCACCCCCAGCCGGTCGACTCGGTAAGGATCTGCGTCATGGCTTGCGCGCCGGCAATCATGAACATGTCGAACCCCCGCAGCGCATCGAGGGAGAGCAACCGCTCGGGGTGTCGCCGAATGTCTTGTGTCGTCATCGAAGGGATCCTCTCGTCCCGCGGCGAGATCGTGCGTGTCTTCGGGACGTTGTTTACTTGCCGGTCGGTTGGGTTCGTGCGTCTGGCAGACGCCGTCGTTTGTTGAAGCGGCTACCAGTGGCGGAAAGTGTCCCGCCCCGAGTGTGGGGAAGCGCCGATGACCCGGGAGCCAGGAGAGACCAAGGGGACAACGATAACGAACCAAGCCTTCACCGACTACAATCGATCCACATGTCTCTACGAAAGTCTGAGTCGCAGAAGGATGGTGCGGGCGCACTAGAAGAATCGGTGAGCGCAGCAAGCCACCGGTTTAGCGAAGAGGCCGCGCGACCTCTCGCAGTGACCACCTTCTTGCGAGCGCTGCCCATTCTCTTGTACGTTCCGCTTGGCATACTGATCGCTTGGCATCTCAAGGTGTTCAGATCGGATCCACACCCGTTGGTCTTCACGCCGCTGATTCTCCCAGTGCTGCCGCTGCTACTGCAGCCGTCGCGCCGTACCTTTGTATTCACTGGGATCGTCGTTCTTGAGATCTTGTGCGGAGGACTTGCGTATCACACCATCGGGGAAATCGTTAGCCAGTTCGTTTTGGTTAACATCTTCCTTCTCAACGCTATTCCGACAGTGAGTCTCTGTTTCCGTTCCAAGAAGATGTCAACCGCTGGAATCGTCATTGCGTCAGCGGCCGCAGTATTCGTCGTACCCCAGCACGCCTGGCTTGGATGGCGCTGGATCGCGGTGCACGCTGAAGCCGAGCGGGTCGTGCAGTGGGCGGAAGAGTCTTGTCGTGTCAGCGGGGTGTATCCCGAGGACCTCAAGGACTACTCGCACGCTCGAAGCTGGACGGCACGCTACATTCACTACGGGCAGTCGGCTGTCGGATACCCGCCCCCGTTTTACTTGAGTTACTACGTCGGTACGACGTCCACGTCACACACGTACATGGGGAACGGGGATTGGTTCTACTACCCCGATTGAGCCTGGGAGTCGAGTAGCATCCGGCAGTTATGCCCTCACGCAAGCCGCGGCCTCAAGAATTCCGCGCTCCGTCGCACCGCCTCCTCGACCGACATCTTTTCGAACGCGGCTTGGTGTGCGGTGAAGTAGCCGCGGTAGCCGATCTCGTCGAGTCCGGCGAACACCTCGTCGAAGTCGACGCCGCCTTCGTCCCACAGGCCGATCGGCTGGATGCCGACTTTGCCGCGCGCCCACGTTGTGAGGCGTACCGTACCGTCCGGATCGTTCCTGTGATTCTGCACGTAGACGTTGAAGAGATAGGGCGACAGCCTTTTGATCGTCTCGCGGCCGTAGTCTTGATCGGTCGCCATCCAGTTAGCTGGCTCGTAGATGATGCCGAAGTTCTCGCGTCCGACGGCTTGCAGAACGCGCAGCGACCCATCGACCGTTTCGAAGAGGCTGGCGCAGTGGGCTTGGTGGACGAGGCGAATTCCCCTCTCTCGTGCCTCGTCCGACGCCCGCTGAGCCCATGGGATGTCCTCATCCTTTTTCATACAGATGCGGATCAAGTCCGTTTCGAACGCTTCCGCAAGATCGAGGTAGGGCGTGATGTTGCGGAGGCCGTCCGGACCGTGCTCGTCGTTTCTCGGCACGGCGTAGTCGCCCGTCACCATCGAGACGCGGAGCGCGGCTGCGCGGATACCGGCGTGCATCGATTTCAAAGTGTCCGCGACCGTATGCGTTCCTGCCTGCGAGGCACGCATGCAGAGCGCTCGGTAGCCGTTGCCCTTCGCCAAGCCGATCAGCTGCTCGAGCGTCATCGATGACGTGTCCTTGCGACCGAAGGGTTCGGCCACGCGCACCGAGAGAGAAAGTTCCATTCGCGATTCCACCTGTTGTTTTCTGCGCGACCAAGAACAACCGCCGACGAGTCCGGCGGCGAGCACGTTGAGCGAGGTTGCGAGAGCCTCGCGGCGCGTCAGCTGGGGACTGACCATGGCGTACGGTACTCCTTGGTGAGGAGACGATTGGCTTCGTCGTCACCGCGCACGGTTTCGGACTTGGGATCGAAGTGAAGGACGCGTCCCGTGCGGTACGCCACTTCACCGAGATGCACCAGGGCGCAGGAGAGATGCGCTGCTTCGGCGGACGCCGCCGGCGTCGTGCGGTTACGTACATGCTCGAGAAAACCAGGTAGGTGGCGGTCGCCACCGCGACCGCCCTTCATGCCCGGGCCCTTCTCCTGGCTCTTTCCCAAATACGTTTGAAAGTAACCACGGCGCGAAAACACCATGCGTCCCTCGGTGCCGTAGAACTCATTGCCGCTGTCGAACCCTTGCATGCCGTACGGCGTCCAACCGCGATCTTCGTAAAGCAGAACCTTTCCCTCGTCGTAGTGGTAGGCCACCATCATGTTGTCGGGGAACTCGCGTTCGCCTTCGAGGTCGATGCGGCTGCCATGGGCGGTGATGCGGACGGGATGTACGTTCACGCCGAGACCCCAGCGGGCGAGGTCGATGTCGTGGATCCCGTCTCCGCCGATGTCTCCATTGCCGTAGTCGCGGTACCAGTTCCAGTTGCGGTGGAAGCGGTTGACATTGAACGGCCGCTGCGGCGCCGGGCCGAGCCACATGTCGTAGTTGACCCCAGCAGGAGCCTGCGAGTCGGGGACTCTCCGGCGGTGACTGTGGCGCTGGACGTTCCACGCTTTCGTCATCTTGATGGTGCCGAGGATTCCCGAGGCCAGTACCTTGGCGGCCTCTGCGGTCACTTCACTCGAGCGCATCTGTGTCCCATGCTGGACGACACGCTTGGATCGCCGCGCCGCGTCGACGAGGAGGCGTCCCTCTCGAAAGACATGACTCGCAGGTTTTTCGAGGTAGATGTCTTTCTCTGCCTGCAGCGCAGCGACGGCGATCGGGCAGTGCCAGTGATGCGGAGTCGCGATCACCAGCGCATCCACGGAGTTGTCGTCGAGCACGCGACGATAGTCGCCGAAAAGCGTTGGCTTCTCACGGGTCGCCGACTCGAGGATGTTCGACGCTATCTCGAGTTGCCGGGGGTCAACGTCGCAGAGGCCGACGACTTTCGCGTCCGAGCGTCCTGCGAGCAACTTGACGTGAGAGAGTCCCATGCCCCCGACACCGATGACCGCGATGCGAATTGTCTCGTTGGCTGCGGCAAACGTCGCACGAGTGCTGCGCGCACCAAGCAGAGTGAAGCCTGCACCGCTACAGGCGCGAAGGAACGTTCGTCTTGTCTTTCGTCGCATCGGAGTTCCTCTATACTTGCGCGTCCATTTTTTTCAACATCTCATTGAGACGCGTCATGTTGATCCGCATCGCTTCCTCCCGCGAGCCGCTTGCTGGGCGGAAGTGCGTCGACATTGACAGCACGACGTCGAGGCGGTCACGACGGAGTGTGCGTAGAATCGTTGGGTAATCCACGTCGCCCGTTCCGAACGGACGGTACTCGAATTTGAGGCGCAGGCCATCGAAGACGTGGAGGTCTTTGATGTGCAGGCCGTGTAGATACGGGCGGACGTTGCGGTAACCAGCTGTGGCAGCATCTGACTCGCCGCAGTTGACGTTGTCGGCGGGCCCCCACATCACCTTCAGCCGCTTTGAACCGACGCGTTCGACGACGCGCCGAAAGTTGCCCGTAGTGTTCGTGTAGTTCCACGGCATCATCGACAGAGCGACGTCGACGCCATAGCGTTCGGCCTCGTCCGCCACTAGTGTGAAGGCCTTGACGAGCTTCTCCATGTCGACGTCCGCGATGTAGCCGCCACGGGTGAGCCAGCGCATCGGCCACGTTGGCTTTCCGGCGCTATACTCGCCAGGCCACGCGAATGTGAATGCGCCGACCGCGGAAACGCCGATGCGCGATGCGATCTGCATCGACCGCACCAAGGCATTGAAGTCGCGCCGAAAATCGGCCTGATCTGGGAGTGTCTTCACTTTCAAGTCGGTGAGGTGAATTTTTTTGAACGGGTTGTCTGCATTGAGGAGAAAGATCGCGAGCCCATGTCGAGCCACGCGCTGTGCCATGCGATCAACCGTTGCGTCGTCCATCTCCGCGATCGGAGGTTCGTCGAGCATGCGGTTGAACCAAACGTACTGTGCGCCGAGCTCTTTGGCTTTCGCCAACGATGCGTCGAACGGCAGGTTTAGCTCCGGCAGGTACATGCCGAGCTTGAAGCGGTACGCACCGTCATCCGAGGCGTTCTGACCGCGCTGCGACACGTCACCCGCGGCGGCGGGCGATGCGTGCGCTCCCAGTGCCGCAGTGCCCGCCAAGCCGATCGTGGTTTTCTGAACGGCGGTCAAAAAATCTCTGCGGTTCATGGATCAGTGTCCTCCAGTGGTGCCGCTGGCTGTTCTGGGCTCGAATTTGGTCCGCTGAGAATCGTACGGCCCTGAATCAGAACGTTCCATACCAATACGGATTTTGAGACTCGACGCACAGGCCCACAATGGTGGCGCCATCGTGCCGAGACCTGACACGAAGTTCCTGAGAGTCGCGATTTTCTAGAAAAAGAAGAGTCGCCGAGGTGTCTTCGCTCTCCCTTAGGAAACGGGTAGCTCGATCACAACTCGTGTTCCACCACTGCATGGGCAATCTATCGAAATCTCGCCTTCGTGGAGCTCCACCACGCGCTTCGCGATCGGCAGACCGAGTCCGGTACCACCACCTTTGGTGGTAAAGAACGGCTCGAAGATCCGTGCGAGCCGGTCGGTGGGGATTCCTGGCCCAGTGTCGGTCACGGTGATGCGACACTGGTCCCCCGGACAACGAACTTCGACGTGAATCTTCCCCTTTCCTTCCATCGCCTGCGCTGCATTGTGAAACACGTTCAAAAACACCGGCCGCAGGAGCTCGGCGTCGCAGCAGCAGGTCGCGGACGCGTCGCAGTCAAGCTCGATTTCGACTCCATCGAACCCTGCGTCTCTTGCGACGAGAGCTATGAGATCGTCAAAGATGATCCTGGCGGGAGTCGCTATCTTGTTCGGTGTCCTTGGTCTCGAGTAAGTGAGTATGTCTTTCACGCCTTCGCTTAAGCTCAAAGTGCGCGAAATGGTTTCGTCGATGACGTCGCGCTCAAATGACCCCTCATCCATACGCCGTTGAAGAAGACGTAGACCGCTGATGATTCCGGCAAGTGGGTTCTTGACCTCGTGTGCTACGATCGCTGACATCTCTCCAAGCTTGGCGAGACTTTCTTGATGAAGAAGCTTCTTTGTCAGCGCCTTGCGTTCTGTGATGTCGACGATGATTGCGACGAAGACGGGTCGATCGTCGACAAAGGTCGTGTGCTGGAGGTGAACTTCCACACTGTAGTGCGTGCCGTCGCTTCTTCGATGAATCGTCTCGAAGACTGCGCTCTTTTTCTCTCCCGAGCGGAGCGGCGAGAGGAGTTCTTGAAACGACTGCAAAGTGAACTCAGGTTTCAGGTCTATGGGAGTGAGCTTTCGGAGCTCGTCGAGTGTGTATCCGAGGTTGACCCGTGCACCATGATTGACTTCGAGAAAGCGCAGCGTCTCTTCATCAAAGACGTAAATCTCATTCAGCGACTCCTCGATAATTCGCCCAAACGCTTCGCTTCGAGTCTCCGCGGACTTCCGCTGGGAGATATCGCGCACAATCCCAGTGAACATGCGGCGTCTCCCGATGAGCATTTCGCTCACCGACAAACTCATCGGAAAGACAGTGCCGTCTTTTCGCCGGCCTTCGACGTTTCGTCCGGTGCCGATGACCTTGGGGTCGCCTGAGAGGAGATAGTTTCGAATGTAGCCGTCGTGCTCCTCGGCGTAAGGCGGCGGCATGAGTACGGAGACGTTTTTGCCGACGACTTCCTCGGGGTCATAACCGAAAACGCGAGCAAGAGCTGGATTGGCGGACTCGATAGCCCCTGTCTCGTCGATGACGATGATGGCGTCGATCTCGGTCGTGAGGATCGCGTGGAGGCGGGCCTTCGTGTCACGAAGCGCCTGCTCGTTTGGGTCAGCTGGAGGATCGTCGAAACGGGTTGCTCCGAGCGCCTTCTGAGGTTCCCTACGCACCATAAGCCAACCCTCCCGCCTGCGTGACCGGCAGTGGAAAAACTGGCAAGCTGCGGAAAACTCCGCCAGGACCCGCCGGATGTCCTTCGCGTAGCTTGCGGTCATGCTCTGGCACAGCGATTGCTAGCATTGTCGCCACAGGAGTAGAATACGTCAATGGTGTTTGAAAAAGACGATAACAAGTGGCCTACCATCCTGCTCGTCGAAGACGATCGGCTCTACCGGCTCGGACTTGTCGAGGAGCTCGAGCGGGCGGGCTACACCGTCGTTCAAGCGACGAATTGCGAGGAGGCTCGTGCCAGATTCCGAGACGGGATCGACTTGGCGATTCTTGACTATCACCTTCCGGATTGCACTGGCTTCTGCCTTCTCGATGAAATCCGGCAAGCTCAGCTGTGTTACCCGACGCTCATTCTTACGGCTCATGCGACGGACGAAGGTGCCAGCGAAGCCAAGGCGCTCGGGGCAAGCGCGTACCTGAGCAAACCAGACTTGGTCGAAGAGGTGCTACCGGTGATCGAGACGCTGCTCGGGGCTGCTTCGTCTTGAGAGACAGTTCTCGATCATCATCGCGATGAGCGGATGCGGTTGGGCGCTGTAATGCGTGGTTTCGAACGACCTGGCCGAACCGGCCCGAAGTGGTCGGATAAGCGGCTGCCCGTTCTGCTGTCACTCTTCGTCTCTCACTTCGAACACTTCGAACTCGAAGCGCACTTCGCGTGAATCGCGATAACCCAACCGAACCGCCTTGAAGCGCATTCGAGTAGTTTGTCGAATTTTGAGCGGCGTCGTGTACAGCTTCCAGTGCGGCGACTCACCTGCGTCAGTTGTGTAGGCGATGGAGGCTCCCTCGGTGTCACAAGTGACGTGCACGTCCACCGCGTGATCGAAGCGCCCGCCGGGCGGCCGCACGGCAGGCGCAGCGGCGGTGGACCATTTGCCGTCAGGACGCATGCGCTCGTCAAGCTCAGACTCAACAGTGAAGCCCTGGTCTGCAGTGTCTTGCATCCAGTGTTCCAATGCGGTTCGCAGGCGCTCTAGGTGCTTGTCGTAGTCGGGGAGGCCGACAAGGTTGCGGACTTCATGTGAATCGACCGTCGTATCGTAGAGTTCTTCTCGAGGCTTTTGCGGCAGAAAAAAGTTTCTTTCTCTACCCTTGAGTTTGCCACTGCGGTGGAGCCGACGCATCTCGATCAGGGTCGGCATCTTCTCGGCGTACTCGATCACTTGAGAGTAGGGCTTCTCCGGTTCGAAGTTGCGGATGTACTTGAACCGGGTATCGCGGACGGCTCGGATGATGTCGTATGTCTCATCCATTCGATCTCGCGCTGCGAAAACGTGCTCCGGCGGAGGTTGTGACTTCGTGCCAACAAAAATGCGGCCGTCCATGCGAGGCGGCGGCGCGATTCCGCAGAGCGCCAGAGTCGTCGGTGCGAAGTCGACGAAGCTGACAAGGTCTCGACATACCGTCTGCGATTCGATGTGCCGAGGCCATCGAACGATGAGTGGAATGTGGATCCCTGAGTCGTAGATCCACCGCTTCGCGCGAGTCAGGCCACGACCGTGATCGGAAAAGAAAAAGACGATGGTGTCGTCTCTGAGCCCATCTCGCTCGAGCCGATCGAGAACGTCACCTACTTGCGCATCGACTGCCTGGAGTAGGTCATAGTAGCGAGCGATGTATTTACGTACGACGGGCGTGTCCGGATAGTAGGGTGGGACTTCGACCTGCGTCGGGTCCTGCCGATCTCCAGGCCGCAAGTGTTGCGTCGCCTGCGCATACATCCCCGGTTCGCGGTCGCGGATACGACTCTCGTGCGTTGTGACGAAATTGATCACCGAAAAGAAGGGTTGATCGGGTGCGCGGCCCCGCCAGTCGGCACCGGCACGATTCTCGTCCCATGCGGTCAGAGGCACGGGAAAGTTGTAGTGGGTCTTTCCCGTGTTGGTACAGTAGTAGCCCGCAGCGCGCAGGTATTCCGTGAAACACTTCACGTAAGCCGGTGGAACGACGTTGTCGTCCATGTGATGAGTGCCGATGCGCGTTGGATACATCCCTGTGATGATCGCGGATCGACTCGGGGCGCAGACGCCTGAGACCGAGAATGCTCGAGTGAAGCGAGCGCCCTCGCGAGCCAGCTGGTCGATGCGAGGAGTTCGTGCCAGGCGATCGCCGTAGCAGCCGAGATCTGGGCTCGCGTCTTCGATCGTGATCCAGAGGATGTTCGGGTGCGGAGTCGTCGCACCGGTACCGAACGTGAGGCGTGGCGACAAGGTGCAAAATACGGCAAGAAGCCACATCGCACGGACTGTCCGCGAACCCATGACGCGAAACTTGTCCGGTGCTGCTGTCCTGGCGTTGTAGATGATCATGAATCTCACATGGAAAAGCGGTTCGACACTTCTTCCACCGCCTGCTGTAACACATACTGGTTGCGGACTCTCTTGACTCCCCTGCCCCTCCGGCCGGAACATCTGTCCCGGCACGTATTCATGACAACACCAACTTATGGAGAGATCAATGACGCTGCAGTCTTCCGCGCCTCCGCAGCCGCTGCTCGCTCAACGTGTTGCTATCGTCTCTCTTTTCGTCCTGCTCGTAGCAGGAACAGAGGCGGCAGCGGGGGAGCGCATTGTCGCCGCCGACCGGGCGCGCGCCGATGCGGACTCTGGCCTGCTGTGGTACGACCTTCGTTTGCTGGACGTCGAAGGGCAAGGCTGGACCGACACACTCGCTCCGTACGATCGACTGCCCCGAGAGGCTGAATCAACCGTGCGCCCAGCGCTTTGGAATCTCAGTCGACACTCGGCAGGTATTTGTGCACGCTTCGTCACTGACGCTCCTGAGATCCATGTGTCGTGGACGCTGACTAACGAACGGCTGGCCATGCCTCACATGCCAGCTACCGGAGTGAGCGGGGTCGACCTTTACGCGCGATCCGATCAGGGTGAGTGGCGCTGGCTCGCGGTAGGCAGACCAGACGGGACGAAAAACACGGCTCGATTGGCCTCCGGCATCGCGGTGGGGCGACGCGAGTACTTGATGTACCTGCCGCTTTATAACGGTGTCTCGTCGGTGGAGATTGGAATTCCACGCGACAAGGCTTTGGCGCGAGCGGAGCCGCGCGCATCCACCCATCGCAGACCTCTTGTCTTCTACGGCACGTCCATCACCCACGGTGCCTGTGCCTCGCGCCCCGGGATGCCGCACCCGGCGATCCTCGGACGCTGGTTCGAGCGCCCGGTGATCAACCTTGGCTTTTCCGGCAACGGTAAGATGGAGCCTGAGGTGACCGTGCTCCTCGCCGAGCTCGACGCCGCCGTCTATATCATCGACTGCCTGCCGAACATGAACGCGGCAGAAGTCAGCGCGCGGACCGGGCCGCTCGTGCGGGGGCTGCGCGCAGTGCGCCCGGCAACACCGATCCTGCTCGTCGAGGACCGCAACTACACCAATTCGTTTCTCCTCGAGACGCAGCGAGAGCGTAACCGCACGAATCAGGATGCTCTCAAGCACGCGTATTGGGAACTCCGTGACGCCGGAGTTCGCGGCCTCTACTATCTCGACGGAGAGAAGCTTCTCGGTGCTGACGGTGAAGACACCGTCGATAGCTCGCACCCGTCGGACCTCGGTTTCATGCGGCAGGCCGAGGCCTTTCGCACCGCCCTTGAACCGATCCTGCAAAGGGAGACGGGGACTCGCGGAAGCGCATCGGCGAACTCAACCAGTGGCGGCACGACTGTCCGCGTGGCTGCCATCTCATTTGTCCCGGAGAAGTACAACCTCCAAGGTAACACTGACCGCCTCGAGCAGGCGTTCCGCGACGCGGCGGCTGGTGGCGCCAAAATCGCGGTCGCGCCGGAGGGCGTCCTCGAAGGCTACGTTGTCGATGGCATCGTCGCCGGCGAGGTTCCTGAGGAGGAAATGAAGAAGGTCGCCGTCGAGATCGATGGTCCCGTGATCAAGAGATTCCAGGCACTAGCCAAGGAGCTTGAGATGAGTCTGGCGTTCGGATTCGCCGAGCGCATCGATGGCGACGTGTTCAACTGTGCAGTCTTCATCGACGATCAAGGGCGCGTGCGTGGGAAGTACCACAAGATGCAGCTGGCCGAAGGCTACCACCCCTCCTGGTGGTTCAATCGCCTTGGGCGGCAGAGTCGTGCATTCGACACGCCGTACGGCCGCTGCGGGTTTTTGATCTGCAACGATCGTTGGAATCCGCAGCTGGCACGCATTCCCGTGCTTGACGGCGCCAGGTTCTTGATCATCCCGTCGTTCGGATCACGCTCCAAGAATCAAGACGACGCCGTCTTAGGTCGCGGACGCGAAAACGGCGTGCCGGTGATCGAAGCCAACGTCGGTGTCACCCTCATCGTCGATCAAGACGAGATCGCGGCTGTCGATCGGAGCGAGGTGGCGATTACGTATGGCAGCATCACGATCCCCGAATCTGTAGACCCTCAACCGCTCGAGCGCGATCGGATCGAAGGGGAGTTTCTGGATTGGCGCAGACGAGAGATGAAGCGGCGCTTCATGCGCAGGATGCAGCGAGTTGCGCAAAAGCGATTCGGAGGGATTGCGAACGTCGGGGTGGAAAAGCAGGAGTTCGTCGATGACACGCTCATCCATCAGATGTCGGGCGCGTCGCGTACGACCGACGCCGCAGGGGGATTCGTCGCGATCGAGACTGGAAGGTCGCAGGGCACGATCGTAACGAAGGCGCTCACCACGTCCGGGCAGAAACTCTACATCGACGTCGATGCACGCGGTGGTTCGATCTCGGTCGAGCTTCTCGGCGCCAACGGCAAGACCCTAAAAGGTTTCGAGCACTCCGCCGCGCAGCCGATGACGGGCGACGGTCTCCAGCGCGTTGAGTGGACACGGGGCGCCCGGCTTGCCAACCTCGCCGAACTACCAATCGTCATGAAGTTCTACATGAAGCAGTGCAAGCTGCGCGGGTTTGAGTTTCGCTGAGCGGAGAGGATCACACGAACTGGATCGAGTAGAGCGCAGCGTTACGCATCTCGAAACGAATGCGCACGGGTTTGCCCGCGAGCGGCGCTAAGCTTTTGCCTTGCCAAGTGACTTCATGCACGCCGCTTTTCACGAGCGGCTGGCAACGATCGATCGTGAACCCTGCGATCGTGCCGCCTGAGGGACCTTCGAGCGCGACGCGGACGTCGCATTCGTCGAAGCGCGGTGGGATCCGAGGTGACTGCTGCGGCGTGCCCGCCTGGAGGTCGACGTGTAGCTTCGATCCGGTGAAAAGGAGCGGCTGCGTCACCAGCGTTGCGCGGTACGGACCGGCCACTAGTCCGACCCAGCGATCGCGCGGCAGCGTGCACAGCGCAACGTTGGCGTCGTCGGCGCGACGGCTCGGTTCGGGGCGTGCGTGCGCGCGGTTGAGAGCCGTGTAGTAGACGAACACCTCGTCGTCGCGGAAAAGAGGCGCCGAAGGAACGGTGTGGAGCATGCGGCCGTCCTCGTGCGTGCCTATCGCCTCGTGCCCAAGGAACGGAACCTTGCGGTCGACCCATGTCCAGTGAAAGCCGTCACGACTGCTCATGAGGTAGACGCTCACCGAGTGCTGGAACGACTCCAGCACCGTGTTGAGTCCGATGTAGAACTCGCCGTCGATCGCGCCCGTCATGTGTAAATACTGGTGGTCGTAGCGGTCGTCGTGATCCGGAGTCAACATGACGCGTGTCGGCGTCCAGTGGATGAAGTCATCACTCGTGGCGTAGCCGAGCGAGCGGATGTGACGATGATCTCCCGTGCCGTAGATCTCAGGTGCGAGGCCATGTCCGGGGCGTGCCCACAGCACGTACTTGTCGATCTTGTGATCCCAACCGAGGAGATAGGTGCCGTCACCCATGTTTGGTCCGTGCTTGATGAGAGGATTGCCCGGGCGCACGTGCCAATGAATGCCGTCGGGCGAGAAGGCGACGACAGCACCGCCGGTATGATTCGGCACGGGACCGTCGAATTCACCCCACGCCTTGTACCGTCGCGCCGGGTCAGGATCGTGGGAGTCTTTGAACACACCCGAGAAGCTCGGGTCGTTCCAGAACGCGACGATGTTGTTGGCCTTTGAACCGTTGAATTCGAACAAACCAAGCTCGGGTTTTTCCCAGTTTTGGCCATCCTCCGACACCGCGTAGCACCAGGCACGCCCGCGCCCTGGCACGGCCGAAGCGTTGTACCACATCTTGAACTTCGCTTCGTCAGCGTCGTAGATGACCGCTGGACCGTGCAGCGACACGCGTCCATCGGATTCCCATGGGCGGTCGGCGACGAGAACTGGATTGTGAACTGAAGGCGTCGGGCGTGTGAGCACCGGCCGGATCTTGGTGGCCTGAAAGACGAGCAGGTCATCGAGAAACGGCTGCTTGGTGCTGCCGATATCGATGATCCCCGGCACGGGCGGGCTGGCGGGTGTGAACAAGCGGTCGCGCGCGAGGAGGGGAGAGGTGACGAATATCGACGCGCAGGTTTGGAGGAAGCGGCGGCGGTTCATGGAGTGATTCTCCGGTTGACCTGACGACTGGTGCGTTGAGCCGACTGACGAACAATTCTTGCACGAACCGGAACCTTGGCGCGACACTGATAACTGGTCGAAGTTGAGGTGATCATCGGAGTTCGCTCGACGACTCACGCTCACCGATAGAAGAGTTTTAGTGATCGGAGCACCTGTTTGATCTTTGACCGCAGCGGTCGGTGCGTTGAGAGGAACGGACTTACAGTCGACCGATTGGTTCCCATGGGCGATGACGGGGCGTCGTGGTCCAAGGCGTTGCTCGCCGCCGCAGATCGAAGCTGGTGAATCTGCCTATCGTGCACGTAGGAGCGACAGCCAAGATTTTGCCGTCCGTCCCTACCTCGACGACGTATAACCCTCCAAACGCTGACGACGGTTCCGATCGAGGAATAGGCACGATGGACGATTCTCGAGACGCGACGGTGAGAGCGCAGAACGTCGACGACGACCGAGAGCTTCTTCGCGAGATCGCGAGCGGCGATCTTCGACGCTTCGATGTCTTCGTAGATCGCTACAAGCATCGGCTGATTCGTTTCCTGACCCTACGCACCGGTGACTTCCACCGCGCTGAGGATCTCTGCCAAGAGGTCTTTCTACGGGTTTTCTCGGCAGTAGGGCAGCGAGGCTACAACGGGCGTAGTGCCGTGAGCACATGGCTGTTCACGATTGCTTCGAACTGTTCGACGGATGCACTGCGCGCCGCGCGGAGGCAACGTTTGAAGTTCGCGGTGGATTCTCTCACTTCCGGGTCAGCCGAACATGCAGCAACCCAACCGCTACCGATCGATCGATTGATTCACGAGGAGCGACGCCAAGAGATCGCGTCGATCTTCGAGAGGCTTGACGACGAACTCCGTGCCGCGGCAGCACTGCGGCTGTACGGTGAGTTGACCTACGCGGAAATCAGCTCTGTCCTCAACTGTCCGATTTCGACTGCGAAAGACCGAGTGCGGAAGGCGCTCGAGATCATTCGACGACGTGTTGGTACTACAGGAGCTCTGAGAGATGACTGAGACGAGGGCATTCGACAAGTCAGAACGAGACGCTCGCGAGCGTCTCGACAAAATTCTTCCCGACGTGGGAGAAGGCTTCAACGTACGTCTGAAAACTACACTTCTGGACACACGTGACATGGAGCTGACGCAGCGAAGTGATCCGGCGCCTCGCCCGAGACACGCATACTCGTTCGTGGGTGGAGCGGCCGCTGCGGCGTTCTTGATTGCATTGGCGTGGTTGATCGTTCCCGATTTCACCTCACGTCCGACTGCGTGGGCGGAGGTCGTCACCGCCGTCACGAACTTGCGGCACTTTTCGGTGACTGTCTACGAGGAACGAAAGGCGGAGCTCCGCCGGACCGAGGGCTACTATCTTGCGCCCGATTCCTGGCGCGTCCATCACATGAGCGAGGCTTCGAACCAAGTGATCTTCGTCACCCGCGGCGGAAGTGGTCGATTCGACGTCGACAAGAAAGTCTGGAGCCAGCGTAGCGCAGACATCGATTTCTCTCTGATGCCTGCGAACTTTTCGAAAATCATTGAGGCGGAAGGTTTGCTTGCAGCGGTGCTCAAAAGCTTCTTTCGCCAAAAGACTCCGCATCGCACTCCCGTTCGCAACACTGCGGAGTCGGAACGAGGTGAGCTTGAGGTTTTTGACCTCGTCGATGATGCGTCGAGCAACTGGATGCGCGTCTGGGTGTTGCCCAGGTCCCGGCTTCCGATCCGCGCCAAGACGTTTGAGCCGAGTTTGAATCGTACCTCAACGCTTGAGTTCGACTACGCGGACCCACGATCGGGCGAGTTTTTCGATCTCAAAGCGTTTGGCGAGAAATCGCAAGAGGCAGGTCTTGAGCCGTATGAGACCTTTCGCATTGGCGAGAGGGTGGTCGCTGGGCGGTCACGGTCAACACGTGAGCTCCACCAAGTCGATGGGATCCGTGTCCCCAGAGTTCTTGACGTGATCAGCAATCGTCCGGGGGACATCCTCATCAGAACCGACGATCCGAGAAATCGTTCGCCGAAGGGCTTCCGCCTCCGATCGCGTTTGTGGAAGGAGGCACACGACAGCGTTGGCAATCTGTATCTTCGGTTTAGCAGTGCCAGCGACAAGCAGGGGAACGTCTACAGTTACTATGTTCCTGTGGCACCGCGCAAAGAAGCGCCCAGCGAAACGTCGCTCAAGCTGCACCTTCGCTACGACGAGTGGTTTCAGTTTCTTGAACGGCCAGCATCAAGCGTCACGGAAGATCTAGCGGGAAACATTGACGTGGACGTCCCTGAGGCGAGCGTCGACTTCGTGCCTTCGGGATGGCCTGAGCTCGTTGATCCTCAAGGTGTACG
The DNA here is from genome assembly GCA_965223265.1 of Planctomycetota bacterium. Lineage (GTDB taxonomy): Bacteria > Planctomycetota > UBA8108 > UBA8108 > SXIK01. The sequence continues at coordinate 1,416,486 of OZ244999.1, forward strand.
GCGCCTGGCAGGATTCGGGCTCTATGACTCCATGCCGCCGATCGAAGAACTCGCTGTCGTGGACCGGTTGCTTGTCGACCAGCCGGAGGAGATGGAGTTTCTCTGGCGCAAGCTCAGAAGCCTCGACCGAATCGACGGCAAGGTCGCTGATGACTTTTTCGCTTCCAACCTACTCGACGTCGCGAGCGGCCATCCCATCGAGTACGCGCACATGGCTCGCTTTCTCTTGCGCCGGGCCGTCCAACTTGCGCGGCAAGAGCAGCTTGATGCCGTTGACGGACTCGCGCAGCAAACGAAGGTTGCATGGGAGACGGAATTCGCTAAGCGTTCGCAAAAACCAGGCAACAGCGCTGACTATTGGCGCAAGAGCTTTCAGACCGATGACATCGGCAAGCTCGTCGCCTTTCCGAGCAAGGTGCGAAGCCTGATGAGCCTGCCGCCCGCGGAGCTCCCAAAGATTCTTGGTGCCACGAGTACGCGTGACGGATTCGCTCTGGTGACGATCGAAGAGCCGCGCAACGAGCCGGTCCGCTGGTACAGTATGAGCACTCCGGCAAACAGTCCGTGGAGCTACGTCACAGACTTTAACGAGCCTCGAGAGGTGTGGGAAGCCGCACGCAAGGGGCGACGGCTTGTGGTCTGCCAAGGAGAGGGAGGCAAGCTCCAGCTGATCGCGACGGAGACGTCGACATTGGCTCCGTTGCTGCTTCCTGAGGTTTCGGTGCCGGCACCTTCGGTCGACACGCTGGACGGTTATCTCGAACGCCAACGAGGCTACCTCGTGCGGAGTGATACTTCGCAATTGCCAGCACACGACCAGCTCTACCAACTTGGACTCTATTACGAGCGCATCCATAGCTTCGACTTGGCCGCTGAGGTCTACGAGAGGGCCTTGGGGTCTCTTTCCGAGTCTGGCGAAGATCTCGCAGCGCAGCAAACGAAGGCGAGCATCGCGTTGGTGCACATCCGAGCGCTGCGCCGCAGCGGCGAATTGAACGAGGCGCTCACGCGACTTGAGAACATCATGGCGCATCTTCCCGAGCAGGCCGCAGGGGCTTACACGAGCTACAACGACTTCTTCATGACATCGATCGAAGAGCGCATGGAGATTGCCGCTGCCTACTTGCGGCTGGGCGACCGCGAGCGCGCACGCGAGTTGGTCGAAGCATTCGCAACGACGCGGCCAGACTATCGAACGCTCTCGAACTCAAACGACAAGTTCCCGAAAGGATTTGCTGGCAGGACGGAGTTGATGCGTCCTCGTGGGCGAGCTTTTTACCGTTATCTGCCTCTCGATCGGATGCTGCTGAAGTTGAAGTCGAAGTGAGTTCTCGCGATCAAGATCACGTTCTGCATGGACGCCGTCGCTCCGATCAGAACATTGCCTCCATGAGTCCGATGCGCTGTGCATGTGGTGGTGAGCCGTCCTCGGCGCCGTACCAGACGCGGACCTTGTTTCGATCGAGCAGCAGCTGTGACGGGTGCACTGAGTGGTTGCGACCCGGTCCTGCTGTGCCGAAGCTGCCAGCTGACGGTGGTGTGAGAAGGGGCTGACTGGAAACGGGGCGCCAGTGGATCCCATCACTGCTCGTGGCCGCGAACGTTGCCCAGGACCTGTCGAGCGATTTGTTGTAGAGCATGAAGTAGCGCCCCTTGTCGTGATAGACCGATGGGCCGAGCTGCTCCTTTCCCGCGAGGCCAACGATGGATCTGCCGCTGTTTCCCTTCGTCCAGTGGATTCCATCAGAGCTCGTGGCAAGTCCGAGCGAGTGTCGACCGTCGTACGCGCCGTACCACATGACAAACTGTGCACCGATTCTCAGGACATGCATGCCGGTCGCCTGGATACTATCGATCGCTCCCGGTGCCCCAATGTCGAGAACGGGAGTGCCGTCGCCGTGACGCTTCCAGTGAACCCCGTCTCGACTCGTCGCCAGGCAAATGCGTTCGACGCGCACGTGTGGGGGACTCAGTCCCAAGTCTTGCGCGTCCCCGCCGTCAATAGCGCCATACCACATCATGAACTCCTCACCCACGCGCAAGACGTACGGATGCGCCAGGCCCTTTGAGTCGGCGCTACCCGGAGGGCCGAGGTCGAGCACGGGCTCGCCGTCGTTGGCGAGATTCCACACTAGCCCGTCGCCACTGACCGCGAGTCCGATGCGCTCGGTATATCCGTATGGCACCTCAGGATCGTCCGCCGGCTCGGCACCGACGAACCACATTCGGTACAGCTCGCCGTCGAAGTCCACCGTCGGCCCCCAGACGTACGACCGATGCCAGCTCGCGGGTGGACCGACTCCGAGCGCTGCGCCCTGGTCGGCGGTGCCGGGAACGCGCTTGAAGTTTGCATTCGCGAGTGCGTCGATGCTCGCGTTCGGCGGAGCATCGACGAAACGGAGCAAGGTTGCGCCCTCAGCAGGCATCTTGGCGAGCGCCTCTTCGAGTTTGTGCCGCGCCGCTGCTGCCTCTGTCGATACGTCCTTCACGGGTCGTTTTTCGAGGACATCACTCTCAACGTCGTAAAGGCGTCCATCGCCATACAGCTTCCAGCGTTGATCACGAACGAAACGCACAGGCCGTGTACGCTCGGGGCGTGGACAGTAGTAGCAGTACATCCATTCGCGCGGCGTTCCTTTCTCGCCCCGAAGCTGCGGCAAGAAGCTCCGACCGTCGAGTCCGGCGGGCACGCTCAGACCGGCCGCCTCCAGCGTCGTCGGCAGGAAGTCAGAGAAGTCGACCAGATCATTGCACACGCGTCCGGCAGGAACGACGCCCGGCCACAGTGCGAGCAGAGGGACCCGGGTGCCATCGTCTGTGGTTTGCCCTTTGCCGCCGGCGATGGTTCGTCCGTGGAGCGTCGACGACAGTCGCCGGTGCGTGCCGTTGTCGCTACAAAACAGAATCAACGTCTCCTCGGCAATCTTCAGCTCCTCGGTCGCCGCGACGATGCGGCCCACGAGTCGATCCATGTAGGTGACCATGGCTTCGAAGTTTCTCTGCTGCGCTTTCGCAGTTCTCTCTTTCGCCTGTGGCGGGCTGTCGGGAGTCGGCACAAAAGGGCTATGGACGAGGATCATCGGATAGTAGATGAAGAAACGTTCGCTTCGGTGCTCTCGCATGAAGTCGATGAGGTAATCCGTAGCGACCGCTGGCCCATACTCTCCCTTCGAGAACTGGTGATTCTCGCCGTCGACGTAGAGGAGGGGGGTGTCGTAGCGCTCGCCAAGACGGTCGACTTGCCAAAGGCAGATGCGCTCAAATCCCGCTTCCTCTGGCCACGACCCTCGCGCCCGAAAACTTTCCGCATAGTGTTCGGCACCGAGCAGCTGCCATTTGCCGGCGATCGCTGTTCGGTAGCCACCAGCGCGAAAGTACTGTCCGATAGTGCGCTGATCTCGATTGAGAACGGAAAATGCAGAGTAGTTCCGCGCGTTCGACAGCCCCGTCATGAGTTTGATGCGACTGGGCGTGCAGAGCGGCTGCGAGTAGCAGTGGGTGAAGCGCATCCCACGGGACGCCAGGCGGTCGATGTTGGGAGTCCGGTATTGCTGGCTACCGTAGCAGCCGAAGCACTCAGAGCCGACGTCGTCCGCCATGATCAGTATGACGTTGGCAGGCGCGGGCTTGGTGGGTTCGTCGCCCGCATGCACGACGCTTGCGAACCCCATCAGGAGAGTTGCCAGGCAAGTGGAGCGGATTGAGTTCAACGACCGTGTCTCCTTTTGTGTCTCCCGAGTTGGCGACGCGGGCGCGCTGCCTCAGTCGAGTGTCCCAACCTCTGTGACGATCCAATCACGAAGTTTCACGAAGTAGGAACGGCAGGCGGGCTCGCTATCGATTTTGTACCCGAGCGAGAGCGCAGACGCGTCGCTCTGGATGTCGATGCCGATTCTTTTGTTGAGACGTTTCTCGAGCTCTTGAGTAGTCTCGATCGATTCGTGACAGCGAACCAGCGCTGCAGCGATCTGTGGCCACAAAACCGAATGACGACGAACGAACTCGCGCAGCAGGGTCTTGTGCTGTTCGGAGGGGCCTGACTCGTTGGCAATCAGATGGATGTGAGCGCTCTCAAACGGGCGACAGTCGAAAGCGATGTCCGCGTCCCAGGCGTCGACGTGGTAGTCCATTCGCCCGAGTTCAGGATCGTCGACGGTCCGCTTCGGGCTCTGTGCCAAGTCTGAAGGATTGTCGAACTGACCCCCGGAAAAAATGCGAATCGTGATCTCGTCACCGACACCGACTTCCGGCATCTGCCAGCCGACGTGCTGTCGATGTTCGCGGGACTCTACGAAGTGTCCGAGTCCTCCTGTGCTGAGCGAAAAACGCGGTTTTTCCTTGGGACGTTTGACGTAACTTACGACTGCTGACAGTACGCCGTCGCCGTCAATGCCTGCAACGCAAGCCCGTTTCCCATTGTGCAAAACCTCGAACCGAGTCTCCATGAATTGATTCCTGCGCTGACGGGTTCTGTTCGTCGAACGGACACGCATGGATCTGTCGAGCGGGACGCCCTCGAGGCATGACTGCAGTGAAAACAGATGTGAGTAGAGTGAGCGTCGACACGGTGATCGTACCTGAGGGAGCGCGCGCGAAAAAGGCCAAGTGAACCCTAACCGCCGTGGTCAAACCTCGTTCTAGTGGTGGAGGTGTTCATGACCCGTGCGGGTAGAGAGGCTCGAAAATGGATCCTGCGATGAATTTGGACCGAACGGAACCTAAGCGACTTCGAGAAGCCTCGCGTGAGATGATCCAGCGAGCCCCAGCAGACCCGCAGGCGATGGGTGAGATCTATCTCATCTACTACGATCGCGTTTTTAACTATGCCATGCGCCGGCTGCTGAACGTCGCCGACGCGGAGGATGCAACGGCATCGACGTTCATGAAGGTCGTCGCGAACCTGCGTCAGTATCGATGGACCGGACGACCGTTTTCCGCCTGGATCTTTCGAATTCTGACGCACCAAACGATCGATATTCTCCGTCGAAGATCGAAGCACCGCGTGGCCAGCATTCACGGGCAAGAGGACGCCTCGTTCGAACTGCTCGCTCACATGGCTGACGACGGACTTTCGCAGTCTGAGCGACTCATTCGTCTGGAGCAATTCAATGCCCTACATCAGGCCATTGCCCAGCTCCCTCCGAATTGTCAGGAGGTCGTTTGTCTCCTTTACTTCGCGGACTTGTCCGTCAAGGAAATCGCTTACAGCACGAAATCCAATGTCGGGATCGTCAAGTGGCGGCTTCATCAGTCGCGAAGAAAGCTGGCTCAGTTGTTAGAGAAACAAAGCGCGCAGGGAGGACGTTGCCATGAGGAGTGATCAAGTGGATGGTTATGTGCGAGATAGGATTCTTGTTCCACGTTTCGAGAATCCGGCGCATCGCGAATCTCTCTTGCCTGAGTTGATCGATGCTGCGACCAAAGGCGCGAGGATCACGGCGCGAAGTGCGAGCGGGACTCGCCTCAATGGTCCGTCTTCCGACCCGAGGAGGTGGCCGGGAAGGCGTCGCGCGCTTCTGGCAACCGTAGGATTGGTCGGAATCGCCGGCTTGGTCGTCTTTGCCGTGATCGCTCCCGGCGCTGCGCCGAGTGACGCGTTGGCTCAGAGCGTCGACGCGATTCGGAACAGCAAATCGATGCGCTGCGAGATCTCTCGCAGCGGACTGCTGTCCCTGTGGGGCAAACAGCCGAAGATGACGCTTTCCTGGGTCGCGCCCGATCTCATTCGATTGGATCAAGAGGGGGAGACGACCTGGGTGCGTGGAAACCGCATCACGCGATGGAAACAGGGAGAGACGAAGCCAGAAATCGCGGTGGATGTTCCGCACTTGACGCGGGAGTTCCACGAGACGATCAAACTGCTCAGCACGCCGAATCGTTTGATTGAGGTGTACAGCGCCGCTAGCGAGGAGGGGATAGAGGTCGTGCGCGGGTTTCGAGGCGGGCGTGTGTTGTTCCGCCTTCAGGTGAGAATCAGTGCGGACGACGAAAGTTCACAGACGATGTACATCGACCCTGAGACGCTCCTTCCAGTGGAGATCGAATACAACGGTTTTGTGAGCAAATTCACGTGGGGTCCTGCGATTGACCCGGGTTTTATGGTCGCGAAGTTGCCGGCAGGCGCCGAGCCACCTCAAGTGATCGACGGTTCAAAAAGAACTCCGGTGCACCTGGTCGAGGCAGGAAAGGGTGTGGGCCCGATTCGGTTCGGTATGACCCTCGAGGAGGTTGAGTCTGCCTGGGGCAAGCCTGCTCGCGTCGTCCGTAGAAGCGTTGGCGGCGTCTCTGTGGACTATCCCGCTCACGGTGTTCGGCTCACAATCTCGCCGCAAACCGGCGTCGACGAGATCGCTGGCGTGCTGGGCGACAGGATGAAAAGGTTCTTCAAGACGTTTGCCGGCCTGACTCCTGAGCACCTCGGTATTGGCTCCACGGAAGCCGACATCGTCGCTGCGCTCGGTGAACCTGACTCGAGGTCGTCGAGAGGCCGGCACGTCTCGGGGCAACCGCTCAACGTAACGATCGCATACGACCACGGCATCTCATTTCAGCTTGCGCCTGGGTATTTCGAGGATTCGCCGGAGCTGCGCGTCGTCGGCATTCAGGTCGGTCGAAAGAGCTAGCAGGCCGTTGAAAACCCGTCATCCGACTTGGGATGGGATTAGACGCAAAGAGCGCCGAGACACCCTCCTTCGTTGCCTTTGTTGCCTTGTGTTCAAGAACAAAAGAGTTTCCGAACAGGAGGCAACAGAGGCAACAAAGAACCCGCCCTGCGGCGTTTTCAAACCCCACGAAACAGTGAAACGCCTCGGGGAAGATGAGATTCGGAGAACTTGCGCGGAACTATACCCGGCGCTTCAGAAGTTCCCCGACGACGCGTCCCGGTTGACCGTCGATCAGTGACTGCTCACGACCGTTTCTCTTATACACCAGCTGCTTCGGGTCGAGGCCGAAGAGATGCATGAGCGTGTAGTGGTAGTCGGTGTGCGTGACGACATCTTCTGTTGAATAGTGGCCGAACTCGTCGGTCGCGCCGTGAATGTAGCCGGCGCGGAATCCGCCGCCGGCCACCCACATGCTGAAACCGTAGGTGTTGTGGTCGCGTCCGAAGTTTTTCACTCCGGCGTCGTTTTGGATGACCGGTAGGCGCCCCATCTCGCCGCCCCAGTGAACAATCGTCGTCTCGAGGAGGCCGCGATTCTTGAGATCCTTCACCAGTGCCGCCGCCGGCTTGTCGGTCTTGGCGCACGCCTGCGGCAGCCCCGTAGCGATGCGGCCGTGGTGATCCCACAGTTGATAGCGCGTGAAGATCTGGATGAAGCGGACGCCGCGCTCGATCAGCCGCCTCGCGATCAGGCAGCGAGTGCCGTACTCCGCGGTCACTGGATCGTCGAGGCCGTAGAGCGCTTTTGTGGCTACGGTTTCGCCGCGCAGGTCGAGCGCCTCGGTGGCGGCAGTCTGCATGCGCGCCGCGAGTTCATAGCTTTGGACGCGTGCCTCCAGATCAAGCTCTCCTGGGCGCGCTGCAAGATGGCGCCGGTTCAGTCGCTCCAAGTAGCTGAGGTAGCGACGCTGCGCTGCGCCGCGGAGGTGCTGGGGCGTCTCGAGGTTCCAAATGCGAGGTTCTGCCGAGCGCACCACCGTGCCCTGATAGAGGGAGGGCAGCCAACCGTTCGACCAGTTGTTGACGCCTTCGACGGGCAGACTGTGGGGGTCGGTGAGGGCGACGTATGCCGGAAGATCTTCCGACTCGGATCCTAGACCGTAAGTGAGCCAGCTCCCGAGCGCTGGACGGCCGCGCTGAATCTTTCCGGTGTTGAGCGCAATGATCGACTGGTTGTGATTATTCACCCCTGTGTGCATCGAGCGAATGAGCGTGATGTCATCCGCGATCTCGCCGGTGTGCGGCAGCAGCTCTGAGAGTTCCATGCCGCACTCACCGTGATGTGAGAATTTCCACGGGCTGCCGAGCACGCGAGAGCTCGCCTGCGCGGCGTTGTCGTACTTGATCTTTCCAGGAAAGGTCTTGAGGTGGTACCTGTTGAGCAAAGGCTTTGGATCCGTCAGATCCATGTGGCTGGGACCGCCTTGCATGAAGAGCGAGATCATCGCCTTCGCCTGCGGTTCCCGGTGCGGCGCCTTTGGCTTGAGGTCAAACGTCCGCTTTTGCAGATCGGGCTTGATCTCTTCCGCCACCAGCCCGTCGCGCTCCAGCAGCCACGCCAGCGCTACCGACCCGATGCCCAGTGCGCTGCTGGCGAGGAAGTGGCGGCGTCCGCCGAGTTGATCTGCGGCTAAAACCATCGTTTCACTTTCGAAGACTCTGAAGGGGTGTCAATCGACCGTCGAGTGACGGCATTTCGAGGGCGTCAATCAACGTACAGAAACTCATTGGAACTCATCAAGGTCTGACAGAAGCTGGCGAGTGCGTAGAACTCTGGTGGTCGATCCGTCGGGTCTTTCTTTTTGTCGCTCTTCGTCTTCTCGGCGCCGGCTCGTTGCACGCGGAAGTGCTCGGTCTGCTCGGACATAAACTCGAGCGTTTCGTCGAGCTCGTCGTTCGTAGGCGTGCGCGCGAACGCCAGTTCCCAACCGCGCCGAATCTGCGCGGCGACGTCGTTCGGTGCCTCCGCCCGGAGACGCGCGGCGAAGGTCTCGGACTGGGCGATAGCGAAGTCGCTGTTCATGAGCAGGAGCGACTGCGGCGCCACCGTCGACGAATTGCGTGCTTCGCAATTAGGTTCCATTCGCGGTGCGTCGAATGTGCGCAGGACGCTGAGCGGTCGGCTGCGACGCACTTGGATGTAGATACTGCGCCGGAACTGCTCCCCCTGCAAATCGGTCTCGGGGTCCAGCTCGCCACCGCGGCCACCTGTTCCAATCACGAACTGCCCCGACGTGTTCACGGTCACGGGAACCGGCGGCCCGAACAGCTTGCGGTTGAGCTTGCCGCTCAGGGCCAGAATGGCATCGCGGAGTGTCTCGGCTTCCAGGCGGCGGATCGATTTGTGCCAGTAGAGACGGTTCTCCGGGTCAATCGTATTGCCTACGGCTCGGCGCACCGCGAGCGGCTGAGAGGATTGGCGATACACCGAAGACGTCATGATCAGCCGGTGAAGGTGTTTCAGGCTCCAGCCGCTGTCGACGAACTCGCTGGCGAGCCAGTCGAGTAAAGCAGGGTGCGTCGGCGGTGCGCCCAGGACTCCGAAGTCAGCTGGGGTTTCGACGAGCCCGCGACCGAAGTGGTGGAGCCACACGCGATTGACGAGAACACGCGCGACGAGCGGATGGTCGCCACTCGTGAGCCAAGTGGCGTACGCCAGCCGGCGTCCGGTGCTTGAGACGGCGGGGTCGTTGACCGGAAGCTCGAGTTTGTCGTCGCGCAGCACTGAGAGCTCTGCGGGCGCGACCGCGTCGCGCGGTTGGGTGTGATCGCCGCGCGCGAAAACGCGCGTCTCCGGGATTTCGCCGGGGTTCTCGGTCAGCGCGCGAAGGAACTTCTCTGCTGGCTTGGTGCTTGCGGCCTTAGTGATCTCGGCTTGCAGCTTTTTTAGCTCATCAGCGGCCTTGCGGTCGTAGAGGTAGAGCGTGCCGTTGTTCACTTTCAGGCTCGGGTAGACGCGAAAGATCTCCTGCTGCTCTGGCGTGCGTTTGCCCTCCGGAGTCTTCCAGGCTACACGCGCTGCGGCGCGCAACGCGGCGGGAACTTTCTCGAGCTGCTTGTTGAAGGTGATTTCGATGAGTTCTCGACGCCGCTCTTCGAAGCGCCGACGCAGCGGCGCAACACTCTCCTTTTCGATTTTCTCCGCTTGGAGACGATCGGCCGCGGTGTAAAGCGAGACGCGACGAGCAGCGGGATTGCGCCACTTCACTGGATTGTAGGCCGGTTCGAAGATGGCGCGGAAGCTGTAGTAGTCGCCCTGAGGGATCGGGTCGTAGCGGTGGTTGTGGCACTGTGCACAACCGACCGAGAGGCCGAGAAGGGAGGTGGACACAATTTTGATGGTGTCGGCGACGACCTTGTTGCGCGCCAGATTCTGATCGACGCCTCCGGACCCCGTGCCATCGGGGGCCATGCGCAGGAAGCCGGTGGCTGTCAGTCGATCGATCTCGTCTGCCGTCAGATCGCGGTAGGGTGGCGTCACCATCTCATCGCCGGCGAGTTGTTCGCGGATGAAACGATCCCACGGCATATCCTCGTTGAGCGCGCGGATGACATAATCGCGGTAGTGGTACGCCCACGGACGCTCGCGATCTTCGTTCGTGTAGCCTTCCGAATCGGCGTAGCCCGCGACGTCGAGCCAGTGGCGGCCCCAACGCTCGCCGTAGTGAGGAGAATCGAGCAGGCGGTCGATCAGCCGAGAGTACGCTCCCGGTGACGTGTCAACCATGAACGCCTCGACCTCCGACGGCGTCGGCGGCAGGCCCAAGAGATCGAAGAAAGCGCGCCGCACCAAGACCGTTTTCGTCGCCGCCGGTGCGAACGCAAGGTCGCTTTGCTCGAGCCGCGCGTGGACGAACGCGTCGATCGGCGTTCGGACACGATCCGAATCGTCGACAGCCGGGAGCGTCGGGCGCTCGATCGGTTGGAACGACCAAAAGCGTCTTTCTTCGGAAGTGATTTGGAGATCCGGCGTGAGCTCGGTTGGCTCGGGGCGAAGCGTCTTGGCGCCGGTTTTGATCCAGCGAGCGAGTAGGCGAACGCTCTCCGGCGGTAGCTTCTTCTCACCCGGCGGCATTTCGCCGTCGCGCGCACGAACGTAGAGCAGGCTCCGTTCAGGATCTCCGGGAACCACGGCTGGGCCCGAGTCCCCGCCGCTCATAATCAGACGCCGCAAACGGAGGTCCAGGTTGCCTTCTACCTCTTCCTCCTCGCCGTGGCAGTGAAAACAGTTCGCTTTGAAAATCGGGCGAACATGCTTTTCGAAGGAGAGCTGCTCGTCCGCGCGGGCCGACTCTCCGGCGCGCGAACTGGCTGCGATGAGAGTACAAACAGCTGCGGCGATCAACGACGACGGCCAGCGTCGGTTCGGCAGAAGGCGCGGACGGCGCCAAGGCAATCTCGTTGCGTGGGCGGCCAGGTGACTCGTCATAGTGGACGATTGTCGATGACCGCATGAGCGTGTGCAAGCTGTGTTTGAGCTTGTCGCATTCCGTATCGCAGTACGCGGCGGCGGTGATCTGTCGGCGGGGGGAAGATCTGCTGCGTCCTCTGAGCAGGGGCTTCTACGATGGACGATCTTTGCGGAAATCGTTGCAAGAAAGCGCGCAGCGCGTCGTCCATTCGGTCGAACGGCGGTGCTTTCCACGCGAGGGGGAGGGGCGCTAGATTCGGCGATCTGCGTTCGATCAGTTGCGGTGTGCGATCGTCCAGCTCTGAGCTGAGTGTGCGCCGAGAGGTCTGCCGGACGTGTCCACGGGATCTGATTTCTACGTGGCTTTGGTGTGACGTGAACGATACGATGAACTTCGCGTTTGCCGGGCCTGAACGGGTAAATGGAGTGCTTTGGAGGGCCTTGCGATGTTGCGCGTTCTAGTTTCGTCTTTCGTCGTTCTGGCTTTCGTTACGTTCACGCAGACAGCCTCGGCTCAGTCCTTGGGACGCTCGAGTGCGGTCCGGGCGAACCTTGATCTCCCGTTCAACGCCGCTCGCGACAACGCGGACGAGCAGATCACCTCTGACGTCGTGCCGTTGTTCGGAAACAGCTATGAAGCCCAAGCTGTTGTGTTTCTGGTCGGCTCTTCGAATGGGGCCACGAATCAAACGACGAAGGACCAGTTACGCTCCGCGATCGCGTCTCTCTCACCGAGGACTCGTTTCGCTGTCGTGAGCGTGGAATCCACTACTCTCCGGTCCTACCCTCCGCAATCAACGTTGGTGCCGGCGAGCGCCAGGAACAAAGTTGCGGCGAAACAGTTCATCGAGTCGGTGCGGGAAGGCTCGGGCTCGAATCTTGTCGACGGTTTCGCTGCGAGTTTGGCACGAGCGACGAAAGAACAAGGACGGCGGCGACTGGTCATCTATGTGGGCTCAGGTCGCCGTGCGAACGGCGTCGCCGCGATGAAGTCGGCCATGGCCTCTGTGAATAGCCTGAATTCTTCGCGGGTGGCCGAGATCCATACGGTAGCCGTCGGCAGCTACGGTCCGTGCCAGAGGAAGTTTCTCCACGACGTGGCTGAATCGCACCGCGGAACATACACTGAGCGTGGGACTCGGCGTAGCGCCGATTGAGTCTGTCCTAACGCGAGACACGGCAGCGGCGAGAGGTCCGAAGCGGGCCGTTGTCAGTTACAACGACCACCCGTCGCGATACTCCTTGTGGACGAACGCGTTCAGCTCTGGGGCGTTTTTGACTTTCATCCGTTCGCTGTCCCACTCCAGCCGTTGACCGGGGGAGCGCTGGGCGAGGACGCCGAGTAATACGGTTTCCGTCATCGGCCCTGAGTAGCCAAAGTTGGACACGGCAGTTCCTTGTCCCTTGCAGGCGAGAAGCCACTCGTTGTGATGCCCCGGCGAGCGCGGCAGCGTCTTGGGGACGGTGCGTGCTTCCTCCATGAGCCCCGCAGGCAATAGCTGCGGCATGCCGCCGTGCGAGCCGTGATACATCTTGCCCTTGCTGCCTACGTAGAGGACGCCGTTTCCCGGCAAGCGCTGACCGTTCGACATCTCGTCTGGCGTTGGCGGCATTAGCCCGCCCTCGTACCACGTCATCTTCACTGGCGGTAGGGATCCGCGTGCCGGAAACTCGTAGTACATCAGTCCGGCGATTGGATACGACTCGAAGTTCCGTTCGCCGTCGATTTTCGCGCCGTCCGAAGTCAGCACTGCCTCGACTGTCGTTGGGGCACCTAGGTTTAAAGCCCACACCGGATGGTCGACGATGTGGCAGCCCATATCACCCATGGCACCAGTGCCGAAGTCCCACCAGCCTCGCCACTTCCTCGGGGCGTACGCTGGGTGGTACGGACGCGCCGGCGCAGGTCCGAGCCACAGGTTCCAATCGAGAGTGTTCGGAATCGGCGGCGTCTCCGCCGGGCGACTCAGTCCCTGCTTCCAGTAGGTGCCGGGGCGATCAGTCCAGACGTGAACCTCACGGACGTCCCCGATCACGCCACCTTGAATCCACTCGTTGGTCAGGCGGGCTCCCTCGCTCGCATGACCCTGATTTCCCATCTGCGTCACGACGTTGTGTTTGGCCGCAGCGATGGTCAATTGGCGAGCTTCGTAGATCGTGTGTGTCAGTGGCTTCTCGCAGTAAACGTGCTTACCACGTCGCATTGCGTCCATCGACGCCACGGCGTGAATGTGATCCGGCGTGCCCACCGTCACCGCATCGATGTTCTTCTCTTCGCGATCGAGCATGGAGCGAAAGTCTTTGTAGACTGGGGCGCTAGAGTACTTTTTGAATGTGTTCGCGGCCCGCTCATGGTCGACGTCGCAGAGTGCGACGACGTTAGCACCCGCCTCGCCCATCCGTCTGATGTCACCACCCCCTTGTCCTCCGCACCCGATGCCCGCGACGTTGACGCGCTCACTAGGTGGCGTCTTACCAGGACCACCCAACACCGTGCTGGGGGCGATGGTGAACGAAAACGCGGAAGCTGCTGCCGTCGATGCCAAGAATTGGCGACGGGACACGGAGCGCTTTTCTGTCGGCATGGTCAGTCCTCGAGAGGAAGATGAAGTGTCGGGGGCGCTACTGCTTGGAGGTACATCTCACCACCACGTCGCTATCAGTGCTGGCGAATTATACTGTACAAAGATGCGCCGACTTCATCTATGACTCGAAGTCGCCGAAAGTTGGGTTTCGTCTGGGCGGCAAAGCGTGCCAGGCGGGTCACGGTCGCGACGTCAGGTGCCGTTTGTACACGAGCCGCTCGAAGTAGATTCGAAGCGGTGAGTCCCGATGTGAACGACGCTGACCATGCCCGGCGGTCATGATCAGCGCGACTTGCGCTTGATTTTCTTGGCGACGCGGGCGGCAGTCTGAGACGCCTCGAGGGGACTGAAATCCTTCTTGATCTGTCGCAAGAGTGACAGAGCCTTCTTGCGCTCTCCCTTCGACGCAAGCTCCTGTGCCTCTTTGATGCGTGCTTCGCCGAGCGCGTTCGCTCCAGACGCGATGGGGGATAGGCGTTTCATAGTGCGCTCGGAGGCATAGATTTTGTGAGTCTCGATATGCCGCAGATACTTCATCACCGTTTCGATGTTTCCGGCTTCTAGCTCTCCGCTGAGAAGCGGTAGATCTGTGTCAAGAGCAGCCGCCATTTGACGTTTGTAGCCAATCATGCGCATCGCACCGGACACAGACTTCGGACCCGCGATGGGCGCAAGGTGTAGGAGGCTGCCGTCCGGCTCGAGAAAAATCAGCGCTTTCCTGCCTTTCTTCAAGGCGTACTTCTTGGCAAGCAACGTCCCCGTCACCGAGTCGGCGTAGGTCCAGTACCAACGAAAATCGCCCAGCACCTCCTTCACAGCCTGTTGGTGGAAATAGGAGAAGTCTGTTTTCGCTAGATTCGATTGCTCGACGCTGACCTTCTGAGGCGTGACGTAGAAGACCGCGGGGAGGAGCGGTGAGCCCTTGGGGGCACCGAGGCGTTCACCGCGCGTCACGAGGCGGTCAAAATCTGCCTGGCTCTTGACCTTGCGAGGGCTCCGCCACGGCGAGTTTTCGAACTCGACGCGGACGACGCCGCTCGATCTGGGACCCTGACGGGGGAACTTGATCCCGTACATGGTGACTTCGCCGGCTGCGAGCTCGGGCGACACAGATGACAGAGCGGCCGCGAGCGTCAAGACGGAGGCGAGGACGAAGAAGAGACTCTTCATGGCTGGACCCCTAAGAACGATGGTCGTCGATGAAAGACAAAGTTCCTGTCGGGGAGCCTAAGGTCGCATCCGGGCGCTTGCAAATGAGATTCTCGAAAACCCGCTGCACGGTCCACATCGAGACTGATTCATAAACCCAGCATAGCTTCCAGATACTCTATGCGATCGAGCGGTATTGACTCGCCATCTATTAGCTCATAGCCTGGCCCCGATCTGGCGCAACACGTAGACGGAACGTATTCGAACCGGAGGCACGATACTCGAGATGAATGAGCAGAATCCGTACCAGGCTCCAGAGGGCGAAAGCTTAGAGCTCTCCCTTCGC
This sequence comes from Planctomycetota bacterium, assembly GCA_965223265.1. Classification (GTDB taxonomy): domain Bacteria; phylum Planctomycetota; class UBA8108; order UBA8108; family SXIK01. Next base: position 1,431,641 of record OZ244999.1, read on the forward strand.
CTCGGTGAAGGTGAGTTCCGAGTCGGTCGATGCCTCTCAGAGGCCTTCGAAGCCACGAAAGCGAACTTTCTTCTCCTGCTTGGGGGGTTTCTGTTGTTGTTTCTGTGCGCCATTGCCGCGGTGTTCACGATCATTGGCTACTTCGCCATCATTCCGGTGCTCTTTTGGGGAGCCATTCGTTTCTTGCTGAACGTTCTCGACGGCAACGGAAAGATCGCCGATTTGTTCGAAGGATTCTCGAACTATGTGACTGTGCTCCTTCGCATGTTGCTTTTTTTTCGTGCTGTTTGCGATCCCTGGCTTGCTGGCCCAGGGCATCGTATTTCTTGCGACGTGGCTCGAATCTATAGAATTGACGATCATCGGTGCGATTTTCATTCTCGTGCTGAATCTTCTGATGCTGCGCCTTTATTCTTCTCCGATGTTCATCGTCGACCAAGGGGTACCTGCTCTGGAGTCGATTAAATTGGCATGGAAGAGCACCACAGGTCTCTCTGTTCGGACGTTGCTTTTGGCGCTCGTCAGCGGCGTCATCGTTGTCGCGGGCGTACTCTGCTTGTACGTGGGAGTGCTATTCGCTCTGCCGCTCGCCTACTTGATGTGGGTTTCCGCCTACCGGCAGATGACGACGTTGGCAGAGGAGGACGTCGAAGACATTCACGGGGTGGACACCGTCGGGGGCGGCGAGTGAAACGCGCTCGCACCGATCAGCCTACAGCCGATCAGCACGTCGTTTGACGACCGTAGCAAACGTTGTCGTCACTCCGGCACGATGGTCGGCCTGCGCTCAGGGCGACAAACATTTCCAAGGCGGTCGTGGAGGTTGTGGCGACCCTCGACCACTGAGCGCGGCGAGGTTCGGTCAATCCAGTCTTCTGTTATACAAGAGGTTCGATGCCATTTCGCGGTAAGAGAGTTGCCTACGCCACGGCTACCGCCGGCGTTCTCATCGTCATTCTTGGCGCCGTGTTCTATCGTTCTTTCTTGGTGGAGTCGTACTCTCTTTGGAGGTTGCGCTCAAGCGACACGGAAGCTAGGGACGCTGCGGTTGAGAGGTTGGCGCGGGTCGGTACTGAGAGATCTCTCTCCGGGCTGTGGCAGGCTTTGGCTGACTCGGTTGAATCCTCTCGCGACGCGACGTTAGCACAGAAAATAGTCGGCGCTTTGAGTTCCGTTGAGGCTCGCGTTCGTACGAGGCCAGGCACGGTCCTTCTGCGGTGCTTTTGGCGTACCGACGAGCCGCTGAAGCGTCGATCGGCGGTTGTCCGTTTTTTGATGGAGTCCATGCCGGAAGCTCTCGCGCCGGTGATCGGCGCGATGATCGAGCACGTTCATGGCGCTGCTCACACCGAAGAGTATCGCACCCCATCGTCAGCGGAGCTTCGCTACAGGCGCAGACTCAACGAATTGCCGCGCGACGACGCGTTTCAGTACTCCTGCTCGGCACTGCATGACTCGGAAGACATCGCTACCATTGCAGCAGTGCTAAAGGACCTGAGAGAGGTGTCGCGATCTTTGGGGAAGGCGCCAGTAGCATTGAGACATGTCGAGCGCTTTCTTGCCGAAGAACCTTTGGCTTCCGCTGCCTATCAGGATGCATTTCTGACGAAAGCCTTTCTGCTGGACCCAACCCCTTCGAATTCCGATTTGTTTCGCGCTGCGCATTCGAAAGGGTGGAAGACGTATGGCGAAAAGGATCCTCTCTACGCCTACAAAAGAGCCTTGTTCAAGCATGATCCCGCGCAATTCCCTTCGACCTTTCTGAACCTCTCGTTGGAGGACAAGAGTGGAGAGATCTACCGAAACGTCGGGGACTATCTGACCATGTTCGCCTGCCGGCGCCTTTGGCCGGAGCGTACCCGGGCACCAGAGTTCTCAGCTATGGCGAACATCCTTCCGAGGCTAGAAGTCGAGAGTGCTACGTTGCCGGCACGACTCGCGCGGGCGATATGCTTGCTTCTTGACCGCCGCTATGGCGAGTCTCTCTCGATTCTCGAGGAGATCGAGGCCTCGCTCTCCGCATCTCGTGCGGCAAAGGAATCCGACAGGTTCGAGGACGACGAATGGCGCAACTTGCCGCTGTATGTTGCCGCCGTTCAGCTCCTGAAGGGGGCGTCGAAGCCAGAGGTGCAGGCGCCGCTTGCGGAGTTCGCGGATCGAAATCGTCGCCGTCCGGACTTTGTCGCCCAACGGGCCATGCGGATCAGTTCGACCATCTACCGTCAGCAAGGGCACGGAGTGGACTTTCCCGTGACGAGTTTCCTCGTCGAGAGGTTTCTCACCGACGAGAGTTTCGTCCGTCAGGTGCGCAAAAGGTATCTTTGGCACGTCGTTGACGTCTTTGTCACGAGTTCTCCTTTCTCCGGTCAAGCGAAGTACCTCATCCGCAAAGACAGCACGGATTCCATAGACCCGTCGAATCACCCAGGGCGATTCGACAATCTCTTCGTAGCTGCATACAACTACATGTTGTACCAGGCGGGGAACGACCAGAGGGGGCGAGGCGATTTGGAGCTTGCAGAGGCCACTTTCCGTCGCATGTTGGAGTTCAATCGATCTGGTAGGTGGAACCGCGTTGCACGCGCCGAGCTGGTACAAACACTGATTGCAAGTGATCGCCCGGTAGATGAAATCCTGCCGCTAACCGAACGATTGGTGGGCTACGGTCTATCCGACGAGGGATGGGAGATGCTTCTCGAGCGAGCCGCACTAATGTTTCAGAGGTATCAACAGTCCCGATCGCCGACGAGATAGAGCTCAACGCGAGACATACAAAAACGTATAGTTTCGACCGCAGTTCTTGGAGAATTGGGCGGCTTCCAACGACCGCCGCGAGAAGCGTCACTATGCGCGAGAACCACGAGCGCGAGCAGTACTTCTTTGACGCACCGACGCTGGCACATCTGACCGCGTTCGTCTCGAAGTTCGCGGCGCCGTGTTGTGTCTGCGCGCCGTTTCTAGGTCGTCGTCTCTCTGAGGAAGGAGTCTCCGTCACGATTCTTGACATCGACGAGCGCTTCGCCGACCTGCCAGGATTCATGCGGTACGATATCCGCAAACCTGTGTGGCTCGATCAAACGTTCGATCTCATCGTGTGCGATCCGCCGTTTTTCGACGTTTCCCTCTCCCAGCTTTTCTCAGCCCTGCGCACAGTGAGCCACAATGATTTTCGGCAGCCTCTTCTCATCAGCTACCTGACGCGCCGTGAGTCCGCCCTTCTTGGCATCTTCGCGCCGTTTTCGCTGCGTAGTACCGGCTACCGCCCGAAGTACGAGACGGTTCGCGATGATCCGAAGAATGAGATAGAGTTCTATGGCAACTTGGACGTATCCGATTCCGAGAGGCTTGCGGGGCGCATTGACGGAAAAACCATGCCATGATCGAACCACAGGGTGGACTCGTAGAGAAGCGGCAAGCCCAATGCTTTGACCAAAGGAGGTCGCGGTGTCTGAAACGACGACAAGGAAGCCCACAAAAGTAGCAACGTGGAGCCGACTCCAGGACCGCGAGCCCGCCTACGCGCTGGTTGCTGATGTCGACTTGGTTGTCATTCGGTTCGACGACGAAGTCTCGGTGCTCTTTGGGCGCTGTCTCCATCGCGGCGCGCTTCTCTCCGACGGATACGTCGATGGCGACAATCTGTTCTGCGGTGTGCATGCATGGGACTATCGTGTCGACACCGGCGTGAGCGAATACAACAACGCCGAAGCGCTGCAGAGGTTTGACGCATGGATCGACGCCGGCGCCGACTCAGTGTTCGTCGACGAAAACGACGTGCGCAGATGGGCGAAGGAGCATCCTCAGCCGTACCGGCGTGACGAATATCTAGGGCTTTACCAGGACGTTCACGGTACCGAGGAGGAGCCTCAGAACAAATACATCCAGCGCCTCGCGCGGGAGGGACTGAGCAAGCTCGGGCATCATGGACCCACGAGTGCGATGGGAGTCGCTCAGACGGAGTTGCCTCGGTGGGATCAGATTCAAATCCTCACGGCACAGCTCGCGCGTAAGCCACTCCAGGACGACGTCGTTGTTGGCACAAAGTTGGTCATCGGGCCGCGTGCCAAGAAGCCCCTTGAGCTGCAGATTCCTCTCTTCGTCAGCGACATGAGCTTTGGCGCCTTGAGCGAAGAGGCGAAGGTGGCGTTGGCGCGAGGAGCCGAGTTCGCCGGCACCGGCATCTGTTCCGGTGAGGGAGGCATGCTGCCCGACGAGCAGGCTGCCAATAGCCGTTACTTCTACGAGCTCGCTTCGGGACGTTTTGGCTGGTCACTCGACAAGGTGGCGAAGTGTCAAGCCTTTCACTTCAAGTCTGGCCAAGGTGCGAAGACTGGAACAGGTGGGCACCTGCCCGCAAGCAAAGTGATCGGCCGTATCGCTGAAGTGCGAGGACTTCCGGAGGGCCAGGCGGCGGTGAGCCCGCCGACGTTTGTGGATCTGAACGCGCCTGACGATTACCGGCGTGTCGCCGATGAAGTGCGCGAGGCAACCGGCGGCATTCCAGTCGGTTTCAAGATGTCCGCCCAGCACATCGAAAAGGACATCGACTTCGCACTCGCTGCCTCAGCTGACTACATCATCCTCGATGGCCGCGGTGGTGGTACCGGCGCTGCCCCCGACATCTTCAAGAACAATATCTCGGTGCCGACGATGGCCGCCATCGCTCGCGCCCGGCGACACCTCGATGCGGTTGGCGCCGCCGCGGTGACGCTGATCGCGACCGGTGGCTTGCGAACGGACGCCGACTTCGTCAAGGCGATGGCCTTGGGCGCGGACGGTGTCGCGGTCTCGAACAGCGCCCTTCAGGCCATCGGCTGTCTCGGAATGCGTGCCTGCAACACGAACAACTGCCCGGTCGGCATCGCGACCCAAAAGTCAGAGCTGCGAGCGCGATTCGTGGTCGAAAAGTCTGCCGAGCGATTGAAGAATTTTTTTGACGCCACCACTGCTCTCATGTGCGTGCTCGCTCGCGCCTGCGGCCATGATCACCTTTCGAGTCTTAACCCTAGCGACTTGACGACGTTCGATCGCGACCTAGCCGCGCTGACAGGCGTTCGATACGGGGGAGTCGTAGCGCCGTGAGAGGCGAAGCTAGCACGCGGAAACGGCGTCGTGACTGTCGTTTTCTTCCCTGCTTTCTGCATGATCTGCGCTGCCCGGGTCATGCGTCTCGCGAGAGCGAGACGCAACAGCATTCAAGTCGGTTTGGGCCAGGTTTCCGACTCCTGGGATTGACTGAACGTTCACAGCGCGTTGAACGAAGCGCCGGAGCTGATCAAGTTTTGATCGACTCCGGCGCTTTGCTCTGCAAACAAGGTGGTGCCTTTTTGATGCGGCCGAAATGAAGTTTCAGTCGCAGGCAGGGCTGTGACCTCGATCCGATCAGAACCCGGAGAGTCGAACTTCCGGAGCGCTCGAGTCGCCAGAGCCGACGTAGCGCGCGTAGCGAGCCTGAATCGGAGCGAAGTTGAACGTCTCCGCCAAGTTGCCACCTTGCTGTTCGCTCAACACCGCCGTCCAGTTCGTTCCGTCGCTGGAAACCTCGAGATCGAAGGCAGCTTCGCCTTGTGACGCCCAGCCGAACGTCACCTGGCTGATCGTACGGACGCTGCCGAGGTCGACTTCGAGTTGCATTAGGACGATCGGGAGCTCGGTGATGGTCGGTTCTGGATCAGGAGGCGCGGTGTCGAGCTCGTGACCTACGACTCGCATCTCGGTGAGACTGTTCCAGCGGCTCTTGGAATTGCCAAAGCCAACGTAGCGTACGTAACGCGCTTCGATCGGAGCGAAATCGAAGGACTCGAAGCCCGTGGTCGCACCACTGCTGCGTCCGTCGGAGAGCACGCGCGTCCATTCGCTGCCGTCACCTGAGGCCTCGAGTGCGAAGAGCGCCAGTCGTTGATTGCCCTTGTAAAAGGCCAGCTTGACTTGGCTGACCAAGTGAACGTCGCCGAGGTCGAGTTCGAGCCACTGGCCGTCGCCAAGCGCGGACCAGCGTGTGCCGAAGTTGTCGTCGAGCACGTTCTCGGGGCCGTTTCCATCATCGCTGCTGGCTCGGACGTCGACAGTTGCCAGCTCGCCCGCCGGCGATGTCCCGCCGCCGTCCGTCGTCCCGCCGCCGTCCGTCGTCCCGCCGCCGTCGTCGGTCGTTTCCTCTCCACCGTCCGTCGTGTCGCCCCCAGGGTCAGGCGGATTCACGACGTCGCCCAAACGCCCGAGAACCTGCATCTCCGTGACACTATTCCAGCCACTCACGGAGTTGCCGTAACCGACGTAACGAATGTAACGAGCTGAGACGGGACCAAAGGCAAACGATTCGAATGCTGTCGTCGTGCCGCTGCTGCTTTGATCCCCGAGGACCGACACCCACTGAGTCCCGTCGGTGGAAGCTTCGAGTGCGAAGAACGCCTGGCGCTCGTCGCCTTTGGCCCAGGCGAGATCGACTTGAGCGACAATGTAATCACCGCCGAGGTCAAGCTCGAGCCATTCACCGTCTCCGAGCGCAGACCAGCGAGTGCTGAGATCGCCGTCAAGCACGTTCGCCGGGACGTTGCCGTCATCGCTGCTCGCTTGGACTTCGGCGATCTGAATTGGAGCCAACCCGGCCGCCGCCGACACTTCTTCGGAAAAGTCGCTTTCCGTACCGTCGGACGCCAAGGCCGTGACCGAAAAAAAGTAGATCTCTCCCTCGACGAGACCCTCGACGGTCGCCGTGGTTGCTGTGTCTTCTACATTGGTTGAGTGATCGTAGGCGAAGTGCTCTGGGTGGTTCGCGGTGCCTCGACTCCCCTGGCCATAGTGAACCACGTATCCGGAGGACCCTGTAGATGGCGGGTTCCACACCAGGTTCACCTGGGCTGCTTCAGTAGTCGCGGCAAGTGACGTGATACCGACAAGAAACACGGTTGCACGAAGGAGTCGATTTTGAGTGCGCATGTAAAGGATCCTCGCTTCGTTGATCACCTGGTCGAGCTGCGCCTGTTGCCACTTGATCGGAACGTGAGGACGACGTGGCAACCTGTGTGCCTGGGCCTGTTTTTTTGCCGCAGGTGTGTTCAAATGTTCGACTTGGGGCGTATGACTGCGCGTCCAGGAAAGTGAGGACGAACTCTCTCAGTTCCGATTCTTACCGTCCTCTCTACCGAAAACGACGCGCATAGGATTTGGCGTTGTGTCACGGAGTTGGCTTAGCAGCCCGTTGAAAAAGTCATTCGGCCGAGAAACTGGCCTCTTCACGCCCAGATCGACCGCGGCGAGCCTCGCCGTAATGTCTCAAGAGGGCTCGGAGATTACCTACGTTCGCCGCGGTCGATCTGGACGCGAAGCGACCAGTTTTCGACTCGAAGCACTTTTTCAACAGGCTGTTAGACGGGAGTAATGCCTGGTTTCAGCGCGGGACGGGGTTTGACGATTGTTCGTGCGCGAGAGCGGACGTCTGCCGTCATTGGCGCGTCACTCGGCAGCGCGGCGACCTGCGGCAAAGTGCGGCGTCCCGCTGATCGAAGGGTCGAGGATGAGTGAGTATCCCCTCCGGGGGTTTTCGACCCAACCGGGTTCGAGTATGGGCGTGCCACCAACGACGATCTCGTTCACGCCTCGCGGCTCGTCGTTGCGTCCGTCCGGGCCCACGCACCAGATCCTTCGCTCCGCCTTGGAGTAGCGGAGAGGTTTTCCATCGAAGGGATCGAGCGGCAACGCAGGAAGATAGTGTGGCAACAGTTCGCCGAGGGACTCTGGAAGCTCGCCGTGTTCCAGAACGTGGCAACGCAGCGCCAGTAGGATGCGTGTGCCGCCGAACATGACGAACGCGTTGTCATGCGTCAAAAGAGAGTCGGAAATGGGAGGTACCATGACGTTGAAGATGAGCCGGCCCGGGATGTTGTAGAAGTGTCGGGGGTGTCGCCGACCACCATCGGAAAATGGAATCGAGTAAGCCTCCACCTCTTGCCGCTCCCAATGCGGCCGCTTCACGTTCTCAATCAAGGCGCGGAAACCGTCAGCTATGAGGCGCTTCGTAGCGTTCCGGCATAAGAGTCCTCCGGTTGGCATGCGCGCTGCTCGCTCCGCCGTGGTCGCCATGACGCTGAACTCGGCCTTGAGGCAAGCTTCAAACCTGACGGGATCGGTTTGGTAAGGGTCGAGCTCAGCGATGCAAGCGCGGAGTGTCTTGACGTCGAGATCTGCCCACGCGACAACGTTAGCGATCGTCTTTAGCCCCATATTCTTGACTGCAAGTGCGACGAGTTGCTCACGCAACATACCTTGTCCGCGTTCCATCCGGTCGCCTAGCATGACCATCTTCATCGCGGTCTCGAGCGCCTCAGGGCCTTTGTCTCGCTCCACGAACACCCGGGCGTGTTGCACGAAAAGGCGACTGAGATTTCGCACCTCGATGAGGTATGGGACGTCCTCGTCTAGCGTCGCTTGCAGCGGCAAGATCAGGTCTTGCCGAGCGAGCGCTTGGTCGACGGCTCTGAGGTGGTGAGCGTTCGTTTCAAGCGTTTTGCGTGCTTTGGAAAGTGACCAGGGAAGGAAAACTCCTGCCTCCGGATCCTGAATGTCAAACGGTTCGGATTCTTGAATAAGGTCATCAGGTATGACCACATCGCCCGCTGAGAAGTTGATGAAGCGAAATCCGTTGTCGGCGACTTGGCGACGCTGAAGCATGAGATCGGAGACGTCTGGCGGCGCCTCGTCCCTTGTCAAGTAGATCCAAGTTCCGACGAGGAGGGCGGTGCAGCACAGGAGTCCGGTCAGAAGGAGACGTCTTTTCGTCATGTGTGCGTTTGGTCCCGTAGACTTCTCAAGTAGTCTTTGCCCAGGTCGCTACCGCTATATCGTTGCTCGAATGCCGGTTCAAAGAGCCCGACCTATTCGGACTTCCCGCTGCGGTGGGATGCGATGACTTCTTCTTTTGTGAGCGCTCGGCCATACAAACGAACGTCGCTGACGCGCCCGTTGAAGTAGTCGTGAGTTCCATATCCGATCTGCAGGGGAGCATCGTTTGAGAGGTCGTACTCTTCCGCGACGAATGGCGGCGACGTCGCCGCACGTGCGCCGTCGACCCAGAGCTCGAGCCGATTGTGGCGACGAATCGCGACGATGTGACGCCACCCGGGAGCCAGCGCGTAGCCGCTCGAGGCGCTCTTTCCAGCCTCGAGTGAGAGCACGCGTCCCGACGGCAAGACCCCTGCGTAGAGCCGGCCACGGTAGACTGCCATGTTCCAGACGCGGCGGTAGCGCACGTCCGGCGTCAAGTCGAGGCGTCCCGTGCTCGTCCACTTGCGCACGCCATCGTAGCGATACACGTGCGCCAGCGGCAGCGTGCCTGCATAGAGCTTGCCATTGTAGACGGCCAATCCCATGACTTCCCTCTCGTCTCCGAGGCGGCCGAGGTTTTCCCATTCGTTCGGTCTGACAAAGCGGTAGACGCTCGCGCCCGGCCAGGTGCTGACATGGAGGCTGCCGCGATAGACGGCGAATGCATATGTCTGAGTCTCTCCTGCCAGCTTGCCGACAACTTCCCACCTCTTGCCGTCATAGCGGTAGATTCCAGCTTCGTCGTATCCCGTGGCATAGATATGGCCGTTGTAGACCGCTAGACTCTCGACGCGGCGACCATTAGGGCTACCGCAGCTTTTCCAGGACGTGCCGCCTTCGTAGCGAAAGAGGCCGGGCGAGTACATCGCGGACACATAGAGGCGGCCGCGGTAGACCACCATGCCATTGAGAGCTTCGGCGTCTCCGAGTTTGCCGCAATCGATCCAGCGCGCGCCGCCGGCATAGCGATAGACGCGGCCGCCTGGCGTCAGGTTTGGGGAGTCAGCGAGTGCCGAGCCGCCGGTTCGATAGCGTGACACCGCTGCGTAGAGCTGGCCAAGGTGAACGGCCAGGCACGTGACCGCATTTGCCGGCAGCGGGCTGCCACAGTCGACCCACTGCTCGCCTCCGGCATATCGATAGACATGGCCCGCCTCTTCTTTCCCTGGTTCGCAGGTGCCGACATAGAGTTTGTCGCGATAGACGACCATCGAAAACGGCAGGATGCTCTTTCCCGGCCTACCGCAGTCTCGCCAACCGGCGTCGATGCGAGCATTGTCGATACCAAAGTGCAGGTGGCGATCATTGGACTGGCTGCTCGTCATGCCGGCATGACTCTTGACGCCGAGAACGAATCCGCGGCGCGTCACAGGATCATATTTCGAGACGATGTCACCGATGACGTCATCGAGTGTTGCGTCGGTGTAGGCCCAAACCGAGATCGAAAAGTCCGTGGCGCCAAGGTTGAGCCTGGCGGTATCGTTGACCTCGATATGGCCGTCGCGGCCGTCGAAACGCGCTGCGGTTCGCTCGCCGCCGCTCGGGCCCGAGGCGTCGAAATCGACTTCTCTCCCCCTGGGCAGTACGGTGCCGTGATGTCCATGGCCGGAGTGGTCGCGCGCGTCGCCGTGGAGGGGCCAGTGCGCGATCGGATCGGCGGCAAACAGGGTCAGAGCCGTGGCTAAGACGAAGGTTAGAGAGACGAGTGGGTCAGCCTTCATCTTCATGGATCTGTAGCTCTGCGAAGGGGCATTCCGGGAGATGCGGCGCACATCGGCCTGGACGGACGACTTCCCAGCGAAAATGGATGCAGACCAGCGGAGGGTATCAGGCTCAGATCGACGCATCAAGGCACGCTGCGTGCGGTCGTGCAGTCTCCGACTCTACAGTTGCGTAAGTTTTCGCAGGAAGGGCTTAGAAACCCTTTCCCGGACGTTCGATCGGCAGTTGAAGGACGTCGCGGCGGACTTCACGTTTGGTGAGGTTTGCCGGTGTGTCGTGTTCCCCCTTGCCCACGCGCACGCCCACTCCCACTCCCACGGTCACGGTCACGGTCACGGTCACGCACACGGTCACGCCCACGCCCACGTCTTAAGGCGCGTCTCTTTCGCAACGTTGGGGTCCGACTCTACCTGATCGCGCGGTTGCCGATCGCACGCGATTCGATTCCCGATAGCGAAATGGGTGTTGGGTCAAGCCCGCCGCTGAGTACGCTTCGCGGGGCGCCTCTTCTTAGTGGACGGTGCGTGGCGCCGCACCGATTCGCTGTCGCTTCCACACAGCGTACCGAGTGTTACCTCGGGTGACTCTCCACCCTCATCGTGTTTTAGATAGACGAACACATCTTTCTTCGCCTTTTGCAGCTCTACGAACCATGTACGCCAAGAAGTGAGGTCAGCGTCGTCGTATCCGTCACGACGCAGGCGTACGTAAGCGAACTCAGACGTTGTCAAGCGCGGCATCGAGAGCTTCTCGTCGTCGTGGACGACCAGCGCTACCTGACCGTCAGAGAGACACGCCCACGTCGCATCGTCGAACCAGCTCTCATGGCGGAACTCGATCGCGTATCGAATTCCTGACGGCAAGCAGGCGACGAAGTCGGCAAGGAGCGCGTCATCACGCTTTAAAGTTGGAGGCAGCTGAAAAAGGATCGACCCAAGACGTTCGCCAAGGGTTTCGCACCGCTCCACGAAGCTGGCGGTTACGTCCTCGACGTTTTTTAGTCGTGACCTATGCGTGATGCGTTGGTTCGCCTTGACCGCGAAAAGAAAACCGTCCGGAGTCTGCGCCGCCCAGTCCGCCAGCGCTTTCTCGGAAGGGAAACGATAGAACGTGTTATTGATCTCGACGGTATCAAAGCGTGTCGAGTAGTAGGAGAGAAAGTCGCCGACGGCGAGGTCTTCGGGGTAGAAAGACCCCTTCCACTCCTTATACGAATAGCCCGAGGTTCCCGGACGCAGGCGGCCGGAGGAGGCCGGTAGCGGCGCTGGCACCGTAGATGATTTCGAACGCACCGATGGAGCGAACTTGCGGCCGCTTTTGCGGCGTTCGATCGAAGCAAGAATTCGCTCCTCGGTTTTTTTGCCGAAGCCGCGGAGTTCGCTGACGCGTCCGGCGCGAGCGGCAGCTTCGAGCGCAGCGAGACTGTCGACGTCGAGTTCGGTCCACAGCGCTCGGACCTTCTTGGGGCCGATCCCCGAGAGCGTGAGCAACTCGGGTAGGCCTTCCGGGACCAAGCCGCGGATGCGTTCGTGCTCACCCGATCTTCCGCTCCGGACGAGCTCGCTGATGATGCTCGTCAGTCCTTTGCCAGTTCCCCTTAGACTGCTGAGCGAACCGTCCTCAACGGCGGCGGCGAGATCTCCTTCCCACTCGTCGAGGCTGCGACCGGCGTTGCGGTACGCCATGATCTCGAAGGTGTTCGCCTCGGCAATCTCGAGAAGGTCTCCCATCTCCTTGAGGGTCCGGATGACTTCGTCCTTGTTCACCTTTCGAGTCCTCCGTGCGGCGAGACCGTGATGCAGCGCGTCGCGGAATTGGTCGTGTGTATCGAACGACGAAGCGCGCCGAGCGGTTTGTCCTGTGACAACAATTCGGACAAACAGATCCCTCCAAGTGTGCCAGTGGTGGGGTGATTTTCCCAGCCTGCGGATGTTTTCGGATGGCGCATGGCGCCGCGTTAAGCGCTGATCGAGTGCAGAGGGGGCAAAGCACAGCCTGTTCGATGCGCCACTCTGCCGCTGCGAGTGATCAAGAGCGCGCAACAGGTGCGCGCTATTCGTCGTACCAGTACGAAAACAGACTGCCTCGAGAGAGCGCAAAGCGCAGGCTGACCTGCTGGCCCTCGTGCGCAGCCGACCGATCCTTTGTCCACTTCACAGGCGCTCGGTGGAGATCGCCGCTCAGCGGCTCGGATCTGACGACGACTGAGCCGGCAACCAGCACCTCCACGCGCAGGTGGCCGCGTACGATAGCGTTGACGCGCAGCGTTCCACCCGGCGAGAGGAACGGCTTCGTCTCGACGACGCCCTCCACGTTAGTCGCGTCGAGCGACACGAATCCATCGCGTCGTAGCACGGCCAAACAGACGGCGCCGGCTTTTTCGTCTGCGTTCTCAGGTCGCGCGCGATACTTGATCCCCGTGTAGTAAAACCAAAGTTCGTCGCCACGCTCCACTGGTGCGCTCGGGCCAATCAGTTGCGTTAGGTCATAGGCGCCTTCGCCCACGGGCGAAGGTCCGATGAATGTGCCCCGATTGCCAAGGCGAGTGAACGTCTTGAGATCCCGACTACACACCAGCTGGATCAAGTGAAAGCCGTCCTTGTTCCAACGATTGTCATTGGAGTGGAACATCGCGGGAGTGCCGATGTAGAGACCTTCGTAACGAAACAGCCCCATGTTGTAGACGTCGACTTTGGGTTTGGCGGTTTTTCCCTTGTACGTGTCGCGAATGTCCCACAGCGGTCGCTGCATTTGTAGTTTGGAGTTGGCGCGACGTGCCTCGATGTGTCGCCGGCCAAGCTCCTGGTCGAGCTCGTCGGCGTGAAAGATCATGGTCGGCTCGGTCCAATTCTCGAAATCCTTGCTGGTCGAAAGGTGCACGGAGCGGCCGTAGGGTCCGGGATGCTTGACCGTCAGAATGAACAAGCGCTCTCGATGATCCAGCGAAAGATTGGACTCGTCTTGGCTAGGAATGGGAGGAACATCGAGCAGCTCCCATCGCACGCCATCCGCGCTCACCATGGGACGGCGCCCGAAGGCACCGAGGAGGCCCTTGTAGCGCCGCCCGGGATCGGGATCGAACGGGTCGTAGACGACGTTCTCGATGGCGTTTTCCGGCCACTGCATTTTCGGGTCGAGCGCGATGAAGTTGTTTTCCCGCGAGCCCTGTAGCTCCCACTGCAGGAGCGTGGGCTTCGTCCACTGCACGCCATCGGCACTTGTGGCGAAGGTGGCGCCCGCGACTCCTGGCAGATTCGTGGAGGTGATCAGCCAGAGCTTGAAGACGTTTTCTTTCACCTCCCACGCAGGGACGCATCGCGTCTGCAGCGATGTCTCCCATGGCTTGTCTGGGAGGACAACCGCACCTCTCTTCGTCGGCTGATGCAGAGTCCTCACCAGGTCACGCATGCCAGCGAGGCCCATGTCGTCGAGAAAGAGCTGGCGCTCGCCGGGCACGACCACGAACTCTGGTTCAGCGGCGCCGGCAGTGCACGGCAACGACAGTGTCAGGAGGCAATGCAACAGCAACAGAGCTGGCAGCGGGGCATCAGCGGGACGCATACGATCAATCTCTCGCCACGGGGAAGGATCCACGATTGGATCACGAACTTCGGCAATAGAGTACCAAAGTCTTGGCGCGTTCGATGCGTGGACGCGGCCGACGACTTGGTGACGGGATCGCCACCGATCGTACCAGAGTTTGTTCCGTTCGCCGCGGGATTCCGCTCAGCGCAGTACGCGCCGGAAGAGTCCGCCGCTCTCGCTGGTCAGCGTGCGGAGGAAATTTTCTCGGGCGCTATTGAGGTCGAGCACCGCGACCGCGTGAATGCGTGCTTCGGCGTTCTGATTCTCCTCGCGCACGAACTCGATCGTCTGACTCAGCAGCCTGTTGAAAAAGTGCTTCGAGTCGAAAACTGGTCGCTTCGCGTCCAGATCGGCCGCGGCGAACGTAGGTAATCTCCGAGATTTTCGAGGCTCGCCGCGGTCGATCTGGGCGTGAAGAGGCCAGTTTCTCGGCCGAATGACTTTTTCAACGGGCTGTCAGGTGAGCAAACTCAGTGTTACCTTGGCAATGTCCAGAACCGGGCCCTATGTGGACGATGGCGATGCGTTCGCCGGCGGCGTTGGACGCGAACTTGAATGCCGTCGAGAATCCTCGTTGCGGGCACGTCCCTCCTCCTCCGGGCATTGCCTCGATGAAGCTGATGGCCGCAGCCCGATTCTCTGGCATAGACGTCGCCGGCGCGTCTTCACTCGGGAACTGATGCAGGCCGGCGTCATAGAACGCAACGCCGAACTCGAAATCGCCTTCACGGTTTTCGATGAATCGAATCATCTCCTGCTTGGCAATCGATAGCTCGCCAGAATTTTGCATCGCCCCGGCGCGATCGACGACAAAGATGACGGTGTCGGCGATGACCGGGATTCCATAGATCGGCGTCGTGCACGGCGCGAACTCCGCGCAGGAGAGGGCGCTGTCCGGACGGTTCACGTTGCAGAACGGGTATGGCGCGGGTGGAGGCTCGCCGGACTGAAAGATGAAGGCGAGCAGGTAGACCGCATCGCTCAGTTGGAGGTCGTCATCGCCGTTGGCGTCCGCCGCGGCTTCGCACGTCAGCGCCGCGGCCTCGCCGGCGAACAGCGAGCGCAGGATTTGAATGGCGTCGGAGACGTTCAGGCTACCGTCGGCGTTGACGTCGCCGCGGACGAAGGACTCTTGGGCCTGCGCAGCCGCTGGCAGCGCGAGCAAGAGGGCCAGCAGAACGGCTGAGAACACATCACGGAATCGGACAGGTCGTTACCATGGGCGTCTCCTTTGCGGGCGGCGACCGACGGGGACGGTCGCGCGTAGGTTCATTCTCTCGCACGACGTTGCAGCAAAACGCACGCCCCTAAGGCGTAACATCGTAACTTGTGTGTCGGTCGATGGGTACACCGACAGTGTGCCGCACACGCTGTAAAGCGAGTCTTACAACTGTCCCTGCGACGTCCCTGCGGAGGTCGAGGGGTTCAATGTGTTGACGCCCACGGGTGTGCCAGGCACGCATGTTGACGCCCGTTCGCGGTATTCACCACCGATGAAAACAACCCCCGAATCGTCGCGGTTCTACGAGTTGGCTACCTGGTCCCTCGGAGTCGAGTCAGACCGATTTGGCGGAACCGACTTTCATGAACGTGACGACGGACGGCACGGGCGCGGTGGAACATCGAGAAAACGCCGATTCTCTTGCCGAGCCCACAGAGAGCGGCGGTCTGATCGCATTCGAGGTTTCGACCTTTGGAGGAGCTGGCGGAATTCCACCCCGGCGCTCTACTTCCGTCCGTCGCGGCACGCTTCGCGTGCGGACTCATTGCCGCTCGCGGGCCCCTCCCTGCCGCGTCGGCCTCCCACCCTACAACTGACCTCGCTGCGCACGGGCGGCGATCACGGTCGCCTCGCTTGACTTAGTGGTCGTTGGTCTGTACCGCGCACAACCTTCTTGAGCTCGCCCGGGCCTGAGGAGGACGCCCTCCGGTCTTCAGGCGGATTCGGCGATCCAGACAGATTCTGACGACCGAGACTGAGATCGATCACGGCTTCCGAGCAACGGAGGCCGCATTCCGATTCCGAGATGGAGTAGATGGAGTCGGACGCCAGGTTCTTGCGCAGGCTCCTAGGGATGATGTGTGTTCTTCCTCGGCGAAATCCATCGGAGGAATGTGCGAATGGCGAGCAGGGCAATGGTGAGCCGTGAGGAGAAGCGGCGAGCGACAACGCCGCCGTACGCTACGTCGTACGCTAGGAATGCGCCGGCGCAGTGAATCGCACGACTTCGGCCTCTACTTTTGAATCGTCACGGTCGCCGGCGCGCTCATTGCAGACAGCTTTCCGGAGCTGCTCTCGGCGGCTACCACGAAGGAGTACGTGCCGGGATCCTGGAGCCACCGCGCTGCGAAGGAATTACCGAATGATGACCTGAAATAGCGAGGGATCGGGTCCTCGTCGAAAAAGACTCGGTAGAGCTCAACGTCGGCCGATGGCGAGGCGTCCCAGCTGAGAGTGAGGTGAAGCTTTCCCTTGCTGGTGTACGACGAACCCGTGAGTCCTGTGGGTGGTTCAGGCGGGACGCTGACGCTGTCGACGACGAGTCGGCCGAAATCATCCACTGGGAAGTGGTGCGGCGAGACACCGTCGTCGTCAGCTGCGTCGACATAGAAGACGTATGCACCGTCGGCGGCTCCACCGGGATTCACCGTTAAGGCTACTCTGGTGCTTTCACCCGGACTCAGAGTCACTGTCGCCTGATCGAACGTTGCCGTCATTCCAGCCGGAACGCCCCTCGTGCTCAAGGTCCACGTCGACGGCGGCGTGTCCGGGCCGTCGTGGTTGGCGAGGGTCACGGAGTAGAGCGAAGGGTCGTTCGGGCCCACAGTGTTGCCGAAGAGGTCGCCGTTGAGGCTGCGCACATCGAAACCAGGTGTCTTAACGTCGAACGTCGCCTCGATCTGAACATCGAAGTCAACCCACGAGCCGTCCGCGGCACGCTCGACCTGAGTCACCGTGATGCCATTGACGGGGTCGACAAAACTCTCGCCGTCGGCAAGGGTGGTGACGTATCCGGTGACCGTTCCCGAGGAGCCCGAGTACCAGTGGACACTGACGCCCTGCTTGTAACTCGCGGCGAGGTTGGTGTCATAGGATGTATCGTCGCGTAGCGATAGATAGTAGGTGCGTTCGATGTCGCCACGCGGGATCTTGAGGATTTGCGGGTCGGTGGCGTCACCCTGATCCCACGCCAAGGGCGCTAACACGTAGCTGTAGAGGCCGGGGGTTGTGGGGACGTTTTGAATGGCGCTGCCGCCACGGTACCCCATCGCTTCGTTGTGCGGCGCGTTGAGGAAGATGTTGCGGTAGGATGCACCCATGAAGCAGGAGCCGTCGCCGTAGGCGCTGTTGATTGAGCCATCGTTGTCGGCATCCGAGCCGGCGTGGTGCATGCCGAGCGTGTGCCCGAGCTCGTGAACGAAGACGAAGACGTGAGCAAAGTTGATCCAGGCTTCGTCGCCGTTGAGTTCGGCGACGCCTCCGAAGCTGCAGCCGTTGTTCGAATGGCCCGTGAGGATGTAGATATAGCGATCACGGTTGTTCAAACGCAAACCGGCGTCTTCTGCGAGAGCGCGTGCGGCGTTCGACCAGCTGCGGTAGCTACACGAACCCGCGCCACTCGCGGCGACGTCGAACGGGCCGTAGACGTCGGCTGCGCCGTCACCATCGGAGTCGCGCACGAAGTTGACCTTGCCGCGTGAGTCTTGCACATAGATGTCCTGTGTCGAGTCGACGGGCCCCCACATCATGTCTTCCGCTTCGGCCGCAGTCAGGAGCGAATCGGCGTCGAGAAGGTTGATCAGGATCACCGCGACGGACAGGGGACCGCCACCACCGCCACCACCACCACCTTTCTTGCCGCCACCTCCGCCGCCGCCTCCGCCACCGGGCCCCATCTCAAGGACGGTGACCTCTTTGACGCCGAGGCGGCGACCGGGAAGCTGCGACGCCAGGACCCGCACGCGCTGTCCTGTCTGGAGATCGACCGGCGGACGTTCGGGGAACTCGAGGTGGAAAGGCAAATCCTCGCCTGGAACCAGAAGCTCGTGAATCGTCTCCACACGAGCGTTCTCAAAGTCGTCACCGAACACGATCGTGAGAACGCCTTCGACCCTGACCGGATGGCCGGCCATGGTTGACGCGTGCGTAAAGAGAAGCACACCGACGCAAATGATTCCCGAACGCAAGATGGTCGTTCGCGGCCTCATGTGGCAACCTCCGTAGCTGATGCCTGCCCGCTACGGCGCGGGTGAAGTCACCCGGCACCGAGCACGTAAGCCGGCCAAGTCCGTGCCGAGGCGATGGACAGCGACGCGCTCGATACCGCAAGAGGCTGCGGTATCTGCATTTCGGATTGAATGAATCCACCGGTCCGCCACGCGCTGGTGTGAACGAAGCGTTGCGAAGATACCCGAAGAGGTAGAAAAGGGGCGATCAAGGCGATCGATGCCGCGGATCTGCGTCGATGGTTGTCCTCGACGCACACACGGCCTCAAGCGATCCTTCGCTGCGCTCCCGTCGCTGCGCGTCAGTTGGTGGCCAGCTGCGCCTCGACCTGGGGAAAGCGTTCCAGCCACCAGGCCTTGAGGTCGGCGACCGCGTCAGCGGCGCTTCCCTCAACGTTGGGATCTTCGTCGATGGCTTGTCCGGCAACCTCCAGGGCGCGATCGATCTCAGCAAGAATGATTTCCAGACTGATTGGACCGGCGAGAAGTTGAGTCAGAATCTCACCGTACCGACCGCGCCAGTGTGTAAACAACACGTCGGTGTACTGCGTCGTCCCGCCGGGAACCGGGCCCGTGAACACGTCGAACTGCCGGTTCATCACGGTGTCCAAATCCCATGGCAAGTACGTCCGTCCGCCGCTCCAGTCGTAGAAGTAGTAGTTGTTGTCTTTCAAAAGCGGTGAGTCAGCGTTTCCCATGAGCGCGTTGACGCCACCGACGCGGAGCATCTGGTCGATGTTGAGGCGCTCGGGCAGCGTCGTCGCCAGTTCCTCGGCTGAAGGGACGGCGCAAGGGTTGTTGTCCCAGAAACAGAAGTAGTCGGCGAAGGGGTCGGGGATCATTTCGTTGGTCTTGAACCCGTCGCGCACGCCGCCGCTCTTTTTAAAGAGCCAGCCGCTGTCGTCTTCGAAGCGCGATCGGAGGAAGCGTTTGTCGACCTGCTCCACGTTGACGTACACTCCGATGAGCTCCTCGTTGACGTGCACGCGCACGAACGACACGCGTCCCGTGAACGCACCGGAGAGTACCATGAGCCGCCACGCCAAGTACTCGGTGACGAGATCGAGCGCAGAACCCGCGGTTGTACCGCCCTGACTGACACCGTTTTCGAGACTGAGTTTTTTCAAATCAGCGAAGGATTGACCTGCGACGTAGCGGTTGACGTCGACTTTCATTCCGACTTTGACGCTGCCGCCTGAGCGCTTGTGGCGGATCCCGACCGCGATCGAGTTGCCGCCGCCGCAGCGAAACTGAGCCGGGACGTAGACCGAAAACGTCGAGTCGGACTGAACCGTGTTCCAGTCCCCAGCTGACATGCTGAAGTGGTAGTCGACGATTTGGTCCGGATTGAAAACGCCGTCGCAGCCCAGCGCCGTGGAAAGCGTGTCTTCTCCTGCCGGTCCTACTGGACACACCGCATGTGACACACAATCCAAATTGTCGCCCGTGAGGTCTTCCCCGCAGCTCGGGAATGGAGACGGCGGTTGGCTGCCGCGGGTGAAGAGGAAGTTCAGGCCGTAGACGGCGTCGCTGATATCTACGGCGCCGCTGTCGTTGAAGTCAGCGCCGTCCCTGCATTCGATCACCTGCTGCGTGAAGAGATCGATGAGGATCTTGATCGCGTCGGAGATGTCGTGCTCCCCATCCTCGTTCGTATCACCTCGAATGAAGGGTGCTGCTTCGATGGCGTGCGACGTGAAGAATAGAGCGCAAAGGATGGTGAGAACGCGCGTGGATTTCATCGCGGCAGGGCGGGATGGGCAGAATGGAGACCTTCGACCCCGCAATGCTATCACGTCGAGCTGTTTGTCTCTATCCCACGCATACGTCGCAACTTCGTTCGTGATCGATCATCGTCCTGGTGTGACCCCGACGGCGAGGGACTGATAGCGCGTGCCGATCTACGCAATGCGCCTGTTGACCCGCTTGAGCGCCACTGCCTAGAAAGCGACGAACCACCAAGGGAGGATCTCAGGCTCGCAGGGGAATGGAGTTTTCTCGCCGTCTATCGCGCGTTACGCTGAGCGTGATGATGGAGCGGCGGGGCACATCGACGCGTAGGCTCGAGGTCCGGCGCCCGACCGTCGTCGTAGCGAGATTGTGCGCTCACGGGGGACGTCGTCGCAGAGGGGTTTGGAGCGTTGCGACCGTTCGACGACGATGACCTGCAGCGCTTTCGCGTCTTCACCTGTCAGAAACAGCGGAACGATCATGTCTCAGAACTTCGTGACCCACTGCGTTTTCCTGACGCTAAGTCTTTCGTTTTCGACCGGAGTTCGAGCACTAGATCTCTACTACGACTTCGAGGGCGATAGCGGCACGACCGTCACGGATAAGCTGGTTGCAGATGGCGCTCAGAACGGCCAGATTTTTAACGAGGTTTCGTTTGCGACTCAAGGCGTTCCATTCGGAACGCAAGCGGCCCGTTTCGCGCCAAGGCGCCAGCAACCTCGCAGTACGCTTGAGATTCCGGGGACAACAGAGCTCGGTTCAGCGTTCACGCTGGCGGTCAGTTTCGACACGACGGACACCGATTTCACCCGACTCTTCTCGAGCTTTCGCGGCAGCGGCGCCGTGGGGGTCGATCGCATCCTCGTCGATATGGATGTGAGTGGCGCGATCGCTCGGGGGCTACGCGCGATCATCAACAACACCGTCGTCGAGACGAGTTCGGTTCCGGACGGTCTTGGCAATCCTGGCTATCGTCACGTCGCTGTGACGTATGATGATGGAGACGTGCGCCTTTACTTCAACGGCTCCGAAGTCGCCTCAGGATTCGTTGGCCCGGGTCCGCTGGTCACACAAACGCACAATCTCCAGTTCGGTGAGGACCCACACGATGGTGGTGGAGCTGGCAATGAACAGTTTCACGGCAACATCGATGATCTTCTCTTCGCAGCCCGAGTGTTTTCGGCCGAAGACATCGCAACGATCGCATCGTCCGGTGTCGTCGGCAACGTCGCACCGGACGGAGCTCGACTCGTTCACTACGGCTTTGAGGGGGGCGCAATCGAGGATGGGTTCTTCATCGTCGACGGACCCCAGAACGGCATCGCGCACAATAGCGTCAGTATAGATACTGACGCGGCCAATGCAGCTTTCGGGACAGGATCGCTGCGATTCGACGACGCGTCGGCTCCGCAACCGTTCAGCGTCATCGAGATCCCCGACACGAAGAATCTCGGCGCGGCATTCACCTTGGCGGTGAGTTTTGACACGACCGACACGGACTTCACGCGGCTCTTTTCGAGCTTCCGTGGCACAGGCGCGGTGGGTGTCGATCGCATGCTCGTCGACATGGACGTCACAGGAGGTGTGATCCCCGGGATCAGAGTGATCATCAACAACACCGTGGTTCAAACCGCATCACCACCGGAGGGCCTCGGCAATCCGGGCTATCGCCATGTTGCCATCACCTATGACGACGGAGATGTGCGGCTTTACTTTAATGGTAGCGAGGTGGCATCCGGATTCGTGGGCACGCCGCTCGTGGTGCAAACGCACAATCTTCAGTTTGGCGAAGACCCACATGATGGCGGCGGAACCGGCAATGAACAGTTCCACGGACATGTCGACGAACTTCTCGTCCTCGGACAAGTCCTTTCAGGTTCTGGCATCGCGACACTGGCGGCGTCGGGAGTGGCAGGGAACGTTACACCAGGCGACTCACTCGCGGTCTATTACGACTTCGAGGGCGGCGACACGATCAGCGACCGATTCGTGAGCGACGGGGCGCAGAACGGAGTCATTCACAACAGCGTCCGATTCGACACGAATGCGGTGAACGCCGCGTTCGGAAGCGGTTCCGCGATACTCGACGATCCGGGGCCAACGATCCCCTTCAGCGTCATCGACGTTGGCCTTGTGGGCAACCTCGGCAGCGCTTTCACGATGGCGGCAACGGTGAACGTGCCGGGTGGTGGCTTCGGCACCGGGGGGCTGACCCGTCTCTTCAGCACGCACTCGGGTACTGGCAGTCCCGCCGGGCGTCTCATCTTCGATTTTGATCCCAACGCCTCGGTCGTGGACATCGGGCTTCGTGTTATTCTTCCGGACGGCACCGTCGCTATCGCCGAGCAGCCATTTTCCACGGACGAGAATCACCACCTCGCCGCAGTCTACGATCAGGGCGATCTGACGCTCTACCTCGATGGTGACGTGGTTGGGACAGGCAGCACGAGCGGTGACGTGGACTTGGGGCTTTTCCTCTCCGCATCGGAGAGGACCTCGATGGCATGCTAAACGAGAATTTTGTCGGCATCATGGACGATGTGATCGTGCTGAGCCGAGCGCTCAGCCAAGAGGAGGTCCAGCTGGCCAGCGACCAAGGATTCGCTGCAGCGTTGAGTGGCGGGCAATTGCCGGGAGACTGCAATCAAGATGGCGCGCGCGACATTTCAGATCCCGTCTGCCTCTTAGGCTTTCTTTTCACCGGCATACCGCCGTCGTTACCATGCGGCGACGGGGAAATCAACGCCGCGAACTTAACGCTGCTCGACCACAATGGCGACACTGGACTCGACATCTCGGATCCCGTCGCGCAGCTGGTTTTTCTCTTTGCTGAAGGTGGTCTGCCACCGGCCTCCGGTCTGGACTGCATTTCGATCGCCGGTTGTCCAGCCAGTTGCATCCCGTAGAGCAAAGTTGGCCGCTTCGCCACGCCGGTGAGTGTCGATTTCTCAACGTTGACTGTGCTCCGTCATCATACTGTCGCGCACGCACCGATCTCACGCAACGACCCATAAGTCGATCCGTGCGATCTCAGAAACGTCTCGCCGCGCACCTGGAGTGGGAAAACTGCCGTCCGCAGCAACTCGGGGCGAACCGTTAGTTAAGACGGACGATCCAACCAAGATCGCTTCGCCGCCGAAGAGACTTAGATGCTGCGATCGAGTCTGGCCGACGAATTTTACGTCGCGCTGCGGCAAGGCCTGCTTGGGCCGAATTCGCGGCTCAGTCCCTCCGCACGATCGGACGATAAGGTAAACGTGCGAGTCGCGGCGGGCTGCAACGTAGAGGGATACTATCTGCGTAGGGAGCTGCCGATGGGCCGGGGATTCCGGGGGGTACTGTATACAGTTACTCTCATCCTTTTTTCGTCCCCGGCACTCGACGCGTTCACGATCACGCGGAACTCCGCATCGGTAGTCTACCTCGACACGGGTAAGAACCTTGCCGGGCACTACGCGGCTTATCAGATCACAAACACTGGTGTCGCGCGCGACGACGTTTGGGTTGGCGTCGACTCGTTCGCGGGCGGCGTTGTCACGCTCGCCACAAACGAAGACGGCATCATCCAGCTCGGCGCGATGGCAAGCGGTGAGACGAAGACCGCATTCGTGTATCTCGTCGCTTCCGGTGCCACGACAACGGCACAGACGCACGTCGTCAGCGTTTACTCTTCCCGTCCGCCCGGAGTGGCTCTCGCGAGTCAGGGATTCTCGCTCACCTCAGCTTCGACCATCAGCGCGAACGCGAACAAGGTGTCGATTGTCGTCGCCGATCCGGACCCGGGAACGCTTGGCTCTCTGCTAACGATTCAGGTCACCGGTGCGACAGGTACCATCGGCGCCGCCAAGATCCTTTCGTTCAATCCGGCGTCGTTTCCGGACTGGCCCGCTGATGCCTACCGTCTTGAGACGACGTCGATCGTCTTTAGCGGCGGCAACACTGGGACGTTCACTGACACTTTGCTGATCCCGTCGGCAGGGCTCTCCACATCGAACACGGATTACGTCGCAACCTACACCTTTCGCGCTAGCCGCATCACAACGGGCGACACACCGGTCAGTCCGGTGGCTTACATCAGCAGCGGCACGCAGGTGAAGCACACTTCGACGGGCAATTTCGCAGACTTGCCGCCTGTTCAACCTGCCACCAACGTGCTCACCATGTCGAAGTCGGCTGCACCGTCAGCGTTTGCCGCCGGAGGGACCGCGACGTACACCGTGACGGTCACGAACTCGGGCGCACTTGATTCCGTTGTGCAGGATTTTTCTGACACGCTCCCAACCTCCCCGGCGTCTGTCACGTATCAGACCGGGACGTCCACTTTCGCGGGGAGCGCGATTGGCGATCCGACGCAAGTCGGTTCAACACTCACCTGGGTGGGTGCGTTCTCGGTCCCCGCTGGTGGCACGGCGAGTCTCACCTATCAGGTGACGATCCCGTCGACGATCGGCACCTACACCAACTCCGTGGTCGGTCATATCGGCAGCGAGCAGATCGACGCCTCGCTCGACACGACAAACAGCGCGCCGGCGACGACACCGATCACTGTAGGCACAGACACCGACGGCGACACGATCGAAGACGCGGTGGACCTTGACGACGACAACGATGGCATCCCCGACGCGACGGAGGGGACCGGGGACAGCGACGGCGATGGGATCGCCGATAGTCTGGACCTCGACAGCGACGACGACGGCATCGTGGATCTGGTGGAAGCCGGAGGCGTCGACGCAGACGGTGACGGTCAGGTGGACGGTTTCACGGACATCAACGGCGATGGCCTCGACGACACCCTGGCGTCGTCGCCGCTGCCGGTGCCGAACAGCGACGGGGACGCGGTGGCGGACTACCTCGACGTGGACTCCGATGGCGACGGGATCGTCGACAACGTCGAGTCACACACGACGGCGGCGTACACTGCGCCGCTGGGCTCTGACACCGACGGCGACGGCCTCGACGACGCCTACGACACTGACGACGGCGGCACGGCGATCGTGCTGGCGAACACAGACGGCGCGGGCAATCCGGACCACCTTGACACCGACACCGACGGCGACGGAGTGCCCGATGCGATCGAGGGGCACGACGCCGACATGGACGGAGCTGCGGACCGTACAGCTGCAGGCGCGGACGCGGATGGCGATGGTCTCGACGACAACTACGACACGGTGTCGGGTCCGGGTGTGGGTAACGAGACGGGCTCAAACGCAGATCTGCAAAACAGCGACGGAGCGGGCGAGCGCGACTGGCGCGACACCGACGACGACGAGGACGGCACGCCGACGTCAGGCGAGGACGGCAACTCCAACGGCAACTTCGCCGACGACGACGCCGACAGCGACGGCACTCCGGACTACCTCGACGCAACGGCTGGCGTGGAAGTCAACACGATCGCGGTGGATGAAAACGGTGGCGATCTGCAGCCGGGCGACGTGATCACGTACACGATCACGGTATCGAAACTCGGCACTTCCGATGCGACCAACGCTCTCTTGCAGGCAGCGATCCCTTCGAACGCCAGCTACGTGTCAGGGTCCACGACGCTCAACGGAGCCTCGCTCTCGGACGTTGCCGGAACGTCTGCTCTCGTCGACGGCGCTGCGGTTAACTCGCCGGGAGATCCTAGCGGGACGATCAGTGGCGGCGACTCTGCGGTGCTCACCTTTCAAGTGGTCGTCGCTGCTGATGCCATCGCCGGGACACTGATCACCGCTCAAGCTTTCCTCGAGAGCGAGGACGCGGTGTCGGGTCCTTTGCCGACGGAGCCAAGCGACGACCCGTCGACGAACGAGGACAACGATCCCACGACGCTGGTGGTCGGCAGCGCACCGGCCCTCGTCGCGATCAAGACTTCCGTCGACGACGACGGCGGCTCGTTGGAACCTGGCGACACGATCACGTACTCCATCGAAATACGAAACGAAGGCAGTTCTGACGCTAGCGATGTCGTCTTTGTCGACTCCGTGCCAAATCTAACTTCCTACGTTTCTGCGTCGATCGTCGTCGACTCCGTTTCTTTGACTGACGCGGATGATAGCGATGTCGCAGACTTTGGAATCTCGAACGCGAACGCCGTCACGGTACGCGTTGCGTCAATCTCCAGTGGTGACAATGTGAACGTGACGTTTCGTGTCACTGTGAATGGAGCCGCGGCGGACGGCGCCGTCGTCAGCAATCAAGGGGAGATTTCCTCCTCGGACGCGTCGAGCATCTCCACCGATGACAACGGCGATCCTTCCGACGGTGCAGCGCCGACCCGAATGGTTGTCGGCGCGGTACCCGCGCTGCGGTTGACGAAGCAGGCGACCGACCTCAATGGCGGTGAAGTGCAACCTGGCGACACGATCGAGTACCGCATCGAGATCGAGAACTTCGGCGCCGCAGATGCGGCAGGCATCGTTCTCACCGATCCTCTCAGCTCTCCCGATTTCTCATATGTCGCTGGATCGACGACGTTCGACGGTCAACCGCAGGCCGACGTGAGCGGACTTTCCCCACTCGTCGGTGGCCTGCCCATCGCGACACTAGCCGCGGGGAGTTCTGGTGTTGTGCGGTTGAGGGTGGTCGTCGACGGATCTCTCGCGGCCGGCGCGACGATCGACAACCAAGCCGCGTTCACGGCGACAGGGGGGCTCGCCGGCGTTTCCGACTCGAGTCTTGATGACGGCAGCGAAACCGGCAATGACGCCGGCGATGCCAACGACGACGATGTGACGCGCGTTCAAGTCGGCGGCGCGCCTGGCACCGGCGTCATCTCCGGGACAGTATTCCTCGATGTCGACCACGACCGCACCGCCGACAGTGGCGAACCGCAGCTTACCGGCTGGATTGTCGAGCTCGTGTCTGCAAGCGGACAGGTGCTGGCTTCGGTGCCTAGCGACGCCGATGGGGCGTATCAATTCTTGAATGTTCCACCGGCACCCGACTATCAGATCCACTTTCGTCATCCGGAAACGAACGCGGTGTTCGGTGCTGCCTTGGCGGTCTCTGTTGACGGCGGCGCCTCGAGCGCGGAGGTTGACTTGCCACTCGATCCGAGCGGCGTTGTCTACGACGCCGTCACTCGAGATCCTGTTCCTGGCGCTATCGTCCGTCTCGAGGGACCGCTCGGTTTCGACCCGAGTATTCACGTCCTACCCGGACAACAAGGGCAAACGACGCCGAGTGACGGAATCTATCGCTTCGATCTTCTTCCAGGATTCCCTGCTGGAGAATACCAAATCGTCGTGGAACCTCCGACGGGCTATCTCTCAGCGTTTCCTTCGTCGCTCATTCCACCGCGCACCGACGCGCTCGACCCAACCGGTTTGAGCGATCCTCTTCTTGTCGTGCCGAGCGCTGCGCCGCCTACTGAAGCGCGGCTCGCAGCCATTGCTCCAAGCGAGCGGTCGAACCACGTGACTTACTACGTGCGCTTTGATCTCAGCACCGGGGATCCACAGGTTGTCAATAACCATGTGCCGCTCGACCCAGCTCTCTCAACGGCTCTTGTGGTGACGAAGACAACTCCGCTCGTCAACGTCAAGCGCGGTGATCTCGTGCCGTACACGATCGAGGTGACGAACACTGTGGCGTCGCCCGTCGTCGACGTGGACTTGCAGGATCGTCTCCCCCCGGGTTTCAAGTACGTCCGCAGCTCGGCGTCGCTCGACGGATCGCCTCTCGAGCCAGCGGCTGTTGGGCGCGACCTCAGCTGGACCGGATTGAGCTTCGCGGCGAACCAATCGAGGCAGCTGCGTCTCGTTCTCGTCGTTGGCGCGGGAGTGAGTGAGGGAAAATATGTCAACCTCGCGTGGGTGCTCGACGGAGTCACGGGACTCCCCCTTTCGAACGTCGGAGACGTGGCTGTTAACCTGGTCCCGGACCCCGTTTTCGACTTCGCGGAGATCATAGGAAAGGTATTCGACGATCGTAACGGCGACGGCCAGCAGGATGATGGGGAGCCAGGCATCCCGGGCGTACGCATCGCCTCGGCGCGGGGGCTTCTGATCACGACCGACGAACACGGCCGCTACCACTTGACTGCAGCGCAGATTCCTCACGAGCTCCGAGGCTCGAACTTCATCTTGAAGTTGGATCCGCGCAGCCTGCCGTCAGGGTTCCGAATGACAACCGAGAATCCCCGGGTTGTCAGGTTGACGCGGGGAAAGGTGACGAAGGCAAACTTCGGCGTCAGTCTATCGCGTGTTGTCAGTGTCGAGTTGACGCGTGAAGCTTTCGAACCGAATGAGGCTCGACTCGCTGAGCGCTGGACGGCTCAACTTCGGAATCTCGTGAAGACGCTCGCGGGTGCACCATCTGTTCTGCGAGTGGCGTACCGGGCGGCGCATGGTGAGACGCGCGCGGAGGTCGAACGTCGACTCGATGATTTCGCCGCGCGAGTGCATCGGCTTTGGGAAGCAGAGGGGGATCTTCCGACCCTGAGCATCGAAGAGAAGATCGTTTGGGTCGCGTCTACGCCCGCCGCGCAGGAGGCTCGCATGACGGCAGACGCCACCTCTGCCAGGGACGAAGACTCAGCCGCGACCGGCGTCGATTCCTTGCGCTCGAAATCCGACGAGGGATCGTCGGGCTTAGAGGGAGGGCGTTCTGGGGAGGGCGATGCCTCAACGGATAGTGAAGAGGATAGTCGCAGTGTTTTGGCTCCGCCACCGTCGTCAATACCACCACCACTGCCGGATGGAGCGGGAGAGGAGACGAGTCGCGCACCGCAGCTGGATGCCGTCCTGGAGGAGCCCGACGAACCACGAGCAGCGAAGCTGCGCGGCAAGCAGCTCGACTCGAGCCGGGTGGTGCGTCGCTCCCCCGCGCTCAACACGGAGGACGCTGCGCCGCGCGCCGACGGGGCGACAACGTCCGCCACACCGTTTCGCGTCAGCGTCGAGGGTTTCGGCGACGAGCCGGCTTCGCCTGGTGACAAGGATCGCGAGGCCGACCGTGCGTTCGCCGAAAGTGGCGTCCAGATGCGCTACGACTCTCTCGTCGCCGAGCGCATCTTGAACGTGACTCCGTGGCCGGATGCCGGTGTGATCGGCCAGACCGTGAGTTTCCAAGCTTTCTCGAACTACGCTCACTTCATCGAGCGCGGCGAGGTACGCATCTTTCGACCCGGTATCTCTCCACAGGGAAAACCAGTGGCCGTCCTGCCTCTGGACGCGACGTGGAAGGCCGAATGGATCCCTCAGCCGATCGATGATATGGAGGTGAATTTCGTCGTCAGGGTCTATGACGAAGCGGGGCGATACGATGAGACGGTGCCGCGTCGGTTGCCGCTGGCGCGACGGGATCACACGCTCGACTCGGAACGCGACGACGCGCCAAGCCTCGAAGAAGAGCTCCTCGCGGGTTACGGGCAAAACCACCTCGATGCGATGCGGCGCAATATCCAGGTGAATGGCGGTACGGTCACAGTCAACGGATCGAAGCTGCCGCCGGAGGTTCGTGCGTTTGTTCGCGGGGTGCCGGTGCCGGTTGATCGCACCGGGCGATTCGTTGCGCAGCAGATCTTCCCGAGTGGAACCCATGCCGTTGAAGTCGAGCTGCGTGGGAACGGCGGAGACGCCATCGTGCTGCGGCGGAACGTCTACGTCCCAGAAGATGACTGGTTCGTCGTCGCCATCGGCGACCTCACCGTCGGCGGCAGCGTCTCGAATGGCGACATCGAGGAGGTGACGCAGAATGAGGACTTCGACGACAGCGTCCGCGTCGACGGACGCGCTGCGTTCTATCTCAAGGGCAAGATCCGTGGGCGCTACCTCCTCACGGCGAGTCTCGATACGTCAGAGGATGACATCGAAAACATTTTTCGCAACCTGAGCGATCGCGATCCACGTCAGCTCTTGCGGCGGCTCGACCCGGACCGATTCTATCCTGTCTACGGCGACGACAGTACGGTTACCGAAGACGCACCGACGCAAGGACGTTTCTACGTCAAGCTCGAAGCCGGTGACTCCTACGTTATGTGGGGGAATTACATCACGGAGATCGTCGGCACAGATCTCGCGCAAGTGGACCGCGGGCTGTACGGCGCGCGGCTCCACTGGGTGAGCGAGAGTGCGACGGCGCATGGTGAGCGAAGAACGCGGGCCGACGGCTTTGTCGCCACTCCCGATTCGGTGCAGGTACGCGAAGAGCATCGCGGCACGGGTGGATCTCTCTATTACCTGCAGCATCAAGACATCACGCTCGGATCGGAACGCGTGCGCGTCGAGGTGCGTGACAAGGACTCGGGGTTAGTGCTGGCGACGAAGAACCTGATTCCGAATCAGGACTACGACATCGATCCTTTGCAGGGGCGCGTCCTTCTGACTCGCCCGTTGCCGTCGAACGCCACCGACGGGCTTCTCGTCAGTACCTCGGGACTCTCGGGGCACCCAGTGATTCTTGTCGTGCGTTATGAATTCGTGCCAACAGCAGGAGACGTGGACGAACTCGCCATTGGTGGTCGCGCGTCGCATTGGGTCAACGACCACCTTGAGCTCGGCGTCACGGCGTCGCATCAACAACTGGAGGGATTCGATCAGGATCTTGCAGGTGCTGATGTCACGCTGCGTTTGACGCCGGAGAGCTATCTCAAGGCTGAGGTCGCCGTATCCGACGGTGCCGGCGCCGGGGAGATGGGGTCGATCGATGGTGGCTTCAGCTTTGGCGCCCTGGCACCCGGAATGCAGAACCGCGAGGCGCTCAGCTGGCGGGTCGAAGGTGCGAGTGATCTCCAGGACATCACAGCGTCGATGCGCGGTGCGACGACGTTCTACTTCGAGCGCCGACAAGCAGGTTTCTCGGCACCTGGCAAGCTCACGCCGAGCGATACGAACCAGTGGGGCGCGTCGCTTGAACTGCCGATTTCCGACGTCGCCAAGGTCGCGGCGAAGTACGACGAGTTTGATCAGAAGTCCGGCGTGCACAAAAGGAACATCGACGGTAGTACCGAACTATCGCTCACTGAGCACGTCTACGCGAGAGCCGGAGCACGCCATGACTGGTTGGACGGCGGCGTCTCGCTCAGCGGATTTTCGATCCGCGGCGGATCGCGCACTGACGTCGCAGGTCGCCTTGGTTGGCGCAGTGAAGAGGACTGGGACGTCTATGCGTTCGGGCAGGTCACCGCGCACCGTACCGACCGCCGCAGCCCCAACAATCGCTACGGCGGCGGCGCGACCTTGCGACTCACCCGGCGACTCGAAGTCGGATCCGAAGTGTCCGGCGGCAACGGAGGCGTCGGCGGTCGCGTTTCCAGCGACTTTCAGTGGACGGACCGTACCAACGTCTACTTGGCGTATCAGCTCGACGCCGACCGCACCGATACTGGCTATGGCGGGCGCAACGGGACCATGACTACCGGCATGCGGATGCGCTACAGCGATGCGCTCAGCGTCTTTGGCGAAGAACGCGTGCACCACGGCGATGTGCAGGAGGGAATGGTGCACGCTTACGGTGTCGACTTGGCGCCTGCTGACCGATGGACCCTCGGCGTTACGTTCGAAAACGGCACGCTTCAAAGCCGCGATCTGTTCGGTGAATTTGAGCGCACTGCGGTGACAGGATCGATCGGCTATGACAGCGAGTCGCTCGGACTCGGAACAGCCCTGCAGTGGCGCCGCGATCTCGGCGGTGGCGTTGAGCGGCAGCTTTGGCTCGTGCGCAACAACGCACGCGTGCAGCTGTCTGACGATTGGCGCGCGCTGGTGAAGTTCAATTTTTCTACGAGCCACTCCAACCAAGGATCGTTCTTCAGCTCGGACTTCACGGAGGCTGTTTTGGGGCTGGCGTACCGGCCGGTGGCTAGCGACCGACTCAACGCTCTGTTCAAGTACACCTACTTTCGCAACGTCCCCTCTCCCGGTCAGATCGACGCATTTCGCCAGGCGCTCGATTTTTCGCAGCGCAGTCACGTGCTCTCTGCGGACGCTACCTACGATCTCGTCGCGTGGCTTTCGGTCGGCGGCAAGTATGCGTTTCGCATCAGCGAGCTCCGCGCGTCGAAAACGAGCGGGCCGTGGTTCTCCAGCATGGCGCACCTCGTGGTCGGGCGGTTGGACTTTCACATCGTACGCAATTGGGACGCGATTCTCGAGGGCCGGGCACTCTGGGTCGACGAAGCGGAGGATCTTCGCGTCGGTGCGCTTGCGGGCATCTATCGGCACTTCGGCGATCATTTTAAGTTCGGCGTCGGCTACAACTTTGCTGACTTCTCCGATGATCTGACGGACCTCTCGTACGACCACCACGGCATCTTCGTCAACGTGATCGGCAAGTACTAGAGGCTATCCCGGAAAGCCTCGCGCCGCCTCGATGTGAGCGAATACCGGCTCGACGACGACCTTGCGCAGTCGATGGACAGATCCACGTCCTACGGTCCGCAATTGGCAATCGAAGGAAAGAGGATTACCACAGAGGACACAGAGCTCACAGAGAAGAGCCTGGCGGATACGACATGGAATCAGACGCTGCTACGTCGTTCGACGTCGAGATCAAAGCAGTCAACTATATCGATCGAATTCGGCGCAACTCCTGACGTAGATAAAACTGGGTCGCCGGACGCTGGGGCTGCTTAGTGAATTTGACGTCGGACTTCTCAAGGACGGAGTCAGAAGGAGAATGCTCTCGGTCTTCTTCTCTGTGATCCCTGTGTCCTTCCTCTGTGGTGTCCCTCTTCTCAGCGAGATCGGGACCGCCAAGCTCTCGGCACAGCTCGTGACGTACATGAAGCTGGGCCGTCATGGCGATGGCCGCGCCGCAATGGCAATCGAAGGAGAGAGGATTACCACGGAGGACACAGAGCTCACAGAGAAGAGCCCGGCGGAAAGGTCGCGCTGGGCGTGCCGTTGACCGGTGTTGAAACGCTGGCACAACGAAGCCTCGGAAGATTATAGTTGGGCGTGGAATATGCCCGTGGGGGCGCCCGAACCCCGGTTGTCTGCTCTCGAGCTTGAGAATTCATGCTGATGGCTTCATTCACCTGTGGCGGCTGCCGTCGCGAACAGACGGCGAACGCGCGTCGACGCTGTGCTCCTCGTGTCGGAGTCGCCACCGCGGCGACCATGGCGTTATTGATCGCTTTTCTTCACAGCGCCGAGGACCACAGCGTGCCGGACGATGCGGTCTTGTCGTCCTCTGACACCGCGCGCGCTGCTGCAATCCGCGAACGCTTCGACGCCGACGTTCAGCCGTTTTTGAAAAAGTACTGCCTACGTTGCCACAACGCCGAGGAGATGAACTCCGGCATTCGCGTCGATCAGCTCGATGGTGCTCTTGAGGATCGACGTCTCGCTCTCTGGAAAGGCATCCGCGAGCAGGTGACTGACGAGATGATGCCGCCCGACGACGAGCTGCAGCCGAGTGCTGAGGAGCGCCGGTTGCTCGCCGCGTGGATCGACGATGGGCTTGCCATGGCGCTGGCGCGCGAGCGCGAGAAAAACGGCTCGGTCCGCCGCCTCACGGTGCCGCAGTACCGTAACACGCTGCGCGATCTCCTACGGCTTGACGAGAACCTCACCGACGTGCTGCCACCCGACAGCGTCAGCAAGGACGGTTTTCTCAACAACGGCGACGCTTTGCTGCTGCCGCCGCTCTTGGCGGAGTCTTATCTCGACATCGCCTCGACGGCGCTCGACCTTTGCATCGTCGATGAAATCGACCAGCCGGTGATTCAAAACTTCAGAGTCGACCTTGGAGACGGGATCAACCCTGAGCCCTGCCCCGACAAACTGATCCTCGGTGCACTCAGCCGTCTCTTGGAGAACGACGACTTCGTCGTCACCGAACTGCAACCGACGAAGCCCTTCGAGTACACGCCACTCAAGATGCAAACCAAGTACCGGTTCATCGAGGGCTACGAGGGCAACGCAACGGTCCGTGGCTGGCGCGAGTATGACAGCATCTATCACGCCGTGTTTGCGTGCGTACGCGGCACGGATGGGTACCCCAAAGGCCTGGCGCACGAAGCCATTCCGGCAGGACTTCTGCTGCGGCCTGCGACACCGACCTCGGAGGTGTTCGGGCAAGAGAGTACTTACGGACCGCGCGCGAACTTCAAGATTTCGCTGCGTGAGCTTCCGGAGCATGGTCGATTCAGGGTGACGGTGCGTGCCGCCAAGTACGACGACGGCTTGCTGCTCGAGTCCGACGTGGAGCCTCGAGGTGAAAGCGCTGCCGCGCTCGAGCTCCACGAACCGGCAGAGTCGGAGTCGATCGATGTCGGCGACGCGGGGGTTTACCAGATCGACGTCTATTTGAAGCAGAGAGCCCAGGAAGTGGTGGCGCCCAATGTCGACAACCTAGCGGAGAAGCTGCTCGGGGTCTGGGAGCTCGACGGCGATGTGGGGGAAGGATCTGGACGCATCGGAAGCCGCGGGGAAGTCGTCGGCGAGGCGGAGTTTGTCGACTCCCCTTTTGGACAAGCAGTGTCCCTTGGAAAGCGTGACGATGCCGTCGTCGTGCCGCGCGATCCGGCCATGAGTGTCGCCGGCGACCCGTTCACCGTCGCCTGCTGGATGCATCCCCGCGATCTGCGGCAGTCGGGACTCATCTCCTTTGGCGGCCATGTCTACACGCACGGCTGGCTTTTCGAGTTAGCGGACGGCCATGGCGCGATCCGAGTAAGAGCGGTAGACGCTGACGGCATGGTGAGCGGTGAAGTGACGTCACGCCGAGGTGTGATCCGATCCGGCCAGTGGCAACACGTCGCTGCGGTCGTCGGGCGCGGCGACGATGCGGCCGTGCTTTATGTCAACGGCTACGAGGTCGGACGCGGCACGGTCAAAGCAGCTGACCTCGACAACACCGAGGCGGCGATGCAAATCGGGAGGATTCCCGGCTCGGCACCCTTCATGGGAGAGATCGATTCCGTGCATCTCTATGGCCGTGCCCTCGAGCGCGCGGAGGTTCAAGCGCTCGTCGAGGTTGGCGGCGAGTTAGCGCAGGAGTTGCCTCCCGAGAAGCCGAAGGAGCTGCTCCTGCAGCTGGGCGACCGTCACTTTTCCGGCGTGCTCGATCGAACCGCCTTTCTCGCGGTGCGGCTGCACGCCGGCACTCTGAGCGTCAGGGCGCGCTACATGGGCCAATCCGCTTTCGTCGAGCGAATTGTCCTCACACCGCTGGGAGAGTCCGACCCGATCGCCCTCTTGTTCGAAGACTTCGAGAGACGTCGGCCACGTCTCGGTGTCCACGTCGGCCTGCGACGCGATTGCGGCAGCACGCTCAACCCAGTCGGCGCACCGCAGACTGTCGCGTCGACAGAGTTGACGTCGTATGTCTTCGACGGTGCGATCAGCAACTTCCCGAGTCCTGACGTCGAAAAAGACAACGTCAACTATCTAGCCGGTATCCGTGAGATCGGCGTGCGGAGTGAATACACTGACGGGCGTGACATGCCGCGCCTCCTCATCCGATCGGTCGAGTTCGAGGGCCCTCTTTACGAGACGTGGCCGCCGGAGACGCACCGCAGCATCTTCATCGAGACCGACTCTGAGAGCGCCGTCAACTCCGCCGCGTATGCCCGCGACGTCATTCGCTCGTTTGCGACCCGCGCGTTTCGGCGACCGCTCAGCGACGCTGAGTTGGCCTCGCTCTTCGCTGTATGGCAGGAATCTCTTGGAGAGGCGAACCCCTCTGATCGGTCCACCCAGGCATTTCGCCAGGCAGTCAAGGATGCCCTCACGGTTGTTTTGACGTCGCCGCAGTTTCTCTTTCTCATCGAAGAGAGCTCGACGCCGCAATCTGAACCAATCGGAGACTATGAGCTCGCATCAAAGCTCTCCTACTTTCTTTGGAATGCGGCGCCGGATGCTCCGCTCTTGGCGCTTGCGGCGGCTGGCGAGCTGCGCCAATCGCTCGACGAACAAGTCGAACGAATGCTCAGTGACCCACGTGCTCATCAGTTCGCGAGCGAGTTCGCTTCGCAGTGGCTCAGCCTCGACAAGCTCGACGTGGTCGAAGTCGACCGTAAGCGCTTTCCGAAGCTCACGCCTTACACGAAGGCAGCGCTGCGCGACGAACCGGTGCACTTCCTTCTGCATCTGCTGCGGCACAACCTGCCGCTGAAGAATCTGATTCATTCAGACTTCATCGTCGCCAACGAAATCGTCGCCAGTTACTACGGGCTTGCCGACCGCACCGAGAGCGGGTTCAACTTCGTGCCACTCACGCATGAAACCGCGCACCTCGGCGGCGTGCTTGCTCAGGCTGGCATTCTCGCAGGCCTCTCGAATGGCCGCGAGTCCAACCCCGTCAAACGGGGCGCCTGGCTGGCGCGCAAAATCATCGCCGAGCCACCGGACGATCCGCCACCGAACGTGCCGGCGCTGCCCGAGGATGAAGGGGAAGAGCTGACGCTGCGTGAGAAACTCGAACGCCATCGCGACCAAAAGGGCTGCGCCAACTGCCACGCTGGGATTGATCCGTGGGGACTGCCGTTCGAGCAGTTCGACGCTGGTGGTCTTCTCCGTAGTGATGCAGCCGCGGTGGATGCGCGCTCGGTTTTACCGGACGAGACCGAGGTCGCCGGCGTCGACGAGCTCAAGGCCTACCTGACGAGCGATGGTATGGATCAGGTTGCTTTTAGCTTTCTCAAGCACGTCGCCACGTACGCCACCGGCCGGACTCTCAGCTACAATGAGATTGAACTTCTGAAGCAGAAAGGGTTAGAGTTGAAGCCTGACGACTACCGAGTCCAGGACATGATGCGATTCGTCGTCAACAGCGAGCTCTTTCTTGAAAAGTAACCCTTCTTGAAAAGTAACCCGGAGACGCAGTCAGCGGCCTGCGCCGACTCCAATGTGACCGCGTCACCAAGGGAATGAGCGTTCGACAACCACGAACTCTGTGAGAAACCGAGTATGGTCACGCCCCTCAAGCTTCATCGTCGTGCAGTTCTGAAAGGCTTCGCAGGTGCCACGCTGGCGCTGCCGGTTCTTGAGGCGATGGGGAAAGAGGTCGTCGAGACGCCGCCGCGGCGCTTCTGTGCGATCTATACAGCGAACGGAATGTCGCTGCCGCGGGAGGAACATGGGATCGACGAGTGGAGCTGGTTTCCGCGGGCAGAGGAAAACGGCAAGTTCGTCTTCGGCAAGTCGACCGCGCCATTGGCCCCATTCCGGGACCAGTTGAGTTTTCTCGGCGGCTTGTACCACGAAAACGGCCTTAAGGCTGACCCACACGTGTGCTCAGACATGTGGCTGACCGGGGCGCCGCTGCACAACCCACGCCCAGGAACTTACAACACGGCCGCCCTTGATCAAGTGGTCGCGCAGCACACCAAGCAGTTTTGTCGTCAACCGTCGCTCGTCTTGTCGATCGACGCGGGGACTGGTTTTTTGTCGCGCACCGGGACGATCTCCTACAGCCTCGAAGGCAAACCGATTCCGGCCGAGAATAGTCCACGGCGGATTTTCGATCGCCTGTTTCGCGAAGACAGGGCATCCCTCGAGGCACAGCGAGCGAATGTGAAACGACGGATCAAGCTGGTTGATGCAGTGCTTGAGAATGCGCGCCTCTTGAACAAGAAACTTGTGCGCTCTGATCGCGACAAGATGGATGAGTACCTGACGTCCCTGAATGAGATCGAGTCGCGCTTGATCGCCTCAGAGAAGTGGATCGACGTGCCGCTCAAGAAGCAGGAGCACTCGCATCTGAACCTCGATGTGACATCAGAGGACGATCCACACGAGTACTACCGCAACATGTTCGACCTGATCGCCTTGGCGTTCGACGCCGACATCACGCGCAGCATCGCGTTCATGCTCAACCGCGAGGACGGCATGGGGATCAGCGACACCTTCCCGCTCAAGCTCGGTCTCAGTCGAGCCCATCACAGCCTGTCGCATGCCGGCGACAAGGAAGGTCAGCTGGATTTCGCCAAGTACGACCTGTTCCTCAGCCAGCAGCTGGCGTACTTCTTCGAGCGGATGCAGGGCTACAAGGACAAGAGTGGTAGCGTGCTCGACAACACGATCGTGCTCTACGGTAGCGGAGCCAGCACAACGCACCTGCCGAAGAACCTGCCGACGCTCGTCGCTGGCGGTGCCAACATGGGGTTAAAGCATGGCACCTACTGGCGCGGTCGTGACACTCGCATGGCGAACGTTTTTCTGAGCATTCTGCGCACGATGGACATCGAGACGCCGTCATTCGCTGACAGTACGGGCGTTGTCGACGGTTCGATCTTTTCGCGCGTGTAGCTCGCGCCGATCTGGATCTTGGAGACGATATGCCCTCTCGTGGGCGTCGTCGAATTCACGCCACGAACCATGCATCGCCGCCAGCTGTGTAGCCTCCTGACTCGAGCTGCGGCCGGATCACGTCTCGGGCGCCTTCGGCACCGACAGCCACCAGGATCGGCGTGCCGTCGGCTGGAGGCAGATCGCGTGGATGCGCCGTCTCGACGCCGTGGATCTTGACGCCAACTTTGCGTTCGTCGATGTCGTAACCATGCCGTACATGGATGCCACGCTCCTGGAGCCAGCGGAGCCATGGTTTTCCAGTATTCCCCAGGCCCCACAGGTCGACCTCGTCGACGTCTTTGAGCGGGCCACGCAATAAGTGTTCGCGGCGGCAACGCTCGAAGCCTTCCGGTGAATATCGTCCGTCGCGGCGTGTCAGTCGATTTTCACTGTCATGCCAATCGAACAAAACGTGCTGCACCTTGCCGAATCGTTGCTGGCGCTGCGCCGCACGCAGCATGAGATCATAGTCCTCGGGAAAGTCTCCGTTGCGGTAGCCGAGCTCGAAGAAGTGCCGCTTTGCCAGGATCGTCGGGTTGACGAGCGGGTACTCAACGAAGCGTAGCGCCAGGATGTCGACTGCGTTCGCAGTCTCGTCGTTGATCCACGCCTCGTAGCGCTGCAGCGATGGAACCGCTGAGCCGCAGGCGTCGAGGATGCGGACGCAGCAACCGACGGCGTCGAAATCGCCGTCGCAGAGAAAACGCAGTTGGGTCTCGAGTCGTTCGGGGTGGGAGACATCGTCGGCGTCCATGCGCGCGATGTAGGAAGCCGTGGCAACTGCGGTGGCTGTGTTGGCGGCCGCTGTCACACCACGATGGGGCTGCTCGATCACGCGAAGGCGCGGATCTTTGAAGCTGCGAAGTCTCAGAAGAGTGTCGTCGGTCGAACCATCGTCGACGACGATCAGCTCCAAATCCGTGAAGCTCTGATCAAGAATCGACCGTACGGCGCGCTCGACGGTGGCGCCGCCATTGAAGACCGGCAGTACGACAGAGACTTTAGTCATCGGAAAACGATGTGGAAGGCTAGGACTGGCGCCGCTTCTTCAGCTGCATTCTCTTCTCGTTTTGGTCCTTGTCGGTGCGGTCAGCCGTTGTGAGGTTCAAAGGTTTCCCGGGACGCCGGTACTCAACGCGTGCTCGACCTCATAGAATCTCTACAGACAGAGCGCCGCTTGCGGTTTCTCGTCCAGCACATCGTCATACCACCGTCGCGTCGGCGGAAGCAAGCTTGTCACCTTGATCGACGAATCTGAGAATGATGTTCACCACCAGAGGCATTGCCACCATGAGATCTCTTGTAGCCACTTTGAGTCTACTCTGCTGTCCGACGGCATTTGCTGACAGCGCCTGGCTAAACATGAGCCACGCCGCGGTCGTTTCGCGCGCCGACGCTGAGCCGGTCGAAGCTGTCGCGACCACCGTGCTGGTCGAAGAGCTCGAGCGCCGCGCGGGAGTCGAGCTGAAGCGAGTGACTCAATGGGATGGTACGCACAGCGCCATCGTCGTCACGACCCAGGATGGTGCCGACGCTTGGAAGCGCGCACCCCAGCAGCCATCCGCGGACGATGCGCCGGAGCTCCGCCCCGAGGGGTATCGACTGCTCGCAGACAATCGTAATCCGCAGGCGCCGGTCGTCTGGGTCATCGGTGCGGATCCGCGTGGCGCGCTCTACGGTGTTGGCGCGCTCCTGCGCAGCACGCGTTGGGGCGCCCAGCGTGTCGACGTCCCAGCGGATCTCGATGTTGCCACGGCGCCGGTCTCCGAGATTCGCGGCCACCAACTTGGCTTTCGCGCGCGCGCGAACTCGTGGGATGCATGGACGCCGGAGCAGTTCGATCAGTACATCCGCGAGCTCGCTCTGTTCGGCATCAACTCCATCGAGAACATTCCGTTCGAAGACGAGCGCACCAACCCCCTCATGAAGCGCGATCGTCGCACGATGAACCGAGCGCTCAGTGGCATCTGCAAGCGCTACGGCCTCGATTATTGGGTGTGGACGCCCGCGGTCTTCGACTTGAACGACACGAAGCTGCGCACGCAGCTCTTGGATCAGCATGAGGCGTTTTACAAGGATTGCAGCGAGCTCAGCGCGGTGTTTTTCCCTGGCGGTGACCCCGGAAACAACCCTGCCAAACTGGTGGTGCCTTTCCTCAAAGACGTCGCCTCTCGCCTCTTACCGATCCACCCGGAGGCGCGCGTTTGGCTGTCGTTTCAGCACTTTGACCGTGAGGACATCACGTTCGTGATCGACTACCTCAAAGCGGAGGAGCCGAAGTGGTTCGGCGGCGTCGTTGCTGGTCCGTCGGCACCGCCGATCCCGCTGATTCGCCGCATTCTGCCGAAGCACGTTAAGTATCGCTTCTATCCCGACATCACGCACAACAAACTCTGTCAATACGAAGTCCCGTGGTGGGACCAAGCGTATGCTTTGACCCTCGGCCGCGAGGCGATCAACCCGCGACCAGTCCAGTACGCGTACATCCACAACTGGTTCGCGCCTTACGGCAATGGTTTCATCAGCTACTCCGACGGCGTGCACGACGATCTGAACAAGGCGGTGTGGAGCTCACTGGGCTGGGATCCTCGGACCGAAGTTCGTACGATTTTGAATGAGTACGCGCGTCTGTTTTTCGATCCTGGCGCAACCGAAGAGATCGCCGACGCCATCTTGGCTCTTGAGAATAACTGGCGCGGTTCGATCGCCGATAACGGCGCTGTCGAAGGGACGCTCCTGTTGTGGCAGCGACTCGAGTCGCGATTGCCGCGCCTCAAGAGCAATTGGCGCTGGCAGATGAATCTCGTGCGAGCCCACTACGACGCCTATATCCGGCGACGCGTCATTCGCGAGAGACGGCTGGAGAAGGAAGCAAACGCGTTGATGGCAGCGGCTGACGTGAGCGGCGCGGAAGCGGCAATGAACGCCGCACTGTCGACACTCTCTCGCGTCGACAGCGACCCGACGAGCCCAGAGCTTCGCAAACGCATCGAAGCTCTCTGCGAAGATCTTTTCGATTCGATCGGGCTGCAGACTAGCGTCGACAAGTACCATGCGAGTGGCGCGGAGCGCGGCGCGTTTCTCGACTTCGTAGACTATCCCATGAACAATCGCTGGTGGCTCGAAGATGAGTTCAAACGCATTCGCAGTTTCGACTCTGAGGCGGCCAAAGTCGCTCGTCTCAAGGTGCTCGCAGAGTGGGAGAGTCCTGGTCCGGGGAGCTACTACGACGACGTGGGGCATACGGCGCGCTCACCGCACGTGAAGCGCAGCAGGGAAGTCATCACCGAGCCGGGTGAGGAAGCCAACTCGGCGCCAACGCACTGGTGGTGGGATCAGGGCAAGAGCCGAGCCCGTCTGTCATGGCAGGTCAGCATGAACTGGCCGCAGGCAGTGGTCTACGAAGGACTCGAACCGGATGCCGAGTATTCAGTTCGCATGACAGGGCTCGGGACGCTGATGCTCCGAATCGATGGTGAGCGCGTCGGCGTTGCGAAGCCCGAGCGTGTGGAGCTGGGAGAGTTTGTCGACATCACCGTGCCGCAAGGCGCGCTCGGAGATCGCAAGCTTGTGCTGACGTGGGATAACCCGACGGACGAAGGACATCTGAACTGGCGTCAGCGCTCGCGGCTCACCGAGATCTGGTTGCTCAAACACTGACGTGACGGGAGATCCAGCGATTGGCGTGTGATTCCAGCAGACTGGAATTTCACGTTGAGGCATCGCTCTTGGTCGTCTCGATCTTGGATGCTACGGCTGCTCTGGGCGAGAAAAGGTCGTCTTTCGCGTAGGTTGTTCCGGTGGCAAGAAATCCAACCAGATTTTTTTCTACCATTCGACGCCGCAAACGTCTGTCAGTGAGTCCATGACGACTTGGACCCCAGAGATGACAGAAGCTCGCGAGCCGTCCGGTTCGCACGCACCGAGGACCGCCCTGCGACCGGAGCCACCGCTGTTGCGAGAGCCATCGGACGTGCCAGCGTCGATCCTAGAGCACGCCACGCGCGTCTACCGGTTTGCTTTGCGGCTGACGGGAGACTCGAATGACGCTGAAGACCTCACCCAAGAGACGCTTTTGCGAGCCTGGAGACGCAAGCATCGGCTCCGTCAGCCGGAGGCAGCGCGCACGTGGCTGCTCCGCATTGCTGCGAATGCGTGGCGCGATCAACTGCGACGCGCTGCTCGGCGGCTCGCAAGTCGTTCGGAAGACTCGAGCGAACCCATTGACGAGGATTCTCCTGAACAGATTTTGCAGCAGCGCGAGGAGCTTGGCGAAGTGCTGTTGGAGATCGATCAGCTCCCACCTCGCCAGCGCCAAGTCCTCTACCTGTCTGCCTTCGAGGATCTCTCTCAGAAAGAGATCGCCCGCGTTCTTGGAATCAACCGCAGTGCGGTCAAGTCCAGCTTGGCGGTGGCAAGGGCGACGCTGCGTGAGAAATTCATAGATCCGTGAGTCAGCTGTGAGCGACCAACCCAAAGATCTCGATGATCTCCTTGACCGCGCCCGGGGTGAGCTCGAGTCGCTTCCGACTGCGTTCGTGTGCCGGCTTGAGGCTCAACTGCGCCAAGCGGATCGTTGCCGAAATCGGCGTCGCCGCGTCGCGGTCACTTTCGCTATGTTGTGCCTTTGTGCGATGGCGCTCTGCACATTTCTGCGCCTCGACATGAAAACTCCTCGCCAACACCTCGGCCACGAAACGAAAGGTGAGCGTGAGCTCGATGCCCGTCCAAACACCGCTTCGGACGAGCCGTCTACACGGGATAAGGCCACGCACGCTGCCTCTGTGCAGCCTAAGACAGGCGTGGAAGTGAACTTTCACGGATCGACTGACTTGATTGCGATGCCTATGGAGACTGAGTCTCGCTCCGTCACTCTGTTCTTTGTCTATCCTGCGGTTAACCATGACCCATCGGGCGACGCTTCCCCGATCCCGCACGATGAGTGAAGCACGCCCAAACTGGAGGATCTATGCAATTCATTTCCGCTTCGAACCTGTTCGTGCTTTCCCTGGCGATCTCAATTGGTTTGCCGACGCTTGCTTTCGAACGTTCTGTCGTCGTCGCGCAGGAGGCGGCGCAACAGTCGACGACGGACAGTCAGCCCGTTCCGCCTGCGCGCGCGCGCCGAAGCT
The DNA here is from genome assembly GCA_965223265.1 of Planctomycetota bacterium. Classification (GTDB taxonomy): domain Bacteria; phylum Planctomycetota; class UBA8108; order UBA8108; family SXIK01. Next base: position 1,475,079 of record OZ244999.1, read on the forward strand.
CTCCAGAACGGGAGACGGTCATTTTCCGCTTGCGATATGGAGACGTTCAATACATCGCCGAGGCGGTCAGCAAGGTCGGCGGCGGCGCTTTGATCGTACCCCACCTGCCGACGAACTCGTTGGTTGTTCAAGGGACAAAGAAACAGATTCCTGCCGTTCGCGACCTGATCAAAGAGCTGGACACGCGGGCTGGACTAGCGCAGTCGGAAGGGCGTAGGGTGCAGGTGTTCCAACTTAAGAACATACGCGCCGATCAGACCGTTCTGAATGCGCTCCGGTTGACACTCTCGCGCGGAAATATTGTTGCCGATGAAAAGCGAAACTTCGTCATCGTCGCTGGCGATGACGAGGAAGTTGGACGTGTGAATTCTCTGCTTCAGGCTCTCGACGCCCCCCAGCCGTCAGCCGAGAAGATCTCGCCGAGGAAACTCCGGATTGCATGGCTCATCGACCAACAGAACGATCGTGCCCAAAACGTCGCGCTCCCAGACGACCTCAAGAAGGTAGGGAGCGAGCTCGAGCGTTTCGGTTTCGAGAATCCCTCTCTAACGGCACACCTCATGATTCAGACCGTGGACGGCGGCAATTTCGAGGTGCAAAGCACGCTGGAGGTCAACGGTCAGGCGCGCGAAATCCGTGTCGTGGGCAGTGTCGAACAGCGGCCAGGGAAAGAACCCCTTGTGAACATTTCGATCTCGACTCTCCCTGAGCCCAAGTCCCGCATCAGCACCGGAATCATCGCACCGCCGAATCATCCGGTCGTCTTGTGTGTGAGTCCCACGGGCAAGAATCAGTCGGTTTTTGTCGTTGAGGTCATCGAGTGAGGTTTGCCCAGTCGGTGTTTCACTTGTACGGATTCCACACTTCCTTGCCGCTTCGGTTGATGTAGAACAGCTTGTGGTCATCTCCGACCAGTGCCAGTGATCCGGCGAAGTCGAACGACTTCGGATACCGGGGCTCGATGAGCATCTGCCCCTTCTGATCGATGTAGCCCCAACGGCCACGCGCTTTCACGGCTGCGAGACCGCTGGCGAAGCGTAGAGCCCAACTGAAGCGCGGTTCGATCATGAATGCGCCATGCGCATCGATGAAGCCGACTCCGTCGCCATACTGAACGCTGGCAAGACCCTCTGCGAAGTCGTAGGCCCAGTCGAATCGCGCCTCGATGACTTGCCGTCCCGCTCGATCGATGAAACCCCATTTGTCCCCGGCCCAAACGCGCGCTCTGTTCGCCGAAAAGCTGAACGCCGACGGGTAGCGATGAGGCAGCGCAGCGGCTCCGGCGTCATCGACGTAGCTCCACAGGTTACCGCGCCGTACGCAGCCTCTTCCCTCCGAGAACGTTTGTGCTCCGTCCCACACCGCTGGAATCGCGAGCTTGCCGGTGGTGTCGACGTAGCCCCACTTCCCTTGCAGCTTGACGCGGGCATGGCCGTCGTGGAACGCCGACGCCTTGGCGAAACGCGGCGCGATCACCAACATGCCGGTGGTGTCGACATAGCCCCATTTGTCGCTTTTCTTCACCGCCGCGAAGCCGCCTGAAAAGCTTCCTGCCCAGTCGAAGTCGGGTGCAATCACCATGCGTCCTGACTTGTCAATGAAGCCGCATTTCCCCCGTTCGCGGATGCAGGCTCGACCCTCGGCGAACGGAAATGCCTGGGTGTATCGGTGGGGGATGACGAGCTCACCGCGGGCGTCGATATAACCGTACTTACCATCGATCCCGACGGGAAAGAGCTCGAGTTCTTCGTTGGTCATCGGCTGCGCGCTCCTTCCTCCGCTTAATCTAACCAACCGCTGCCGCCGCGCTTGTAGAACCCTGCGATCGGGGCGTGTGGCCGAATCCTCTCTTCCAGGGCCTTCTGCTCGGGAGCCGACATCGGCTTGAACTCGCGCGCTATGCGGACGTTGTCTCGCAGCTGCTCCACGGTCTCGACGCCGACGATTGCCGTGTGGACGTCTTGGGACAGAGCGTACGTCAAAAGCGGGTCCATCTCCGTGAAGCCGCATTCGCTGAACAAACGGCCGCGGCCAGAAACCTTCATGGCGACCACTCCTATGCTGCGCCGCTTTGCTTCCTCCCAAACCGGCTTGAACGGCCGGTGGTAGCGATCCGCGGGGTTGACGGGTAGGAGAATTGTGTCAAGGTCGGCACGTCGCATCATCTCGATCATAGGTTCCGGAAGGTAGTGTCCCGAGATGCCGATGAAACGCGTCATGCCTTGCTCTTTGGCGCTCTGGATAACTTCGAGGAGGCCTCCCTTCTTGCAGATGCGCTCGACGTCCTCCGCATTACGGACGCGATGAATGTTGAGGTTGTCGACACGATCGGTTCGAAGCAGCTTGAGGCTGCGTTCAATTTTGCGTTTGGCCTCGTCGGGGTCGCGAGGGTCCACCTTCGTCGAGATGAACGCTTCTTTGCGTCGTCCGTCGAGTGCCTGACCGATGTATTTCTCCGACGGATAGTAGAGCTCCGCAGTGTCGAAATAGTTGACGCCGAGGTTCAGAGCTGTCTGAACGAGCTCTTCGGCGGCTGCATCATTGTTCTCTCGGCTGAGTACATGTTCACCCCCGAGCCCGACGATGGTCACTCGAGCGCCCGTTCGACCGAGCACGCGCTGCGGCAGCGAGTGTACGGTCGCCTCTTGGCTCACCAGCGGAGAGGTCGGTACGCACGCCGCCACAGTGATCGCCCCTGAAACCTTCAGGAATTTTCGGCGTGGAACGGGTTCCTTCATGTGTGCCTCCTTCGTCCTTTCAAGTTCAGTTGGGGTGCATCCTGGGTGTGTGTCGTCACCTCGAAAAACTCATCAAGAAGTGTACTCTACGCGGCGATGAATGCGCGTGGCGATTTTTCGTGCTCGAGACATGGCCGCTCGTCGAGGACTGGCCACCTCGCAGAGCACCTCGACCGCGATAGCTCACGGGATATTTCGGTGAGCCGGCGTGACACAGGAGCGGTCGCCCCAATGTTGCGCGTGCCTTCGACTCCGTGCGGATCGTCCGACGCCTTTCTTTTCTTGCGATCGAAGGATTCCGTGCCGTAGAACGAAAGTGTCACCAATGCCGTCGCGAAAGGCAAGGCGGCGTTGAGCGCTTAGATGAATTCCTCGTGGCTTCGATCTGGAGACTCATTATGCCGCTCCATTCGTTGACTCTTCTCCTGTTCTTTGTAACGAGCACTGCACTGTCTGCCGAGTGGCCTCAGTTTCGCGGTCCGGATGGACAAGGACACTCTGACGCTCAAGGGTTGCCGCTTCGATGGAGCGAAACGGAGAACATCACTTGGAAGACGCGGATCCCGGGCGAAGGCTGGTCGTCACCCGTCATTTGGGGCGATCAAATCTGGATGACAAGCGCGTCCGAGAAGGGAAAATCGCTGCGTGCCGTTTGTGTCAAACGCTCCGATGGTCGCGTCCTTCATGACGTCGAGGTGCTACGGCCGGAAGCGCCTGGTTCGCATCATGAGCAAAACGGCTTCGCGTCACCGACGCCCGTGCTCGACGGAGAGCGTGCTTTCGCTCACTTCGGGCCGCGCGGGACGGTTTGTCTGAGCACGCACGGCGAGATCCTCTGGAAGAACGTTGAACTTCAGTACTCGGCCCTGCAAGGCGCGGCAAGCTCGCCGATTTTGCACGGTGAGCGTCTCATCCTCACGTGTGACGGCACAGACCATCAGTTCTTGGTGGCTCTGAACAAGCGCACCGGACGCATCGAATGGAAGCAGCCCAGGCAGCATCTCGAAGCGGCGGCGAAAAAGCACGCCATCGCGAAGATGGCGTACTCGACGCCGCTCGTTTCGAACGTCGCTGGCGTCCAGCAGCTCGTGAGCACGGGCGCCGACCACGTCGCCGCTTATGACGTCGAGACCGGGAAGGAGCTCTGGTGGATGCCGTACGACGGCTTTTCTTTGGTCGCACGTCCGTCGTATGGTAACGGCCTATTCTACGTTGTGGGATCGATCACGCTCGATCATCATGCCGTCTATGCTGTGCGTCCGGGCGCGGGGCAGCTCCAGGGCGATCAGATCGTTTGGCAGCGTTCCGTCGGCATTCCGCACGTGCCGTCGCCTCTCTTGGTTGGAGAGGAACTCTTCGTGGTGCACGACCGCGGCGTCGCGACTTGCCTCAATGCCATGACCGGAGAGGTTCACTGGCGCGAACGGCTGGGCGGTAACTACCGTGCATCGCCGATCGAAGTCCGCGGTCGCGTCTACATCACCAATCAGGAGGGGAAGACGTTCGTGCTGACGGCGGGGAAAGAGTTCAAGGTCTTAGCGACGAATGATCTCGACGGAACATTTTTCGCGTCTCCGGCGGTGGCAGGCAAAGCGCTGTTTTTGAGGAGCGACACTCACCTGTACCGAGTTGAGGGGTGAGGACCAGAACACGGGGCGGCAAGCGTCACTCGAAGGCACTGAACTCCGGTCGATATCTCACGACGCCTGTGCGATGCTTCAACCCTCCAGGGCTCAACTCGAGGGCCATGAATGCGTCGTCGGGTGCTGTAAACTCGCACGTCAGTCCAATCGTCCGGGCCGGAACGAAGCCAAAACGTGGATAGTACTCGACATGCCCCAAAACGACGACGACGTTGTAGCCGAGTGTGCGACACTCGGTCAGCCCACGTCGCACGAGCTCTGAACCGACTCCCTGTCGTTGATAACTCGGGAGAACAGCGAGCGGTGCAAGTCCCATGGCGCGAAAACCATCGTCGGGCGGCTCGAGAGCGGCGTCGCTGAACAGTATGTGTCCGACGGTTTCACCGCCGATTTCGGCGACGAAGGAAATCGTCTGTGCCGTGCTCTCTCTCAAAGCATCGACTAGATTCGCTTCTGCCGGCTGGCCGAACGCGGATTCATGGATGCGTCGGACCGCTTGACGGTCTCTTGATTCTTCTCGACGTACAAGCCGTTCGGTCTTGGGGCCGTTTTCGCTTGGCATGTTGTCTCGATGTCGCACGATGTCGGCGGCTCGAAGCACTGTATGGAATGTCGACTGTTTATGATGCCATGCCGGAGATCGCGGTCATACCGCCGAAGTCGGCGCAGAGTAGGGAATTCGGTTTTCGCTTGCTCTTTTAGTGGCGCTTGTCTCTCATGAGCGCATCTTGCTTGAGTCGTTTCGGTCGTGCAGCGTGCGGGTGCGATTCCGCTGCGGAAGCCGACTAAATTTTTGGAGGTGCCCGAATGGCAGAAAGCGACCGGTTCCTCCTCTCGAATGCTCCGCAGCATTGGCCAGGTTTGGCGTTCGACGATTTCCACGCTGGCGAACACGTCGCCAACGCGGTCAAATTCGCGACGAGCTTGAAGCATGGCTTCGAGCGCGCCGATGCCGACGTGCACCTCGATTCGCTCTACACGTCCCTTCTCGCCGACGACGGCGTTTTGGAGCTGCTCGCCGTTGTTTTTGATGAAGGTGCGAAGGTCCCGGTTTTTTTCTACGACGCCGACGACGCCCATGCATCGGAGCACTTCGCCGGTGTGGCACTCGTTCTCCGGAGCCTTGGATGGGCTGCGCCGGTTTACTATTCGATGAAGGCATTGACAGAGTCCGCGGCTCCAACGAACCCTTTGCGGCCGTTCGGCGTCGACCTGTTGAAAGCGACGGAAGGAAGCGTGTCGGACGGGCCGTTTGCCGTCTGGTGGAACTCGGATGACGGCGAGCACGATCTCCTTGGCTCCTCCGCGCACAAAGCCATCCGGTCGACCTACGAGGCGCTGGACGGTTTCACATCGTATGTCTTCGCCGCCCTCATGAGATCGTTGGGTGCAATCGAGAAAAACGTCGCGCGAGCGCAGCTCCCAGACGAACTCGTGACGTGGACTGTGGCAGGACCGGAGAGCCTCGACATCGTGCTCTCCGCGTGTGCTGAGAAGGGAATTCGTTTTCACTTCAACACGAGCGAAACAACGGCAATCCAAAGAGATCGTTTTCTCAAGCTCTTCAGCCGTTTTGTGAAGGAATGTCGTGCTGTCGCGGAGAAGAACAATTTCGACCTCGATCCAGACTCGGAGCGGCAGGCGCTGCCATGGTTCCGACTCTGTGAAAAAGAGTGGGAAGAGAGCGGGCGAAAAGGCGAGAAGCCGAACTTTGTGGGTGTGCTCGGGGCGTGACCATCGTCGATTCAGGACGGCGCCGTTGTGAGTTTCGCCACCGCATCCGTAGGGTGTAGGCGTCTCGTCCGTTGTGAGGGTGCGTTCATGACTCAAGATTGGACTACACTCCTCCACGAAGCTTTTGAGTGTGGGGATCTGAAACTGTTCGAGGAGTGTATTACTCAGGGAGCTGACATTAACAGCGTCTTCGGAGGCGAACGCGTTCGTCTCCTTAAGGACGCTATTGGGGCCGGCGTGGAGGGCGTCAGTTACCTCCTCAAATACGGTGCCGATCCGAGTCTTCCCGTCGATTACACCGGCGAGCTTCCGCTGCGTTATGCGCGACTCTCACCGGAGCGATTGGAAGTGACGCGGGCACTGATCGAAGGCGGTGCTTGCCCCCTATACGAGCCAGAGGAGCGCGATTCGCCCGTTCACGACGCAGCCAGCGACGGCGACGTCGATGTCTTGACTCTTTTGCTTCGGTCTGGAGGTCAGACACTGCTGGAAGTGCTGGACTACTGTGGCCGAACGCCCCTTATGTGTGCTGCGGACGAGGGCAGTGTGGAGGCCGCGAAGATCCTCGTTGAGGCGGGTGCCAAGTTGGACGCCGTGAACGACGATTACCCACCGCTGACCGCTCTCTCACGCGCGACCGAAAAGCGGAAGTACGACATGGTCAAGTATCTCCTCGAAGCCGGAGCCGATCCCCATCGACCAGCGGAAGGAGAGTCAGCTGTCGCCATCGCGTTGCGACTGAAACGGTCCCCGGAGTACCTGAAGTTGATACAAGAAGTATTCGAAGGGATAGGCTCCAACTCATATTGATGTTGGCTCACGTCTTCCGCCCACCCGTCGTCTTCGTTACGATCTTTCGTCGTGAAGAAAACTCCTCGTCACATTGTTGCTCTCGGCGGTGGTGGTTTCTCGATGGAGCCTGAAAATCCGCTTCTCGACGATTTTACGTTGTCGCTCACGGCAAGGAGTCGTCCGCGCGTCTGTTTCCTGCCGACGGCCTCCGGTGATTCAGAGGACTACACGGAGCGCTTCTATCAAGCCTTCCCTCCCTCGCGTGCCGACGCGACCCATCTCAGCCTCTTCGCGCGTGACGACCGGAGCCTTCGCGACTTCTTGCTCTCGCAGGACGTGATCTACGTCGGTGGCGGCAACACGGCGAACATGCTAGCGATTTGGCGCCTCCACAACCTCGACAAGATCCTCACCGAGGCGTGGCAGCGCGGCATCGTGCTCACGGGCGTCAGCGCCGGAATGATTTGCTGGTTCACCGCAGGTGTCACGGACTCGTTCGGGCCTCTGGCGCCGCTTGCGGACGGCTTGGCGCTCATCCGCGGCAGTGCTTGCCCTCACTTCGACGGCGAGCCGGAGCGGCGCCCGTCGTACCACCAGATGGTCACTCGCGGTCTCATCCCGAGCGGCGTCGCGGCCGACGACGGCGCAGCGATCCACTTCGTCGACGGCGAGATGGAGCAGGTGGTCTCATCGCGCGAGGGCGCTCGCGCTTACGCGGTGGAGCTGGACCGTGCGGGCGACGACTCGACCGAGCGAGTTTTGGAGACGCGGTTTCTTGGCTGACTTGACGTGCGGCGTGGGAGTCTACTGGGAACAGTGTGGATCGACGCACGTGAGGCGGCTCGGAGTCGATGGCTGATCGCACTCTGGGAAAGGTGCGACGGGTGGGCTGCCTCCCTCAAACGCGAACGTAAGGAGATAGATCGCGTCGGTTGGACTGCCGCCGACTTCGCCATCTCCATCGGCGTCGCAGGCCGCGACGCACGGCGGTCTCGGGCCACCACGAAAAGTGTAGTTGAGAAGGTAGATCGCGTCCGCAACGCTGCCGCCGACGCGCCCGTCGCCGTCACAGTCACCGCGGAGAAACGCTTGGCAGTCGTCAACGACGCCACCAACCTGCCCAGGATCCCAACGTGGATCGCGAACGACGTGGATCGATCCTCCCCGAAGGCCGGCGAGTACGGATGGTGGCTGGTGAAACAGTTGCCAGAGGCTGCCCCACGTCGTGGCGACGAGATCACCGCGACCGTTGCCGTTGAGATCGCCCCAGGCGACGCCGCCGATCCAGTTGGGAAAGGATGAGAAGGATGCCTTGCGAGCGAACGAGCCATCACCGGAGTTGAACAGAACGACCAGCGCGTTACCGTCCGGTCCCAAGACGTCGAGATCGCCGTCGGCGTCGAAGTCCACGAGGTCGTAAAGGAGCTGCGTTTCGGCAGCGAAGAAGTCTGGCGACGACAGCTCTCCCGCGCCGAGATTCAGGTGAACTGCAACCGAGGTGCGCTCCGACGCGTCGCGCCGGACGCCCGCTGCGATCAGGTCAAGCTCTCCATCCTGATTGACATCCGCCAGCTTGACGCTGATCGAACCCTGCAGTCCACTCTCAAGAGTTGACGCCTCGAAGGTCATCTCACCGCGGTTGAAGAGGAGGCGAACTTCGCCGCCGCCGGAGATGATATCTGGGGCGGCTACGTCGAGACGGCCGTCTCTGTCGAGGTCGCCAAGCTCGATCGGTGCACAGAAAAACAGTGAATGCGGCAAGACGCGCGGCTTGCCGAAGTGACGCTCGCCGAGCCCACGATAGATCAGGAGCTCTTCGCCTGCGGAGACTGAGGCGAGGTCGAGCGTACCATCGCCGTCGAAGTCTCCAGCTCGCAGCGAACATGGACCCGCGGCATCTGGCAGATCGCTTCTGACGAAGTCCTCCGCGTCGTTGAAGAACACGTGCACACCCACATCGCTGGTCGCAGCAAAGTCCGGCCTCCCATCGCTGTCGAGATCGGAAGCGATGAGCGATCGCGGGAGTGCCTCATCCGGCTGGTCAAGGTCGAGTACTCGGTGGGGAACGAGTTGGCCGTTGCCGAGATTCGTGAAGATGCTGATTTTTCCCGGAATGCGATCCAGCGCGGCGACGTCGAGCGCCCCGTCGCCGTTGAGGTCCCGCACGTGAACATCGCTAGGAAGGATGCCGGGAGTCGCCAGGCTTTCCGCTGGGTCCGCGAACAGAGAACCGTGTTCATTGAGCAGGACCGAGACGCCCAAACGGCTGGCTGCGACCACATCGGGCGTCTCATCGCCGTTAAGGTCGTCGACGAACAGGGATCCCGGTTCAAGCGCTTCGGAGCCCCCGGAGCGCACGTCAATCTGTGCCCGCGCGGCAAAGTGGCCGTCCGCTAGCTGCTTGAAAACTGACACACCGGCGCGCCCGTTTCCTGAGACTCTCAGTGCGAGCAAATCGATGTGGGCGTCGTCGTCGACGTCGGCGAGCGCGAGGTCTTTTGGGAATTGCTCCTCGGACTCTTGAAAACGGGTGAGCTCCTCGGCGCGCAGAAACGTGCCGTCGCCGAGGTTGCGGTAGACACTGACCGACCCGAAGGCATTGGAGTTGATGATGTCGATGTCGCCGTCTGTGTCGATGTCACCCGTCGTCAGCCGATTCGTGTTGCTTCGAGCGGGGAAGTCCACCAGCGTCCTGAGCTCGAAATCGTCGGTGCGCAGCAGCCAGAGCCCCGAGCTACTCGCACCGATGAGATCTTCAATCCCATCACCGTCGACATCCGCAACGACGAGGCCACACCGGCAGGATCCTTGAAGGCCTCTGCCGATCGTGTGCACGGCGGCGAGCTCGAATCGTCCGTCGCGATGGAGCCATACTCGGAGGTCTTTGACCGCGTCTTGAGTGCGGAACGAACTCGGATTCGTGGCGGCTGCGAGGTCAAGAGTGCCGTCACCGTCAAGATCGCCCGTCGTCAACGCGACGAACTGACGGGTACTGGACAACAGAGGTTGTGAATCTTCGAATGAGCCACGCCCATCGCCACGGGCCATCCGCATGCGGAACGATCCGAACGGGTCCCGCCGATGACCGGAGGCGATGGCGTCAACGTTACCGTCGAGGTCGAAGTCACCGACGACGAGACCGGTTGCAACCATTCCGAGGGGGATGGAGTCCCGCTCGGCGAATGTCCCGTCGCTTCGATTGCGGAGAACGACCAGTGTTTCGTCGTGCCCGTCCGCGGCGACAAGATCCTTAGCACCATCTCCGTCAAGGTCGACGCGACGCGCGGGCGCGCGAAAGTCGTTCACGGGATAGCTGAGTGTCGGCTGTGGTCTGCTGTGACAATCAGATATGGCTAACGTCGCGATCAATGCAGCGTCCCTGTCCGTCAGGCGGCGATTGTGCACTTGAAGAGCGAGCACGTTGTCGTCGCCCAGATGGAACCGCTCCAAGTCGTGCAGATACATCGTCCGCGGCTCGCCGACGTTGTGAGGTTCGGTTGCTGTCGCATCGAACGGCGGGGGAGAGCCGTGCAGATTGGCACGTCCGACTTCGACGCCGTTGACATACGCCACGAAGCCGTCGTCGTAGTGAACAGTGAGTGTCAAGCCTGAGAGGCTGCCGCTCGGCACGCTGAAGGATCGGCGGGCGAAGACCGAGACGTAGGTCCCCTGCATATCTTCCAGGAGCGTGGTTGTCTCGGCGGTGCCGAATCCTATGCTCGTCGCGCCTAAGAGCCAGCCCGAGTCATCGAATGAGCGTTTGTTCCAGTTTGCCGGGGGCTCGTGGGTGCCTTTGAAGAAACGCCAGACGGCGCCTTCTTCGATTGGTAGGACGTCCCCGGAGCGAAGAGAAGACGCAGCGGCGGTCATCGCGATCGCCAGGAGAAATGCGGGCCTTCGCAACATACGTTCCCCCAGGAGGTCGTTACTGCCTGGTACGTCCGCGTGCACGCGTCGTCCAACCCATTGTATTGACGTGGAGGAGAAGAATCCTTCGTTCGCGCAGTTTTTTCGTCGAAAGAAGATCGAACGGGGTTCCCGTGAATCCACTATCTCACCGGAGGCGCCTCTGGGTGATCATCGGGTGATCATCTCGAGGTAACTCTCTACACTGGGAGGAGTAGCGTCGCACCGGAGCTGTCCTCCACGGCGGGCTGACTCGACGCCTGGGCACGTGCCGTCACCACGCCTGCCGCAAAATGGTCCGATCTCCGTTTGTGCGCTATCGACACAGAAAAGATATCGCGAAGGATTTCTTCGATCTGCGGCAATACAAGACGACCGAACACAAGTGATCGGAGACGTGATCGTTGGAATCCCCAGCCGTGGACGGCGCAGACGAGTGCTCGGATGCGGAAACAGCATCGGAGCAGCACTCCTCGCGGCAGCTCTCTCAGCGGCTTGCGAAGGGCTGTCCCATTGCATGGGATCGTTTCTACACGCTCTATGCTGAGCGTCTTTACCGTTTTGTTCTCACCAGAGCGCCGCAGCGACGAGAACTCGCGAGTGATGTAACCCACGATGCGGTCGTTGCCGCGATCGCGACCATTCAGAGGTACGACGCGACCCGAGGGACCCTTTGGGCGTGGCTCCAGGGGATCGCTGTGAACAAGTTGCGCGAAGCCTTTCGGCGAGAAGCGCGCCAACAAAAGCTGCGATCGGAGGTCGGCGCGCGAATGGCCGAGAACTCAGAGGACGGTGCTGGTCAACTTTCCGAACCACCGCCTAGGTTAGATCTCGAGAAGATCCTTGCCGGTTTGAAGGTACAGCACTGCGAGGTGCTCCGGTTGAAGTACTTGGAAGGTTGCAGTGTGCGCACGATCGCAAAGAGACTCGGCGCGACAGAAAAGACGATCGAATCGAGATTGACGCGCGCTCGAAGGGCCTTCCGTCAGGCTCACGGGCAACTGAACGCCGCAGGCGGTGACGAATGAGACAAGATTCCTCCACAAACCAACCGCAGGGCGAAAGACTCCCTCCCGGGTTTCGGATACGTCTGGACGCCGAAGTCAGTCGCATTTTGGAGCGGCGGCGTTTTCTCCGCAGGCTGCGGTACACGAGTGTTGCCGTCGCCTTTCTGGTCGGTCTCGGCGTGCTTTGGTGGGCTTCCTCGCCGGCGACACAGGAAACTCAGGAGTCAATGCCTCCCGTGTCCGACGCAGCGGAGTCGCCTCGAGAGAACGCGTCGCGATCGCAGCCGTCGCGAGAGCTCGCGCGCGTCGATCCAGCGTCGACTCTCGAGGAGTTGCGGGCTCTCTCAGTCGGGGAGTTGCTTGCCCTACACGATCGACGCCAGAGGCCACCGGAGTTGCACTTCGATGGTGATGTGCGCTTTGTCGAGATCCAGCGATTGATTGAGAGCTCGGATTTCATCGTTCACGCGCGCGTCGAAGAGGTCGTCGTCGACAAAGAACGTCTCGTGCAGGGCCTCTTGAGCGACACGATGCAGCGCATGGATGGCGTGTTCGTCACTGCAGAGCTCGCAGTTATCCACAGCGAGCCGCCGCTCGCACAGTCGCAGCTTTCCCTGAAGGGCGTCGCTGATTTGGATGAGCTGCAGCCAGGTCACGAGTTTCTCTTCGCCGTGAAACGACGCGCGGGAGAGCTTCGACCGTGGGTCAGTTACGGACTGCAGCGCGGGATCTCACGTGTCACCGGCTCAGGCCCGCAGGCGAAGGTCCGGCAGTTTGGCGTCGGGCTCGACGCAGCGTGGCACTCGATTCGTTTGCGCCAGCGGATCGTTCGCGGCGAGCGTCTCGAAGCCGCGGATTTATCTCGTACGTTCGAGATGCTGCGCAGTGGTTCGCCGGACGAGGCCTCTCATGCAATGAGCGTTCTGCGTCTTGTCCCGCCGCACATGATTCCAACTGCGCTCCTCGTTGAGGCATTTCAGAAAGCTCGGAGGGAGGGGGTTCGCGACAGCGCGCTCGAGTTGTTGTACGTCACTGCGGACGAGCCAGCCGTCGACCGCGTCCTCGAGCTGATGTCACACTCTGACTTCCCCCGCGGCAACGATCAAGTCGAGCAGGGCATCTTACGCCTCGCTTTGAAGTTCGCGGGACCGGAGCGACGTGCGCGCGTTCTCTCGCTTCTTGGACGAGAGGTTAAATCCACGGACGCACGCGGCGAAGTCGTAACGAAGGTTCTCGTTCGGCCAACCTATTCCGCTCTCACTCTTCTGGCAGGAATACCTGGCGACGATGTCGAAGAGATTCTGGAAGAGTGCTTTGAAGAGCCTCTGCGTCGCCACCTGGAGCCGTGGATTCTCGAGAGTGAAAGCGTGCGTTCAGACCTGTCTTGGAGGCGGAAGTGCCGACTCGAGTTCCTGACCCGGCGTTCTCGCAGCGAACGACTCGATGCTTTTTTGCGCCTCGATCGTGAGCGTCCCTTTGGGCGTTTTCTGCGCGCGATTGGATTCCTCTCTGGCTCGGAAGCTGACGCAGTGATTTCTTACCTCAAGGGGCGGCCGGCTAAACATGTCCGTTCGGCGATGAACCTGATCCGGTTAAAGCTTGCGAGTCCCGAGCTCGTTCCCTGGCTGCGAGAGGTCGCAGTTGAATTTCCAGAAGATTTCGGCGTCCTCAACGCACTCGAGGCCTGTGGTGATCCGACGGCGCGCGCGCAATCGATCGCGTTGGCGCTGCGAATTCTCGAGCGGGAGATTGTCGGCGAGAGCTGGCGTGCGGTCGGCCGTGAATTCACGGCGCGGCGAGCAGCGATCGAGACCCTCGGTCGCAAAGGAGACGAGCATGTCATGCCCGCGATTGAGAAGTTTCTGAGCGTTTCGGTCTTGGAGGAGCAGCGAACGGAATTCGAAGCGGCCTATGCGCGTCTGCACGATGGCAAGAGCCCCGGAAGCTTGCAGCTCAGGGCTTTCCTACCAGATTTCGAGATGGCAGCTCTGTTAGCGATGGCCCGGCAGCGTCAAGAGGCCGCCCTGCCGCGGCTGCGAGCGATCTACGGCGAGAATGATCTTGGCCGGCGGACGCAAGCAGCCGTAGCCCTCTATGCACTCGGCGATTCCATAGCAGACGATTTCGTCGAACTCTTTGCGACGCATAACGAGAGGAACATCATCGAGATCGATCTGCGCTATGAGGAGGAGGGGTTCAACGGCGAATTTCAGCACGCGGTACGTTACTTACGTACGCCGCGCACCGATACGCTTTTCCTCAGACGCATCGAACACGATCTCGACATGGCAGACAGTAAAGTCGTCACCGCGATAGATTTCCTCGTCGACCACGATCGGCAGATTCTGTCAGTTCTCCTCCGACACTTGGGAGGGCGTCGTAGCCGAGCGGCCATCCAAGCCGCGCGCTGTCTCGAGGACGTGTTCGGTCTCGATTTGAAACCCGACGCTCGCCCAGGCACTCTTCCTGTGGGGCGCGAGGAGTTTGTCGCCAAATGGCGCGCTGAGGTGGACGCCTACTTGAAAGGTGATTGAGCCGCGCCGCGATGCGACGTGCGCCCGTCATCATCTCGACGATTTTTTCTTCTCGACTCGAGCGACGAACGCGTTGATTCGACGCGCAACTTCGGTCGGACGTTCGATCAAGAGTGAGTGAGACGCTCCCTTGAGCCACACCAGCTCAATGTTGTCGCGTACCGGGATGCGCATGGCTTCGCGGCTCGGCGGATTCTTGCCGCGATCGCCCCAGAGCTCCAGCACGGGGCGTTTTGTGTGTTCGAGAATCGCGGAACCGTCCCAGCGTCGCCAGACAGACGCGAACGCTTTGATCTGCTGCTCCGTTAATCCGCGCAGCACGCGCGCGCGGTTGGCTTGCCGCTTTTTCTCTTGCTCTGGCGTCAGCGTCGAGGTGATCGTGCCGCCGAAAGCCTCCTTAGCGACGCGGTGATGCGTCCAGCCTTCGATCGAGATCGCGCCGAGAATCGCCTGCGGACGCTGTTTCAACAGCTCGATCGAAACCATCCCGCCGATGCTGTGCCCCCCGACGTAAAACTCGTCGAGATCGAGGGCGTCTGTGACGCGAAGGACGTCCGCCGCGAAACTCTCCATCGAACCGTCGATGGTCGGAGGTTGCGAGTCGCCATGGCCGCGCAGTTCGACGATCACTACGTGGAACGACCGATCGAGTCGGCGGAGAACGTCCATGAAAACTTTGTAGTCTCCCCAGCTGCCGGGAATCAAAACAAGCGTCGGCCCACGCCCCCCCCGCACGTGATAACCAAGGCGTCCACCTCCCGGAGTCGCTACTGTGCCATGAAGCAGCTCCAGGGATGAGAAATCTATGTTCAAGGGCTCGCGGATTTTCGCGTAGTAGCCGACCCGTCGGCCGCGCAGGTTCGTCAGGTCGATCTTGTTCTTGGCGTCCTTCCAGGCATGCCAGTAGCTGCCGCCGGCAAGCCACTTGCACAGTTGCCCCCAGTCGGGAAAGCGCAGCGCAGCATCGTCAGCGTCCATGAACAAAACGCGCTGGCGATAGTCTTCGAATGCATCGACTCGCGCTTTAAGCTCGAGGAGTGACTCACGGCTGCCGATGAGTTGATGGGCTTCGTACGTCGACCACATGTTGCTCACAAGTCGCAGATAATCGAACTGCAGACGGGTCATGCGTAGGTTGTCCGCGGCGGCGCCGATGACCCCGACACTCTCAGCCTTCCTGATGAGTTCGTCGAGCTTAAGAGTCATGGTTGGTGGGAAGCGTCGGTGCAACACTTGCGCGTGCGGCGCGTCGGGTTGCAATCTGTTGCGCCGGAGCGGGCGTTCGCCGCCATTGACCGGGCCGTAGAGGTGGCGGAAGAACTCGATCATTGCCTCGCCCGCGCCTCCATAGACGCCACGGCAGTACTCTCGGACGAGTTCGTTCTCATCGAGGGTGGGGTCGCCGAGCATACGACCCAGTGTGTAGAAAACCGGGCCGTTGAGGCCCCAGTTGTTGCCGTCTCCGCCGTTGAAAAAGCCGATCACTCCCAAGCGATGAAACTTGCGGACTTCATCGGCGACTTCCTTCGGTGTTACGTCCGGCGCATGCCCATACACCCAGGACATGTCCCACCAGATTTTGTAGACAGTCATCGCCGAGACTTTGTTCGACCACGCCTCCAGCATCTCGGGAATGTCGTGACACAGCTCCGCGACGACGTTCGGGCTGTAAACGTCGATGCTCTTCGATGGCCAGCGCGTTGGAATGTACGCGAGGTAGTGGACGATTCTTCCAGGGTGGGAGATTGCGCACTGCTCAGCGACCCAATTGTGAACCACGTGGAGACGATCGACGGGGTTGTCACGATTGGTCGTGTGCAGCCACTTGTGCCAATCTGGCCCATCGACGGCCTGATCCCATGGCTTGAAGTTGTCCATCGCCTCGCAACGTTCGCACTCGCAGCGCTTCCAGCCGTCGCTCTGCCCCAGTTGCACCCAGTCGTAGCCGTTGTCGAATTCGCGTCGGATGCCGGCGAGTAAGAGCTTCTGCACCTCGGGG
This sequence comes from Planctomycetota bacterium, assembly GCA_965223265.1. Taxonomy (GTDB): domain Bacteria; phylum Planctomycetota; class UBA8108; order UBA8108; family SXIK01. The sequence goes on from OZ244999.1 coordinate 1,491,432, forward strand.
TTCGACGTGCAGAGATGATTCCCCTCGGCGGTCCGCTTGCCATCCCGCATGGCAAAATACTCGGGGTGTTCCTGAAACAGTCCTTTGCTCACCCAGTGGTACCAGGAGTGACCTCCGAAGGTTTTGAGGCGGATGCCATAGCGAAGGTTGTTGGCATAGGCCGACGGGTAAAGGCGAGGAGACCCGTAGAGAAACGAGCCGATCGCGTAGGCGAACGGCGGAACAACGACCTTCTCGAACGACCGAGGCACGCTGAGCGTGTCCCTCTTTGGCACGACAATTCCCTGATCGAACGGCATAAACCAGCGAACGTCGCAAACGGACTCCAGAAATGTCACCACGGCTTTGCACGTGCCGTTGGCGCCAGCAAGGTCCGAACCCTTGATGCCGTGGATGCGATCGGGGCTCCACGGGTCGAGTTCATGAAAGTCTCGCAGCTTTTGAGGCGACGGATCGCCGCGTCCGGCTCCAGTGCTGTCACGACCCAGTAGGTAGAGGACGTTGCCGCGCACCGCGAGGCGGCACCCGTCCCACTTCAAGTCGTTCGTGGAAATTCCAGCGCTTGCTGCGAGCCGAGTATGTCCCACGGAAATCAGAGTGCCGCCAACCGCTTCACTCTCGTTTGCGAGTGGCAGGCGTGCACCGGTGGCTCTCTCTACGTACGTTTGCAGCCAGCCTGCGGCCATGCGCTGCCACCAGTCAGCGTCGTCGGCAACCACGATGGTACTTGCTGGACGGCCGTCAACGACGAGGAGAAGTTGGTCGCTCTCTCCAGGAGACTCACTCCGCGGCTCATCGACGATCGTGACGTTGTCCCGGTTGCCTGTGATCTCTGGTGGTTTCGACCATCGCACGTTCTCCAATCGAATACGCGGTTCGTAGTCGGGGTAGTCGTCGTCACCGAGCTTGGCGTTGGCGTTGCCTGTCTTGGCATTGATCTTCATCTGCCCTACACGGGCGTTGCGGATCGTCACCGACCGCACAGGCAGGCGAGAATCGCGCTCCGAGGGCGGTGCATCGCCCACGCCGACCGCCACGACGTCCTCGAAGCTCCCGCCTTGGAGGACGACGTTCTCCACCCCGCAGGAGATGCGAACTGGCGCGTCGGTCTCGCAGTCGACCAGCTGGACGCTGCGCGTACGTAGGTTCGGTTTGACGGCGCGAACACGCGTGCCCGGCGTCGTTGTGACGATGAAGCCTGCGCCAGTCAAGTTTCGTGCTTTACAGCGCACGAACGTTACGTCGGTGACGTTCAACGGCCAGCGATACTCATGATGACGCACGTAGTATCCCGTGCCCGTGCCGCCGAGGTTCTCAACAAGGCAATCTTCCAGCAAGACGCGTGCTGCACCCTCCTCAATCTCCCAAGCCTTCACACAGCGAGGTGTATCGATGGCTCGACAGCGAATGAAGCGGATGTCCGTACACGAACCGTCGATACCTCGACCCGAGGCACCGAACGCGTCATGGTCCCAGTTGGTGACAGTGACGTCGACAGCGACGCAGTCGCGACTCCCCGGACCAAACGTGACGCCCGAGTAGGTGTCGACAATCGTCAGATCCTTGAGCATCACGTTGTGCGCGTTGCCGCACCACACGCCACGCGGATGACCGCCGCGACGATCCTGTGGTTGACGGCGGTAGTTGCCATCGATCACGAAGCCTTCGATTTTGACGTTTTCGACGACCGGCAGGGCGGGTCCCGAGCGCACTCCCTCCACCGCTTCACCGACGCGGATCGTGTCCATACGGCCGGAGTCGTCTTTGAGCTTGATGGTCGCACCAGGTCCATAGAGGTGCATCCGATCCGAACGCACGTTGAGTGTGTCGGAGATCAGATAGAACTTGTCTGTCGGTGGAAAAACGATCCTGCCAGCACCGGCCTCGGATGCCTTGGCGAGCGCCGAGCGGAGGGCGGGTAAGTCATCCGTGATCCCATCGCCGACGGCACCGAAGTCCCTGACGTTGTAGTCGGCGGGCTGCGGTGGCATAGGTGGGGAGATCGGTGCGAATGCGCCCATGTAGGTCGAGTCTTTGCCGCCGCGAGCTGCCGGCGAATCGTGAGGTATGCGCAGGAAGTACGGACCGTGCGGATTGCGCGAGATGAACAGCGGATCGACCTGGAGGTCACGCGCACCTGGCTCTCCACGGCTGCCTCCGTTCCATCCTTCGCCGTACGCCTCAGCGGCGTGCCAGATGTTGTTGTGATCGCCGTTACCGTTGCCACGCACGGCTGGTGTTCTGTTTGACGGCGACTCTGCGACGATGCAATTGGTGGCTATGAGCGTCCCGGGCGCTTCGGCGTAGAGCGCGCCGTAAGTGTGGATGGCGTAAATCGTCGAGCGATCGACTCGGACGTGAGCTGGGCTCTTGCCGCCCGCAGAGAAGATTCCATGAAACGACTCGTAGACGACACAGTTGACGATCTGGATGTCGTTCGACTGTCGCGCCGCAATGCCATTGGCCTGGCGACTGCGAATCCGACAATTCTTAACAACGACGTTGTTGGCGCCAAAGAGCTTGATCCCATCATTGTCGCCGTTGATATCGCGGCCGGAGATGTCGATTTCGCAGCCATCGATGACAACATCAGCGACTCCGTGAAGCTCGACGCCTCCGGCGCCGTGGTTGCCGTCAGCGTGGTTCTCGACGGCGAGGTCCTTGATGATGACGTGGGCGGTTCGCTCTTTTCGCCAGCCACCCAGACGTTTCACAGGAGCTAAGTTGAACGCGGTCGAGAGTAAGAGGGCGCGTTCGCCGACGGCGGAGCGATAGGTGATCGGTTTGCCTTCTTTTCCCGAGCGGCAAAACCAAAGCGGGCGATCTACATAGGTTCCGCCGGCCAGATACACCACGTCACCAGGGTCGAACGAGTCGCCGCCGAGAATGGTCGCATCATAGACGAGTTCCTCTGGCTTGAGCGTCTGCTGGAACGGTTCCATCAGCACGAATGCATCGGCTGTCTTGGACGAATACGCGCGAGTCTCTCCTGCTACCGTAATCTCTCCCGATGGCAGAAAGCCGTATGTGGAGAGGACGTAGAGGTGCGTATCACCGTCGCCATACTCGACTCGAACGCGGCTTGGTTGGCCCCGCGAAGGAGAGGCCCACGCCGCTTCGCGCGACGTGCCGGCGGCGTGATCGTCGCCGTCGGGGGCGACCCAATAGTCGGCGCTCACCGCCGTGTCTGCCGCGGCGAGAAGGAGGACGAGAAGGAATGGTCGTCGACAGATGAGCTGTTCTTTCGAAGGCTTCACGGCTTCACTAAGATTTTTCCCATCTTGCCAACGGCGCCGAAGACGACAGAGCCGTCGTACTGCCAGGACCAGACGTAACGATTGCCATCGGTAGCGCGATTGCGCACGAAGTTGGCGCGCACCTCTTCACCCTGCGGTGGTACACCGCCCAAGTCATCCCACGGAATCGCAAGCTCGACAAGGTAGCGATTCGCCTCGCGGCTTGTCGCTGCGGACACCTGGCTGTTCCAACGCTCTCCGTCAGTCTTGTCACCGTCGTAGATCACGCAAGCGGCATTGATCATCCACTGGCGAAAGTAGTTTGTGGCATCACCGCTGCGGTGAACGAAAACCTCGATACCGTCATCGAGCCACAGATCGGCGTCACGGCCGCTAGCGGCTGTGCGCAGTCGGTCCATGCGCGGTTCGCGACAATCGAAGGAAACGTAGAGCGCCCGATCGTCGTAGCAAAAGCGAACCCACGTGTGCCCGCCCTGACGCCGCGCCGGTTTTTGAAAGTGATGCACGATCTCGCTTCCAGGCAGCGACTGCCAACAATCGTCATCGAGTTTCCCATCCACGGCCGGGGGCGACGCGCAACGGCTCAGCGAGCTCGTGGACAGCTCGATCGGCCTTCGAGACTCCTCGAGCGCACGGAAATACTGTTTCGTCGTGAGCATGTGGATGGCGCCCGCAACCTGGGTGTCGGTCATAGCCAGTCGCGCGTCGGAATCAACAACGTACAGGTCGCCGCCGACCTTTACGCTCGCGAGCTTTAGATCCGGCACATATTCATCCCGGCCGTCGAAGCCACGCGCAGCGTTGATCCGCAGGTCGCCGATCACCGACACGTTTTCGACAGACACCTTCTTTGTCGGCAGATGATTGAAGACGGCCTTCATCATGTCGTCGTGACGAAAGTGGTGCGGGTCGTCATAGTCTTTGTAGTACCCGATCGCGACGTGCTCGAAACGGCCACCGTCAATAACGACATTGTCTGGATTCATCTGCATCGCGAGGGTGCCATCTTCAGCCCGACAATCGACGAGGCGTATGTCGTTCACACGTTGATCCGCCGTCGCTGCTTGAATATTGAACGCTGCGTCCCCAGCGTCTTCGACTGTGCAGCGAATCAGTTCGATATTGGCGGTGGCGAACTCGCCTCGACGTGAATGCGGGCGAATGTAGAAGCCGTTGGCGCTCGTATTCCGCGCGGTGCAATCGATCAATTTGACGTGCTGCGCTCCCTCTTCGATCTCCCACGACTTGACGCGTGTGCCTGGAGGTCCGCCTTGGGCTCCGTTCAGAGCGTCCGCGGCGACACAGCGCCGAAACACGACGTGGCTCGCTCCGCCACTGACGAAGCGCGGTGTGACACCGAATGCGTCGTGGTGGAACTGCGTCACGGTGACGTCGTTGATCTCGCAGTGATGCACGCCGAGGCCGATGGTGACGCCGACGAAAGGACGGCGGATCGCGACGCGTTCAATCTTGACGTCCCTCGCGTGCTCCACTTGAATAGCGCGCGTAATACCTGCGACCTTGGCGCTCGCCTGCCAAGCGGCGCTGTTACCGGTTTGCCCCCAAAAATTGGCATCGATCACCAACCCCTCGAGGCGGACGTTTTTCACCGGCCGCTTCGGCGTGCCGCGGATCCAGACCACGTGCAGCAAATCTTCAGTCGCCGTGCGTCCGGTGGCTGAGCCGTCCTTCAAGTAGAGCGTGGCGCCGGCGCCAGCGATGACGAGATTGCTATGGCGCACATGGATCGAATCGGTGATCAGATAGTGCCCCTTTGTCGCAGGAATAACGATCGTGCCGCCACCTGCGGCAGCGGCATCACGAATCGCGGCAGCGATCGCCGGCGAGCAGTCGGTCGTGCCGTCGGGCTTCGCGCCGTACTTGGTGACGTCGAATTCACCTGCAAGACTTGTGAGGGGGCCGGAGACAATCGCTAGCAGGGAAATCCAAAAGGTCTTCATCGAAGTGCCATCAAGGTGTGCGTTATCGTCTCATCGAGTGTTGCCTACAGTTTGCATTGTATCCAAACAGACATGGGAGTAGTAGGAACGCTTCGCCCTGTTGCTGTGGGAGATAGAGCGCCCACTCAGGGATCTACATTCTCTGTAGGTCGTTGGCCTCGTCGTGGTGAATCGATTCCCGAACTGATGCATGCCGATGAAGCGTGAGCAAACCGGTGAGTCGAAGTTCTTATCGGTGCAAATTGCCGCAAGAAGTCACTATGCGCTTGTTCACGCAGCTATGGTCATGAATGATCTTGTTGCGTTGAATGAGATGCAGAGTTGTCATAGACTCGAGCGATAGCGAGATATAGCTGTCTCGGTTGACTAACCTGAATACGACGTCGATAACTGGCGAAATCCGCGACGCTGGTTCACTCAGTTGAGGAAACGAACATGCAATCAATCGAACTGATCCGCGACAACTTGAAGAAGAGTACTGATCGCGTGCTCCGGAGGATCGAAGAAATGCGGGAGCGCTCCATCGTCGCTCCGACGCCGAATGGTGGTTGCCATACGCTCTGGTTGGTTGGACACCTTGCCTACAGCGAGCAGCAGATCGTTCGTCACATCATGCTTGGCGACGCGAACCCGCTGAGCGACTGGAAGGAGCTCTTCGGGCATGGCAGCGAGCCGTCGAACGATGCTGGGAAGTATCCGCCGTTCGACGACGTTGTCGCTAAGTGCCGCGAAGTCAGAGAAGAGACATCCGCGCTACTCGATTCGCTCTCCGAGAGCGATCTCGACCGCCCGAGTGCAAACGTTCCGGAGGGCTACGAGAACATCTTTGGAACGTATCGACTTTGTCTTCAATTTGCCGCGGATCACTGGTACATGCATCGCGGTCAAATGGCGGACGCGCGGCGCGCCGCCGGGCTCGACCGCACTGGGGCGTGATGCTGACGTATCTGACCGAACGATCGCATGGCGCGACGGCGATGCGCTTGTGGTTGCAGGTGATCGGATACCTCGTGTTGTTGGCGTTTACTGCCTCCATCGTCAGGGCCGAACACTGGCCGCAATGGCGTGGCCTGCGCGGCGATGGCAGCAGCCGAGAGGAGGGGATCCCGACACGCTGGAGTTCCACAGAGAACATCCACTGGAAGGTTAAGCTTCCGGGTCAGGGGCACGCCTCGCCCATCGTGTGGGGAGACCGCCTCTTCGTGGTGGCCGGCCTGCCGACCACCAACGAGCGTGTTCTCCTTTGCCTAGATCGTTTGAGCGGCGATACGTTGTGGCAATCTACTGTATTGACCGCGCCGCTCGAGAAGATGCATGAACTGAACAGCTACGCCTCGGGTACGCCCGCGACCGATGGCATGTTCGTCGTCGTCGCGTTTTTGGAGCCAGACGGCAGCGAAGTCGATGCGGCTGTCGTCCGTGCGCGGGCCGGCACACTACGTGCAAACAACAAGGGCAAACCGGTCAGTCCCGGCAACATGGTGGTTGCTGCGTTTGACTTCGAAGGTCGACGCCGCTGGCTCGTCAGGCCGGGCCCCTACATCAGTGTCTGGGGCTTCTGCGCCAGCCCGGTTTTCTTTGGCGACAATGTGATCTTAAGCGGCGATCACGACGGCGACGCGTACCTTGTTGCACTCGATCGCCGCTCCGGCGAGACCGTCTGGAAGGTGCCGCGCCAGCACAGGATCCGCAGCCACTCAACGCCGATCATCCGCGAGATCGACGGGCGGACACAGTTGCTCATGTCAGGCGCGCACGAAATCGTTAGCTACAACCCAAGCGACGGCAGCGAGCACTGGCGGATCAACGGACCGCAAGGCCGCGCAGTCGCCTCCCTCGTCTACGATGGCACGCATCTTCTTGTGCCGTGTGGCTACCCGAGCCGTCGCGTCTGGGCCGTCCGGCCCGACGGTCGTGGCGATGTTACTGACACCCACGTCGCGTGGCGCATCAAACAGGCGTGTCCGTACGTGCCCTCGCCGGTCGTCGTGAACGGTTACTTTGTGATGGTCTCTGACAACGGTGTGGCGAGTTGCTACCGCGCGGCCGACGGCGAGAAACTATGGATGGAACGCATTGGGCGACGGTACAGCGCGTCGCTGGTGTCAGTGGGTGAACTCATCTATTTTCTGTCCGACGATGGCGACACCAAGATCGTGCGTGCAGGAGAGACGTTTGACGTCGTCGCGGAGAACCCGTTGGCCGAACCGTGCTATGCCTCACCCGCGATCAGCCAGGGACAGATCTTCGTGCGCGGTGAGCGACGCCTCTTTTGCATCGGCCGTCCGCAACAATGACCGAATTCATCGCCTGGGCGCGCTGCGGCCAGCGATCGCCGCGATCGACGGAGCGCCGAGTAGGATCGCTAGGAGGACCGACGTGAGAAGACGTCTCATGGGTTCGAGAATGCAGAGATGGGATTTGGGTTAGCCCTAGTTTTCGCTTGTCCGCGGTGGGCCTTGCTGGCGGCCGATCGTAGAAGATCACGCGTCTTCGCTCCGGATGAATTCGCTGCACCCGAGGAGCGCGCCGTAGTACGATCACCAAGACGACCGAGAGAGTCACCTTAGCGAATCGGATGCTTGCTGCGAGGAGAGAGAACATCGAATGACGCACGAGATAACGCTTGCCCCGAAAACTACAACACGCAGACCACGCGGACGACTGAAAGGCGAGGCGATGAGCTTCGTTTTCTGCATCGCTACCCTGCTGGCTGGCACGACTTCTGGAAAGGTGAGCGGTTCCTTGCAGGACCCGGCGAAGAAGTGGTCGGTGGAACTGGGTGCACCGTACGCCTCGACGCCTCTGGTCTATCCCGCCGCGACGCCGGACAGTCTTGTCTTCGCGACCGGGGGCTACGTTGCGCGACTTGATGGCAGCGGCAAGATCATCTTCCGAGTCGCACTCGGGCCGGAGCTAGGACGCGGCGCGATGTTTCCAGCCTCCATTGGCGACGTGGACGGAGACTCCGTTGAGGAGATCATCGCCGGACGAAATGATGGTGTTGTCTTCGCGCTCGAGCCAACCGATGGACGAGTCCTCTGGGAGTGTCAGCTTCCCGAGCGGCTGACGAACTACGAATGGGCCGCCGCTGCTGACCTCGATGGAGACGGACGCGCCGAGGTGGTCGTGACGACAATGTACGGCTGGGTCTTCGCCGTGGACGACAGTGGCAAGCTCCTCTGGGGCGCCAAAATCGAAGCCTACCGCCCGTCCGCACCGGAGATCGCGGACATCGACTCGGACGGCGAGCCCGAAATCGTTTACGGCACGGCGACTCGCTATCTCATTGCCCTCGACTCGCGCGGGCGACTCGAATGGGCGAGCTTTCAGCCACCGCACCACCTAGGGCGCACGACGCCTCTCGTTGCCGATGCGGATGGTGATGGTCATGCGGAGGTCTATGGCATGTCTTCGATGCTGTCGCCGGAGAAGGGCCTCGTCTGCGTCAACGGTGTCGATGGCTCTCTTAAATGGCACGGCCTCACGATCGGTAAGGCGTACGGCGGACGCGCGTTGACCCGATTCGGCGACGGCGCGGCTGGGATCCTCTCATGCGACAAGGGCGGCAACATCCACGCACAAAACCCCGATGGTTCGCTTCGCTGGCACAATCGATTGAGCGGCTCGGGCGTCTACAACCCTCCGGTTACTGCTGACGTTGACGGCGACGGCGCATTCGAAATCGTCGCCACCGTGCGCGACACGTCGACCGATGGCAAAGGAAACAACTGGTACGTGCTCAACGCAAGTACCGGCGCTCTACGTGGTGCATGGCAGCATCCTAGCCGCGGCATCATGGGTGCTGCGGCGCTTGACATCGATCGTGACAAAGAGCTCGAGGTCGTGATCTGCTCCAAGGAAGGGATCGTGACGGCTTACAGCTTCGGTGGTGCCGCGACGCCGCAGGCGACTGTTTTCCGCCACGCAAGAGAGCGTACCTTTCCGCTGCGCGTCGCCGGTAGTGGGGTGAAGGCTAAGGCGTCAGCGGACGTTCCAACGGTTCGACTCGCAGGTCAGGTTGCTGCGCCCCGCTTCGGGAAGAACTCCCTGCCGGTGACGCTGCCAGCGGGCGCCACCGACGAGTCAGCAGTCGAGCTCGAGGTCACAGCGCCGGGCGGCTACCGATCGCTGCAGGTGTTTCGTGCGCAGGGGCATAAGACTGAACTCGAGTGGCTCGCCCTGGCGTCAGGAGACTACGCGCTTTCGCTTCGCTGGCTCGATTTGTCGACAGGACGCAGCCTTGGCGCGGAGCATCTTCGCGCCTCGCTTCAGAGTGAAGGTACGCTGCGCCGAATCGCCGAGACGACCGTGAATCGACTGCGCGATCTGTCGGCCCGGTTGGACGACGCCGAGTTGACGCTTCTCCTCAAAGCTGCCGAGCTGGAGGCTCGATTCTCCGCCTTGTTCAGCAGCATCGACAGCGTCCGAGATGAGCCACTCGCCCGGAAGATCGAGGTTGCCGAGTCAGCTCAGAGCTGCGTCGTCGACGCGCGCCGGGGCGCTCAGGTCGCCGCGTTTTTCGAACGCGAGCACGCGGCCGGACGCTCGCCGAAGGTCGTCTGTTGGCAAGACTCCAACCCGTGGGATAACGTCAGTCCGCACGACGAGCTGCCAGAACAGGGCGAGCCACTGCGCATCGATACTTGGGCGTTGGGAAACGAAAAAGAGTCGGTCTGCGTCAACCTCTTGAATGTCTCAGCCACGCCTGTCACGCTGCGCGTCGATCCAGGGACGATTGCCGGCGAGGGGACACTTCCGAGCGTCTCGGAAGTCGCGACACTTCATCGCGTGCTGTGGCTACCGACCGTCGACGGAGAGCAGGTCGCAGATCTCCTACCGCGCTTGGGCGATGGGTACCTGTTGGATCTAGCCCCTGGTGAGGCGCGGCAGCTGTGGATTAACCTCTCGACCCGCAGTTTGGCGCCCGGAGCATATGAGCTGAATTGGCCTGTTCGAACGCTGGATCTCGATGCCGCAACCATCCAGATCCTCGTGCGGCTCGAAGTGTCGCCAGTCAGCTTGCCTGAGAAGAGCCGATTCTACTCCGGCTATTGGTCACAGAATCGCTTCGGCGATTTCAGCAGTGTCCCCGATCTGAACGATCACCTGCAAACCTTCTGGGACCGGGTTCCGGCACTACCTATCGCCAAGGTCGACGCCCGCGGACACTTAATCGGCGAGCTGGACTGGAGCGCGTGGGACGCGTTCCTCAGCGAAGTGCAGCAGCATGGCGTCATCCGACTACATCACGTCCCCGTGCCCGCGTTTCCCGACGGCCTCCGCATCTCTGAGGAGCTCAAACTCGAGGCACAGCGCAACTACGTGCAGGCGTGGATGGCGCACATGGCGAAGTTCGGCCTTGGCTATCGCGACTTCGCATTTTACGTCGAGGACGAAACAGGTCTCCGCGGCACGCATGAGAACTTTATGCGTGGCGCGAAGCACATCAAGGAGATCGACCCGAAGCTGCAGGTGTACGCCAATCCGTGGGGGGCGATCACCAAGGCAATGTTACGCGACATGGCACCGGTGACCGACGTCTGGCAACCGGGTATGGAGGTCATTGAATACCACGGCCCGGAAGTCGTCGACATCATGCGCTCCGGTGGCGACGACCTCATCAGCATGTACACCCCACCGGGCAACTGTCGAACGCTGCTGCCACTCGGTTTTTTCCGCTCGCAACCGTGGCTTGCGCTCCACTGGGGAATCGAAGGCGGCGGTTGGTGGGTTTATCGCCAGGACGATCTCTTCAGCACGGGGCCTCGCGGCGATCCGAGCTACGGCGGTGTCAATTGGGACGGACGCAAGATCGTCTGGAGTCGCCGCTGGCAGGCCATGCGCGACGGCATCGAAGACTTCAACGCAGTCGTCATGCTCCGTGAGTTGGCGGAAGCCAAGAGCGATGCAGCGGCTCGAACGATCGTTGACGAGGCGATCGCTTACGTCGCGTCCGAGTGCATTACGGGCATGCCGCGAGAAGCCGCTGACTATGATATGGACTTTGCCACTTTGATGATGCACCGCCAGAGGATTCGTGCCGCGCTCGAGCGCTTGAGCGACCGTTGAGTTCGAGCTGGTAGCCGGGTTGAAAAAGTCATTCGGCTGGGAAGCAGGCTTCTTCACGCTCCAGATCGGCCCAGAACTGGTGAAGGTGTCACCAGCCGTATTTTGTGACCTGTAGTGAGCCGCAGAATTCGCGGTCGGTGCAGGTTTTCGATTACAATCCGATGAGGAGGGGACTGGAAACGTGAGTACGGTCGGAATAGGATCCCACTCCACAACCGAAAGGGTGGAGACCGGTCACTCCCGGCCTACGGCTGCGCGCGCCAGTCCTCGACCCTACTGGAAAGAGTGAGAGCAGCTGTTTCGTTTCGACAGCTCAGAAGTGAAGAGGTCGCCATGAGCAGTTCGTCGGGTGGAACCGTTTTCGGGATTGCATGTGTTCAGCTGGCAGCTTCGGTGCTCGGCGGCATTGTGGCCGAGGGGCTGGTACTCACATTCACCTTCCTGAAGAACCATGGCCACCTGCCGCAGTGTCGTCACTGTGGAACAACGCGGTCTGGGTCGAGGGGGCCGCACTTTTTCTGGCGGCATCCCCAGGAGTGCTCGTCCTGCTGATCTACCACATAGCCGGACAAGAGCTGTCCTTGCGACACGCGCTTGCGCAATTCTCGTTTGCGGTTCTGTTCGTGTTTACGTCGGCCCTGTCGTACATGTCCTTGACGACAGATGCTCTGTCCATCTCGGGTGGCGCCGTCGTGTCTCTTGCCGTTGCCGTGGCTGTCGTATTAGCGAGAAGAAAGATATCGCAGGTCCAAACGAAAGCGACGATGTCCTGAAGGCTGCGCCTCAGTACGGTCATTCGACTGCCTCTAACAGTGTGGCGAAAGGCGTCTTCCTTGTAAAGAATTGCGCCTTGCCTGAGCGGCGCCCGAAACTTACGAGAGCGCGGGATACGCGGCCAACCGGCGAAATGTAAAAAGTCGGTCGGTTTCATCCCTCCGAGTGACGGCTGGTGACAGCCTCGCCAGCTATAGACAGGACGTGGCTGCCTGATCAGAACGTGAAGATCAGGTTCGACGTGATCCTGCGTTTGAAAATGTCGTTGTTGGCTTCGCGGCGGAGCGAGAAACCGTAGCCGAAGCCAAAGCTGACATGCTTGACGAAATTCCAGCGCACTCCGAGCGTGGCCCAGTGGGCGGAGCTACCGCGGACGTCGGATGCGCCCAGGTTGCCATAGTCGAGCAAGCCGTCGCGGACAGGGAACCGACTGCCGTTACTGAGGTAGACGAAGCCGTGGTACTCCACCATAGGGAAGAAACCCTCAAAGACTTCATAGCTGACGTTGACATCCCAGCTCAGTGAGTCATTGCCTCTTTCGTGATGGGTCGTGACTCGACCGACTATGTCCGCCATGACGTGGAGCTTTCCGAAGGCGCGAGCTCCAGTGACGAAGAAAGAGAGTTCATCCTCAGTTCCCTGAAAGACATCGCGTGAACCGTTGGACAATCTCCACCGCATACCGGTTGAGACGATCGAGAGAGTTTCAGGATCGACGTACACGGCGCCCTTGAGGCCCAAGGCGACGTCGTTGTAACCCTCGCCTTCTGGAATAGCGACCGCTTCGAGGTCGGTGTGCCCGTCAGCTGTGGCGATGAACTGAAGCCGTTCCAGGAGCGCCAATCGAGCTTGGACCGCCAGTGCCGTCAAGTCGCCGCCACCGAGAAGGCTGTCTTTAGGAAACTCGTGGTAGAGAAGAAGCGGACGCAGATCCGAGTTGATGTACGGATCTTCGAAGTAGAGGGGCGAGCCTATCGGGCGGGGAGCCTCCTCGAATCCGCCTCGCAGTCCAGTCAGAAATCCAGGCCAGAGGTACTCGCGAGATGTGTCGTCGCTGAGTTCGTCGGTCGGTTCGTCAGTCTCCGCAGCGAAGACCGACGACGGGAGGCTCAAGCTGGGCAGGCCGAGTCCGAGTCGACTTGAGAGTGGCGACAGAGCGTCATCTTCGCACACCACCGCAGCGCATGACATGGCTGCCACGAGAGAGAGTGCAGAGAGAGCAGGCTTGAGGTGCGAGAGCCACGGTGAGTGTGTTGGGATTTTCCGCATTGAATGTTCACCATCCGACGTGAAAGACTTGATCGGAGACACCACAGCGAGCCACCCTATGGGTGGCACAACGGCGGTTCTGTGACCGGGGTCACGGCTGACCGCACGTCTGGGCGAGCCGTTTCAGGAGGACGCGCGACTTGAAAGCGGGCGACGCGGTGCGGACGATGGCGGCGTAATTCCCCGTCCTCAGCCACTGTGACACCTCGAATCGTGAGGATCTTTTTGGTGAATTGCTGCGCTTTTCTTCTCGGACGTCTCGGCGCCACGCTTGTGTTGGTTTTGCTCGCGACGCTCGCGAGTCCATCGGTCCGTGCACGCGACGCGGTCGCCAGACCGAACATCGTCTTCATCATGGCAGACGACATGGGCTACGGCGACGTGGGCTGCTACAACCCGGACTCAAAGATTCCGACACCGCACATGGATCGACTGGCGCAAGAGGGTGTTCGTTTTACCGACGCTCATACGCCGTTTGCCGTTTGCACACCGACGCGTTACGGCGTTCTGACTGGACGCTATGCCTGGCGCACGCCGATGCGGCACGGGGTTTGTGGCGGCTACAACGGACCGCTGATCGAGAAAGATCGGCTGACAGTGGCAGGACTCTTGAGACGCAGCGGCTACGCGACCGCAGCTTTCGGCAAGTGGCATCTCGGGGTGGGGTGGCGACTCAAAGACGACGATAGCTTCGAGTTTCCGATCTTGCTGAATGCCCACAGGATTCGGGTCGATCGCGAGTTTGCTCAGCGCATTGCCTTCGACCAGCCGATGCGTGGTGGCCCGACCGCCGCCGGCTTTGACTACTTCTTTGGCACGGCGGGCTGCTCGACCGCCAACAGTCCGTTTTGTTTCATTGAGAACGACCGCGCGACCAGCACGCCTGTCTACCGTGAAGGCCTCGGGATGAGTGCACCCGACTGGCAGCACAAGGGCGCAGACCCTGCCTTCGCTGCCAAAGCTGTCGCATACATCGAAAGGCAGGCAGCGTCGGATCAGCCATTTTTTCTCTACGTGTGTCCGTCGGCACCACACGAGCCTTGCCGTCGTGAGGTCGTGCCGGAGTTCGCGCGCGACAAGAGCAGAGCGGGAGCTCGTGGCGATCTTGTCTGGCTGGTCGACTGGATGGTGGGGCAAATTGTCGATGCGCTCAAGCGCACTGGCAAGTACGAGGATACGTTACTTATTGTCACAAGCGATAACGGCGGTTTGCCAGGCGACCTTGTCGTCGACGAGAACGGTAAGACGCGTGCGGACGAACTGGGGCCGGTCTACGAGACGTTCGGTCACAAGACGAGCGGCAACTTTCGCGGCTTCAAGGCCCACAACTGGGAGGGAGGCCATCGAGTGCCGTTCATCGTCACCTGGCCGCGTCGTTTGCGAGGTGGTCAAGTGCGCGACGCGTTTTGTTCCCTCCTAGACTTCATGCCGACGTGCGCGGAGCTCGTCGGCGAGGAGCTCGAGGACGGCGAAGCCGAAGACGCCGTGAGTATGCTTTCGGTGATTCTTGACGACAAGGCGAAGCCGACGCGTGAGATGCTTGTCACGCAGTCATCTTACGCGACCTACGCGATCCGCCGTGGCAAGTGGAAGCTCATCCGTGGCACGAAAAGCTCCGGCGGTTGGCCGCGGCCGCGTGGTCGAAGAGCTGTCCAAGGGGCGCCCGGGCAGCTTTATAATCTCGAGGCAGATCCTTACGAAACGAACGATCTCTACGAAGGGATGCCGGAGATTGTCAGGGAGCTTGAAGCGCTCTTGGCGAGCCAGGTCGGTCGCGAGGAAGTGCCGAAGAACTGGAGCTCGCCGGCGAGGCAGGCACAGAAGTAGGCGTATGCGAAAGGCGAGGCACTTCCGATGATTCGCCCTGCGATTCCGGCCGAGGCCAACGCGATCAGCGAGCTCGGGATCCGGTCCAAAGCTCACTGGGGATACTCTGCGGAGCAGATGCAGGTGTTCGCGGAGGAGCTCACGCTTGTGCCGGCCGACATCCGACTCCGCTCTGTCCACGTGCTCGAATCGAAGGGTCGGCTCATCGGCTACTACGCCCTCGTCCCGAAGTCCACTGCAGTGATGGAGCTCGAGCATCTCTTCGTCGACCCCGCCGAGCTCCGTCGAGGGCATGGTCGCTCCCTTTTCGCGCATGCGATCGATCTTGCCAGCCAGAAAAAGTACCAACGTTTGGCGATTCAGAGTGACCCGAACGCAGAGGGCTTCTACGTCGCGCTCGACGTGCCACTCCTGCGGCGCATTCCCTCGAGCATTCCAGGACGGTCGATACCCTACTTCGAGTTAGAATTGTAGCCATCCATCGTCGTATTCCGACGGTGCCTGTCGCAAGACACCGAAAACGCAGGGCTCGAGGATCGCCTCATGACACGACTGCACGAAGGCGCGTGTGACATCACTATCCGGCACGCTGCGGAGCGCGACGTGCAAGCGATGACGGCGATCTACAATCAAGCCGTCGAGACGACGACCGCTACGTTTGACACTCAACCGAAGACCGAGCAAGAGCAGCTCGACTGGTTCAGGGCGCATGACGCCCAGCATCCCGTCATGGTGGCGGAGAGGGACGGCGCCGTTGTCGGCTGGACAGCACTCAGTAAATGGTCGGAGAAACTCGCGTACAGCGGTACCGTAGAAACATCGATCTACATCGACGCGGCGTTTCGCGGTCAGGGGATCGGCCGCTGTTTGAAAGAGGCGATCCTGGAAGAAGGGCGGCGCGTTGGACTCCACACCGTCATCGCCCGCATCGCCGAGGGAAACGACGTCAGCCTCCACCTCAATGAATCTTTGGGGTTTCGGCGCATCGGCGTTATGAGAGAAGTCGGCCGGAAGTTCGGTCAGCTCCTCGATGTCCATTTGCTGCAAAAGATGCTGACCCCGCCGGAAGGTGACTCTCGACGGTAGTGGTTCGCGCGATGCGTTTTAGCGATCGTCCCGATCCCGTCGAATACAGTAGAGGTGATCCACATCGCGAAGAATCAGCGCTCCATGAGCCATCGCCGGTGACGCCCAGAATTGACCTTCCAGCGAGTTTGTCGCGGTGATGCGAAAGTTCGGCCCCGGGGCCAAAACGTGCGTCGTGCCAGTGTCACCGAGACAAAAGACTTCACCGCCGTAAGCCCAGGGCGTCGCCCAAAGCGCGCGCGTACCCTCGAGGCGTGCCTTGAACGACTCTTCACCTGTTTTTGCATCATAGGCGGCAACGATCCCGCTGCGCCGCTGCACGACGTACACTTGACCGCGATAGACTAGCGGTGATGCCATCGGCGGGCCTGCGTTAGCGCGCGACCAAAGGACGCCCGCGCTGGTCTTGTCGCCATCGGCCGGCGTGATATCCCCGTTCGCTCCGGCCTTCACCGCGAAGAGCTCGCCACCGTCGGCGCGACGTTCCGAGCCGAGGTAGAGAGTGTTCTCGTCACCTGTCGGTGAAGAGGAACAGCGGCCTCCGAGGCGAAGTGCCCAGAGCAGCTTTCCCGACTTGGGATCGTACGAGCGTGCCGTGCGTCCGTTCGTGACGAGCTCAGTTCGTTCCTTGTTCTTCCAGATCATCGGCGTGCACCAGTTGGAACCTTCATCGCGGTCGACACGCCAAATCTCATCGCCGCTCTTCGGGTCGAGCGCGACGAGAAACGACTTCTCCTCCGAGTCGATTTGCAAATAGAGTCGGCCAGCGTGCAGGAGAGGCGAGCTTGAGGTGCCCCAGTCTCTTTGCATCGAGTAAGCGCCAAGGTCTTTTTTCCAGACGAGATCGCCGTCGAAATCGTAAGCGAAGAGGCCGGTCATACCGAAGTAAGCGTAGACGCGATCGCCATCGGTGACCGGCGTTTCGGAGGCGTAAGTGTTGTCCTTGTGTGTCACGATCCGCGGTGCACCATGGACGGCGGCCTTGGTCCAGAGGATCTTGCCGCTGTCGAGGTTGAGGCAGTGAACTTCCCAGCGGTACACTCCGCCTCTCAGCCGGCGCTCCGACAGCGTCGGCGCTTCCTCCTCCACGGCGCTGGTGACGAACACTTTGCTCCCCCAAACGATCGGCGACGACCAGCCATGGCCGGGGATCGCTGTCTTCCAAACGACGCTCTCCACGCCCCAGCGTCTCGGGAGCTCCGCGTGCGCCGGCAGATTGTTGCTGGCTGCGCCGCGGAACTGTGGCCACTCGTTCTCGGTCGCGGTGACGGTGTAGGTGCTGGCGACAAGGCTGAGGATGAGAGCGCTTGAACGGATCATTACCCTACCTGCGGAGGATCGTCGGACGAGGTGCTCAGTTGACCAGACGCGTGGAGCGATTGTATCGCCTCGAGCATGTCGCGCGCTTCCGAAACTGGCGCCAGGAGCGGCGGGGTCGTGTGAGGGGCGATCGACTGTGGGGTCTCGTCGGACCCCTCGATACGTCAATGCCGCGCACCCTCAGAGCGCGGAACCGTTGGCAGCGCGGCGAGGAAGATGACCAATCCCGACCCGAGCACGAACAGCGTTACGTAACCGTAGACGCAGTTCGGCAGGAAAAGGACACTCAACGAAAACGCAGCGAAGACCAGCGCGATGCCAATCCATTTGGCACGCTCCGGGATGCGCCGGTGCTCCTCCCACTCGCGCACGATGCGCCCGAAGAGGCGGTGATCCCGAAGCCAAGAGTGAGCGCGCCGCGAGCCGCGGGCGAAACAAAACCCTGCGAGCAGGACGAGTGGGGTCGTCGGAAGCAGGGGAAGAAAGATTCCCAGCACGCCAAGCGTCAGTGCCAATGAGCCGGCGGCGAGGAGCAGCGCGCGTTGCCACGAAGGTCGCTCCAGTTTCCGGGCCCGTGACCCGGAAGTCGCGTCGCCAGCAAGACCGTCGGCCTCGATGTCCGCAGGAGAACTCGTTTGCGCTACCCCAGCCTCGCTCGCCCTGCGGTCGCTCTGGTGCGTGTCCCGCGTGGAGTGCTCGCTATCTGTTCGCGGTGGGTCTTTCTGAGGCAACGTTTTCACCTGAATCGACGACGGTCGGCAAAGCGCTTAGCGGTCGTTTCTCATCAGAATTATCGTCCGTCAGCTCGCTACGCGCCAGGGTTTGTCGCCGCCACGCCGCAGCGAAGAGTGGCGCAATGGGCTCCAGCGTTGCTACGCAGCATTTTCGGCATCGCTCGCGCGACGCTCTTGAGCAGGATCGATCTGATCGCGTGCTGCGTTTGCGGGCGACCTTGCTGGCTTACACCGAGGTGTCTTTTCGCTTTGGGATCCATGCCCTAAAAGGTTTCGAAGTGCCGACGAGATTTCAGGAAAGACGAACGTGAACCCTTCCTCGCGCAGTCGCGTCGAGACGCAGTAGCGTCCGCACAGAGCCAATTCCGGGTCCGTGCGCAAAAAGAGCGGCGCGCTGACCCGTACCAGCCAACGTGGCGCGGGCAGTCCGATCGGTCTGCCGAGAGCTCGCCGCAGGTGACGCATGAACTCGGCGTTCGATACGGGATTGGGTGCCGTTGCGATGTATGCACCGCGCATGCTGTCGTCGGCGATGGCGCGTTCGAAGAGGCGGTTCATGTCTTCCTCGTGGATCCAACTGATACCTTGGCGTCCGTGCCCTGCTTTGCCGCCAAGACCCCAGCGTGCCAGCCGGGCGAGGCGCGGTAAGGCGCCGCCGCTTTGCCCGAGAACAAAGCTGGTGCGTAGAATCACTCGGCGCATGCCGGGAAGCACGGCGCGGTCGTAAGCTGCTTCCCACTCGGCGCCGACGAATGGGGCCAAGCCATAACCGAACGCCGCATCCTCGTCGCACACGATTCGTGGTGGATCGCCGTAACGATGCGCGGTCGACATCTGCACCCACACGGGTGGCGGCGTACGTGTGCGCCGTAGTGCTTCTCCGAGCACTCGCGTCGATTCGACACGCGAGCGCAGAATTTCGTCGCAGTGCTCAGACGTCTTGACGCAGTCGACCGAACGACCTGCCAGGTTGACGAGAGCTGCGGTGCCGTCAAGGTGCTCGGCCCAATCGCCCAGCCGGCAACCGTCCCACGCCACGTGCATCCACGGACCAGTCTGGCGAGGAGCATGGCGCGAAATCAGCGTCACGTGCCAGCGGCAACGCGTGAGATGGCGAGCAAGATTCATGCCGAGAAATCCGGTACCGCCAGCTATGACAACGCGCCTCGTTTGTGGTTGAGTCAGCATTTCGCAGATTCTCCTCGTCGGTGGCGATCGCTCGTCAGCAGGCAATCGAGCGCGTCGGAAATTTTTTGACTTGTAGTCAAGCGCGCACGACCACGCCTCCAGATCCAGTGACCTCAACCGCAAGACGGTGCACTCCTTTCACACTACGGTTGAAAGAAACGGCCCGCAGATCGCGGCCGTATCTTTCAGGTCTGCGTGCCCTGTCTCCTACGGCCGGGATCTGGTATGGTTTCTCGAAACCTAGGCTCGAGCGAGACCTGCGATGGTTGTCGTCTTCGATGTGCGTATCAGCAAGGGACCCTCTGCCGTAGGAGCTCCGTTGCTGCCGCGGCCGGGTCGGCACCAGTTCGCTCGCAAAGGGGCTCGTCGACTGCGGCGCGGTGAATGGTGGAGTGGTCTCGCGTGGCGTTCGCGTCTCCTTACCGCGTGGTTGTCGCTAGCGCTGCTGGCGAGCTGCGGAACGGTCCAGAGTCTTCTTACCTATCCGGACCCGTACGGTGGAGCTGGCGTGGCAGCTCATCGGGACGCACGAGGCGAGGCAGTTTTCTTCATGCTCGCCGACGTTTCTTGCCAGCACTGCCGCGGACACGGTTCTTCTGCCCGTAACGATCCCGATGGCACTACTCGGTGGAGACTCTCCCGGTTCGCCGAGCGTGAGCGTCGCCGTCGATTTGCCGGTTTTCGACGGCGAGGTTTTTGTCGCCGACGATGCGACTCAAGCCTGCGTTGGTTGGCTCACCGCCGAAGGGGACGAGACCGCAGCACGTGCCATCGTCGTCACCAGAGACCACGACCCCGCGTTTTCAAGCGCCGAGGCGCAAACGTTGTCGGCGGATACACTGAGAAGATTTCCCCAACTCGAGCGACAAGTCAGGGCGCGGGGGCTGCGCTTCAACGCCAAATTCTGGCCGGGTGGAGCAGGACCTACTCCAGGGTGGACCGCCGCGGAAGCTCCAGTGATTCGGGTTTTCGACGCTGAGAGCGCGCTCGTCTTCATTGCCGGCGACGGCAAGGACGCTGGGAAGGACGAAGTGGATGGAGTCGACGTGCGGACGGCCCGGGACGCCGTACCGCACACACGTACCCGCAGCGTTGACCTTGCCGGACGAAGGCAATGGGAGGCATTGGTGCCGCTATCGGAGGATCAACGCCATCGCTCCATCGTCACGCCGCTGGCATGGGAAGGGGAGAATTGCCTCCTGCTTGCAGCGCTGCCGGGGTTGGGGCTCATTCTTGATCGCGACAGCGGTGCGGTCAAAACGGACGTGCCGGCTCTGGGCGACTTCGGCGCTGGTGACGCTCAGCTTTCTGAGTTGGATGTCTTTGCGCTTGATGCCGATCAGAATCTGCTGGCACGAGGTGAGCGCAGACGAGGCGTCGTTCACGTCACCGCCTTGCATCATCCGCACGAGGCACCGGTCAATATGTTGGAAGTGCCCTGGGGCCTGCGAGCGTTTTGGCGCGTCGAGCGTCTTCGTTTTGACGCCGACAAGACTCTGGTTGTGGAGTTTTCAGCTTCCGGGTCGCGCCTCTTTGCGACCGTCATCTACTCTCTACCCGAAGCACGGGTTCTCTGGTCAGAAGCCCGGCGCCGCATCGATTCTGTCGTGTTGTCCCCCGACGCAAGATGGCTTGTGTACTTGAAGGACCGCGATCGTCTTGAGATCGTGCAGCTTCAAGAAGACGCACCGATCTCCGCTGCGAGCGGCGACGTCGAATCGTTGGCGATTACCCAACCTTGTTCGCACCGTCTGTGAGGAATCACCATCTATGCCGTCCTCGATCACTGCCCTTTATCCAGTTGTCGCCGTCGACTCGCCTCGTGACACCGCTGCCGCGTTCGCCGAACTGTTCGATTTGCAGCCGGTGTTCGAGTCGGACTGGTACATGCACTTGGCGAGCGCGTCAGGTGGGTGCCAGGTGGGGCTTGTGCGCTTCGATCATGAAAGTGTCCCAGAGGGGTATCAAGCCTCTGTCCGCGGCGCGTTCGTCACCATGGATTCAAACGACGTAGCAGCAATGTGGGAGGAGAAAAAGGGTCGGCTTGACGTCGTTGTTCCCCTCGCTGACGAGTCGTGGGGGCAGCGTCACTTTATTTGCCGCCTCCCAGGCGGTGTGCTCGTCGATGTGGTTCAGATGTTGACCGAGTAGCTGGAGGAGGCTGCGTCCTGGGGCTTGTGCAGCGTCGGGGAAGCGTTACCGCCACCGCACCGAAGAACCTTTCGATGGCAAGGAAGAACATGGTAGACTCGCCGCTACCATGTCACGTGTGAAGAATCGCCCGCAGGTCGTGTCCTCACAGGAGCGCAACGAACGAGTCGCGGCGGCCCTGCTCGCGTTCGTTTTTAGCGGTGTCTATTGCTTTTGGATGCCGCTTCACATGCTCGCGTCGCCTCACGATCATGTCCTTGGGTGGGTGCCTCACTCGCATTCGGACGGGCACGGCCATGCTCACCATCGGCGTCCAGTCGACGGCCAATTGTCTCATGCCCACGGACAGCCCGCTGCGCATGATCATCACGACCACCACGATGACGATGATCACCACCACCACGCCGTTTCCATCGGTCACGGTGGGCTTCACACCGAAGTGGTCGACGAGAGCGAGTTCGGCGGGGGGAGCCTTTTGGTCCTCAGCGCGATCGAGCCGCTGAGTTCGGGAGAATCGATCGTCCATCACCACCCTTCGTTTAAAGACACTTCGATCGACTTGCAGGCTCTCGATCTCGCCGCCTTTCTGCAGCCGCATCGCATAGTCGGCACGAGCCTCGAGCCCGTAGCCTCCGAGGTCCCGACCTCGTCGCACGACCCCCCGCAGCGTTTCGTTCACGTCCCAGCTGCGCCGCGGGCGCCTCCGGTTCAGCAGCTTTCTTCCTCGGTGTTTTGCGACTGATTCGTCGCCTCCGGAGAATGTCTGTGTTCACGGCCCGCCGAAGTGTGATGGCGCCCGATTCTGGGCGGTGAATAGCGTCGATCTAGACGCTAACGATCCAGCCTTCGTCTGGACTCACGCGACAGGTGCCCGTCTTTGTGTGCTGCTTCTCCACTCGGCGTTCAGTCGCGTTTTGACGCGAGCTGTTAGCGGAGTGCACTTCGCATGAAGACCAAGAAGTCAATGAGTGCAGAGGTGGCGCTGTTTTGCGTTGGGATTTGCCTCGTGGCGTGCAACCGCCACGAATCCAGCGTCCACAGTCACGGTGGTCATAGCCACGGCGCGGATGGTTCCGGCGGCCACGGCCACGATCATCCTGAGCCGCACACCGTCCAAGTGACGTTGTGGGAGGGCGGACTCGAAGCATTCGTCGAGTACAGATATCCCGTTGCCAACAAGAACGTGCGTTTCGTCACGCATCTCTCCGACCTGACGAGTGGTGAGCCGCGGCGCGAGGGGAAGATCGTTTTTTCACTCGATGGTCCGGGCGGCGGTCGTTTCGAGCATGTCGAAGAGCGGCCAGCCCGTGACGGAGTCTATCTCCCGACCCTGGTTTTTCCCGTTGCGGGCGTGTGGAAAGCGGCGCTCGTGGTCTCTAAGAAGGTCGGCGAATCGGTGCGTTTCGAATTGCCAGATGTGACGGTCTACGCCAGCGATGGCGCTGCCGAGAAGGCACCTGCGCCGCCGGAGCCGGATGGAATCTCCTTTCTCAAAGAGCAACAGTGGAAGCTCGCCATGCTGACCGACGTGGCGACGACGAGACAACTCAGTGCGCGGCGCAGTTTCCCCGCGTACGTCAGGGCAAAAGCGGGGCAGCGCGTGGCTGTGGCCTCACCGGTTGCCGGTCGGGTCGTGCCGCCCCCAGAAGGAGAATTTCCTCGCCGAGGACGTGTTGTCGGCGCGGGTGAAATCCTTGCGCTCGTCGAGCCGACGATTCCTAGCGCGGAGCTCTTGTCACTCGCTGTCAAGCTTGCCGAGGCTGAGGCCGAGGAGCTACGCGCAGCACAAGCACTCAAGCAGGCGCAGACCGTCGCCGCGCGCATCGAACGACTTGAAAAGGTGGACGCGAAGTCTGCTCGTGAGCTCGAGCAGGCGCGGTTCGACGTCGACGCCGCGAGAACCGCCCTTGAAGCGGCCACCGCGATCAAGAAGAGCTACGAGAGTGCGCGTGCGTACACCGAGTCCTATCGGTCTGACCGGGGCAGCGGTAGCTCAGGTCTCGCGCCGATTGCCTTGACGGCACCGATTTCGGGCACGGTGATCCAGGTGGGTACGGCGCCCGGCGAGCGCGTCACCGGCGCTGAGTCGCTTTTCGTCGTTCTCGACGCGTCAACGGTTGCCATCGAAGCGAGGATCGCACAGCACGAGGCTTCAGGGCTCGCCAACCCTGCTGCCTATGTCGAGCTCGGGTCAGCGGCGACGGGCGACGTCCTGCGACGGCCCCTGACTCTCGTCTACTCCGGCCTCGAGGTTGAAGAACCGTCGCGTGCGGTGCCGTTCGTCTACGAGGTCGAGAATCGTGACGGACTGCTACGCGTTGGCATGTCAGTGAGCGTTTTCGTGGAGGTCGCCCCGCCGCGCGAGACGCTCGCGATACCCGAGTCAGCCCTCGTCGACGAAGACGGAAAGTACTGCGCTTTCGTGCAGCTCTCCGGCGAGAGGTTCGAGAAGCGGGACCTGACGCTTGGTGTGCGAGATGGTGCATTCGTCGAAGTTCTTGACGGGGTGGCACCAGGAGAGCGCGTCGCGACAACCGATGCGTGGACGATTCGCTTAGCGTCGCTTGCGACCTCGATCCCAGCTCATGGGCATACGCACTAGAGGGAGACTCGATGGTCGATTACCTGATTCGTTGGTCTCTCCACAATCGAGCGCTCCTTCTCGTCTCCGCGCTCTTGGTGACCAGCTACGGTATCTACACCGCGCTGCGGCTTCCGGTCGATGTGTTCCCTGATCTTACAGCGCCGACAGTGACGATCGTCTGCGATGGTCATGGGATGGCGCCGACGGACATGGAGACGCAAGTGACGTTTCCGCTCGAAGCCGCTCTGAATGGCGCGGCGGGCGTTCGCCGCGTCCGTTCGTCAACCGCCGCTGGGATTGCAGTGATTTGGGTCGAGTTCGAGTGGGGCGAAGAGCAAGCGCAGGCGCGTCGGGTGGTCAACGAGAGGCTTTCGCTCGTGGTGCCAGACCTGCCGGAGGGCGTCACGACGATGCTCGCCCCCATCTCGTCGATCATGGGCGAGATTCTTTTTCTTGGACTCACATCGGACGTGCAGACTCCTCTCGATCTGAGAACCTATGCTGACACGTCGTTGCGACGGCGACTCCTGTCGATCCCCGGCGTGTCGCAGGTCGTCGTTATCGGCGGCGATGTGAAGCAGTACCAGATTCTGCTGCGACCGGAAGGGCTCACGAGTTACGGCGTAACCCTCGCCGACGTCGTCGCCGCGGTGAAGAAGGACAACGAGAACACGTCAGCGGGCTTCGTGAATACCGCCGGATCGGAGTACATCGTGTCGGGGCGTGGGAGGTTTTCTGATCTTCGAGACATCGGAGACGTCGTCGTTTCCACGCGGGATGAAGTCTCGGTGCTTGTACGCCACCTCGGCGACGTCGTGATTGGCCCCGCGCCCAAGCGTGGTGAAGGAAGCGTGCGCGGGCAGAAGGCGGTTGTGGTCTC
Organism: Planctomycetota bacterium; assembly: GCA_965223265.1. GTDB lineage: Bacteria > Planctomycetota > UBA8108 > UBA8108 > SXIK01. The sequence goes on from OZ244999.1 coordinate 1,516,535, forward strand.
CGTTCAGAAACAGCCTGGGGCGAACACGCTCGAGTTGACACGAGAGATCGACCGCGTGCTCGATCAGGTCGACGCGTCGCTTCCTGATGGCGTTTCTATCGAACGCGACCTTTTTCGTCAGGCAGGATTCATCTCGATTGCTGTGCGGAACGTACTCCACGCGCTACGCGATGGAGGCATCTTGGTTGTGTTGATCATGTTTCTGTTCTTGGCGAGCGTCAGGGCAACGGTCATCACGCTCACTGCGATTCCGCTCTCCCTCGTCGCCGCAGTGCTGACGCTGAAGGCGTTCGGGGCGACGATCAATACGATGACGCTGGGCGGTATGGCGATCGCGATCGGTGCGCTTGTGGACGATGCCGTCATCGATGTGGAAAACGTCATTCGGAGATTGAGAGAAAACCTGGCGCGCCCCGAAGCGGAGCGTCGCGGCAACCTTGGAGTCGTCTTCGAGGCCAGTAAGGAGATCCGCAAATCGATCGCGTTCGCCACGCTCATCGTCATGCTCGTCTTCGTGCCTGTGTTTTTTCTTCCAGGTATCGAGGGGCGGCTTCTCAAACCACTTGGAACTGCGTACGTCGTTTCTCTCTTCGCGTCGCTCGTCGTAGCTCTGACCGTGACTCCGGCGCTTTGCCTGCTGCTGCTGCCGCGAAGCCGAGGCGTCCGCGCCCCGCATGAGCCACGGCTTGCACGCGGCGTCAAGCGACTGTACGAGTCGGGGCTCGTTTGGGTTTTGAGGCATCCTCTTGTCGTCACGACGCCGATCTTGGTCGCTTTTGGAACCTCTGTCGCGGCGCTCGTCTCCTTCGGTCGAGCGTTTCTCCCCGATTTCAACGAGGGCACGCTCACGATCAGCGCGGTGACGGTGCCCGGGATTAGTCTGCCCGAGTCCGACAAGCTCGGGCGCCTCGTCGAAGAAGCTCTTCTTGCGCACGAGGAGGTGACTTCGACGGCACGGCGAACTGGGCGTGCTGAGCTCGATGAACACGCCCAGGGTGTCAATTCCTCAGAGATCGACGTGTCACTCGATTTCAAAGAGCGTTCTCAGGGGGAGTTCCTTGCTGCCTTGCGTCGCGACCTGGCGCAGATTCCGGGGATGAACATCACGATCGGCCAGCCGATCTCGCATCGTATTGACCACATGCTCTCTGGAACCCGCGCCAATTTGGCGGTGAAGATTTTCGGCCCGGATCTCTACAAGCTTCGCCGGCTTGCAGAGCGAGTACGCATGGAAATGGAATCTGAGCGAGGTGTCGTTGACCTCTCGGTCGAGCAACAAAGTGACATTCCAGTTCTCTCCGTGCGCTACCGTCGTGACGCTCTCGCTCGCCACGGTGTCTCCGTCAGTGAAGTCTCTCACGCACTCGAAGCCGCGGTGCAAGGAGTTGAGGTCTCCAAGTTCCTGGAAGGGCGTGCGACTTTCGATGTCGTTGTCAAAATCGAAGCCGAACAGGAGTGGACAACGGACCGCCTCGGGGTGCTACGCGTCGATGTGCCGTCGGGAGCGAGCGTTCCGTTGAGTGCTCTAGCGACCATCCACAAAGGCAAGGGGCCGAACGCTATTAGTCGCGAAGACGTCGAGCGCAAGATCGTCGTGCAAGCGAACGTTGCGGGGCGTGACATTACCTCGGTCGTCCACGCCATCAGGCAGCGCATCGATCCGCTGGTGAACGGCGAGCCTGGCTACCGCGTTGAATACGGCGGTCAATTCGAGAGCGCGGAGGAGGCGAGTCGTGTCCTCCTTGTGCTCGGGATCGTCGTTGTGATTGGGATCGGTTTCTTGCTCCAGCTCGCGTTCGGTTCCGTGAAAGATGCTTTTTTCGTCATGGCGAACCTACCGCTCGCACTCATCGGTGCCGTGGGCGGTGTGTACATGAGTGGGGGGGTTCTCTCGGTCGCTTCGATCATCGGATTCATCACCGTCTTCGGCATCGCAACTCGTAACGGCATCATGCTCGTCTCCCACATACGGCACTTACAAGCCGAGGAGGGTGTCGACGACTTTCGAACTGCAGTCGTCCGCGGATCTGTGGAGCGACTGTTGCCCATTCTCATGACCGCGCTCGGCACCGCTTTGGCGCTGGTGCCGCTTGTCGTCGGCGGCGACAAGCCGGGAAACGAGATTCAGACGCCGATGGCGACGGTCATCCTCTATGGCCTCATCAGCGCCACCGCGCTGAACATGATCGTCGTTCCAGCGCTCTTTCTTCGATTCGGCACACAGACAGTGAATGAAGGGGATCCCTGTGAGTAGACAAGGTACTTCTTTGGCCGGGTTCCTGAGTGCAGCAATCTGTGGAGTGCTGGCAGGTTGCTCGCTTTCGTCGACCTTCCCACGAGGTGGCGACGAGCTTGCCCAAGAAACCACCGCGCCGGTGCCGAGTGACCTGCTGCCGGAGGCGGGCGAGCAGTCAACCTCCATTGCGGAGGGCGCGACCGAGCCAGCAGGGGTTCCAGAGCCACTGTCGGTGGATGCCGCTGTTCGGTTCGCGCTCGCAAGCCACCCGGAGCTCGCGGTCTCGCGAGCACGGGTTGAAGCTGCTCTGGGACGAAAACTTCAATCGGGGGCGTTACCGAACCCAGCGCTTTCAGCTGCGATCGAGTCAGCGCCGTTTCATGGCAAGACGACTGGCGACGCGGAGTACCTGTTCGGTGTGACGCAACCGGTGCCCATCGGAGGGCGCTTGCGGCGCGCGGTCGAGGTCGAGTCGGCGCGTGAACAGCGGCTGTTGACGGAGCTCGAGGCGCAGAGGCGGGTGGTGGAGCGCAGGGTGCGTGGCGCTTTTGCAGCCGCGCTCTTTGCGCGAGCGACTCAGGTGATCGAGCGCGAGATGCTCGCAGGCGCCGAATCGGCGGCGCGGATCGCGGCGGCGAGGGTTGCTGCCGGCGATGCGACCGCAGCAGAACGGGCTCGCGCTGAGCTTGAAGGTGTCCGCGCTCGCATTTCGTTGCGTGCTGCAGAAGTGCAGCAGCGCCGAGCGCTCGTCGAGCTTCGTGGTGCGCTCGGGCTCGACGGGCGCGATCAGATCGAGCTTGTGGGCGATCTTGAATCAACACTGGCGCTTCCGGAGCTCAGTTCGGTCCTCGAGGCGCTGGAGACGAGCCCTATCTTGCGAGCCGAAGCTGCGGCGGTCGCCGAGTTGCAAGCGGCGATTTTGAGGGAGAAGGCGGAGCGCATACCGGACGTGGACGTGAGTTTCTTTTATCGACGTATCGAACAGACCGATGATGACGCGTTCGATGTCGGCGTGTCGGTTCCCGTGCCGCTGTTCGATCGCCGCGCGGGAGCGCTGAGACGCGCACACGCTGAGGTGTTAGAAGCCGAAGCGAGGCATCGGGCAGCGAGTAGGAGCCTTTCAGCATCCGTGCAGACGATCTATTGGAAATTGACACAAGCACTGGAAACCGTCCAGCTGTATCGCGACGAATTGACGCCGCAGTCGCAGACGGTACTAGAAGCCGCAACCGCGCAATATGACGCCGGCGACATCTCGCTGGCAGAGTTGATTCCGATCCAGCGAGATCACCGTGAGCTCCGTCGTTCGTACATCGATCTCTTGCGCCAAATCGCGCTCGACTGGGCCGAATTTCGTTCTCTCGTTCAGGCACCGCGGTGATGGGCAGAGCCCCAGTGGCGGACAGTCGGTGGGGTGCGTCTGGTACGACGTGATTGCCGAGCGATTCGCGACGTCAGTATCGTCCTCGCGTTGTCTTCCGGTCCTTGCGAGGGATTCCCGCGTCCATCGCTGTCTTTCTTCGTTACCTTCGTTTCCTTATGTTCAAGATTTCTGAGCATTGAACAGAGGAAACAAAGGAAACGAAGATGGCTCGCTGACGGTTGCGCGGCAGGGAAACACTCTTGGAAGCAGCCCGGTGATCAGTTCGCGAACTGGAGTCCGTCGATGAGCTCCTCGGCGAGCGCACGGTCGATGGGCTTTTCGTTGATGACGCTGTACCAAAGCTTCCGTTCAGTGACGAACTCCTGGAGCGACATGAGTGCTTCGATCACTGGCTCTCGGGCCAGCTCCATGTCGACCGGCTGAAACGGCAACTCGAGGCGCTGCATGAGCTGGATCACTTCGTCGGGATGATTGTTTTGCAGTCGACTCATGATTGCGACACCCATGCCGATGATGAAGCCGTGCACGAACGGGATGCCCAAAGCTTCTTCGAGAGCGTAAAAGAGAAAGTGCTCGGAGCCTTCTTCGACGCGGTAGTGATCACGAGGTAAGCAAATCGTATTGAGCTGCATGTACTCTTCGACGATCGTGCGCAGCCCAGCGTCGCTGACGACTCGGATTTCGTCGGCTTGGGCTTCAATGCGCGTCAGAATTGCGCGCGCATCCTGCACGGCTTGTGCCGAGAACTCATACTCGCTGACCCCGGACTTTTCTGCGATCTCCCAATCGAACGCTGCGGTATGGATGGAGAGGAGGTCGCCGACCCCCGCTATGTTGAGTGCCGGCGGGGCCGTGCGCAGAAGGTCGTAATCAATCACCAGCGGATCTGGGCTGGCAGTGCCGACGTACTCGACGCGACGATCGCGCCGCAGACCCGCAGCTGGGGTCACGAAGGCGTCAACGCTCAGGATCGTCGGCACGCTGACGAGGCGGCAGCCACGCTTCCAAGCGAAGTACTTGCCCAAATCGATGGCGCGACCACCCCCCACAGCGACTACGGTGTCGCAGTCGGGTGCCGATGCCACTTGGGCGTCGACGACGTCGAATTCCATCGAATCGGCTAGGAGAACCTCTGCCGGCGTACCACCGATGCGTTCGCGCGCGAGATCCCACGGGACGTCCATCGTTGCGACGACGAAAGTGCCGACTTCGTTGCCGAGGCCGTCGACGCTCCCGGCGCCGAAACGGCTGGAGAGGACGTTGGTCTGCCCTTCGATCTTTGCCATATCGCGATTCTCTTGCTTTCAGGACTCTTGTTTTCTCGCTTTCTACTTTCGACGCATCGCTGCTTCACCAACGCTGCGGCAGGTGGGTCAGTTTAGCGTCGATTCCGGCTGAGATTCCACTGCGCGATCTCGAGCGTGGTGCGAGAAGGCCGTCCCGACGACTTGAAGCTGCCGAGAGCGAGGAGTTCGCCGTGGGGCAGGCTAGTTGCGTGCGGTGGGGGCAGGCTTGGGAGATGCGACACTCGGCTGCAGTGCCTCGACGGCGGCTTGCCAGTGACTATTGCGTGTTTCGTCGGTCGAGCGGCGCGAGACTGAGGTGATCGCGCACGCTGTGAGTGACTGCGAGGACGTTCGAGGACCAGCGTCGTAGACTCACTTCACGGCCACTCCACGAGCGATGCGGTTTTCGAGTTCCGCGGCGCTCTCTCGCGACGATTCCTTCTTGCCTGGAACTTTGGTGTAGGTTCTTCTTGAACCTTGGCATTGGCTCGGTTGAGGTCTTGTCCGAGTCGTCAACCGTGCAGGAGGCCTGTCGCGATGAGTAAGTCGTTTCTTCTTTCCGTCTGTCTGGCAGGTGTCCCTACAGCTGCCTTCGCGCAACATGATCGAGGCAGAAACGCCGTGCAGCAGCTTGCGGCAGGTGAGCTCGATTCTGCCGTCGAACTTGTGAATCAGGAGACGAGGCGACGGCGAAGTCCGATCACTCCGGCCGAACGCCACTTCGTCTTAGCGATGATTGCGTGCCGCCGTGGCGACGTCGCCACCGCGAGCCATGAGGCGCGACGTGCGGTCGAGCTGGGGCTTCCGGTCGAACGTCTGCAGGCTGGACCACGCGAAGTCTTCGCACCGCTCTTCAGTGACGAGGACTTTCGTGCCTGGGTCGACGCGCGAGGCGAGCGATTGCTCCACGGTCCGCTGCTCGGTGCCGTGACCGATGTCTCCGCACGCTTTTGGGTCCGTACTGCGGCGGAGGAGTCTGTAGAGATCGAAGTCGTGCCGTCGGCTTCGTCCGCGACGTCGCAGTCTCGCGTCACTGCCCGGGCGAGGACATCTCAGCACGCCGACTACACCGCAGTCGTCGAAGTCTCGGGATTGTTGCCGGCGGCGTCTTACCAGTACAGCGTCCTACTGGATGGAGAGAAGATGGGACCGCCTGCGCAGTTCCGAACCCATCCAAAGCGTGGTGCGCCAGCGCGCTTTAGCATCGGCTTCGGCGGCGGCGCTGGATTGACGCCAAAGTACGAGCGCATGTGGACGACAATCTCTGGCTATGCCTTGCGAGCCTTCTTTCTGCTGGGCGACAACGTCTACATCGACGACCCCACCCACGAGGTGACGCAGCGTTACTGTTACTATCGCCGCCAGTCACGCCCGGAATGGCGACGCTTCGCGGCGGGCGTCAGCGTGCATTCCATTTACGACGATCACGACTTTGGTTTGAACGATTGTATCCCGGGAGCGGCAGTCGACGAGCCAGCGTGGAAGCGGCATGTCGTCGACGTTTTTAGGGAAAACTGGAACAACCCGGCCTATGGCGGCGGCACGGAAAAGCCTGGTTGCTGGCACGACTTCTACATCGGCGACGTGCATTTCATCTTGCTCGACGGGCGCTACTACCGAGACCTCGACGCCGGCTCCATGCTGGGGACCACGCAGAAAACGTGGCTTTTCGACACCTTGGAACGATCAAAGGGAACCTTCAAGGTGTTGGCATCGCCGGTGCCGTGGTCGCCGGGAGTCAAGCCCAGGAGCAGAGATACGTGGGATGGCTATGCGGATGAACGCGAGGAGATCTTCTCATTCATCGAGCGCCGCGAGATCGAGGGCGTCGTGCTCATGGCGGCGGATCGTCACCGTTCCGACTTGCGTCGGATCAGGCGGCCTCGAAGCTATGATCTCTACGAGGTGATGAGCTCGCGCCTCACGAACGTCCATACCCATGGTCTGGTGAAGAACGCGAGAGGGTCTGAGTTCATCATGGGCTACAACGAGAAATGTTCATTTGGACTCATGCAGTTCGATACGACGTTAGACGATCCACAGTTGGCGTACAGAATCGTCACGATCGAGGGCGAAGTGGTCGGGTCGCGCGTGTTGCAACTGAGTGCGCTATCGTTTTAGTGTCGACTGCTTCTGCAGCTTCCGCACCACTCTTCGTTCGACAGTCTCTTCGGGAGCGATCGAAATGACATCTCCGATGGAAGTCCTTCAACCATGAGCACCTCACCCGATATCGACAACATCCTTACGAAAACGCTTGAGGACCACCGCCTGTCGCGGAGCGAGCGCCGTGCTTTCGGTGCGGTGCTAGACGGCATGAACCTGGAGAGGCGCGAGCTTGAGGTCATCCGGGCGAAGGCTTTCGATCAAGCAAGGGCTGCGCTTGCGGACGGACGCGACGCAGCGGTTCTTGAGTGGCTCGAAGATGTCGTTGCCGTGCTCGCCGCGAAAGGGAGTCCAGGGGCGCGCGGATCTCGGTCGGTGGCTTTTTTCAGTCCTGGCGAGGATTGCCGGAAATCGATTCGTGAGCTTGCGCGGTCAGCGCGCCGCTCGCTGTGGATCTGCGTCTTCACGATTACGGACAACCGTATTGCCGATGCCATTTTGGATGCCTACCGGCGCCGAGTCGACGTGCGCATCCTCACGGACAACGAGAAGGCGGAAGACCTCGGCTCCGACATCGAAGGGCTCGAGCGCAGTGGCGTCCCGGTTCGAGTCGACGTCTCTGACAAGCACATGCACCACAAGTTCGCGATCGCCGACGGCAAGAGAGTCCTCACGGGCAGCTACAACTGGACGCGCGCCGCCGCGGAAGAGAACGAGGAAAACCTCGTCGTCAGTGACGACGTTCACCTTGTGCGGGCGTTCAGCGCCGAGTTCGAGAAGCTCTGGGCATTGTATTCGTGAAGTGTGGCGCCAAGGTGACAGGCACACGGAGAGGTTGTGAACGTTGGATGGCAAAAGTCCGCCTCTGCGAGCTGAACGTCGGGTCAACAATCCAAACCATCGGGAGTCGGATCAAACCAGGCATGAAACACTCCCGGACTGGGAAACGCGCCACCACCCTCGTAGAGGTGCGTTAGGGTGAAGAGCACATCTTCGATGTCGACGCGGCCGTCGTCGTTGGCGTCAGCAGCATCGTCACACGGAATCTGGTCCCTGCCGTGAAAGAGACGCTCGAGCGTGGCGACGATGTCGGCGAGATCGACGACGGCGTCGCCGTTTGCGTCGCCGCGTCGAAAGGCGCCGCGAATCGTCGTGGTGTTCACCAGGATCGTTTCAGGTCGACTTGAGCCGTCACGTGTGACACCGACGATCTTGTAGAGGAGGACACCTTGGGCCGTTTCGCGATACCCAGTCGTGCTTCCTGGGAGAGTTGCTACCAAACGTCCGTTACGTGCCACCTGAAGGAGGTCATAGAACCCGGTGGGACGCCAGGAAAGCTCCACAAAGGCTTTGCCGTGGCTGTCCCGGTAAGACTCAGCTTGCAGCTCGGCGAGAGCTCGTGCGGGTGGGGTCCCAAAGCGGATCTCTCCGGCGGCTACGACGTCGGGGAGCACAGTCCGGCCATCGGTATTCGTGAACAGCGATGGGGTGAGACTGAAGTACCGTGAGATGAGGCTGATCGGCATTCGGTCCCCGTCGCTGAAAGCGCCTGGTTGGACAGAGAAATAGAAACTCCCGACGTGCTGCCTCAGTCCAGGGCGCAGTAGCTTCTCAGAGTCGCGACGTCCCAACAAATCAGGTAATACAGCAAGGAGTGGCCAACCGTAGTATCCGGTGACCTGCACGAAGTCAGCCTTCGGGTGGACAACGCTGCCCGCGAGCGAACGGCGGGCGTCTTCGATCAACGTCAACGGCGAGTTCTTGAGGTCGAGATTGAGTCCGACGCTGAATCCGAGATAGGACTGCGGCGTGGTGGCGTAGATCGGCACCTCGATCGTCGTCGCGTTGACTGGCACGACGACGTCATCCACTTCGAACATCCACAGTCCCTGCGGAACACAGGTAGTCGGTGCGCTTGGGAAGCCGCGCAGCTCGCTGATGAGTGTGAATCCATCGATCGTGGTTGTCATATCCTCGAGGTCGAATCGTTCCTCCGTGCCGCTGAGCCGCGTGAGGAACGCATCACCTTGGTAGACGTCGATGTGGTCGTAGGCGACTGGGTTTTCCCACGCGATCCCTCGCTCGTCGCAGCGTAGATCTCCGACTGGCGGTGGAGCGATCACCGTGACGTCGACGACACACTCGACGGGGAACGACGCCACACCTTGCCGCAGCGCACTCACGAGATAGACGTATCGTCCGGGCTCCGTCACCGAATCGATGAACATTTCCGCGTTGCCCTCGAGGTTCGCTCGCAGCTTACCGCCTCGGAGAATCTCGACGGCGTCGTAGCTTTCGGTCGGCGTGAAGCGGAGGAACACTTCGTCAACCAGCTGTTCGCATCGGAGTTCTCCGACCGGTCGAGGGCCACGAGGAGGGTTGACCGTCACCCCTCCATGCGCCAGCCGGTCGACTGGAATGGATTGCCCCTTGTAGCTGAAAGTAGTGGGGCCTGCGGTCGCCTCCAGGGAGCGCCGTAGCTCGACCGGTGCGACTCCTGTCGCTGCCCCGGCGCGGATGCGAAACCGGAAATCACCAAGTCGATGGGTTCCGAGAGGAACTTGGCACGCTGCGCATGGGGGAACTCGAGCAAAGAAGGCCGCGGTGACCTCACCCGCCTCGAAAGTATTGGACTCGACGAAGAAGGCGTGGGTGGGGAGGATCGAAGCGTTGGGTTCGAACTCGACCAGTTGTAAGCGAGCGGCGTCATAGGCCAGATTGACTTGAGCTCTGTGGATCGGCGTCGCGGCCGTGCTCCTCAGCGGGACGGCAACGATCTCCCCGGGCTCTCCTGTCGCGACTCCGAGCTCGAGACGCGTTGTAGTCTCCTGCGCGTGCGTGGTGAGTCCGAGGCATGCGACCGCGAGGCTGAGAGACCATGCCTCGTTTCTTACTCTTGGTGAGTGTTTCCAGGTTCGAGTGAACACGAGTGGGTCGGCACAACTTCAACGTTCTTGAGATGCCGCGGAACGCATGGATTCAGGCGCATAGCCTCCGAAGTGACGCAGCCGCTGCGCCTGTCTTGCGCCGAATTTTGCGCGATGATGCGAAGATTTCCGCGCAGAGAGGCAATATGCACTGTGGACGCAGCTTCGTCTTGCACGCGGTGAGCAATCGAAGGACGAGGAATGGTGTTTGCTTAGAGAACCTGGAGACATCGCTGGAGATGTTCCCTGAAGAACTCTGTGAGAGCGACTCGTCGTCGGTTCACGTCGATCGTCGAGATAGTCGTGTGGTAGATTCAGTAGATATGGAGATTCTATGCAATCGGTCCGCGATGTGATGCAAGCGAGTCCGAAGGTCGTCTCCCCGCGGCTTCGCTGGGTCGAACTCGAGAGGCTCTTTCTGCGGGAGAAGGTCAGCGGTTTCCCCGTGGTCGAGGAGGGGAAGCTTGTCGGGATCATCACGCGCTCGGATGTCGTCAGGCATCTTGTGGTTGAGCAAAGCCTCTCTGAGAGCGTTACGACCGACGACTGGGAGGCGAAACTTGGGGAGTTGGACATTCATCGCCGCATCGATGAGGCGGCGATCCGCGTCGCCTGTCGCCTCTCAGATCTCCACGTCGAAGACGTAATGATTCGTAGAGTCCACACACTCTCGCCCGAGCAGACGCTCGACGACGCCGCGCAGGTGTTTCTAGAGCATCACGTTCATCGCGCACCGGTCGTTGATGAGGAGGCGAAGGTTGTGGGCATCGTGAGTAGTCTGGATTTGGTCGCAGCTTTCACGTTGCCCGGCGAAGGCCGTCGGACACGATAGAGTCTCCTCACGATGCTGCACTGTTCTTGAAAGGCCGTGCGAAAAGGATCCGGCCGTGCACTAACGTCGGGTATCTGTGGCGTGGACCGACGATGGCTCCAGGAGAGACCGGATCGTGTCTAGGAGCTTTTGCGCATCGACCGGTTTGCTCAGGTATGCGTCCATACCTGCGCGGAAGCAAGCCTCTTGGTCTCCGACGACGGCGTTTGCTGTCAGCGCGATGATCGGCAGCCTTCGACGCTGGGACGGGGACGCTTGAGCGGGGCGCACGTCCTCTGCAGTGCGAATCTTGCGTGTCGCCTCGAGCCCGTCCATCTCTGGCATCTGGCAGTCCATAAGGACGAGGGCGTACTCTGTGTTCGCCACCGCCTCCACTGCCTCCCGTCCGTTCGTGGCAACGTCACACGAGTACCCAGCCGACTGCAGCATCGCGATCGTAACGATTTGGTTGACCTCGTTGTCCTCGACGAGAAGAAGCTTGGCATCGAGGCAGGCCGTCTCGTCTGGCGCGGGCGTGTCGGATTTCTCGCTGCACGAGGACCCCGACAGACAAACGTCACGTAGGACGCTCGAGAGGTCGTCCTCTCGGACCGGTTTGCTTAACGAAGCAGCAAAATTTAGCTCCTTTGCTGCCTGGTCTGTCAGGTCGTGTCCCGGTGTTAACACTACCAGAGGCGTGTGTTGGATTTCGGGTGACCGCCGAATCACCTTGGCCAATCCAACGCCGTCCATATCTGGCATGTTTCGATCGATCAGAGCCACCGAGAACTCTCGATGACTGTCTACTGCGCTCCGCAGGCGAAGCAGTGCGAGCTCTGCGTTGTTGACTGCGTCAACTTCGACTCCCCAAGCCGCGAGTCGATCGCCGATCGCGGCACGCTGCGCTGCGTTGTCGTCGACAACGAGAACGCGGATCCCCCGAAAATCTTTTGGCAACGTAACGGAGTTTTCGCTGTTCGACGCGGCACATCCGAACGTAATCGTACACCAGAATCTGGAGCCGACCCCAAGCTCACTATCAACGCCGATCTCTCCCCCCATCAGTTCAACAAGTTTCCTTGAGATCGCGAGTCCCAAGCCCGTGCCGCCGTACTTACGTGTGGTGGATGCATCGATTTGACGAAACGACTGAAAGAGACGTCCACGTCGCTCATTGGGAATCCCGATGCCAGTATCTCTCACCTCGAACCGGACCTGAGTATCGGCTGCTTCGCGATTGGTCACTTGAACATCGACACAGATTTCACCCGACGTCGTGAATTTGCTCGCATTGTTCAGCAGGTTTGACAGCACCTGGCGCAACCTCACGCGATCTCCCTTCACGATCGTTGGGACATCGGGAGCGATGGAACAGATCAGCTCGACGTTGCGCTCAGACGTCGCCTTGGCGAACGAAGTCACTACGTCTTCTACTACAGTGCGTAGATCAAACGGGGCACGTTCGAGTTCCATCTTTCCCGACTCGATCTTTGAGAAATCGAGGACGTCGTTGATGAGCTTGAGTAAGTCGTCGGCTGACGATTTGACCACGTCGCAATATTGACGCTGCTTTGGATTCAGCTCCGTTCTGAACAGCAGTTGGAGCATGCCGATGACTCCGTTCATCGGAGTACGGATTTCATGGCTCATGCATGCGAGAAACTCGCTCTTGGCGCGATTGGCGGCGTCAGCCGCGCGGGCTGCCTCCTTTTCACTTGCCACGAGAGCCTGAAGGCGCCGCGCCATGGCATTGAACGAGGTCGACAGCTTGCCGAGCTCGTCTCGAGAGTTTTCGGCGACGGAGGCTGTAAGGTCGCCTCGTGTGATGGCTTCGGAGGCTAGCATCAGCTCGTTGACTGGCTCCGAAAGTCTGTCGGCGATCCAGCGACTGACGACGAGAGCGAAAGCGGCCGCGGAGAGGCCACCGATGACCAACCAGATCCAAGCCTGCTCGTAGAGTGCTGTGACCGTTGCCAAAGACTTGCATAAAATGACCGTGAAGTTCTGATCCTTCAACGCGATGGGAATTGCGAACGAGTCACCGTCCGCCATGCGTATCCTAAATGGAGATTGTCGTTCACTTGAGTGGTGGCTATGACGGAGCGCCGCTGCGAGTAGTTCTGGATGTGGTTCCTCGCCTGAGTCAACCTCCCATGACCTGGCTACGATCTGGCCATCGCCAAAGATGAGGACGTTTCTGCCTGTCACAAGGCGGGCTTCATCGGAGAAGGCAGAGTCGACCGGATCACCGACGGCCAGTACGCCGACGATCTGGGCGTCGACCACGATAGGGACAAGGGCAACGAGAAGGATGTTGCCGCGGTATTTCCAGAGGCCTGTGAACTCGCTGCCCGCCAGAGCGACTTCGACGCCAGGTAACGTTTGTAGGTTGTCCCCGGTGCTTGCGGAGTTCGAAGCGTCGGCGAGAAGTCGACCTGTGTTGCCCATGACGACAGCAAACGGCGCGTTCGCGAGTTCGCGCGCCTCAGTTGCCGTGTGGAACACCGTCTCATGGTCGACGCTCGCGATGTTCATGACTGCCTTGAGGTATGGAGTCTCCGCGATCGCCCGTGCTTTTCCAACGAGGAGCTCGTAGCGAAGAGAGAGGAATTGTTCATAGGATCGTCGACCTTCGTGAAGATTTTCGGCGACCTCCTTCTCCGCGAATCTCTCGATGACGATGCCGATTGCGCTCAACGCGAACAGCGTCAGCGACAGCACGACGACTCCCATACCGATGAACAGCTTGGTGCGAAACGAAAACGCGCTCACCGATACTTTCCCGGATACGGTTTGCCGAACTTATTTTTGTGCTTGATCGTTCTCGTCTTTTCGCGTGTTTGGAGATCGAGGCGTGTCAGAGTCGACTTCGAGACGGTGATTTCCTGTCGACTCGTTGCACCCCGTTCGTTCCACGTGCGCATCGTGTACCGTCCATCGGGAACCTCGGTCAGGAGGAAGAATCCATCTTTGTCGGTGGTCGTGAAATAGGGGTTGTTCAAGACGATGATCGAGCAACTCATCTGGGGGTGAATATTGCAGAAGACCCGGACGACGCCGCTTTTGGAGAAGGTGACGGACCGCGTTTTTCCAGGCTCGTAGATGTTGAGATCGAATGGACGTGCCTTCGACAGCGAGAAGACATTGTGAAACACTGTGTCGTCGTTGGGGAACTCGACAGTAGTTCCCTTGAGGATTGGTAGTACACTCGGAAGGAATCGACGTTCCTTCTGAGAGACCGACGGCCGTTGTCGAGAAGGATCGAACTTTCCCGGCACGCCGTCGAGGAAGACGACGACGTCTGAATGATCGCTGCGTCTCTGTCCGTCGTACGTCAGGATTTCCACTTTGCCGTAGATGGTGTTCTCTTCTGCCGGGAACAGCCCGATCTTCTCGTTGTTGCTACGGATTCTTACGTGGCATGAGACGCAGCTTGTACGAATCTTCTGGATGGTGCCGCCGGGATCGGCGTTCGATCGAAGAGTCAGGTCCTGTGCTAGGTTCGCGATGACCTGGAGTTCTGCGCGCCAGCTTCCTGATCGTGGATCAATCTCGGATCGTGATTGCAGTGCTACCGTCGCGGCAGCGAAGAGTGATTCCGCATGCGTTGAGGCCTTGTCTGGTTGGCCTCTCGAAAGACTTTCCTCAATGGCTTTGAACGCGACAGAAAACTTCTTCATCAAGTGCTGATCGGCGTTCGCTGCTTCGTCTCTGGTGTGTTCCTTGATGGCAGGCTCTTCGGTCGCTACCGCAGTTGGCAGAAGGAGTAGGAGTGCCGGCACAATCGGCCACGCTTTTCGCATGATCAATTCACTCCTCCACACAGGGTCAGAAGCTGAGGACGACTTCTGCACCGGCCAACCAACGGTCGTCGTCGCCAGGGCTGAATGGCGAGGCTCGAACGACCTCGAAGCGGTCGCCTCCAACCTCGGCCTTGAGGAGAACGTTTGGATTCGGGCGCCAACCGATGCCCAGCGAAAGTCGTTGAAAGCGCCTTGTGTCGTAGCCGAAGGCAGCATTGCCGCCTGCGGTGATCTTGCCGTCGGCGTGATAGCCGTCACCGGAGTCGTACGTACCGATCTCGCTGTAGCGTAGCACTCCGTAGATCGTTCGAGTGAAGTTGTATAGAGCTTCGACAGAGAACCAGAGGATGCGTCTGTCGAACGTGGAGTCGCGATCGTCGACGAATGCTTGGCCAAACGAGGCGGCCAAGTAGGCGCGATCGTCCCATGACACCTTGGCGTCGAGTTCATAGAGGAGCGCGTCCACTTTGCTACTATTGCTTGAACCCACCGTTGAGACGTGGGATGCCCCTACCGGCTGGAAGTGACTGCCACCAAACTCGAAAGCGCTCTTTTCTGCTTTGCCGTTTCTCATGAAGCTGGCGCTGAGGTAGAGGGATTCGCAAGGATTTCCCCACACCTTCACGTTCACGGCCTTATCCTTGTTGTCTTCGACACTTCGCGCGTCGGTGCCGTCCGTCACGGCTACTAACCAGCCCACTTCGCGCGCTTTTCCGTAGAGCAGGATGCCTTCGTCGAATCCGTATGGGTACGCAGCAGAGTTGGTGATGAGAGGATTGTCCGAGGAGTCTTGCCAGAGATACTCCTCGCCGAACGGGATGTCGATTCTACCAACCTTGATTCCGAGGAGATCGTCTCCCCAAGCTTTCAAAACGTTGCGAAAGTGAGCGTTGACCTCTCCGGTCCGAACGAACAACGAGTCGTCTTTGCCGAGACGATTTGTTTGTACCTCGAAGAAGAGGGAGATGTCGTTCCATACGTCGGCCGAAAGAAACAGTGACGCTTCTTTGAGGAGGAAGCCGCCATCGGGCCTCAGCGCGTCTTTTCCCGTCGCTAAATAGTCGAAGGCACCAAAGCCGGCGATGCCGAAGTTCTGGTACCACGGTCTCGACAGGGGGTGTGAATCACCGGACTGTTCAAGGTCGTCATAGGTGACGTTCTCCTCGGACAGATCGACCTCTTGCGGCACACCGTCAGCTTCGGCAGACTCCAAGGCTTCGACCCGTTCGCGCAGTTCTTTGAGCTCGGCCCGAACGGCCGGCGGAATCTGCTCATCGGGTGTACTGGTTGCCGGGAGCGCGGGAGGGCCTCCAGCGACCAAGGAGGGCGTCGTCGCGCTTATGATCAACGCACAGCTGAGAACGTGCCGATGCACCTCATGTCCTTCTATGCAAAGACTTTTGTAACATCCAAGCGCTCAAGTGTTGGCGACGGTGGAGAGAAGTCTGCGCGCCGCGCGAGAACGTCAACGGAGCTGAGCGCCCCTATGCTGAGAAATCGGCTCTACGCTCCGACTTTTCGTCTCGCTGCGTGTTACCGGTCGCACTCGTTCCTTTATCGGGAGTGCATGGTTCTCGGTGCGGCGTGGTTGCTATGGGCTGTCGTTGCAGCGGGTCCTATCGAGGGCGCCGCGCAGAATCTCTCTTAGCGGGGAATATCTCTCATCGATCCATCGGTCGTCCTCAGTGGATGCGTGCGAGCCACGAGGAACGGCGTTTGCTGAAGAGGACTCGAGACTCGAGAACCAGAGCCTTGGTGTGTCGAGCGCTGTCGGCACCGACAGCATTTCCGAGATCGTTCCACCTGAGGAGGTACTGACAGTGTCATCAGATCAGGCCCAAACAGGGAGCCGATGTGCGCGCGTGCGCGAGCAGAATCGACAGCGAGGGAGACTGTTTTGCGAACTTCTGGTCGCCATGACGTTCACGGTCGTAGGCGCTTCGCTCGGCGGTTGTTCGCATGTCTCGAATTCTGCGTCTGCCGATGCAGTTGAATCGACTGACTCGCCGTCTCCGACCACACTCCACTATGTCGGCTCCTCCACCGTCGCGAACTTTATCGCCGAGGCAGAACCGAACTACGGAACCGCGAGGTTTGTCATCGATACGCTGCCGGAAAGTCTCGGCGGTGAACGCGCGATCAGCAATGGCTCGGTCGATTTCGCCGGTGTCGCGCATGAGCCACTTGTGGAGACGCTTCAGACGGGCGTCCTCGCGAACCAGATCGGCGTTGACCACTTGACCGTAATCGTCCACCAGCAGAACCCGGTCACCGAGTTGTCGATCTCGCAGCTGGCTGCCATCTTCTCCGGGCGTGTGACGAGCTGGCGGGAGCTCGGTGGTCACGACGAACAAATCATTCCCTTCATTGTCGGCAACCACTCGGCAACCCATCATGTCTTTCGGGACATCGTGCTCGGCGCGGACGCAGGCTATCAAGGTTGCTCGGAAGTCAAACCGGACGGAGACTTGCCAAAGCGTGTCGAGGAGGAGCCCGGGGGGATCGGCGTGATCAGTGTGTCATTTGTCTGCGGCGCCGGCGCTGTGCGTGTTCTACATGTCGACGGAGAGTCGCCGACTCCTCCGAATCCGGCCTATCCGCTCTCGAGGCCGCTTTACCTACTCTGGCGTCGGGGGCACCCAGAGATCGCCGAGTTCGTCGCCTGGGCTGGCAGCACGGAGGGGGAGGCGGTACTCGAGAAGTGCTTTGGTGCACGTTGAAGGGCAGACGTTCTTGCAGCTCATGGGTGGCCTGCACCCTGGAGGCTGAGGCAGCGCGCGGGCCGCAATTCTTGTTCTCTTAGCGGTTTAGGCGCTCCAGTTGACTTAGTGTTTTTTATACACTATACTTAGTGTGATAGATACACTAATACATCTGTGAGCCGTGCCATGCCATATAAGTACAAGTATCCCCGACCGGCATTGACTGTCGATTGCGTCGTCTTCGGCCTCGATGAGAACGACCTCAAAGTTCTATTGATTCAGCGCGACCTCGAGCCGTTCGCTGGTGCCTGGGCTCTGCCTGGTGGGTTTGTACGCGTGGACGAAGGCCTCGAAGGGAGCGCTCGACGCGAGCTCGAAGAAGAGACGGGACTGCGGAACGTGTACCTCGAGCAACTCTACACGTTCGGCGCAGTCGATCGTGACCCTCGCGAGCGTGTTGTCTCTGTCGCCTACTACGCACTCGTGAACCTGTACGACCATAAGGTTCAAGCAGCGACCGACGCGCGCGACGCCGCGTGGTTCTCTGTGGACGACCTGCCGAGTTTAGCGTTCGATCACGACCGTATTGTCGAGACGGCCCTCGAACGCCTCAAGGGCAAAGTGCGTTATCAGCCGATTGGTTTCGAGTTGCTGCCGCGCAAGTTCGCTCTCCGGCAACTTCAGGCAGTCTACGAGAAGATCCTGGAGCGGCCGCTCGACAAACGCAACTTTCGTAAGAAGGTCCTGAGCACTGGGCTTTTGGTAGAGCTCGATGAGATCGAACAAGACGTCGCCCACCGAGCCGCTCGCCTCTACAGCTTCGACGAGAAAAAATACCAGCGATTGGCAAAGAAAGGATTTCTCTTCGAGATATAGGTCACCTACTGCGGAGCAACAAGGAGGTACACCATGTCGACCATCCACGGGATTGGATTCATCAAACACCTGCGCGCCGAGCCGAACCAGTTCATTCTGCACTACGCCAATGGGAAGCTGACGAAGAAGGGCGTCGGCCTGGCTTACTGGTTCAACCCTCTCTCGGCGTCGATCGCGTGCGTTCCGGTTGAGGATCTTGTGACGACGACGATCCTCAAGGAGAGAACTTCGGACTTTCAGCTTGTCTCCGTTCAGCTCACATTGACTTACCGCATTGTCGATCCGGAGAAAGCCGCGATGCGTGTCAATTTCGGCATCTCACTGAGCACCGGTGCGTGGCTGGACACTCCCCTCGAGCACCTGGCCGGGTTCTGGCAGCAGCGAGTTCAAGAGCCGGCCCGCAATATGCTCGCGAGGACCTCTCTCGTCGAGGCGCTAAAGAGTGCGCCTGAGAGAATCCGTTCGCTTCTACAGGTGCGATTTCACGATGACGGAGAGTCGAGCGACATGGGCCTGGCGCTGGTCAGCCTCGAGATTGACCGCGTTGCTCCATCACCCGAGCTCGACAAGGCTCTTCAAACGCCGGCGCGCGAGCTTTTGCAGCAGAAAGCCGACGAGGCCCTGTTTCAGCGGCGCGCACTCGCAGTCGAAAATGAGCGAGCCATCAAAGAAAACGAGATGCAGACGCAGATCGAACTGGCGCGACGCGAAGAGCAGCTCATCACCGAGCAAGGCAACAACCGACTCTTGGACATTCGCCAGGCCGCTGCCGCCGAGCGTGAACAAGTGCAGGCGGAGCTCGAGAGAAAGCGCCTCGAGGCCGATGCCTATGCCCGCGACGTCGAGGCCCGTGCCACAGGCGATGCGCAGGCTCAGGCGGCACTCGCCGAAGCTGAGGCGGAAGGCGAAGCCAAGCGGTTTGCCGTCTGGGAAGGCGCGTCGAAGAAGGTTCTCCTCGGCCTGGCGCTGCGCGAGTTTGCTGGCAAGATCGACCACATTCAGCACCTCAACCTGTCGCCGAACGTTCTGGGTGATGCTTTCCACAACTTTCTGACGAGCGAGGCAGAGCGATGAACAGCGATCGAGGTTTGCCGCGTGTCGTTCTCATCACTCGCAGAACGGCTTTGGATCACCTGATCGAACGCTTCGGTACGTTCGGGCAGGCTGAGTTCTATCTACGTTCTCGCGGCCACGGGATGGATGACTGCGTACGCCAGCATGAACTTCTAAAGGCCGCCGTGACCTCGATTCAGCAGAACATCCAGCCAGAGCAGCGTCGCGTGCGCGTTGACCGAAGCGAGCTCGACAGTTTTCTTTTCGCCGACGATGACGTTGTCGTCATCGTCGGACAGGACGGGCTCGTGGCCAACGTCGCGAAGTATCTCCAGGGTCAGCCGGTCATCGGAGTAAATCCCGACCCGAGCCGCTACGACGGCATCCTCTGCCCGCATCGAGCAGAGATCTTGGGCGCGGCGCTCGACTGGGCCGCCAATCCGAGCGCTACTGAGTTCCGCCTGCAGCGGCGCGTCCTCGCTCAGGCTGTGCGCGAGGACGGTCAACGCTTGCTCGGGCTCAACGAGGTGTTCGTCGGGCACCGAACCCATCAATCTGCGCGTTATGAGCTTCACGTCGACGATCACAAGGAGAGACAATCGTCGTCGGGTCTGGTCTGTGCCACGGGCACGGGGAGTACCGGTTGGGCTCGGTCGATCGCCGAGCAGCGAGGCATTCATGAGTTGCCGCAGCCGGAGCTCGATGCCCTTGCGTGGTTCGTCCGCGAGCCGTTCCCGTCGGTGGCTACGGGAACGGACCTAGATCACGGGGTTTTGCACGGCGGCGACCAATTGACCGTCTGTTCGAGCATGGAGACGGGCGGGGTTGTGTTCGCCGACGGGATCGAGACGGACGCGCTCGAGTTCGTCGACGGCCAGACGGTGACGATCAGCGTCGCGCCTGAGCGGCTGCACGTCGTCGTCGCAGCTCAGCCTGTTGCCGCAGGGGCGAGCAGCTGAACGCGAGACGGGTGTCGAGCGCCAACTGCAGCGCGAGGAGCGGCGGGTGAGCCGGCAGCGGAACACGCCACGGGTTCATGAGAAAGAACCTTTCACTGCGTTGCGGCATCCAAGTTGCGCCACAGCACAGGCTCGATTTCGTCAGATGACAGGAATCGTGTTTGGAGAGACTTCGGCTCCGGCCTATACTTGGCCGCGGAGGGATTCTTGCGACGGGTCGTCGAGTAGGGTTGTGGGCTGCGAGGGTGGGGAAGGAGCGGTGATGCGAGAACTTTCATCCGCCATTTCCGCCGGAACCCTTTGCCGATTTCGCTGCGCTACGTTGGCCATCGGCATTTTCACAGTAGAAGCGAGTGGCCTCGACGCAGCCGACGCACCCTTTCGACGTGGTGATGCGAACGTCGATGGCGTGGTCGACCTCGCCGATGGCGTGCGCATTCTCGGGGCGCTGTTCCTCGGCGACGGCGATTTCACGTGCGAGGACGCGCTCGATGCCGATGACTCGGGCGTGCTGGATCTCTCGGACGCGATTTATCTTCTGCGGCATCTGTTTGCTGGAACACCGGCGCCGCCAACGCCCGGAATAGAGAACTGCGGTTTGGACTTCCTGGGGCGCGACTCGCTGTCGTGCGATGAGTATCGTCCGGCAGATGCATCGCTAGCGTGTCACGCACGAGCTGCTGAAGACGTGTTGCCGTTGCCGCTGTTTCTCGCGAACTCGCCAACACCACCACTCGCGATTTGTGACTTCAACGGCGACGAACAGCTCGACATCCTCTCGACCTCCGAGAGGCAGTTGGAGATCCGTTTCGGAGTTCCAGGGCGCCGTCTCAGCGCTCCGCAGCTCGTAGATGACGTCGATGCGCGCTCCCTGGCTCGCGTCATGTGCGCTGACCTCGATGGCGTCGACGGCGTCGATGTTGTCCGCTACGGCACCTGGCGCTACCGCGTTCTCTCCAACGACGGTAGTGGTCGCTTTCGTTTGACCGATGGTCGTCCTGTCTTCGGTCAAGCATCTCGAATTCAGCTGGAAGCTGGGGTCGCTGTTGACGTCAATCGAGACGATGTCTTGGACCTCGTCTTTTTCGCGGGTTCGACGACCGCTCAAAGGCTAACGATCGAGAGTCTCGTCGTTGTCGTTGGGATTCCTGGCGGAGGATTCGAGCTGCCGGTCTACCCCACACTCCCTTCACCGACGCGAGTGGCGCCGCAGCGCGCGCTTGTCAGCGCGGATTTCGACGGCGATAACCTGGAGGACGTGGCTTTCCTCGAACAAGGTGCAGGTTTTGGCGTGCTCCTGCTGCTCAACAACGGTGACACGACGTTTCTTCCGAAGAGCGTTCCTACGTTCGAGACTCAGACTTCGCTCGTGACCGGGGATTTTGATGGTGACGGCCGTATCGATCTGGCCGCAACAACGCAGACCGGGAAGCTGAGTCTCCTCCGCGGCAATGGAACCGGCGAGTTCGCGGAGGAGATTCTCTACGACGATCCAGCCAACTCCTTCACGGATCTTTTCGCAACGGAACCGGACGAACAGGGGCTGCGTGAGGTCGTCGCCGTTGGAACAGAAACTGTGATCTTTCAGAACGGCCCAGATGGATTCGAGCCCACCTCGTCGCTTTCCTCGATTCCGTTCCCACTGGACGCCGCCGACCTGGACGGAGACGATCGACTTGACTTCGTGACCGCGGGTAGCACTGGTTTCTCCGTCCTCTTCAGCGATGCGCGCGAGGCGTTTAGTATTTCCCGGATTCGCAGCGATCCCGCGCAGTCACTTCACCTCGCCGACGTTGATCGGGATGGAGCCCCCAGATCTAATCGTGACGTCCATCAGGGCCGTCGATGTGTTTCTCAATCAAGACGGAAGCTTTTCCGGGCCGCCCACGTCGCATGCGCTCGCAAGCGCGGGCCGCTTTTCGATCTGCGCGGACGTTGATGGTGACCAGCTGCAAGATGTGGTCGTGGTGCATGATCCGAGCACTTCCGAAGTGACCGTGTTCCTCGCGAGCGGCAAGAGCTCGCTGACGGAGCTGCCTGCGATCCGCGTCGGACTGAGTATCACCGCGATTCAAGCCGGAGACTTGGACGGTGACGGACTGGTCGATCTCGCGCTCGTTGCCGACAACCGAATCACTGCACTGTGGGGTCGTGGCAATGGCTCTTTCGATGGACCTTTTTTGGATGACTTCCGCGGCGTGGCGTCGATGGCACTCGGGGATGCTGACGGCGATGGCACGACTGAAATCGTGGCTTCCTACGCCGGCGGCGTTGTGAGAACGTTTCGCGCCGCTGGAGCTCGCTTGGAACTCGTCGGAGAGGAATCTTTCATTGGTCGATCTTCAAGCGCGATCGAACTGGCGGATATGAACGGGGATGGACGGCAAGATCTTATCCTGCAGATGGAGGATCGCATTGACGTGAGATTGGGCGATGGCAGCGGGACTTTTGCCGACGGCCTGCTACGAACAGCGAGTGTCAGGGACTTTTTTCTTCTCGGCATGCCGCTACCGCAAGAGCTGCAAATCGTAGATGTGGACCAAGACGGGATTTTGGATGTGGTCTCGCCCTTCGCCGCCGATGGCTTGTTTCTTCTACGCGGACAAGGCGACGGTGGGTTTCGGCAACCAGGTTTTTTTGGCTGTTGTCGTAGGCTCGTAGCGTTCGAGGATCTCGACAGAAATGGCCGTCTCGACGTCGTTTCGACTGACGACGCGGCTAGCATTACCGTGTATCTTGATCACCGCCAGTGATTTGATGCTCGGGTGGGCTCGTCGATTGGAGCCGCGAGGTGTTGACAAATCGTCGTACATGCACGCGAACGACACCCGAGTGCTCTCAGCAACTCTCTCTCTCTCTCTCTCTCTCTCTCTCTCGTGTTCCTCGTGACTCCCATGGCTTCTGCGACCGACGACAAGGACTCCGAGCGCTGGAAACAGCACATCGATCCACGCTTGCAGAAGGAAATCGCGGTTGTCGCGGATGAGCAGAACGCTGTTGCGGTGTGGGCGACACTTGACGCTACAGCTCTTGAGTTCGAGTCGGACAACTATCCAGACAACGATGCGACGGAGGAAGTCGACCAGTACCTGACGGAGTACGTCTGGAGCGCTCGCCGGGTCCCAAGCGGAGAGGCGCGCGGCGTGCTGAAGGATTGGCTCGACAGCGTACGCCCGCACATGGAAGTGATCCACGCGGGCATGGCGCGTGGTCGTGCACAGGCGCTCGAAGGCTCCGATCTCTACGTCGTACGCAGCGCGGTGGTGGTGAAGCTCGCGCGTGCTCAGCTTTTGAGTGTCGAGGGACACCACGCAGCAGCGTGTGACGAGGCGAAGAGCTGCGCAGCGCTGCTTGATCTGCTGCACGACCCTGACGGAACCGTCTTCGCGTCCCTGGTGTCACTGGCTCGGGAGTCGCCGCTGACGGCGACGGTGCGATGCATCGCAGCTCAGCGAGAGGTACGAACAGACGAGCTCAGGCGTCTCCGCCTCGCCGTGATTCCGCGCGACGCTATGGCGCGTGCTTGGGGTAATTCCCTCAGCATTGTTGCCTCGGAACTGCTCACGATCCCGGCCGCAGCGACTCCTGAGGCGCTCGCTAAGCTCCTCACTGGCGAGCTCGCCGATGGGATCCGTACCGACCGCCGCCGGAATCAGATCGCGACGCTTCTGAGGGGGCACCTGCGCGCTTTCGACAAAGTCGCGACGCTGCGCGCGTTCAGCGCGCTTGGAAAAGACATCCTCGACAACAGTGGGGCGGATTGGACCAGCGCTGCTCAAGGAGTCGGGAGCGACCTGATCGAACACACCGCCGATTGGCCAGACAGCCTTCTCCTCGAGGCGATGTTGTGGGAGGAGGCATTCGCGGCAGACGATGGGTTCGTCGATGCTGGGTCAACCGACGACGGGGATGACGAGGAACTTGACGAAGGCGAGCTGAGTCCAGCGGAGTTGCAAACGACTCGTAGTAGCCTGCGCCGCATCGACAACGCTGTGGGCAAGATTTATCTTCGCAATCTTCTGAGTCCGGAACCGTACCGAGCTCTCAAACTCTTCTGTTCGGCGCGTGCCCAGCGCGCTGCGGCTCGAACGACGCTCGCGCTGCGGCTTTTCGAACGCGAGCATGGTCGTCTGCCAGAGACATTGGAGCAACTCGTTGAGCTCGATCTTTTGCCCACCGTTCCTGCCGATCCGTTCGGCCGCGGGGCGCTCGGCTACTCCGCCGAGCAGCGCGTTCTCTGGAGCGTCGGTGCGGACGGTCAGGGCGACGGCACGCGGCGATCGCTGACGGGGCCGGCCCGAGACCCGGAGAACGAGCAGGCTTGGGATCAGCTGGTTTGGTATCTGCCGCCGTTGGCAAACTAACTATGTCCTTGTGTTCGCTCAGGGCTGCATTCGATCGACTCTACTCGAGCACGGCAAAGGTGATTGGAGACCTGGAACCGGATCGCCTATATTGGCTGTGGAGGATGTTGCTGGACGGGTCGCAGAGGTGGCGTTGTGGTCCTGGGTGCTGGGAGGGAGCGACGATGCCTGCGATTTCATGCGCTGAGGTAGTTGATTTTGTTCGGACGATTCGTTGCTTGAGGGGGTTCGTGCTAGCGACGACAACTTCGTTCGCCGTTGGCCTGGCACTCGAGATTCATTCCGCCGACGCACCTTTTCGGCGTGGCGACGCCAACGCCGACGGCGTCGTCGACCTCGGTGACGGCGTGCGCATCCTCGGCGCGCTCTTTCTCGGCGAGGGCGACGTGACGTGCGAGGACGCGCTCGACGCCGACGACTCAGGCGTGCTGGATCTCTCGGATGCGATTTATCTTCTGCGACATCTCTTTGCTGGCACACCTGCGCCGCCGACGCCGGGAATTCGAGAGTGCGGCTTTGACTTTGTCGGACGAGATGAGCTTTCGTGCGAGGAGTACCTGCCGCCGGACAGCTCGCTGGCTTGCAGCGCAAGGTTGCCCGAGGTTCTGCTGCCGCTGCCGACGTTTTTCTCCGGTCCCCGGGTGTTCGGTGAGTTCACTCCCAGTTCGCCGTTGGTCGTCTCTGACTTCAATGCCGACGGGCTCAAAGACGTCGTCTCGAACCTGGGATCAAAGCTGGAGATTCGGTTTGCCCTTGACGGGGGGCGGCTGTCGTTTCCGCAAACCGTTGACTCCGCGCTCTCGTCTCCTGCCTCCACGTCTTGCGTCGACATAGACGGTGTCCACGGTGAGGACTTCGTTCGCTACGACAACCAGACGTTTCGCGTCCTCGTCAACGAACCAGGCGGCACCTTTCGAGTAACAGAAAATCGTCAGGTGTTCAGCGTCACTTCAGGTCTGCGGCTTCAAGGAGGCGTCGAGATCGACGTGGATGTCGACGGAGTGTTCGATCTTTTTTTTCTCGGCGCCGCGGTGCAGGGGCGCGCGACCGAACGTCTCGTCACTGCTCGTGGAATGGGCGGAGGGCGATTCGAGCGACCGATCTACCAGTCGATCCCTTCGACAGGCCGTTCAGTTTCGGAGCGAGGCATTGTCAGTGCGGACTTTGACGTCGACGGATTTCCTGACATCGCTTTCATCGATCGCCGAACCAGGAATCTTACACTGTTGGTGAACCAGGGAGACTTAACGTTCTACGTCCTCGACCTTCCGACGAATCTACGGCTGCAAACGATTGCGACCTCGGACGTCGACAGTGACGGGGTCGCGGACATCGTAGGGGCGAGCTCCACCGGAAAAGTTGCGGTGCTCTACGGAGACGGACGAGGCTTGTTCGTCGAACAACTGTTTTTTGACGACCCTGCGATTGGGTTCAGAGAACTGCACATGATCGACTCAGACGGAGGAGGTAAGACTGCGGTGGTTGCGGCTAGTGACGAGGCGCTCGTCTTCGAGGTGCAGCGTGGAGGGCTTGCGCTGACGGGCAGTCTCCCTGCCGTCCACGGTGCCATCGCGTTCAATGATTTGGACAGTGACGATCGAATCGACGTGCTCACGGACGCCTTCGCTGGTACGTCAGTTTTTTTGGGAGCCGACGCCGATGGGTGGCGTGTCGACCGCTACGGGCCGAGCGCGGGCGTCCGATCGATCCACGTAGTTGACTTTGACGGCGATCGCGCTGACGACTTGATCATGACGACATTTGCAGAACTGCACTCGTTCCGCAACCAGGGCAACGGGCAGTTCGTGCCGGCGAGCTCGCAGTCGATTCCTGGCAATCACCTTGCGGTCCTCGCTGATCTCGACGCGGACCGATCGCCCGATGTGCTTGTGGCACATGCAGCCGGTGTGATCGTCCTACTCGCCAGCAATACCCCTGGATTCTTCGAGGAGTTTCCCGCAGTCGACGTCGGTGGGGCCGTTCGCGCGATGGTACCCGCTGACCTTGACGGTGACGGTGTGGTGGATTTGGCCATGATCGTCGAGAACCGACTAAGAATCCTCATGGGGCGCGGCGACGGGACTTTCGATCGCTTGATCGCCGACGATCCGAGGGGCGTGACGGCGATTGCCGCTCGCGAGGCGAGCGGCAATCGAAAGGCGGAGCTCTTTGTTGCGTCGCCAACCAGAATGCTGCGCATCTTTCGCGGTGACGGCGCCCGGTTGGCTCTCGCTGAAGAGTTTCGACTCGCCCGCCGGGCAACTGCGATCGACCTCGGTGACATGAATGGAGACGGCATCTCGGACCTCATCTTGGACACCGGACCTTGGCTCGAAGTGAGGTTGGGCGATGCCGAGGGCTCGTTCTCCTCCCATGAGCCAGAGGTTTTTCACTTCGGCGAGTTTTTGGATTGGATTCCGCCGGCGCGTGGAAGGCAAGTGGTGGATCTTGATCGCGACGGCAAGATGGACCTGTGTCTGTTTCTGCCGACACACACGGCGGTACTGCGCGGGCAGGGAGATGGTCGCTTTGGGCAGCCGGAGTTCTTCGGCTGCTGCGGTGAGCACGTCCTGTTCGGTGATCTGGATGGCAACGGTCGCTTAGATGTCGTGTCGAGGCGATTCGGGCGGACGACTGTGTATCTGGATCAACGGCAGTAGGAAGTTGTGGGTCCGTCCCGTGTCATGGACGATCGCGGTCGAACGAAATCCTCCTTTCGGCGGCTGTTGGGAAAATACCAGCAGGGCGCCGGTCGCGAAGGGTAACGCCCCAACCGCTGGCCCCAACGGCGGCGTGACCATCGCTAAACTATTTATTCTCCCCATCCCGTGTCGGTGTACCATCCGTGTGCGGCGACTCCTTCGCTTGCCGCGCCTTGGCGCGTTCTTCCGACAGCGCCGGACTCCAAGAGCTGCCGCGGCGAAAGAGCGCACCTTCCGTGAGTTGCCACGGCGGGTCGAAGCTCATCGGCCGGCGTCCAGCCGCCCAGACCGTGCCGCGTCGAATGAGAGCTGCGGCGCGGCGTACGGACTCGTCGGCATGACCAAGGACCGTCTGGAACACTCTCCCTTCACCATAGCTATATGCCCAAGCCAGCGGTTCATCTCTCTTGGTGACGTTCGAGTGCGCCGTGACCAGTGGCACGATCGGTAGCTCTCCTTCCTGCCGAAAGTAGAGTTCGTCGAGTGTGTCGAAGGCCTTCAAGTCGCGCGTGATGGGATGCTCGGTTTCGGGCACCACTTCAACGCGAAACTCGCCGTAGGGATCGTGGCCGCTGCGCCCCTCGCCGTGCATCCAAACGCGACGGACGATGCGGCGAAACTCGGGCCAGTCGGTGTCGCTGCGCGTTGGCAGCGTGGCGTTGAAGGCGCCGTTGGCGTAGTGAACGACAGCCAGGCCGCCGCCTTCGCTCAGGTACTTGATGAAACCGGTTTTGGCCGCGTCCGATAGCCCTGGACGGTCCCAGTTCGAGTAGTTCAATACGAGCACGTCGTATGCTGAGATTCTCTCGGTGGCGAGATCCTCGATCTCCTCCGAGACTTCGACCCGCACGTAGGGGTTTTGCTCAAGCGCCACAAGCAGCGCTGCGGCCACCGGACGCCACTTGTGGCCGGGGAAATTGTGTCCCGTCAGAATGAGCGCTTTGATCGGCGTGTCGATGCTAGAGCTGACGCCGCCGGCGGGCACCTTTGCGCCGGAGCTCCAAACAATTGCATTCAGGATTAAACGGCGAAAGTCGTCGTTCCACCAGTTGCTGAAAAAGTGTCCGCCAGTGAATCCAAAGCCGCGCCCACCGTCGGTTCGCTCCACGGCCCAACCGACCGTCCACTCAAGAGCGTCCTGCGGTGCTGCCGCGGCGATGGGAACGAGGCGTGGGTCCTGGTCACGAAAGCGAATGTTGTGATAGAACTCTTCGCGGACGACAAACGGCTGGACGCCGCGACAGATAGGGTGCCGCTCGCGCGGGAGCGTAACGTGCCACTCCTTCGTCGTGATGGCGGAGTACCACTTCCTTGGACCCGTTCCGGTTTCATAGTCGAAGTAGCCGCCGACCCACTCTGTGATCTTGTCGTGAACACGAACTGGGTTGAATGTGCTCCAGTGAAATTGCACCAGGCCGCAGCCACGCTGCATGTGTCGTTCTAACTGCTGCAAGCGATCACCGACATAGAGAGGGTGATCTTCCCCGCGATGATCACCGCCGTCTGAGATGAGGACGATGGTGTCAGCGTCGTCGAGTGCCGACGGCTCCTGGGGCCAGCCCTTGAAGTAGACCTCCGTGGTGACGTCTTTCAAATTGCGCGAGGTGTCGAGGAGGTGCTTCAGCAGGATGACGCTCTTTTCGTACTCGTGCGATGTTTTTGCATGGCCGGTGATCGGGCCGGCGATGAGCACGATCTTTCGCATCGCCTGGGCCTCCGATTTGAGACTCACTAAGGGAAAAAGAAGAAGGCAAAGGCCGACGATCGCCGACCTGAGCCAGCGGATTGTCGGCTGGCGGGACGCAGCGAGAGAAGGAGCTGGTGGGGAGGGGGGGTGACGTCGCGGCATGATTCTCACAAAAAATAAGGATCGGCGCTGCACTACTACGGTCTTCGCAGCCACTGCCAGAGCCACAGGGCGAGTGTCAGCAGGACCGAAATGACGATGCAAGTAACGATTGGAAAGTAGATTCTAAAGTTCTCTGACTCGATCCGAAGGTCGCCAGGGAGCCCTTTGAACCCGGCCTTGCCCAACCCCCAAATGAGGGCGCCGATGATGGCGAGGGCCACAGCGAGGAGAACGATGGTCTTACCGATCTGTTCCACGACCTGAGTCCTCGTCGATTGCCTGCAGCGGGAAGATCTCGGAGCGCGTGTGCTGTGCCGCAAGGATTTTTCTCGCTTGCGCGACAATCTCGCTGTGTTCTCTCGCGATGTTGTGGGTTTCCCCCGGATCCTCTTCGAGGTCGTAGAGCTCTATCTGGAGGTTGCCGCTGTCGATCCCCTGACGCACAGCTTTCCAGCGGCCGAAACGAACTGACTGCTGGCCACCGTAGCCCTGAAACTCGCGATAGAGAAACGGTCGAGGCGGCTGCGGTTCGTTCCGTAGAGTCGGTGCGAAGCTAATGCCATCGATGCCAGCCGGCGCCGCGATTCCTACGATCTCCGCGATCGTTGGCAGGAAATCTTCGAAGCCGACGACGCGGTCTGTCGTAGTTCCCGCGATTGTTTTTCCAGGCCAGCGAACGACGAGCGGCACGCGGATGCCACCCTCATAAAGCGAGCCTTTCAGCCCGCGCAACTTGCCGACGCTAGCAAAGAAATCGTAGTCGACCTCCTCCTTGAGGTGCGTCGTGCCGTTGTCTGAGGTGAACATGACGACCGTATTCTCTGTCAATTCGAGCTCATCGATGAGGCCCAGAAGCTTGCCGACTGATCGATCCATGTGCGTGATCATGGCGGCGTAGGCGGCCCGCGGCGTGAAGTGTGGTGTGTAGCCACCATCGGGACGAGTGAACGGTGGATCGTGCCAGCCGAGTGCGAGATAGGGTGACAGATGCTCCTGCGGGATATGCAGTGCGAGGTGAGGGATGACCGTTGGATAGAAGAGAAAGAACGGGCGGTCTTTGTTGTCGCGGACGAACTTCAGCGCGGCGTCGCGAATGCGATCTGGCGCGTAGTCTGACCCTTGAAAACTTGCGTAGCTCTTCGGGTCATTTGGTGGCGCGCCCGCAGGCAGCGATGCATGGCCGGGGACTGAAGGGGTGTTCTCCAGTGCGACGCGCTGCTGGTCGCTCCAAAGATACGACGGATAGTAGCTATGAGCGTGGCGCTGGCAGTTGTATCCGAAAAAGCGCTGAAATCCTTGGCGCAGCGGATCGCCTTCCGATTGCGGTGGCCCGAGGCCCCATTTGCCGAAAGCACCGCTTGTGTAACCCGCGCTTGCGAGCGTTTCTGCAACCGTCACTTCCTGGCTCGGAAGCGGGGTCTGCCCTTCCGGTCGCTCCGCACGATTGTTACGGATCCACGCATGACCGGGATGCTTCCCAGTCATGAGCACGCATCGCGACGGTGCGCACACCGCGTTTCCCGAGTAGGCCTGTGTGAAGCGCAGGCCACTCGAAGCGAGACGATCGATGTTGGGTGTGCGGATCTTCTTCTGGCCATAGCAACCCAGCTCGCGATAGCCGAGATCGTCGGCGACGATGAGGACAACATTCGGCGGTCGCACGTCAGGGAGTGCTCGCGGCGTCACGAGGAGAAGGAGCGTCCACAGAATAGAGAAGAAGGTCGCGATCGCTGGCTCGTCCTCGAAGCGCTGCCTCAGTCTGAGAGGAAGCGGCGACGAGCGGGAGTCGTGCGAATTGAGCTGTGTTCGGTGCATCTCTGGCTCTGTTACGCTTTTGAGCTCGTCATGTTTGAGGGAAACGCCCCTTCCGCACAGTGGAGGCGCATAGGGTTTTCTTTTTCTCTGCGCACCTCTGCGTCCTCCGTGGTGAAAACTCTTTGGGACTCGATGTCACTGCGAGAAAGATGTTCACCGCAGAGTTCGCAGAGGAGCGCAGAGTGAAAAGGTTGAGGTTTTGTGCAGCCATCGAGTCGAGCGGGTGGTGGGGTGAGGTGAACCAGCGGACTCACTCACACCAACACCCATATATAACGTCTCAGCGACGCCAGAAGTAGGCGTCGTTGCTGCGTTTCGATGCAGCTCGGTGGCAGCGGATTCCCCGCGGTGGCGCAATGCGGTATGCTCCACGCCATGAAATCGAGCTCAAGCAAGAAGATGCCCTCCGTCGCGAGTTTCCGCCACGTCTTTCAGTCGATCATTTGGCCCCGTAGAGGTCGCATCGCGATCGGCCTTCTTCTCATCTTCATCAACCGTCTCAGTGGGCTTGTGCTTCCCGGGTCGACTCGCGTCCTCGTCGACCAAGTGATTCCTGAAGAGAACTTGCGACTGCTCGGCCAACTGCTCGGTTTCGTTGGCGGCGCGATCATTTTCCAGGCGGTGTCGTCGTTTCTGCTGACACGATTTGTTGGCATCGAGGCGCAGCATCTCATCTCCGAGCTTCGCGCGCAGGTGCAGCAGCATGTCATCCGGCTGCCCGTGAGCTACTTTGACAGCACGAAGTCTGGCGCCCTTGTCTCCCGCATCATGACCGATGTCGCTGGCGTGAGGAATTTGGTCGGTACGGGACTTGTGCAGCTCATCGGCGGCACGCTGACGTCGGCAGTGGCATTCTGCTTGATGGTACAAATCGATGCCTTCATGACACTGATCGCGCTGATCCCGCTCGGCATCTTCGGGGTCGTCTCGATGAAGGCGTTTGCCGTTGTGCGGCCGGTCTTTCGTGAGCGCGGCGTGATCAATGCTGAAGTCACCGGTCGACTCACGGAGTCCCTCGGCGGCATCCGCGTCATCAAAGGATTTAACGCCGAGGATCGAGAGGAACGCATCTTCGAGGCTGGAGTCGAGCGCATCTACCAGAACGTCCGCAGGTCGATGACGGCGACGAGTCTGGTCACGTGCTCGGGCACTCTGCTTATGGGTGTCGTCAGTGTCATTCTCATGGGTTTTGGCGGCGAGCGCATCATATCGGCCGAACTGAAGATGGGTGAATTCGTCTCGTTGACCCTCTACCTCGGTTTTCTCGTCACGCCAATCATGCAGATGGCCAACATCGGCACACAGATCACCGAGGCGTTTGCTGGACTCGATCGCATGAACGAGGTGCTGTCGCTCGAGACGGAGGGGCGCGACCCGAACCGCACCATCGAACTCAAGGAGATCGGCGAGATTCGTTTTCGCGACGTGTCCTTCGCGTACGAGAACGGAAAGGATGTGCTCAGAAGCATAGACTTCGTCGCGGCTCCGGGCTCGGTGACTGCGCTCGTCGGCAGTTCGGGTTCGGGGAAGACCACGCTCGCAGGGCTCGCGGCGTCGTTTCTGACCCCGTCGAGCGGCGTGGTTGAGGTCGATGGGGTCGATCTGTCGCGTGTGACAGTCGACAGCTACCGCTCTCGTCTCGGCGTCGTACTGCAGGATGACTTCCTTTTCGAAGGGACCATCCGTGAGAACATCCTCTTCGGTCGTCCCGATGCCAGTAACGAAGATTTGCTTGAGGCTACGCGCGTCGCGTACGTCGATGAGTTCACCGAGCGTTTCGATGATGGACTTGACACCTTGATCGGAGAGCGTGGTGTGAAACTCTCGGGTGGGCAGCGGCAAAGAGTCGCCATCGCGCGAGCTCTGCTTGCTGACCCGACGGTGTTGATCCTGGACGAAGCGACCTCAAACCTGGATGCCGAGAGCGAGCGGTATATCCAGAAGAGCCTCACAGAGCTGATGCGCGGCCGCACCACGTTCGTCATCGCGCATCGCCTCAGCACCATCCGCATCGCCGATCAGATCCTGGTGATCGAAGGCGGTGAGATCGTCGAACGAGGGACTCATGACACACTGATCGCCGAGGAGGGGCGATACCATGAGCTGTACACGTATCAGGCGCGTATTTGAATTGCGATGCTGCGCTCGACGCGCGTGGTGGACCGTGACACGGACGAACGGAGGCGGAGGCGGAGACGGAAACAGTGGGAGTCGGTCACGGTCCACGCCCACGCTCACAAGACCGGACGGCACACGGAGTGTGCCTGCTACTTTGGGAGACGCCCACGCAAACGCCCACGCAAACGCCCACGCCCACGCAAACGCAAACGCAAACGCAAACGCAACGCATCACGCCGTCGCGCCCGACTCCTCGTGCCGACGCCTACGCACCGCCGATCGGAGCTTCCATGGCCATGAGCATCATCGACTGCCACGCCCACATTTATTCCCCGGACGAGAAACGCTACCAGCCGAAGGATGATCCGCTCCGCGTGCCTGGGGGCAAGGCGTCGATTGATGACTTGCGCAAGACGAGTCTAGAGCACGGCGTCGTCGCCGTCCGTGCTGTGCAGACGGTTTCGTTCTACGGCTATGACAACCGTTACCTCTGCGACGCGGCGAAGGCGAACCCGAAGTGGGTTGCAGGGGTGTGCACGCTCAATCCGGACGACCCGCACAGTCCTGGCCTCATGGGGGAGTTCGTGCGTGAGTACGGCGTGCGCACACTTCGCAGCATCCCCGGGCCCAAGAGTAAGAGCTTTGACGACGACGGTGTGCGCGCACTCTGGAAGACGTGTGCGGACCTCGGCGCCACCGTCGACATCTTCCTTATGCGACTTGAATGGGTCGAGGGCGCGGAGAAACTGCTGCAGGAGTTTCCCAAGATGACCGTGGGTTTTGATCACTGCATGGACCTCAAGCCGGGTCCTCTCTATGAGAAGACGCTCCAGGAGGTGCTGAGGCTTTCAAAATATGAGAACCTCTATCCGAAGGTCGATTTCATCAGCACGGGAACTCAGAAAGGGTACCCCGGCGAAGATCTTCACGAGGCTGCTCTGAAGATCATCGATACCTATGGATCTGAGCGTTGCGTGTGGGGGAGCAACTTCCCGAACGCCTTGTGGACTCCGAAGATGACCTACGCGGAGCACCTCAAAATCTTTACGCACGAACTGCCTTTGAACGAAGAGGATCGTGAACAGGTTCTTGGAGGCACGGCGCGCCGGTTGTGGTTCCCGCATCTGTGACAGGAGCTGTGCGGGCATGACGGAGGTTCTTTTCGCGATTCTTCCGCGCGTGGCGGCATCGTAGTGTTGGGTTCTCAGTTGCAAGTCGGGTGCTGGAGAATCTGCGAATGGTAGCTATGATCGGGGAGATGACAACACGTGATTTCCACGTGCGATGCAACGAGACGTTCGTAAAGACAAGACGCTCCATTGAGAATCCTCTTCCTAGGAACGCTGACGCCGCATCCCAGTGGGAGCGCCGTCATGAACGGTCAGATCTTAACGGGGCTGGCGTCGCGAGGGCATCAGATCCAGGCCCTGGCTCCGTTTGAAGCAGAGGCGTACGAGCGCATGGGAGGACGCGCTGGCATGCTCGATGGCGTCGACGTGACGCCGCTTTTCGTCCCCTTTGCCCCGACGAGCATTCGATTGATTTCGGCGGAGTACCGCGAGTTTGAACGGCGCGAGGTCGAGTCGAAGCTGCCGGGCTTGATTGCGCGTGGCCGACCGCAGGTGGCGTTTTTTGGTCGAGAATCGTACGCCGAGTACCTACCGATGGTTTATTCTTATGGGTTGCCTTCGGCGCTGGTCACGCACTTCGGCGCTTCGCCAACGGATGCGCTGGAGTCTAAGTCCTCAGCATACTCGCAGGAACTCGGTGCACACCTCCGGGAGGCAAGCGCTGTCGTTGCCGTCGCCGCGCATCAGGCCGAAGCGTGGCACCGGGTCGGGCTCCGCAACGTCCGTCTGATTCGTAACTCCATCGATACTGAACTCTTCTCACCCACACCGAAGGATCGTTCGCTGCTTCGAGAGCTCCGCATCGATGATGACGCTGCTGTGGTTCTTCACGCCTCGAACTTCAAAGCCGAAAAGCGCCCCGGGGATCTCATCAGGTCAGCGGGCGTGGCGCTGCAGAGCCATCCGAGGCTGGTGTACATTGTCGTCGGCGAAGGCAATCTTCGCCGCGAGACTGAGACGATGTGCGAGCAGCTGGGGCTCGCGGATCGGTTTCGATTCGTGGGTTGGGTGAACCGCGAGACGTTCCCATCGTATCTCAGTCTTGCCGACGCGGTTGTGATGCCTTCGGAGATCGAGGCCCTGTCGTTGGCACTTCTCGAGGCACAGGCCTGCGGTAAGGTGGTTGTCGCGAGCGACATCCCCGGCTCGCGCGAAGCCATCGTCCACGGCGAAACGGGGCTTCTGTTTCGACTGGGCGACGTCGACGACATGGCGAAGAAGACGTTGCTCGCGGCGAGCGACCCGGAGCTGCGAGCGCGCATCGGCCGGCGAGCGAGAGAGAGTGTGTGCGCCCGCCCGCTAGCTCGCGTCGTCGATGAATACATCGAACTTTTTGAAGAGTTGGCGGGCAGAGCCGACGCGAATCTAGCGTGATCCCAGCCACAAGACGATAAATGTGAGAGCTCGGCATGCGCGTCTCTCCCGGTCATCGGTCCTGGGTCCTGGGCGATGCCAGTCACTCTTAGAGTTCAAGATCTTTCGGTTGACAGGTCATGGCGGCGTGGGACCAGAACTCGGCTAGATCAGTCGCTCTCCCACTTGGCGCGAAACTTACCGGAGATCGTCACCGTCTCGACAGCGGCCTCGTCTTCTGATGAGTAAATCATGTTCTCACCGGTGAACGTGCCTTCGACGTAACCGTCTGCGCCCACAGGGGAAAACTCGATCCGTAGCTGCGGTAGCTCGGCCTCCGAAAGCACGCTGATCGTCGGTGTGAGGCCGAAGACGAGGAGCGGGCCTTGCGCGTCCGTCGTGAGGTCGACAGTTCTCCCGAGAAGCTCCTCGGGTCGTTCGAGGTGCATGCGCCACTGGATGCTTGCCAGTGGCGTCTCGTCGTATTCCGTTTTGAAGATGTCGGATCCGAATTCGATCAAATGGTCGCCTTCCGCATTGATCGAGAAGCAGCCCAGTCGGATGTGTTCGAGCTCGTACTCCTCTGCCCCGACGGAGAGACTCAAGTACGAATCGTCGCCGGCGAGCGAAACTCCCATCGGTCCAAGAAGTGAAAAGAGAAGGACCGCGAAGTAAGTCAGCTCGCACCCGAGAGGTACCTTCACCAGGTGTGGATTATTCTTGCCGGCGCGGTACACCGCATCTGGACGCAGAATTCCAAGGGTACCCACGACTCCCTCGTACGCGATGATGGCGCAGAGGATCCAGGCCATGAGGGAGAAGTTGGGCCAGAACACGTTCCACATCAGAATGGAAAGGAGAGCGAGCGTCACAACTACCAGGCCCGCACGCTTTCCCGTGTTCGCGCCTTGTTGTTCCTCTAAGATGTCGTCGCTGCTCCTAAGAAAACATGCCCGGAAGAGGGTTGAGACGAAGAGTAGGACGATGGGGAGAACGATGAACTTATCGGGCATGGGTGGCTCCTTTGCCGTCGCGGGTAACGCAACCCGCTCGCCGCGGTCGATCTGGACGCAAAGAGTCCCTTCTTTGTTCGCAGTGCTTTTCCAGTGATAGCTAGAAAACGGCAATGCAGAGGAATCTCTTGATCCATTTCTTGCGGCGGGCAGCCACTCGAGACCTTTTCGGCTCATTGGCGAGGGCGAGGAGACCTCTTGAGAGTATCTTGAGCCGCCTGCCGGCTATGCCAACTGCTCCGAATGTGTATACTCGATTAGCCCTCTGACTTGAGCCAGGCGATCAGGTCGGCCATCGCTTGAGGGTCGAGGAGCTTTTCGACACCGTCGGGCATGAGGGAAACGCTCGAGCTCTCGAGGCGTGCGATTTCTTGGCGGAGCAAAACTTCGTCGGAGCGCTCTGGCACCTTCAAGCGGATGGTCGTGGGTGTTTCCTCGGCGATGACGCCGGTGAGGACTCTTCCGATACGCGTGATGGCGGTGTACTGAGTAAACTCTGGATCGACCTCCCGATTGGGATCGAGGATGCTCTGAAGTAAGAACGAAATCGGCTTTTCGCCGATGCTTTCGAGGTCGGGACCGATCTGTCGTCCTTCGCCACGCAATCGGTGGCAAACTGCGCAGTGCTTGCGAAATAGAGCGGCGCCTCTGCCCGGGTTGCCGTTGAGCGTCTCGGCGACGGCGTACTCTCTGATGACCGCATCGCGGTCAGCGTGTGCGGCGGTGAAGAGCTTTTGGGCTTTCTCACGAACCGTTGGCATGCGGTGTTGAAGCAGGAGCTGCTGCTGCGCGAGACCGATTTCTCCGGTTGAAATCGCATCGGTGGAGAGCGCATCGAGGAGCGTCTGCAGCCACTCCTCGCGCGTCGCAAGAACCGCGAGGACGGCCGTGCGTAGGTTCGGCGCATGCGTCTTCCAGCTGGCGAGAAGAATCTCCGAAACCTCCCGCTGTCCCGTACGCGCGAGCGACTCGACAGCGGCCAACTGCAGTGACGGTGGTGCCTGTGGGTGCAGTTGCTGGCCGAGCAACTCGAGATCTGCGCCAATTTCTGAGAGTCCTCGACCGAGAGGTCCAGCGGCGACCACGCGTTCCTCGACGCTCGTGTTTTTGCTCACAAGCGTGCGGCGCGCCGTAGCGTACAGGTTTTCAAGTCGTCGAATTGAACGCTGCAAATCCGGTCCGGACTGCTCGAAAAGCTGAGCGAGAGATGTGTCCTGGCGCCCCAGAGAATTCAGGAGAGCCGTCACCGCACGGAATTGCCACGCTGAGTATCGAGCCTGATGTCCGGTTGCGTCTATCGGTTGCGAAATCTCGTCGAGAGCAAGTGTCAGCGCCATCTCATCGCGTAGCGCGGCTGCGAGTCCGATCCAACGTTCGAGGATGCGGGCGGACGGAGCCTCGTTCCTGTCGGTGAGTAGAGCTGCCATCATGCTCGTGGCGTGAGGAACCGCCGAACTCATCACGGCCGTCTGCACGTCTTCGTCCTCGGGGTCGCGGAGAGCCAATCGAACGAGTGCCGGCCCGGCACGACCGTCGCGCCACTCACCGAGGGTGAAGGCGAGCTGGTAGCGCACGGAAAGATCGGGGTCGCCGACCGTGTCGAGAACAGCGCTCGCAAGCTCACGCCAGGGCGGTGAGTCTCTGGACGCGGGATCCTCCCAAAGTGATGCTTGGCGAAGAAAGGATTCGCTCAGCTTGAGCGCGTGCGACCGCAGAGAGGCATGTTCATCTCGCAGCGCTACGGAGAGAACCTCTGGCGACAACGTGTCGAGGCTATACAGTACGTAGAGAGCCTGAAGGCGTGCCTCGGGGCGCATGCTCCGTCTCACGATCTCCTTGAGCGGCTCGATCGCCGCACGGTCGTTCTTCGTCACTAGCAATCTCTGAGCCGTGTCGCGTTGCCAGCCATTGGGGTGTTCGAGAGCTGCCACGAGACCTGCGGTATCCAACTGATCAAGACGAGGCACCTGCCGCAGGTTCGCACACCGTGGGAAGACACGATAAATACGCCCGCGGTCATCGCCTGCACGGAAGTCAAGAAGCTCGCGGAGATCTGCCGGATAGTATTCTTCGTGCTCGATGATCAACCGATACATGTCAACGACGTAAAGCGCGCCATCGGGACCGGTTTTTGTCTGCGTTGGACGGAACCAGTTGTCGGTCGAAGCGAGGAACTCGCGCTGCTCTTCGCCGCGTGCGCGCTCAGCTCGAAAGCTCACGCCGTCGGGCACCAGGTGCATGCGGCGGACGATGCTCTTGTCGACTTCGCCAATGAAGATGTCGCTCTCAAACTCATCACCGAACAGCTCGTCGCGATAGGGGTTGAGACTGCAAGGAGCCGTCACTTGGCCCAGGGGTTGCCCCATCTGTGGCCGCGCCAGAAGCCGAGTGCGCCGGTGGATGCGCCTGAGAGGGAGCGGGTCGGCGAGGTCGCGGCGCGTGCGCGTCGCCGGTAGGTGCGGATTCCGCCTCAAATAGTGATCCGGCAGGAAAAAGTGCCAGCCCCAGTTGGCGTAGGTGTTACCGAACCAGTTGCCCCAGTCGTCGCGGTGGCGACCGAACTCGGTGACGCCGGGTTCGGTGACGAGCTCCCCGGTCTCCGGTCGGATACGGAAGTCGCGCCGATGGATGTCAACGATTTCGCCGGTGAGAAGCGACGTGACCTTGCCACCGCTTCCTCCACTGGCGCAGTAGAGCCAGCCGTCGAGTCCATACTCGAATCCGTTGACGCGGTGCTGCTGGTTGCCCAGGGCGAATCCGGTGAAGAGGACGCGCTGCGTGTCTGCTCTCCCATCGCCGTCGTTGTCTTCGGCGTAGAGGATGTCGGGAGCGGCGCTGATGAGTGCGCCACGGCGCCAGGGCATCACGCCGGAGGGAAAGTTGAGCTTGTCAGCGAAGACGCTCGAGCGGTCATACTTGCCGTCGCCGTCGTCGTCGGTGAGAACGCGGACGGCGCCGCCCGGCTCCCCCTTGCCATCCATACCTAGGGGATAGTCACGCATCTCGACCACCCAGAGTTTGCCGTCGGCGGCCCATTCTATAGCGATCGGGTCCTGAACCAGGGGCTCGGCGGCCACCAGTTCGACCTGAAACTCCGGCGCCACTTCGATCGTTTGAAGCGACTCCTGCGGCGACAGTGGGGGAGGCAGAAGACCGCTCACGAGTTCGTCGAAGGAGCGACTTTCGGTGTGGTGGTCTAGGTGCCCAGTATCCTCGTTTTGGATCCACATCCTGCCCTTTGCAAACCAGACTCCGTTGTTGCGGTAGTTACCATCGCGCACGATCATCGGTACCTCACCGACTTCACCGCGGCGTCCCTCGGACACCGGTCGCGTCCAACCGACGTGATCGAAGGCGCGCAGCACGCCCGGTGCCGGGATGTACAGGTTGATCGAGTACCGCTCGGCATTCGAAAAGATCACGTCGTCGAAGCCGTCGGCGTTGAGGTCCACGAAGCGGAGCCCCGCGTCACGCCCCCGAGCGTCGACGATGGCCGTGCCGCGCGGCAGCGAAAAACTCTTCTTCTGCCAGACTCTATTCTCAGCAGACCAGGCGAACACCGCGTTCTGCGACTCGTTGCCGACGACGAGCTCGCAGCGTCCATCGTTGTCGACGTCCCGCAAGCGCACGCCACGATCCCGGCCGCGACTGCCAGTCAAGATGGGCTCGCCTTCTTCCAGGTGGAGTCCCCAGAGAAGCTCAGGCGCCTCGACCCAGCGTCTGCCTTCGAATCGCCAAGCGCCCTTGGTGCGTTCGCTGCGAACGAGCATCATGGCCGCGCCGTCAGAGTCGACGACACCGAAGCGGACGCCGCTGTCTGCTCGATGGCCTGCGTCGTCCGCTGCACCCGCGGACGACGAGACAATCGCGGTCGGAAAGTCCGATGTCGTCCACGCCCTGGACTCGGCGTTCCAGACTCGCGTCTGTCGCATCTCTTCATTGCCGATGATGACGTCGAGGAATCCATCGTCGTCCAGATCTAAGACACGTACGCCGTTGTCCCTAGCGTCTGCCGCGCGGAGTGGCTGACCAGCAAGCAGGTGTTTCTCGAGTCGATCCCTAGCTTCGCCGAGGGTCAAGAACTTCACTTTGCGGCCGTGTTGTTTCGTGGCGTGATCGATGAGAGCGATGATCTCTTCGGGCTCACACTTGCCGTGCGGATGAAAGACCAGTGTCATCACGCCCTGCTTGAGGACGGTGGCATCCAGCGCCGCCTTCCAGTCGCGCACGGTGTGGCGTCCGTGCGCGGGGATGTAGAAGTCCGCCTGGTGATCTCCGGGGATGGTGCACGGAAACTCCCACGCCAGTCGAGCGACGACGTAGGGATAGGGGTAGTTCGAGATGTGGTTGACGTAAACGTAGTTTTTGCGTCCGACGATCGGGACTTCTCCGGTGGTGTATTTGGCGAAGCGCTCCTTGCCGTCTTCGTCAACGACGAGGCTATGCGGTAGGTCCGGGTCTTCCGACGTGAAGAGATGGTGGAC
Source organism: Planctomycetota bacterium (assembly GCA_965223265.1). Lineage (GTDB taxonomy): Bacteria > Planctomycetota > UBA8108 > UBA8108 > SXIK01. The sequence goes on from OZ244999.1 coordinate 1,557,506, forward strand.
CGTCGAACTGATCTCAAGAAAATGACCAGCAGCGGTGACGCGATTGAAAATCTCGGTGTAGAACCGTGGGCTGTGGGTGTTCCAAACGTCGGAGCAGGGGCCGCGGTATGCTACTGGCCGAGCGTCGGGGATCTGCCACAGCCGGTCGGTGCAGTCGTCGACGTTATGACGCGCACGTTCGAGGTCGCCGCTGTGAAGCAGCGGGCAGGGATGCTCGATCGTGTGTGTCTCCAGACTCAAGCCTTCGTCAAGCCACGTCTGAAGCTGTGGATCATCTGGCGGCACCGACAGAGTGAAAACACTCACCGGCGCGCGGCCATCGATCTTCTTGAGGCGTTCGAGAATTGGGCGCAGGAAGGCCTCGAACTTCGCGGTCTCACTCAGGTCGTCGATCGAGAGGACGACCACAGCCTCGACCCCTTCTTCGCCGACCCACTGCGGCGTCACCAGGCGTGGGAAACGATGCGAGGGGTAGTACGGGTCACAGAAGGCGTCGAGGTACGCTAACCGGTTGCCGTCGGTGGCGTTCACCACCGACGCGTTGGTCGCGAGCGTTAACAGCAGTGCGGTGAAAAGGAGGCGCGGGACTCGATCGCTGCTGTTCGGAGCTTCTCGCCGTGGAGTCTTGGCAAGAACAAGCATGTGGAATCTCCTGGCGATCGATTGGAGGCGTTTTTTCCGCGGCGGAGGATCGGCGGGAGCATCCTATTCGCTGACGCGCAGGAGTTGAAGATTAGGAGGCAAGTTGCAGAAGGTCTGGCGGCCGTCGATGACCTATCAGTCTCCCAGATGGGCTCCGCTGCGAAGGAATTTCCAGAATTTCAGACGATTCTGTCCAGATCGGCGGTCATACAAGAGAGTGCCATGGATCTTGAAATCGCCTACGACGCATACGCTGCGCAGCTTTACCGACACGCCCTGGCGATCACCGGACAACAGGCGGACGCTGAGGACGTCGTGCAGAGCGTCTTCGTCAAGCTCGCGCGTCGTCGGCGGCAAAGCCCGATCGCTGACCTCGAGGCGTACCTGCACGCAGCCGTCAGGCGGACAGCGCACGACAGCGTGACGCGGCGGCGCGCCTGGGATCGGTGGCTGCAGCGTCAGTCGACTCCGGGTGCCGAGTTGGGGCTCGTCGTTGCGAACAATGGAGCGCCTCCAGATGAAACCGAAAGCCTCAACCGCGCACTCGCTCGCCTCCCTCCGGAACAGCGTGAGGTCGTTCTCCTCCACGTCTACGAAGGCAAAACGTTTCGCCGCATCGGGGAGCTGCTCGCGATCTCTCCGGACACTGCTTCGTCCCGTTACCGCTACGCGCGTGAAAAGCTGAAGGAGTGGCTACATGGACTTGAATGAGCACCTTGCCAAATTTCGCGGCGTGGAGCCGCCGGCGGAGTTTAAGGAGCAGATCCTCGCCGCGTGCACTACGAGGGAGCGCAGACGGACGGTGTTCGGCGCAGCGATGTTGATGGCTTGTTTCGCTCTTTTGATCGGAGTCAACATTCGAATTGACTTTGGGCGTGACGCTGCGATCAAGCAACTGCGAGGGAGTATGCCAGTGAGCTCTCATCTGTTTTCTACTCCTGTTTTTGCCGTCAATCGGAGCGCGTCGGAGTGGGAAAGTCGCCGATTTGTACGCGTTCAGTCGTTGGACGTACGCGATCAGGCCGCCGACGAGGTTTGGATTGTGATGCGGCAGCGTTTGCAGGAGGACGAACTATGAGCGGCTTAAGAGTCACCACGCCAAATTCAACGCCGCGCAAGCGGAAGACTCGCAAGGTCGTTTGGCTCGTTCTTTTTGTCCTTGTAGCCTACGGACTCTGGACTGTTTGGCATGCACGGGCCAGCTCGCGTTTGAGTCAAGCTGTAGCCGAGGCGAAACGTTCGGGTCTACTTCTCTCGTTTGAGGAACTCCTCGAAGGACTCGAGAGATTCGGAGGTCAACCTGCGCCGGAAGAGAATGCCGCGCCGCTCTACGAAGCGGCGATCGCACTCATGAAGGGGCTCGAGGAACCAGAGGACGGCTGGGAAGAGCGAGCCGAGGACGGTGGCCCGAGTGCAGCCGCCGAGCGACTTCTTCCGCGCTACGAAGAGGTGTTTCGGGTTGTCGAAGCGGCGTCCAAACGTCCACGCTGTGTGTTTGATCTCGCCTGGAGGAGGGGCTTCAACGTTCTGCTGCGGCACCTGACGGGACTGCGGGAGATATCATACGTCTATCGCCAACGGATTGCGCTGCGAGCCCGGGCCGGTGACATTGAAGGCGCGCTACAGGACACCAAAGCGCTCTTCTCGTTAGCGCGTGCCCTGCGGGAGGAGCCGATCGTGTTGAGCCAGCTCGTCCGCGTGGCGATCTCGAGAGTCGCCCTCCACGAGCTCAAGACTTTGTTGCCGCAGTGCGAGTCGGCGACGGCGGCGCTCGAGAAGCTCGAGATCGATGCGGCGCGCGGCGCGATGGCATTCGCGCTTCATGGGGAGGCGCACTCAGTTGTTGTCCTGAGCGAAAAGATGACAAGCGATGTGTTGACCGTCATCGGTTCGCGCCCTGCGTGGTGGTTGCGATTCAACGAGTTCATGAAACCGTACTTGCTGAACGATGCCGCGTACATGCTCGAGGCGCTGGGCCGAATCCGCGACGTCTACAAGGAAGACTCATATCCAGAGGCGCTCGAGCGAGCTGCGCTCGAGTTGGAAGAAGTCTGCGCGGGAGGTGGGTATGTCGCCGACAAACTGCTACCGCACTACAACCATTGGGTTCACCGTTCCGAGGCACGCCTAGCATCGACAATCGCCCTAGCGCAGCTCGCAGCACGTTTTCTCGACCACCGGCGTGCACATGGCGACTACCCGAGCGGCGTAGAGTCGTTTGGCGAAGCAGCTGTGGATCCCATGAGCGGCGAACCGTTCGTGTTGCAACGCGATGAGGCCGGCTGGGTGCTGAAGAGCCCGACGGACGCTGAGGTCTCTTGGCCGCTCGAGGATTGAATGAAGGCCTGCGAGACCGCCACTGACTATTCCGCGTCGGCATCCGGTTGTCGCGCGGTGACATCCTGCTTCGCTGCGCTCACCAGCGTGAGAGAAATGTCGCGGCTATGGCTTCCCAGCTGCATATGTGGCTCGCCGGGACCGTGAACAGTGATGAGGCCGCGCACATCTCGAATCCCGAGTTCGCTGTTCGTCGGTTCGAGGAAGAGCGCCGGGCGCGGCAGTGAGTCGTAGACGTGACAGTCTTCGAACACGATGCCGCCGAAGTCCTTGGAGACGTGCGGCCGGCGCACCTGCAGATGGATTGGCACCCGGGCAGGCCAATGTCCCGGATGGGAGACCAGCCAGGGACTGCGAAAGTTGCAGTTGATGAATCGCAGCTCCGCTCGCGCGGCTGATTTGTCGAAGATGCGAACGCTCTCCTTGCCGGTGTTCTCAACGGTGCAGTTGACGAACTCTATGAATCCACCCGGGCCGTCATCGCGGACCGCGGCGACGCTGATGCCAGACCAGCCGTGAGATTTGTCATCACGACCGATTCCTTGTGCTACGCCGTCAGGTCGACGGGCGGTCAGAGTTTTACGCATCAGGCAGTTTTCGAACCGGATCGACAGATCCGGTGCGTCGCCGTGCAGATTCTTCGGATAGACGAGGACTTCGTGACCTTCGTTGTTTTCGAAGAGGCAGTTACGGATGACGATGTTCACCAGGCTCTGCTCGGCGCCGTCCGGCTCGAGGTCGAGCCCGGCACCCGGTGCCGTGCCCCAGGTGTTCGCAAAGACGCAGCGTTCGACGACGAGGTTCTCAGCGCTGATGACGCTCATGCCTTGACGATGGTTGTCGAAGCAGGTCACGTCACGAATCACCACGTCGCGCGTGAGCTTCTTCCCGGCGCCGCCATCGATGTAGATGCCGTCACCGCCGCTGCTCTCGATGCGTACCCCCTCGACGAGCACGTTTGTGCAGCCGCGCAGCGAGAGTCCCATGCGCCACTCGGCTTTCGGGTACGGAGGTTTCATGTAGTCGCGCTTGCGCATGCGGAGCGTAGCGCCATAGCCGCGGAGGACAACGTTCTGTGCGGCGCGCGCGGTGAACAGCGAGTCGCCGCCGCCGAGAAACGCGCCTTTCTTTGCCAGGATGACGACACCGGGCTCCAAGTAGACCTCTTGATCGGATCGCAGCTGGAGTGGGCGGACAATCCACGGTGCGCCCATGTACGGAATCTTCACGCGTTTGGCGCCTGAATCGAGCGCACCTTGGATGGCGTCCGTCACATCCTCTTTGTTGAAGCCCCACCAAGCAGTGTTGGCCTCCATCTGCTCGCCAGAGCGCACTCGAGCGATGGCCTGCCGGTTGGCGGCGTTCTCCGCGTTCGCTTGAGTCTCCGAACCGGCACTGTGCACTGCGGTGAAGGGGGCTACGACCACAACGATCCAGCTGTGAAATCTTGAGAGGCCTGCCTTGGAGATGTGTTTTCTCATCATACGAGTTGCCTTCTCGCGTTAGCGATGTCAGTCGCGAGCCGCACGCACGAGCGCGCCGGCTACCATACTCACGATCGTTACACGCGTCATAGCCTGCAAACGGTGGGCGAAGCGAACGAGCCCGACCGGGCGCGCCGATCAAATCGCTATCGATTCATACGAGCGTCATGCTACTGCTCGTGGAGGCGCGTGCGAAGACTCAAAACTTCGCGCGCAGCTGAAACTGCACCTTGTGGGCGGCGTCTTGGTCGTCGCGATCGAAAGCGTCGTCGGGCTCGAAGCGTCCGAGAACGAGCTCGGCGTTGAGCCAGCGTTTGTAGCGATAGCCGAAAACCAGATCGATTTCCCAGCCGAGGTATCGGTGTTCGCCTTCGGGGTCGGCGTCGAGATCTGACTCACCCAGATCTTCAGAAGCTTCGTCTTGATGGTAGGTATGAAAGACGACGTCGATGGAGAAGTCGCGGACGGGCCGAATGCCCGCTCCCATCGTCGTGACGACGAGATTAGAGAGCTCAGGGTCGACGACTTCGCCGTAATAGCGAAAGCTCGTGACGCCACCGAACTTGGCGTTGTTGTCCTGGAGGCCGGTCTGGCGAAAAGCGACAGTGTCGCCGTCGTTATCGATCCGACCTGTGGCATAGGCGACGCCGAGCGTGAGCGTCGGCCTTAGAGGTGCGTCCACGACGTACGAAACTCCAGTGTCGATCGCGTATCCGTCGATGGGAGTGGAGTCATGTTCGCCGCGCGCTGCCGCGAGTTCGATCCAGTGCCTCAGGCCGTAGCGCGGCCTGCCCCACGATCTCAGTCCGATGACGAGAGGATTGAACTCTTCGTCTGAGGCATCCGTTCGACTGACGAAATAGCCGCTCAGGAAATGAGATGGGTTCAGGTGATATCTCAGGAGACCGATCGCGTTGAACGTGTCCTCGGTGTCGTTTCGGTCTTCGAGCAGTTCATGTTCACGGCCGGCACTCATCGACAACTCGAGGGACCACGGTCCGTCGCGCGCGTGCATGCGCACACCGTCGAGGACTTCGTCGTAGATCCACTCCCGTTCTTCGTCGAAGTCCTGGCGACCCGCTTGGACGGCGAAGACGTCGGTGAGTGCGTGAAAAACGTAGGCCCGCGACAGGCGATGCTGGTATGTGGTCTCCTCGTGTCTCTCCCTGCGCAGTTGCTCTCTGATGCCGAACGTGCCCTCAAGAAAGACGAACGAACGCTCCTCGTTGAAGCGCCAAAGAGCGTCGAGTTTGATCTCGTTTTGAAAGATCTGTTTGTCGCGCTTTCGGTCGCGGTCGAGGTCGCGTTCATCTTCAGCGCGACCGCGGAACATATACTGTCCTCCGAACATGAGGTCAGGCGTTGGCCGAATGCTGAAGACGACGGCCTTTTGTTCGTCTTGAAGAAACGTCTGGAGCGGGTCGGAACTGCCTGGCTCGTCATCGATCGCGTCGTCCAGTAGGTTCACGCGCGTCTCACGAGACGGCTGCACGGCGAGGCTGCCAACGGTGATGGAATTCTCTTCGGCCGGTGCCCCTACCTGCCCTAAGACTTTGAAGCGGTCCCGCGGCTGCATGCGGCGAATCGTGCGTGCGAAGAGGGAGCCATCCGGTTTGACGCGAGCTTTGACACGGACCCAGTCGCCCGCCACGACCGGAAAACGCGGCACGACGGTTCTCTCTTCCGTCTCGAACTCTGTGTCGCCATCGACGGCAACCCTTTCGCCGAGGATTTCGAACGAGGTGGCGTCCGTCGTCACGTCCGTCGGTACTGGGGCGGTGAGTTCAACCTTGTCGGCCGAGAAGCCTTCCTCAAAGGGGGCTTCTTCAATCTCATCGACTTCGGAGACTTGGCCATCTCCTGTCACCTGCCCTTTGACTTCCACCCACATCCCGGGCACGACTTGTTCCACATCTTTGGGCGTGTCCAAATCTGGGTGGGCGCAGCTTCCCAGGAAGCCTGCGACGAAGGTTACGAGCGTGACGAAAAGGGAAACTCCGTGGCGAGAGGCCGACGGCGCGCGCTGCGTGACATGGACTCGGTGTTGCAACATGGTGCAGGAGGCTCTTCAGGAAGGCGATACAATGTTGAGTGTGGCGAACGCGTTCAGCGCACGCTGCAGAAGCTTGGCGGCGAGATCTTGCTGCAGCGGTCTGAGTGCGTAGACCGCGGCAAGACGTGAGCGCACCAGTGCCCGGATGACCCCGACCCGTGCGTCGCTCGGGTCATACCGGAGCGTTGTGAGCAAGTGTTCACTACTTTGGAGGAGACTCGCGGCGCATCGTGGATACTGCAGCGAGCGCAGCAGCAAATGCTCCGAGAGGTTGACAGCGTCAAAGCACGGATCACCACGGTGCACGTCGTCGAGGTCGATGAGGAAGAGATCTCGTCCGTTGACGAAGCACTGTTTGTCATGCAGATCCCCGTGGACGAGGCCCTCTCCGAAGGGCTCGGCTTCCGGTAGGCCTCTCACGAGCTCCGTCAGGCGATCCACTTTCGGATTTGCCTCCGCCGCTCGGGAAATCTGTCTCAAGGTGGCGCCACGTTCGTGCTCGAACGTGCGCCGCGTGAGCTCGGTTGCCGGTGCGAATGACGCGAGTCCATGGCAAACGTCGACGAGAAGTGCAGGGGATACCGATTCTTCATTCTTGATGAGGTCGTGAACCGATCGACCTGGGCATGCTTCCGTGAGGTAGCACTGAGCCTTGGAGGAAGAGCCCACTGGTAGGGCGAAGTGCACGTGGCCCACGGTGCTCGGCAGCGCCTGGAGGGATTCCGCTGCCCGGTCGAAAGCTGAGCGCTTGAGAACTTTGAGATAGAAATCGTGGCATTCCCCGTGTTCGTCGACCAGCTGCAAGTTGTAGACGGCGCGCCGCCTCGGATGGTAGGCGATCAGGCGTGCGCTGCCGGCGGCGATGCTGTGGAGCTTCGACTCGTGGTCACGAAGCGTCAACCCACCCTCTTCGAGTAGCCGACAGCCGCATAGTTTGTCGTCGTCGGCTGGTGTGAGCGTCTCCAAGTGCGGTGCACGCTTCTCCTTTGCCGATCGATCTGCTTCTCTCTGCGATAGCGTGAACACCGCTGGCTCGGCGCTTCTCGGTCGCACCACGACCGCTGCTTCTTCGCTTCCCAGAGGGCGAGTGAGAACGGAGGGAGGGCCATCTCTTGTGTCGAAGCGCTGCAGAAAATCGAGTCCAGCAGGACTGGAGAGCCACGCCGACAGACGGCTGATCGGAGTGGACGTGAATTTGCCGGCTGTCACACACCCTCCAGTACTTGACGTGCCCGCGTCACGAGTGTGTGTGACGCAGCGACCCAATCGCCTTGCAGTCGGCGTAGCGGTGCAAGCGAGAGGCGGAGAAGAGCGCAGGCCTCGAACCATCGCAGCTCCTCGCGCGGCAATTGCCCCCCGGCTTCTTTGTAGCCGTCCATCAAGATCTGCAGAGCGGAGTTCGGGAGGTGCTCCGCATCGAGTGTGGCATGAGCTGAGAAGCTAGCGAGGTCGTAGGCCGCTGGTCCGAGACAGGTGCGATCGAAGTCGACGAGTCCGGGTACGTCTGCGTCGAACAGGAATTGATCAGCGTGGAGGTCGCCGTGCAAAAGCCTCTGCATCGACGGTGACGGTATCGTCGCTGACAAAACCTCAGCGAGATCTTCGATCTGTTCGCTCAACCCTTGATTGATTGCGGCGAAGTCTGCCGCTGTTTGGTAGACACGATCGAGCTCGTTGACTGGAAGGATCTGAGACTCAACCGTGGTGGGGGGGAGGGCGGCGTGAACTGCTGCGAGCAATCGGCCGGCGCTGATAAGCTTCTCTTGGCGCGCGACTCCTTTGGTGCGTAAGTTTTGGCCCTTGAGTTCGCACTCCAGCGCGAAGTGTGGCTCACTGACGAGACGTTCGGGGCAGCGGACGCCGTGTGCGCGCACCGCTTTCATCGCGTCGCCCGCGCCAACACCGCAGGCCCCAGTGTGTACGCGCGCGTAGAGATTAACGTGGCGCGCGCATGCGTCACCCTGCATGCACGCCAGACTCCACCGGAGAACGGCGCGTCGCTCGGGCTTATAGCGTAGGACGTCGAGGTGGCTGCGTCTTTTACCGATGCGTTCGTGTCGCTCTTCGGGGCTCGCGCTTCGCTCCACGAGCAGGCGGCGAAAACGACCCAGTCGCACGAGGTGCCGCAGACGCGAGAGCATGCGGTCGACGGGGAACGCCAGCAGAAGGACCTCGTGCTCTTCGTCGAGCGTCACCGGCCGCAAGCCCGAATACATTCGGAGTCGGCGATCGTGGAAACGTTCCGCCTCGGAGCGGAGGCGAGCGAGGGGCGCCGCACGGACGGTTAAGAACGTTTGTGCCACTTCCTCGTTCAGTCGGATCTCGAGACGCCACCCGACAAGTGCTCCGTGCTGCCCCTTGAAACGTAAGTAGTACGGCTTCAAAGAGTGCACTTCTCCTGCGTCGACGACGCGCTCAGCGATGTATGCTCGCATCGCACTCGAGTCGAGAGCCAGTTCGAGCCCCTTGAGCGAGCCGCTCCAGTCGCCGTGAATCACCGTAGTCATAGCTTCACCTGAGGCGTGCCTGGTCGTTCCGCGTCGAAGGGGAATCCAGACGTTACAGCGTCCGCGTTTGTCACCTCGCGCGCTTCGAGCTCTCGAACACTGCCGTCTTCGAAGAGAATCACCCGGTCGACACGCCGCAGAATCTGTGCGCGGTGTGTGATGATGAGAACGGTGCGCTGTCGCAGCGTCGCGAGAACTTCAGACGACATGAGGGTTTCCGCGTCCGCGTCGAGTGCACTCGACGGCTCATCGAGAATGACGATCGGCGATCGCCTCAAGAGAGCGCGCGCGACAGCGACGCGTTGCCTCTGACCTCCCGAGAGCGCTGATCCTCGCTCGCCCACGCGAGTCTCCATGCCGCGCGGCAGACGATTCGCGAACGCTGCCACTCCACTGCTCACAGCGGCCTTGACGATTTCTTCGTGCGAAGCTTCGGGGCGTCCCAGCTGCACGTTCTCATAGAGCGTGCCGTCGAAGAGGACGGAGTCTTGAAAGACGACGCTCACTTGGGCGCGTACTTCTTCGACTCCGAGGTCTTGGACATCGTAGCCATCGATCAGGACGCGTCCGGAGCTCGGAACGCGCAACCTAGGGATCAAGGATACGAAGGTGCTCTTGCCCGAGCCGTTCGCGCCTATGAGTGCAACGTGTTCACCGGCTGCGATGTTGAGATTGATCGAGCGTAAAACAGGACAAGAATCTTCATGTGCAGGCTCATAGCTGAACGAAACTTCTGAGAAACGAATCTCTCGCCCCGAGCTCGGAGTCGGCAGAGTCGCCTGCTCGGTGGCTGCCGCAGTCTCACGGCAGGCGTCACGCGCGCTGAGGATTTCGATCAGACGTTCGCCGCTCGCGGCGGATTTCAACAGTTTCGAGCTGCGGTGAACCATGCCGCGCACCGGCTTGTAGAGCGAGCGAGCGTACGAGAGAACGACGAGGAGCTCACCCGCGGTGAGCGCGTCGTCAAGAACGCGATACGTGCCGACGAGGAGGATGAGTGCCGTGGAGCCTGAGAGCGACACCTCGGTCCAGCGACTCATGGCCCCTTCCATGCGGACCGCGGCGAGTCCCGCCTTCAGACTCTTGCGATTCTGTCTGGCGAATCGTCTTGTCGTTTCGGCTGCGAGGTCGTAGCCCTGCACAACTTCAACTGCGCCGAGCGACTCGCCCATGACCGCGGCGATCTTGCCCTCTTTGCGGCGCTGGCGCGAGGCCGCTTGTTTGAGCCGTTTGCCGTAAAACGCGACCACGACCGCCACGGCCGGCAACACCAGAACCGTGACGACGGTCAGGCGGACGTCAAGCAGCAGCATGACGGAAATCGTTCCGACCACGACGAGCGCCTGTTGGACGAGTGTAAAAGCTCCCTCGACCAGAAATTCCCGCATCATCGACGTGTCTCCGGTCAGCCGTGCGAGCAGGTCGCCCGAGCGATGTCGGTCGTGGTATTCGAGCGGCAGCTCCATGAGGATGCGGTGGACGTCGACGCGAATGTCAGCCACGACCTGTTGTCCGACGCGAGCCAGAAGGATCGTCTTCGCGTAGGCACACGCTCCGCCGATTGCGGTCGCGCCAAGAAGCGCGGCGCACGAGAGCAGAAGCAGAGTGGTGCGGGAATCCTGCAGGGAACGAGGAAGAAGGTCGAGCGGTTGAGCGAGAATCACTTGATCGATCACAACCTTGATCGGCCACGGTCGCAGCATCTCGAAGACGATGAAGCCAAACGTCGCAAGGGCTGCGAGCGCCAGCGATGACCGGTAGGGGCGAGCATAAGGCCAAAGTCGGCGAAACGCCGCTGCCATCAACTGTCGGCGGGAGCTCGCTCCGGCATCGTTCACGGCGATCTGTCTCCAATCGCATCGGCGACATGACTCTTTGTCCCGTGGTGCGCAACGCGCGACAGTTTCTCGGCCGCTGGTCGAGAGATGCTGTCGTCGTGGCTGGGGTCGACGTCGCCCGATTGGGTAGAATCCCAGCCGAGAAGTTCGAGTAACTCACTCGCTAGGCGCCGCCACGTGAAGCGATGGAGCGCGTAGCGTTGAGCTCGAGCAGCGAGCGCCAACCGTCGCGGTGTGTCGTCGACAAGACGGTGGAGCGCGGAGACGAAAGCCTCGACGCAGCTAGGTGCGAACAGCTCGACGAGTGGCTGATCGGGGTTTCCCGCAACGATCTCTCGCACCGGCTCCGTGTCGCTGGCGAGCACCGCCGTGCCGGCTGCCATGGCCTCGACGATCTTGAGCGGCGAGAAATATGTTGGGCTCTCCTTGGTGTAAGGGGCGACGGCGATGTCGGCGGCGCGAAGAATGCCGGGGATCGACTCGTGAGGCACTGCGCCGTCGAAGACGATCGTGCCGCGTTGATTTCTTGCGTACTCGCGGACGACGTTTTTGAGCGGTCCATCGCCGACGATCCAAAGGCCGAGTCGCCGCGACTTGGCGGCCATGTGGAACGCATCGAGGAGAAAATCTATTCCGTGCCACGGTTTGAGAGAGCCGGCGAACACGAGCACTGTCCGGCCGCGAAGGGATTCAGGAACGTTTGCGGCTCTGGAACCATCGGCCTTGGAACTATCGGTTTTGGAAGCCTCGACGAAGGCGTCTCCGACGCCGTTGTGAAAGACCCGGATACGCTCCCGCTCCACTCCTTCGTCCTCGAGCAGGCGTGCCAGAACGTCGGAGACAGCGATGACCCAATCGGCGGAGAGGAGCGTATCGCGTGCCAAACCGCGTGCTCCGGCCGACAATTCAAGTCCGCGGAAGGCGGAAGCTTCGAACCATAGAGGTGAGTTGACTTCGAGTATGTGCGGGATTTGTGCGGTGCGTGCGTAGACGGATCCCGCGATCCCGAAGAGGGAGAAGCGTTCGTAGACCGCGTCGTGTGGCCCACGGGAGCGGAGTGCATCGAACACGACAGACTGATTCGCCAGCAATCTCGTCTCTCGTTCGAGGAGCGATTTTGATTTCGCCGCGAGACTGAGAGTGACGGCCTGATTGGGCTCGGAGTGCTGAAACCGTCGCGCCATATGGATGTCGAGGTCGACACCGCGGCAGGCGAGCGCATGGGCCATCTCGCGAAAGTGCACCGACGCTCCCTTGGTGCCATCGGGGGGGATTCCCGGGTCAGTCGTCATGTAAGCGAGCCGAGGTCGTTCGACGGGGTGGTGCCCCCTTTCTCCCGGTGGTTGCGCGCTGCTCACGGTGCGACTCCGGCGGCACCGACAGGTTGGCGTTCGGCGAACAGTGCGGCCAGTCGCCCGACGTTGCGGCGTAAATCGAATTCCGCCTCGGCGCGACGTCTGCCGTTTTCTGCCAGCTGCCGGCGGCGCTCATCGTCGCGTAAGAGGCTGGAGATCGCTGCGCTCAGCGAGGCAACGTCGTCGCACGGCACGATCACCCCAGCGTCCCCACCGGCAAGGATTTCCTCGACACCTGCGACCGGGGTGCTGACGACCGGAAGGCCCGCAGCGAGCGCCTCGAGGAGGATCGTTGGCAGCGCGTCACGATTGCCGTCGTTTCCGACTGTGCACGGTAGTGCTGTTAACGTCGCCTGCGAGAGCAAGTCCCGCACCTCGTCGTGCGTGCGCGCACCGAGCAGCTCGACGTTGGTAGCGCCGGTCTCCTCCGTGAGCTTCTCGAGTCGCTCTCGCTCCTCGCCCTCGCCGACGATGAGGACGCGGAGCTTCGGATGCGCTTTCGCCAACCGCGCCGAGGCACGGATGAGGACGTGGAAGCCTTTCTTTTCGACCAGTCGGCCAACACCCAGGACGATCTGGGGAGTCGCCTCGGTGACGTGCGGGGCGTCGCGCGCATCGGGATGGAAGACGTTGAGATCGACGCCGTTGTAGAGACGCTTCACGTCGAGAGTGGTACCCCGCAGCAACTTCTCGCGCACGTGGGCTTGGTTGGCGTCGCACACGGTCACGGCGAAGCTTGCGTCGCGCACCAGCCGTTGAAACGCCTTGGGGTTGACCGTGTCGCGATAGATATCTTTGGCATGGCACGTGAACGAGTAAGGCTGACCTGTGATGGCGTGCGCTACACGAGCGACTTGCGTCGCCACAGTGGCGAAGTGAGCATGCAAGTGTTCGATACCGCGCCTTTGCGCCTCAATGGCGAGCAAGACGCCCCAGCGCAGCCTGGGCCACGGGTTGTCTGGGTGTTCGTCAAGAAGTTCGGCGAGAACCTCAAAGATCTCATCGCGGCGGCTGCGAAACAGATCGATGTGCGCGCCCAGCGTCCGTGCCATCGACGCAGCCTTCGGGTCCGGCATGTAGACGACGGAACCTTTGAATTCGCAGACGCCTGGATGAAACAGGCCGTCGTCGGGGCGATGGATCGAGAAGACGGTGACGTTATGTCCCCGCCGCTCGAGTTCGAGAAGTTCGTTGAGGATGAACGTCTCCGAGAGGCGCGGATATTTCTTTAGGACGTAACCGATGTTCACGGCGAGCCTCCTTGCGGTAGCGGGGAGAAAAAAACCCTCTGGGACGTCATATCGACGAAGCTTTCGCTGCCTCCACGCGTTCAGTCAGGAGTGCCGCCGCGACGTCGGCGCCGTTGAACGTGAAGCCGCAAGCCGTCGGCTCTGGGGGAGGGGAATCGAGCCGTTCGCTGATGGCCTGGGCGATGGCGCTGGGATTTTGAAGATCGTCGGGTCGTAAAACTTTCGCGAGTCCGAGTCGCTCCAAACGTGTGGCGCGCTCGAGCTGTTCTTCGCGTGGCGTACAGCGTGGTGTGATGAGAAGACGCTTCTTGAATGCCAACGCTTCGTAGACAGAGTTGTAGCCGCCCATCCCGATGATCAAATCTGCGGCGGCGACGAGCTCTTCCAAGTCGCGCCGTGTCCGCATGAGTGAAAGCCGGGGGTCGCGCCGTGTGACACGTTCGAGTCGTTGGCGTTTCGAACAGCTCATGAGAGGGCCTGTGACGATGTCCGCCGAGAGGTTGCGATGGCGCAGAGGGCCTCGAAGCGCCGCGATCGTCGCCCGCAGGACGCCGTATGCATCGCCTCCTCCTCCGGCGCAGACGAGAAGACGTGGCGAGCCTGCGAGAGGCTCAACATGCGGGTCAGCGAGGGTCGGCGACGCTGGTGGCGACACGATTCCGACGTACGTGAGTTTGTCTGCGAGCGATTGCGGCAGGTCGTATTCTTGGGCGACGTCGAAGAACTCGCGCAGCCCGTAGACAACGATGTCATCGTAGAGCTGCATCCATTCGAGAGTCTTTCCGGAGAGCTCGAGCTTGCCGCGATGAGGCGAGTCGATGATGTCGCGCATGCCGAGGACGACGCGGGCTGCAGGGTCGCGCCCTTGTGCGGCACGCAGGGGTGCGATCAATTCGCCGAGAACGCCGCCGGGGGCATGGTCGACGACGACGAGGTGTGGCCGAAACTCAGTCCAAGCGGCAAGAATGATCTCTTGTCGTAGAGTGAGCGCTTTATCTGCTGACAATCCGAGACGCCTGGGAACGTAGTCGCCGCGGCCGTCCTTGGTGAACGAGGGGAGTTTGATGAAGTCGGTGCGATGCGGCAGTCGGAACAGGTCAGGGCGCGGCGAACCGGTGACGCAAAGGATGGTTGTCTCCGGATTGCGGTCGGCGAGTGCCTGCGCAACAAGAGTCGTGCGGCGGTAGTGCCCGAGGCCGTACGAGTCGTGGCTGAACAGGAGGACGCGGCTTGCCGGACGCGGGAGACGGAGGCGGCTCTTCGTTGTCCTGCGCTTTTCGGGCGGAGCCTGAGCGATCCTCGGTGACTCCAGAGTCGCGTCGTTTCGTGCAACTCGTCGGTCGGCGGGGGCGTGAGTTTCAAGTGTCACAGCGGGAGCCTCGACGGGGAATGGGTGATCAAGGGCGAGCGCGCTGCGTGACCGTGACGACGGCAGGGCGAACGACCGTGGTCTCCGGTCGCCCCTCGCAGATTTGGGAATATATTCCCAAAACAATCTGGAGTCAAGTGATTCTAGGAGCTTTCCTGCTTTGGCAGGCTGCTAAGGCCTTTCGAACCGTCGCCGAGTGTGGCGCGGTGCCCGGTGCCCATCGCCGGCCGTCGTGGCGATCTGGGCGGTGTCGTCGTCCCAGGGCGGACTCGATAGCTAGTTGAGAGCCGCGCCGTGCGATTTACGCTGTCGGCGGAGACGATCGCGCTACGGCGACGGGAGCGCTGAACGGATACGATTCAGCGCACTGAATACTTACCACGACCCGGGGGATTGAGGTTTGGACGACGGGGTGTGATGGGGCGAGGAGCGACGTCGGCCGAGTCGCCACTCGAATCATGCGTCGACGACGATGGTGTCGGCGATGAAATCGTGGATGCACCTTTTGTCGCGGCGAAAGATGAAGAGCAGATCAACGAAGATCAAAAGGTTGAGTCCAGGCACGATAGCCAGAATCCATAGCGGCACAACTCGTCGCGTAAAGATGCGTCCAAGTGTGGCTTGGCTACCGTCCGAGCGCACGATCTTGATGCTCAAAACAGCCTTTCCCAGAGTTTGGGCTCGTGTGTGGAGAAGGTACCCATGGAAGAGCAGAAAAAGAACCAAGCCCACACAGTTGAGACCGAGATCGCGATTGAAGTCTGGCTTGATAGCCGGGAAATCGTCATACAACCCCGCCCACAGCGCGATCGGAAACACTACGGAGGACATGATCAAGGAGTCGATGAGCGCTGCCCCCAGTCGTCTCATGCGAGTGGCGAGTCGGTGTTGTTGATCCTCGTCGACGCTCGCAAGCTGTTCGGGCGCCGAATACGGGTTCTCCTCGTTGCCAGAAGTGGCGTCATGCAGTTCATTCGTCACAGAGGATGCCCTCGATATGTTCACCGGACGGTGGAGCGGGGGTCAGAGAGTCCCCGAATCCCTAAACCAGCTCGCGCATCGGATCGTGGTGATCGATCAGGTACTGCGGCCGGCCATTGTGGTCCGGAATCGTCGTCGTCGTGACATCGATTCCCAGCGCCTGATAGACCGTCGCGAACACTTCTTGCATGTGGACGGGGCGATCGAGCGCGGCTTCTGCAAGCCGGTTCGTCGACCCGATGACCTGCCCGGTTTTCAGACCGCCGCCGGCGAGAAGTGCTGCGTGAACACGCGGCCAGTGGTCGCGTCCGGCACTCTTGTTGATGCGTGGCGTGCGCCCGAACTCGCCCCAGACGAGGACGGTCACGTCGCGATCGAGACCTCGTTGATGGAGGTCGTCCACCAAAGCGGCGACGCCCTGGTCGAGTAGCGGCACGACCTTGCGCGCACTCGAGAAGTTGCCGCCATGCCAGTCAAAGTGGGCGAAGCTGCAGGTGACGCATCGCGCTCCCGCCTCGACGGCTCGCCGCGCCATGAGGAAGCGCGACATGAGCGCCTGGTAGCCCATGCTGAGCGAGTAGCCGAGCACCTTGGGATCGTCGATGCCGTAGCGCTCGCGGACCTTGACATCCTCTCGCTCAAGGTCGAGCGCTTCGACGAGCTTTGATGACGTCAGCACGCCCAGGGCCTGCTCCGTATAGGTGTCGTAGCCGCCGCCAGCGCTCGCCTGCTGATCGACGTCGCGCCGAAACCGATCGAGCGACGCCAGCAGTTGGCCGCGCGCTCCGAAGCGCTTCGAACTCACGCCCTCGACGAGCTTCATGTTCTCGATCGTCTCGCCGTCCGGGCGGAACGGGGCGTGCGCGTGGCCCAGGAAGCCGGGCCCTTTGATGTTCCATGGGTTGTGCGCCATCTTCAGCGATAGATCGACGTAGGGCGGTACCGACTGATCGACCGGGCCGTAGAGGCGCGAAAGGCTGGAACCCATCGATGGCCAGCCTCCGGGAGGCTGCGGGCTGCCAGCGTGACGGCCCGTGCAGCACTCGAACGCGTCGTGGCGACCGTCGGAGCCGACGAGTGAACGGATGATGGCAAACTTGTCCATCATCGACGCGACTCGCGGCATGAGCTCGCTGATTTCGATCCCCGGCACGTTCGTCTTGATCGGGTTGAACTCGCCGCGGAATTCGCGCGGTGCATCCGGCTTCAAATCGAACATGTCCTGGTGCGGGGCGCCGCCTGCCAGGAAGATCATGATCACGGATTTATGCGACGGTCGCGACGCTGTGCGTGCGCTCGCGGCGCTCTCGGCGCGGAGGATCTGCGGCAGCGACAAGCCGCCCATCGCCAGGCCGCCAATCTGTAAAAAAGATCGGCGCGGCAGCCGGTCGCACAGTGTGATGGGTTGGCCTTCGATCCTCAGCATACGATTCGCTCCGAAAAGTCAGCCCGCGCCGTCGTTCCGGGGACGGCGATTTCTTCCGCATGCCAGGCTAACATCACCGTCACCGCGACTGCAATCGGAGATTAGGGCGGGGCTTACAGAATTTGTAGTCCCTCGGCGCCCAATTTGAGCTGCCGGGCGCGGGGCGGGTGGCGCCGCGCCCGGCAGAGCTTGAAATCAATCGGGCCGTCCGGCAGCTTAGAAGCTCCCCAGATCGAGTCGAGCCACGCGAGCACCGGAGCCACGCGCCATGAGCGACCACCACGAACCGCAGCCGTCCTCGCCGCCGGCGGCGACGGCGAGTTTTTCCCGTCGCCGTTTGCTAGCCGCTGGTGCGGCGGGACTTGCAGGCAGTGTCGGCGGTGCCCTCTCGACTTTCGGCACAGCGCGCCCCGCGAGTGCGGCGCCGGCGGCGACGCGGCCGCAGATTGCTGCGCTCGTGACTGAGTATCGCAAGTATTCGCACGGGCAAAACATCGTCGACCGCTTTCTCGGCGGCTACGGTTGGGAGAGCGGCTGGCGTCATCCAGAGATGGATGTCGTGGCGCTCTACGTCGATCAGTTTCCAGAGTCCGACCTCAGCCGCGAGCGTGTGGCTCGCTACCCTGGGCTGAAGCTGTACCCGTCCATCGAGGCGGCACTCACGCAAGGCGGCAAGCGCTTGGCGGTCGACGGCGTTCTCCTGATCGCCGAGCACGGGCGGTACCCCAAGAACGAGAAGGGGCAGACGCTTTGGCCGCGCTACGAGTTTTTCCGCCAGACTGTCGACGTCTTCCGGGCCAGCCGGCGCAGCGTCCCGCTCTTCTGCGACAAGCACCTGTCGTGGAAGTGGGAGTGGGCCAAGGAGATGGTGGACACCAGCCACGAGCTCGGCTTTCCGATGTTTGCGGGATCATCTTTGCCGGTCTGTCGTCGCATCCCCTCGATCGATTTGCCCTGGGGCGCGGAGGTTGAAGAAATCGTCAGCGTCGGTGTCGGCGGCATCGACGGCTATGACATCCACTCGCTCGAGGCGATGCAGTGTCTCGTCGAGAGACGTCGCGGGGGTGAAACCGGTGTCGTGTGGATCGAAGCGCTACGCGGCGATCGCGTTTGGGAGGCGATGCGTGCTGGTTCTTTCGCGCAGGGCGGGTGGGATCCACGTCTCTTCGAGGCGTGCCTGTGCCGGAGCCTGACGCTCAAGCCCGCCGATGAGACGCGACGCCACACCTATCCGACGCCGGAGGAGATTCCACATCTCGTTGACTCGCCGCCTGTCGCCTATCGCTTCGAATACGCCGACGGCTTGCGTGCGACCATGCTGCTCGTCGAAGGGCTCGTCGGCGACATCACGGCCGCCGCGCGTCTGAAAGGCGAGCGCGATCCCTTCTCGGTGCTGTTCTATCTCGGCGCAGGACATGGCACGCAGCCGAATTTCTTCAATCCGCTCAGTCTCCACATGGAGAACCTCATCGCCACCGGCAAGTCCCCGTATCCAGTGGAGCGGACGCTGCTGACGACCGGACTGACAGCAGCCGGTGTCGAATCGCTGTGGCGTGGGCAGAAGCGCATGGAGACGCCACACCTGGCGGCGGTGCAGTATCAAGTAGGCAAAGAATCGACGTTTCGGAGAACGTGATGGCCGGCGCGCAGCGAAAGAAGTTGGCGATCGTGACGACGTTCTGGGACTGGCGGAGCCACGCCAATCACATGAGCGAGCGCTTCCTCAGCGGCTATCCGCGCGATGGCAAGTGGCACCGCCCGGCGATGGATGTCGTCAGCGCGTTCGTCGACCAGCAGCCCGAGGATGACGATCTCAGCCGACAGCGCGCCAAGGAGCACAACTTCAAGATCTATCCGACGATCGCCGAAACGCTGCGGGTCGGCGGTGACAAACTTGGCGTCGATGCGGTTCTTTTAATCGCCGAGCACGGCGACTATCCGGACAACGAGAAGGGGCAGAAACTCTATCCACGCTACGAGTTTTTCTCGGAGATCGTCGACGTATTCCGAGCCGACGGACGTGCCGTCCCGGTCTTCAACGACAAACACCTTTCGTACAGCTTCGAAAAAGCAAAGCGCATGGTGGAAGCGTCGAAGGAGCTTGAGTTTCCATTTCTTGCCGGCTCATCGCTCCCGGTGACGTTTCGCTTACCACCGGTTGAGCTGCCGATGGAGTGCGAGCTCGAAGACGCACTCATGATCGGAGTCGGCGGCTCGGATGCGATGGACTACCACGCGCTCGAGGCGATGCAGTGCATGGTCGAGCGGCGCCGCGGCGGTGAGACGGGCGTGAAGGCAGTGCAGCTGATCGACGGCAGTGAAGTGTGGCGCGCCGGAAAGGATGGTCGCTGGTCGCGGCGGCTCCTCGAGGCGGCGACGGCGCGCTCGGATTCGCGCAGCGGCATTGGCAAGAGCGATGGACGGCCGCAGAATTGGGCGCACAGCGGTGAG
This sequence comes from Planctomycetota bacterium, assembly GCA_965223265.1. GTDB lineage: Bacteria > Planctomycetota > UBA8108 > UBA8108 > SXIK01. Next base: position 1,577,199 of record OZ244999.1, read on the forward strand.
CTCGAGGAGCTCGTGGAGAGCCCCGCTGCGTACTTCATTGAGTACAACGATGGTTTTCGCGCCACGCTGTTGATGCTCAACGGCGCGGTGCAGGATTTCACGTTTGCTGCGAAGGTGCGGGGCGTCTCTGATCTGCAGTCGACCCAGTTCTTGTTGCCGCCGCGACCGAACGTGACCTATTCCGCGTGCCTCATGGGAAAGGTCGAGGAGATGATCCTCGAGAACCGCGCGCCGTATCCGGTGGAGCGCACGCTGCTCGTCAGTGGTACGCTGGAGCGTTGCCTGCAGTCGCGACTGCAGGGGCACCGGCGCATTCTCACCCCAGAGCTGGACGTGACCTATCGCGCGCCTGCGGCATCCCAGTTTTGCGCCGCTCTGGGCTAAGCGGCATGGCGGGGGCCGCCCTTGGTCGTCACTAAGTGATGGTGAATAGGCTCGTGAGAACACGAATTCGTGCATCTCGGGCATGTCCAATTGCGGAAGGGCTGTGTAAAAAGCGGTGAGAAGCCAATTCACGAACCTCGCAGAGCTCTGGAAACCGGTCAACCTGGTCAGGGACTCGCGGTACAATCGTCGGCGATCCGATCGTCTTGAGACTTGCCGAACATCATGAAAACTCCGTCACGCCCGGGGCGCGTCCGTCGCCTCCTACCGATCCTGCTGCCGCTTGTCTTTCTGTCCCTCTCTCCCGCAGTCCGCGCTGACGCGAAGCGCGTCGACTTCGCGCGCCAGATTCTGCCGCTCCTCTCCGAGAAGTGTTTCGTTTGCCATGGACCCGACACCCGGGAGAAGGATCTGGTTCGTCTTGACTCCGAAGCTGGAGCGACGCGTGACCTCGGCGGCTACCGCGCGATCGATCGTCGCAACCCCGACAAAAGTGAAATCCTTGCGCGCATCCACGATGCCGATAGCCCGATGCCGCCGAGCGACTCGGGGAAGAAGCTGACTGACGATGAGCGCACGCTTCTGCGCCGCTGGATCGAACAAGGCGGCGACTACGCGACGCATTGGGCTTTCGTCCCCCCCGTCAAACAGGCGCCTCCGGGTGGCGACGCCGCGCGGGGCCGCGAGATCGATGCGTTCATCGGCGCCCGCCTCGCTGACGCCGGCGTTGACTTCGCACCGGAGGCCGACCGCGCCACCTTGGCTCGCAGACTCGCTCTGACGCTCACCGGGCTGCCGCCGAAGCCGGATCAACTCGCCGCGTTTCTCGCGGACGAACGGCCGGACGCTGACGCACGCTTCGTCGAAACTCTCCTCGCCAGTCCAAGCTACGGCGAACATCAAGCGCGTTATTGGCTCGACGCCGTGCGCTATGGCGACACCCACGGCCTCCACCTCGACAATCGGCGCGGCATCTACCCTTATCGCGATTGGGTCGTCCACGCGTTCAATCGCAACCTGCCATTCGACAAGTTTATCACCTGGCAACTTGCCGGTGACCTGCTCCCGAGACCGACGCTCGAGCAGCGCGTTGCCACTGGCTTCGTGCGCATGAATCCGACGACCTCCGAGGGCGGCGCCATTCCCGAGGAGTTCCAGGCCAAGAATAACTTCGACCGCACCGAGAACCTGGGCACGGTGCTCCTCGGCATGAGTCTGATCTGCGCTCGCTGCCACACACACAAGTACGACCCGATCCCGCAGACGGAGTACTACCGCCTCTTCGCGTTCTTCAACAGCACCGCCGAAAAATCGATGGACGGTAATTCGTACACCTACGAGCCCGTCCTCAAAGCACCTTCGAACCAGGCACAGTGGGCGCGCTGGAAACTTCTCGAAGATGCCCGTACCGAACTTTTTGCCTCGGTGAAGTCTGCTTTCAACGCCGGACGCACTCCCGGAGACCGTGCAGCGAACACGTGGCGCGACGCCAGCCGTGATGAGCGTTTGGCGCTGCTCGCAGATCCTTCCAGTCCTTTCGCCTCTTTAGACCTGGCGGACGAAGCGTCGAGACTCACCCAGGCGATGAGCGAGCTGGCGGAGGGCTTCACTACGACTCTCGTCGCCGCTGACCTCGAATCGCCGCGCGAAACGTTCGTCCTCAGTCGTGGCGAGTACAACTTGCCGACCGGCGAACCGCTGCAGCCCGATGTCCTCTCAGTCATGGGAAGTTTTCCCGACGGCGCACCGCGCAATCGCTTGGGGCTGGCACGCTGGCTCACGTCACCTGGGCATCCCCTGGTGGCTCGCGTTTTGGTGAATCGCATCTGGCAGCGTGTCTTCGGGGCCGGACTTGTTCGCACTCCTGAGGACTTCGGCCTCCAGGGTCAGCAGCCCACGCATCCTGAGCTCCTCGACTGGCTCGCCATCGAGTTTCAGGAGAGCGGCTGGGATCTGAGGCACATGCTGCGGCTCATGGTCCACAGTCGCACGTTCCGGCAGAGCTCAGCATGGCGAGAGGATCTTGACGACCCTGAGAATCAGCTCTTCGCACGAGGGCCGCGCTATCGCCTCGATGCCGAAGTCATCCGCGATCTCGCGCTCTGGGCGAGCGACCTCCTTGATCCTGAGATGGGCGGCGAAGGCGTCAAACCGTACCAACCAGGCGGGCTTTGGAAGGCGCTCGCACACCCTAGCAGTAACACCAAGGAATACAAACGTGACACGGGCGAAAAGATTTACCGCCGTAGTCTCTACGTCTATTGGAAGCGCACCAGCCCGCATCCGATGATGACGCTCTTCGATGCGCCGAGTCGCGAGGCCAGCTGCGTCAGGCGCTCGCGAACCAACACGTCGCTGCAGTCGCTCGGTCTCTTCAACGAGACGCAGCGTGTTGAGGTGTCGCGCGCGCTCGCGCAGCGTCTCTTGACCGAAGCGGCGGATGTCGACGCTCGTCTAAACCTTCTCTTCGCGTTTCTCGCTTCGCGCGAGCCGAGTGATCGCGAGCGGACTGTGTGCATGTCGCTCTACGAACGAAGTCGTGCGCGCTACCAAGCTGCGAACGGCGACGCGCTCGCACTCCTCTCCGTCGGCGAGGCACCGCGCGACGAAACTCTCGATGCGGCAGAGCACGCCGCGTGGACGCAAGTGGCGATCACCGTGCTTTCAAGCGACGTGGCGCTTCTTCTCTACTGAACGACTGAGTTTTTGACTCCTCAACGAATAGAGGTTTAACCACTCGAGCCAGACATGCTTCAAAACGATCCACTGCGCGAGCACGAGTTGATGATCACGCGGCGCATGCTCTTCGGCCACACCGCTCTTGGCCTTGGCACGGCTGCGATGGCTGGTTTTCTGTCGCAAGATTTGCGCGCGTCGCAGAAAGCAGTTGCGCCAAAAGAGACACCCGATGCAGGGATGCATCACGCCGCAGCGGCGAAGCGCGTGATCTACCTTTTCATGAGCGGCGGCCCGAGTCACCACGATCTGTGGGATTACAAACCCAAGCTCAAGGACCTCTACGGCAAGCAGCTTCCCGATCACGTGCGCGACGGTCAGCGCGTCACGGGCATGACGGCGCGCCAGAAGAGTGGCCTGCCGATTGCGCCATCGAAGTACAAGTTCACGAGGCATGACAACAACGACCGTGGCGTTTGGATCAGCGAGCTCCTGCCGCACACGGCGACGGTGGCGCGCGAGCTCTGCGTCGTCCACTCGACGTTCACCGAGGCGATCAACCACGACCCCGCGGTCACCTATATCCAGACGGGTAGTCAGATCCCCGGGCGTCCAAGTCTTGGCGCTTGGCTCAGCTACGGGCTCGGCCGCATGAATGACAACCTTCCCGGCTACATCGTCATGCACGCCCACAGTCGTCACGCCGAGCAAAGCCTCTTCAACCGCCTCTGGGGAACCGGGTTCATGCCTTCGGACCACCAAGGCATCCTCCTGCGCAGCCAAGGCGATCCGGTGCTCTATCTGAACAATCCGGCAGGTGTCAGCCGCGAAGACCGCCGCGCACAGCTCGACGCGCTCGCCGCAATCAACCAAGAGCAGTACGAGCGTTTCGGCGACCCGGAAGTGCTGGCGCGCGTCCGCCAGCATGAGATGGCGTACCGCATGCAGGCGTCTGTACCCGAGCTCATGGACGTGTCATCCGAGAGCGAATCGACGTTCCAGCTCTACGGCGAGGAGGCGAGGACGCCCGGCACGTTCGCAGCGTGCTGCCTAAGCGCGCGTCGACTTGCCGAGCGCGGCGTGCGCAATATCCAGATCTTCCATCGCGGTTGGGATGCGCATGGAAATCTTGCTGGCGAGCATGAGTCGCAGTGCCGAGATGTCGACCAAGGGTGTGCGGCGCTGATCAAGGACCTCAAGCAGCGCGGCATGCTCGACGACACGCTGGTGATCTGGGGCGGCGAGTTCGGCCGCACGGTTTACTGCCAAGGAAATCTCACGCGCCAAAACTACGGTCGCGACCATCACCCGCGCTGCTTCACCGTCTGGCTTGCAGGCGGCGGTATCAAGGCAGGCATCACTTATGGCCGTACGGACGACTACGCCTACAACATTTGCGACGCCGACGGCAACACACTGTCGCCGCAGCCGACGAAAGAGAAGTGGACGCCCGGCACGATGCACATCCACGACCTCAACGCGACCATCCTTCACCTCCTCGGCATCGACCATGAGCGGCTCACGTACCGCTACCAGGGAAGGGACTTCCGGCTGACCGACGTGCATGGGCATGTGATTCACGACATCATCGCGTAGGCGGCTCTTCTCGAGCACGAGTTTGCACCGAATAGCACGCCTCCTTTTTCTGCGTCGTAGGCATACCCCCTGTGATAGGGTGATGGTGGGTTAGGAGCCACCATCTTCTGGGCGAAGCAGGAGCAGACGCGATGAAACGATGGAGAGCGTCCGGTCGGTTTTTCCTTGCTGCGTTGCTTTTCCTTATGTCGTCAGCGCCCGTCACCGCTCAGAGTTATCTGCCCGGCGACGCGAACGACGACGGGGCCGTCGACATCAGCGATCCGATCAACGTTTTGATCTACCTTTTCGCTGGTCCGTTCGAGCTGCGCTGCCCGAACGCCGCCGATGCGAACGCTGATGACAGCGTCAATCTTTCGGACGCCATTTGGCTCTTGCAGAGTCTCTTTCGTAACGGCAGCCCACCCATCGCAAAGCCTGGCGAAGACTGCAGTGGCGACGGTACGGACGATCTTGACGACACCGTGGCGGGCGACATCTTCGACAACACGACGTTCCTCTACAGTGGCCTGCAGCCGGTGCAGATCGGTGTCGCTCCCGGGACGATCGACAAGCTGCGCGTGACCGTGATTCGCGGCACAGTTGCGGATGAAAGCGGGCCACTCGCCGGAGTCGAGGTCACGGTCATGGACCACGCCGAGCTAGGCTACACGTTCTCTCAGAGCGATGGCTGGTTCAGCTTGGCGGCGAACGGCGGCGGACGGCTGACGCTCGTCTTTAGGAAGTCGGGCTACATGCCGGTCCATCGAGCGGTGGATGTCGGTTGGCGCGAGTACACGTTCACCGACGACGTCTTCATGAAACCCTACGACAGCGAAGTCACAGCGATTACGCTCGGCGCGGGAGTGATGCAGGTGGCGCGCGGCAGCATCTCCACAGATGCTCATGGTCCGCGCCAGGCGACGCTGCTTGTGCCCCCAGGAACAACGGCGACGATGCATCTCCCGGGCCCGCCGCCGACGCAGCAGGCGCTGGCGACGATGAACGTACGCCTCACCGAGTACACGACGGGCCAGAATGGCCCCGACGCGATGCCCGCCGGCCTGCCGCCGACCACCGCGTACACGTACGCGATCGAACTCAGCGCCGACGAGGCGGTGGCTGCTGGGGCGACGTCGGTCGAGTTCAACCAAGCGGTGATCGTGTACGTGGAGAATTTCCACGATTTCGAGATCGGTCAGGCCGGTCCTTTAGGCTTTTACGATCGCGACGCGGGCCAATGGGTGCCCATGCCGGACGCGGTCATTCTCGAAATGGTCGGAGAATCCGGAGGCATGGCCCAGCTCGATCTGAGCGGCGACGGCAGCGAAGATTCAGAGCTCTACGCCGCGGTGGGAATTACCGACGCGGAGCGGGCGAAGCTGGCAGAGCTCTACAGTGCACCCGAGCAGCTCTGGCGCATGGCCGTGACGCACTTCTCGGCGTTTGACCTCAACTGCGGCTTTGTCGAACTACTCGAGTGCATTGCCGGCAGGGGGGACTGTTCGCCGCTTCTTGAGCCGTTTTCAACCGGCGACAAGGACGACACGTGCAGGCTCCCGGGGTCGACGATCGAGATCCAAAACCAGATTCTTGGCCAGCGCATTCCGATCAAGGGAACGCCCTATTCCCTGCACTACCAGAGCGATCGCATGCCTGGCTTTGAGGCCGCATACCGGCTCGAGATCCCTGTGATCGGTGACTACACGCTGCCGGCGAACATCGAAGACGTCATTGTCGATATTTGGGTGGCCGGCAAGCGCGAGAGTTTCGAGGTGCTTTCGGAGCTCAACTGCCCAGGGCAGCTGGTGTGCACCGGGCCCTACAACTTTTCATGGACTTGGGATGGCAAAGGCCTCTTCGATCTGCCGTTTCAAGGCGCGCAAGAGGCGGTGGTGCGACTCGGCTACCGGTTTCTGCGCGATTACGCCACCTGGCCGTTCGAGACGGGGGCGGCGACCTTCGCTGCTTGGCCCGAAGGTACTGAGGTCGTCGACGAGGGCAGCTCGTCGGAGTACCAGAAGTACACCGCATGGACGACGTTCAGGGTTGGCGTCGGCGCTTGGAGCAACACACCGCTCGGGCTCGGCGGGTTCAGCATCGATGTGAATCACAGCTACAGCCCGTCAAGGCGCACACTCCACCTCGGTGATGGCCGCCGCCGCAGTAACACCGGTACGGGCGGGGTGATTGATTTCTTTGCTGGCGGGCAGGCGGGTGGCACCAGTGAAGACGACGGCATCTCGGCACTCGAAGCCAATATTGGCAACGCGCCGGCTGGCATGGCTTTTGCCCCTGACGGCACGCTCTATCGACCGGTGGAGACCGGGCTCAACACGAGTATCCGGCGGATCGACCCCGACGGCACTGTCTTCCACGTGACGAAGAAGACGCGCTTTTCGGACTGCGACTCGGAAGGCGATGGAGGGCCTGCGATCCTCGCTGAGGTCTGCGGTGCCGAGGACGTCGCGATCGGGCCAGACGGCAGCCTTTACATCGCGGAGACCGACGCGAACAAGATCCGCGTCATTGATGCGAACGGTATTATCTCCACTTTTGCGGGCACCGGCGCGGACGTGTATGCGGGCGACGGCGGACCGGCGCTTGCAGCAAGCTTCACGCGTCCGCGTCGCATCGCCATCGGTCCCACCGGCGATATTTTCGTTCTGGATGAGATGACTCCTTCTGACGCCGTGGTTCGGAGGATCAGCCCCGCGGGCATCATCACACGCGTCGCCGGCGGGGGCAGCACCGTCGCTGATAGTGGGTTCGCTCTCAACCTTGATTTCAGCGGCTCGTTCGGCGTCGACATCGATGTGAGTTCCGATGGAATTCTGTACATTGCGGGGCCCTATTGGTCGGTCTACCGCGTCTTGCCGGATGGCAACGCATCGATCGCGGCCGGTCAGCTCCTCGACCCCGGAGCCTCGGGCGATTTCGGGCAAGCGACCCAAGCCAGGCTCCGGCCGCAGGCGATCCACGTCGACCGCGATGGTGCGCTCTACATCGCCGTACAGGATGTCAACCAATTCGCTTCGGGCTCGCAGCCCGGTGTGCGCCGCGTCGGACCGGACGGCATCATCACGACGGTGGTTGGCGGTCCCGACGAGGACGGCGACTGCCGTCCAGCGTGCAATGTGCCCGGAGTCGCCACCGGGGCGGAGCTTCAAAGCGCTGCGATCCAGACGGTAACGATTGCGCCGGACGGAGACCTGTACTTGGCGAGTAGCAACCGCATCTATCGCGTCGGCCTGGCACTCCCCGGTGCAGCGAGCGACGAGTTCACGGTCGCCTCCGAAGATGGTCAAGAGGTCTACGTCTTCGACGCGCGCGGCCGCCACTTGTTCACTCGCGACGCCTTCACAGGTGTCGATCTGTACACGTTCATGTATGACGGGGAAGGCCGCCTCACTAAGATCATCGACGTCGACGGCCTCGAGACCGAGATCTTTCGCGGCACCGGCGTCACCATCATCGGACCCCACGGGCATACGACGACGCTTAAGGATGCCGACGAGAACGGTTTCTTTCAGACGGTTTCATTACCGGAGCCGATTTCGGGAGACTACCAGCTCGAGTACGACGGCGGGGGTCTCCTGATACGGTTCACGTATCCCAACGGGAACGAGAGGACCTACGGCTACAGCGACGGTACCGAACCGCACGGCTTCGCCGGCCTCCTCGAGGAAGCGACCGATGCACTCGGCACGCGGACGTTCACGCGCAACAACTTTGGCGACACGAGCGGCTTCGGTGTGGTCGTCAATCATGCCGAGGCGCCGAGCGATAGCTTGTCGGTCGTCGAAGAGCACGCCGACGGCAGCGAAACGTGGACAAACACCACGCCGGACGTCCGGCAGACGGTCATCGAGCTCGGCATGAACGGTGTCACCCGGACGACCCTTAGCGACGGGTCTGTGGTGACCCTTACCGCTGGCCCCGATCCTCGCTTCGGCATGCAGTCGCCGGTGGTGAACGAGTTGGAAATCGCGACTGGGACGCGCGTTTTCAACCTCCAGACTGCCCGGGCGGTCACGCTGTCCAACTCCACCGATCCGTTCAGCCTAGAGACATGGACGGAGACGACGTGCATCAACGGCGCCGTCGATAGCTCGACGTGCGTTGGCGCTGACAGCGGCGTCACCACGGAGTTCAACGCCACGGGGCCGGTCAATACGATCGTCCGCACAACGAACGCAGGACGCGTCAGTGTCACCGAGCTCGACGCTGCCGGTCGGCCGACCGCGCTGGCTGTGGTTTCCGCTTCGGTTCCCGTAGCGGACGTAACGTTCGACTACAACGATGGGGCGATCGATCCGCTCAAGCGAGGTCAGCTCACTGCGGTTACGTTTTCAAGCGGCGGCGAGCAGCGGGTCTACTCGTTCACGTACGATGCTGACGGCAATCCTCAGACGATGACCGACCCGCTGAGCCGCACGGTGACTCTGATACCGGACGGCGCGACGCGCATTGTCGGCCAGCAGCGTCCGGACTCAAGTGTGGTTGCCTACAGCTATGACGGCAGCGACAACGTCACAAGCATCGACCCGCCGGGCGAGAACGTCAGCAACCTGCACACGTTTGAGTTCAACGGGGTCGACTTCCTGCAGACCTACACTGCTCCGAGCGTCGGCCTCTCGAGCCATGAGAACAGATTTGACCTCAACGGCGATCGCCAGCTCGATCTCATCACGCTCAACGATGGTGGGGCGGAGTCGACGATCGACCCGGGCTATGACCTGTTTGGTCGTCTCTGGTTCATAGCGCTCAGTCCGAACGGTGGGTCGTCGTGGAGCTTGCAGTACAGCTATGTCGCGAGCGGCCCGGATCTCGGCAAGCTCGAGACTGTGAATACCACCAGGGACGAAGTCACGATCACATACAGTTACGATGGTGCCTTTGTGGACAGCGTCGAGTGGAGTGGGGCGGGCATTCCCGGCACTCACAGCGTAACGTACGCATACGACAACGCATTTCGCATCACCAGCGAGCAAGTCGACCAAGAGGCCGTGGTGAGCTTTCAATACGGCGATGCCGACGGACTGTTGACCAGCGCGGGCGCGCTCGGGCTGATCCGCGATAGCGACACGGGGATCCTGACCGGGACCACCCTGAGCGCTGATGGCGCCATGGTCAGCGACACCGTCGTCGTCACGCCGTTCGGCGAGCTCGCGAGCTACACGGCTCAGCACTCGAGTGCTGGCGTGCTCTATGACGTGAGTTACACGCACGATGCAAGCGGTCGCATCGAAGGGAAGAGCGAGACCATTCTGGGTGCGACCACCTATTACGGTTACATCTATGACGCCGCCGGTCGACTCGATCGGGTTTACCAGGGGAGTGTAGCGCCGTGTGACCCGCCAGCCAGCTGCACGCTCGCAGCGGACTATGCCTATGACGCCAACGGCAACCGCGATCCAGGCAGCTGCACCTACGATCTGCAAGACCGGCTCACGGGCTGTGGCGCGACCACGTACACGTACACCGACTGGGGGGCTCTAGCAGCGAAGACCGATGGGACGGGTACCACGAGTTACGTTTACGATCTCTTAGGGAACCTACGCAGCGTGGCAGCACCGGGGGCTGCGGTGATTGACTACGTCATCGACGGCGAGGGTCGGCGCATCGGCAAGAAGCTCGACGGCACGCTCGAAAAGGTGTGGCTCTACCGCGACGACCTCAACCCGGTCGCTGAGCTTGACGGCAGCGGCAACGCTCAAGCGATTTTCGTCTACGGCACGAAACTTCACGTCCCAGACTACATGGTGAAGGTCAGCGGTCCTGACGCGGGAACCTATCGCCTGGTCACCGACCACCTCGGCAGCGTGCGCCTGGTCGTCGATGTGGCGACGGGCGCGGTCGCGCAGCGGCTAGACTACGATGCGTTCGGCGTTGTGCTGCAGGACACGAGTCCAGGCTTTCAGCCCTTCGGGTTCGCTGGCGGACTCTATGATCCCGACACCGGGTGGGTGCGTTTTGGCGCGCGCGACTACGCGCCGGACATCGGACGCTGGACGGACAAGGATCCCATCGGATTCGAGGGACAGGACACGAACCTTTACGCCTACGCGGGGAGTGATCCGCTCAACCGGATCGATCCGGAGGGGACGGTGCCGGTGCCTGTGTTAGTTGGTGCAGGAGTGTTCTTTGTCGGCGACATCATCTACCAGCTGGCGACCAACGGACCTTGCGAGGAGTTCAGCTACGTCGAGTTGGCCGCAGCGACCGCTGCCGGGGCTGGTGGTGGATATCTCTTCCACGTCGTTCGCGCTGCCATCGCAGCACCTACTGCAGCCGAGCTCGGGAGACGAGCCGCCGAGGCGGAGCGGCGTGGACAGCTGCGAGCGCTCGAAAAAACCATCGGCAAGCAGCTCCGACAGTCGGAGAAGTTCATCCGAGAAAACGGCAAACCCGTCTATGAGGCGGTTGACGACGCGGTCAAGAAGTGGGGGAAAGACATCTACAAGTGATAGAGGAGTCGTCGTAGCTTCGTCTCCAAAGTAGCAGGCACGCTCCGCGTGCCGTAGCCGAAGACCGAGCGGTCGCCACCGACTCCAAAGCTGATGCCTTCGCATCCACATTGGCCGCGGCCGATAGCAGTTATCTTGGGGTTCCGTTCCATGACGCCTTCGCGCTGAGCGCGAAGGTCGGTTTCTGGGGCGAATGCCCTTGTTACCGAGCGTCCCCTCGGTCGAACACCGCGCGCGCATACTCCGCGCTCGCTAGGTCGAGCTGCTGCTGCGCCACGACAGGCAGCGCGATCTTCGTGCCGCCGAAGTTGTCGGTGACGTGTTCGACTTTTTCCGCGCCAGCGAGCACCGTGGTGATCTCCGGGCGGGAGAGTGCCCAGGCGATGCAGACCTGCGCACGCGTTGCACCGATGTCGCGGGCGACCGCATCGAGCGCGTCGCGGACTTTCTCCATCGGGTTCCCTGGTTCGATCGGGCGCATTAGCCGGCCTTCCGAAAGAGGGCTGAACGCCATGATGCCGAGGTTGCCGTGGCGAATGAGCGGAAAGAGCTCCTTTTCGGCGAAGATGCCGCGGTCCCCTGCGGCGATGTTGTAGTAGTCCTGCAGGCTCGCCAGGGGCGCGAATCCTGGCTCGCGGCTCTTCGCGATCATGGCGGCGATCGATGCGGGCGGGTGATTTGAAACGCCCCAGTAGCGAATCTTGCCTGACTTGACGAGGGCGCTCATCGACTCGACGATCTCTTCGGGTGGGGTGACGTCATCAGGACCGTGCAGCGAATAGATATCGATGGAATCGGTGCCGAGACGCCGGAGGCTGCCTTCGCAGTGCTTGAAGAGGCGCTCGCGCGTGAATGGCATGCGAGGAGTGTCGGGTCCATCCGTTTCAGGAATCTTGGTCGAAATGACGATGCGATCCCTTTTGCCCTTCACGGCGACGCCGAGGAGCTCTTCGGCTCCGCCCCAGCCGTAAGCTTCAGCAGTGTCGAAGAAGTTCACGCCGATGTCGATGGCGTGTTCGAGCACACGCCGACCGAGCTCGTTTTCTTTGCTGCGTCCCTTCGGTCCCATCTCCCGAAACGCCGTCCCTTGGCAGAGTCGCGAAACGTAGAGGTCGGTGTGGCCGTAGCGAACGCGATCGCCGCTGGATCCACTGGAGAAGTGGCGGCAGCCGCTCAGTCCGCCGACGAACGCTGCGCCGGCCAATGCGGCGCAGGATTTCAGGAAGTCGCGACGGTCGGCGCTGGCGGGCCGCTGTTCTCGCGGCGAGCGCGCTGGCGCGGTGGTGGATTGTTTCGTGTCGGTCGTCGGGCGGTGAGTCGTCTCGGTCATGTCAGGTCCCGTTGAAGGTCCGTAGGCAGCGTGCGTGAGGAGGTTGACCTTACTTATGCCACCTGGCTGCTGGCGTCAACGGTGAACCAGGAGCGCTCAACGGTATACCCCCCAAAAGAAGCACATGCCGTCACGCATCGCTCACGACGTGACGTCCCCCGGCGACCTGGCTTGTGGAGCCACCTCTTCACCCGAGCGCCGCAGCCGACCGGTGATGAGCAGCGGCCAGACGACGACTCCTACGGCGGTTGCCCCCAGCAGTCCGCACTCGCCGAACCAGTTCGCGTAGACGATCTGCCTGTATTCGTACAGCGGTTGGCATCCATCGTCACCGCAGGCGAATCCCATGGCCACCGGCGACCTGGCGAAAGCAAACTCCCGTTTGTGGAGAATCCCGCTGGAGGTCTGTCCAAAGTCCTCGACCGGCGGAAAGAGAACACTCAGAAGGAGCAAGCATCCGGCCATCGCGAGGAGCGCTCTTTGGCCGAACCCGAGTTGAAGAAGGAATCGTCGCATCGTTCGTGCCTCCAGGAAACTGAATCGAACTCTACCTCTCAAGACGGTCGAGGCAGGCGGTTTCTTAGTCTCGAGTTTTTCGCTTCTGCGCAGCAAAGTAGCAGGCACACTCCGTGTGCCGTTCCCTCTTTTCTCCGGCCACGGCCCACAGAGTGTGCCTGCTACTTTCAGTTTGTCCGCAGCCACTCTCACGGGCAGCTCGTAGGGCAATCCACGCGTGTCGCCGCGTGTTCTCGACCTGCATTTACGTGGACTCTTGCGCCGTTCAGGGGTGTAGAATGGCGTCACAAAACCTCACGCGTCCCAGTCCCAGCTAGCCGACTTCATGGCGGGCTCGGATAGGTGTGGGCGCGCCTCTGCCGAATGACCGAAGTTCCGTCTGATCATCGTCACTCGAGTTCTCGATAGGAGATGATTCATGCGCACCTCACAAGCGATCGGCATCTTGGGAGCGACCTTGCTCTCCGTGTTTCCTACGCGCGGCGGCAGCTCACTCAAGGCGCAGACGACGTTCGTGCGCGGCGACGTCGACGTCGACGGATCTCTCAGTGTGACTGACGCCGTGCGCATCCTGCGGCATCTCTTTGCAACGCGGCCGGTCCAGCTCGACTGTGCCGACGCGGCGGATGTTGATGACAACGGGCGTCTGCAGGTGACCGATGCGATCGCGCTGCTGAGTTTTCTTTTCGCCAGCGGCACCGAGCTGGCAGCGCCGTTTCCCACCTGTGGTGCGGATCTCACTCTTGATGACTTGGGGTGTGAGTTCGCGCCGCCGTGCGGGGAATTGTCCTTCGCGGGCCTGCCACTCAAAGGAGACGGCCTCTTTTTCGTCGTCGATCGATCCGGATCGATGCAGGACGAGGGAGAGTTAGCGATCGCCAAGCGAGAACTTGTCCGCACCTTGAGCCACCTTCCGCCTGACTATGAATTCAGCATTGTTTTCTTCGACCAAGGGCTCGTTCAGTTTCCGGCGGACGGGAGTCCATTCTCCGCCACGCCTGAGAACATCGAGGCTGCCGTTGAGTGGGTCGCTTCCGTTCCGGGCAGCGGCGGCACGTGTCCACAGCGGGGGCTCCTGAGCGCTTTAGACACCGCGACGAGGTCGACGGCAGACCAAAAGGAGATCGTCTTCGTCGGCGACGGCGGCGCCGTGTGCGGCGGCGACAACGAGTTTTTGCATCTGCAGGAGACGCTTTCCGTGGTCGGTGAGCAGAACACCGAGGGCGTGACGATCGACAGCGTCGGCATCCTCGACCTCGGCGTCACCCAGCGGGAGTTTTTGCGAAAACTCGCCGCGCAAAACGGCGGCGAATTTGTGCAGTTCTCGCTCTAGGACGACCCGCGCCGCAGCATTGAGCAGCTCTCGATCGAGGGGCGCAATGAAACGCCAACGCAACTCCGCTCTCGTTTGGTGGTTGCTCGTTTGCCCATTTCTCATTCTGCGTCTTCTTGCTGGCGAGCAGCCGGCGATTGCGGGGCCGAGTCCAATGCGTCCGCTTCTGCTGGCCCTCGCTGGCGCGTTCCTTGGAAGCTTCATCCTTTTTGGCCTCATCGCGTTTGTCTTCGGGATTTCCGCCATGAGTCTACCGTGCCGCCAAAAGCTCGCGGCTTTACGTTGGCGAGTTGTCGGCACGCTAGGGATGGGGTTGTCCTATGGAGCTGGCGGGGCAGCCTGGGAGTTTTCAGACAAATTGGACTTCCCGCACAACCTGACCGTACTTCTCGTTGTCAGCGTTGTCATTGGCTTCTTCACAACCGAGTGCGGGCAGGCGCTTCTGCGCATCCAAAGAATCAACCGGCGTCTGTGGGGGCAAGATCTTCACGGCGAGCCAACGGAGACGGAACGCAACCCGTAGGCGACTGATCGTTCCGGTTGGCGGTGGCATTTCCCGCGCTTAACAGCCGGTTGAAAAAGTCATTCGGCCGAGAAACTGGCCTCTTCACGCCCAGATCGACCGCGGCGAGCCTCGAAAATCTCGGAGATTACCTGCGTTCGCCGCGACCGATCTGGACGCGAAGCGACCAGTTTTCGACTCGAAGCACTTTTTCAACAGGCTGTTAACACGCAACGAGCGCTGTTCGGACGAATTCCGAGTTCGTTGTGAGACTCGACGGAAGCGACGCTCGGCGCTCCGCGCGAGGACTTTCGGCAACGCAGCCTCCCTCGGGCCGGAGTCTGAGCGATCGGACGAGCTCGTAGCTCAGGCGATCGATTCCACCCCAGAAGGAACTGCGCCTGACTCTCAGCGACGATTTTTCACTTTCCTCGTGGTTCTTTTCCCCACACGATAAAGATCCACGCGGCAGTTCATTTCGGTGCGGCGATGGGTGTCCGAGTGTGACGCCCCCAAAAATCATGGGCGGAATGAAAACGGGGGACAGGCTGTGTGAGGAAAGGCGGAGTTTTTTCGACTTCGTACCTCGCCTCATCGTGGACGTTCACGCGCCGCTTGCCGCAGGACGGACAGGGCACACGGTCGATTTCGAGTGAGCAGCTACCGGCACAGGAGACAGATGAAACGCCAAGGCAACTGGACTCTCATTTGGATGTTTATTCTGTTCAACTTTGTCCTTCTGTTTGACCTGTATTTGAGACGACGCGACACGACGGACATGCTGTCCGACTTCTCGCGCACCAAGATCGAAGCGACGGTGGAGACACTGCGGAGCCGGCTCGAATTTCTCGAACTGGGCATGCAGTTTCTTGCGGCGAACAACTCCGGCACAGCCACCGGAGGTACTACGGCAGGCCCAATCGCACCGGTGGGCGCGACGCCGTCTGGAGGACAGAACGACCCTCTGGATGCGAGCCCTGTTTCATCGAACCCGCCCGGAGGCGTTGATGCAGCGGCACTCGCAGGAATTCAACTGCCGGCGGATCCGACGCGCGAGCAGGTCGTCGACTACGTGCGCAGGATCTGTGAAGTCTCGAGTCGACAGACGCGGTTTACGTCCAGTGATCCGCAGATTTGGCTGTTGTCACGCGTTGGGCCTGAGAACTTTCATGTTCTCCTCCAGTTCTATGACCGTCAGCTATCCATCTACTTCGATCGTGTGCTTGGCGCTTTTGCACGCGAGGAGCACAAGCAAGCTGTAATCGAAGCCTTGCGCCTTAAGAGCGGTTTGGTCCGTCTCGTCGTCGAAATGGGGTGGGAGGCCGATGCGCGTGAAGTCTTGTTCAGCGAGCTCAAGCGCCAGCCGAGCGACCTGCCAACGGACTGGATCAAGGCGGTCGCGCGACTCCCCAATCCGCCGTATGACGATCTGCTCGAGTATCTTCGGACGGGTCTCAACAAGAGATATACGTACGAAGCGTTGGAGACGCTTCCGAAGATCGATCTCGACGCATCGATCGCTGATGTGTGGAAGCGACGCGAGGGCCGCGATGGGGAACTTGCGGCGATCGCGATGGCGCATGGTCACACAGAGGCGATCGGGGAATTGATCGAGGCGCTGCCGTTCGAGCATCCGTACCGGCGCCACCGTTTGCTGGAGGCGATCTATCGCCACCTACCCGTCCGTGGTGGCGAAAAAGAGATCACCGCATGGTTCCACAAGCACAAGGACCGTTTGAGGTGGGATGCGGGTGAGCGAGAGTACGTCACCGAAGGAGAAGACCCGTGACGCGGTATCGGGGTCGTGGTAGGTCACGGCCAGCGAGCGCCGCGCACACTGGGATCCCCTGGGGGCGAACGGGTTTTCTGCGTGCCAGCGTGCTTTGCGCTCTGATCGCGTTTTTTTGGGGGACCGCTTGCGCGCCAAGTCCCATTGAGGGCGGCGGTCTTTTTGGCCCTCGTTTTCGGATCACCAACCTCTTTGGTTGGGTTGCATTCGAGAGAGATGATTGGCGGCGAATGAGCAGGCGCCAAAAAAAGCGGGTGGCGAGGCCGGGCGGGCCAGAGATCAGCTGCTCGCTAAGCGCTCCCAAGGAGGGCTCGACGAGCATGAGGCAGGCACCCGCCATGGTCTATGTGACGGAGATCCCCTTCACCTCACGCGGCGTCACCTTGGCGAATTACCTAGCGTTCTTTAAGCACTGCGGCTTATCAGTGAGCGCGGTCAACCTCGGACAGGCGAACGGTTTCCTCGTTCAAGGGGCTGGCGGTCCGATCGCGACCGGGCTTCCGGGGTATGTCTCCGAAGTGTTTTTGATCCCTTCGGGAGACAAAGTGGTGCGGATTGACTGTGCCGCGGCGCCGGAGCGCTACCGCGAGTTCAAGTCGAAGTTCCAGGCGATCCTCGCGACGTTTCAGTGGGTGACTGGCGGCTACGTTCCCGGCAGCCTCCAGTTGCTGGGTCAGAGTCAAGAGCGCAAGCTTCAGGTGCGCCTCGCCGCTTGGTTTGCTGGAATCGGAGGCCTCGCTGGAGTCATCGCGCTGATGGTCGGATGTACTGCCATGGGTCGGCCGTGTCGTCAGAGGCTCGTGGCCTTGCATTGGCGCGTCATCGTCATGCTGGTGATGGTGTTGTCCTTCGGCGCTGCCGCATCTGCCGAGTTTCTTCCGTATGGCGATTGGGACTTTCGCGGCGGTCTTGCCGTGCCTCTTGCGCTTTGTGTTTTTCTCGGCACCTTCACCGTAGAGTCTTCGAAGGCGCTGCTGCGCCTCCGCAGAATCAACCGCCGTCTATGGAGTTCTTCGTGACAGGTTCACGCTTTTTCGTCGACGGACCTCGGCCAGCGTCACTTGAAAACGCGACAGATCGGCGCTATCACCAAGGGGTGCTTCGGGGGAGCGTGAGATCGAGACACCGCGATAGGAAGTCGTGACGCGGAGTGAACGTCAAGGAACGCGTACGATGCGAGTCGAGACGAACACACGTTCCATCATGTCGGCCGAGCACGAAAGGAGGCACCGATGGCGAGCGAAGGCGGCAGGCCGAGTCGCGGCGATCTAACCCCCGAGACTATGGTTGAGAGGCCCTCGCGTAATCATCGGCGGCCTGCGATTCTTCTCGTCGTCGTGGTGTCGATGCCTCTCGCAGCGCTTCTCTTGTTCATGGCCAAGCAGAGCTTCGATCGCTCGGTGAGTCGCGCGCTCGGTGAAGGGCTCGCGGACACTGCGTCCCGCGCGAAGGAAGCGATTTCGCGTTGGGACGGGGAGGACTGGCAGAAAGTGTATCGAGCCGCTGGAGCCGTTTTCGATTTGACGACTCTGGGCAAGGAGGTCGAGCGGCTGCCCTTACCCTGCAGTGCATTCGACCAAGTGGTCACGGCGACGAAACGGACTCTTCGTCAGGAGGACGTCTTGACCGCGGCGTTGACGCATTGGATGCGACAGGACCTCCTCGAGAGGGTGGAGGCACCGTCGACCAGCGCAAGGCCTTTGGCGGATCTCGCCACCCTAGAAATCCTTGAGTTTGCTCGCCGGCAGAGCCTCGGCGAGAAAGGACGGGCGGAGCTCGGGCGAGCAGAGCACGCGGTCGCGCGTGCAGTGGCAGCTGCTCCGATTCATTGGCGGCCTCGTTTTCTACAAGCCGCGCTGAAGTACCTGGAGTCATACGGTAAGCCGCATCATGACGAGGCGATTCGCGCGTTCGAGGAGCTCCTGGATCGCCAGGCATCCGAGCCGCGGCGAGACGAACACGTCTGGACCTATCTTTTCCTCGGGAATCTCTATCTCGAAGCGCGCTCGAGGATCGAGGCACGGGAGATTTGGCAGAGGGGACTGGAGGTTTTTCCCGAGGACGATCGGCTTTCCGGTCGTCTTCAGCAGTATCCATCGCACTCTTCCACGAGCCGAGGTCTTTGAGAACTGAGAGCTATCGAAGATCTTGCCTTGAGTTGTTCCGCGGGTGCCGCGAGTCGAAGGGAGCAACATGCGTCGAGCGCTTCTTCAGAGTATGGCTACTGGATTATCTATGAGCTCCCGCGGCGGCGACCTTCTTGTGCCGTCGGTTTGCTCGCAGACGCTTCGGAGAATACGTGGCGAGCTTGGTTGAGACGTTCGCGACCAAATCTGAAAGGAAGGGGGCATCCGAATGGATCCAGAACGCGAGAAAACCGAGTTGAGCAGCCAACGGCAGCGAAACGGTACTAAACTGAGGCCCAGTGCGAATTTGGTCTGGGCGTTCTGTCTGTGCCTCATCGTCATTCTGTTCGACGGCTATACGAGACGTCGCGATACGCAGCCAGACTTTTCGCTGCGGCTCGAGCAGTCAGCGATGCAATCACTTCAGAGTCGACTCGAGTTTCTTGAAATAGGAATGCGGTTCGCTACGGCAGACAAGACGAAATTAGCCGCGAACGGCTCAGGGGGGCCCGATCTGGCGGCGTTAGCGAAAATCCAGCCACCCGTCGATCGGTCACGGGAGCAGCTCGAAGAGTACGTGCGCAAGATCTGTGAGGTCTCGAGTCGGCAGACGCGATTCAGCTTTCGCGATCCGCAGGTTTGGCTGTTGTCACAGGTGGGGCCGGAGAACTTTGACGTCCTCCTCGAGTTCTATGACCGTCGCTTATCGTATTACTTCAATCGCGTGCTCGGCGCGTTCGCACGCGAAGAGCACAAGCAAGCTGTGATCGACGCGATGCGGTCCTCGTCTCGTCAGGATTTGGTCAGCCTCGTCATCGAGAAGGGCTGGGAAGCGGATGCGCGCGAATCCTTGATCAGCAAACTTGAGAGTCAGCCGCGCTACCTTCCGCCGGACTGGATCAAGGCGATCGCGCGGCTGCCCGATCCGCCGTACGAAGATTTGTTCGAGTATCTTCGGACGGGTATGAATAAGACACAAACATACGAAGCATTGGAATCGCTTCCAAATATCGATCTCGATGCGTCGATCGCAGACGTGTGGGCACGACGCGAGGGTAGCGACGCGGATCTTGCCGCGATCGCGTTGGCACACGGTCATACGGACGCGATCGGGGAATTGATCGGGGAGTTGCCTCTAGCACTCCCGACCGATCGACGACGCCTACGCGAGACGATCGAACGTCATGTGCCGGTTCGCGGTGGCATCGCAGAAATGACCGCGTGGTTCGAGGTGCACAAGGATCTCCTGAGGTGGGATGCGGGTGAAAGGGAGTACTACATCGAGGGAGACGAACGGTGAGGCGGTATCCGGGGCGCAAAAGGTCGCGGCCGCTCGCTCGTTGGCTTCTTGGACGACGGCGGGCGTTCCGCTCCACTCGGCGGCGCGGACCTGACGGCCGCTCAGGTTTAACGTCAACGCTGAACCGCTCGGCGGCGATGCTGCCGATCGCCACAACGAGCAAGATCTGCCGGCTACGTAGGGCAATTTCGCGTGTCATCGTGCTTTGCGCTGCGATTCCGACGCTGGGAACTGCCTGCGCGCCACGCTCCATCGAAGGCGGTGGCCCTGTTGGCCAGCGTTTTCGGATTGACAACGTCTACGGTTGGACTGTTTTTCAACGGGATGATCGGGGACGAGCGAAAGAGCGTCAAGACAAGCTGTTGGTGAGACCAGATCGGCCTCAGATCAGCTGCTCGCTGAGTGCTCCCAAGGGCTTCACGAGAACGAGGCGGACACCCGCCATGGTCTACGTCACGGAGACTTCTTTCCCCCCACTTTACGTCACATTGGCAGATTACATGGAGTTCTTCGAGCACTGTGGCTTGACTGTGAGCGCGGTCGACGTCGGGCAGGCAAGTGGTTTCCGCATTCAAGGGGCTGGCGGTCCGATCGCGACCGGGCTTCCGGGGTATGTCTCCGACGTGTTTTTGATCCCGTCCGGAAACAAGGTCGTGCGAATCGACTGCGCTGCGACGCCAGAGCGCTACGGCGAGTTCAAGCCGAAGTTCCAGTCGATTCTTGCGACCTTTCAGTGGCTGCCCGGCGGCCTGCGGTTGCCGGGTCAGAGTCAAGAGCGCAAGCTTCAGGTGCAGCTCGCTGCTTGGTTTGCTGGAAGCGGAGCCTTGTTTGGCGTCGTCGCATTCATCTTTCATTTCGCTGCGATCAATTCATCATGTCGCGAGAAACTCCCGGCCTTGCGATGGCACGTCATCGGCATGCTGGTGATGGTGTTGTCCTTTGGTGCAGCTGCCGCGTTTTTCGTGTTTTTCCCAGATGATTGGGATTTTCGCGGCCGTCTTGCCGCGCCTCTTGCGCTTTGTGTCTTTCTCGGCACCTTCACCATAGAGTCTTCGAAGGCGCTTTTGCGCATCCGCAGGATCAACCGTCGTCTATGGAGTCCTTCGTGACCGACAAATGCAATGAGCTGAGACGGCAGTCTCACAATCTGGCAACGACGAACCGAGTATGAACACGCATAGCGACGACGCAACGACAGAGTCTGAGTCCTACCGCCCGGATCATCTTCTACAATTCGGGGCCTGCCTCGTCATTGCGGCTGTGATTTCGACCTTGGTTGTCGCTGTGAGTCGTCATGGCTACGAGGCGCCTGTCGGGGTGAAGATGATGTTCTTCTTGGCTTTTCTCGCCGAGGACAATGGGCTTGAGAACGCGACAGCGTTTTTGGTTCTACGCTTCGCATCTGTCGCGCTGTGGATTCTTGTTCCGAGTTTTCTTTTTCTGGCGATTGCCACAGGCCGTCAGGTGCTTCGCTTCTCGCTCGTGATGTTCTGTGGTTTGGTGACGGCTGCGTTTGTCGGCGGCTGGAGCGCGTTTGATCCATCCGACGAGGCGTTCTTTCGGCGGAGCGTGAGACGGCACGTCGGTCAGGTCTTCGATCGTGCGGAGGGCCAGTTTGCTCACATTGTCGTGGGTCAACCCAGCGATCCGACGATGCAGAACTCACTCGTGGAAGTGTCGCTCCTTAAGGAGGACGGCGCGCGTTTTCATGTGCGACGGATGAGAGACCCTGCAACCGGACGTCTGATCGGACCGAACGGCGGATTCTTCTTGTTGCCGTCGCGCATGATGAGGCGCGGTCGTGTGGAGATTTGTTGGTATGATCGGACTCCGGCGATGCAGAACCGTGAAGTCCTGCTGGAAGTGAAGGCCGGTGCCCGATTGGAGACGGAAATCGTAGAATGCCGTTTTGGGCAGACTGTCGCGGCGGTCGCTGAGTGAACCACCACCGAGTTGACCATGTCGCGGCGAAGTGAGGTTTCGTGTCGATCCGTGAACGACTTCGTCGACCTGAGACGCTCCTGGGAATTCTCGCGGTCATCATTCTGGCGGTGATCGTGTGGAGAGTCGTCGGGAGCTATCTCCTGGCGCCGAAGCCCGGTCAACTCGGCGCACGGCTTGTTCCTGTGCGCTTGAAACACACTGTTTTGACCAGGGAACACAATCCCTTCGGCAAGAAACACTCCAGCGTTACCGAGGAGGAGGATCCCGAGGGATCAATATTCGTCATCGATTACGGTCCGGTGCAGCATGAAAAACTACACTTCCCGAGCCCAATTCAGGAATTGCTGAAGCGAGATAGTGGGAACCTCTACGAGACTGACACGGCCCGGGTATTTCACTCATGGCAGCAAGATCAGTTGGCGTATGCCCCGACGATTGTGGGCACGTTCCGCTCCTGGGATGGGCTCTACTACGAATGGAAAATCGAGATCACTCCCGCGATTCTCCGTCCTGGTACGAAAACGGTTGACTACTCGGTGTTCATCCTGGTTTCGGGCCGAAGGACCTACGAAATCAAAGTCTCGGCGACCCACGATTACACCGGCGACGATGGGAACGGCACGACAGAGGTGGAGTGGTACGGGCCACTTCGAGTCCACGAGCGCCAGTAAGCGAGGCGCGACGCGATACTCGCTTCCCTCACGCCCCGGAGCCTTGACTGTCACGTTACTTCGTCGCCACCACGAGAAGCCGCGCATCTGAATGACCCTCGTCGCCCGCTTGGTCGGCGACTGGAATCCGCAGGCCGCAAATCGCCAGAGCGTTTGCAACGCTGCCTTTTCGCCCTTGACTCTCCAGTAACTGGAGGCCGTAAGCCGTGGCTCGGTCTTACGGAGCCAAGTGAATGTACAGCATCGGTGACTTCTCGCGGATGAGCCGACTCTCAGTCAAGACGCTGCGTTTCTATCACGAAAAAGGGCTGCTCATACCCGCGGCGGTCGATGAGCAGACAGGCTATCGCTACTATAGCGACGACAACCTGCTCGTGGCGCGTCTCATCGTTGCGCTGCGAGACATGGAGTTCTCTTTGAGCGATATCGCGACGATTCTTGCGGACCGCGAACACGACGTGGATCTCGTCGAGCACCTGGAGCGACAGAAGAAAACGCTTGTCGAGCGACTGACTCACTATCGCGACTTGGTGAAAAAGATCGACGAGGTCATTCGCATGGAACGTCAATCACAGGAGATTGATCAAATGTTCACGGCTTTAGAGGTTCAAGAGCGCACGACAGAGCCCATACTCATCGCGGGGCTCCGCATGAAAGGCAAGTACCACGAGTGCGGCGACGGGTTTTCCAAAATCGCGAAGGAGGTCGGGCGCTACATTTGCGGCAAACCTATGCTGCTGTGCTACGACGACGAGTACCGCGAGGAGGATGCCGATTTCGAACCTTGTTTCCCGATCCGCAAGGAGGTGTCAGTGTCTGGTCTTGACGTGCGGAGACTCCCTAACTGTCGCTGCGTCACCTTGGTGCATCAAGGTCCCTACGATACACTGAACCGATCTTACTCCGTCGCGTTGGGCCATGCACGGCAGCAAGGCTACGAGCTCGCTGTGCCATCACGCGAGGTCTACCTCAGAGGCCCAGGTATGCTGTGGAAGGGGAATCCGAAGAAGTACTTGACCGAGATTCAATTGCCAATCGCAGAGTGACACGTGATGGCGAAGAAAAAGTCATGGCAGGAAAAGCTGGCGGACGACAAGGACCTTCCCAAGGTCGAAAAGATCACGGGTAAGATGTCGACGCGCTGGGGTCGAGGCACGGTCGTGATCCCGGCGCCGCGTGAGGTCGACGCCGCCATGCGCAAGGTCAGGCGCGGCAGACTCACAACCATCGACCAGATTCGAGAAGTCTTGGCCGAGAAGCACGGCGCGACCATCGCTTGTCCGATGACCACGGGCATCTTTGCCTGGATCGCGGCGCACGCGGCTGACGAAGCGGAGAGTGCTGGGCGCAAGCGCATCACCCCGTACTGGCGAACGCTCAAGGCCGGGGGACAGTTGAATCCTAAATACCCTGGAGGCGAAGAGAACGTTGTCGCTCGGCTAGAGGCCGAAGGGCACAAGATCGTGAAAAAGGGGAAACGTTACCTCGTCGAGGACTTCGAGCGCTCCCTCATCAAGGTGAAGCTATAGCTTCGAGCGGAGGCTCGTTCCACTGAGACGCGCCGAGACGTGCCCGACGGTGGCGAAACGAAAGCCAGCCACTAATCGATCCTCTTGCTCACCACGCCGCTCGGCCTCCAACCGATGCGGTGTGCTCGCGCGTTGATCGTGGTGCCGGACGCAATCGGAAAAGGCTTGGAATAGAGTAACCACCGATCCTCCGCGCTGCCGTCGATCTGGTAGGCGATGGAAGCTCCCTCGCTGGCGCCGGCGATGCGGACGACACGCATCGCGCCGTCGCGACGCAGCAACTCGACTGTCGGGAGAGCGGTCTCGGGTTGGTCGCCTTCGGGAGGCCAGAGCTTTTTGATGAGCTCTTTCTCCGGGATGTGCCCGAGGTCGCGATAGCGTTCAGTCCACATCTCATGTGCGCGTCGTAGCTCGGCGAGTTTCTCGAAGTGGAGCGGGTCAGATGCCAGGTTGTGGATCTCGTGCGGGTCCACCTCAGTGTCGTAGAGCTCTTCGAGGGGTTTCCGTGTGGCGGAGAGTTGCCACTGCTTCGGCCCGAGCTTTCCCGCCTTCGTGAGTCGATGGATCTCCTGCATGATCGCAGCCTGATCGCGGTAAGGGATGTAACCGATGTAAGGAAGGTCGGGGCGATAGTTCCGCACGTACTTAAAGCGCGCGTCGCGGACGGCGCGGATGGTCTCGGGAGCCGGATCCATGCGGTCGCGTGCGGCGTAAATGTATTTGCGTCCTGCTTTCTTCTGGTCACCAAGAAAGGCTCTGCCTTCCATGTGCGCGGGAATTGGAACTCCTGCGAGCGAGAGCACGGTCGGAGCGAAGTCCACAAAGCTGACGAGGTCGTCACTGGTCGATCCAGCGCCTCGACCGTCAGGGAAGCGGACGATGAGCGGAACGCGAATGCCGGAATCGTAGACCCAGCGCTTCATGCGCGGCAGACCGTCACCGTGGTCGCTGAAGAAAAAGACGATCGTCTCGTCGGCGAGGCCGTCTTCTTCGAGTTCCTGCAGAACGCGGGCGATCTGCCCGTCCATCGCGGCGATGTTGTCGTAGTGCCGTGCCACATCGCGGCGCACAATGGGCGTGTCGGGATAGTAGGGCGGTAGTTCAACTCTCGCCGGGTCAGTGACGACCGGAGAGCGCTGTTTGAAGGTGCCGCTCTCATGTGTCACCGTGAAGTTGAACACGGCGAAGAACGGCATGTCGCCCTTTGGCCGATTTCGCCAGTGAGCGGTCTTCGAGCTCTCGTCCCATGCTGTGATCGGTGGTATGAACTGGTAGTCGGTTTTCACGTTGTTCGTGCAGTAGTACCCTGCGGCACGTAGGTACTCTGTGAAGCATCGGGCCTCCGGTGGCGGGACGGCTTCGTACGTGGGGATCGCGAGGAGTTTCGGGTCGGTGATCCTGTGGAGCGACGCGGTGCGCTTCCAGGTGCGCATCGCCATAGCTCCGGTGGACGTCGGGTACATTCCCATGATCAGCGCATGTCGATTCGGAGCGCAGACGCCGTAAACACCAAAAGCCCGCGTATAGCGGAGGCCTTCACTCGCCAGTCGGTCAACGCTCGGTGTCGGCACGGTCTGGTCGCCGTAACAGCCCAAACGAGGGCTCATGTCCTCGACGGTGATCCAGAGGATGTTCAGCGGCGCAGCCTGAAGCGGAGCCGCTAGCGTCGCTATCGCGACGAGGAGGATAAGTCGTAGCTCTAGGTGCACGTCGGGCTCCAATGTTGTGCGACGCGATGCCATGCGGGGGTCCAATCGGCGCTTTTTCCTTCGCATTCGACGACTCCTCGTTTGTGGCACCGCTACACCACGGTAACGGTCATCGCAACGCATGTCTCGCGATCAAACTTGTATGCCACGTCGAAAAGAGGTGTGCAGCCTCACCAGTTCCGCATAGCTCGGCAGGCTACTCGAGGGTGGCTCGTCCGTTGGCCGATCACGGAAGAGAAAGGTAACTCGTGATCAACGCTAAGACACAGGAGAGATTTTGAACTTGACAATATCCCCGGCCGCGTCGAGACTCAATGTGTATGAGTGAGAACACTCCGCTTCAATCGGTGGCCAGGACGAACCGAAGCCACCATCTGTTCGCGTGCCTGCTGATCGGTTTGATCGCTGCCCTCGTTTTGCCCACTGGCATCGCCTTCCTTGCTGTCGCTGGCTATTTTGTC
Source organism: Planctomycetota bacterium (assembly GCA_965223265.1). GTDB lineage: Bacteria > Planctomycetota > UBA8108 > UBA8108 > SXIK01. The sequence continues at coordinate 1,603,514 of OZ244999.1, forward strand.
TGCTGTGCCGTCTACCATTTCGCGGTGTCGGTGTTGCTTGCGGCTCGCAAGATCGAAACTGGTCGCTTGTCTGCCCGCTCGCCGTTGGGGCAGAGTTTCTACGCTCTGGCGTCCGCAGGGTGCGGCGCCATAGCACTGCTTCCGCAGGGACTATCGAGCGGAATCGGGTGGCTCATTGGCGCGGCGACCTTGCTGTTTCTCGTCGCGGGCTCCTTTGTAGAGCGCAAAGCCGCGTGTCAGAGTCCGTCGAGATCTCACTGAGCGTTTCAGCTCGTTTCGGATGACTTCGTCGAATGGGCTCGCGTTGAAGCCGAAACGTGCTTTGTGCCGCACTCATCGATAGCTGAAGTTTTGGGGCAGCCGGTGCTACGCCGTTGTGGTGGTTGGGTTATCCCAGCGCCTGTAAAGAAATGACGGGCGAGAAACACCTTCGGCTCGGCGATAGCACGCCATGAACGACGTTTGAGCCGCGCCAAGATGCTCACGGACGGTGACGTCCGCGCCGAGTGCGGCGCGTTTCGAAACGACGCTACTGACGCGCTCTTCGCCGCCCTTACATTTTTTGCAGGCGGGGCGACCCGAGTTGATCATAGCTGTGGTTTCGACGTCACGCGCGACGTGGGAGCTCTGCCGGTGTGATGTGACTGAGGCGTGGAAGGATTTCCTTGAGCCACTCCTCATGCTCCGGCTTGATGGTGCAGGCTCGAATGCAGACGATCGCGTTGACGTCCCAAAGTTTCACGGGGCCGGCACGCTCGCAGACGCCTCGCGACAGCTTGACGAGCGCCAAGTGAAGCTCTTGGCGCTTTGCCGACTCGACGAATGCGCGCGCCAGATTCGAGGCCTTTGACGCGGTCTCGGCCTCGATCGCCCAGACCACTACGTCGAGCTCCGGTGCCGCGATGGGGACAAGACCCGGTGTTTGCTCTACGTGCGCGTGCAGACCCCGCGCAGCTCGCAAGCAACGCTCGAGTCCATCTGAGAACTCTCCACCCGGCACTGGCGGCGACAACTCGTGCGTCGCCCAGAGGGCCACCGCTGCGGCGCCCGATCTTGAGCATTCGAACGCGCTTTCCCCGAGACTGGATTGTTCGGCGGTCTCAAGCTTCCGTGCGCGATCGTTGCGTTTCCTGCCGTCACGGATGCTCGTGGCGTTTGCGTCAACCTCGAATGTGCCGCAACTTTCGACTCCGTCGCCGCCCGAGATTCCCTCGGCTGTCGTGTCTGTGCTGTGTGTACCGCACGGGCCAGCACCATCAGCCACGTCATCATCACACGCTACCGCCACATAGTACGGTGCCGATTCCTGGCGATAGAACCGCGCCACCGCCGGATCACGGAAGAGCACGCAGCCACAGCCGTACGGCTGGAGCCCGTGCTTGTGCGGATCGACGACGATGGAATCGGCCTCGCTCACGGCATCGAACGCGCGTCTCGCAACGCTGCTCGCGTTCGACGCCAGCACGAAGTAGCCGCCATACGCCGCGTCGACGTGGAGACGGAAATCGAACCGTTCGCGTAGAGCCGAAATCTCTGCCAGCGGATCCACTGCGCCAAGCGCGGTGGTGCCGAGCGTTGCTACGACCGTGCTGACCTCGCCGGTCGCGAGCAGCGCGGTGAGGGCTCCCACGTCCATGCGACCTCGGTCATCCACTGCGACCTTTCTCAACGGTACCGCAAGCATGCGACTGGCTCGCTGGTGGCAAATGTGTGCTTGCTCGGACACCGCGATCGCCTGCCCCGGCGAGAGCTCCCGCGCCACCCAAAGTGCCTCGAAGTTCGCCACCGTGCCGCCGCTGGTGAGATGCCCGAGGTGCGTTTGCCAACCAAACATCGCCGCCAGCGCTGCGACCGCCTCCCTCTCCATTTTGGAACTCACGCGCCCGCCGTCGGCCGAGTGATTGTTCGGGTTCAGCCACAGCGCCAGCGAGTAAGCCAATCGCGCAACGGGATGCGGCGGTTTCTGCATGTGCCCGACGTAGAGCGGGTGGTGGTACGGCGTCTCCGCGCTTAAACGCTCCGCCACTCGCACCAGCACTTCTCGCATCGACGCCCGCTCGTCCGAGGAGTTCGACGAGGTGTTCGTTCTGCGCGAAGTGCTTAGGCTTGGCAGGTCATCGAAACCGGCCACTAGGCGTGCCACCGCTGCCTTCAGATCGTCGAGTTCTTGGAAGTCAAAGTTCATTGTTGTTCCTCGCCGTGCGCGAGTTCTTCGGTTTTGTCGGCAGATTTTGTCTCGATCACGGTGCGCCGCTGCCCGTTTTCCGTTTTCGTTTCGTTCGCACCCTCTGCCGACGCGGCCCGAGCCGTGCGAGCAGCGCCACAGTTTGCCTCAATCCAGAGAGGAAGTCGCCAGGAGAAACGATGGGCGGCGCTCACGGAGAAACGACGATCGACGATCGCGCCGGCGGCGTTGCCGTGAACTTCGAGGAATCATCGAATCGTCCGATGGGACGTCGGGTTCGCAGTCGAGTTCGAGGCCACGAGACGCGCCTGTGACCTGACGAGCGCGAACACCACTCGTCAGCTCCAGCGTCCGAGCTTTGCGGGTCGGTACGGGCTGGATTTCTCTTTCCTCGCGAGCCCGTACTCTGCACTATGGACATCGGTTCGGCGGTCACCCACAGTCGTTGCAGCGGCGCCTCGCGCTGCAGATGCTGCATCGTCCGGGAGGCCGAAGCGCTTTTCTCGCTCAGCGGGCGCTTCTATGCCGACGACGGGGTCATTCGCGTAAGGTCACCTACGAACGCGAGAGCATTGCTCTGGCGTTTTCGTGAGGTAGTCAAACTAGGAATGGAGGACACCGGCCGTCTTGCCGAAGAGTCTTTCAGGCTGGTTGTTTTAGTGGGGACCGCAGAGACAACGGGAGCGCGCCATGTCTCTACCGCCGGGTTGGTACAGTGATCTGCTGCATCGCGCCGATCTCGACGCATCGTTCGTCGCCCTTCTGGGGCACGACTGCGGGCAGAGTGAGCTCATGCGGGGTCGCATCCGATCTCTTCAGATGCGCCCCTCGGCGGCGCAGGCCCATTTTGTCCGAGCCGCACAGGTGATCTCGACCGCGGCCGAAGACATTCCTACCGTCTGTCTGCGTTTCATCGTCCAGGCGTACACGCTTGAAAACGCTCTGGTGCTCGAGCCTCCAACCAGGGACGCTGAAGTCCCACCCGCGAGCCGGTTCAACGTGCCCGGGAACGTTTTGGACGAGTACCCGGAGCTCCGCCAAGCTCTAGCGCTTTATCAGTGGGTTCGAGGAATCGCGTTCCTGAACGCAGGCGATGCGCGGGCCGCGGAACGTGTGCTGTCCGATTTGGTCGGTGCAAGCGACCGTTCGGACTCGGGGGCGCTTCATCGAATCGCGTTGGCGTGCGCGCAGCTCAATCGAGGACGTCGAAAGGCATGCGATGAGACGCTGGCGAGCGCGATCGAACGTCTGACGAGCGAGCCCTTGCTTGTGCAGGTCCATGCCGCCAGTGTCCTCCGGGCTTTTGGGCGGTATCTCCGCGACGACTCTATTGCGAGTCGCTGGGAACGCGAGCTGCGTTCACTGCCCATTCCCGACGACACTCGGGCAGCGTTTGTAGCGCGTTCAGATTTGATCCTGGGGCGCTCCGGCGACGAATCCGGACTGATGGTTCTGTAGCAGTCGCGCTGCGTGGCACCCGAGTTCCGAAGGGCTCGCTGCCGTCGACCACGTCTCCGCCCGCCACGTCGGTGTGGCGACTCAACTCGGACCACCGCTCACGACAGCTACACGCGCAGCGGATCCCTCGTCGAAGCGGCCGCCGAGCCACGAAACCGCCCAGGATCGAGGTCGCGGTACGATTTCGCGCCTCGTATGAAATACTCAAAAAGAATGCTGCCTCGCAGGCGCTGCGAGCACGTATGGTCCTTTCGTTGGGCTCTCAAGAACCTTCGCTTTCCAAGCATGACCGGAAGCTTTCGATAGAAACCGAAATGCGCCGCCGCCACTGCGAGTGCATGCCTTGCCTTCCCCACGGCAAGAAAGCGTACGAGTGCTACACCGTCGAGAAGCGTACGACGCAGGATTCTCACCGTCACGGAAGAATCGTGATCGTTCTTCAGCAGCATGAACAGACTGTTGCGGAAGTTCAGTAGGGTCTTTCTTGCGCTGCCATACTCAAGTGTGCCTCCTCCAAGATGATACACGTGGGATCCGGCGCAGCACCAAATACGGCGTCCTGCATTCTTGAGCCGCCAACACAGATCGATTTCTTCCATATGAGCGAAGAAGTCTTCGTCGAAGCCGCCGGTGTCGTGGAAATCGCGCGCACGCACGAACAGACAGGCTCCCGAGGCCCAGAAGGCCTCACAGTCTTCGTCGTACTGTTCAGCGTCGGTTTCCCTCTCGTCAAAGAGGCGGCCGCGGCAGAAGGGATAGCCATCGTCGTCAATGAACCCTCCTGCTGCTCCAGCGTACTCGAATTTGGACGGCTCCGAGAGTGAGAGAATCTTCGGTTGGCATGCCGCGACTTCGTCGTGCGTTGCCAGAAAATGGGTGCAGGGTTCAAGCCAGCCGTCGGTGACTTCGACGTCGGAGTTGAGAAGTACGTAGATGTCCGCGTCGATGCGGGAGAGAGCTCGATTGTAGCCAGTGGCGAAACCCAGATTCTGTCCAAGAAGCAGAACCTTGACCTCAGGAACGGAACGCCTAACGAACTCGATCGACCCGTCGGTCGATCCGTTGTCCGCGACCCACACCTCAGCGCTTCGAGATCGTTCGACAACAGACGGAAGAAAGCGTCTGAGCAGCTCGCAGCCGTTGTAGTTGAGGATGACGATTGCGATTTTTTGAGCCATTTTTGCGTCAAGGCTCATGTCCTATAAGGGACCCTTCTCTCAATTGTCGGCAAACCGAGGACGACTGGCCACGTTGTCAGACCACCAGTCACTCACTGAGGAAGTCCAAGGCTTGGCGTTGGGCCAAGTGGCGCCGACCCACGGCCGGGAAGTCCTGAGGGCATCGTTGGCACACCCGGTCTGGGAGCGCTGCCGAATGGCGCCGTCGGTACGCCTGCATTCGGTATCGACGGCTGAGGCACTGCGGGCATTTTGGGGCTCTTTTCTTGATCGCCGGGAGATTCTTTTGTCGCTGCTGCGATGAATTCCCTGTCGGTCTCGAGCTGGTCCTCTCCGAACTTTGAGGTGACGAACGATTCGAATTCGTCTTGTACTTCGGCATCTTGAGGTCTTTTGAGAAGATAGCTCAGATAGTCCGCCCGTGCGTTGTGTCGATATCCTACGGCGCGATAGGCGCGTGCCCTTGACAGTAGGAAGATCAGATTGTTGGGTCGCAATGCGACCGCCTCGTTGAATAGTGAGAGCCCGTCGTCGTAGCGCTCCAACGAGTAATACGCCATAGCGAGGTTCGCTACCGCCAGAGCATACTCTGGGTCGAGTCGAAGCGCTTCTTCGAGGAGCTCAGTCGCATGTTCTGGCATTTCAGCTTCGGCAAGGGTGCCGCCCAGATTGTTCAGCGCCTCCTTGAGACCCCAGGAGTACTCCGCGGCCCGAAGAATTGCAGCCGCAGCAGTTTCTTTGTCGTCGAGAGCGATTGCGGTGCGAGCCCGTGCGTAGTAGTAATCCGACAAGATCAGGTCAACGCCAAAGGCTCCCGAAGGGCGTTCAAGGCTTGCTGGCCGAAACGAAAGCGCGTCCCACGTCTCCGTCAGCTGCTCACCATCCGGAGTTTGGCCACCGTCGACCACCTCGAACACAAGTCCAGACGTCTGTAGCTCGTATCCCCCGAGTCCTTCCTCTTGTTTCTTGGCCGTCAGATACACCGGGCGAAGTGAGTGTTTGATCAGATAGAGAACTTTTTCCGAGCTCGACTTGCCAAGAGGAGGTGCCACGGGAGGAGGGGACTCTCTCGAGAACACTTCTCGAAAGATTCTGTCTTCGACGTATCCGTACCGATCTCCGATCAGTACATCCGGCCTGAGCCCTTCGCACGCCTGAAGGTAGATCAGGGGAAATGTTGAGTGGTCAGCCGCGGGAAAAATGATGGCTTCCGGTTTCAGGGACGAAAGAATGTTGCGTCCCCATTCGTCTGCCAAGTACTCGTCACTATGATCGTTCGCGCGGAAATGGAGAACGAGCGGCGTCGACGCGACCAACACCGCGGCGACGGCGATGGCCGTGCGCGCCTGGGTCCGAAATCGTCGCCGGACGAAACGCTTACGAAGCCACCGTGCGCAGGCGGAGGCTCCGATTCCGAGCCAGAGAGCGCCGATCGCGTTCGCGGGAAGGAACATGACGCGCGTGAGGTGCAGATTCTCGCGGTCCGCCGGGTAGTTGAGCAGCCAGATGAAGCCGTAGCTCGTCATCACGAACAGTATCGTGAAGAGGAGCCATGTCGCCAAGTGCCGTCGCCGTTGAACCGCAAATCCCACGAGGGTAAGGAAAGCAAACGGCACGCCAAACTGTGACGCGAACGACTTGCAGAAACTCCAAGCGAGAATCGCCTGGTGGGCGAACGTTCGTGGTGTCGGCGTTTCGGACTGCGTGTATTGACGTCTGAGCAAATGGTCTTTGACGGCCGCGAGAGTTTCGGGGTTACCCCAGTCCATCACAGGATCGACAGCTGATCGTAGTGGTAGATAGAGCACGATCGAGAAACCCAACAAGAACGATAGCGCCATGTTGAGCAGTAGGATCGGCTGGCGGAAGAGATCCCAGTGGCGAAGGAACACCCAGCCGAGAAACACCGGTAAGAGTGGACCCATGGTACTGTGATTCGTCAAACTGAGTCCGAGTACGAATGCTGTTCCGTAGAGCCACCGCGTCTTGAACGTGTCTTCAAATCTGAAGAGAAGCCAGATGACACCGAGGAAAAAGAGCACGTTGAGGGTATAGACTTCCGCAACGACACTCTGGTTCCAGAAGTCGCGGCTGAAAGCGAATGCGAGAGCTGCGCCGACCGCGATGGATAGACTGTGCGTCCAGCGAAGAACGAGAAGCGCAAGTATTCCAACGCTCACGCTACCGAGCGTCGCCGACAGCAGGTTCACCCGCCAGGCCACACTGCCAAACGGTAGAAAGGTGAACGACTTGCCGAGGAGGCACCAAAGCGGGTAGCCCGGTGGGTGAGCGACACCGAGCGTGTAGGCTGCAGTGATGAGTTCACCACTGTCTTCGCTCGTCACCGTAGGTGCGAGCGTGATCCAGTAGACCGCGAACGATAGCAGGAAACTGAGCCAGAACGCTCGAATTCGCCGAGAACGAAACCTATTCACGATGACTCCGTTTCAGGCTTGCTAAGGCCTTCTCTCTTTCCGCTTTCTCCTGTGCTGACTCTCCAGCCCTCGATTGAAGGGCCTCTAAGTCAGCCGGGGCACCACTCCGTCCGATGATCTCATAGGCGATGGAGCGGAGAATCCCGCTTGCTCGTTCTTCGCCAGAGATTTTTCGTGCTGCTTCAAGTGCGGCGACCGGGTCGCGTGTCGCGAGCCATTTCAGCAGCGTGGTGCGCAGGTGGTTCGGAAAGTACGGATTGTTGAGCGCATCGCGAAGCCTGTCGTCGTGAGCTCGCGAGTTCATGAGGGCGACGACCGCGGCGCGATTTGGTGCCGTCTCAAGCTGAGCCAGAGCGTCGTCGATCTTGACTTCCGGGAGGGGCTCCAAAACAGGCTCTGAGCTCGCCCTTTCAGCGCACTGGGCGCTGGTCGCCTCCGAAGTCTCCACGGCCATGCGCAATTCACTGATCGTGATCACCGCAATAAAGACAACGGCCGTCGTGGCAACGATTGGCGGCAGGGTCAACTTGAGTGCCATCTTTGAATCGTCCGCATCAGAGGGACCTTTTAATGATGTTGGCTTTGTGGTCGGTGTTTCAGGCATTACTTCCGCTCCACTTTTAAGATTCGACGCAGCTGTGAACGAGCTCTTTGTAGCCGTTTGTACACTGTCCAGTCGGAGACACCTAGTAACTCGGCGATCGTCGGCACGTCGAGATTGTCGAAGTACATGAGTCGGACGACGACAGCAAGGTCCTGGGTGAGCGTCTCCAGAAGCAGACTCACCGTCTCCGAGAGCTCTTCTCGATCGTTCTGATGTTCCACCTCGGTCTGCTTCTCGCGCAGTTCACTGCTCCTCCTGTGCACATAGTTCTTTTCAAAAGCTCTCTTGCGTGCAGCGTCTCTACGCTCAATGTTTTTAACAAGGAATCTCGCGGTGCAACACAGATGCCTGAAGAGTCGCTCGGAGGAAACATCCAGCGGCTCCGATTCACACCGTCTCGCAAGAACGACGCTGTACGTTTCTTGAACGACATCCTCGGCCTCGATGAATGAGATCCTCCGCGAGGAGATCGCATCGATGTATCCGAGCAATCGAGGGCGTGCCTCCTGAAGCAACGTCCCCAAGTCATCCACGTCAAGAGACGAAAGAGTTTCCCTATTCATGGCACCCCCCACCCGGTGATGGACGCTCAACGCGCCAGGGTCGCGGTGAAGACTAAGGTTCTGTCTCTAAGAATTTGGTCGCCCGCGAGGAGTTTCTCTTTCCCCGTAATGAGAGATGTCGCGAGTGCAGACTTTTTGGACAAAGAAAAAGCATTTGTCAGAACTTTACTTTTTCGTCCAAAGCTGACTGCCGCGCCACATCTCCAGGTATAGGGCCGCGACAGTTTGAGCGCAACCTTTTTTGCAAAGCGACGCCAGGAGGAAAGAGATGGCAGCTTCCGTAGGGGTGGCCATCTCGCATTTGATGATCGCATAAGGACTTACGATGACGAACGCCCTGCTTCGTGACAAATTGGTCGCAGTGCGAAACGCGGAAGCAGGGCGTGTCGATGAATTTTCGATGAAATGGGCAGAGCCTTTGGTAGAAGGACGCTCGCAAAAAAGTGTTCGACTACGAAAGGATGCCCAAGATGAAGAGAGATTACATCGATGACGACGCGCTCGATACCCCTGCCTTCGAAGCATTGCGGAACTATCTTCGCGAGCACCGGTCGCAACCGATCGGCGAGTGTGGGGACTTCGAGGAGCACGAGCGGGAAGTTCACCGTCTGATGTCCGTGTGTGAGACGGAGTTGCTCGCCGAGGATCTCGTTCGACACGACGTGGAGGCCAAGTACATCCGGGTGGACGGCGTCCGCCACCGCAAAGCGTTTCGCGCCGAGCAGACGTACGTTGGGCAGTCTGGATCGATGAAGGTCGAAAGGAACGTCTACCAACCCATCGGCGGAGGCCCTTCGGTCTGCCCCCTGGAATTGCGAAGCGGCATTGTCGAGGGGGCGTGGACCCCGCGAGCGGCACGGATCATGGCGACCATGGTGGCCGAAATTCCTCCGAGTGACGCCGCGAGCATCATTGCTGAATTTGGTGGCATGGCTCCGTCGAGCAGCAGTTTGGATCGACTACCAAAACTTCTCTCGGAGGATTGGGAGGCGCACCGATTGGATTGGGAGGAAACCCTTCGCAGCCAGGACCGCGTGCCGACCGAAGCTTCCGTCATCGCCGTTTCCCTCGACGGCGTACACGTGCCACTGAAGAAGGAGGAGGTGCAGCATGATCCGAACAACAAGAACGGTTATCGCGAGGCAAGCTGCGGGACGGTGACGTACCTGGACAAGGACGGCAAGCGAATCTCGACGGTTCGCTTCGCGAGGATGCCAGAGAGCAAGAAGCGAACTCTGAAGGCGCAGTTGGAGGCGGAGTTCACCTGGGCGATGGAGCAACGTCCCGACCTTACCGTGGTGAAGATCGCCGACGGTGCTCCGGACAATTGGGAGTTCTTGCAGGAACTTGGAGACGGTTGCGGAGTCGAAATCCTCGACTTCTATCACGCTGCAGCGCATCTGAAGGAAGCCGCCGATGCGGTCTACGGGACTGAAACTCCGGAAGCCCGGGCATTCTTCCAGTCGTGGAGAACCACACTGAAGGAGGATCCCCAGGGGGCCGACAAAATCATCCGTGCTGTGCGGTATCGACGGGACAAGGCTGACGGCAAAGCTCGTAAGACGTTGACAGCCGCACTGAAATATTTCCGTTCGATGCGAAATGGAATGGAATACCACGCCTACAAGGAAGCGTGCTTGCCGATCGGAAGCGGCGTGGTAGAGGCCGCGTGCAAGACCCTCGTGAGCGAGCGGCTCAAGCAGTCCGGCATGCGTTGGACGCTACGCGGCGGACAGGCGATTCTGACGCTTCGAAGTCTTCTCCAAAGCACTCGGTGGGACAATGCCTGGGACGTTCTCGCTCGTTCCTACAAAGCCGAGATCCGAGTCGATGGCCAGCGTCAACACCGACCGCAAGCAGCGTGAGATGTGCCGCAAATTCGAAATACGAGACGGTCACCCCTTCCGTAGTCCTTCTTCCTACCTACAACGAGCGTGAGAACATACGACAGATTCTTCCACGACTCGGTGCACTTCGCAGCGTCGATGTATTTGTCATCGATGACTCTTCACCCGATGGCACAGCAACGCTTGCGCGTTCGCTGGGGAAAGAGATCGGCGGAGTCTCGGTCATCGTTCGCAAAGAGAAACAGGGACTCGGAAGAGCTTACGTTCACGGGCTGAAGCGCGCGCTTGCGGAGGGGTACGAACGCATCGTTACGATGGATGCTGACCTTTCCCACTCGCCCGAGGACGTGCCACGTCTACTTAACGGGCTCGAAAGCGCCGAGGTTGCGATCGGATCGCGGCACGTAAGTGGGGGCGGGGTCGAGGATTGGCCCCTGTCTCGTCGGGTTTTGAGTCGCTGCGGCAGCCTCTATGCAAGGACACTGCTTCGCCTCCCGGCGAGTGACGTGACCAGTGGATTTCGAGCCTATCGTGCGGAAGCACTGGAGTATCTCGATTGGGACGAATTCGAGTCGAACGGGTTTGTCTATCAGATCGAGATTCTGCGCCGGATTCTTGACATCCCCGGTGCGCGCGTGAGTGAGGTTCCTATTGTTTTTCGTAACAGAAGGTTGGGTGACTCTAAGCTGTCGCATGGCATTGTCACGGAAGCGATCGCTGAAGTTGCAAAGCTTTGTCTCAGGAAGAGATCGATCCCGGAGCGCTGCTTTGTGCCGCCTGACTCCAAAGTGCAGTCGAGCCTTGAGCATTTCGTCGATGTCGAGGCGTTTGCCGCTGCGCGTTCTTTACGCAATTATGATTATAGTTCGGCGGATGATCTACTCCCTACAGACTACGCAAAATCTAGACTCTTCCGCTCTGCAAAGCAACGGAGCTTGATAGGACGTTCTCGCGACAACGATTCAGGCCCTTCGGCGGCTCCAAGGGCCTTTGACGGGAAGGAATGCGACTACGTGCTGCTCGGGGCAGAGCCTGCGTCGGTGGCGACCCGACGGTACTTGAGTGTCCTACAGCGCGACCCGAACGTCGCCGCCGTCGGCGGACCGGCGGTTCCGGCCGCAGGTCAGGCCGAGGGGCTCACAGAGTCGGTTCTCGGGGACCCGTGGATTGTCGGTCGTCGCGCTGCACGCTGGCGGAGCTTCGGCTGTGCACGTTTCGTGGATGAGCGTGAGCTCAGTCCTGCGAATCTTTGCGTCCGTAAGGCGCTCGTTGCGCGAGATCACGACTCCTGCAGCGCACGAGGCTCCGAGGTGACTGAAGTTCTCGGGCGACTTCGTCGTCGTGGTTTGCGTCTGGTCTACGACCCGAAGTCGTCAGCCGAGCGAAGCGCCACCACGAGACTCCAGCGGCGGGGGCTCTTTTCCGCAGGAATCGCTGAGGGCCGCCTGTGCACGCGGAGACGCAGCCTCACCGGGGCCGTGACGCTGCTGGGTGGTGTCGTGCTCGCGCTGTTGGCATGGCGAAGCGGTCACGTGGCGGCCGTTCCTCTCGCTCTTGGAGCGACCTACGTCGCGTATCTCGGCGTCGTCGCCGCGCGTCATCTTCGCAAACGCAAGACACTTCGCGCCGCGATGGCGATCGCCGCGCTCGGTTGTCTGTGGCAACTCGGTTACTTGGTGGGATCCGTCCAGGGATTCTTCTCGGCACGATCTACGTGACCGCGGCGCGGCCTGTTGCCGCCATCCGATCCGTCCTCGCAATTCAAATCAGGAGAGGCCGACTTTGGCCATAGTCTAACCAAGGTGGAGACCAGAGATGAAACGTATCGCGCTTTCGTCCTGCATGGCAGTGCTTGTTGCGGCTGTGTGTTTCATTGTCGTTCGCGGCGTCGGAGTGCGTGCGGCGCAGGAGTCACCCCTTTCGTTCTTTGCGACGCCGAGCGTTGTGCCGCCGGGGGAAGGCTGGGTCTTCATCGGCGGCAAGGACGGACTACCAGAGGACGCGCGCGTTGACAGCCTCAGCGGTGACGTTGTGGTTCTCGAGACGCAGCGCCTTTCAAGGACGTCCATGGCCGTGCGACTGCAGGTGGGTACGCAGGCGCTGGGGAATCTCCTCCTGCTGAGCTCCGAACTGCTGGCGGCGTCTGAGGAGGTGGCTGTTGTCCGCGGTTTCAATGCCATGCCACTGCTGACGGATCCCGCCAACTACACCGAGGACGACGTGATCGACGGCAAGCTGATCGTCGATGACGAGCATTTCATCTACGCGTTCCATCCAGCCCCGGACGTCGAGCTCGACGCGGTGCGTGTCCACAACCGCCAGACCGGGAGGTGGCACACGCTGGAGTACGGGGAGGAGCGTGCGATTGAGGCGGTGCGCGACGAAGAGCGGCGGGCCCGAGTCGCGGCCGACCCGAACTTTCACGAGACCGACGAGCTCATCTCGCTCCCCGACACCGACGGCGATGGCATTTACGACTTCGAGGAAGAGCCTGAGCCAGAAGTTGCTCGTCCCGATTTTGTCGGCGTGACGGTCGTTCCCGGCGACAACGTGATCGACGTCGTCGCGATCGACACGCTAGGGAACGCATCGTGGGAGACGCTCTATGTATTCTCGCTTGGCAGCGCAGAGGAGGCGAGGTGAGACATGAATAGCAAACGACTCTCTGATCTCACGCAGTCCCTAGACAAGAAGAAATCACACTCACTGACGAGGTCCAAGATGAAAGAGCACCTGCGAGGACGCCGGGCAGAGTTGTACTTCACGGCCGTTGGTCTCACGCTTCTGACGGCGCTTTTTGCTGCGTACTTGACCGTACGTCAGGTGAAGTCTGCTTCTGCTGTCTACGAGAGTGGCCCGCGGCTCTTTTCTCAGTCGACAAGCGAGGTGGTCCCGGGAGCAAGCCAGCAGGTGCTGGTGGTTGGAGAGGAAACTCACTTCGGACCAGAAAGCACGATTCACAGCGAAGTAGACGGCGTCTACTTCGACTCGGTCGGGTTTGCCTCGGAGGGCGAACTCTGGTTCAGCATTTTCGTCACGAGCGAAGCGCAGAGAGCCGAGGGGTCTGAGATCCCGGTGAGCGTGCACTCGCCGAAGCGCGATGGCACGGTGGAGGAGCTGCCGCTGAGCTTGCGCCTGACCCACCGTGCGGCGCCCCTCGAGCTCGATCTGGTCAATCTACCCGACGACGGCGAAGCTGTCGTGCCGACGGAGCACGCCATGCTCGGCTACGAGCCTCGCGGCTACGCTCCCTTTCACTTGGAGGTCGTGAATCTCGAGACCGGAGAGACGCAGAGGCAGGAGACACAGCAAAAGCGTGAGCACTTGGGGGTGCCGCTCGAGCTCGGCGTGAATGCGTTTCAACTCACTCTTCGCGACGCGCTGGGGCGAGAGGTCACAGAAGTCGTCGAGGTCTATCGAGAAAGCCCGGAAGCGAAGCAGCTAGCCGCCGCATTCAAGGCTGAAATGGCCTTCATGGCCGACTACACGGGGCAGCCGACTCAGTGGTCCTCGGACCCAAGCGAGCAGGTGGCGGCGAGTGACTGTGTGCTGGGGAATAGCCTGATCGGCTGCGGCGCCGGTGGTGGCTGCGGCGGAGGAGGCATCTCCGCCCCGCCAAATGATTACGTCACGAGTCTCGGCGGTGTCGATGTACGCGGCGACGGAGTGCTGCTTCACAACGGGCAGTTCCGCCACGAGGTGGTCGATATGGTCATCCGCGGCCGTGGGCTCAATTTTACGTTCAAGCGCACGTACCAGAGCGGCAACTACGACAAGCTCGACGGATACCTTGGGGCGGGCTGGGACTTCAACTGGGGGACTCACTTTCTCAACACCGGAAAATTCTCCCGTGGGGACAATCGACGCGACACCTACAGCAACCTTCAGAAAGTTGGAGGCGAGCAGGTCTTTCAGACGCATCCCAAAGGTTACTACGACATCAAAACGTACACGAAGACGAGCGAAATCTTCCAGATCAAACGCAACGGACTCGAGCAGACGTTTGACGAGGCGACGGGACGCCTGAAAAGTCGCGAGGACCGCTATGGCAACCTATTCACCGCGTCCTACAGCATCGCCGGCAAGATGACGAAGCTCACCGACACGCTTGGGCGTGAGATCTCGTTCCTTTATCACACCTCGGGCGACGGGCAGGGGCGTCTGCGGAAAGTGGAGGATTTCGATGGTCGTCAAGTAGAGTACGAGTACGCATCAAAGGGAGGGCGCATCGTCCTGACAAAAGTGAAATACCCGTCGACGTCATGGATCAATGAGTCGGGAAATCCGGTGACTCAAAGTCGTACGAACGAGTACGAGTATGACAACACCAACGGTCGCCTAACGGCAGTCGTTGACGGGCGAGGGAACACGCGAGTCGACAACGCGTATGATGCCAACGGCCGCGTCACTGCACAAACGGTCTACGGCGGCGCGTCTGACTACACGTTCGACTACACCGTGAGCTCTGGAAAAGTCGACGACGTTACCTATGTGACTCCTGAAGGAAACGAGTCGAGGTTCTATTTCGACTCCTCAGAGCATCTTTCGACGAAGGTCGAAGTTGACTACAAGGCGCTCGGCGCCACCACAACGTCGACGGCGACGACTCTGATCACCCGCGGATGTGACTGCACCGTGCCAACCGCTGTGCAAGAGCCTGACGACGGCTACACAGAGTGGACGATCGATAGCGATGGCAACGTGACGGAGGTGCTCCAGTATTTTGACGACCAGAGCCCGTACACGAAAACGGCGGGATCTGACCTCGTGAAAAAGGCCTACCACGCGCCGGTTTCAGACACTGAGTTCGGCGTCATGACGAAGTTCGTTGGGCCGATGGCGTTCACCGCAACTCCCGATGAGAACAAGTACGCCATAGAAATTACCTACGACACGAGCGGAAATCCGACTGACATCACGAAAGCAGATACAACGAATCCTACTCAAACACTCGTCATCGAAGAGAGGACGTATAACAGCTATGGACAACTGCTCACGGTCTCGGGTGAAGAGGGCATGGAAACCAACTATACGTACTTCACGTCCGGAACTCAGGATGGGTACTTGGAAAAAGTCCGTGTGAAATACAGGACCACCGCTTCGTATCTAGAGACCGTCTTCACATATAACGTCTTTGGTTTTATCGCTTCAAGACGAGATCCAGAAGGGAACTATACGTCTTTCTCTCGAAACGATGAACAAGTCGTTACGATCGTGACGTCTCCCTCGCCGTTTTCTTACAAGACGCACACGGATTACAACCTGAACCGGCAGGTGGTCAAGACTGAACTCGAGAACCGCCACGGAACTGGTGCACGAATCACCGGTAACGAATATTGGGAAACTGAGTTTCTCTACGACGCAGCGGGAAATCTCACGACACAAAAACGTGAAATTAGCCAATCGGGGGCGACTGTAACGTGGGCAGAAATCGACCGCGAGTACGACGACGACTACCGGCTCACTCTGGTTCGCGATCCTGAGAACCGTGAGACGAAGTTTGAGCTTGACGAGCGTGGCCTACCGACCAAGGTGCGACGAGGAAACGGCTCAGCTGACGAGAGCGTTGTCGAGCGGGACTTTGACGTGGACGGTCAGCTTGTAGAAATCACTGAATCGTTTCAGAACCCCGGGAGTGCGACCGTTCACGAGAAGGTTGCGCGACTGGATTACGACGAGTTTGATCGACTGCTTCGAGTCCACGATGGTCCTTCTGGAGGAGCCGCGGACAACTTTCGCCGTCTCTACTATGACCTTGCGAGTCGGGTGACACTTCAGCGTGAATATGCTGCCGGGGCAACGGAGGGGGTGACTGCGCCTCTTCGGTCGCGTTCGATGGAGTATGACGAGCGAGGCCGACTTACACAATTGGAGCGGGGCGAAACTCTGTCTGACCAAATAACCTTTGAATTTGACAGAGCTGATCGATTGACCAAGAGAACGGACGACAACTCCAATGCGACGACGTTCGAATACGATGAAGCAGGAAGGGAGACCAAGAGGATTTTGCCTTCGATCAATGGCCTCTCGACAGGTGAGAATTATACGCTTCTCGATTTCGACAAAAACGGAAACGTGACCAAAAGAACGTCTCACCAAGTTCAGACCGTCGCTCCGTCCTATACGAGCCACGATTTTGTATGGGAGATGACGTACGACGATCTCAATCGTCTCTCAACAGCAACCTTCAACGGTCATGACGGTTCGATTGGATATGATCCTGTCTACACAGCAGACACATACGATACTAGGCATCTGTTGATCAAGCACACCAGTGTCGACGATGTTCCAACGGAGTTCGACTACGACGGTCTTGGCCGGTTAAAGGAGACGCGGGTGAATGCCGGAGGTTCGAGTCCTTCGGAGATAACCTTCGGAGTTGCCTACGACAAGTCCGGAAATGTGACGACGAGAACCGATGATGATGCAAACGATACCGACTACAGCTATGATGCACAGAATCGTTTAACGAAGATCGAGCATGCTGATGGTGATTGGCAGGAACTTCTGTATAACGACCTCGGGAGAGTTGAAGAGCGATCGTACGGTAATGGGGCTTCAGAAAATCACAAAACTGAGCATCACTACAATACCTTGGGGCTCCTCACCAAGAGGTCGGTGAGCTGGACAACAACTCCGACTTGGCAGGACTACAATGAATACAAGACAACGGATGAGACATTCTCATACGACGGCGTCTATCGTTTGACTGAGGCCGATGACGACGACACACGAGTCGATATCGTTTACAACGAACTCGATCAGGTGACATCAGAGAAGCTGGACATCAAGGTGTCAGGATCTTGGAAAGGCGTCAAGACAACTTCCTATACTTGGGATGACACAGGAAGGCAGCTTGAACAGATTGACTACCCGGTTTCGTCCATCAGTTTTGAGTACACGAGCGACGAACTGGATCGCATTGAAACAATCACGCATCTCGGTAGCTCTGTCGACCGAAAGATGGTCGAGTATTTCTATGAGGGTCCAGGTTCTCGAGTCATTGAGCGCCACAGAGCGTTCGACCTTGACGATACCAGCTCAATCAAGCACTTCAATTCTGACTACGAATACGATGCGCTTGCCCGCTTGACGACGATCGATCACAAAGTGAAATCTTACACGAGTGGTGGGTCGTCCTCCGAGGCGACGATCCGGGCCTTCGATTCGACATGGGGAGACGGAACGTCTGGAAAGGCTTTTCAGCGATCAAGCTATACCATTTCGGATTCTCTTGGGACCTTGGAAGACCACGATTATCTCTACGACAATGCTGGTCGGATGGTTGAAGACAAGCGCAAGATCGGGACCGATCCGATCGAGGACTTCGATTACGACATTCAGAGTACGCAGTTCTTCAAGGAGCGGACGAAGGATGACGCTTCTCCTGCCGAAATCTCGTTTGTCAAAGCCACGGATGGAAGTCTTCAGGCGACGAGCTACACCGAGGTGTCGACCAAGAATCTTACCTATGATACTGTCGGCAATCTCACATCGGATGTGTCATCCGACTACTACTACGATCATGAAAATCGGCTTGTCTTTGCCGATGGGGGAGCCCCGTACTGGTTTCGATATGATGCGCTCGGACGGCTGGTGGAAGAAAACAAGGACGGAACGCAGACCCTCTTCTACTACGCGCTGGGGCACATTGTTCAGGAGGTCAATACCTCTGGCGTATTGCAGTGGTTGAATCTCTTCGGCGTTGGAGCGGACGAGATCGTCTATACGGGGAAGAAGGGGTTTGGGAAGTTGACGACCCACCGGTTCCCTCTAACGAATCACTTGGGGTCAGTCGTGCTTGTTGTGGACGACTCGAATGTGGTGCAAACGACGGTTTCGTACGATACCGCATACGGTGAGACGACTGTTACAGGCTCTCACAACTATCCGTATGGATTTACTGGGAAACGGTATTTTGACGGTGTCGACATCTATCACTACCGTACTCGGGCGTACTATCCGAAGCTTGGCCGATTTTTTCAAAGAAGATCCGAGGTCGCCTGGGAGGACCTAGGATATTCGTACGCCGAAGGAGATCCAATTAACAATGCTGACCCATCCAACTATATTCCGTTGACAGGGCGATCTAGATCTCGAACACTCGATACTCTTGGTATTCCTCTCAACAATTTTGGCCCATCCAACGATATCCTGTTGACAGAGCGATCTAGGTTTCGAACACTCGACACTCTTGGTATTCCTCCTAGTCCACCAGATGATGGATTCTCGCTTCCAAATAATTGCAATCTTGAGACCGTCATTTTTTGGTGCACATCATGTGCGTATTGTCTTAAGCCGCCTCGTAATCCGGCTCCAGTGTGCAATGGTGCTTGTGCTTCCTGTTTTTACTGTATCGGGAGGAAAGCGATTGACTTTATACCTGAGCTTCCTCCTCGTAAGCCGAAATGTCCAGACTTTTGCAATATAGAATGCGATAATTGGGATCCGTGTCTTTGTGGTCCCAGCGATCCATATTATGATGACGTGGAATGTGGACACGATGGGTGATATTCGGTGGATTTAGCGATGAGGGTAGGCCAGAGATGGGGCGTCTGAGTGGGTGATCTGACGGAGCAGGTTCACGGACTGTACGCAGTACTTTGAGATCTCCTACAGTCCGAGTGGGTAGGTTCCTGGTAGTGGAGGGTCAAGCTGGACACCTCCGCTGTTGAGAAAGAGCATGGCGATCAAGGCGGAGGCGCTGTGAAAACCGAAGGCGCGCCTTCGGCTTAGCGCTTCCGCCTTGATCACGCCGCTCCTCTCAGCAGCGCCACAAGCCAGCTTGACGCTCCGGTAAGAGCGGTTCTTGTCCTCGGGGGAAAACGCGCTGCGCTCTCGGCCTCGAGACGAAGATGCTCACAAGGACTCACACTAGCAGAACACGGCCGAACAGAGCGTCCACACAGACCACAACGGCCTAAGCAGCCGTTGACGTTGAAGATCAGTGGCTCGCTTTACGCCTCCGATTTCGCACCTCAGATCTATAAGGCCCCGGAATCTGGTTTTCCGTGGCTTTTTTAGGGATTTATGGACGTTCTTAATCGCTGGGTGTGGCATACTTTGACACGTGGGAGGGGGGCCAGATTCTTTGGATATGGAATTCTCATTCTGCCCGGATCACTCCGCGCTGAGGACGAACCCGTGGGTGAAGATACGAGAATCATGATGTTTTTCGGGGAAAAGGTTGAGGATCGTTTTTGGAAGGCTTTCGTC
Source organism: Planctomycetota bacterium (assembly GCA_965223265.1). Classification (GTDB taxonomy): domain Bacteria; phylum Planctomycetota; class UBA8108; order UBA8108; family SXIK01. The sequence goes on from OZ244999.1 coordinate 1,623,000, forward strand.
CGGTCCTTAGTAATCAGGTACACAGGTGCTATGGATGTTGTTCACGAAGTGGAACTTCTTCATTTGTGTGTTGCTTGTTGCAGGCGTTGTATGCCAAGGCGATGACTCCACGGAATCTGGTGAACGTCGGATCGAAATGGCGAAGAAGCTTCTAAGAGACGGAGTATTTACCAGTTCTTCCATTGATGAATACCTGGGCGCGTGCATTGAGCGTCTACAAGCACTAATGAGTTCCTGTTGCGGAAAGCGATGGACGACGGACTCCTGTTGAGGATTCGGGCGTCATCTGAACGCATCGAGTAATGCTTGCAAAAAAGAAGCGCATTCATATTCTCCAAGGTTGCAACCCGAAAGGAGGAAGAGAATGCGCTTGAAATCTGATCCGCAGCAGTATTTCCACTGGTCGACAGCATCGACGTCGAAGATCGTACGGGAGTACGAAGAGAAGTACAACAAGATCAGCGAGATTCTCGATCGGAACCCGGAGATCCTCACCCTCGCCGCTCGAGATCTCGGAAAGCTCTCGACGGGGAGGCGGAAGGGGCGGAAGGCGACGTTTACCGCGGAGAATCTCCTGCGGGCGCTCGTCGTCCATCAGATCGAAGGCACCGCGTTTCGGGGAACGGTGATCCGACTGGCTCACAACTCTTTCTTGCAAGACTTTTTGCGACTCGGCACACGACCGGTGATGGATCATTCGCTTCTCTGTCGGGCTTTTGGCGCTATCGGCCCGGCGACGTGGGGAAAGATCAACGACGCCCTTCGTGAATATGCGCTCGGCGAGGAGCGGATTTCTCCCGAGACGCTCCGGGTTGACACAACCGTCGTCGAATCGAACATCCATTGGCCGACGGACTCGTCGCTTCTTTGGGACGGCTGGAGAACGCTCTATCGCCTGCTCAGGAAAGTCTCAACGCACGAGCCGGGGCTGGTCGACAGCCGTTTCCACCAGCGCAAGGTGAAGAAGCTCCATCTCTTCGTGACGCGCTATTCGACGAGTTCGAGCAAGAAGCGTCAGAGACAGGTGAGGCGATCGCAGAAGAAACTCCTTTCGCACCTAGAACGAATCCTGCGGTTTTCTCGGGTTTTCAGTCAAGAGGCGAGAGAGCTCGCCGACGTATGGATCTGCGCGATCGGGCTCGAGATCGAGTCGTATCTCCCAAAGATCGAAAAGGCACTACGAGTTGCGAAGCGAGCGTGGATCGACAGGGAGGTCGTACCGGCGAAGGAGAGAATATTCAGCATCTTCGAGCATCACACAGAGCTGATCAAGCGGGGCCGACGTCACAAGCCAGTGGAGTTCGGCCACATGGTCCTTCTCGGCCAGACGAACGAGAAGTTCATCACGCAGTGACGTGATGCGAAAGAAATTCCGGACTCGAATGAGGACATTCCAAGCGCCATGGAAGGTTTTCGGTGGTGGCCGACAAGGGATTTTGTGGCGACGTGAGGCGGAGCTGCGCGAAAAGGTGAAGGTGCTCGCAATCCCCAGCGCCTCAAAGAAGAGGCGTTCGTCGCGCTGCAGCATTTTCGAGCTCATCGAAGGCTCGAGACAGTATCGAGATTTAGGAATTTCGAAAGCCACGTGGCGCTCGGCGTCTTTTGCCACAACCTTGTACTTCTAACAGGTCCGCCTGGAAAGTGAGCTCACCGAGATAGATTCGACTGCCAAGAAAACAACGAAGGAAAGGGATGGTCGCTCCAGATTTCCTCGACTCGACTATACTTCACGCGATCGGCTTGACGATCGCGCAGGTCCTGGCGGAGCGATCGAGCAGACCGGTAGGTGGCTGATGCGTGCGAGTTTCAACAGGAACTAATGAGGCCGGACCCGAAGGCCGCGGAACGTTTGCTAGCCGACATGGAGGTCCTGCTTTCGGCGGTGCACGTGGCAGATGAGGAGTTAAAACCGTTGTTGCGTCGAGCCCGCGCTGTTGTCCCTGCCTACCGAAGACGACTGAAGATCATACATACCCCGATGGAAACATTGGAGACACGGTTGGAGAAGAATCCGGAAGACGTCGAGACGGTACGGAGCTACTACTTGAAATTGAGGGAGACCCTCCGTCAAGCGCTCCGCGGAGACCTGAAGCAGGTGGAGCGTATGGTAGTAGACGCGGAGGGGCGTCTGAGGGAGGTGCAGAAGGCTGTGACGGACGAGGCAGCCAAGCGGGAGATTCGTCTCGTACTGAAATACTTGGGGTCGATGGATCGAACCATGGAAGCTGTCAGAGCGCGACGTGCGATGGTCGGGAAGGACGCTTCGACCCAAAATTTCGGCGATTGGATAAACTCGGAACCGATCTCTCACGACGATCTGAAGGGACGTGTCGTACTTTTGGATTTCTGGGCGGTTTGGTGTGGGCCGTGCATCGCGACTTTCGGTCACCTCCGCGCGTGGCACGAGAGGTACGCGGCGGATGGACTGATGATCATCGGGGTCACTCGTTACTACGGCTACGCGTGGAACAACGTCCAGAAGCGTGCATACCGTTCACCTGGGAAGATCACACCAACCAGTGAACGCAAAATGCTCGAGGAATTTGCAGCACATCACGAGTTGCCATATCCGTTCGTCGTGCAACGGGATGGTGCCTTGGCCGGAGATTACCGGGTCCACAGCTTGCCGCATGTCGTATTGATCGACCGCAAGGGTAAAATCCGCCTAATGCGAGTTGGTAATACCCTCGAAAACACTCGAGAGGTAGAAGCTATGATTGACACTCTGATTCGGCAGCGTGACTCCTAAGGCAATGAAACCTGTCCCAGGTTCGTTTTTCGAGCTCGCGGGGAATCCGTGACTTGTTGCGGCGGGCAACTACTTCGAGCCACCGAAAACGCTTGCTCAACCTGAAACCTGTCCCAGGTTCGTTTTTCGAGTTTGCGGGGAATCCGTGACTTGTTGCGGCGGGCAACTACTTCGAGCCACCGAAAACGCTTGCTCCGCGGCGGACCGTCGGCAAAGACAATTTTTTTCGTGACGAAGGCGGTATCTTCATGCAGTTACCGCAATTTGTAGACGCAAGGTGGCAGTCGAGCTGTACCGGACTCGAAATTGACGCGCCGCGTACGAATCTATGATGACAAGTTCATGCAGCCCGCTACGGCGGCATTGGCGCACAGCGTGCCGCGAAGTGCACGCGCATCCAGTACGTTCCGTACGGGAAGAGCGCTTCGCGAAGGCCGTCGCAGAAGTCTCTCAGAGCCTGACGATATTCTCTGAGGAACCGTTTGTACTCCATGAGCGCATCGATTCGCCTCTGCTTGTCACGGCACGCAAAGCGAGGGACGAGCTTTCGACGCGGCTCACCATTGCCAGGACGAGCTAGCGGACTCTGACGGCGCGCACGCTTGGCGCCCGCGAAACTCTTGCCGCGCCGAGCCATGTCAGCACGCAGTTCAGCTTCCCGCGTTTGGAGCTTTTCCTCGACGAGTAGCGCGAGCTCCTCGCCTCCGAGCCCGGAGGCGAAATTCGGTGAGGAGATGTTCAACGTGATGCACTCAGGCGCCTCGCCAGCGTCCGGAAAGAAGAACGCTGGTCGTTCGACTTCAACACAAGTGCCAAAGTCCTGCGGCGACGAGCGTAGCCCCGGCCACTCGTCACCGCGCGAGACCAGCCCCGCCGCCACGGGGTTGGCGAGCACGTAGACGATCTTGTCGATGACATCGTCTTCGCCCACGAGCGTCAGGGCATTGTAGGATCCGGGCGCCCAAACGTTCTCCCAGCGTCCATAGTATGCATTCAGCGCCCGAGCGATCAGGCAGTTCATATACTGCATGAACGCCGGCAAGTTGCCCAGCCGATCAGTAACCACCAAGTGATAGTGATTGCTCAGAGCGCAGTAAGCGTGCACGTCAACCGAGAAGCGCTCCGCGCCGCGCGCCAGCAGATAAAGAACCACCTGACTCACCGCTTTGGACGGCCGCAGGAGGAATTGGCGCTGCGCACAGCGTCTGGTGATCATGTACGTCGTCCCTGGGATGATTCGTCGCGGCGCTGTCATCGCCGTCACGTATAGGCAAACGACGTTCCGCGGCGTCTGAGAGTTGCAAATTCGACGTAAGTCCGCGCTGGAACTCAGTCTCTTCGACACTACCGACTCTCGAGGTGTCGCTCAGCTGTTTCGTAATTGCGACAGTGTTCGAATACGGACGCCCGAATCTGACATCGAAGTTTTTTTGTTCGATTTGTGACGATATTTTGTTGTTTGAGGGGGCGGAAAGATGACCCTGGGAACGGAACAAAAGGAAGATTGATTTGCGGTTTTGCACTGAAGACGGAGCTTGCGATTCGATGATTGAGTCTTAAGATCCGAAGAGGAGGCTAAAGTGATGAACACAGCATGGCTCAAATGTGAAGTGAAACCGGGAATGTTCAGCGATGAGGTCGTCGTCGAGGTCACGGCGTCGGACGGGCAGAACAGAGCCTACACGGTCCCCAAAGCAGAGGTCGTCGAGGGCAAGGTTCGAGTGAAGATTGGAGAACGCGAGGGCGTGATGTGGGCGAAACTTCCCACCGACCATCCGTACCACGCCATCGCAGTTCGAACCGCTGACCTAAGTGAACACCCCGTGCCCGCGTGATCCTCTCCAACGTCGAGATCCACAAGGCCCTCGACGCAGGGCGGCTCAAGATTCAGCCTGAGCCGTCCCCGCGGTTCCCGTAGCCAGATAGCAAGGTCCAGTGCCCCTACAACACGACTTCCGTCGACCTGCGCCTTGGTCAGGAGATTCTGATCCCAAAGGAGGATCCGCCGTTCAACATCGACTTGAGTATCGGCGCCTTCAAGGAGTTGCTTTCGCCCGAGAACTACACGAAGCGAACTCTGACAGCGGAGGACAAATACACACTTCCCCGGCGCAAATTCATCCTAGCGAAGACTCTCGAGCACGTGGCGTTCCACGTCCAAGAGAACGGCCCGACGCTGGCAGCCAGAATCGAGGGGAGGAGTTCGTACGCACGTTGTGGACTTCTCGTGCACTTCACCGCCCCCACAATCCATGCCGGGTTCAGCGGCACGATCACACTGGAGATCACGAATCTCGGTGCAGCGGGGATCACGCTTGTAGCCGGAGTCCCCATCTGCCAACTCATCATCGAAGAGGTCCGGGGCACCCCGTTCGGGAATGAAAGCCAGTTCCAAGGGCAGACGACGCCGGGCGGGACGTAGACCGGATGTCAGCGAGGCAGCCGTTTCTTGCTCGATTTACGATGACATCTTGCTGCCGACGATCCAGAAACCCGTATGGGTTCGCAGGTGGGTGAGATCGATCAAGGAAGATTGCCTGTCGAAGTTGATCCTATTCGGGGAAAGGTCACTACGACGAGCGCTCCTGGAGTACATTGCTCATCGCCACGGCGAACGAAATCACCAGGGAATGGACAACGTCATTCTGTTCCCGTCACCGGAGGACTCGTCGAACGACGGACTCGTTCGTTGTCGCGAGCGGCTCGGTGGACTGCTGAGGTTCTACCATCGAGATGCCGCATGAGTACTTTGACCACACGCGAGGACGTCAACTCCCCTCTTCGGCCTGCGTGGCTGGTACGCTGCCGGTTGTCGCGGAGCCCTGCTTGAGATCCTTGAGCGTACCAAGCCACCGCGCGCTGCTTATCTGAATCCCGAGCTCGTAGAGCTGACCCAAATCCCGTAGGCGCCGGTCAATCGCCTCCGGCGACATATCAACCGTCTTTCTGACTCGTGTCTTCGTTTCCTTCAATCTTCTTGACCTTCGAGTTGCTCTATGTCCGCCAAATCCTGCTTGCGGCCAGCCAGGCGCTTCATCCGTACCAGTCCATCGCGGGACACGGTTCGAATCTGGCGACCCTTCCATTCGAAAACGCCTCGGCCGTTCCAGACTTTCTCGAGACTCGGGCTCACAAGCATGAAGTCAAGCGTCAGGGTCTCGCTGCCCGAGACTTTCGACACGCGGTGAATGATCTGCTCTTCGGGCCTGCCGAGCCGAAACGGCACTCGCCCTCCTTCAACTGTGAACCCGCACTTGGCTGCCACGTTGCGAGCCTTCTCCAGATCTTCCTCCCTAACCAAGAGATCGATATCCTTGGTGAACCGCGGATGCCCGTGAAAGGCAAGCGCCACTCCGCCACATAAGGCGTAGTCCAAGCCGGAATCTTCCAGGGCGTTCACGAGTTCCACGAGCTCTTCGTATAGGTTCATACAGGACGATGGTCAGTCTTCGCCAACTCATGTCAGGATGCCGCCGAAAACGAACGAGAATCTCATCCGCTTCTCGGGGACCCGTTCGGTCAGTCGTAGTATTCAGAAGCGATCCCGCCTCGGTATTCTCCCTTGTCCACCTCAATCAAGTCAACAACCGGCGGTTCTACTGACAGCTCTTCCCGTTGACCCGTATCCACCCGACCCGAGACGCAGAAGGAGTCCGCGGAGAAGAAGCGAAGACGATACGAGACCTGCGAAACCCGTCCCAGCTTCGTTTTGCGGTGGCGGATTTGTTGTTGACGAAGAGGGCCGATTCCCATCGGTTCTGCGGGGAGAGCTACTCCGTGCCGTCACGACTGCGCGGCGAGCGACTCCGCACGCGCACCGACCAGGTCAAGATCCCCTGCTACCAGGCGTGATCGAACTTCACATGCGCCCACCCACCGCAATCACCCCTCCAGCGGCTGCCACACGAGGATCTCACCCTTCTGCGACACCGCCGCGTCGCCACAATAGTGACGATACGATCCGTTCGCCGCGTCGTATGGAATCGCGAAACCCTCGTCTTTGAGCTGTCGCGCATAGAGCCGCAAAAACGTCGGCTCGTAGCTGCAGTCGTAGGCGAACGTCGGCAGAAGCGGGATCGGCGTCAGCGACACAATCGTGCCGCGCACCATCCAGGCGCCCGTGCGTAGCTCCGCGCCGCCGACGATCAGCGTGCCGCCCTTCATTTCGAGTCCGGCGAAATCTTTGACGCTGCCCTTGATCGCGATCGTGCCGCGCTTCATGCGCATGCCGACCTCGAGTCCCGCCGAGCCGCCGATGAGAATCGTTCCGTCCCTCATTCCCGTCAAACTGCCGCGGTACGCCGCGCCCACCTGTCCGCCAGCGTTTCCTGCGACGCGGATCGTCCCGCCCGACATCTCACTGCCGACGAAGTCCGACGCGTTCCCCGACACCTCGATCGTCCCGCCCCTCATGTACGCTCCGAGATGCATGCCGGCGTCACCGCTCACCGTCAACCGCCCGCGCGTCATGCCGCGCCCCAGCCACTTCACCCGACTGACGTCGCCGCGCACCTCGATCTCCTCACTCGCTTCGCCGTCGACATCGAAGAAGTCTCCGATCGCGCACTGGCGTTTGCCGAGGAACATCGGCAGCTCGTGGATCTCGGCGTTGCTACGGTTCGCCAGCACGTCCGGTGAAATCGCCTCCGCCTCCAGCGGCACGGTGGGCTGTTCTTTGACGGTCAGAGTGATCATGTTCAGTCTGTCGATCGGGCCCAGCTTGGAGGTTAACGCTGCACCGCGCTACGACGCTCCGCCACCGCAGTCGCGGATCTCCGCGCCCTCGATCCGTTCCATCTCCACCGGATAGTTCTCAAACGACATCGTGTAGTACTGCTCGAAGAGCGGCCGCAAGTATTCGCGAATGTTTTCGTCGTGCGACGGTCGCACGACATGCTCGCGCCCGTCGACCACCTTGCGAATGTCACCCTCCTCGACGACCACCTCACCGCCCTTCAGAACGTAGCGCGGATGCTCAAACATGCGCTGGCGGTCGGCGTCTTCGTTGTAGATCGTCACGTCGCCGTCAGCCCCGACTCCGAGGTGGCCCTTCGTCGGCATGCCAAGCGCGCGTGCCGGCCCTGCCGACGTGATGATGGCAATCTCCGACAGTGTGTACTCGCGATCGATGTCAGCGAGAACGATGCGGCTCAGCGCCTTGGGCGGCAGCTCCGCGATACACTCGCGGCGAAAGTCCGCGTTCATCAGCATGTGGATGATCTCAGGATAGCGCCAAAAGCAGGCACCGTTCGGATGGTCTGTCGTCAAATAGATGCGCCATGGGTCATCGATGAGGAGCAGAAGTTCCAGCCCGACCGCCCACTGCACCGCGTTGACGAGGTTGCTGCCCTTGTACTTGTACGGCACGATCCCACAGCCAGTTTCGTTCTCGACGTCGAGGTTGCCCCACTTGCGACCGGTCAGCTGGTAGAGAAGGTGCTGCCACGGCCCATCCGCCGTGATGGTGACCGCGTCGCCAAAGAGAACCGCGCCCGCATCGGCGGTCAGGTTTTTGTGCGCATTAAAGTACTCCGCCAGCGCCGCCGCCTCCGAACGCAGCGTGTGCCAATCGTCGCCGCCATAGGCATGGAACTGCAGGTGCGCCATGTGGGCGCGATTCCCTTCGAGCACCTTCATGGTCTCGATCGTTGTCTTGATATTTCCCGGCGCGCCCAGGTTGTTGCAGTGGAGATGCACTGGATGCGGCAACTGGAGATCGTCGACGATCGACGCCAAGCTCTTGATGATCAGCGCCGGTGTCACCTTCTTGTAACCTTCCACCGGTTCCGTGAGAACCTTCGCGTCCTTACCCCACTTCCAAGCCGTGACCCCGCCGGGGTTGACCGCTTTGACGCCGTAGCCCTTAGCCGACCAGATGTGCCACGCTATGACATCTTTGGCGCGCTCGATCTCGCCTGCTTCCAGCAGGTCGAGCACGATCTCGTTATTCGCCATGAGGACGCAGCAGGTTTTGTCGACGATCGGCGTGTCGCGTAGTTCTTCGTGCGTGTGCCGCGCGGAAAGTACTGGCACCGCCGCTTCGTTCACCGTCGTGTAGCCCTGTCCCGCGTAAAGGTAGCCGGTGGCGAACGTCGTCGGCGTCGTCCCGCCGACACCTGCGCGCAGCACGGGGGAGTGGATGAACTTGGCGGCATTGCGATGGTTCTCCGGCGTCATGGCGCGCGCGAAGTTCAGCGCACCGCCGGCCACATGCGTGTGCACGTCGACGCCGCCGGGGAACACAACCATGCCCGTCGCGTCGATGTTGCGCGCGCCCGCAGCGTCGAGTTCAGAGACAACGCGCCCACCTGAGATGCAGACGTCTCTCACTTCGCCGTGAATGTCGTTTGCCGGGTCGTAGACCCTGCCGCCGGTTATGCGCAGCATGCGTGTCGCGTCCGCCTCGTTTCTCTCTGAGTGATCAAACTCGAGCTTGACAGCCCGTTGAAAAAGTCATTCGGCCGAGAAACTGGCCTCTTCGCGCCCAGCTCGACCGCGTCAATACTCGATAATCCCGAAGATTGCCTGCGTTTGCCGCGGCCGATCTGGACGCGAAGAGACCAGTTTTCGGCTCGAAGCATTTTTTCAACAGGCTGTTAAGCGCATGGCACCGTCTTGTACGTCGCCGGCAGCCAAGGCGGCTTCTCTTTCACTTTGTCGTAGATCCGTCGCACGATCTCTTCGTCGGTGGGATACGGCGAATCGAGAATCGGCCGTAGCGGCAGCGGAATCTCGTCCATGCGGTAGACCGTTCCCGGCGCGCTGATGCCCGTGGTGGCGGTCGTGAAGTGAACGCGCGCCAGGTGGCTCGTGTGCGTTACCTTGGGGTCGAGGACGATCGTTGGGATTCTCGCCAGGTGATCGATCGCCGGCTGCGGCATGGTCGCTCCCGGGTCGGCACCTATGATCAGCGCGGCATCGTTGTCGCCGCGCACGAGCACGTCGATCGTCGAGAACTCGCCCGGGTTGAAGCGGGGGTAGCCGCGCGACAGGTTGACGCCAAACGGATACCCGGTCGACCAGCGCATGATCACGTCGGCGCCGGTGACGTTGCCGTGGCCGCGCATCGGCATCGACACGAACTTGGTGAACGCGTTCATCTCGGCGGCGAGCGCTAACGCAGCGGCCGAGTTCATGTGCTTGCCGCGCGTCATCGACAGGCCCATGCCGAAGAAGAGAACACCGAAGCGCGCCTTCTTCATACGGTCGACGATTTCCTGCAGCTGCTCAAGTGAAAGGCCCGTCTCCGCCACGGCCTCAGCGTCGACGGGCTGGCCCTTGACCAGCGCGCGCATCGTCGTCAGCACCTCGAAGTCTTTCCCCGGTCGCACCTGCAGGAGGATGTCGGCGAAGCGGCTGCTCAGCGTCTCGCGCACGTCGACGAGCACCATCGTGCGCCCCTTGCGGCCCTCCGGCACGAATTTTCCTTTGGGGGTCAAAGAGTACTTGGTGAAGTGCCGTGGGTGGCAGTCAGCAGGATTGCCCCCCCAAAAGATCAGGAAGTCCGCCCGGTTCATCACTTCGCCGAGCGTGCAGGTGACTTTGCCACCCAACTGGGCGGCGATTTCCGTTGGCCCGTGTCAGAGCGAGGTGTGGCTGTCGACCACGCCTCCGACCAGTTCAGCGAGCGCGACGGCTCCGCGCTGCGTTTCGCAGGTGGTATTACTGAGGCCGTAGACGAGCGGCATGTTCGCGGCGTAGAGGTACTCCGCCGCAGCGTCGACCGCGTCGTCCACCGACGCCGGCTTGCCGTCAATCAATGCTTCGGGATAGAGCTTCTCCGCCGTGTGGTTTTTGAACCACGCCTCGCCGAGGCCGCAGGCGCGCTTGGTCTTGGTGATGCGGTCGCCTTCGGCGTGCAGCTCCATGTCGTCGCACACGCAGCCGCAAAACGTACACGTTGCGTTTTCTACGATCTTTACACTCATGGCTTCCTAAAAAGTTATCGTCGTCATCGTCGCGGCGACGACGATGCCGTCTCGCTACGCGGGACTCGTTCGAACGCGCGCAGTCGCGTCGACGAGTTCACTCGAGATAGTGCTCTCGAGCGGTGATCACTCCGAGTCGTCTGAGCCCAGACTGGGCCGGATGATGAAGCTTCACCCAAGCGCCCGTCCACGAAAGCTGCCGCGGATGCGGCGCGGCATGTAACGGCCGACATCGGCGTCGACGAGTTCCCACGCCTGAGGGTCCTCGACGCCGAGCTGGTCGAGCGTCTCGGGAAACTGCGCCTTCTCGACCTCGCTCATTTGGCGGCGAAGCTCTGGTCTCCCCCGTATGGGGGTGCGTCCTGCGTCCACTGGGATCTTCCTAATCTGTCGTTGTGCTAAACCATTCTGTTGAGGAGCTCAAGGCTCGTGAGGAGCCAGCGAGCTCACCACATAAGATAACCGAAAGGTCGCTCGACTGGTATGTCCGTGATGACCGGGCGATTCACAACACCAACAATTCGCTCCCTTCGTTTCTCCGTTGCCTTGTGTTCTATGCCTTCACAGGAGTCGGTTTTCCGTCGATGCGATTTCGAAAGGCGAGAAAACGGAGGAAACCAAGGCCGGAGACGATCGCCGTCCTTCGCGATCGGACGACAGTTTTAAAACGCCACGGTTGGCGAGGTTTGTTGTCGTAAGTCTCATCCCATCAAGGAAATATGGGCCGGTGTTCGGGCCCGGGCCAGTCCAAAACCAGCTGCTTTTTGGCAACCGAGCTTACTGCGGGGCGTCAATGGCCTCGACTTCGACCTCCCAGCCCTTGGAGAGCGGCATCCCAGTCCCGTCGGTGCTCTGACCCATGAGCTGGCAAGTCGGCGGGCCGTAGGGCACGAAGATCATGCCGCGCGGCACCTTGCCATCCTTGCCACCATGTTCCTTGCAGGTGAAGGTGCCCTCGCCGTTCTCGGAGCGCACGCGGAGACTGGCACCCGGCTCGACGCCGAGCTCCTTGATGTCATCCGGGTGCATGATCAGCGTGGTCACCAAGGCTTGGTACTCGGCGCCTTCCTTACCGACGTTGATCTGTCGCCCTTGCTTGGTCGTGCGACCGGCGTTCATGATGAAAGTTTTGGCGGCCAACTGAGTCTCTCGCTAGGTGTCAAATCGTGCCCAAATGGTGTCGGTGACAACCAGCGCCAGTGTAACCGCGAAGGCGCAGCACGGGAATCCCGCGTTTCTCAAGCCGTACGTGGCCCTACCTCTTGAGCGCTTCTGGATCCACGACGCCGGACGACCCGGCGCTGAGGACTTTGTGCAGGTGAAAGTGAAACTTGCCAAGCTTGCCGCCGTAGTTGCCGGCGCCGATGGCGAGAACTCCCTCGCCCGACGCAGTCTCGAGGGCTGTGCGCATGGCCGCGGCGACCGCCGCTTCGTCCGTGCCATCGATGACGATCTCATAGCAGCAGTTGGCGCCGTCGACGAGCTCGCTCTCGACGCGGCCGCGCTGCGTCGGGCAGAGCGGGTCGTTGGTCGAGGCCACGAGTCCCTTGTAACGCGAGCCGACCTTGCTGCCGCTGCGGACGACGCCACCGGGGAACGGTGTGATCACGCCGGGCAGCGCAGCGATCGCTTCGCTGGCGCGCCGCGCTGCGGCGAGTGCGACGGCCTGCGAGCGCGCCTGCAAGATGATGTTGCCACCGGCGATGCCCTTGGCGACCGACGCCGTCTCACCGACGAGGAATTCGCCATCCATCACTGGGACCCGCCAGTAACGGGTGCCGTCGTGCTTCTTACTCTTTTGATAGCCATCGCCGAAGAAGCGCAGGTGCTTGCCCAGCGCAATCGTGTCGTGGGATTCTGTCCCGTTGGCGCCGGCCGCGTCACCCAAACCATCGTAGCAGGCGGTGGTGGGGCAGGTCATGATGCACTGGCCGACGCGGTTGGGCACCGCTTTGGCGAGCCCGTCGGTCGAAAACCCAAACAGCATCACCGCCGCGCCGGGCCGACCGTCGGGGGTTTCGCCCGGCGAGAGGTAGCGTTCGACACCCGCCTCGGCGTCGCAGCTGATCACCGACGTCCCATATCCCGCGACGGAGCGGAGCGCCGCCTCAAGCCAGTAGTCGTCGACAGCGGTGACGATAAGCCGCGCGTAGCGCATGCGAAACGCTTCGGCAAACGTGTCAAGAATCGTGGTCGAGCCGATTTGCATAGAGCACTTCCGCATTGATCAAGGGCTCACCGCACTTGGCGCCCGCAGCGTCGGAGCAGCTGCGGCGACCGCGAGGTGCGACGTTCGAAGCCTATGAACGTAGCCAGGACCGCGGTGCGAAGCAACTATTTCCAGGGTTTCGATCGAGGGAGCTGGATCGGCTCGCCGGAGGATGTAGGCGATGCGAATAGCCCGAGTGTGCACCCGCGAAGACGGCTTCAAGGCTCGTTCTACGTTCGAGTAGTGCGCTACTGGCACGCTGCGTTGTCGTCACATTCCGGAACCGGCACGCAAGAGAGCGGAGCTCCCGGGAGAGAGAGCGGATGAGACTCTCCCGCGTCGGTGAAGAGAAACAGGAGAAGGCCAACACCGTCTGCAAGATCAAGCTCGGAATTCGAGTCATGGTCAAGTAGTGCGATGTTTCCGGCGGCGTCCACCGACCCATCGCCACATGGGAGTGGCCTCGGGTTGCCTCCGAAGAGGTGCAGGAAGAGGCAGATCGGATCAGAGACGTCTAGGCCCGCGTTTTGGTCGCAGTCGCCAGGCACTCGAAGTCCACCTTCGCAGTCGTCCGGAATCTCATTCGTGTTCACGTCGGTGGAATCGCCCGCGCCGATGTCGCAGGCATCGGGAGCGCCGTTGTCATTGCAGTCGGCCTTGACGAATGGAGCGCTCTCGTTGATCAACAGTGAGACAGTGTCTGATCGATTCGACGTGGCGATTTCAGGGTAACCGTCGCCGTTGACGTCGAGTTGCACAATCCAGGTAGGTTCCGCGCCAACACCAAACGGGACCGGCGGGGCAAAGCGACCGCTTCCGTCTCCGAGCATGGCTTCGACAAGATTTGACTCAAGTGAGACGACGAAGATATCCGTATGCCCATCGCCGTCACCGTCAGCGCCGACGGCAGGACGCGCCGAGCCTGCGCCGTCAGCGAATCCACGAGGGGGAAGGAATCCGCCGTCACTATGGCCGAGCAGAATCGCAGTTCTGGAGCCGGAGCTTCCCCTGGAGACGGCGACGTCGAGGATCCCGTCACGGTTGAAATCGGTAGCGAAGAGGTGCCGCGGCGTCGATATAGGACCGAAGATTCTTGGGACTCCGAAGGTCCCGTCACCCAGTCCCGGCCACAGACGTATCTCATCGGCATCGCGTTCCGTACTGACCAGGTCGAGGAGGTCGTCGCCGTCGAAGTCGGCGGCGACGAACGCTGTGGTTTGACTGCTCCGATAGCGAATGCCTTCACGAAAGGATCCGTCTCCAACTCCGAGAAGCACGTTCTCTCCTACTATGAGATCTACTCTCCCGTCATCGTTGAGGTCGGCCGCCGCGATGTTCAGAGAGATGACTCTGTCCGACGCGAGACTCCGCCGCGAGCCGAATCGGCCGTTCCCAGATCCGAAGTGACCGCTGACCGCTGTACTCGGGTGCGTCACCGCGAGATCGATCGCTCCGTCCAGATTGAAATCACCCATCGCAATTCCACTGGGTTTTTGAGCTGTCGGAACTGTCTGGCTAAACCGAAGTCGATCGACCCCGTCGCTGAGTAGTACCGTTAAATCATGGGAATCGTCGTTCAGCGTCACGACGTCGTCGAACCCGTCGCCGTTGAAGTCGCCGGCGGCGAGCTTCAGTGGGTCGTCACCGACAGGAAAATCCCTTTGTCGGAACGCAAAACGCCTGTCCGAGAAGTTGCACTCGTCAGGAACTCCGTTGGTATCACAATCCTCACTCTCACCTGCCAGGATCTCGGCTTGGTCGTCGAACCCGTTGACGTTGCAATCGTTTCGGATTGTTGCGACCACTTCGCATTCGTCAGGGATGCCGTTTCTATCTGCATCGAGACTATTTCCTGTGGTGACGTCGCACTCATCGGGCGTGTGATTGCCGTTACAGTCGCGACTGCTCGGCTCCGAGGAGCGATTAACGAACAGCTGTAAACGGCCGCTAGCGGACACGGTTAGCAGCTCCGGTCCGCCGTTGTCGTTGATATCGGAGACAAACAGGCCGACTGGGCGCCCTTGCGTAGACAGTTCGCCCAGCGACCGAAACGTTCCATCGCCGGCTCCCGTAAACAGTGACACTGAACGGGCAGTCTGATTGACTGTGGCGATGTCTACCCAGCCGTCTTGATCGACATCAGCGATGGCGCTCAACCGCGGGCGGTCGGCGGTTGTCAAACTCTGGCCGAGTGCGAACCTGCCATCCCCCTCACCCAAGGCAACGGTGACCGCGTTCTCCTCGAAACTCGTTGCGATGACATCGAGGCGGCCGTCGTCGTTGACGTCACCAACAGTCAGTGACTGCACCGAGAATCGCATTGGGCTGATGAGAGCGCTGTCGAACTCGCCGTTCCCACGGCCGAGGAGCGCGAAAAGAAAGAGAGCGTTCTGATCCTCCGATTCCGCCGTCAACAAATCCACGAATCCATCGTCGTTCAAGTCGGCTGCAGCGAGCGCGACCTGGCGATCGCCAAGAGGAATCTGCTGGGTAGACATGAAGTCACCACCTCCGGATGCCAAAAGGGTGGTGATTCCAGAATGGTTCAAGATCGCGAGGTCGTCGACGTCGTTGCCATCAAAATTCTCGGCGACGATAGCGAAATGTGGCTCGTCGACTTCAACGGTGCTGGGATCTGAAAAACCCTCGCCTGCAAGGGACAGGAGGATGTCGACTCGTGCTTCGTTGGGGTAAACGACAGCTATATCAGGCCACTCGTCGGAATCGAATCGTCCTAACGCGGCCCACCTTACGTTAGAGATCGCTGTGCGGACGATGGTTGCCTCCGGGAAGTCTCCCGAGCTCTCCTGCTTCACGAGCGTCAGGCCGTCCTCCGAATCTGTCATGAGAGCATCAAGATCACCATCGAGATCGATGTCCGCCACCGTCAGCGAGTTCGGCTCATAGCCACCCGGGAAGCTCCTGGCGTCGTGAAACGACCCTCGGTCTTTGCCTCGATAGAGTGTAACGTCTTCAGAATCTCGGGCGGCGACGATGAAGTCCGCCCAACCGTCACCGTCGACGTCCTTCACGACCACACCCAACGCGAATCTCCCGACCGGCAGCCGCACATACTCGCGAAACGTTTCATCCTCGGCGCCTTGAATGAGGATGAACTGCTGCGTCACTCGATCCGAGATAGCAAAGTCGACTCGATCGTCGCCGTCGATGTCGATCGGCACCACTTTGTCTGGGTTACCACCAACGTTGAGGAGAGGGCGCTGGTCGAACGTGCTTTCCGTAGATCCGACGAAAAGCTCAACGTCCCCCGGAATGGTGACCACGACGAGATCGGAGGCCCCGTCCTTGTTGACGTCCGTCGCGGTCAGGCCGTAAATCCTCGGCACTTCGATATCTACCGGGGCTCGAAATACTGTATCGCGATCTCCGAAAAGGACGGTCACGTTGTTGCTGCTAGCTACCGCGACGTCCATGAGTCCATCGCCGTTAAAATCGGCCACCGCCATGTCCATTGGATGACTGCTGATGGAAAAACTCTCCGCTGCCGAAAACGTTCCTTCGCCCATACCGTCGAGCACGCTGATGCTGGCAGAGTCTGAATTGCCGACCACGAGATCAACAACGGAATCACGATTCATGTCGACGGCGATGACTTGATTCGGTTCCTCTTGCACCGGGTAATTCGTCGGAGGCTGAAACGTGCCATCGCCGTTGCCGAGCATCACCGTGACGTTGTTCGATCGTGTTTCTACGGCCGCCAAGTCCATTGCTCCGTCGGCGTTGAAGTCTTCAGCCACCATGGAAACAAACGCCCCGACGTTGAGTGAATCGACCCACCCTCGGGGTGTGTCGCTGAACGCTGCGAGATGAACCTCGACATCGCCGCTGAGCACGGCGACCGCAAGGTCGATCACTTGATCCCCATCGAAGTCTGCGGCGACGATTGAGGTCGGTTGGCGGCGAAGGGCCAAGCGTTCACTCGAGTAGAACGGAAACTGAGGCACGTCGAGGCTGTCGGGGACGTCGTTCCCGTTGCAGTCTCCGCCGATCCCAGCGACGGCGAGCTCCATGCCTCCGGGAAAAACCGTCCAAAGCGAAAGCATAAGCGCGGTCCGGATGACGGGACCTTGCATACTCTGGCAACATACGACGAACACGTTCCGTTCCACAGGAGACCCTCCCTCAACAGGATTTGTAACTGGGACTCATTATATAGCGGACGCGACTCGCAGCGAGATCTGTCTGCGGGATGAGCGCTCGCGCGTCGTTCTCATGGAGGGCCAGGGGGCGAGTGATCACCACAACCAGTGCCGACTCGTCGTCCCGCCGCCGTCAGGGCGCGCATCAAGTCGGCGACGCGGCCAGCGTCGATCCCACGCCGACGTTCGCCGTCTGCGCAGGCGGCCCCACGGACGGCGAGGACGTCCGCTCCCAGCTCAACCATTGGCGCTACGTCCTGTCGTCGTAGCGATCCTGCGAGGGCCACCGCGACGCCATTCGCGTGAGCATGTGCGATGAGGCAACTCAGCTCACGAGTGGTCAAAAAGTCTCGTAGCGAACCCGTCCCTTTGACGAACGTGTCGATCAAGAAGAACGGTAGCCGACGGCGCACGGCGAAATCGAGAACCTGCTGCGGTGCTGGCGCTTTCGCGGCTGCGTGGTCGGCGTAGGCTACCGCGACGAGGTTTGCCCCGGAGCCGGCGATGCGTTGATACCATGCGTCGAGACAGGCCATCCACGAGTTCGTCGCGTTGCACGACGAAAGTCCCAGTTTGTAAAGAGCGACGCCAGCGACTGGAAGGAAGGCCTCGGGCGTTTCACACTCGAGCAGCTCACCGAGAGCCGCAGTCACCACGACGCGCCGCGACGATCGGATGGTGTCTCCGTTCTCTATGGTCAGTGCTTTGATGACTTCGGCTTGGACGGCTGACGACGCACGACCGAGAGAGCCATTTGCAGGTTCTTTGATGTCGACGATCGCAGCACCGCCGTTGAGCGCGATCCGTGCCTCCGCGGCATCTCTGACACTGACGAGCAGTCGAGGCGAAACTCCTGCGTCGGCTGTCGCTCCACGTCGTCCGTTGCACTCGTTCGCAGGCCCATTGGTTCCGCTCTGCAGTGCCGACTGCTTCGCGCTGCGTTCGCGATTGCGGGCAAATACGCCGCCATCGGAGGGTTGCTGTGATCGCCTCTCTCTCGGTGCCCCCAGATTATCGTCCTGCCGTTCGGGCGCGCGTCGGAAACGACGCGGATTCGCCGTCTCAGACGTTGGATGGAGTCGATCGCCATCAGGTATCATGAACGTCATTCGAAGTGAGAAGACCAAACATCATGCGACCACGGAAACCCCTCATTCTACTTGCCGCGCTGCTGTCGACAAGCGCGGTCCCGCCGATCCAGGCCGGCGAGGCGACCGGGTCTGATTGGGCGTTCACAGCGCCGACTCGAAGTGAACCGCCGGTTCGCGCTGAGCTGAAACACGCAGAGCGTGTCCTTAGTCCGATCGATCAGTTCGTGCTCCGGCGTCTCGAGGACGAGGAGCTCGAGCCTGCCCCGCCCGCCGATCGTGTCACTCTCGTGCGCCGCGCTTACTTCGACTTGCTGGGGCTGCCTCCGACCCCGGAGCAGGTCGAAAGCTTCGTCGCTGACAGCTCAGAGGCGGCTTGGTCGCAGCTGATCGACACGCTGCTCGAGTCAAAACACTACGGCGAGCGTTGGGCTCGGCATTGGCTCGACGTCGCGCGCTATGCCGATAGTGGCGGCTACGAGACGGATATCTATTACCGCAACGCATGGCGTTACCGAGACTACGTCGTCAAGAGCTTCAACGACGACAAGCCCTATGACATCTTCGTTCAAGAACAAATCGCCGGCGACGAGTTGTGGCCCGACAACCTCGATCTCGACCCGCGCCGCGTCTACGTCGTCTCTGACAAGAAGCGACGCCATCTCGAGGCACGCATTGCCACCGGGTTCTATGCGCTCGGCCCGCGCGTCCACGAGTCTGGACTCGACGCCAAGCGGTTCGCCTACGAGACGAGAACCGACTGGATCGACACGACCGCATCGGCGTTCATGGGCCTGACACTCGCTTGCTCACGCTGCCACGATCACAAGTTTGACCCTTTCACGCAGCAGGACTACTTTTCACTGCATGCGGTTTTTGCGAGCGCACGCGAGGTGGATCTGCCGCTCTGGACAGCGATGGAAGAGGCCGACTGGCGCCAATCGTTTCCCAAAATCGTCGCCGTTGATGAGGCACGCAAGACTTACGAACGGTTCGTGGCGCAGATCGGCGAGAAGCCGACACCCCAGCAGGAAAAGCGCAAACAAGAGCTTCTCGCCGCTGTTGGCCAAGCGGTACTGAACCTGCCGCAGCGCGCCGCTGGGCAGGCTGCGGTCGAGTATGAAGGCTTGATGCACATTCCGACCGCGAGCGTTCTCGGTCGCGTTCATCCCGCACTCATGGACCCGGTGCATGTGCTCGTTCGCGGCGAGTTGAACAAGCCCAAGGAGCGCGTCGAACCGGCGTTACCGCTTCAGCTGGCGAAGGCGACAGGAGTCGATCCAGCGCTCGGTTCGCCATTCTCGAGCCGCAAGGACTTCGCGCTGTGGCTGACGCGGCCCGACCACCCGCTCACCGCGCGCGTCATGGTGAATCGCATTTGGCAGTGGCATTTCGGTCGCGGCATCGTCGAGACGCCGAACGACTTCGGTGCGATGGGGCAGCCGCCATCGCATCCAGAGCTTCTCGATTGGCTGGCTACCGAGTTCGTGGCGAGTGGCTGGAAGGTGAAGGCGCTTCATCGGCTGATCATGGACTCCGCGACCTACCGCCAAAGTAGCCGCGTCGGCGATGCACGTCACCTTGACGTCGACCCCGACAACAATCTGCTCTGGCGCATGAACCGCCGCCGGCTTGAGGGCGAAGCGCTGTGGGACTCCGTCCACGCCGCCGCGGGCACTCTGAACTTGAGCATGGGCGGGCGCCCCATCGTGCCGCCGCTCGCTGACGACGAAATCGCATCCCTGCGCGACAAGTGGCACTGGGTCGTTACCAGCGACCCGAAACAGCACACCCGGCGAGGCCTCTATATCATCGTCAGGCGCAACTTTAAGTTTCCGATGTTTGAAGTCTTCGACGCGCCGGTGACGTCGGCCAGTTGCCCGACGCGCGACGTGACGACCGTGGCGCCGCAGGCTTTGTGGGGGCTCAACAATCGCTCCGTTTTGCGTCAGGCAATGCACTTCGCCGCTCGCGTGGCCAAAGAAGCCACACCGACCAGTGTTGTCACTGGGACAGCGGCTGCCGGCGCCGCTGGGGCGACTGAAGATCATGTCCGCGGTGCTCAGGTCGATCGAGCTTGGCGCATCGCTCTCGGGCGAGCGCCCACGGGTGAGGAAGTCAGCTCGTCCCTGCGGCTGCTCACGCAACTCGAAGCGGAGAACGCCCCGCTAGACGATCCACCCGCAGAACTCGCGGCGCTACCGCCGGAGCGCGCACAAGCGCTGTCGAAATTCTGCCTGGCGCTCTTCAATCTCTCCGAGTTTGCTTTTGTCGACTGAATCACAAGATGCGACGAGACTTTGGGAAAATGAACGAAACGCAGACGATCCAAGAGAACGAATCGAGTCGCCATAGCGTTCGTCCCGCGGGACTGCTCGGTAGACGCGATGTTCTTCGCACTGCGAGCCTCGGGTTCGGCTCATTGGCTCTCGGCGATCTTCTGACGCGGCAGACCCAGGCGGCGACGCTGAACCCTCTCGCGCCTCGCGAGCCGCATCTTCCTGGGACTGCGCGCAGCGTGATCTTCCTCTTCATGCAGGGGGGGCCGAGCCAATTGGAGACGTTCGACCCAAAGCCGGTCCTGACGAAGTATCACGGGCAGTTGCTCCCGAAAGAACTACAGGATTATGATCTGGCGCAGATCAACACGGCCGACTCGACGATCATGGCGCCGCAGTTTGCGTTCGAGCGCCATGGAGAGAGTGGACAGCAGGTCTCGAGCGTTTTTCCTCACCTGGCGAAACACGCTGACAAACTGGCGATTATTCGCTCGCTCCATCACGAGCTCTTCATTCACGGCTCGGCAATGATCATGGTGCATTCGGGCACACAGCTATTGGGGCATCCGAGCGTTGGCGCTTGGGTGGTCTACGGGCTTGGGTGTGAGAGCGATAACCTACCAGCCTACGTCGCCATGACGGACAGCGTCTTTCGCAACGGCGCGTCGATGTACACATCAGGGTTCTTGCCGGCGATCTATCAAGGCACCGACATGCGGATCGAGGGCGTGCCGATTCAGAACCTTGTGCGCCCCTCGAGCATCGGCGCGCAGGAGCAGCGGCTTCTGCTCGATCAGATCGTCGAGTGGAATCGCCAGCACCGAGAGTCACGACCAGGGGATAGTCGCCTGGACGCGCGGATCGCAAACTACGAGCTCGCGTTCCGTATGCAGACGGCGGCTCCGGAGATGATGGATCTGTCGCAGGAGTCGGCCGCGACGCGGTCGCTCTACGGCATCGACGACGCTACGTCTGAACGCTTTGGTAAGATGTGCCTGATGTCGCGCCGCATGGTCGAGCGTGGGGTGCGCTACGTACACTTGATTTCGGGCGGTTGGGATGCGCATGGCAACTGCAAGGGTAACCATCAAAACCAAGCGAAGAAAGTCGACCAACCCATCGCCGGCCTCATCACGGATCTGGCACGGCGCGGCCTACTCGACAGCACGCTACTGGTGTGGGTCGGTGAATTCGGCCGCACACCCATCCGGCAAGGGTCGAACGGACGCGACCACCATCCGTACGGCTTCAGCGGTTGGCTCGCCGGTGGGGGAGTCGTCGGTGGTAAAACGATCGGGGCGACCGACGACTTCGGTTTCGAGGCAGTCGAAGACAAAGTCCACGTCAACGACCTGCACGCGACGATGCTAGGGCTGCTGGGCATCGACCATGAGCGGCTCACGTACCTCTTCGAAGGCCGAGAACGTCGCTTGACCGACGTCGGGGGGCACAACAACTTGGCTCCTCGACTTGTCCGGGCGTGAGAGGCTGCGCTCTCGCGACCCTTCTCCTTAAGGACCTGCGACGACTATGTACACCGTGCTCGCGTTCCTGATCTCGTTGATGGTGGCGACAACCTCAGAGGCGTCGCCCGTCTTGATCATTCCACCGGTCCACATTGGCGATGCCGACCCGGCGACAGAGGGTTTTACGGTCGGCGATGGATTGCCCTTCGAAGGTGCACCGGTGGATGGTGCGTGGCGTGTCGACTTCGTTGGGGTCGAGCGCTACAAGATCCATCTCGCTACCATGCCGAAGACGTGGACCATGACTGTCCGCGGAGCCGTGGAGCATGCGAGGAACCACGGTATCGGGGTCGCGGTCTCTCTCCCAGGACGCAAGGCCGTGACGATCCGGTGGATCGGTACGACTCAGCTCACCGACATGGAGACGAAGGTCGCGCTCGGCGCTGAGCAGGTGCACACGTATCAGATCGCCTACGACGGCGAGCACGCCAGTCTCTGGATCGACGGTGAGCGCGCGATCGAACGCATGGCGGTGAGGCGTGCCGATGCGATCGGTGCTGACAATATCAAAGGCTTCTGGATTGGCAGTTTCACGGGACCCGGTACGAGCCGTTCCTCCTGGAGTCTTTGGAAGTTCGACGAGGGCGTGCGGATCATCGAGAGAAAGTCGCCTGCGCCAGAAGGCGCTGCTCAAGAGGTGCGTGCGCTCGGCTCGCGCCTCGAGCTCTTTGTCGACGATTGGCTGATCGAGCGCATGACGCCGGCAGTCCGCTTGAAGCTACACCGACCGCAGCCCCTGGAGACGGTGCTGCGTTTCGACAAGCCGTGGGAGGGGCGGTGGTCTGGATACGTCACAATCGTGACCGACGACGATCGCTACCGCATGTACTATCGAGCTGGACTCCACGAGCCGCCGCGGATCGAGGATCCCGAGTCGGTCTGTTATGCCGAGAGTCGAGACGGCCTCAAATGGACCAAGCCCGAGCTTGGCCTCTACGAGTTCGAAGGCACGAAGGCGACGAACATCGTCTGGCGCGGCGTCGGTTCGCACTGCGGTTTCGGCGTTTTCAAGGACACGAATCCCAACGCCAAACCGAACGAACGCTACAAGGTGCTTTCAAGTAACGGCTACCAGAAACCGTGCTGGGCTTTTGGGTCGCCGGACGGCATTCGCTGGCATTTGATCCAGGAAGACCCAGTGATCACCGAGTATCGCGGCGTCGCTGCGGCCTATGACAGCCACTTCTGTACGCGCTGGGACCCCGCAACGCAGCTCTACGTCACCTACCATCGCATCTGGTACCGACCCTTCGAGCCGAAAGTGCGCTCCGTTGCCATGCGCACGTCGAAGGACTTCATCCACTGGAGCCCACTGCGCCGGATCGACTTTGGCGAGACGGTTCCCGAGCACATCTACACGAGTGGGATTTCGCCTTATCCTCGGGCACCACACATCTTGCTGGGGTTCCCGCGGCGCTTCTGGCCATCGCGTAAGCGTTACCCGGACGAAGATCTGCTCCCTGGCGTCTCCGACACCTGTTTCATTTCGAGTCGCGACGGCATTCACTTCGACCGTCGGTTCATGGAATCGTGGATTCGTCCGGGACGCGAGCGGCTGGCGTGGCTAAGTCGAAGCAACACGGTTGCTCCCGGTATGATTCAAACGAGCGTGGACGAGATCTCTCTTTTCGTCTCGCACGGTTGGGCGGATCCGTCGCAGCACGTGCGGCGTTATGGGATCCGCACCGACGGGTTCGTCTCGGTCCATGCCGCATATGGCGTTGGCGAGCTGCTCACGAAGCCGCTGACGTTTGCCGGGCGCGAGCTGGTGATCAACTGCGCCACCTCCGCTGCAGGAAGCGTGCGCGTGGAAGTGCAGGGCCCGGACGGTCAGCCGATGCCCGGGTTCGCGTTGGCGGACTGCTCGGAGTTCTTCGGCGACGAGATCGAGCACACGGTCACGTGGCAAGGCGGCCCCGACGTCAGTGCGTTCGCCGGCCAGGCGGTGCGGCTGCGGTTCGTCATGAAGGACGCGGATCTTTACTCGCTGCGATTTCGGCCTTGACAGTCTGTTGAAAAGTGCGTCGAGTCGAAAGCTGGTCGCTTCACGCCCAGATCGGCCGCGGCGAACGTAGGTAATCTCCGAGATTGTCATCGAGGCTCGCCGCGGTCGATCTGGGCGTGAAGAGGCTAGTTTCTCGGCCGAATGACTTTTTCAACGGGCTGTTGCGCGTCGGGAAGCGTATCGCCCACCCATCGCTAGTCTTCCTCATCTAACTGCGTCAGCCGTGGCTCCGCGGGTCGAATCGTGCTCGCGCTTCCGGAAGAGGGAGCAGCGCCGACGCCATAGACTGTCAGTCCGGTCGTAGGGTGCTCCCACAGCGGCGTTTGTCCTGGCAACACGTTGGCGCCGCGGGCGGCGAGCAAAACGACTGGGTACGGCACCTCGGAGGGTTCCACGTGACGCAAGAAGAGTCGCGCGGCCAGGACTCTGCGGTGAGCCAGCCGCCACAACTCCGAACTCGGGAGCGGGGTGTTGAGAGAGGTGCGGCCGGCCAAGTACGGCGCGTGGATCTTCTCATCGAGGACGATCGCGTCAGGAGCGGTGTTAGCGCGGATCCAACGGTAGGCTTCGACGTAGTCGTCGGCGATGACGCGGTCGAAGTATTGTTTGTAGTGCGGCACGCCAATGAGAGAAGCGAGCAGAATGAGCCCGAGTACAGCTCCCGTGTTCGCATTGAAAGTGCGCGCGAACGCCGCGAGCGCGACGCCGGCGAAAACTGCAAGGAACGGCAACGCGTCCGTCAAAAAGCGCCCAGGAGTCAGCGGTGCAATGTCTTTACCCAGGTAACGCACACTCGCCCAGCGGCCGCCGTACTCGAAGAGAAGAAATGCGACGACGAGCACCGCGCTTGAGAGCGTCGCAACGTTGACTCGGTTCGCGCAGAGCCGGGGAGACCGTGCGAGGACACAGGCGCCGAGCATCGCGAGAACGAGAAAGATTGGGCCCACAGCCGCCGCGAGTTTCCAGGCTGTGTAAGGCGCCTCGCGGTAGACGAGCAGTCCTGTGTCCGCCACCGAGTACGGCCCGAGGATTTTCGGTGCGAGCGTGAGCGTGAGCACGAGCGCTGTGATCGTCCCGCTGACAACAAGTGTGCGAGTTGTCTCGCTGTCACGCCGAACAGCCCAGTTGTAGACGAGCAGCGACCCGAGAACGAAGACGGAAGCGGTGAGCGCATGATGGTTGAGGAAGCTGATCGCCACCCAATGCACTGGAAGCGTGTATCGGATTCCGCGGGTCGAGCCGACCCGTGCTAATCCCGTGAGACTACCGAGGAGGACATAAACCGCCATCAGGTTCGGCAGGCCTCCCCACTCGTAGTAGCCGAGACTGCCGTCTCCTGCGAGCAGCGCGTACGCCGCTGTCGAGAAGAGGGCGACCTCGCGGCGCCCTGTCGTCGTGCTGACGAGAGAGAACACCTGGAGGGCGGTGAGAATCCCAAACGCTGCCATGGCGAGCTTGAACACGCTGTGCGTGGGAAGCGCCGTGATCTTGCTGAGAGTGGCGAGGAAGAGGTGCGATCCGATCGGGTATTGAATTTGAACGTTCTCGATGGGCGTGAGACTGTCCACGTGAGTCTGAGCCGCGAGGATCTTGTCGACGATGACCATGTGGAAGTAGGGATCCCAACCACGTGGATACTCGTGAAAAAACGTCGGTGCGATCCAGACGGCGGCGATGAGGGCGAAGAGCAGGATGATCCAGAAGCGGGAGACGACGATCTGTCGGTGTGGAAGCGGAGGGGGTGACGGCGCTTTCACGAGGTCCTCATGCGACACGCTGACAGGCACGCTCCTTCGTCTCCACGGGCGTATGATCCAGTAGAGCGCCGACGCGGCCGCGAGCACCAGCCAAACGCTCCACCAGAAGTTCAACGATGCGAGCGTCAGAAAAAACAGAGTCGTGATGGCGAGCGCACAGGCAAACGCGATCGCGTTGAGTCGGTTCTCAAGCGTTGGCCGAGCATTGACCGTCAGGTGCCAAAGCGTGAAACCCGGCAGGCTGAAAAACACTAGACTGCCTGCAAATGAGAGAAGTTCCATAGCTGTGGCTCGCGTGCGAGGAATCCACGTGGCTGTCCGCATGGATGCGGCTGAAGCACCAAGGCCGCTTCACGTTACCGGCCGGTCGGAGATGTGCGCCGCGGTTTTCATCTTCGGCCGTCTATGGCTCTGACTTCAAACAGGCAGAGGAGCGCCGAGTTGTCACGCACTTCATCGAGTCAGAATGCGTGCGAGCTACTTCTTCGTGACGTACGCGTAGTAGGCGCCGTACTGCGTGCCGTCGGCGGTAGTGAAGAGCGCTGTCATGCGCGTCTGACCTGAGGGGAGCTGCAGCGTGAACGTTACTTCCTTCGCTCCTGACGTGACGGCTATCTCTTGGTGTCGCTCGCCGATCGCGAGCGTCGCTTTGACCGGCTGGATCGACTTGCCGGGTGTCGTGCGGAATGCCTTCGCACCGGGGACCGCTGCTCCCGGGGCGAGGGCAGCGTCGATCGCGAGGCCCGTCTCTTCTGGCCAGCGCCGCAAACGCACTTCGTATTCGCCTTCTGCGACGACGTTGACGTGCCAAAAACCTGTGTTTTCGGCGCCGGTCGTAGCGCGACGGATGTGGGACTGGTTCCACGGCGTCGAACCCGTCGTGATCCAGTCATGCGAAGTCAGGCGCGCGGGGTTCTCGCGTGGGTGGCCCAGAAAGATCGCGGTGTCACTCGCGAACGTGGGCAGCAGCTCGTCCCACCAAGCATCGTAGAACTCTGTGAGTCGGCGGACGACCTCCGGGTGAGATGCTGCGACGTCACTCTCTTGTCCGGGATCGTCCTTCATGTCATAGAGTTCTTGACCGTTCACCAGGCGCCAGCGCGACGTCATGACGGCGCTCTTACGCCACTTGATCGGGTCTTTGACGCGCTGCGAATCAGTTACCAAGATGCGATCCGGCCATGCCTTTCCCTTGCCAGCGAGGAGCGAGGCGATGCTTCTGCCATCGAACGCCACGCCGGCTGGCGGCGCGATCGTGCACAACTCGATGAGCGTCGGCAGCACATCGACGTGTGCCGTGATGGGCGTCACATCGCGCCCTCCGATCAGCCCACCTCGCAG
Organism: Planctomycetota bacterium; assembly: GCA_965223265.1. Classification (GTDB taxonomy): domain Bacteria; phylum Planctomycetota; class UBA8108; order UBA8108; family SXIK01. Next base: position 1,650,042 of record OZ244999.1, read on the forward strand.
CCAGTGAACGAAGAACGGCACTCGGTGGCCACCGTCGTACTCACTCCCCTTGCTGCCGCGCATTCCTGCATTGAACGTTTTCGCTCCGGCGGCGGTTCCGTTGTCCGTTGTGAAAATGAAGATTGTGTTCTCTGCCAGCCCTTCGTTCTCAAGGAACCGGCGTAGCGCGCCGACGTTCGAGTCGATGTTGGCGATCATGCCGTAGAAGTTCGCCAGATGAGTGTCACCAGCACTGGCGTAGGGCTGACTGTATTCCTTCGGCGCATGCATTGGCCCGTGCGGCGCATTGGTTGCGATGTAGGAGAGGAATGGCTTGCCCGATTTCTTTTGCGCCGAGATGAAACGTTTGGCGTAGTCGAAGAAGACGTCGGTGCAAAATCCCTTCACGGCTTCTGGCGTACCGTTGTGCCAGTACATGCCGTCGAAGTACGCGTTGTCCCAGTAGTCCGGGGTCTGTCCGACTCCGCCGCCGCCATGGCGGAGGACTTCGTCGTAGCCGCGGTCCTCTGGTCGATAGGGGTAGTTGTCGCCGAGATGCCACTTGCCGAACATGCCGGTCGCGTAACCAGCCGCCTTGAACACTTCCCCCATAGTGATTTCATTCGCGCGCAGCATGGACCGCCCCATGATCGTGTGCCAAACACCGGTTCGATTGGTCCAGCGGCCCGTGAGGAGCGCTGCCCTTGTCGGTGAGCAAGTCGGTGCGACGTGGTAGTCAGCCAAACGCACCGACTCGGCATACAACCGGTCGAGATGCGGCGTTTTGAGCACCGGGTTACCGTGGCATGCAAGGTCGCCATAGCCTTGATCGTCGGTGATCACGATGACGACGTTCGGCTTGTCTACGGCGAGCGACGAGGCGGCCGACAGGCACGCGCACACGCAGGAGACAAGTACGAATACCGCTCGGGTCGCAGGATTCACTCTTCCGCGCCTTCGGTGCTGCTGATGCCGATGTCGTCGAGACGATCCGCCGTCACCGCGCGGTCGAACCACTGTTCGATCTGCTCTCGCGCCGTCGTGGCTTCAACGCTTTGGCGGAGTGCGGTGGGCAGCGCTCCGAAACGCTGCGTCAGAAGGCGGAGAAGCACGTTCTGCAGCGCGGTCACCGTGCCTTCTTCCCGTCCCTCTTCCCGTCCTTCCTCCCGTCCTTCCCTTCGTCCGCGTTCGTAGCCTCGTTCCATCATCGCCTCTGCTGCCGTCTTCCCCATCGTCAAGATTTCCTTTCGCTCATCAGCGCTGCGAGTAGCTCGCGTGATCGAGTCCTGAAGCGGAATGAATTCATGCTCCTCTCTGTAATGATAGATCATGGCATGGACGTACGAAAGAAGCTCGAGCCACCGTTGGTGCTCTGATCTGGGTAGCGCCCCCAGCTCTTCGAGGACTTGGTCGAGAAGTCGGGAGAACGGTTTAGGTTGTGAGCGGCGCGCCTTGAGGAGTCTGAGGACGGCACCGAAACAGCCGCCACGCCTCGTGAGCTCCGTGCTCGGCGTGCGGGCGAGGTGCACGAAGAACGGCTCGAATCGTGGTGTGCACTTCTCGAAGAGCTCCCCCATGTGCAACAGATCGATCAAAGTTCCTGGTGTCTCCCAGCGTTGTGTGCCGGTGTAGAAGACTAGCGGCAGAACTGGATGGAGTCGCGGCTCTCCCGAAACACCGACTTTGCGAGCAGCCTCACGTCGCTGGCGTTTGTAGATCCGTAGCATGTACTCAAGAAGCCTGAGAGGCATGTCTCGGTCCGGCTCGGATTGGTGTTCTATGAGGATATAGATCAAGACCGTACTCTGCGTCGCCCGATTGGTGGCGCGACGCAACGGGGCGGTGAGGACGACGTCCGACTCGCGATGGCGGTAGTCTGGGCCGACGAAGCTTCCCTTCACGGCTCTCAAACCGTCGAAATCGATTCTGTCGACGACATTGACCTCTGCGATTCGTAGTAGATCGCCGACATTGGCAGGGTTCTCGAGCAGTCGTTTGATACTGTTCTCTGGGAACTGCCGGACGATGTCGCGCGCCCTACTTGCCAGATCCTTTTCGTTCACAACCGCGCCCCGCTGGTCAAATGCCATCGTGCTGAGCCAAACACCCTGTGTGCTGCTCCCGTCACTGCAGCAAATGGAAGCAAACGGATTGCCACGGCAGTCGAATTCGCTCAACTGGCGCACCCACACGCGGTTCTGTCCGCCACCTTCGACACTTCGGTGAGCCACCTTGTCGAAGTGTCCGTTCCGATCCGCGACAGTCTCGCGAAAACGAGACAATGCCCGCGCGCCAAGCGAATTCAGCGGGCGCGAGGACTCTCGAGAATGTGTCGAAGCATGCGGCTGACGTAGCCGTTGGCACGACCTGGCGTGTTTTTCGCCTTGTGCGGAAGCGATCGGATCTCTTCTTTGACGTGCCCTGGGAGCTCGGGGAGATGGTCGAGAGCATTGAGTGCGGCAACAGCGTGATAGGCTTCTACCGCTTCAGGGTTTGCGTTCGCCATCAGGGTGCGGATGGCCCGCTGGCGCGTCGCTGCGTCCTGAGAGTGAATCCCCAAGGCTTCAGCAGCTGCTACTTGAACGCTGCGGCTGGGGTCGCCGAGAAGCCCAACGAGTTCCGTTTCCAGCTTGCGCACAAGCCCTCGGCCGCGATCGAGGCAGTAGAGTGCCGTCCAGTAGCGAATGGAGGCGTCGCGCCGGGATGTCAAATAGTTGCGGACCGTCTCGACACTCGCTTCCGGATCCAGGGCCAAGTTGCGTGCTTCACGCAGCTCGGCGAAGGGGAACTCCTTGAGCGTCCCGATGAGCTCGGCCGGCAGCACGCCCAGTTCGCTGGCCCTGTCGTGCATCATGCCTTCAGGGAAGATGCCAGTGTCGCGCGTCGCCGCCATGTGTTCGGCGAGGGCGCTTCGGAATCGCTCGAGCGCTGGGCGATGCTTTGGATCGTGGGCGAGGTTCTTCGTCTCGTGTGGATCAGCGGTGAGATCGTACAGCTCCTCCGGTGCCTTGGGTCGCCAGAAATGCGACTGCACTTCGTTCAATTTGCCGCGACGAAAGAGATCGCGCCACACGCGCGTCGTCGGCGTCTCGAGCTGATAGTGGAGATCCTGGCAATGCGGCAGGTGCGGCATGAAATGGCGGATGTACGCGAATCGACCGTCGTAGACAGAACGTGACGAATCCGGGCGCTCGTCCATACGCCCACGGAAGCCGAACGAAAACTCGGGCGCCGGTGCGATGTAGCTGCCGAGAAAAGCATGGCCTTGATGAAACTCGCGTGGCTTGATCCCAGCGAGTGACAGCACGGTCGGCGCGAAGTCGACGAACCCGACGAGGCGTGTCGTTGATCCACCGTCATGGTAGTCTCGAGGGCGGAGGTGCTTGAACTGCTCAGGGATGTGAACGATGAGTGGCACGTGGATTCCGGACCAACCAGCGTAGCGCTTGCCGCGCGGCATGCCCGATCCATGGTCCGCCCAAAAAAAGACGATCGTGCTGTCGGCAACACTCGCCGCCTCGAGGGCCTCGAGTTGTTCGCCGAACCACGTATCCATCTGCGTCAGGCGATCGTAGTACTGCGCCCAGTCCTTCCTTACCTCTGGCGTGTCCGGATGGTAGGGGGGCAGCGTCACACTGGCTGGATCGTGCTGCGGGCGCGGATTTTCGTCGCGGATTCTGCTTTCGTGCGTGATTCCCTGATTGAAGACGGCGAAAAAAGGTTGGCCGATGCGGCGGTTCTTGTAGTGGGCTTCCGCCGAGGACTCGTCCCATACCTGCTCGATCTTCCATTCGAGGTTGTAGTCAGTCTTTCGGTTGTTCGTGCAGTAGTACCCGGCATCGCGCAGATACTCGGTGAAGAGACGGTGCCAACTCGGGCGCCGCACCTGCGAGCGCATGTGATGGGCACCAAGGGACGTGGCATACATGCCACTGATGATCGTTGTACGTGCTGGTGCGCAGACCGGCGCGGTCGAAACAGCGTTTTTGTACCGCAGCGAGCGCCGCGCGAATGCATCGACGTTCGGCGTGACGGCGTAGGCGTCACCGTAGCAGCCGAGGTGAGGCCCGTGGTCTTCCGCGGAAAGCCAGAGGATGTTTGGTTTTGGTGACGAGGCGTGGAGGCTCTCGGACGGCGCTAACGCGACGCTGAGAAGCACCATCGCGACCCATGAGGTCAAGTCGGTTCGTTCCATGAGTTTCTCGAAAGCAGGGAAAGACCGTGAACGAATCATCGCTTTCGCTCATGATAGCAAACATTGGCACGCAGAGGGCCTTTCGGACTCGACGCCTGTGTGGAAGGGGCGTCGGACAGTGACTGGAATTCAGGAGTCGGTGAGCATGACTGTGGAAATCCTCCATCGAGACGACCTGCAGCGCCGCGGCTTTGCGGGTCTTCGCGAGCATCGATTGGTGATGGACTCGCGCGTCTTCGGCGCTCGGACGAACCCCGGTACATGGGGTGGAATTGGTAGTCTCGTCTACCTGGCGGATGCGACTTTTTTGCCCAAAGGTGAAACGGGACTCCACCCGCATCGGCAGATCGATGTGATGTCCCTGATGGTTGACGGCAGAATTCTTCATCACGGCTCCCTCGAAGATGGTGGCGAGCTACGAGCCGGCGATGTTCAGGTCCAGAGCGCCGGCGCCGAGGGGTTCGAGCACAATGAGGTCAATCCAGACGACGACGAGAACCGCATGCTGCAGCTCTGGCTCCTGCCGGAAACGAGCGGATCAGGGGCGGACTACGAAGTTTCTCACCTGGCTCCTGATTCAGGTATGACCCGTGTTTACGGTGGCCGGCCGGGCGACGCGAAGACGAGGTTCGAAAGTGGCACTCTCATCGAAGTGGGCAGGCTAGCGGCCGGTGGCGCGGTGACTCTTCAGCAACCGTTTCTGGCATACGTGTATCAAGGCTGTGGAACGGCGAACGGTGCGAGCGTCGCTGACGGCGATCTCTTTCGTGGCGACGCACTGGACTTCACGGCGCAATCGGATGCGCAGCTTTTCGTTGCTCGCACAATTGAAGGTTAACAGCCTGTTGAAAAAGTGCTTCGAGCCGAAAACTGGTCTCTTCGCGTCCAGATCGGCCGCGGCAAACGCAGGTAATCTCCGAGATTTTCGAGTATTGACGCGGTCGATCTGGGCGTGAAGAGGCCGGTTTCTCGGCCGAATGACTTTTTCAACGGGCTGTTAACTGTCACGGAGCGATCAGGGGCCGAGCCGACGGAAGACGAGAAACGGGACCTCCTGCGGTCGGCCACGTGTCTCGGCGTTGAACCAAGCTTGAACAAACGTCGGTCCCGCTTCGAGCGTCGTTTTGAGCGTGATCTGAGCGGTGCCTCCGGCGAACTTCTCTCTTAGGTGGAGATCACCGATTCTCAGCTCCGCCTCGGTCGCCGTCAGCGATTGACGGATTGCTGCCGGGTGCTGCTGCGACAGCGTCACCTCGTAGGAGCCGCCGCGGACGACTTCCACAGCGAGCTGCCGTGACTCCTCGAGTAGGTCATGCTTCGTGAGCATGGTCGGGTTCGCCTCCGGCGCGCCGATGACGAGGCGCGAGTGTTCGTCAAATCGTTTGGAGACATGGTTCCAGTGGCCGTCGTACCACTTCCGTAGATGCGCGACGATGTGCGGGTGCTTGGCTGCGACGTCGTGACGTTGCCCGAGGTCACTGGAAACGTCGTAGAGCTTGTCGCCATTGACGAGTCGCCAGCGCTCGGTCAGCACTGCAACTCGGTACCACTTGGGTGGATCCTGGTCCCGATTGACGGCCACGACCAAGTTGCGGTCCGGCCACTGTTTTTCGGATCCACCGCGCAGAAGTGGCGTCAACGACACACCGTCGAACGAAATCGTCTCTGTGCCTCGCAGTCCGCAGAGATCGACGAGCGTCGGCAGCAGGTCAAAGTGCGCCGTCAACCGATCCACGTCGTGCCCGGGAGCTCCACCGATGCCGCCGCCTGGCCAGCGGAGGAAGCAGGGGACGCGATGGCCACCGTCATACATCGATTGCTTAGCGCCTCTCATACCGGCATTGAACCCCGAGACGACAGCGCCATGATACTTCTCGGCAAGTTCCAACCCGCCCGTGCCACCGTTATCCGTCATGAAGATGAAGATCGTGTTCTCCTCGAGCTCGAGCTCGCGCAGTTGCTGGCGCAGTCGACCGACGTTCTCGTCGATATTTGCACACATGCCGTAGAAGGCCGCGCGCTGCTCGGGTATGCCCATCTCAATATAAGGCTTCGAGTACTTCTCTGGGACGCGATAGGGGCCGTGTGGTGTGTTCGGCGGCAAATAGAGAAAAAAGGGGCGATCACGATTTTCTTCGATGAAGCGGCGGCCTTCACGAAACCAAACGTCGGCGCAATAGCCTTTCACCTTTTCAGGTCGTCCGCTCCGATAGTACGTGTCGTCGAAGTAGTCGTTACCGGGAAAGTCGGGGAGTTGTCCGACGCCGCCGGAGTAGTGCACGAGCGACTCGTCGAAGCCGCGGTTCTCCGGCAAGTAGGGATAATTATGACCGAGATGCCATTTGCCGAAGATTGCTGTGCGATAGTCGTTCTTTCGGAAGACGTCGGCCATCGTCACCTCGTCACGCCGAAGGATTTGTCGGCCGCTCGAGGTATCCCAGACCCCGGCGCGCGCCGCGTACTTGCCGGTCAAGAGTGCAGCACGCGTCGGAGCGCAGCTTGGATCAACGTGAAAGTCGGTCAGCCGAACGCTTTCGGAGTGGAGCCGGTCGAGGTGCGGCGTCTTGAGGATCGGGTTGCCATGGCAGCTGAGGTCGCCGTAGCCTTGATCGTCCGTCATGACGAGGACGACGTTCGGTGGTCGAGCGACCGCATTGGAAAAGTGAACCACAGCCAACAGTGCGGCCAACGCGCCGGCGCGAACGTGCCAAGCCCGACTCGCTGAGAGTTTCGGATGGTGGCGGTTCATCATGACCTCAGGAAAGCACGCAGATCAGCTGTCGTTCAAGCCTTGTCGAACGCCATCTGTTTGACCTTCCGCCACGGGCCACGCGCCGCGCGCGTCGTGAGGCGAGTCCAGGCGCAGACGCGGGCAGTCAATGATCGCCTTCCAATTCTCTTGCGCGCTTCGATGCACACCCAATGGGGATCGAATCCGCTCCACACGCCCGCCACGACGAGATGGTTCGATCCGAGAAACGGAGCGAGCTCGAAGCGGAAGATGCGCTCGACCTCTTTTTCGGAGTATCCGGAATCTCTCACGATCGTAGCGATCTCTTCGAGTTCACCTTCATTGAGGTCAGAGTCACGCCACAAGTCCGACATCGCGACCCACACGGGTCGACGTCGCTCTAGCTCGCTGCGCGGTCGAGTGTCTCTCATGAGATCCCGTTCTCCAAAGGGAGCTCGTCCGTAGGGGGGCGGCGCGCATCGGTGCGCGTTGAGCTCGGACGCTGGTCGTCGCTCCGACACTCGCCTCGCCTTTTATCGTACCCAATGTGGGGGGGACGATCGAGCCTCAAGAGGCTCCGTAGCCAAGGGCGCGCCCCGGTTGGCCCGCCTCACGGGCGCCCACAGGTTCGCGAGCGGCGAGGATGATGCGGCCGTTGACGATGACGGTGTCGATTCCCGAGGCCAGGTTGTGTGGATCGGAATAGGTGGCGTTGTCCTGAATCGTGTGAGCATCAAAGACGAAGAGATCGGCGAACGCTCCAGCGCGCACAACGCCACGGTCGACGAGTCCGAAGCGTTCCGCGGCATGGCCACTCGATTTCCGAACGGCTTCCTCAAGGGAGAAGAGCTTCCGGTCGCGCACCAGCGGACCGAGCAACCGCGGCACTGAGCCGTAGACTCGTGGATGGACAATGCCATCCGGGAAGTAAATACCGTCACTCCCAAGCATGAACTTTTCGTGTTTGAGGAACGGCTCGACGAGAGAGTCCGCCTGCGCCTCATCGGCCGTGCGAAACACGGCGAGCGCAGCGAGGTTCTCGTCGATCAGTAGGTCGCAGATGGCCTCCGCGGGGCTGCGATCGACGGCACGGGCGTACTCGGCGATCGTGACGCCGTGGTATTGCGAGTTAGCCTTCGACGCCACCCAGGCCAGGTGAAGGTGATCGACATCCACCCGCATTTCGTCCAGTAGTACTGCGAAGCGTCGCCGCACGGCTGGATCGGCCAACTTTCGCACCACGCCGAGCGGGCCGTCTTCCCACACTTCGTAGGGCAGAAGAAAATGGAGCATGGTGCTGCCGGGAAAGTACGGGTAGACGTCGAACGAGAAATCGACTTCGTGGACGGCAACGCGGTCGACGTAGTCGAGCAGTTCTTCGCTTGCTGCGGCCGTCGATGCTTTGAGATGCGAGATGTGGACGGCGACACCGGCGCGCTGACCGATCTCGACGGCTTCTTTGACGCCGTCAAGGACGCCCTTCTTATAGCGAACGTGCGTGACGTAGAGCCCACGATACGGTGCCATCGCCTGGCACGCGCTGACGAGTTCTTCGGTCGTTGAGAAGGACTGCGCGACGTAGTCGAGACCTGTGGAGATGCCGACTGCACCGGCTTCCATCGCACGCTTAACTTCTGCTTGGATGATGCGCGTCTCGGAATCATCTGGCGGTGCGCGTCTCCAGCCGATGGCGAGCGCGCGCGCGTTGGCGTACGGCAGGTGGGCGATGACGTTTTGAGCGCTGTGGCCGTCGATCAACCGCAAGTAGTCGGCGATGCTCTTCCAGCCGCGGTAGTCCGTCTGGGAGAGGCCATTGAGCGAACGCAGGTAAAACATCCACTCCGTCGCGGTTTCCGCTGCCAGAGGAGCATAGGAGATGCCGTCGGCCATGATCACTTCGGTCGTGATGCCTTGGCTCGTCTTCGGCAGGAAGTGTCGCTCCTTGACCAACCAACCATCGGAGTGGTTGTGCACGTCGACGCAGCCGGGAGCGACGATGCGGCCCCGAGCATCGACAGTGGAAAGGGCGCGAGTGGGATCAAGTTGGCCGACCGCAGCGATCCGGTCACCCTGGATCCCGACATCGGCGCGCTGCCGCGGTGCACCCGTGCCGTCGATCACATCGCCGCCGTGGAGGATCAGATCGAATTCAGGCATGTCTCGGTGTTGGTCTCGTGGTCATGGGGCTGCGGCCGCGACTCGGTCTCCGTCCGTCCGTATCCTCTCTTCGTGTGCGTGAGCGTGTGCATTTTTCAAAGTAGCAAGCACACTCCTGGGCTGTGAAGTTTTTAAAACTTGCCGTCGCAACTCACGGACGCCCGGAACGGCACACGGCGTGTGCCTGCTACTTTGAAGAGCGTGTTGGCGACTTCCTTATAGTAGCAGGCACACGCCGTGTGCCGTTCCGGAAGTTTCCCTGAGTTGCGACGGCAGTTAAAAAACTCACAGCCTCTCCGTGTGCCGTCCGGTCTCGTGAGCGTGATGCCGATTGTGTGTGCGCCTCGATCTCTGCGTCAAAATCCGTGTGCGGCCTCTGCTTCCGTTTCCATCTCTGTCTCTGTCCAGTCAGCGCTTCCGTGCGACAACTATCCTAACACCGGGGGTGTCTCAGTCTCACGCATTCGCAGTTTGACAGCAGCGCAGCTGGCCATTCTCATCGAATCTCTGTCGTTGGCCAGTACGTACTGTGTTGACTGTCATGGAATCGGAGGCGGCGGCATGCATCAAATCCGCCAGTGGCGCAAGGAGCCCGGTGCGCGTCTTCAAGGTTCGCGCGATCTGGACAGCGCGAAGCTTCAGGCGCCGTGTATCGTGGCGCTGCCGGGAGGTGGCTACCGACTCTTCTACACAGCCGTCGGACCAGCGAAGCCGTATCCGGCCTGCCAAGGATACATCTTGAGCGCGATTTCGGCAGACGGTCTTCGATTCCGTCCCGAACCGGGGATTCGATTGGCGCCGGATTCACGCGTGCCTCATAGAAGCCTCCGCCTCATCGCGCCCACCGTTGTACCGCTCGCCGACGGGCGTTGGCGCATGTATGTTGAGTCGCGCGGACCAGCGAATCAGCCGACGGTCATCGCCAGTGCGGTTTCCGCGGATCTTCTCGACTGGGAACACGAGGACGGTATCCGTCTCGCGTGCCAAGGCGGCGTCGGCGGGCCGCGCTACTGCCGACTTTCGGACGGTCGTGGTCGCCTCTATTTTTTTCGATCGGAATTTGGACCAGGAGGACCAGTGCGCGGACCGAGGCTGTCGCAAAGCGTCGTGAGTGCCATGACGACCGACGGCGTGCAGTTCGAGCTCGAGCCAGGATACCGGCTGCGAGACGGGCACGATGAGTTCGATGCGGTCGGAATCACTGGAGCCGAAGTCCTCCCACCGGCAACGTCTAGCGACGCGTGGACGATGTACTATTCCGCTTGGCAAGACGTACCGGCAGGTTCGGAGGTCCCTCTCCACCCCAGTGCTGATCCGGACGCTGTGGCAAGCGGCAAAAGCGATGACTTTGCGGCGGCATCGATTGCGGCTGACATGGCGGGGTATCGCTCGCGCATCTTTGTCGCACACTCGACTGACGGCCTTGCTTGGGAACGTGCGGGGTGCGCGATCGAGGGTGCAGGTTATGGCTCTGAGGGTATTGATGCCGTCCACGCCGAAGACATGTCTCTCACAAGGATCGGGGAACGAAAGCCCGGGGCGCCTGAAAAGCTTCGGATGTACTACGCCGCTTGCGATAATAACGGAGTCTGGCGCATCGCGAGTGCTGTGGCCGAAACGTGAGCCATCCACTTGGATGAAAGCTTCACCTGCCGAACGATCATCCAGATCTCGACAACCGGGGAGAAAGATTATGAATTACGCGCAATCGAGGGCTTGCCGTGCGCTGTTTTGGGGCGTCGTGACATTAGCCACGCATCTCACGTTCACCTCACACGCCACCGCCGGCCCAAGGATGACGATCGACACACCGCTTGCGCCTCCACCTTGGGCTTTGGCGCAGCGCGCACTCCTCCGTGCGAACTACGAAGCGGCCTTGGTGGCGACGGACAAGTACATCGATGTACGAGGTTGGGCGCGGATCACGCCGAACTGGGGCGCCATGGATGGACCTGACGATGTCATGGAGACGTATCGCCATTGGCCCCTCCTCTATGCCTTGGGGGCGCCCACGGAGATTCTTGAGATCTACAAACGGATCTGGGAGGGTCATCTCGATCAGTTCACCGATTTTCGCGAACCACTCGTCGAAGCCGCTAAGGACGGGCTTTACTACAAGGAGTTTTGTCCGTCACTCGACTGGGAACACACCGGCGAAGGCATGGCCGCCTGGTACTGGTACGGCCTCGCACGCCCAGACGACCCGCAGTATTTGATTCGAGCGCGACGTTTCGCTGGCTTCTATATGAATGAAGACCCTGAGGCTCCGAACTACGATCCGAAGCACAAGATCATTCGCAGCCTCTTCAACGGCAGCCGCGGGCCGCTACTGACGCAGGCGACGGAAGCCGAGTGGGGCGGACCGCCGCGTCCGCGTCACGATCCTCGACCTGGCCAGCTGCCGCGCACCGAGCGTTGGACGCGGCTCGGTTACACCGTGAGTCTGAGAGGAGACCATCCACAGAACATGCTGGCGACGAATCTCGCCATGACAGCGTATCTCCTCACTGGCGAGGCGAAGTATCGCGACTGGATCCTTGAGTATATTGATGCATGGGTTGAGCGCGCACGGCGAAACCGCGGCAATCTACCCAGCAACATCGGCCTCGACGGCAGCATAGGAGGCGAGTGGGACGGCAAGTGGTGGGGTGGAGTGTACGGCTGGAACTTTCGACCACTCAATGACGATGGCTCGGAGAACCCGGGCAACAATTATGTCCTTCGCGGCGCTCGCGTCGGCTTCGGAATCGCTTACATGCTCACCCGCGACGCGAAGTACGTCGACACGCTCCGCACGCAGATCGACAACATGTATAACGCGGCCAAGGTGATCGATGGTGAGCTACGCGTGCCGCACAAGTATGGCGATAACGGCTGGTATGCTTACATCGGCAAGGAGCAGCGACGTGGCGGCAACACGAACTTTTGGAGTCGGCCAGAGTTGACGGACGTGTACCTTTGGTCGCTCAAGTCTTCCGACTTGCCGCGCCTCGCCGATGAGGCGTGGGTCCGGTATCTGCAAGGCCAAGACCCCGGCTTCCCGCTGCGGGCTCTTGCCGACGACCACGAGCTTGTGCGTCAGAAAGTCGAACGAGTGCGAAAAGACTCAAAGACCACGGACACGCGTCAGTCGGCCGAAATGCACGATCCGACCGCAGTCGACAGCTTGTTCAACCTAATGCTCGGAGCGAACTATCCTGGTGGTGGTGGCAACGTCGTTCATGCGCAAGTGCGCTATTTCGATCCTGAGGCGAGGCGCCCCGGACTGCCGCCGGACGTCGCTGCGCTTGTCGACACGATTCGACCTGAAGGCATCACGTTGACGCTCGTGAACGTCGATCCAGTGCGCGACCGCGAGCTCATCGTGCAGACAGGCGCCTACGCTGAGCATCGCGCCTCAGCAGTCACTGTGGCGGGCCGCCGCGCGCGTGTCGACGACTCTCAATTCAAGGTGCGTCTGGCACCTGGTGCCGGCGCGCGCATGACGATCGAGATGGAACGCTACGTCAATCAGCCGACACTCGCTCTGCCTTGGAATCAGGAGTGAATGCCTCAGATCCCTATTCCTTTTTTGACACGATTTTGCCGGAGACGAAGGAAATGACCCGATTGTTGATTCTCTTGGCGTTGCCGTCGCTGATCGTTGCCGCCGAGTCACAGCCGCAGGTGGCTCCGCCTGAGTCAGAAGAAATGCGGAAGATTTTTAACGGCAAGAATCTCGCCGGCTGGGAAGGAGACCCTCGGCTTTGGTCGGTCAAAGATGGTGCGATTCGTGGCGAGACGACACCAGAAAAGAAAGCGAACGGTAATACCTTCCTGATCTGGGCAGGCGGCGAGACGAAAGACTTCGAGTTGCGTCTTTCGTTTCGCTGTAACGCTACGAACAACTCGGGTATCCAGTATCGCTCGAAGCATATCCAGACAGGGAAGGTGCGAAACAAGTGGGTCGTGCGCGGCTATCAGCACGAAATCCGTAACCAGATCAAGCTTCCAAGCGTCGCTGGCTTCATCTACGACGAAGGCGGCAAGCGCGGGCGAACATGTCTCGTTGGGGAGAAGGCGACATGGGAGGACGATGGCAAGAAAGTCACCGCGTCCCTGATCGATCAAGCCGGTTTCGAGAAGCTCTTCAAACTGAACGACTGGAACGACGTCGTGATCATCGCCAAAGGCAATCACATCCGTCACTACCTCAACAACCGCCTGATCCTCGATTTTACCGATAGCCCCGAGCTCGCTCTGCGCGACGGCATCCTGGCGCTACAACTGCACGCCGGCAAACCGATGTGGGTGGAGTTTAAGAACATCCGGATTCGCGACCTGAAGTAACGGTGCGTCCGGTCGAGGCGGAGGCGGAGACAGAGGCGGAGGCGGAGACAGAGGCGGAGGCGGAGGCGGAGGCGGAGACAGAAAGGCCGCACTCACCCACCCACGCCCACGCAAACGCCCACGCAAACCGTCGGCGACAACCGTTACCGAGTTACTCTCAAAAGAAATGACGGCAAGAAATGGCTGGGGCGCGCCACTTTAGCAAAATCAGATCAGACGGTCAGTAGAGGCAGATGGCCCGCCCCGGCGCGCCATGCGCGCCCCGGATTTTGGGCGCCGCGAATAGAAAGTAAGCGTTCTCGGGGATCTCATCGGCATGGATGAGGAACTCGACGCCGACCATGCCTTTGCTGCCGAGCGCCCAGTAGGTCCAGAGAGCTGCCTTCGGATCGACGCCGCCGAGCGTTGGTCCGTCGGTCGCGATGCAGCGGATGCCTTTGGCGGCGAGATAGTGAACTGCCGCGGCACTGACCGCGGGCCAACCCTCGCTCACACCATTGAGCGGATCGGCCATGCATGCCGTGCCATCAGGAAAGGGCTTGAACGTGCGGTCGCTGTGGGCACTGACGAAGATGACAATGTCGCCCGGTTTGAGCGTGCCTCCGCGCTCTTCGGCGTGGCGGATGTGCTCCGGCGTGATCTTCGGTGAGGCGGGCCACATTTCCTTTGACGTCGTACCGACGAGCTCACGTACGTCGATCACGCGAGCCGGGCCGCATGTCTGATCGAGAGGAACTCGTTCGACTGTCACGTCGCTCGTACCACGTTTCCCATATTTGGCTTCGTATTCCGTGAGCCACTTCTTGACGTCGTCGCTGTAAGCGACATCTTCGTCGGCCCTCGGTAGAGCGTAAGCTGGCGGCACGAGATGCGTTCCAGTGTGAGCGTCGAGGAGGTGTGTGTTGTGGTAGTAGTCGATTCCCGGAGAGTATTCGAAGTCGATGCGAAAGTACGGCTGACGATGTTTCCCGACACCGCGACCCGGCCACCACACTGGGAGCTTGCCGTCGAGCTCGACGGAGAGGTCCAGAGCACGTTTGGCGCGCGCCGACTCGATGAGGCGGGCGGCGAGCGGACCAACGACGGCGAATGCACGTCCTTCGCCGTAGGCACCGCCCACGTGCTTCGGTCCCATCATGCAGTAGAACGCCCCGGTGTCCGGGAGCTGGTCGAGGTTCGTTGCACCTTCCGTGAAGATGCCGCCATGCTTCAACCCTTCGACGTGCGTTTCGTTGGCAAGCTCAGGGATGGGGCCCATGCTTGGGCTGTCCGTGCCCATGTGCATGACGTTCTTCTTCGAGATATAGTCGAGGCAGCTGGGATGCGGGTTGGGGTAGCCAGGAACTTTCTTTTCCAAGCAGTCGGCGACGAACTTCCGTCCTTCCGGTAGCGGTTTGTAGAAAATATCTGTGTAGCGGCTGCGAAACAGAGCAACGTCGCCGAAGCGTAGCGGACGATGCGAGCGCTCCCAAGCCTCGACGTGCCCTTTGAGGACGAACGGACTTTGTCCCGGCGGCGCTTTACCGAGAAGATCTTGAATGTCGATCACGCACGCCTCGCCGCAAAACTGCCACGCCGGAATGCTCTCGGTGAAGAGTTCACCGGCCGCTCCCTCGTATTCGAGGCCGGAGCCAGGTTTTGGAATCGAATGGGGGGGCGTGTCCATCTGCGTCCCTGTATTTCCATCGAGGCTGAGGATGTCGACGTTGTACGGACTCAGCCTGCCGATCGTGCGATGGTGGTTGAGCTGGAACGGAGGCCAGCCACCGGGCCACGTGCAGGGATACTCGGTCGCGATGAGGAGCGACAGATCGACGAAGCGCGACCCTTCTGCGTGCGCGCGGCTGGTTTCCCAGAGCACCAGCGCCGCCCAAAGCATGACAGGTGCGGTCAGGGACACGATCGCGCCGCGCCGCGCCGAAGTTGCAAGAATCATCTCAATGAACCTCCAGATATGCCGGGTACTTTAACGTTTTTCACGATCGTTCGGCCACCATGGAGGCCTAAAATGGGGCGATGCGTTTCTCGTGCATGTTTGTCCTGATCGTTCTCTCGGCACCGAGTCTTCTGAGCGACGTGCCGCCGCCGTTTGTTGCCGGCTTCGAGCGGTTCGCGCGACACGGAATTATCGGCGCGCGCGACGGCGGTCGGTTGTTGCTTTCGGAGCTGAGCTGCACCTCCTGCCATGAGAGTGGTGCGAGCGACTTAGATCCGAAGCTCGGGCCGCGCCTTGACGGTGTTGGCAATCGAGTCCGCGCCGAGTGGCTGCGTCGATTCCTCGCTGCGCCTCACGACATCAAACCGGGGACGACGATGCCCGACGTGCTGGGCTCGTTTGCCGCCGCCCGCAGGGAGCACGCGATCGAGGCTCTGGTCGCGTTTCTCTCGACACTCCGGACCCCTTTTCCGGTGGTCAAAGCCGGCGGCAACAATCCAGTGCCGCATGAGTTTTGGCGGCACGGCGACCCAAAGCGTGGCCGCAGCCTCTATCACCAAGTCGGCTGCGTCGCCTGCCACGAACCGGATGCAAGTTTCTCTGCCGGCACGACGGCGTCGGAGCTTGACCGACTTCTCGAACAGCTCTCCCCCGCCGAGCTCGAGAGCATGGGGATTCGCACTAGGGCGCGTGCCGTCGTCTCGGTTCCACATGGCGACATCGCATCGAAGTACTCTGCCAGGTCGCTGACGTTCTTTTTGATGGATCCGTCCGCGACGCGTCCCGGTGGACGCATGCCGAGTTTTCGTCTGGCTGCCGTCGACGCGGCGGATATCGCGTCCTACCTCTTGACGGGCGAGACAGAACAGGCGGCGTCGACGCGCTCCACTCTCTCGTCGCGGCACCGTGACCTCATCCGGGAGGGGCGGCGACTCTTTGCGGAGCTCCGCTGCGTGAGCTGTCACTCGGCGGGCGACGTATCCGCCACGCGAAGCTCCAAGCCGCTCGGCGAGCTGAATGTCGCTTCATCGAATTCTTGTTTCGCGCCTGCGGGCACGCAGAACGAGGGGCAGCCGCACTTCCCTCTCGACGACCTGCAGTCGCGTGCCGTCCGTGCGACGCTGGGGGAGCTGAACGGGTCGCAGGCGGAGGAGCGGTCGCAGACAGTGAGCGCGGATCTTGACTTTCGTCTGCTACAGCTTAACTGCTACGCCTGTCACGAGCGGGACTCCCGCGGCGGGGTTGGTCGGAAGCGCCGACAGTACTTCTCCACTGCGGGTGAAGTCGACATCGGCGACGAAGGCCGCTTGCCTCCAACGCTGACCGGGGTCGGAGACAAGCTGCAGGCGGCGGAGCTGGCCCGTGTCCTCGCCGGCAGTGGGCACGTACGGCCCTACGTGATCGCGCGGATGCCGACCTACCCTAAGGATCGGATTGAGTCGTTGCCGGATCTTTTTGTTCGCAGCGATCGCCTATCGCGTGTGGAGGCTTCAATGCCGCCTATGCTGCCTCGCGACGCAGTGTCTCGAGGTTCCTTCGAGGATGCCGGTCGCGCACTCCTTGACGTCGGCTGTGTGCAGTGCCATCCGGTGCGTGGCGAGAGTCTGCCAGGCATCGTCGGCGTCGATCTCGCCACGGCGACGACGCGTCTTCAGCCGCACTGGTTTCGACAGTTTCTTCTCGACCCGGCGGCGCTGAAACCTGCGACGCGCATGCCGAGTTTTTTTCCCGACGGCAAGAGTACTCGTGCAGACATTCTCGGCGGCGACCGTGAGCAGCAGATCGCTGCGATGTGGGCTTATCTGAGCGCGGTCAGCCACCAAACCCTGCCCGCGCAGATCATTGCGGCGCGGGTGCAAAGTTTTGAGCTGCTTCCAGCGGAGCGGCCGATCGTTCTGCGTACTTTTCTACGCGGAGTGAGCACACATGCAATCGCTGTCGGCTTCCCACAAAGGGTTCACTACGCGTTCGATGCTGAGGCGGTGCGGCCGGCGCGCGCGTGGCGCGGTCGATTCCTCGACGCCTACGGGACATGGTTCACGAGGGCGGCGCCGCCGGCGCAGCCGCTTGGCGAGAACGTCGTCGATCTGCCCTCTGGGATGCCACTTGCAATCCTGCGGAACGAGGAGGACCGCTGGCCGAGACACGCTGCTGACGCCCGCGAGGCGGAGTACCGTTTTTTGGGGTATCGGCTCGATCGCACGGGGGTGCCGACCTTCTTGTATCGCTATCGCGGTTTCGGTGTCGCCGACCGCTTCGAGGCGCTCGAGGAGGATGGCTTACTCCGCCGCATACGCGTCGAGAGAAATGCGACATCACAACCACAGAATGGCAATGCGCTTTGGTTTCGACTGCACGCCGGCAAAAATCTTCGGAGTGATCGGCCCAGCTCCTATACGCGAGATGATGGGCTCAGCGTTACAGTCCATGAGGCCACTGCGCGGCTTGGCATCGTTCGCACGATCGAGGGCGACGCCGACTGGATCTTGCCGCTGAGCTTCGATCGAGAAGCGGTCATCGAACTGACTTACACATGGTAGACCTGCAGCAGAAGCAAAGCGTCCAGGCCTATCGCGCCACGGCACGACAACGGTCGCTCGCGACAGGCTTTGGCATCACAGACCTTAGCCTGCGACGGAGAACGAATCTTCTTTTGCTTGCGATACTGCTCGCGCTTTCCGGAGCGATCCGCGCCGAGGAGAGTGACTACTATCGTATCGTGTCCATCCTCACACCCAAGGCGAGGGCGGAATCACGCTCGAAGAATTGGCGTCCCGCGCCCGAGGGTCTTGTGCTAGAGGTGAGCGGTATCGCGATTCTTGACGCGCGGCGCATTGCGGTTGCCATCCGCAAAGGCGAGGTTTGGATTCTCGACGGGGTGTACGAGGATCCGCCGGCCAACGTGCGCTATC
This sequence comes from Planctomycetota bacterium, assembly GCA_965223265.1. Taxonomy (GTDB): domain Bacteria; phylum Planctomycetota; class UBA8108; order UBA8108; family SXIK01. The sequence goes on from OZ244999.1 coordinate 1,668,281, forward strand.
GCCGCTTTGCATCCGCGCTGCACGAACCTCTCGGGCTCATCTGGCATGGTGACTCGTTCTACACCGTGCAGCGAAGCGAACTGACGCGCCTTCGCGACGTCGACGTCGACGGCGTTGCGGATGAGTATCTGACGATCGCGAAAGGCTGGGGAGTGACAGGGCATTATCATGAGTACGCGTACGGACCCGAGCTCGATCGCGACGGCAATTTCTGGCTCACGTTAAACATTGGACTGAGGCTGAAAAAGGACGACCTTCGCGGCGGGGTGCATGAGCCCACGCTCGGCTACACCCAGGGGCGATGGCGCGGCTGGGGCATGAAGGTCACGCCCGCTGGCGAGCTCATTCCTGTGTGCGCGGGTATGCGTTCACCGAGTGGCCTCGGCATCAATCGTGAGGGGGACGTTTTCTACACCGACCAGCAAGGGAGTTGGGTGGCGACGAATTCCCTTCACCACATGCGTGAAGGAGCCTTCTTCCATCACGCCGAGGCGCTTGCGTCCATGAATCTGCCCGGCTCCCCGATTGGCGGGATTGAGACGATCCCTGATGGCCTGCCGATTCCTGATGCCGTCGAGAAGATGCCGCACATGAAGCCGCCGGCAGTGTGGTTCCCGTACCGCAAGGCTGGGCAATCGACGACCGACATCCTACTCGACGCGAGCGATGGAGCGTTCGGGCCGTTTGATGGCCAGTTCTTCGTCGGCGAGTTCACGTTGGCATCGATCCACCGCGTCTTCCTAGAGAAGATTGACGGCGAGTATCAGGGCGCGTGCTTCCCGTTTCGGCGAGGGTTCGCCTCGGCGGTGCTGCGTCTAGCACAAGGGCCCGGCGGCAGCGTATTCGTGGGCCTGACGAATCGCGGTTGGAGCAGTCTCGGTGCGGCGTCCTACGGTCTTCAGCGTCTGCTTTGGACCGGAAAGACACCGTTTGAAATCTTGGAGATGCGTGCACGCCCCGATGGTTTTGAGCTGGCGTTCACCAAGCCGGTCGATCGCGATGCCGCGAAAAAACCAGAGTCCTACGCACTCAGCAGTTACACCTACAACTACCACTCGACGTACGGCAGTGAAGAGATCCTGAAGAAACGGCTCGACGTTCAGTCGGTGGCCGTCTCCCCGGATGGTCTGCGCGCATATCTCCGAGTCGCGGGACTGCGGCGATTGTTTGTGCACGAGCTCGAGGCTTTCGGTGTCCGCAGCGCCGGCGGAGAGCCGCTTTTGCATCCGCAGGCGTACTATACGCTGAATCGGATTCCGGTGGCGCGGTAGGCGCCGCCGGGAGACGTGTTCGTGGCAGCCCTTGGATTCGTGTCGGTGAGCGTGAGCGAGCGAGTGGGTCTTCCAAAGTAGCAGGCACACTCCGTGTGCCGTCCGGTCCTGTGACGTGAGCGTGAGCGAGCGAGCGAGTGGGTCTTCCAAAGTAGCAGGCACACTCCGTGTGCCGTCCGGTCCTGTGACGTGAGCGTGAGCGAGCGAGCGAGTGGGTCTTCCAAAGTAGCAGGCACACTCCGAGGCTATGAAGTTTCTCGAGCGTGCCAGCGTAACTCCCGGTCACGCTTCGCGCTCACCTCCGGAACGGCACACGGCGTGTGCCTGCTACTATAGACACGGACCTCCGCGAAGACGATTTTCAAAGTAGCAGGCACACTCCTGTGAGCGAGTTACGACGGCACGTCTAAATAATTCACAGCCTTTCCGTGGGCCGTCCGGCCCTGACCGTGGGCGCGCTCGTAATCGGAGTCCGTCTCATCCCATCTCCGTATCTGTCTCCGCCTCCCCTTCCTTCTCCGAGCCACCGCCCCGACCCCAACTCCTACCGCACCGGATTCTCGTACCAAATGACGCCCAGAGCGTCCCGCTCCTCGGACGTCAGCACGTCGAGGTCGCCGTCGCGATCCAGATCGATCAGCTCGATACGGTCGTACTTGCCTCCTGGAATACCACTGATGTCGTGGCGTCGCCAAGACTCGCCGGCCGCCCCTGATTCGCCGCGCAGCCAAACTACGCCTGATCCTTCGTTCGCTGCTTCGGCGCTGCAGACGATGTCGAGCTCGCCGTCGAGGTCGATATCGCCGACGGCGATTGCCTTGGCCGATCCGGCGCTGGCTGGCCAGCTGAGCGTGCGTGCCTCCCACACCACCGGGTCGAGGGTGACGCGACGAAGGAATTCGATTTCCGTCTTACGGTTGGCCACGAGAACATCAAGGAGACCATCGCGGTCAAAATCTGCCGGCCAGAGAAACATGGCTTCCTTGCCGGTGGAGCCGATCCGATGCTCGGACCAGCGCGTTCGAGCCTGTGGACCAGGGCCGGGGTTTTCTAACCAGAGACAACCACTGCGCGGCCCCCTGCGATCAGTGACGATCACGTCCAAATCGCCGTCGAGGTCGAGATCGCGCGTCTCGAGCGACATGATCCAGCCCGCGTCGTAGAGAGGATGCCATGTCCAACCGCCGACGTCGCGCGGCGACTCGGGTGATGCGAGCCAACCCACCTGCGCGCCTTCACCTTTTGCGCCACAGATGAGATCGACCCCATGCTGACCGTCGACGTCGAGAGGTGTGACGTACATCCACTTGGCCTTGTTCTTGGTTACCGCGAACGCTTCAGTCTTCCATGCACCCGGGTCGAGATATCGTTCGGCGCTAGCCGGTGCCCAATGAACGAAAAGGCTCCGCGTGCGGCCCTCACAAGCGCTCACCACGTCGAACGCGCCATCGCCGTCGAGGTCGACGCTGACGGCGTCTTCCGAAGACGTCACCTCGCCGACCGTCACCGCAGGCCACGGCTTTTTCGCCGCCCCTGGACCTGGGTTGAGATAGAGGCGTACGACGCCGCCTTGTTCCCACGGTGTTGCGACGTCGAGAAGGCCATCTCCGTTGACATCAGCCAGCCGGGTTCCGTCGGCGCCGCGCGACGTGTCATCGATGGTGTGTCGGTGCCAAGGCGCGTTGGGGTCGATCCTCTCGGCTCGCGCCGAGACCCGCTTCACGGCGGGACCGACTTCCTTCTCCCACGCGGTCAACGCCGCGTCGAGTTGGGAAACGACGTCCGGATGCTTAGCCGCGACGTCGGAACGTTCACCAATGTCTCGACTCAAGTTGTAGAGGGCGGCTTGGCCGCGGTCGCGGATCAGCTTCCACGGTCCATGTCGCGCTGCTTGGCGCCGTCGTTTGCGCCAAAAGAGAGTTCGTGGTGGCAGCCGTTGGCTCTGGAAAAGGAGCGAGGTCAGCTCGGTGCCGTCCAGTGTTGCCGGATTATTTGGGGCAGGTGCGCTGAGTCCAGCAAGCCGCAGATAAGTCGGCATGAGATCCATCGTCATAACCGTCTCATGTGTGACACCGGGGGCTATTCGCCCCGGCCACCGCGCGATCGCGGGCACTCGATGTCCGCCCTCAAAGATGTCCGATTTCTGCCCTCGCAGAGGCCCATTGCTTGAGATCTGGCCGCGGTGTTTGCCGTTGTAGCTCAGGTAGCCGCCGTTGTCGGAAGTAAAGAAAACGAAGGTGTTCTCTTCGAGCCCGAGGTCACGGACGCTCTCCATGAGACGACCGACGCTCTGGTCCAACGACTCAATCATCTCCTTCACTGCGATCGTCGGATCGGAGTGGTGGCCAAGCTTGGTTAAGCCAGGAGTCTTGGCGCCAAGCCCCGGCCTTCGGTGCGTTTTTGGGTCGGTGTCGTTCGGCGATTGCCAGGGGAAGTGAATCGCGGAGTGCGGCAGGTAGAGAAAGAATGGCCGTTTGCGGTGGCGACGCATGAAGTCGATGGCGTAGTCGGTCAGGAGGTCGGTGTTGTAGCCCTCTTCGCTCAACGGCTTGTCTTGGTGCCACCAATCTGGGTTTCCGGAGCGGCTAACGCGAGAGAAGAAGTCGGAGTCGCCGGTGGTGTGTCCCTTATACTCATCGAATCCATGACGCAGGGGGCCATTGTCGATCGTGCCGAGATGCCACTTGCCATAGATGGCTGAAACATAACCGGCTTCCTTCAAGCGCTCCGCGATCGTGACGGTCTCTTGAGGCAAACCGGGCGAATGCTCGCCGAGAGGTGATTCGATGCGAACGCGCTGCTGGTAGCGTCCGGTCAGAAGCGCAGCGCGGGTCGGCGAGCACATCGAGCCGTTCGAATGGAAGTCCGTGAAGCGCAGCCCTTCGCTTGCTAGTCGATCCAGGTTCGGTGTGAGGTTCTTGGTGTTGCCGAAGCAACCGATGTCGCCGTAGCCCAGGTCGTCGGCGACGATCAAGATGAAGTTGGGAGGCCGCTTCTCGTCCTCCGCGGCAGCCGGCAGCGCCGATAGCACGAACACTGCGAGGAAAACGGCGGCACTTAGTCGTTGGAACTTCACTCGCTGCATACTCTCTCTCGTCAAGGTCTCCTGCATTTCGAACGTTCGGCACCTGCTATTGACGCCGTCGCGACTTGCGATCGCAATCATTATCTCAGAAGAGCGAGAACTATCACCCCGCTGTTGCAAAAGAGAAGCGCTTCTATACCATGCGCGATTGCTATTGCTATTGCGATTGCGTGAGCGTGAGCTGAAAGTAGCAGGCACACTCCCGTGTGCCGTCCGGTCTTGTGTGAGCGTGAGCGTGAGCTGAAAGTAGCAGGCACACTCCCGTGTGCCGTCCGGTCTTGTGTGAGCGTGAGCGTGTGCTGAAAGTAGCAGGCACACTCCCGTGTGCCGTCCGGTCTTGTGTGAGCGTGAGCGTGAGCTGAAAGTAGCAGGCACACTCCCGTGTGCCGTCCGGTCTTGTGTGAGCGTGAGCGTGAGCTGAAAGTAGCAGGCACACTCCCGTGTGCCGTCCGGTCTTGCGTGAGCGTGAGCGTGAGCTGAAAGTAGCAGGCACACTCCCGTGTGCCGTCCGGTCTTGCGTGAGCGTGAGCGTGAGCTGAAAGTAGCAGGCACACTCCCGTGTGCCGTCCGGTCTTGCGTGAGCGTGTGCGTGTGCTGAAAGTAGCAGGCACACTCCCGTGTGCCGTCCGGTCTTGCGTGAGCGTGTGCGTGTGCTGAAAGTAGCAGGCACACTCCCGTGTGCCGTCCGGTCTTGCGTGAGCGTGAGCGTGAGCTGAAAGTAGCAGGCACACTCCCGTGTGCCGTCCGGTCTTGTGTGTGCGTGTGCGTGTGCCGAAAGTAGCAGGCACACTCCCGTGTGCCGTCCGGTCTTGTGTGTGCGTGTGCGTGTGCCGAAAGTAGCAGGCACACTCCCGTGTGCCGTCCGGTCTTGTGTGTGCGTGTGCGTGTGCCGAAAGTAGCAGGCACACTCCCGTGTGCCGTCCGGTCTTGTGTGTGCGTGTGCGTGTGCCGAAAGTAGCAGGCACACTCCCGTGTGCCGTCCGGTCTTGCGTGTGCGTGTGCGTGTGCCGAAAGTAGCAGGCACACTCCCGTGTGCCGTCCGGTCTTGTGTGAGCGTGAGCGTGTGCGTGTGCTGAAAGTAGCAGGCACACTCCCGTGTGCCGTCCGGTCTTGTGTGAGCGTGAGCGTGTGCTGAAAGTAGCAGGCACACTCCCGTGTGCCGTCCGGTCTTGTGTGAGCGTGAGCGTGTGCTGAAAGTAGCAGGCACACTCCCGTGTGCCGTCCGGTCTTGTGTGAGCGTGAGCGTGTGCTGAAAGTAGCAGGCACACTCCCGTGTGCCGTCCGGTCTTGTGTGAGCGTGAGCGTGGGAGTACGCGAATTTTACTTCCGCCTCTCTATCTGTATCTTCCTCTCCCTCTCCCTCTGTATCTGTATCTGTATCTGTAGCCTGGGTCACGTACGGCGGCGGTTCGGCCGATGGCATAAGTTGGTCGAAGCCCGCTGCGAAGTCTCGCGTCCGTCTTTTTTCGCGAATCGTGCTTTGATGAGCGTACCACTCAGGCGAGGCTTGTTTTCCGGTCTTTTGCGTGGGAGGTATCATGTGCGCATCTATGACGCGTTTTTTGTCTCTAGTGGCAGCATCGACTGTCGTTGGCGGATTTGGTTTCGGGGTCAACGCGGAAGAGTGGTTCGATGGTTGGAGGCTAGAGCAGCGCGTCTCTCGCTCCCATCTCGTGCTTGTGGCACAGGTGACCAATGTCAGCGAGCTCACGGTCGTTGAGGGCGCGAAGACCAACACAGGCCTAAGAGAGTACCGCTTCCAACCAGTCGAGCGAATCAAGGGCGTGTTCAGCCGCGACGAGTTGGCGATGAGCAGCCACGATTTGGGTCTTGGTGTCGAGGATGCCGGTACGCCGCCGCCGCTCAGCCAAGGGCAGTACCGACTTCTCTTTCTCGTCCGTTCGGGCTTTCGTGGAGGATGCTCGACTGCGGGCGCCCGCGACGCTCCGTTCTTGCAGCAGGTTCCACTGCTGACGGGGCCGGAAGACCCTCTCGTCTCGATGGCGCGAACTGTCGTTGACATCGCCGAGAGTCGTTCTCGACGCGAGCTCGTGCTGCAAATTGCTGAACGCCTAGGGGAACTTGACGGCGCGGCGACCATTCCTCTTCTCAAGAGCCTCGAACGTCGGTTGGTTTGGGCGGCGCAAACTCCTGAACTCTCAGCACCACTCGCACGGCTCGCGCGTCACGACTCGAGCGCCGTTCGCTCTGCTGCCCTGCAAACGATCGAGAAGGTGCTCGCAGCACGCTATCTCGACGTGGACGATGGCGCGACGCTGCGGCAGTTTGCTGCAGCTTTGGAGGATGCTTTTGCAGCCAGCGTTGTAGAGACGAATGCACGCGTGGCGCTCGTTCGCGCCATCGGGCACCTGGGCGATTCTGCGCCGACGCTGCCGTGGACCTCAGACCGGCTCGTCTCTAGCCTGCGTCATGGAAGGACGTACGCCGAACGCGCAGCCGCAGCGTCTGCGCTGGCGCAGGGCGGCTTCGAAGGCGAAGCGCGTGCCGTGCTCGAGGTACTCGAAACCCTGCCGCTCGACGTCAAAGACGAGCCGGAGAGGGAGATTGTCGGTGCCGCAATCATGCTTGACCGAGAGCCGGCGCTCGCTCTCGTGCGGGGGCGCCTCAGTGAGTCAACCGCTTCGGGGCATTCGCCTCTCGTCGAGATCCGGGCGCTTGGCGACGCCGTCGACATCGGTGCCGTTCCAGTTCTTCTCGATGCGATGCCTACGATCTCGCGTTTGTACAACGGTGTCAACATCGCTGGGCATGCGCTGCGGCAGGTGGCTGACGAGCGCTGCCTACCGCTGGCGTCAGAATGGCTCCGGCACAGCCAGACCGACCATCGTCTTGTCGCCATCGGAATCCTCGAGAAGCTTGGCTCTCGCGCGGCGGCGCAAGTTGCGCGGCCGCGGTTGAAGATGGAGCGTCACCTCGAGATCAAACTACGCATCGCAGCGCTCCTTGGGCGTCATGGGATTCGCGACGGGTATTCGATCGCCATCGAGCACCTCGCCGACGGCGCTCATTCGAAGCTGGCGGTCGAGGCGCTCGCTGCCATCGGCGACCCGCGGACTACAGAGGTTCTTGAAGAACTTTTAAGCGCGAGCGAAGATCCGACCTGGGCTGCCTCGGCTCTCGAGACGTTCGTTGCCCTTGGGAACAAGGACGCCCGCGCCAGAATCGTCGAGATTCTCGGCGACGTTCACGATCCGCTTTTTGAGTCAGCTGTGGAGATCTCTCTACGCTTGCCTTCGACTCCCGAAACCATCCGCGCGCTGGGGGCGTTGACCTCTTCGCGCAGCCACGAGGTCTCAACTCGGGCGCTACGGTCGCTGGAGCAGCTGTTCTCGCAGCTGACGACGTCGGATTTGCCGGAGCGGCTGCACGAATCGGTCGCAATGAGCGCCGCAGCGACGCTTGGCGATCCGCACGCAGATGTGGCGCAACGCCTTGCGGCGCTCGATTGCCTGCGCGCCATGAAAGAGGCTCGTCTCGACGACGTCCTCCATAAGCTCGTCGATCAAACTGGGCTTGAATCGACTAGTCTTTTGACGCCGATTGAATCCGAGCTGAGGCGGCGGCGTGTCGCTCTTCGTCGCTGAACGCCGTCGAGTCGCCGGCCACAACCCGATCGCGAGATGGACGTCACGCTTGCCAGGAAAGCGCTCAGTCGACGATCTGAAACTCAACGCACGTCGGCGAAGGGCAATTCACCACCTGACCGCTGAAGACGAGCTCCCCCGTGGACGTGTCGATGCGAAACACGGACACCGTGTTTGATCGAGCACCTGCAGCAAGCAGCCAGCGTCCGGTAGGGTCGAGGTTGAAGTTTCGCGGCCAGCTGCCGCGGATCGGCTCACGCTCAATGAACTTTAGGCGTCCAGTCGACGTGTTGATCGCGAACGCAGCGATGGAGTCATGGCCGCGGTTCCCGGTGTAGAGAAACCGTCCGGATGGGTGGATGCGGATTTCGGAGCCGCTGCTCGGTACCTCGCGCATCTCTTCGGGCAGTGTTGAGATTGTTTGCACAGGGGTCAGAGTTCCCGCCTCAGCGTCGTATCGAAACACCGTGACAGACAGGTGAAGCTCGTTCAGGACATAGGCGAACTTTCGATTGGCGTGGAATTTCATGTGACGCGGACCGCTCCCCGGAGGACAAACACCGCTGCCGTGCGGCGCGATCCGCGCAGTGTCAGGATAGATGCGGTAGATCTCGACGCGGTCCGTGCCGAGATCCGGCGAGAAGAGGAAACGGTTGTCGTGATCAGTCCCGACCCAGTGTGGGTGGGGGCTCTCTTGGCGTTCTTTGTTGGGTCCAGATCCTTGATGTTCGATCAGCGCGGAGCGTGGGAGCAGTTTGCCATCGGAGGCAATCGGGAACGCAGCGACCGAGCCGCCGCTGTACTGGGCTGTGAATAAGCACTGGCCGGAGTGATCGACGGCGAGGTGCGACGCTCCGCCGTCGCCGATGGGCTCCTTGTTGACAAGGGTCAAAGTCGATGCGTCTTTGGAAACCGCGAACGCTGCGACCCCTCCCTGACCGTCGTCGAGCCGCGATAGCGAATAGAGGTGCGTTCCCTTTGGGTGCAAAGCGACGAAGCCTGCGGAGCCTTCCGCCGCGAGCTGCGGGGAGCTGAGCTTGCCCGACTCGAGGTCGAGAGTCGCATGGTAGATGCCCTGACCGCTGATCCAGACTGATGCGGTTTTCGGACTGGCGTCTGCGGCCGAGCTGGGCGTGGAAAAGAGGCTCAACGAGCCAGCGAACGAAACGAAAAGAATCGAAAGCCAGGCGGTGCGCGTCATGTCGGTCTCCGTCTTGTTGTCGAGTTGCCATCTGTGCGAAAGCCGAGAAATACATTACTTTGGACGGTGCGCTCCATCCAGCGCCAGTTGACGCCGCTTGGCTGGTAAGCGTCTCAACGAGATCGCCTTCGCACCGGTCGAGGAACTATGGCTGACGACTCTTCGCGGACATTCACCGTTCTTCTCGTCAACTACAAGACACCGCGCCTCACGCCGATCTGTCTCGATCTTCTCAAGAGCCATCTTGACCTGACGGTGGCCAAAGTTTGCGTCGTCGACAACGATTCGAGGGACGAGAGCACGGAGTACCTTCGATCACTCGATTGGATCGAGCTGTTGGAGCGGCGCGTGAGCGAAGCTGAAGAAGGGCATCTCGCACACGCTCGTGCGCTCGACTTCGCTTTTCGGACCGTCACAACGCGACACGTTCTCTGCATGCACACTGATACCTTCGTGCACGATACGATGGCTATCGATCTCATGTTTCAGCATGCCAACTCACCGGACGTTGCCGCTGTCGGCTCGGTAGACCAAGTATGTCGGTCGCTCCTCAGACAATGGTGGCGAACCGGAAAGAGCGTCGTGACGTACGGGGCGCGTGGCGTAGCGCGACGATTGCGCCTCTCCGACAGGCGTGCCAAGCCGCTTTTCGATCGCTATCTGAAGAGTTACTTCTGTCTCTGGAACGCCGAACTCATTCGTCGGCATGGGCTCGCATTCTGTATGGGCGATCACAACCCTGGCTACGCGATGCAGGATGCACTCGAGCGCTTCGGATATCGGTGTGTCCGCTTGCCCGCCTGCCGTCTCTTCAAATCGATCGATCATGTCCAGGCTGGAACGCTGGTCGAGACCGGGCGTCTGGCAGGAAGCCACCGGCGCAGTAGGGAATACGCTCGGCTGCTCTCGCGGCTGGACTCTTGAAGCGATCGACACCGAGTTCGGTCCAACCGCGGAGAGATTATGCCATGATATCGACGATCGGATGGCCGTAGTCGACCTCGAGGCGTTTGCGACCGGGCACCTCGAGCTGCCGCGCATCCAAACCGAGGAGCGCGAACACCGTCGCATGAATGTCGGTGACGTAGTGGCGGTCCTCGATGGCGTGGAAGCCCAATTCGTCCGTCGCACCGTGCACGACGCCAGGTTTGATGCCGCCACCGGCCATCCAGACCGAAAAACCGTAGTTGTGGTGGTCACGACCATCCGCGCCCTGGCCACCCGGCGTGCGGCCGAACTCCGTCGTCCACAGGAGGATCGTATCGTCCAAGAGTCCGCGCTGCTTGAGATCCTGTAGCAGTCCCGCGATCGGTCGGTCGACTTCAGCGCACGCCTTGGTGTGCGTCGTCTTCAGCTTGGCGTGCCCATCCCAGTCGCCTGACGGGCCGACGCCATGAAAGACCTGAATGAATCGTACGCCTTTTTCGATCAGCCTCCTCGTTGCAAGCAGCTGCTGGCCGAAAGGTCGAGTCACATCGTGGTCGAGGCCGTAGAGTTCGTGAGTCGCTTGGCTCTCACCGGCAAAGCTCATGAGATTGGGCATGACGGCCTGCATGCGGAACGCGAGCTCGTACGACTTGATCCGTGCGCGCAGCGCTTGGTCGGTCGGATACTGAAGCGCGGCACGTCGATTCAGGCGACCCAAAAGCGCCGCGCCGATTGTCTGCTCTTCTCGGCTGACGTCGAGTTCCGGCTGCGCGTAGGGTAGTGGGTCGCTCGGATCGATCTTCAGATGCACGCCGGCATGCTCGGGGCCCAGATAGTCTGCGCCCAGACCCTCGAAACACTGCTTGTGTAGCTTCGGTCCGATTGAAATGAATTGAGGCAAGTCGTCGTTGAGAGAGCCCAAACCGTAGTGGATCCACGCGCCGATCGTCGGAAAACAGCCATCCAACAGATGGCGGCCTGAAAGCATCTGGATCTGTGCGCCATGGTTGTTGTCAGTCGTCCACATCGAGCGAATCACTGCGATGTCATCGACATGGCGGCGAACGTGGGGCCACCAATCACTCACCCCGACGCCGTTTTCCCCGCACCTTTGGTAGCCGACCTGAAGTGGGAAAATCTTTGCCTGGTCGTTCTTGATCACGTTCCCGGCGATTTGCTCGCGAACGTTCTTGACGAAGGGTGAGTTGAGGATCTGAGCCTCGTACGGCGTCTGGCGAAACGTCTTGCCCGCGTACTTGTTGAGGGCTGGCTTGGGGTCAAAGCTCTCGATGTGACTGACGCCGCCTCGCATCATTAGCCAGATCACCCGCTTCGCTTTCGGTGCGAAGTGAGGCACTCCGCCTGGAGGAGAAGACGCGGCAGGCGAGGAGGTCGACGTCGCAAAGCCGTCGCGCTCAAGGAGTGCCGCCAGAGCAATTCCGCTCAGGCCGCTCAGTCCGCCGAGAAATGTGCGGCGACTGACAGCGTCAGTTGACTGGGCGTCGCCGGGCGCACTGCGAATCGTATGCATAGGGGCCTATCGAATCGTGATGAAGTCGTTGTGGTTGAGGAGAACGTGAACCAGGTTTTCTCGGGCGCGCTGCAGCGCGGCATCGGACGTCGCCGTGTCCGCGTTTGCTGCCGTCTCAAACTGTCGCAGCGCCGTCCTACAGTCCGCATGTTCGTCCGCCGTGGGCAGTCGACCGATGATACGCTCGAAGGCGGAGGCGATGAACGCCGCCGTAGCGGCTGGCGTATCGGCGCCAACAACCTCGCGTGTGATCTCTGCTGCGAGCTTGCGTGCCCGCGCGAGCACCATCTTACTGTTGCTCATCGCGAGTGCCTGTTGTGGCACAACGCTGTCGCGACGACGATAGCACTCTTCCACGTTCGGTGCATCAAACATCGTGAGAAACTTGATTTGGTCCTCGCGCGTGTAGCGGTAATAGATCGTCCGCCGCGTGCCTTCATCACCGGCTGCGATCGGCAAATCAGCGCCACCCATCGTGGTGTCGAGTTCGCCAGCGAGATAGATCAACGTGTCGCGAACAGATTCCGCTTCCATACGGCGCGGATTCATGCGCCAAAAGAGGCGGTTGTCCGGATCGAGGCTTAAGTTCGGATCCTCGCTACCTGATGTCCTCGACTGCATTTGATACGCCTGCGACGTCATGATCAGTCGGTGCAGCGTCTTCGTGCTCCAGCCGCTCTCCATGAACTCGACGGCGAGCCAGTCGAGGAGCTCGTGGTGGGGCGGGCGCGGAGTGCGCAGGCCAAAGTCGAACATGGAGCTGACCAGCGGGGCGCCAAAGTGGCGCGTCCAAACGTGGTTGACCGCAACGCGAGCGGTTAGCGGGTTCTTCGGGTTCGCGATCCAGTGCGCCAGGGCCGTACGCCGACCTGTCGTCTGTGTCGGGTAGACGTTGCCCGCAGGCGAGTACTCGACTCCTGGGGCCTCAGCTGCTGCCTGAGCGGTCTGCATCGCTTCGCGTGCTTCGGTCAGTCGCTTCTCCGCCGCAGCGATCGCTGCGGCTTGCGTCGTCGATGACTCTCGGGGCGCGGGCGTCGATCGTGCGGACTCAAGTGCGTGTTCGGCCAAGAGCAATTCGAGTTCCGCCTTCACGCTCTTTGCTTGTCGTTCAAGCACACTTGCCTGCGTCGCAAGATCCGATAGTTTGGCCGTCGCCGGTGCGTCGTCACCGAGGAACTTCGCCACGTCCGACGCGATGCGCGCTTTGAGCGAAGCTGTTTCAGCCTTCGCCAGCTCCGTTTTTTTCTCTGCCGCAGCCAACGCGCGCTGAGCGGCGGCAAGCGACGCCTGAGATTCCGCTTTCGACTTTGGCGCGTCGCTACGATTGTCCCCAGCTGTCGCCGCGTTCACCGTCTGCGGTGCGCCGGTTGCCTTTGCTCCGTCGCCTCCTTCCTTGGACGCCGCAGCCACGAGCTCTTCAACTTCGGCGCTGGCGATCTCGACCGCGGCCCTCTGCGCCGCGACTTCCTCGATAGCCTTTTCGATGGCTGCTTCCGCTGCCGCGATCGCGCCGCGGCGGGTGACGCCCCGCAGTTCAGGGTAGTAGGCTGCAACCGGCAGCTGGTGCGCCACAATCGGGCCGATCGTCCCGACGACGGCGGGTACACCTGGCTTGTGCGCGCGGGTCTTGTCAGGCCGTGTCTCTTCGCCGCGGACGAAAAGATACGTCTCGGCCTCCAGGTCAGCGTCATAGACCCGTGGCATGCCATCCTTCTCGAGATCCATTTCGCTGCCGACGTGGTCGAGTCTGACGCGATGCGGTTCGAAGAAAGCGCGGAAGCGGTAGTAGTCCTCATGCGCTATGGGGTCGTACTTGTGCTCGTGGCAGCGCACGCAATTCATCGTGATGCCGAGGAACCCCTTGGCTGTGTGTTCGACGACGTCGTCGAGCCAGTAATTGCGGTTATAGAGGTACCAATTGCGCGCCAAGAAGCCGGTAGCGCGAACAGTTTTTGCATCGCCAGGAGCGATCTCGTCCCCGGCAAGCATCTCGACGATCATCCTGTCGTAGCCTTTGTCCTCGTTGATCGACTCGACGATCCAGTCGCGCCACCGCCAGATATGCTTCTGGCTGTGGCGCATCTTGTTCACCAGTCCGAACCAATCGCTGTAACGCCACACGTCCATCCAGTGACGCCCCCACCGTTCGCCGTATCGCGGGCTGGCGAGTAGACGGTCGACAACGGTTTCGTAGGCCTGATCTGTGGCGTCAGCACGAAAGGCGTGGAGCTCGTCGCGCGTTGGCGTGAGTCCGACGAGATCGAAGTACACGCGCCGGAGTAAGGTTTCTCGGCTTGCTTCTGGGCGCGGCACGACCCCGCGCCGTTGACGCTCCGCGTCGAGGAATGCATCGATGGGGTGCGCCGCTGGGGAGGTTTTCGACTGCGGCGGGTTCGTGCGCTGTGGAAGTTGGTAGGCCCAGTGGAGTCGTGGGTCCGGCGGCACTTCTTCATCCTCGGCCTTTGCCCCCTGGTCGATCCATGCGGTGATCAGCGCGATCTCTTTGTCGTCAAGGGGGCGCCCCTCGTCTTCGGGCGGCATGAGTAGGACGTCGCCGTCGCCCCGAATCGCTTGGACAAGAAGGCTCTCCGAGCCCTTTCCCGGTACGACCGCGGCGCCTTGATCGCCGCCCGCCCGTAGTAGCTGGACCGCGTCGAGACGAAGGCCTGAGCGTTGCCGCAGTGCGCCGTGGCAACCGAAGCAGCGCTCCGCCAAGATCGGCTTGATCTGCTGCACGTAGTCGACAGGCTCGTCGCCGCTGAGCTCGGTCGCACCGGAGAGCCAGAGTAAGAGCGAACCTAAGAGATAAGGATGCGTGAATCTCATCGTCTCGCTTGCATCGGGGGTGAGATCCTACAGGATCTCAAAAAGGCTACTCTAGCCCATCGAGCTGCACGTCGTCAAATGGTCGGGTCGGAGTTGCCAAGTGCGGCATGAGCACATTTCGACGATGACGGATTCAACGGGCCATCAAGGCCGCCGAAACGACGGGTCGCCGCGGGTGGGCAGCAGTGGATTGGGCGCGTGCGGGTAGTCGACCGGCGTGTACCGAATCGCCAGTTCGGGGGTCTCGATCTTCCTGCCCCCCTCGTGGAGGGAGGTGAGCAGGCGGTCGAGCGCGCCGCCGGTCAAAAGGGTTCGTTCGGCGGGGTAGGTTGGTCTGCCGGTATGAAACATGCGCTCGATCGCATGGAGAAGATAGCAAAAATGCGGCACACGAGGCTGCAAGTACTCCATGCCGCGAGTGACGCGCTTTTCCCCACCCTTGAGCCGCAGCGCGACGGACGACCCCCGGGCGAAGCTACCCTGCATGAGCACGGCGCCGCGTAGTCCGTCGTTGTACTCGAAAAGAAACAACGCGACCCACTCGTGGTCGTTTTCTCGCGCCTTCTCGGGGTCATGAGGCGATGCCGCCTTCAGCGCCATTTGAATCAGATCCTTCGAGACGCGGCCGGCGTCGATCGCTTTCCACATCTCCTCATATCCAAGACACTGCACCCACTTGATCCCGGTTTCCCCGCCGCGACGGCGTTCCACCAGGGACTGGAGCAGCTCGAGCATGTGAATCCCATACCTGTCGAGTGCCGCGTAGCCGACGCCGACGACCTCCTCAATCTCGCAGTCGCGCGGTAGCGTCAGGTCGGGGACGCGAAAGCTCAAGGGAAGTGACGAGCCGGCCATGAGCGGGACGTTGAGCTCGCGAGCGCGCTCATACATCCAGATCGCATCCTCCCATTCAGGGCCTAGGTGTTTGTCGTTGAACACCGGTACGACGCGCCCGTGCTCCTCGAACGTCTCAGCGATTTCTGCCAGGAAGCGGCGGCGCGGGTAGAGATCCTGTCCTTTCTCGTTCATTGGGTAGCGCCCGTGCTCGCCGATGCTGAGCACTCCGTCGACCGGGATGCCGCGCGTGCCGACGGTGATCGCGTCCTTGATGGAGTCAAAGATCGGCACTCCATGCTTTTCAGCCATGCGTCGCGCGATGTCGTTCGGTGGAAACTGCTCAACGTACATAGAGCTGAGTGCGAGATGCGGACCCGCGCCGCCGTCTTGGTCCCAGCCTTCAAGGATCTTGCCGACGAGGACGTCGGCGTGCGAGCCTGGATAGTAGACGGTGCAGATCGCGGCGACTTTCTTCTTTTCGCGCGCCGGTGTGTAAGCGAGCCAAGACGGCTGCTGTGGTGTGGTACGGCAACTCGGCACGACGGCGAGCGACGCAGCACCGGCGATGAGCCGCAGCGATTCACGCCGGGTCATGAGCGAACGTTTCAAATCTTAATCCTTCCACACTATCGAGCGAATGCGCACACGCAGCGACCGGCGCGCTGCTTCCGAGACGCACCATACTGGGACGTGCGACGGAAATGAACGGTACACTTTCGCGTTCACATCGCCGCCGAGTTTTCGCAGCGCATTCCGGCGGATGGCGACGATGATGTGCCCTGTATCTAAAGGTCTTCACCCACACGATGGCGCCGAAAGAGGGGAGATGTTCGGCTGTCGCACCCGATCAGCCGTCCCTGTCACTCCCAACTCCGGCCCAACAAAGATCGTTGTGGAGCGCCGCTCCTTCGCTCCCACTCCGGATGTGCGTCGGAACTCCCTTCCTTGACAGATTCGACTGCTGGCAGGCATCCTAAGGATGGGGTTCTGGCGAACGGCGCCGGAGACCGTGACGACTGTTCGCCCCAGGCCGTGTCTCACCCGATCTTCTTTTGCCACGATTTCCGATGAACAACATGTTTTCTTGTCTCATTCCTGTGCGCGTCCAAATCTACGTCGACCTCGCTTCTCACTGCGCCAGAAGGTCCCGGAACTCCCGAGTCTCTGTGGCGGTGCTCGTTGCGGTGTTTCTGGGCTTCGGTAGTTTCGCCTCAGCTCATGACGAGCCGAGAGCGCCTTACCCGGAGAAGGAAGCGCACCGTCCGACGCCTATTCCTGATCGCATCGTCTTGACGTTCGCGGCAGACCCGAGCACGACGCAGTCGGTCACTTGGCGAACAGACACATCGATTACCGAAGCAGTAGCCGAAATCGGTGTGACCTCTGAGGGGCCGCAAAAGGCTGAGAGAACCGTCTCAGCGACGACGACGATGCTTGAGTCAGACCTCGGGCCTGCGCACTACCATACCGTCCACTTCGATGGACTCCGGCCGCAAACTACATATTCATATCGAGTCGGCGACAACGTCGATTGGAGCGAGTGGTTTCAGTTCCGTACCGCGAGTGCGGAAGCGCGTCCGTTTCGGTTCGTCTACTTCGGTGACGCGCAAAACAGCGTCAAGATGCACTGGTCACGCGTCTTTCGCGAAGCGTTTCGTGAAGCACCGCGAGCCGCGTTTACCCTCCATGCAGGCGATCTGATCAATCGTGCCAACCGCGACGCCGAGTGGGGTGAGTGGTTTCACGCGCCGGCTTGGGTGCACGCGACGGTGCCAGTCGTTGCGACGCCCGGCAACCACGAGTACGCCAGGATTGGTGCTGGGCCACGTGAAGAGCGCCATTGGCATCACCAGAATGGTCATGAGCTATTCGTCCGCATCGTCCAAGAGATTCCGGTCAAGGGTTCAGGTGGAATCGATGTCGGGCTGAAGAGGATCGAGGCCGAGGCGGAGGGTACGAAGGTCGTGTACACCGTCGACGCAGCTGGCCGTTTGATCGCGGCGGATGACGCATTCGCTGAAGTGACCGGGTACCCCGTCACTGAGGCGCGCGGCAAAGTCGTCCGCGAGCTTTTCGGCGATCACCAAGCTGAGCCCGGTATCCGGGTGCTGTCGAATCACTGGCGTCCCCAGTTCGCGTTTCCAATGAACGGTCCCGAAGGGCTTGAAGAGACGTGCTTTTACCTCGACTATCAGGACGTTCGTATCGTCTCGCTCAACTCGAACGAGCAGGAGGAGCGGCAAGTCGATTGGCTGCTCCGAGTGCTAAGCGACAACCCCCAGCGCTGGACGATTCTGACGTTCCACCATCCGATCTTTTCTGCCGCCGGAGACCGCGATAACCCGGAGCTCAGAGCGCTGTGGCGGCCGCTGATCGAGGGTTTTCGCGTCGACCTCGTCCTCCAGGGCCACGATCACACGTACGCCCGCAGCGGTTTTACAAACCTGCCGACAGGACTCAACAAGCAGGATGTGGCGAGCGGCACCGTATACGTCGTCTCGGTGAGTGGGCCGAAGATGTATTCGCTCACACGTGAGCCTTGGATGGCGCGCGCGGCTGAGGACACGCAGCTTTTCCAAGTGATCACCGTTGATGGAGACGAGCTGCACTATGAGGCGCGTACAACGACCGGCCGTCTCTACGACGCGTTCACGCTGGCGAAGCGAACTGGTCTCCCGAACGAACTCCGTGAGGCGCTACCCGCTGAGCGTCTGCGGCCACCGCCCGCCCCGGCATCGAAGTAAGGCGACGCGGTGGCGCGGGCGAGCGCTCTGGCGCATGCAAAGAGGCGCTGGCGTTCACTTGCGTCGCTGGCCGTGCCTTCCTGGCTTCCACCTCGCACCGCCGGTGTAGACTTTTCCGACCGGATAGCGCGGGCTCGGCGTAGCCGCTGTCTGCATGATGCGCTCGATCTGGCGCACGACTTCCGGCTCGCTCGCAGCGACGTCCTTGGTCTCGCCGACGTCGTGGCTTAGGTGGTAGAGTTCGACCTTGCTGTCACGGCCGCGCCGCACACCTTTCCAACTTCCAAGTCGCACAGCTTGGTCGTAGCGGCTGCGACAGTGGCCGTAGTCCCAGTAGAGGTATTCGTGCGGATTAGCGATTTTTTCACCTTCGAGCGCAGCGACGATAGAGATTCCATCGGTACCATCCGGCACGGCGGCGCCGGCGAGCTCGGCAAACGACGGCAGGATGTCCCAGAAAGCGATCACCTCGTCGCTGGTCTTCCCGGACGGTATGCGGCCTGGCCAGCGGGCGATGAAAGGCACCCGGATGCCGCCTTCGTAGAGCTCTCTCTTAACTCCACGCAAGGGGCCACCACTGTCGAAGCGCTTCGGCGCACCGCCGTAGGGGCCGTTATCGCTCGTAAAGATGATCAACGTTTTCTTTGTGAGCCTCAGCTCATCGATCAGCTCAACGATGCGACCAACGTCTCGGTCAAGCATCGACATCATCGCGGCGAAGTTTTTTTCTTTTTGCGACCAGTCCTTGTCTGTATAGGGAGCGTCCGACGGCACGGTAAACCGTGTCGGGTCTTCTTTGGCGGATGAAAAGTGCGGCAGGGTGTAGGCGCCGTAGAAAAAGAACGGTTCATCCTTCGACTCGCGAATGAATCGGAGCGCGCGCTCGGTCATCAGATCATGACTGTAGTGCTGCCGCGAATCCGTGTTACCTTTCAGTTCGAGGCGAGCGTCGTTATCGTCAAGGTATTCTGTGTAGTAGTAGTGCGCGTGGTCCTGGTTGAGGTAGCCGAACCACATGTCGAATCCCTGCTTTGTCGCACGTCCCACGGTGCCGGCGTCGCCGAGAGACCACTTGCCGATCCCACCGGTTCGGTAGCCAACGCTCTTGAGCACTTCGGCGACGGTGACGTCGTCGTCCTGCAAGTACGTATCGTAGTGCGGGACGTTATCGCGCACAGCCGCGTGGCCGTTGTGCCGTCCTGTCATGACGATAGCTCGCGTGGGCGCGCAAACCGAGCTGCCCGCATAGGCCTGCGTGAAGCGTATCCCTTGGGCGGCTAAGCGGTCGATGTTCGGCGTTGCGATGATCCTCTGGCCGTAACAGCCGAGATCGCCGTAGCCGAGGTCGTCGGCCATGATGAAGACGATGTTCGGTTTGTCTGCCGCCGACAGCTGAGTCAATGCGAGCAGCAACAGAAAGAGCAAGGTGAAGGAAAACGTTTTCATCGACGTCGCTTTCAAACCGGGCTGCGGTCGACGGCCGCTGACGCTTTGGAGGCAGCAAACGGCAACGGAGGATCGTTCCGCGCTCAGCGCTATACAGCTGAATCAACGGGGTGCTAAGTGTAGATACCCTCGATCGGCTCGCCCATATAGATTTGATGCGGCCTTCCGTCGACGTCGACCCAGGTCGCCGTGCGCGGGATTCCCAGCGCGTCATAGATCGTAGCGGCGAAGTTTTCGGGCGTCTGCACGTCACGTGTTGGTTCCGCGCCGATCTGATCGGAGGCGCCGACGATGTTGCCGCCGCGTACGCCGCCACCGAAGAACATCATCGTATTCACCGGTCCCCAGTGATCACGTCCAGCATCCTTGTTGATCTTCGGCGTACGTCCGAACTCACCGGTGACGATCACGAGCGTCTCGTCCATGAGCCCTGTGGTCTCGAGATCGTCGATGAGTGCCGAAATCGAGCGGTCGAAAGGCGGCAACAGGTGGTTTTTCAAGCTGCCGAAGTTGTTGCGGTGCGTGTCCCAGGAGGAGTTCTTACCGAGGTTGACTTGAACCAGGTTGACTCCACTTTCGACCAAGCGCTTGGCCATGAGGAGAGACAGCCCGAACTTGTTGGCGCCGTAGCGCTCAAGGATCTTCGGGTCGGCGTTTTCGACGTCGAATGCCCGAGTGACTTTCTCGTCCGTGAGCACGGAAATCGCTTGTCGCCTTTGGCCGTCAAACGCGTCCGCCGCTCGCTGGAGCGCGTCTTGTTGACTTTGAACCTCTGCGAGCAGCCCCAGACGACCCTTCAGTCGACTCTGCCCTCCCTCGGGGAGAGTCAGCATGGGGGTTTCGAAGACCGTGTCGGAGGCGTGTTCGAAAGGCGTACCTTCGAACCGAAAACATTCAGGACAGGCACCGTTACCTTTCGGGCACTTCGCGGCGATGTCAACGTGCCACGCGTCCCAGTGGCTTCCCAGGCGCCCAGCGTACTGTCCCGGGCGTACCTTGTTGGCTTCGTTGACGCTTGGCTGCGGCAGTACAACCGCGGGCGGCAGATTGCCGCGCTGGTGACGGAGGGCGTAGGTGGTCACCGCGGGAATCGATGGCCACTCGTTCGGACTCGGCACCTTGTTGAGTGAGAACCCCGGCGGCAGATCGAGCCGGCCCGTCAGGAGCATGTGGCAGGCGGGCTCGTGGCCGTTACTTGCGGTGCGCATCGAGCGAACGAGCGCGTAACGATCGCTGCGCTGTGCAAGCAGCGGCAGGTGTTCACAGACACGGAGACCCGCGGTGCGCGATGGAATCGAGCCAAACTCACCGCGGATTTCAGACGGTGCATCGGGCTTCATGTCGAAGCTGTCGTGGTGCGACAGGCCGCCGGTCAGAAAAACAAAGATGACGGATTTAGCTTTTGCTGGAGGGGCTCCCGCGAGTGCTCGCAGCGCCGCGACGTGAGTTGTCGTCAGCCCCAGGCCGATGGCACCTACTTGGATCGCTGCCCGTCTGGTGATGGTTCGCTTTGGGTGGCTGCCAGCGTCGCTCATGCGCTACATCCTTGTTGTGAGTGCAGCAGAGGATTCGTCGACGATGTCACGGCTCGCGACGAAGTAGAGACCAGGAAGAAATTCTAACGTACTCACAGAGTTGTCGTAAAGCCGAGAACGATGATCTCTAAGGCCGATCTGGGCCCGATCGGTGCGCGCAGCCTGGTGCGCCTGATCGTCTGGAGTGCAGCTGGGCGCTTTGGCATGAGCGGCCCTGGCCGAGGGCTTCGAGCATCGTGCGATTGACGCGGTCGCGGAAATCTACGAAAATGCGTTCTACTATGGTCAACACGCATCCCGCTTCAACGATGTGGGCGTCTCGGTTGTGGAATCGGCGGCGGACGCGACCGCTGCGTACGTGCTGGTGGCCTTGTGCGATCGTCGCCGTGCTGATGGGTGGCGCCCAGGTCGCGGCTGCGCCGGACGCTCCCGAGGTGGACGTGCCGCTCGAGCCGATCACCATCGGTGAGCCGCAGAGCATCGAAGTTTCGCCGGCTGAGTTCCTGCTGCAGAGCCGGGGCGAGAAAGTTCAACTGATCGTCACAGGCGTCTACGCGGACGGTCACGTCCAGGACCTGACGCGGGTGGCCGAATTCGCCTCGCGCGATCCAAGTATCGCGGTCGTCGAGGATGCAGTGGTGTTGCCGCGCAGCGACGGTGAAACGACGATCGTCGTCAAAGCCGGGAAACAAGCTGCGAGTGTTACCCTCCGTGTCGTCGGTGTCGCCGGGAAGCGGGCTCAGAAGTCCGTGTCGTTTCGCCACGATGTGCTCGCCGCGCTCTCCAAGCAGGGATGCAATTCCGGCGCCTGTCATGGTTCCCCCACCGGCAAGGGGGGATTCCGTCTGTCGCTGCGCGCGTTCGACGCCGAGCTGGACGAATTCACGCTGCTGCGGGAAGACTATGGGCGCCGCACGAATCCTTTCGACGCAGAGTCAAGTCTGCTGCTCATGAAGCCGCTCATGCGCGTGCCACACGGCGGCGGGCGCAAGCTTGAGGCGACCGATCCAGCTTTTGGCGTACTGCGCGACTGGATTGCGGCAGGGACCAAAGTCGACGACCCCGACACATCCCGGTGCGTCGGCATCGAGATCCTGCCCGGCGACAACCGTACACTCGCGCGCCCCGCGCACACTCAGCAGCTCTCCGTCCTGGCGAAGTTCTCGGACGGCACCGTGCGCGACGTGACTGAGCTCGCAGTCTACAGTGTGTCGGACAACGAAGTGGCCCGCGTCACGAGAGGCGGGCTGGTGATCGGTCTCGATCGCGGCGAGGCTGCGATTCTTGTGCGTTATCTCGAATTCGTCGAGTCGACGATCATGACGTTCGTGAGGGAATTCGACGGGTACGAGTGGAACGACCCGCCAACGAATAACTTCATCGACTCGCTCGTGCACGCGAAACTCAGGAAGCTCAGGTATTTGCCGTCCGAGTTGTGCAGCGATGCGGAGTTTTTGAGGCGCGTCTCTCTCGACCTCACCGGCGCCTTGCCGACGGTCGCCGCCGCCCAGCGGTTTTTGGGAAACTCCTCGCCAAACAAGCGCAGTGAGCTCGTCGACGAGCTCCTTGAGCGCCCCGAGTACGCCAAGTTTTGGACGCTTAAATGGGGCGATCTCCTGCGCATGAATAGCGTTCAAGTCGGAGCTGACGGAGTTTACAAGTATCACCGCTGGGTCGAGCAGACGATCGCCGCCAACGTGCCGTATGACGAGTTCGCGCGGCAGCTGCTCACCGCCTCCGGGAGTACGATTCACAACCCCCCGGCGAATTTCTATCGCACCGCAAACGACATGAACGACTGCGTCGAGTCGATCTCGCAGATCTTTCTGGGGGCGCGTCTGCAATGCGCCAAGTGTCACAATCACCCGTTTGAGAGCTGGACCCAGGACAATTACTACGGCATGGGCGCCTTTTTTCATCGCGTGCAGCGAAAGAAAGGCCAAGGCGTCGATGAGCTTCTCGTCTGGATGTCGACGAACGGCGATGTGACGCAGCCCCGTACCGGAGAGAAAATGAAGCCTTGGGTCCCTGTCGCTGGTGTGCTCGAAGAGGTCAACTCGTCGGATCACCGCACGACGTTCGCGGACTGGTTGACTTCGCCCGACAACCCATTTTTTGCTCGCATCGAGGCGAACCGCATTTGGAGTCATCTTTTTGGCCGCGGTATCGTCGATCCTGTGGATGACTTCCGCGCCTCAAACCCACCGTCGAACGCGCCCCTTCTCGACGCGCTCGCTGCTGATTTTGTCGAGCATGGGTTTGACCGCAAGCACCTCATCCGCACCATTTTGAACAGCCGCACCTACCAGATGAGTTACGTTCCCAACCGCTTCAACGAGAGCGATGAAAAGTACTTCTCGCACTTCCAACCACGTTTGTTGAGTGCCGAGCAAATGCTTGACGCCATCTGTCACGTCACCGGTACGACCGAGCGATTCGGCGCACTGCCGCCGGGAATGAAGGCGACGCAGATCCCGGCGCCGGATGTCGCCAACCACGAATTTCTCAAACTCTTCGGTCAGCCGGAGCGTGACACCGTGTGCGAGTGTGAACGCGTCAAAGAGTCGAATCTCGGGATGGCGCTGCAGTTCGTCAACGGTCCGCTGATCGAGGGCAAGGTGCAGGCAGCAGACAACAGGTTTCGCCGCTCGCTTGAAGCGGGGCGAACGGACGAGGAGATCGTCACGGAAATGCATCTCGCAGCGTTGTCGCGCCGGCCGACCTCAGATGAGATGGCGTCAAGTCTTGACCACTTGGCGAATAAGCGGCGTGAGCTCGAGGCGCAGAACGCGAGGGTACGCGAGGAGCTAACTCAGGCCAACGAAGAGCTGGCCGAATTGACGGCGGCGACGTCCCCCTCGAGCGCTGAAAGACTCGAGGCGGCGAAGGCCAAGATTGCGGAGCTTGAGAGTGCGCTGGTGTCTGCCGAGCACGTGCGCGCGATTGGTCTCGAGGATATCTGCTGGGTGCTCCTCAATCGCAACGAGTTCTTGTTCAATCATTGACAGGGGCGGCAGTCGTTCTGAGGGGCGCCCTCTGATCTCTACGAGAACGCCGCGCACCGTCGGCCCCCTGTGCAAGCTCAGCAGTCGCGGGTGGTCTCAACGGCACTCAAGCCATGATCTCCCGCACCACTCGGCCATGCACGTCCGTGAGGCGGAAGTCTCGACCCGCGAAGCGATACGTGAGCTTCTCGTGATCGAGACCTAAGCAATGGAGGATTGTGGCGTGGAGGTCGTGGTAGTGCACCTTGTCCTCGACAGCGGCGAAGCCAAGATCGTCGGTCGCGCCGTGGATGTGTCCGCCCTTCACGCCGCCTCCCGCGAGGAGAAACGTGAAGCCGTAGTGGTTGTGGTCGCGCCCTGAAAGCGACGGCAGCTCGGCCACCGGCGTGCGGCCAAACTCGCCGCCGACGATCACGAGCGTACTGTCGAGGAGGCCGCGCTGTTTCAGGTCGGAGAGGAACGCAAAGAGCGGCTGGTCGGCTTCCCGCGCGAGTCGTCCGTGCGCTGACCTCAGGTTCTCGTGGCTGTCCCAGCCGCCGCCGGCATGGGTGAATACCTGCACGAAGCGTACGCCGCGTTCGATCAGCCGACGCGCGATCATGAGTTGGCGTCCGTGCGGCCCCGAGCCGTAGAGTTCATGCATGTATCGCGGCTCTTGATCGACGTCGAAGACGTCGCTCGCCTCGAGCTGCATGCGCGATGCTAGCTCGAAGGATTGAATGCGCGCCTCAAGACGCGGATCCGTTTGGCGTTCGCGGCGGTGCAGCTCGTTGAGGCGGCGGACGAGGTCAAGCTGCCGCCGCTGTTCGACGGGTGAGAAACTGGTGTTGCGAACGTTCTCGATCAAACGGTCGACATCGCGATGTCGCGTCTCGATGAAGGTGCCCTGATACGCACCCGGAAGAAACGAGGATCCCCAGAGTCTCGACCCGAGCGTGGGTACGCCTTCCGGGCAAAGGGCGAAGTAGCCAGGCAAGTTTTGATTCTCGGAGCCGAGCCCATAAGTGATCCACGCGCCCCAGCTCGGTCGTGTGACGACGTTGTGGCCGCAGTTGAGAAGCTGAATCGACGGCTCGTGATTCGGCACGTCGCAGTGCATGGAGCGGACGACGCAGATGTCATCGATCAGCGCGCCTGTTTTCTCGAAAAGCTCGCTGACTTCGATGCCGCTCTCGCCGCGGTGCTTGAACTTAAACGGCGATCGCATCACCGCCCCGGTCTTGCGTTCGGTTGGAAGTCCGAGATCGCCAGCGGGCTGACCGTGCAGCCGATCGAGCATTGGCTTCGGGTCGAACGTGTCGACTTGCGACGGGCCGCCTTTCAGAAAGAAGTGGACAACGTGTTTCGCCGTGCCGGGAAAATGTGGCTGCTTCGGGGCCAAGGGGCTCAGATTCGCCGTTGACGGTGGAGCCTCCGCACCAAGCGCGCCATCGTCGGCAAGCACTCCCGCTAGGCCCAGTAGTCCGAGTCCCGCGCCGACGCGGCCGAGCAGGTCACGTCGCGAGCATCCCGCCCGCTGCAGTGATTCGAACTGTTGGCTCAGCAATCGATTTGTCGCTCGCATCGTCTTCGAATCGCCCTCTCGTTTCTCGCGACACACTTTTCGTCAGTCGACGAAGACAAACTCATTCGCCATGAGCAAGGCCTGGGCGAGTTGCTCCCACGGCTTAGCCTGCGGACCGCGAAAGTCGAGCCGCGAATCCCAGCGCGGCGTGTCGCTCGTTCGACTGTCGGCGTCGACGGGAAAGATTTTGACCTCCCATTCGAATTGATCATCGGAGGCATCGCCCACGCCATCCACAACAAAGTCGAGTGTCGCCCCAGCAGCGAGTTGAGTGATTGCAGCCGTTGTTTTGATGTCGTCACCGTGAACGCTCCAGCGGGAGATCTCTTGACGGCCGTTCAGAATCAACCGGGCGCAGACACCATCGCCGAGCGTCTTTTCAACCTCATCGTTGCCTTCCTTGACTTTTTCCTTCTTGGCGACGTGGCTCAGACGTCCTTGGATGCGGACGTTGACTGCTCTGCGCGCCGTCCAGCGCCGCACCGGAGTCGGCCCCGGAGCTGGCGCTGTGTGGCCGCCGGTGACATCGAGTCGTATGACCGAAAGGCCATCTCGGTCGCTGTCTTTCCCTGTGTTCTCGCCGAGGCGCCAGTCGACTCCACTCCAGCGAGGTAGGAGATGGAAGTCTGTCAGATGGCCGGTGTCCCGCTCGAGCTCGCCGTAGCCGTAGGTCCAGTCGGCGTAGTCTTGGTGAGGCGCGGCGGTGGTCTCGACGAAGTTGTACGCCGCCTCGAGCTCTTCAGCTCGCGGCTGACGTGCGAAGACGATGCGATAGAGCTCGCGGACTACATCACTCTCGCTGCGCTCAGCTCCAGCGCGCGCTCGTCGTAGCAAGCTGGCTGCGCACTCGACGACGAAGTGGTGATTCATGAAGAAGAGCGTCTGCTGTGGTACAGTCGTCTCCGGCCGCCGGGCGCTGGTCGCGTCCGGGCTTGGAAAGTCGAACGCGGAGAGTAAGCCGGGCAAGTCGCCACGGTCGACGAAGCCGTAGACCGCTCGCCGTTTCGGAAAAGGGCGCGAGAGAAGTTTGACGCTCGGTCCGCCTAAGCGTCTGTCTAAGTCTCCTGCCGCGTCGAGCAACGAGTCGCGGACGCCTTCGAACGAGAGCCGCCGTCGATTCTGTCGCCATAAGAGATTGTTTTCTGCGTCGATGGTTGCAGCGTCCACGCGATGTTCGCTTGCCTGTCGATACGTCGCCGACAGCAGAATCCGGCGGTGCAGTCGCTTGATTGACCAGCCGTCTTCCATGAGTCGACTGGCGAGGTGGTCGAGGAGTTCCAGGTGTAGCGGTCGTCCGCTCCTTAGGCCAAAGTCGCTCGGTGTCGCGACGAGAGGGACGCCGAAGTGATGCATCCACACACGGTTGACCAACACGCGCGCCGTGAGTGGATTCTTTGCGTCGACGATCGCACGAGCGAGCTCAAGTCGCCCACTGCCCATCCTGAATGATTTGCGGTGTTCGCCGGCAAGTGCACCGAGGAATTGCCGCGGCACAGCTTGACGAGGCTGCGCTGGATTGCCGCGATGGAAGATGCGTGGTTCGTGGGGGACCGGTGTGTCGACGAGCACCATAGCCCGAGGCGCCATGTTTTTCCCTTTGGCGGCCCAATCCTCGACGTCTTTCAACAGCTTCTTGACGATCTCCTGCGCGTCGCGGTCGGGAAGGAAGCGGACGAGGTTGAAGCCGATATCGGGAAGCGGGATGTTGGCAGGCGCACCTGGAGCGTAGAGCAGTTGACGCAGTTCTTCTCGCGCGGGATCGGGGAGACTTTCCGGCGGTGAATCTGGAGCGGCGGCTTTGGACGCGGTCTGCCACATCGCGTCTGTCTCCGCAAGCAGCTCGCCATAGACGTTGGCGGCGTCCTTCAGAGAACGCGGCGGACTTTTTGCGAACGCGGCGGCAACAAGCGAGTTGACTCTCGGAGGCGCCTTGGGTGCCGCGTTATGGACGAGCGCTGCGCCTGCTGGAGCACGCTGTACCTGACTGTCGGTCGGCTGCCTCTTCGCGTCGGCCTCCGCGTCCCCGGCCGCAGGCGCACCGGAGCGCTCGCCTGCGGTGGTGGCGAGTCGCGCCGACAGGCGACGTGCCTCCGCAGCGAATCCTTCTTCCGGCAAGGCTGCAAAGGCGTGCCATGGAGATAAGACCGGATCGTTCAGCGGCCGCGTCCGGCGCAAGAGCGCCTGCCAGCGCAGTGTCATCGTCGGATTGAGATCGCCGGGGTCGACGACGATCATGAATTCATCCATCTGCACGCCACTGTCCTCATCGCGCTGTGCAGCGAGGAGGTATTCCGCCGCTCTCGCCTTCGCACCAGCCACGAGCTCGGCGTGTTTCTTTGTCGCGAACTCTGTCAGGGCGTTCACCCGCTTGTCGAGCTCGCGTTCGTAGGCCTCGTACTCTTCGGTCGCCGGGCGCGGCTCGACGGCGGGCCCAACGAGCGGCTCGGAGGCGCTGCGAAAGACGCCGTAGAGCGAGTAGTAGTCGGCGGTCGGAATCGGATCGTATTTGTGGTCATGACAACGCGCGCACGCGACAGTGAGACCCATGAGACCCCGCGTGACAACGTCGATGCGGTCGTCGACGACGTCGTGAAGGTTGTTCATGAAGCGCTGCCCGACGGTCAGGAATCCTAGCGCGGCGGCAGACCGCGCGTACTGCGCAGGCGGCAGAAGATCCGCGGCGATCTGCTGCGTGACGAATTCGTCGTAGGGGAGGTCCTGGTTGAACGCGCCGACGACGTAGTCGCGATAGCTGTAGGCGTACGGGTAGTTGAGATCTTGAAAATAGGCGTATCCCTTGGTGTCGGCGTAGCGCGCGACGTCGAGCCAGAGGCGCCCCCAACGCTCGCCGTAGCGCGGCGACGCCAAAAGACGATCGACAAGCTTGACGTAGGCATCGGGTGAGGTGTCCGCCGCGAAAGTTTGAACCTCGTCGTAGCTCGGGGGCAACCCTAGCAGATCGAAGGTGAGTCGACGCACGAGTGTGCGCCGACCTGCCGCAGGGGACGGCGTCAGATCGTTGCTTTCCAATTTGGCGAGAACAAATGGATCGATCGACGAGCGCGCCCAAGAGTGGTCGCGCGTCAGAGGTGCCGGCGGATCCTGAACCGGCTGAAAAGCCCAGTGATCGGCGAGCGCCTCGGAGTCGATTTTGGTCGCCGCCAGTGTCGCTTGTTCTGGCCAAAACGCTCCCGCTTGAATCCAGCGCTCGAGTGCTGCGATCTCCCCGGCCGAAAGGGGGCGATCGGGAGGCATTTTCGGATCGCCCTGACGCCGGATCGCCGCCATGAGTCGGCTGGCCGCAGCGTCGCCAGGGACGATCACCGCACCTGATGCACCGCCTGCAAGCACGTGCGCGCGCGCATCGAGGCGCAAGCCGCCCTCTTGCTTCGCCGGCCCGTGGCACTCCAGACAGCGAGTGACCAACACGGGACGCACGCGGCGTTCAAAGAAGTCAGCTTGCGCGTCTTTCTGCGACGTTGACGCAGTGGCGCTGCGCGCGAAGCTGGTCAAAGCGACGCTCGACGCTGCTGTGAAAAGGAGCACGAGTCGGAGTGACGGGAGAAAGGCTAGCATGGACTCGATTATAGCCGCGCCGCAGTGCGAAGAGAACGCGTGCCCGGAGTGTGGAAGTTACTGCGGCATCGAAAGTGTCCCCGGCGAGGTGCAGTTCTTTGATGTTTCCCGCTCAACGATGGCTCGAAGCGCCTCGGTGACTCGCTCGACGTGATGCGCGTTCTCCGCTTCTGTGCGACTCTGCCAGGATCCTCGGGTGGGCGGGAGATTCGGGATGCAGCGTCCACGAATCAGCCAGTCCGCCCGTGCGACGAACTCCGCTCTTGCCGCTCCGGGCTTCAGAGAAACCATGATGGAAAGCAATTCTTGAGCCATCGTCTTCCGGGGTGCCTCCGGGTCCACGTCGAGCCAGATCAGCGCTTGTATGATGCAGTCGATGCAGTGATGGTGTTGGCGCAGCCAGCGTAGGTGCCGAAGGCCGACGTGATGCCTTAGGGCGACGTCGAAGGCTTTCAATGACTCCTTCGGGAAGTACCGTGGCAGCGTCAGTTCGAGTGCCAGCCGCCAACCACGACGACTGACCACGCGTCGATTTGTGCCGTCTTCGCGTCCTATGTGAAATGTTTCGTGTGCGCTCAGTTTGATGTAGGGGACGGTTCGCTCTGGCTTGAACGATTCGCCGAGACCGATGGCTCGAAGCACGTTGGCGCTGAGCGCCGTGTCGACGCGGACTGCGTCACGAACGCCCGCTTCCGGAACGTCTTCGTGGAAGTGCATACCCGAGAGCCCGTGGTGGTAGTACGGCTCGTCGCTGAGCAGATTGGAGACGACACGGGGACCAGCGACGACTGCGGTGATCGCGAGCGCCGCTAGGAAAACAGCGACGCTTGCGACAAGCAGGCGTCGCCTTTTCACGGGAGCCTCCGGCTTGTTGCCATCACCTGGGCAGCGCGCACTTCGGAGGCCAGTCGTGTCAGCATCAGGTCGTTCCCTTGCTCTATTTCGGCCAGCTGTCGAAGAGCTTCGACTCCGAGATCTGCAGCCGTGCGGTGGGCTAACATGCCGCGCAGCGCCGCGCACACGACGCGGCGGTCGGCATCCTTCAGCGCCTTGAGAGCCAGCTGCTGCGCATTCGGGCGCGGCTGGCGCTCCTCCAACAGATGATAGACAGCGCGCCGCCGGATCTCCGGACGATCGTCTGTCAGCCGCACCGTGTGGATCGATTCGACTCCGCGCTGCGTGAGGAGAGCAAGCGTTAGCCACACGAAGGAGCCGAGGCAGAGGTCGCGCAAGGCGAGAGGTTTGCCATTGACGAGCGCCAGGGCTACGAGCGCAGTGAGTCCGAGAGTGACGGGCGCTAGGTTGGCGACAACAAACCGCAACGTCGGACTCGCGATCGGTTCGCCGCAAGCTTGCGTGGCAATCACGCTGCAGTTGTCAGAGAGTCGTGAGCCGTTCTGCCGCCACCACTCCGAGCGCGAAGTTTTAGCGGCGCCGCCGGGGCCTAGGGGCACAGGGATCACATGCACGGCGTAGTCGTCGTAACGTTCGAGTAGCCTACCGAAGCCGGACGATCGAAGGCGACACGCGAGCGTCGCTGTTGGGAGGGTGCCGTCGAGGTCCTTCGCCCGTCTGGTCCATGAAGTCCGCACACGCAGGTGAGATCCAACTGGCTGCACATGACATGGCGTGAACCAGGTAGCCTTCCAGCCACGCCGCGTGTCTGACAAACGCTGCGTGTCCAGCGACAGTACCAGACTGCCTAGGTCGCCAAGGTCGACGCTCGGCTCGCCCACGGTTCGGATACGGCGAGATTCTTTCCGACTGTTGACGATCAGTTCCTGCCATAGGTGCGGCGTCTCGAAGTCACCGTTTCGGAAGATCAGAACGCGCACGGCATAGCCGGTGACGTCATCCGGCGAGAGATCCTCATCCTTCGGCTCTATGATGGTCGTCGGCATTGTCGGCGTCGGTTGGGACTCGAAGACCGTGTCGTAGAACGTGAGAACGAACGGAAGCGGTAGAAGAGACACGAGACCGATGCGAAGCCTACGTTTGGCGTGGGCGATCCGAATCACCGCGAAGCCGAAACCTAGAAAAAGCGCCATGGTCAAAGTCGTCATGTCCGCATCCTCGCTCGGGAGCGCATCGCAGCCACTGTAGCGAGCCCGGCAGCGACGAGGATCGTCGAGAATCCCGCGACGAACGTGACGTCGGAGAAAAGGCTGTCAGATTCGGTGGCGTGCGCCGCGTCAAGTTTCCACGTCCACACCATGATCACGAGACCGACGACGCTACACGTCGCGCCGATCACACATGCAGCGACGGAGCGCGACGAACGCGTCTCGCGGGCGAGCGCGAAAGCTAACGAATAGGCGAGAAAGAGCGCGGCGCTTCCTTGCACGTACAGCCCGGGGGCCAGGTGCATGACCTCCGTTGTCGCCGCCTCGTCGAACAGCTTCCAAAAGTGGACGTCTGGCTCGATCCAGGTCAGTAGCGAACACCAGCCGCCGTAGATAGAGAGGATCGTGAGGCCGAGCGCATAGCGAACGAGTGCGTGGAGGGCATGGTCCATCGGGCGCGATTGCATCAAATCGCGCGTGCCGTTGAGCGTCGACTCGCCGCCCAGTCGAGCAGCGAGGGTGGCACCGATGATGATCAAAACCGCCGGCGTCGTGAATGCCAGGAAGCCGGTTGCAACAATTTGGAGTGCTACAGGCACTGGGAGACAGCTGATCGTCAGTGAGCGCACGTCACGCCATGCCTTGTCCAGGTAGGCCTTCAGCATTTCGAGAATCTTTCCATGGGGTCGACCCGGCGTGCTTCGTCGTCTTGAGTGGAGCGCTCGGTCAGCGCGACGAAGATCTCCTCGAGACAGAGCGGAATCACCTCGACCTGCGCGACGCTCCTCAGCTCCGCAAGAAATCGTCGGTCGATCCGCGACACGGCGACGAGAAGATCGCGACCGGCACCATCCCGCCGCACCTCAAAAGGTACGGAAAAGTCGGGTGGTGGGTCTCGCTCGAACGCGATCCGGAGTCGCACGACCGACTCCTTGAGACGGTCGAGCGATGCTTCGAAGAGGGTGCAGGGATCACGCAGGACACCGACACGGTCGACGAGCCGTTCAAGATCGGTGAGGAGGTGAGAGGCGATCAAGATCGAGGCACCGGTGTCAGCTACGTGGTCGACGAGGAGGCTCACCATCGCGTGGCGAACGACGACGTCGAGGTTTGCAGCCGGCTCGTCGAGGATCAAAAGTCGCGGTCGCGGCGCGAGCGTGAGTACTAGTCCCGCCTTTTGGCGATCGCCGCTAGAGAGAGACTCGACCGGGCCGTGCCATGACACCTCGAGTCGAGAGGCCAGTGCGCGTGCATAGTCAGAGTCCCACGTCGGGTAGCCTGGCCCGAAATAGTCGCAATGTTCAGCGAGCGAGAGGCTACTGAAAAGGCCTAAGCCATGAGCATGATAGCCGATCTGCGCGAGCGTCGCTCGATCGAGCTGGCGCGACGGGGTGCCCAGCAACTGACTCTCCCCCTGCTCGGGGATCTCAAGTCCCATGAGGACGCGGAGCAGGGTCGTCTTGCCGATACCGTTACGGCCGACAAGTCCATAAACTGCACCCGGAGGCAGCGAGAGACTGACTCCTTCGAGCACCTGAGCAGCGCCGAAACGCTTATGAAGTCCGCGCGCGCAGACGACGGGTGTTCCGTTCATCCTCGTTCCTGGGATAGCGTCTCAGAGCGGCGCCGACGATTTCTACGACGCGCTCGTGGGGCACATCGAGGCGTTTTGCTTCGATGGCGAGTCGTTCGGCGATTTGGCGCAAGAGCCGGGTCCGCTCAGCGGAGGTCAAACGTGGCACGTTGCGCGCAACGAAAGTGCCGACGCCGCGGCGTATTTCGATCGTGCCCTCTCGTTCGAGTTCACTATAGGCCTTGGAGATCGTCATCGGGTTGACTGCCAGTGTTTTCGCGAGCTCTCTCACGGATGGAATCCGCTGACCCACCGTGAGACGACCGGAGGCGACCTGAGCGCTGATTTGGTCGCACACTTGACGATAGATCGGTACTCCAGACGTTGTCTCAAGGTGAAGGATCACGGGAAGAAACTCCGCACATCGACGCGTTTCAGTGCTCTTCGAGGTAATGACCTCCAGAGTTATGAGTGGGTGTATTATTATACCGATACACTCGAAGATCAAGTGTGCTGCGCCGCAGTTTCGGGAGCCTCCCAGCTTACCGGCAACTCGCTCCGCACCCGGACGTGTCGGCGCGCGCACGCGCGACGCACACTCCGAGGGGCTCTGGCGCTTCAATGGACTCGCCCAAGAACAGCAGCGAGATCAGCTGAATCGCGTCACTGATTCTGAGCGCTCCTGAGTCGTTGACGTCCCCTGCTGCGCTGCAAAGCTCACTTTCGCCCCCAAAGAGGAACCTCAGGATCGCGATCGCATCGGACACGTTCACGCTGCCGCTCAAGTTGGCGTCGCCGGCGACGAAGGAGAACGGTGGCCGCCGTTCGTCACTTTTGACGATTTCGAAGCGATCGATGGTTTGTCCGTCTCGGTCGATGGCTTCAACGAGCAGTGTCTGCGCGTCCACGGTCAACGTCACGAGATGATGCACGGCGTGTGCAGCCACAAATAGCGGCTGGTCAGCGCCGTCTGCGTTTTTTTCGCTCAGCGCCGCACCGCCGCCACCGGTCACGACATACACGATACCCTCGGGGCGCACGTAGCGTGGTTCCAAGTAGACATCGCGGACACGATGGTCGCGCAGCGGATAGCTGCGCTCGTAGAGGTGCTCGTGCCCTGAGAGCACCAGATCGACCTTTGCGCCCTCGAGTATCGGCACGATCTCTCGCTTCACCCACTCCTCACCACCGTGAGTACCGACGCTATAGGGCGGGTGGTGGAAGTACACGATCTTCCAGGTCCGCGTCGTGGAGATCAGGTCGCGCTGCAGCCATTCTCGAACTTGCGGTGTGAGCTCGCGCGCGACTGAGTTGAGCGCTACGAGATGCGCATCGCCGGCGTCGAAAGAATAGTTGAGCTCGTTTCCATTGCCGTCGAAGTCACTTCGAGGCAGTCGTAGCATGTCCTCGAAGAACTGTGCATTGCTGAAGGCGCCGTCGTGGTTCCCCAAAACTGGAAAGACTGCGATCGAGGCGAGGACGTCCCCGTAGACATCGAAGAAGTTGTGTTGGTAGGAAACCGGGTGACCGGCCGGGTAGGCCAGGTCGCCGGTGTGCAGAAGCAGCTGCGGGTCAACCGTGCGCAGAATCTCAGCGACCGCGTCTTGGTCGGCGCCGTTTCCCGGGGGCGCACGGTGGCCCGAGTCGCCGAGCGCGGCGATGCGAACGGAGGCTCCTGGCGGCGGCAGAGTGCGGAATTGCGCGCTCCACTTCGTTTCGCCGGCGTGGTCAACCTCGTAGTCGTACACCGTGTCTGCCTCGAGATTGTCGAGGCGAAAGACGTGATCGTGCGCTGAAACTTCGTCCACGAGCCGCGTCTGTTGGTCTCCGGGGATGCCGTAGCGTATCGATGCCCTGAGTGGAGATGCACTTTGGCTAACTACGAGCACCGAGCGTGTGGTGAGCTGCTGCAAGAACGGCGCGCGGTCGAAGTAGAGCTCTTGCGCGGCTACCTGGGGTGGCACGCCCCCGAGGCTGGCGAGAACGATCACGGTGGCCGGTGCGAGTTCAGATTGCATAGCGGGCGGCCCCCACCTGCACAGAGCCGACGAACGGAACACTTGAGTTTCCCTCGACTCTCCATACTAAGCCCTGATTGGAGAATCGACGCTAGAAACTCCGAGTCTCATTGGCAGCGCTGCGCCAGGAGGAGACGGTCGACGCACGGAGCCTATCCAAGTGCGTTTGTTCGGCCCCACCAAGGCATCCCGGAGAGCTGCGGAGGTCTCTAAGGCTCCTCGACGAGCGTCACGCTTGTGGTCTGGTTCTGTTCGACAGCTAACTCGGTCTCAGCACCGCCGAGTGAACGACTGAAAATCGAAAAGGCAAACGCGGTCTCATAGCGTCGGACCAGCCTCCTCTGCCGGTCCCACACGATCCTTCCCTCGAGTTTTTTCTTTTGGAATCGCGGTGGTGCTTCCGTGTTCACTTTCGCCGTCTCGAATGTTCCGCTGCCCGTGAACACGATCGTCGCTTCTTTCTCGGTGGCCTTCTCAAGTTTCATCGTGATCTTCACGACCAAGTCAACCCCGGGGCCGTACTTGGTCCTCTCTTCGACCATCCACGTGTCTCCTACCTTCGCCGAAGCACGATGGCCAGCCGGAGCAAAAAACTTTGAGAGGGTACGCTTGAAGACATCGTCGTCGCGAACGTTGAGCAGTGGTGCTGCGGGCGCCTTCTTGAGGGCTTCGTTCCCGGACAGCTCTTTGACGCTGCCGTCGAGTCCATAGCTGATGTTGATCGACTTGCCCACGAAGGTCTCAAGCAATCGGCCGATGGAAGTGTCCTGGCCCTCGATCTCCTCGATGCGCGTATCGAAGGCTCCCTTTTGAGTGCCTCGTTCCTGTTCCAAGGAGGCGTTTTCGTAGGTCAGGCGCACAGCCGCTGTGTCGCCGGCCAGCGAGCGAATGTCGAAACGATAATCGACGAGGCTGCGGCTTTTAGATTCCTTGGCTGCTACGTTGGCCGTTGTCGTTTGCTCCACGCTGACGTAGATCGTACGGCCGGCGACGAACCCCGGCCGCAGGTCAATGGTGTCATCAGCGGCCGCGACCGCCGAGAGGCCGGAGACGAGGGCGAGGCCGAGGATGCCGAGGTAGAGGTGCGGTGACAGGCGAACTCGAATTGAGACCATGGGACGTGGGTGTTTCATGTCTTCGGGGAGGAAAGGCTGAGTGACGATCGGGACACGAAGGCTACAAGGCAGCGGTCAAGGTACCGGTTGCGCGCAGGTAACGGCAGAGAAAACTGTGATCCGGCAAGGATTCGGTTCATTGGGAGCAGTGCGCACCGCAGCGCCCCCTTCAGTCGGTTCGTGCCCCAACGCCAGAAGAAAATGGCGAGCAAATCGGTCAAAACGTGCGTCACGACAATAGAGTCCGCATTCCACGCGTCATGATGTCGTCGACTTCCGGTTCGCAAAATGCCACGCTCACCTCATAACCTCCACTCGGGTACTCCTCTTTGATTGGCAAATACCAAGGGCCACCGTCGCCGTAGCCAGCGGTGGCCACGAAACGCGACTGGCCGATCTTCTGGGCGCGCAGCTGGTACTGCACGAACGGCTCAGCCGGCAGATGAAGAAGAGAGATATCGTTGACCTGTAGCGAGCTGAGAACGATCGGAATCTTGCGCTCGAGACGGCGGATCCACGACACCATGTACGATGGTCGGTTACGACCGACGACACGGTTCTCTTTGTTTCGAATTTGGCTCAGAAGCTTTTCGGCGGAGAGGTTCGACCTCACCGGCGGGAGCATGTCGACCGTCTTCCAAGTGAGCGTGTCGACCGGCTCCGGGCGAAGCCCAGATTCCGCGCGCACGATGCCATCGTAGATGCGCTGTGTGAGAACTGGCCGCATCGCCTTCGAGCCGTCGTTGTATTTGCCAGCGGCGATGTTGCCGGCACAGCCGGTGAAGTACAGGTGCGTGCACTTCGGTTCGTCGAGCTGTCGCTTCTTGCGTGCCAAGCCGGCGAAGTCGCTGCTGACCCTTCCGTCACCGTAGTAGCTCATCGGGTGCGTCGCGTAGTAGTGACAGGCGGCGATCTTCGTGTCTCGATCGTAGAATGCGACTGTTTTGAGCCATGGGTCGATCGTTCCCACCGGCAGCGCGCGCAGTGCTGCATCGTCGCATTTGCTACCGCGCGACTTGAGGATGCGTCCCTTCTCATCGCGATGAATCCGCCGGTTCGACGCGACTTTCTCGACCTCCGCTTGTCCATGCGCGACATGGGTGACTTGTCGGGCTCTCTCTTTGGCCCCTTTGAGCGCGGCACGGGCGCGCTCCAAACAGCGCCGAAAAAAGTCAACATCGACGACGTGGGGGAGGTCACCTTCAGCCGCGACGATGCGGGTTGCTTCAAGGCAAGCCATCGGCGCGTTGTGTTGGTGTACGCAGTGGACCGCAACGCGCTCCGGAGTTGTACCGGCAGCCTCGGCCAGCGCCGTGCGCCACTCAACGTGAGCCTCGTTCAGAATTCCTGTCCAGTCGACCGTGCAAAGAACGATAGGTTTCTCGAGTCCGTAGAGAACGAAGCCGACCGCTTCGAGCGGATCATCAACGGCTTCGACTGGGGTAATCCAACCACCGCAGCAGGCGTGCCCTTTCGGTGGTGTGGCGTCAAAGCGAAAAGGTGCGAGATGCAGCTCGCGGCGAGTCGTTTCACTAGCGAGCGAGAGCGCGGACAGGGACCAGCTACCAGCCGTTGCTGCCGCGACGGTTTTCTTCAGGAAACTGCGCCGTGTTTGCATGCTTGCTCCGTCTGTTGACCTCGAGTAGTTCGCGGCTCTGCGCAACCGATCAAGATTAGCGTGCTCGAGCGCGCTGAAGAACTCGAGAGAAATCCCGGCCGACGGTCGAGCGCTCCAAAAAAATGCGCTACTTGGAGCCCTGGCCGTGCGGCGGCTCCGCCAATCGTTTTTGCCGCACCGGCGCCGCCTCTCTCTCTTGCTGGGCGTGACGTAACACTTGGCCCTGGCCGACTAGTATTTGCTGGAGCCGCTGGATCGGCACGCGACGCGGCGGGACTTCGTTCTCGATTGCTAAATGCGCCGCTGTCCCCGCCGCTTGCCCGAGCGCCATCCATGTCGGCTCCATGCGGATCGACGAGAACCCGACATGC
This sequence comes from Planctomycetota bacterium, assembly GCA_965223265.1. GTDB lineage: Bacteria > Planctomycetota > UBA8108 > UBA8108 > SXIK01. The sequence goes on from OZ244999.1 coordinate 1,706,192, forward strand.
GTCGTCGACGCTGCGACTGGGACAATCAAACCGTCGACGTGCTTCGGGATCATGATGCGGTAGGGGATCTCGTAAGGGCGCGTGATGTGATCGAGCATGCCGAGGTATCCCTCGAGCACGATCGTGTCGCCTGATTGCTTCTTGCGGCACGGGAAGCTGTCGATGGGGAACTCCCCGACTGCGACGCTGTCCGCGTGACGACGGGGGAGGCGATCTGCCGCGGTTCCATCGCCTGTGATGTCATGTTCGGTCAACGTGTACTCGCCGACCAGCCGACGCGCCTCACGGACGTAGAGCTGGAATGGAAAATGGTCGTTGTCGACGAACTCATCTTTGGGGAGATGGAGCTCGCGCGCTAGCTCGCGGTGAGCCTCCGGGACCTTCGCGTCATTTTGCAGGAACCAAAGGAGGCCAAGCGTCAGCTCGCGGTGACGGCGGCGAATTCTTTGGCGGGTCGCGTCGTCACCTTCGACGTAGCCGCGATTCTCTTCGGGAAACGGGAAGCCGAGTGGTCGTGGGTTGATGTTGACGTCCGTTTTTCGATTCGGGATGTAGGTCACCGAAAGCGCGCGCACGAGGGTGTCGAAATGTGCTGGGTTGTAACCCCGGCCCGGCTTGAACACCTTCGGTCCAGCTAAACGGCCGGCGCGTAAGTCATCGAAGTAGCCGGTGTAGCGACGGCGGTCGTATCCGGGAGGTGCCTGCGTCAACGGACGAGCGTTCTTTGGGTCGGTCGTCAGGCAGAGCCGGTATGTGTAGGCTGGGAGGTGTGAGTCGGCGGCCCCGGTGGTCCCGGGAAGAAACTTCTTCGCTTGGTAATCGAAGTAGATGACTCCGGCGTGCGGCTCGCCGAACTCTTCACGAGACTCGCGTCCGAGTCGGTATTCGGCGCCGGCGGCGGCGTAGAGGTCGCCCTCATAGGTCGCATCGATAAAAACGGCAGCTCGTAGGGAGCGTCGTTCGCCACTGCGTCGATCAACGATTTCCACTGCCTCCACCCGATCGCGTGAAACGTGGGCTTTGTCGAGCCGAAAGCCTTTCAAGACGGAGATGCGCGACTCAGCATGCAGCATCTCTTCGAAGACCGCCTCAGCAACCGAGGGCTCAAAGTAGTAACCGTCGCGACACAGCCGCACGTTTTCATGGTCGGCTCCGTACGTCTCGACGTAGTGTTTGCGAACGTTCGCGATCAACTCGACGAAAAGACCGCGGATCATAGCGCGGTTCTCGACGTCGCTTTTTCCGAGGCCGCTCGTCATCATGCCGCCGATGTGGTCATGGTATTCCACAACCGTGACGCGGCGACCGAGTCGGGCGGCGGCTAGGGCCGCGGCTAGCCCCCCAGGCGTGCCGCCGACGACGACGATTTGGTTCGCTTTGATCGGTGTGATGCACCCGAAGGGGATCCACAGAAGGCATACAGAGAGGACGGTGGCGCAGGTTTTCATAACGTCGATGGGTTTTGTAAGCTCGAGTTTGGGGGTGAGGAGCCCGTCAGTTATTTCCTTGGCGGGGTGCTGCGTCCGGGCTCTGCAGCCGTCGTGCGGAGTTTCCAGAAGACGCCTCGAACCGCGAAGCCTTCGACGCAGTAGGTCGTCAGGAAGCGATTGCGCTGGCGCAGCTCAATCGTCGGCGAGATAAACGAGTGCGACGGCGCGAGAGTGAACTTCGTCGATCGTGACATGAGCGGCGTGCCCACCTTGGTTCCATCGACCCAGTGCCGCGCGCCGTCGAGGCTGATCCGCGCCAGAACCCGGGAATCTCCGGCGCCAGCATTGTGGGTCAGGACGACCACGTCACGCTTCGTCCACAGGATCGAGCCGCGGTGGCCATACCAGTCGGTCATGCCACCTGGCAGGAGACGGAATGTGCGGCCGCCATCCACCGACTCAAAGAGCGCCGCTTGCTTGTAGGTCGGGCTTGGGTTTCCCGTCCGCCACATCATTTCAGCTGCGTCTTCTCCGGGGCCAACGCCGCGCTGGATGCGGGCGCACTCGATGAGGCGGTTCGCATTGTGCGGATCGAGCGCGAGCGTCGATTCATGTGGGTTGAGCTTCGTGTAGACACGAGTTGGGTCTCCCCATGTTTCGCCGTCGTCCGTCGAACGAAAAACTACATCGCCGAACGTGTCGGCCGTGGTGCCACCGTAGAGGTAGTTCGGGGCTGTTGGCGGCGTGGTGGGAGCGTGTTTCTTCACGTAGTCTTCGGCCGGAACGATCGTCGTCGCGAACATGAGCGCACCACCGGGCTGCTCGACGAAGGTGCGTCCGCCGTCCTCGTGGAACTTCATGTTGGGGATCCCGGGTGCGAAGCGGCGAAAGTCAGTATGGGACCTCGTCCAGGTGCGACCGCGGTCGTCTGAGTACGAGACGTACAGATCTTGTCCGTAGAGGCGGGCGTCGCTCGGGTCATGTCCAGGCGTCTGGTGCACGAGCAGGAGTCGGCCGCGACGCGTCACGCCGAGTCCGACGAGGGTCTGCTGTGGCACGCCGTCAAGCTGCACCGGAACCGGCGTCCAGGTCTCGCCATCGTCCGTACTTTCGTAGAGTGGACCCGTTTGGGTGTTGAGGTAAATAGCGCCGCTCGGATGGCGCACGAGACTCATCATGGCGCGACGCAATACCCCGCCGGGAACGATCTCGACGCGTTTCTCAATCTCAACCTCAGCTTGATGCGTGCCGCCGCCCGCGGGAAAAGAGAACGAGTAGAGCTGGGCGCTTCGGAGGTAGAACTTCAGCTTGACGGCGTGCGCTTCCAAGCGCGAAACGTCTGCCGAACCTTTCCACGACACGACGTGGCGCAGAGCGTCTCCGGTGAAGGGGTCGCAGTCCTTCTTAGTGAATCCCGCAATTGGTTGCCCCGCCGCGTCGAGCGCTTCAACGAGCACGTGCCCGAACTCCGCCGTCGTCGCGTTGATCCTGAGCCTCTCGCCGGCGAACTCTATCAGTCGGGTTGTCAGAGAGCCTTCGGTCTCGCCTCCGTCGATTGAGACAAACCCATCGAGGCGCAGCTTCGCGAGTCCGATGCCGTTCGGAAAGCCATCTAGCCCAGGGGGCGGCTTGTGGTTGTGGTCGACGCCGTAGCCGTTGTAATAGATCCAGATCTCGTCGTTGTGCTCGACCGGACCCTGCAGCGGATAGATGCCTCCCCAGTCGAAGTCGCCGGCACGTGACGACAGCGGCAGAAACGTCTGGCGCTGGCCGACGCGCTGCCACGTCCTCCCATCGCGGCTACAGACCAGCTGCACAGCGCCGCGGCAGAAATCGGGGTCGTAGCTAAAGACCGTTGTCAGCCCGAGACGAACGCCCTCGTAGGGGAACACCTCCAAGTTGTAGAACTGATCGCGGTTGAGCGGGTCGTGCGCGTCGGGGCCGACGATGACGCGGTAGTTCGTCCAGTGAACGAAGTCCGTGCTTTCGATCTGCGCGACGCGACGAATCGAATGGTTTTCAGGCGCGCGGTTCTTCTCCGGGTCCCAGAGTCGACGCCAACTCTCTCGAGCGGCGCTGTTGCTGACGAGCTCCGGTCGGACGTCACGGATGCGACCGGTGCGGTCGCGGATGATCGCGACGTACTTCGCGAGCTTCTCATCCCAATAAGCCACCATCTGGCTGTCGTGTCCGGGCGGCGTGAAGAAGACGGGCTCGCCACCCTTGTATGCCGTCCAGCGAATGCCATCGGCTGAGTACGAAGCGTAGACTTTGTAGTCGCGCCACATGTGCACCATCTTGAAGCGTTTTGCAGGGTCGCTTTCGCGGCGATCCTCAAAGACTCCGCTCGCCAGGCCACTGTGCGGCATGACGATGTTGTTCTTCTTCGAATCGCGATATTCGAACAGGCCGAGCGCCGGTTTGAACCAGCGCAGGCCGTCGCGGCTAGTCGCAAAACAGAGCACCGAGTTTGCATCGCCTCCCGAGCCAGCATGGAGGCTATACCACATCTTGAAGATCTGTTCGCGCTCGTCGTAGAGAACGCTCGAAAATGACAACGGCATGCCGGCATCCCAACGGTTCAGCTCCGCCGGTGATCGTTCGACAAGCGGGTTGCTTGGGTGCTTCGTCGGCTCATGGAGGGTCACGGTCGTGCCGTCCATGGCTTCCACCAGAAAGTCGTCGACGAAGAGCTGTCGTTCGCTCCCGATGGAAAGTGGCTGCGGCGCCGCAGCGTTCGGCTCTCGCGTGCTTGCAGTCGCGCTCTTGGCGGCACGGTCGAACGACAGGGCCACGTTCGTGTAAGCGATGCAGAGTGTGATGACTATGCACGGATTTCGCGTGTTCTTCATTTTCCCGTTCCCATATCTTTCGAATGATCCGTCAGGATACGAAAGATTGAACCGCGGTGCCACGCAGGAGTCTTCGCGAAGCAAGGGAGGCGACAGTCGCCTCTACCCACGCTCTCTTGGCGCGTCAATTGGCAACGGATCTGTTACAATCTCGGGCAAACGACAGAATGGAGAACAAACGATGCGTCGACGCAGCATGATACGGATCGTGCGGGATGTTTTTTTCGGGGTCGCACTCGCTGCGGTACCCGCAATTGCGGCCGAGCCACCGATTCCCGACACTGTCGCTCCTGGCGCCGAGCTCGTCGAGCTTTACGGGGACGACCGTTTCTTCGAAGGGCCGACATGGGATCCTGCAGGGAAGAAACTCTACTTCACGGCGTTCGGCGAGACGCAGCAGATTCTCCGACTCGAGTCGCCAGGACGCGTCACCGTTTGGATGGATCAGACGAAGGGCGTGAACGGGACGTTCCTGTCGATCGAAGGGCGACTCCTTGGTGCACAGGCATACGGCCAGAGCGTCGTCGATTATGGGTTCAACGAAGATGGCAGCTGCGACGCCAAGACACTTCTCTATTACAGCCCTCTCAATCAACCGAACGACGTTTGCCAGACGCGCAGCGGGGATGTTTTTTACACGGATCCTGGCTCGAAGATTCCGCCGGGTGCCTATCGATTGACCACGAAGGGAGAGATCGTAAAGTTCGCGGAAGACATGAAGACTCCCAACGGCATCATCGCGTCGAACGATGGAAAGATGGTCTATGTCGGCGACAGCTCGCTGAAGAACTGGCGTGCATACACCGTGCTCGAGGACGGAAAGATCGGAGCAGGAACTCTCTTTTTCGAGCCGGACCCGAAATACAAGAGCGACGCCGATGGCTCACCCGACGGCATGACGATCGACGCGCGCGGCAACCTTTACCTCTCTGGCGGCAGTCGCGTCTGGGTGGTAGCGCCGTCCTCCGCCCCGAGCGGCCTGGGTAAGCTAATCGGTGTGATTTCGACGCCGACGTTTTGCTCCAACATCACCTTCGGCGGCGATGACGGCAAGACACTGTTTCTGACCTGCAGCAAGAAGGTGTTCAGCTTGCGGATGAGCGTCACCGGTGGCCGCGGCGCCGCAGGGCGGTGAGTTGACGCCGCGCGGCGCCCGACTTCTTTCAAGGTGAGTGGCGGGCGCCAGCCAACTCGTGGCTTTGGCCAAAGGAGCAACCCATGGCAGCAAGGCGACTCGATCGGCGGCAATTCTGTTCCTCGACGCTCTCAACGGCCGCCTTGGCATTCGTCGCGCCGCGATTGTCGGCGGAGACGCGATTTCGTCTTCGCTACATGGTCGCATCGTGCATGTACGGCGGGCTTAACCTCGAAGTGATCTTGCCTGAGGTGCGCAAGACTGGCGCGACCCACATCGACATTTGGTCGTCGCACGGCAAGCCCCGATCACAGCGCGACCTCATGGAGGATCTTGGGCACGAGAAATTCACGGCGCTGCTCGAAAGACACAACGTCAAGCTAGGCTGCCTGACCCATTACCGACTCGGGCCATTTGGCCTTCAAGACGAGATGCGTGTCGCCAAAAAGTTCGGTGGCACGGTCTTGGTGTCAGGAAGCGGGGGACCAAGGAATCTGCAAGGCACCGACCTCAAGGACGCGGTGCGTGCGTTCGCCGAGAAGATGAAGCCGCACGTAGAGGTCGCAGAGGAGAACGACTGCACCATCGCCATTGAGAACCACAGCGGCGCGCTGATCAAGTCGCCCGATTCGATCCGTTGGCTCATCGATGCTGTGCCCTCAAAACACTTGGGCATCGCGCTGGCGCCGTACCACCTGCCGCAGGAGCCTGAGCTCCTCTCCGGGCTCGTCGGCGATCTCGGCGATCGCTTGGCGGTTTTCTACGCCTGGCAGCACGGCATGGGCTGCACGAAGAAACTGCCGAAAGAGCAGGAGCTACTTCAGATGCCCGGTCGCGGCGACCTGGACTTCACGGCAATCGTGACGGCGTTGAAAAAGATCAACTACCGCGGCTGGACCGTGATCTTCATGCATCCGGTGCCGCGCGGTATCCCGATCTTGGAGACGGCTGGAATGGTCACCGAGGAGATCAATCGTGCGCGAAGGTATTTGGATGCGCTCGTGAGTGCTGGCTGAGGTCTCGCGAGCGTCTATCTCACGAACCTTGCGTGCCTGGCGTGAATCGCTTTTCTTGGCGCCAGGAGCGCGCAAGCTCGCAACGAACGCGAGACGTCCTCGAGCGCCTGCCGCTTCTCTGTCTGATCTTCGTTTGCTTCTTCAAGAGATCAGAAGAAGAGTCGAACAAAAGGAAACCAAGTCAACGAAGGAAGACCGCCCAAAGGAGCAGAAAACGCCGTGTATCGTCCGGCCGTGGACTGTGACTGTGACCGTGACTGTGACTATGACTATGACTATGACTATGACTTGCGACGTCACGTTCTAGAACTTCACAGCCTCTCCCGTGTGCCGTTCCGAAGGTTACCGACCGTGACCGTGGGCCGTGACCGTGACCGTGACCGTGACCGTGACCGTGACCGTGACCGTGACCGTGAGTTGCGGCGTCACGTTGAAGAATTCACAGCCTCGGCGTGTGCCTGCGACTTTAGGAAACCCCACGCCCACCGCCCCTCGGACACACCGCCGCCCCCCTTTCCTCCGCCGTCGCTTGTCGACGGCCTCAGCTTCGCATATGTTGGTGCGATCACACGTGTCTCGTGTCGCGACGAACCCACCGACGATTTTTCGAACACCCCGGGAGCGCATCCATGGGTCTGGCCAAGACCACTCGCCTCAACCGCATCTTTTCGCATCCCGACGGCCGCCTGCTCTCGCTGGCTGTCGACCATTTCGCCGGACTCACGATGCCTGAGGGGCTGCGCAACGTTCCCGAGACCATTGCGCTGGTCATGCAGGCAACACCCGACGCAGTGACCATGGTGAAGGGCATGGCAAAGAGTGCTTGGGAACCCTACGCCGGACGTGTGCCTTTGATCCTTCAGACGATCATCTTCCCGCGCGATGACTCGCCGCTACTGCGCACGACACACTGTGAAGAGGCTCTTCTCCTGGGAGCTGACGCCGTCGCCGTGTCGCTGGCGGTGCGAGGTGAACATGAGTCGCAGCACCTTCAAGTCCTTGCCGAGACGGTCTCCGAGGCCAGTCGTTACGATTTGCCGGTGATCGCTCATATCTATCCGCACGATTTTTCGTATGCCGACAAGCCTGCGGTTCTCACCGATCATGAGAGCATTCTCTGGGCGGTGCGCTGCGGTGTTGAGTTTGGCGCCGACGTGATCAAAGTGCCGTTTACGGGAGACGTCGACGGTTTTCGGGAGATCGCGGCGACGAGTCCGGTTCCTGTCGTCTGCGCCGGTGGCCCTAAGACTGAGACCTTCGGCGAGGCGCTGCAGATGATGCGCGACATTGTCGCATCCGGCGCCCTTGGTTCTGTGGCCGGACGGAACATCTGGGGATGCGAGGATCCTTTGGAGGCGTTCCGAGCCTGCCAGGAGGTCGTGCATCCAGAGGGCGCAGGATCGTAACTCGAGGTGAAACCCATGTTGATATTGCCTCTTCGCAAGACCGACACGCGCCGACCGGGACAGCGATCAAGTCAACTCTGGCTGGCGCTACTCGTTGTATCGAGCGTCACCCCAGTGTTGGGCCAACAGTCTGCACCCAAAGCACCGAAACGGAAGTCGGCGCTGAAACCGACGCATGAAAACGTGCGATACGGCCCGCACCAGCGCAACGTTCTCGATCTCTACCTCGCGGATTCGTCCGAACCGACACCACTTGTTCTCTACATTCACGGCGGAGGTTTTCGTGGCGGCGACAAGACAAGGTTGAATCACCGTTCTGCTGCGTCCTATCTGAAATCGGGAATCTCTGTCGCTGCGCTCAACTATCGCCTCACCGACACCGCGCCCATGCCCGCCGCGTATCTCGACTGCGCGCGGGCGCTGCAGTTTCTCCGATTCCACGCCAAGAAGTGGAACCTCGATCCGCGCTTGGTAGCCTCTACAGGCGGCTCGGCTGGTGCCGGGATCTCGCTTTGGATCGCCTTTCACGATGACCTCGCCGACCCGAACAGTGACGACCCGGTAGCGAGAGAATCGACGCGACTCGTTTGTGTCGCCACCAAGAACGGTCAGTCATCCTACGACCCACGTTTCGCGGCAGCGATCGGTTTGCCGCGCCCGAATTTTGAGCGCCACAAATTCTTTCTGGCGTTCTACGGCATCGAGGCGGACGAAATCGATTCGCCGAAGGGATATCAGCTCTACGACGAGGCCGCGCCGGTGACGTATCTGTCGAAGGATGATCCGCCGGTGTTGATGCAGTACACGTATCCCGACGCGAAGGTCGACTCGACGAGCCGCTTGAGTCTTGTCGTCCATCATCCGAGATTCGGAATCGCGCTCAAAGAGAGGATGGACACACTCGGTATCGAATGCATCGTCGAGTACCCATTAACCGATGGTGCCCCGGTGGCACGCCACGGAGATCGCGCTCCCACCGTGCCGGCCGTGCGGTTCATCCGGCGTCACCTTGAAGCCGCGAAGGCCGAACTATCCGCGCGGGCGAGGAAATCCAAGTAGTCGCATCCGGCGAACAGGAGCATCACGGCGCTGGCCAGCTGCAGGAAGTGTTCGGGGCTTGGTTCGAGCCGTTTTGCGCACACTCGAAGGGCCTCGCAGCGTTCGCTGGTTGTGTGTTCGTCACCCCAACGGCTATTCTCTTGGGAGTCGTAGTCGACGTGATGCTCGCCACCAGCCCCTTCCCGGTCAAAAATAGCCGCCGCTGTGAACTCCTTGCGCCACCTCAACCTGCTTTTCGTCGCTCCTTATCCTCCACGCTACGGCGGCTCCGCACCGTCATTGCAGCAGCTCACCGTTGCTCTCCAGTCGCGAGGCCACACAGTGCGCGTCTTGGCTCCGATCACGCCCGAGAAAGAGCGCGAAGGGTTCGACACGACGTTCGTTCCGACACTCGCCGGCGTCCGCCTGACTCGATATGTCGTTCCCTATTTTCTTTATGTGTACGCTGACATTCCGTTTGACGAAGACTATCGGCGGTTGGAACGGGCTGCGATTCATGACGCGCTGCCGCGCCTGATCGAAGGGGAGCACCCCGACTTGATCGTAGCCGGGCAGGAGCCACTGACTTGGTTGGTCCCCGAAATCGCCGCCCACTTCGACATACCCTGCGCAGCTTTGCTTCGCGGCGATCCGACGTGGAGAATCGCCACAGGCTCATTTCCGCAGGAGGAGGCTCGACCGTGGCTCGATGCCTACGCGAGTGCGCAAACATGCATCGCGGTCGCCCAGTACTTCGAGGACGGCCTGCGACACCTGGGGCTCGACAACGTGTGCACGATTTCGAACCACGTCGACCTCAAGCGTTTCTCGCCGGCGCCGCGGCCGAGCGACCTGGTACGAGAGTTGGGAGTCAGCGACGACGACGTCGTCGTGCTCCACGCGTCGAAGATTGAACCTCGGAAGCGTCCGTTGGACATCATCACCTCCGCAACCCTTGCCCTAAAAAAGTGCCCACAGCTCCTCTACGTGATTGTTGGTGAGGGCCCCATGCGCGAGACTATGGAAGAGGCCTGCCGAGAGTCCGGGTTGGCACATCGTTTCCGCTTCGTTGGTTGGTCGCCTTACGCGCGCATGCCGGCCTGGTTCAACCTGGCTGACGTCGTGGTCCAACCGTCCGAGGGAGAAGGAATCGCGCGGGTCTATCTGGAGGCGATGGCGTGCGGCAAGCCGGTCGTCGCCAGCGACATCCCGGCCGCGCGCGAAGTGATTGAACATGATCGGACTGGACTTCTCTTCCGCGTCGGAGACACCCCTGAGTTGACAGCCAACCTCCTTGCTGCAGCGCAAGACAGCGAACGACGGCGGCGCTTGGGGACTGCCGCTCAGAAGTACGTGCAACGTCATTCGCTAGAGTTCGTTGCGGCGGAATACGAGGAAGCATTTCATCAGTCCATCCGCGGTTACCTTCAGCAAGCACCGCGTTAAAGGCGGATCGAAGCAGTGTCATGATGACCTTTGCGACTTTTCACTCAGACTTGTCTGCCGGAACTCTGGCGAAGGTCCGTCGACACGAGGCAGAGAACGGGACCGCCAGTTTCGACTGGGGGGGCGCCGATTGTGGGCGGACCGCTCGCGCCATGATCGAGATGATGTTCGCCACGGTTTCGCTGACGCACCCGGGTTGCCGGAAGATCATCGTCACCGACGAGCGGGCGTCCTTCGAGGCGGCTGAAGGAGTCGAGGTCTTTCGCTGCGCTCTCGGTGACGATCCAGTTCCGTCTCTGAGTCGGTCGATCGCTTGGGTCGAGTTTCTGCGGCAGGCGGCACCCGACTCGCATGTGATCTTTCTCGACTATGACATGCTCGTGCTGCAGAGCCTGGAGCCCGTTTTCGTGCAACTGTTCGACGTCGGGCTGACCTATCGAGGCGATCACGAGCGCTGGCCGATCAATGCCGGAATCCAGTTCATCCACGCGGCGCGGCTCAAGCAAGCGCGATATTTGTACGAAAAGGCCTTGGCGATTTTCCAGGAGCGCTACCTCGACTGGGGCGTCTGGTGCGGCGACCAGTGGGCGTTCCGCGAGATGATCCAGGCCGAATACCGGCAGAAGGGTCCGTTTCTTCATCGAGAAGGTGGCCGGGAGGTCCTTCTGCTGCCGTGCGATCCTTACAACTATTCGCCGGTCGAGGCGTGGGAGCAGGGTGATGACCCACTTGCCGACAAAAAGGTGCTTCACTTTAAGGGCCCGTTCAAGGCGGCGATGTACGACTACTGGATGCAGCACCTAGCCTCTCTCTGCCCTGCCGTCGACGTGTCGGCGTTCCGGGGCTGGCTTCCCGAGTCTGCCGGCGACGCTTGAAGAGAGTGACGATGCTGGGTGAAAAGTTCGTGTAGGCAGTGGGGCAGCTGATCGCGTACGAAGGCGGAGTCGGACTAACGATCGTGGTTTTCGGTGCGTCTGTTCGTCGCTGCGGGGTAGGTTATACTTCCGCCCTGAAACTGGAGTCTGACCCGATGACCCTCGTTCGCGTTGCGCTCTACGTGATCGTCGCGACCATGCCGGACGGCGTCCCTCCCGGGTCGACGCCATCCGATGCGGAGCGAGCTCCGGGGACCTACGACCGCGCCGAACGGGCGCGGCAGCGAGGTGACGAGGAGGAGGCGTTGAAGCTCTTTCGGATCGCGCTGACGGAGTCGCCTGACGATGTTCAAGTGCATGAAGGCTTTCAATCGCTTCTCAAGAGCCGAGGAGAGGACGATCAACTGGTTTCGGCGTACACGCACCTTTTGGACGAGCGAGGTGAGGCCTGGTGCTACTACCTCTTGGGGCGTGTGTTGCACGATCCGAAGCGCGAGGAGGAGCTCTATCGTGCTGGGCTCCGGTTGAACGCAGACGACGTGCGGCTGCGGTGCGCCCTGGCTTCCGCTCTGCGGCGACAGGAGCGCTATGACGAAGCACTCCAAGAGTACTCCCATGTACTCGCTCAGCCGGAGGGAGATTCTTACAAGAATCACGGAGCGTACATGCGTCTTTGTCGGCGCGTGGGGAAAGCGCAGGAGCTTCCCGCCGAGTATGAAAAGCGAGTTCAGAAGACAGCACAGGACGTTGACGCCCACTTGCTCTATGCGGAGGCACTTCAAATCGCCGGGCGACGCGCTGAAAGCGATACCGCATTACAACGTGCCGAAGAGCTTGGGCCCGACGATCGTCGGGTACTCTTTGCGCGTGGGGTTTTCCACAACGACGCTTTCGATCGCGATGCGGCGCTCGAATTCGTTGACAGAGCGCGAAAGGTCGCCCCCTACCATGCGTCGACCTTAGCTGCTTACGGGGGGCTATTGCTCTTCCACCGCAAGGATCGTTCCGGACATAACGCCTTGCTCGATGCGGTTCGGTTAGATCCGTTCAGCGCCCGGAACCTGGCGAGACTTGGCGGCGCCTACGCATCCCTTGGTGACTTCGAGCGTGCTGAGCGATGCTTCGTCGAAGCGGTTCGTTTCGACCCTGTCGATGACGTCGTCGTCTTTAGCTTCGGCGAGCTTGCCCTCGCGCGCCAAGACCGAGTGCGCGCGATAGAGTTCTTCGAGAGAGCGATCGAGCTCAACAAGCACAAGCCGATGTACTATCGCCAACTCGCGTCGCTCTATGCCCGTCAAAGAGAGCCCGAGCTTGCGAAGAAGACTCTCGAGCAGATGCCGTCCGCTACGTCTGACGGCGATCTCGCTCGCGATCCCGCCACTGGTCAGCGAATCGTTCTTCTGGAAGCTCTCGCCACCGTGGACGTCGCAGTCTCGTTGACTCACGCCGGGCGGCTGAAGGAGGCTCAAGTTGCGTTCGCCTCCGCGCTCGCGAAGGATCCCGATTGTTACAAAGCGTATCAAGGAGCCACGAAGCTCCACCGCCGCTTGGGTGAACCTGAGCGCGCGCTCGCGCTCTACCACGAGCTTCGCGCGCTGTGCGAACGAAACGAGCGGCGTCGATCGCGTGTGCCGCGATTCATGCTGCGAACGGCGGAATGCCTCTACGACCTTGGTCGAGTCGAAGACGCGGTCGAGACGTACCGCACGGTCTGGCGCTCTCATCGTGACGAGGTCTCAACGTCTGAGTTTTTGCCCGCGATTGTGGCAGCGATCGACAGTTCCGATGCACAGGCAGAGAGTGTCCGCCTTTCGGATGTCCGCATTCCAGCCGCGTACGGCGAAGATGAGTGCCTGCCTGTCTCCCTTCATGCTGTGTTTCGGCATTGGGAGTTGTCTGTCGCGTACGACGATGTCCGACGGGAGTATCAAAGCCTTTCCGCGCAGGTCGCGGTCGAACGTTTGACGCAACGTGACGACGTCGAAGTTAGCTGTTTCGTGGTCACAACTGCTGCAATCAAAAACCTCTTGCGCCGTGGTTATCCGGTCGTTCTGCTTTCGCGTTCGTTTAGTCGCAACCAGTTTGGCGCACACGCGTCAGTGATCACGGGCTTCGACGACCGATTCGGCTTGTTATTCCTCGAGGACGGCAACTGGTTCGACGGCGTCGACCGGGTGCCGTACGCCAAAGCGGAAGGCTGCCGTGCTCTTCTGGTGGCTCCACCTGAGAAGTTCCGCGTAGGGGAGCAAGAACTTCCGGGTCAGGACTACTGCCGCGCGATCAATCGTGGCGAGAAACTGTTGATGGACGGCGAGCATGCGCTCGCAGCGCGAGAGCTGCGGCGAGCAATTCAACTCTATGATGCGCATTACTTGCCACACTATTTTCTTGGCTTGTCCTACGCTGCAATGGGCACCGAGGGGGAGGCGATCGAAGTACTGCAGCGTTGTGCGAAACGACCGAGCGCGGAGGCAGAGGTCTTCGCTGCTTTGGGGCAGCTCTGTGCACAGCGAGGAAAGGCGGACGAGGCCCTGTCCGCGCTCCAACGGGCGGTGGCCATGGAGCCTCGATACTGGATCGCACGCCGTGGCCTTGCCACGGTTTGTCGGGATCAGAACGACGTCGCAGCGGCAATCGAGCACGCGGAGGAGCTTCTCAGGATGAAGCCCAAGGAAGCGGAGTTTTGGATCCTGCTGGGCGATCTTTGCAGGGGGAGCGACCGTACGAAGGCGATCTATAGCTTTCAAATGGCGGCGAAGCTCGATGGGCCGGCGATTTGCTACTACCGCCTCGGCATGCTCTATGACGAAGGGGGAGAGTCGGAACGTGCGATCGATGCGATGAAGGAGTTCGTCGCACGCGCTGAGACGCCGGGGGCGAAGCGGGCCGGTGAACGAATGCTCCAAGAGTTTCTCAAGGCGCAGAATCGATCGCCGTGACGATGGGGTCGGAGGCAGAGACAGAGGATCGGCACACCCATGCACGAAACAGCCGCTCAACGAGCGCGGTGAAGTCGTCGCATGAATCGCTTTCTTTTCACGAGCGCGGAAGCGCAGCTACTCGACGGGCAGGTCCGCGGTGAAGTCTATCTCCCGGTCGCGCGTGAGTTCGATCGGCTGTAGGTGGGTGACCCCACGATTCTCCTGACGCCAACGATAAAACTGAACGTCGTAGGTTCCCGCACGTAGCCCGATCATACGGAACTTGCCGTCGTCTTTCGTGTAGGTGACGAAACTGTCGCGTGTCTCGAAGTGCGGTGCGAGGCGGATATAGGCCGACGTCTGAGGCGCGCCGCCTGCGTCGAGGATTCGACCGGTCAATTTGAGCTTTCCGATGTCCTCACCGATCGTGGACTCCACTGTGGAGCCAGATGGTACGTCGACGCGGCGGCGAACTCGGGTGGTGTGCTGCCCGGCATCGTCGCTCGCGCTTCTCTGCAGCTCGATCAGATACGTGCCAGCTGTCAGACGCTCCCACGCGAAGCGTCCCTGTTCACGCTCGCTCGCACTCTCCGACGGGCCGAACCATTCGCGTTCCGGTCGTTGCCGGCCGAGGTCCTCAGGCGCGACTCGAATCAGAGCCACGCGAGCATCGCTCTGTGGTACGCCGCGTTCCAAGACGGTGCACGCCAGCGTGGCCTCCGCGCTGAGGGCAATCCGCACACGTCCATCCAAATCGACGAAATCCTCTCGGTCAGACGGACGCACGGCGACCCGCCCGTAGCCGAGGGCTTCGACAAGAAGTGTGCACGGCTGGTCCTCCGTGATGCGGAAATGCCCGTCCGCGTCCGTCAGCTGCTCTTGAACATTGACCATGATGCGCCTGAAGAACTGATGGTCCCACAAGAGCTCGGCCGTGTCGCGATACCCGCCGCGAACAGTGGCGCCTTCAATCGCTTGATGCGTTGCAGCGTCCACCACGTACCCGTCTATATTCTTTCCACGTGAGAGTTCGACGACATACTCCGGGGCTTTGTCTTCACTGAGGATTTCGATATCCTCGACCGTGTACGGAACGTAGCCGTCACCAATGAAGGTGAAGCTCAGCCGAGATGTCTTCTCTCCGCGCCGCAGGCCCTTGAGTTGGAATCGCCCTTCTGAGTTGACAAACCTGTCGCCTGAGTGGCTCGATTCGGGCGTAACCAGTCCCTCGTGAACAGTGAATTGCACTACCGGAGCACCAGACTCGGCATCCACGACGCGGCCATGAAAGAGCCCGTTACGGTAGAGGGTCAGGCGCATTTCCTGATCCGCGTCTGTCTCGACCTCGATTGAGGCGTGCCCCGATCGCTGAGCTTCGATTCACACGGGCGCCGACGTCGTCGAACGAGAATCTCCCGTCTTCACCGGTGCGCAGCAGGTGATTTACATCGGGAAGAATGCGCGCCACCGAGAAGTGGTGTCCGCGTGGCACTGCTGTGACTTCGACTTGCGAAAGCGGAGTTCCTTCTTCGTCGACGACTACCCCGCGGAGCCAGTGGCCGCGATTGCGATCCGACGCAGCCAACCAGCGAGCGAGGAGTGAACGTCGGCTTTGAGCTCGGCCAGGGCGAGAAAACACTCCTGAGCGACATCTTCTGCGTCGTCACTGTTCTTCAAGACTCGCCTTGAAGTAGCGTAGACCATCCCCGCGTAGCGGCTGACGAGCTCAGAGAACGCGTCCGCGTCTCGTTCCTTTCGCCACGCATCCAAAAGAGCGAGGTCATGGGTTGGTTGCATGCAGTCCTCCGCGGTCGTCCACATTGCAGCGTGCGTAGAGACCTCCCGAATCTCTGCACTTCATCCTTGAAGAGGACGTCGCCGACGGCGGACCTGAATACGGAATCCGCAAAAAAAGAGGTGTGAGCTTGGTGCTCGTCAGATCAACTTTCTTACCTGACCTTGCGCCACAGTTTGGTGACATCGCGCTGCGGTTTGAACCCCAGGATGCGCCGTGTCTTGTCGCTGAGAAACTTTCCTTGTGGGTTGTCGCCCATGATGAAGAATGCTTCGCACTTGGAAGGCAATCTCTCAAGATCAACGTCGAGTCCGAGACGGAAGACCTCCCCGGCGTCGTGCCATGCGACCATGAACGGAACGCCGCCCGCTCCGCGCTTGATCTGGTCGGTGAAACGCATATTCATGAAGAGAAAGTCCATGACGTACACGTCGTGGCGCGCCGTGAAGACGCGGCAGATCTCTTGACCGAGGGATTTCGTCAGGGCGTAGAGGTAGGTGCCCGAGTGGGACGGGATGTCGGGGGTGATGCCGTGATCGAGTCCCTCATATGTCGCGCCCGCAAGGGTGAAATGTGGACCTGTGTTGATGACTCGACGGATGTCATGCTTGACGGCAGCGCGCATGACGTTGTAGCAGCCGAGAGAATTGACGCTAAACGCTAGGACGCGGTGGGGACGGACGACCGAAAGATTCAGGATAGCGTCCATTCCTTCCGCCGCCCTCATGACCTGCGACGCCGACGTGACATCAAGGTCACGAAACTCGTGTCCGGCGTACTTTTGGCGCACTTCAGGCGGAGCCGGCTTGATGTCCGTGATCCGAAGGTGATGGTGACGCGCAAGGGATTTCACCACGTGAGGGCCAAGATAGCCATTCGCGCCAACGATCAAGACTTTCATGATGATCCTCGTTCACTGTTGAAGTCGTGGAAGCTCAGCACAATCAACACCTCCGGACGCACGCCACAACCGGCTCTCGTCCAGAGCCGCTTGATCACTTGTCGCTGAAGTGCTGCGGTGCGAACTTGAGCGCGCTTTTGGCGCGCGCGGAGGTAAACCGAGCTCGCCGAGAGTCGGACTGTACGTGGAAGACTCGCCAGTGGCCGACCCGCGTGGCGCTGTCTTGGAACTCGGCGCCGAGCGCTGCCTCTACGGCCTGCGCGACGTCACGCTCGTCGACCCAGAGGGGATCGTAAGGCTTTCCCGCCACCTTGTCGGCGTGGACTACGGTGCCGACCCTCAGCACGATCACCTTTAGCTTGCGTTCGCGCGCAAACTCACGGCAGGTGAACTCGGCGAGATAGGACGAGAGGATGTCTGGGTCGCCCGAGGGGAACGGGCGCCAATCCTCCGTCACTTCGTATTCTTCGTCGTAGTCCGTCAAGAGCCTGAGCGAACTGAGGAGGACGACCTTTTCGACGTCCTGAGCTGCTGCCGCCACGAGCAGGTTGTAGGTTTGCCGTGTCCGGTAGTCGATCTGCGCCTCCCCGTCGGCACCCGGGGGAGGTAACGCCACGTGGACGATCGCGTCGATATCACGTACGAGATCGTCGGTCGTCGAGGAGTGATCGAGGTCGCTGCGCGTGAACGGATGGTCCGTTCGCACATCGACCGAAGACGTCAGGCGGACGCGGTTCACTTTCGCTAAGTTCGACGCGATGGCTCGCGCGACATCGTGCTCGGCAGAGGTTATGAGGACCGATCTCGGGGTCGACTCCGCTGCATCGACTTTCGATCGCTGCTCCGCTCCGAAGGCGCCTTTGGCACCCGCCAGCAGGGCTGCAGCCGCTTGAAAGAAACTACGTCGTTTCATGGATCTCCCTTCCTGGTCTCGAGACGATTTCTCTATTCGCGCCTCACTTAGAGACAGCAGTTTTCGACTCCAAAAGGATCATCCGGAACGAGTTCGCTGGAATCGAAAAGATCAGAAACTCGTGGGCGCGCGGGAACACCGCGCCGGTCATCGCATCGGTGATCTCAACCGCGCCAAACTGGCCGTGCACTCCGCCGCCCAGTCGCGCTGTCACCGGGGCTTCTGACCAATTTGCTAGCACCGTCAGCGCCGCACCGTCGCGACGGCGTTGCCACAGGCCCGCGACCACGTTCGTTGGACGAACGCTGAACCATGAGGGCAGCTCGTGCGGCCGGAAGTAATCGATAGCTTCCTCGCCGACACCAAATTCCATCCTGGCGCGGCATGCCGCGATGGCCGGCGTTCCGTCTAACCATCCATGGTAGTTGCAGACCATTTGACCGAACGGCAGAGTGCGCGCAAGCAGCCAATGCGACCAGTCGCCGTCCTTCCGAACGCCCATCGAAGAGAGAAATGCCGGCGTCGCTCCGGCCTGAACCCCGGTCCCAGTGATTTCCATGAACGTCCGATCGAACACCTGCAGCAACCGTTCCTTGGGGTAGTTTTTCGCGTCGCGAAAGTGCTCTCCGTCCGAGTAGACGTCGACCCATGCGAGCTGCAAAGGATTGAAGGTCTCAGAGGTGTGTTCCCAAACGATGCCGTCGGCGCGCCGCGACTTGACGATGGTGTAAATCCTCTTGTGAAGATCTCGCAGCGCGAAAAACGGAAACGTCCGTTTACCGCCCTTGCCGCACCCGTGCTTGTGATTCTCGCACCAGTAGGGTCCGGGATTGTCGATGTAAATGCCGGCGAAGTCCGTGTGCGACATGACTTGATCGACGGACCACGCCATGAAGTCAGCGAACGTGCTCGCCGGGCAGCACGCGTCGACACCGATGAAGCCTTTGCCCGTCTTCCACTCGCCGCCCTCTAGCACGACTTTTGACATCAACCAGTCGACGCGATTCCTTTGACTCACTTGCGACTGAGCGGAGGTTGCCGACGTTGTGATGTAGCAGCACGTGCGGAGGCCGCGATCGTGGCTTCGCTGTAGTGACTGCGCAAGCTTGCCGAAGTCACGCGGCTGCGGGAAGCTGAAGAGGGGCTGTGCATTGCCGCCGAAGTTAATCGCCGTCAGGTTGCTCGACGGGAGTGATCCGACGCGGACGTTCCAGCGATCCTTCGGCATTGGTTTCGTCGGTGTCGCCAGGAGTCCAAACTCATACACGATTGGTTGCGTGATTTCCGTCGGTTTCGTAATGATGTCGAACGTCAGCGTCAACTCTTTCTCGGATCGCTCAAGACGGATGGCGTCCTGAGCTGACGTCCACCCATCCCAGGTCTCACTGACGATTGTGAGTCCCACGTCGTGATTGCCGATCCAAACCAGTGGCTTCCACGAGTAGACGAGTGATTCGCCAGGCTGCTTTGGCGACGCCTTGTAGATATGTTCGGTCCAGCGCATCTCCAAGTGATGGAAGATGGCTGCGCTGGGGGCGAACGCAAAGACCAAACGCAAGCCCTCGACTACCGAATCTTGAGCTGCGGCGAGCGTTACGTCAGTGCGCAGAAAACCGTCGTATTCGATCGAGCTGCTGGTGGAAACCTTGCTGGATTCTACTGGCGTCGCACTCGCGCTCGACTCGATGCGATCATCGCGAACGAGGTGGATTTGAGAGGCGCGAGGTTTCAGAGCGCTCCACACACCGTCTCGCTTGATGCGGAGTTCAATTGGACGCACGAGGAGCTCCTGCCCCTGACTTCGAATCGCGGTGGGGAAGAGACCGTCGACAGCGTACTCGCGCCCCCAGCAGCCAACGACCTGTTCCCGTAGGGCGAGCGGCGTGTAAGGCCTCAGCACTTTCGTGGTCACACCTGACTTCGCCGTGCGCCACGGCTCCGACGGGTCGTCCAGGTCGTACGACCGAACGTGTGGAGCGTTCGCTGCCTTGTCATCGTCGGCGACGGCCAGGCGAACCGCGGCGAGTACAAGGATTGAGTGAAGAATCGCTTTGCTGACAAAGTGGATCTGCATGAGTTTTGAGTACGTGACGGTATTGGGTGTTTTGACTGGGAAGTCCCTGTTGCGCGTCGTGACGAGACGTCGTGGCGGCACGCGACACTATCTCACCTCGAAACCTCCGTGAAGAGAAGGCTGTTTCGCTCGCCGCTTACCGCGGAAATGCGAGATAGACGACGTGACGCGGTCCCTTGTATTTGGGACGATGATACTCAAGGCGAAAGCCGCACGCTCTGACTCGCTTCTCGAAGGAAGGGACCGCGCCCTCTGACCAGACGGCCAAGCAGCCGGCGTCGCGGAGCGCCTGACTTGCTCGAAGAAGCGCGGCTCGGCCGAAGACTCGGTCCTCCGTGCCGGCCGGCGGCGGATACGGCCCTTCGTAGAGATCTAGGACGATCGCGTCGTAACGCTCCTCGATGGAAGCCTTGGCAGCGTCGGCAATCAAATCGCCGACATCGGCGACTTTCAGCTGCACGCGTGGATCCTCGAGAGCATGCCTCGACAGTGGTGCCAGGGGGCCGCGGTTCCAACGCACGACGATCTCGTTGAGCTCAGCCGCGACGACCTCGGCAGTGTCCGGCAACACATCGAGCGCTGCGCGGAGTGTGTAGCCGATTCCGAGCCCAGCGGTGAGGACTCGCGGTGCCGGGTGGTGCGCGAGCGGCTGGCACGCCAGCCTCGCTAACGCGATCTCGGAGCGATTCAACCGGCTCGACATGAGTGGGCGACGCTCGATCGTGATCAGCCACTCGTCGTCGCCAATGCGCACGAGCTCGAGTTTTCCGGCGTCGGTTTCAACGCTGTCGATGATCTTTGTTGGGCGCGGCATGAAATGAGCTCCGGTGAGTCGCGTGAGTCGACTATCATAGCGTCTCGGCTGATTTCTGCATGCGCCAGGTTGACCTTGACGCCCGCATGACGCAGCCACCTCTGAAAAGTCGAAGCCGGAGAAAGGAGCGACGCGCGATTCTCGATGAGTGAAATCTGTTTCAAAACGGCCACGGATTTAGCGCGATGTATCCGCGAAAAAGAACTGAGCGCGCGGGAGGTTATGGCGGCGCACCTCGAGCAGATCGAGCGCGTCAATCCGCGAGTCAACGCCATCGTGACGCTGCTGCCCGAGGCGGCGATGGAGGCCGCGGAAGAGGCCGACCGCTGCCGAAGCCGCGGCGAGGCTCTAGGGCCACTCCATGGCTTGCCGATCGCGCACAAGGACTTAGTGCCGACACGCGGCGTCCGCACGACGTTCGGCTCCCCGCTGTACAAGGACTTCGTCCCCGAGCGCGACGCGCTCATCGTCGAGCGATTGAAGGCGGCCGGAGCCATTACGGTCGGCAAGACGAACACCCCGGAGTTCGGAGCCGGGTCGCAAACGTACAATGAGGTGTTTGGAGCCACCCTCAACCCGTATGACCTGTCGAAGACTTGTGGCGGCTCGAGCGGCGGGGCGGCTGTGGCGGTCGCGTGTGGCATGCTGCCGATCGCGGACGGCAGTGACACGGGCGGGTCGCTTCGCAACCCTGCGAACTTCTGTAACGTCGTCGGTTTTCGGCCGTCGCCGGGGCGCGTGCCGCACTGGCCGCGGGACGTCGGCTGGTTTCCGATTTCTGTGCAAGGTCCGGTGGCGCGCACAGTCGAAGACGCGGCGCTCCTACTGAGCGCGATCGCCGGGCCAGATCCCCGTTCGCCGATTTCCATCGAAGCGCCGGGAGAATCCTTTCGTCGCCCGCTCGAGCGAGATGTGCGTGGAGTTCGCCTGGCGTGGACGAGCGACTTTGGCGACCTGCCCGTGGATCCACGCGTCACGGAAGTGCTCGAGGTTGCGCGCGGAGTGTTCGAGTCGCTCGGCTGTCGCGTGGCGCCGGCGAGTCCTGATTTTCGTGATGCGGACGAAGCGTTCAAGGTGTGGCGGGCGTGGTTCATGGAGCTCCTTCTGGGTGAGCTCGTGGCAAGCCAGCGCGACCGGTTCAAGGACACGATCGTCTGGAACGTTGAGCAGGGTGCTGGGCTCACCGGCCCTGAGATCGGACGCGCGGAGAAGAAACGTACGGAGCTTTACCATCGCGTGCGCACCTTTCTCGAGACGTACGACTATTTGATCGGTCCGGTGAGTCAGGTGCCGCCGTTCTCGGTCGACGAGCCGTACGTCCGAGAGATCAACGGCGAGACGATGGAGACTTACATCGATTGGATGAAGTCGTGCTACTACATCTCTGTGACCGGATTGCCGGCGATTTCGGTGCCGTGCGGCTTCACGGCCGATGGCCTACCGGTCGGGCTGCAGATCGTCGGTCGCCATCACGATGATTTCGGTGTTCTGCAGCTGGCATACGCGTTCGAGAATGCCACGGCGACGTGGAAGACACGGCCTACGGTCGCCGTCGATGGATAGCGGAAGGCTCCATCGAACGATCGCGCGCGCGTGTCCCTGCGGCTAGGTTGCGCCTCAAACGGACAACGGAGCCGGGTCTTCATGACTACTCAAACACGATGTAGCCCGCCCGCTCCGTGCCGCGGCGGCGCTCCAGATCCTGCAACTGATCCTCATCCACCGCGAGGTTGAGATGGGTCGTGGTGACCGGATTGGGGCCGTAGAGGACAGCCCATCCTCCGTTGGTTGAGCCCATGCCGGCGAGGCTCACGACGGCCGACGATGCGCTGGCTATACCGCCACTAATGGCGTACGCGTACGGTGGGGCGTTGTCGACGCCGCGAATGGAGTCGTCCCCGACACCGGCAGCAAAGCGTAGCGCTCCGATTTCTCCCGTCCCGGCCTCGATCACAATGTAGCCGATCGTTTCGTTTGCACGCGTCGTCCTCGGGTCTTCGCCCACATGCTTACCGACGAACAATTCGGAACCGTTCGGCGCTGAATTTCGCGAGTTTCCACGACACCAAAAAACCGAGAAGCTCGCATCGTTGGCTGTCATGACCTGGCCGACGACGACAGGGTTCGAATACGTGTTCGCATAGCTTCGCTGTTCGCCTTGCCAGGTCGCGTTGTGGTCGGTCGTCGTCGAAACAAACTTCACTGCCTCCATCTTGACGCCGTCATCTCCGACCGTGTAAGCACCTTCCTCGATCACGAAGTAGTGGACAGAAATCCCGTTCACCGGAGTTGCAGCGGCGTCGACGTTGGCGAGCTTTAGCTCGAAAGAGTTTCCAGCCGCCGTGCGCACTCGTGGCAGAATCGCGACTGATGAGGGAGGCGTGACTGGGGTGCAGACAACCACCATCGACGTGTAGGTGCGGGAGAGCGTTACTGTCGTCCAAGTCTCGGTGCTGATACCGCCGACAACACCAGTCTCGGCTAGGATGCCCTCAACTGTGAGGATGCCATTCGCCGAGCCGGTGTAGTTGTTGTCGACGACGGTGGCGACAACCGTGTAGGTGCCAGGGTCGACTGGCGCGGTCGTCGAGCCGTCGTAGGTGACCACGACGGTGAGCCCGCTTGGAGTCGTCGTCGCTGTCACCACGCGCGGAGTGCCGGTGAACGGTTGGACGAGATCGTGCAGCGCCACGGCTGCAGTCGCCTTTGCGACGTCGAGGGTGCCGGAGGCGCTACCGGTGTAATTGGAGTCAGTGATCGAGACGGAAACCGCGTAGCTACCCGCCGCCGTCGGCGGTGTGGGAGAGCCGTCGTAGGTGACGGAGACGCTGAGCCCCGTCGGCGACGTGGCGACGGTGACGGGGCGCGGCGAGCCGTCGTAGACTTGGCTCAAGTTCGCCAGCACAACGCTCGCCGCGGCCGGCTGGACGACAAGGGTACCACTGCTCGAGCCAGTGAAGTCTGGGTCGATGATGGTCGCAACGACGGCGTAGCTGCCGGTATTGATCGGTGGGGTTGTCGACCCGTCGTAGGTAATCGTCATGAGAAGTCCCGGTGGTGAAGTCGTCGCCGTGACGATGCGCGGCGTCCCGTCGTAAACCTGCGAAAGCCCGCTCAGGGTGACTGTCGCGCTGCCGCCGTCAATCACGAGCGTGCCGGTGGCGGACCCGATGTAGTTGGCGTCGACTACTTCAGCGAGGACCGAGTAGGCTCCCGCGGCAGACGGCGCTTGGGTCGATCCGTCGTAGGTCAACGACACGGCGAGTCCTGGTGGTGAAGTCGTCGCCGTGACCGGCTTCGGCTCACCATCGAACGTTTGGCTGAGATCGGCGAGTGTGACCGTTGCCGTGGCCGGCTCGATCGTCAGCGTTGCGGTCGCGGAGCCTTGGTGGTCAGGATCGTTGATGGTCGCGACGACCGAATAGACACCGACGTCGGTGGGCGGCAAGGGGCTGCCGTTGTACGTGATGTCGACCGCTAGTCCGGGCGGGCTGGTGGTCGCGCTCATGCTGACGGGCTGGCCGCTGTAGACGACCGTCAGGTCATCGATTGACACGGTCGCAGACGAACTGGCGTGGAAGAGCGCGCTGTCGGGAATGAGAGTTTTTGCTATGCCGTCACTCTCGTAGCGCACTTCGAGAACCTGACCTCCGCCGCGCTCGAAGAAAGTAACGGTGATGGCATGGAGTCCAGCTTGCAGGCCGATCTGTCCTGAGCGCTCGCGGGGCGAATGGACGAGGTCGTTGTCGACGACCAGCTCGTCACCGATGAAGAGCTGGCTGCCATCGTCGGATGTTGTGTAGAACGTGTAGTGAGCGGTTTCTGGGACTTCGATGAAGCCCTCAAAGCGAAACAAGAACTCATCGTCTTGAATGCGCGGTGAGAGGCTGAAGTTACTCCTGAGGCCGACGTCAACTGGCGTCAGGGTGTCGAAGTCGGGAAGCGCGCTGAAAAAGCCCAAGAACTGTTCGTACCTGAGCTGCGGCGCAGTATTCGACGGATTCTCTGGGGCGCGGAACTCTTCCGCCGCCGTGACGGTGAGCGTACCGGTCGCCGAGCCGACATAGTTCGGTTCGATGACAGTGGCGACGACGGCGTAGCTACCAACGGCAGATGGAGGCTGAGTGGATCCGTCGTAGGTGAGCGAAACAGCGAGTCCGGCGGGCGAAGTCGTCGCTGTGACCGGCTTCGGCGCACCGTCGAACGATTGGCTGAGATCGGCAAGTGTGACCGTTGCCGTCGCTGGCTCGATCGTCAGCGTCGCTGCTGCGGTGCCCTGGTAGTCAGGATCGTTGATGGTCGCGACGACCGAATAGACACCGGCGTCGGTCGGCGGCAGGGAGCTGCCGTTGTATGTGATGTCGACCGCTAATCCTGGCGGATCGGTGGTTGCGCTCATGCTGACGGGCTGGCCGCTGTAGACGACCGTCAGGTCATCGATTGACACGGTCGCAGACGAACTGGCGTGGAAGAGCGCGCTGTCGGGAATGAGAGTTTTTGCTATGCCGTCACTCTCGTAGCGCACTTCGAGAACCTGACCTCCGCCGCGCTCGAAGAAAGTAACGGTGATGGCATGGAGTCCAGCTTGCAGGCCGATTTGGCCTGAGCGCTCGCGGGGCGAATGGACGAGGTCGTTGTCGACGACCAGCTCGTCACCGATGAAGAGCTGGCTGCCATCGTCGGATGTTGTGTAGAACGTGTAGTGAGCGGTTTCTGGGACCTCGATGAAGCCCTCAAAGCGAAACAAGAATTCATCGTCTTGAATGCGCGGTGAGAGGCTGAAGTTACCCCTGAGACCGACGTCAACTGGCGTCAGGGTGTCGAAGTCGGGAAGCGCGCTGAAAAAGCCCAGGAACTGTTCGTACCTGAGCTGCGGCGCAGCATTCGACGGATTCTCTGGAGCGCGGAACTCTTCCGCCGCCGTGACGGTGAGCGTGCCGGTCGCCGAGCCGGCGTAGTTCGGATCGGTGACCGTGGCGGCGACGGCGTAGGATCCGACGTCGATCGGCGCGGTCGTCGAGCCGTCGTAAGTGATCGACACCGCCAGGCCGCTTGGAGCGGTGGTTGCTGTGACCACGCGCGGCGTGCCTGTGAAAGTCTGAGTGAGATTGTGCAAGGTCACGGTTGCGGTCGCCTGCGCAACGTTGAGCGTGCCTGCAGCGCTGCCTGTGTAGTTGGAATCGGTGATCGCTGCGGCGACCGCGTAACTGCCAGCAGCAGTAGGGGGTGTCGACGAGCCGTCGTAGGTGACCGATACACTGAGACCGGATGGTGACGTCGATGCAGCGACGATCCGGGGAGAGCCGTCGTAGACTTGGTTCAAGTTCGTCAGACTCACGATTGCGGCGGCCGGCTGGACGACGAGCGTGCCGCTCGTCGATCCGATGTATCCGGCCTCGATGATCGTCGCGACGACAGTATAGCTGCCGGAGTTCGTCGGCGGCGTCGATGAACCGTCATAGGTGATGTCGACAGCGAGTCCAGGCGGGGAGGTGGTCGCAGTGACGACGCGGGGCGTGCCATCATACACCTGCGACAAACCACTCAGGGTGACCGTCGCGTTGCCGTCTTCGATCACGAGTGTTCCAGACGTCGATCCGGTGTAGTTGGTCTCTATGACTTCGGCCAGGACCGAGTAGGAGCCGGGGGCTGACGGAACTTGAGATACCCCGTCATAAGTCACGGAAACGACCAAGTCAGGCGGCGATGTCGTCACGGTGACCGGCTTGGGTGCACCGTCGAACGTTTGAGTGAGGTTTCCGAGTGTGACGGTAGCGAGGGCCTGCTCGATCGTCAGGATCGCTGTTGCCACGCCGTAGTAGTCGGGATCATTCACTGTCGCGACGACGGAGTAGACTCCTGCGTCGGTCGGCGCGGAAGTGCTTCCGTCGTAGGTGATGTCGACCGCGAGCCCTGGCGGATCTGTGGTTGCGCTCATGCTGACGGGCTGGCCATCGTAGACCACGGTGAGGTCATCCAGAAACACAGTCGCCGGAAGATTCGAATGGAACAACGCCGCGTCGGGAACGAGTGTCTTCGCCAGATTCGCGCTTTCGTACAGTACATCGAGTCTTTCGCCCCCGGTGCGCTCGAAGAACGTGACGGTGATGGAGTGGAGCCCCGCCTCCAGGCCGATCTGTCCTGAGCTCTCACGTGGGGAGTGAAGCAGGTCGTTGTCGACCACAAGCTGGTCACCTATGAAGAGCTGGCTGCCGTCGTCGGAGAGCGTGTAAAACGTGTATTCCGCCGTCTCGGGGATGTCGATGAAGCCGCGGAATCGAAACGCGAAAAGATCGTCTTGGAGCCTCGGGGCAATCGCAAAGTTGCTCCGAATCCCTACTTCGGCAGGCGTTTCCGCGTCGAAGTCTGGTAGCGCAGTGAACTCTCCCAGGAACTGCTCGTATTCGACTCCAGGAGTCGTGTTCGAGGGATTGTCGGGAGCGCGAAAGTTCGTCACTTCAAACGTCGCCGAGGCTGCTGTGCTGTCCGCGAATCCCGCTTTCGTTGCGAAGGCGGTGACGGTAGCGCTGGAAGTGAGCGTGAACGCGCCAGTGTAGGGAGTGGACGCGGTCGTCGGCGCCGTTCCATCGAGGGTGTAAAACATCGATACGCCGGGCTCGGCGTGGGACAGTGAAACGTCGACGAAACTATCAAAGTTTCCACCGGCGGGGATGATGTCCGGCGGCGCGAGCGGGGGCAGACCGCCGAGGCTGTTGATCCACGCCTCCAACGTTGAGATCCACTCTTGATGAATCGTGTTTTTCGCCAGTGGCGGCATCTTGATCGCGGGATCGAGACTGTCGTCACGCACGTGGAGAATCGAGCGTGCGACATCTGACGGACGGACGACCGCAGCACCAGAGATGCCGAGATCGTTTCCGACGGGACCGTCGATGATACCTTGTTCTGCGAGCGGGGTGTCGTAGCGGGCGTCGAAGAATCCCTGCACTTGACCCGGCCTGTGACAATGTCCGCAGTTGGCATCGAGATAGGACCGAACGCGGTCTTCCAGTGTTGCTGCGGTGTCGCCTAGCGATACGACACTGAGATACGTGGGGATGGCAGCCTCGCTCAGTGCAGGATCGAAAAGGCCAATGTGGTTCCACGATCGCAGCTGATTGTCCGTGACACCGGTCGCGGAGTAGTGGAGATCATTGTTCAACTGGCGTGTGTTGACGCCCAGAACGAAATTGGCGCTGGCGTTGTGGCATGTTAGGCAATCGGACGCACTAGGATAGGACCATCGGTCAATGCGAGATCCGGACGCAGTCGTAACTGTGATGTCCTCTTCGCGCCCATCGAGCAGCAGATCAGCCTCGAGTTGATCGGCGCGCCACTTGTACGTTACGCCATAAACTGTTCCGTCGTTCTTCACGACGACAAGGCGCGTCTCGAGACGGGTGGTGGATCCGGTGACCTCGTCGTCGACGAGTTCGAAGTGTTTGACGAAAACGGTCCCGGCCGGGAAGTCCCACTCGCCGGTCTCTCGGAACACGATCTGTTCGTCCTCGGGAGCCCCAGCTCCAGTGTTCGGGATCGCGACCCAGCGGCTCTTGAGAGCGCGATCGGAATAGAGCGGAGACCCGACGCCGTACGGGATCAAATCGGCAACAGGGATCAAGTTCGCGACGTCGGCGAACGCGCCAGTTTGAGACAGAACCGGCGGCACGGGGGACCCTGTCGATCCGTCTCGCGTGAGCTTGTAGATGAGGCCTGGATTCGTGTGCCCCATCTTGCAGAAATAGAGTTCCCCGTCTTTGTCGACTCCGATACTGGAGAGTCCTGTGTAGTTGCTGCCGCTGGGCATCTCACAGAGGAATGACACGGCTGGAGGATTGGCCGACAGATCCATCGCCCAAATTCTTCCGACTGTGTTGTCGCCGAAGATGTACTGACCATAGAGATCCGGAAACGCGCTGCCGCGATAAATGTGACCGCCGATCACGCAGTTACCGTTGAACGGAAACGCAGTGCCATGCGGGTACTCGTAGATCGGTGGAGCTTCCGTGCCGAAGATGCTTGCAGGACGAGACCTCGGTCCGTCGTGAAACCCTTCTTTGTATGGCCACTGAAAGTTGCTGCCTGGCTCGACAATATTGACTTCTTCCCACCTCTGTTGCCCGACTTCGCCGAGCAGAATCTGATCGGTGATCGCGTCGTGGGTCATGCGGTGTGGGCTCCGAAGGCCAAGGGCATAGAACTCCTCTAAAACGCCGCCACCGGGATCTTGCCAAGGATTGTCGTTCGGAATGTAGTAGTTCTGCGTGAACGAAGGGCGGTCTGCGAAGCTGAGGGGTTGGCGACGAATCGGATGGCTGATGCTTCCTCCGCGCATGTCGACATCGATGCGAAACACGCCGGCAAAGAGCTTACCGTCAATCCTTTGGGCGTTCGCAAACGTGTCATTCGATCCACCTTCGTCGCCCATCGTGAAATAGAGAAACCCATCGACTGGATGAAAGAACATCGCTGCGCCGAGATGCCAGAGGTTGCGATCGTGCTGCTCAACGAGCACAAGCTCGGTCGCAGGGTTGGCAACGAACGAACCGTCGGGCACTGTGAAACGCGACAGTCGGTTGAACGTCGGCGTTGTCGCTGGTGGCCGACTCGGCCCCGGCACCGGGCTGTCGGTGTACTGGTAGATGATGTAGAAGTACCCACGATTGGGAGATCCCGCCGTGCCGAACTGCGGGTGAAACGCCATGCCGAGAAGGCCGCAATCATCCCAGCCCTGGGTCTGAGCGCTAATATCGAGGACCAACGTCTTGGTGCTGGTTCCCGGATCGTTCTGAAACGAGTAGATGCGTCCCTCGCGTTCCAAAACATAGAGCTGGTTCGTCCCGGGGGCGTGCGTGAGGAACGTCGGATTGGGGACGGTAAGATTCGGAAACGCGAGTTCGACCATAAACTCGCCGTTAGGCGTCGGCAGTTCGGTCGGCATGTTCAGGAACGGCGGCGCGGCTGGGCGTGATTCCAAGCCGTAAGGCTGCGCATGCACGGCGCTGAATGGCAACCACGCCAGCGCGAGACAGGTTGCCAAGCGACAATCGAAAGACAATGCCACACAACCCCTACCTGCCAGAGCATGCAGAGCTGCCATGAAAAACTTCCTCGTTCGTGGATGGCAAACATCGCGACACGCGTGGGCGTGTCGCGGCGTACGCTCAACCGTCCACGTGGTCGTCAAAGCAGCCCGCCGAAGACCCAAACGCCGTGCATGTTACCCAGGCGACTGGGTCACGAGAAGGAGAATGTGCACCGACGTCGGGGCTCAGCCTCACCGCAGCGCAAAGGTACGCGTTCTGTTCGGCGACGTTCCAGCGCTGAGCTCGTAAGTCTAGCGCGATGGGCTGACCGGCGGTTCTCCAGGTGCGTGCCTCCAGTCGGTGGCACGGTATGAGATGTCCAGCTCCGGAGTTTCGATACGCTTGCCGTCAGTCGCCAGGCTCTGCATAGCAGCATTGATCGCGCCGGTAGTGAGAACCGTTCGCTCGACTGGGTACGCAGGTTTGCCAGTATGCGCCATGTGATCGATCGCCTTCACGAGCCATTCAAAATGGCGGAAGGGTGCACTGTAGTGTAGGGCGAATCGCGCCGCTTTTGGGGTTTCGTCACCTTTGAGGTTGCAACCGAACGAGAACTTCGTGACGACGCCGCCCAGCATCGCGACGCAGGCTTTGAATCCATCCCGGTAGTCGATGAGGTAGAACGGACGGGTTTTGTGACTGATCAGACTGCGCCAATCGCCCGACAGCTCATAGCCCTGCGTTTCAAGAGCCGCAGCCAGAACCGGCTCGCTCCAGTAGCCTTGCTTTTCAGCCTCCAACACCGCCGCGCCTCGCGCTGCACGCACCGCCGCGATTCCAGATTCACCGCCGCGGCGTCGCTCGACCATGCACTGGAGAGCCTCCAGTGCGTGAAAACCGTATGATTCGTTGCCGCCGAATCCGATAGCGATCGCGCTGGCGAGCTCGCTTCCGATCGGCAGCTCGAGCGTGGGGACGCGCCACGCTACCGGCAGCGACGATCCGGCCATGAACGGGATATCGAGCTTTCTCGCGGTACGGTACATCTCGAGAGCTTCGTCGGTGCGATAAGAGAGATGCTTGTCATTGAACACTGGGACGATCTTGCCGCCGCGTGTGAGCGCACGAATGATTTCGTCGAAGAACCTCTTGCGTGGGTACATGCGCTGGCCGGTCGTCGGGTGAGCTGGGTAATCGCCGTGCTCGCCAATCGACAGGACAGCGGCTACACCGACGCTCTTGCCGCCAAGGGTGACGGCCTCGTCGATGGTTCGTGCGAGGCGAAACCCATGCTTCGTGGCTAAGCCCCGCGCCATGTCGTTCTCGGCGAACTGATCGACGTAGAGTGAAACCAACTCGAGATCAGGTCCGGGCCCGCCGTCTTGCGCGAAACCTTCGAGGATCTTCCCGAGGATGACGTCGGCGTGGGAGGATTTTCGGTACACTGTGGCCACACCGGCCACCGGTAGGGTTGGGCGTCCGCGGCGAGTCGCTGCGTCCAGGACGAGAAACGGCGATAGGGCGCTACCCGCCGTGACACTCAGAGATCGTTTGAGGAACGCTCGTCGGGTCTGTCGTTCGGTGTGGCGGTCGGTGTGCATTTTGGAGTCGACGCTGTTTGAGGGGCGGTTGCAGTCCTGCGGCATTGTAGGGTCGTCAGGAGCTCCGGTCAGTAGGTTTTTCGGCGGCGGAACCTTGAGCTCAGCTGCGATGCTCGTTGGACTTGGTGCGCGCCGTTTTGGTACAGTGAGGCGCAGCGCGATGAGGTGCAGCAAACCTCATCTTCTTGAGCGTTCACTGTAGAGGTAGTCGAGTGCTGACGATTCCCGGACAGTCGAGTCGCTATTGCGACGGCCTCTCTCGACGGAGCTTTCTCAGAATCGGCTCGCTCGCGATGGGCGGCATTTCGCTGCCAGAACTCCTCCGTGCAGAGGCCGCCGCAGGCGTGCGGTCGTCGCAAGCTCGGTCGCACAAAGGAATCATCATGATTCTTCTGACCGGCGGTCCGACGCATCTCGACACCTACGATCTCAAGCCGGACGCCCCGACCGAGATCCGCGGCGAGTTCGCACCGATCCCGACCAACGTTCCGGGGATTCAGATTTGCGAGCTGATGCCCCAAATGGCCACGGTGATGGACAAGCTCATTGCAGTGCGAACCCTCACTGGCGGACTTGACGATCACAACACGCACCAGTGTACGACCGGATGGGAGAGCCATCCGGCGTCTTTCGACTCGCGTGAGGTGCCGGGGTATCCGGCAGGTGGTTGGCCATCGATGGGAGCCGTGATCTCGAAGGTTCAAGGGGCCGCCGTGCCTGGTGTGCCTCCCGCGGTTGATCTCACTCCTGTCTACTACGATTCCCGCTTTATGTTGAAGCAGCCGCCGTGCCAAGCTGGCTTCCTTGGTTCGCAGTACGACGGATTTCAGGTTCACGCCGTCGACCGGCGCAATATTGCGCTTCACGGCGTCGGGGTCGACCGATTGCGAGACCGCCAATCGCTCTTGAGCAGCCTCGACCGATTCCGTCGCGCCACAGACGCTGCTGGGGCGATGGAGGGCGTCGACGAATACACCCAACAAGCATTTAGCATGATGACGTCACCGCGACTTGCCGAGGCGCTCGACCTCGAGCGCGAAGACCCGCGCGTCGTGGCACGTTATGGAGTGGACCTCAAAGCCGCTCCCGTGCGGGAAGGGCCGCGTCACTTGGATAACTTCCTTATGGCGCGCCGGCTGATTCAGGCCGGAGCTCGTCTCGTTGCATTGACGTTTAGTCGCTACCCGTTCGGGCGTATGTCACAGGGCGATTACAACTGGGACTGGCACACCAACAACTTCGAGAATTCTCGCAAGACGCTGCCGATGTTGGATCGTGGCATCGCAGCTCTTGTGGAAGACCTTGATCAGCACGACATGCTCGACGACGTTTCCGTCGTCGTCTGGGGCGAGTTCGGCCGAACGCCGCGCATCAACAAGAACGCCGGGCGCGACCACTGGCCGAAGGTTGGCAGCGCCATCCTCGCCGGCGGCGGCATGCGCACCGGACAAGTCGTCGGTAGGACCACACGCCTCGGGGACGACGTGCAGGATCGACCTGTTCACTTCCGTGACGTGTTGGCGACCCTCTACCACAACATAGGGATCGATCCGGCGAGCCTGCAATTAACGGATTTGTCGGGAAGGCCTCACAATCTTCTCGATGGCCATCGCCCGATTCGTGAAATCGTCTGACGACGTGTCGCACCGGTAATCCGCAGCGAAAAGGTGCGGGGAGCAGCCAAGAAGCGCGGCGCCTCGTCTCATGGCTCGCGATGAACTCACTGGCTACGGTCCCAAGGGAAGCTTAGCGTCGGTTGGTTCGCATAGCGTCGCATTTTGATCCGTAGACGGCGACCACAGCCTGGCCCGAGACGCGCCGTGAACTGAGAAGCGTCAACCCGGTGGTGACGATCGCCGTCGCCCACCGTCTCGAACTGATGTTCACCGTAGGCCCCTGCCTGAACGGTGACTGTGCGTGCATCAAGTTGGTTGACGTTGACGAGTGTCACAACGACCTCGTCGTCTGTCATCTTCTCGATGAGCGCTGCGACTCCGTCAGGTACGCCGGCACGTCTCTTGATCGGGTCGAAATAGCGTAGGCGGCAGTGGAGGATCAGTCCATTCTTGCTGGGCAACAGCCCGCCCATCATGAGCTCAGTGAGCGAACGGACCGAGGCAGGGTTGTAGCGCATGGGGTCGTCAGAGAGTCGCGTGTCAGGGGTGGTTAAGTCTGCACGCATGCCCGCCACTGTGGTGCGAATGTGAGCGAAGTCCGAACGCAAGACGTGCTTCGGGTAGTTGGGGTTTTTGCCGTGCAAGTAGTCGAACCAGGGGTTTGCGGCGGCACGGCCTAGATCGTCGTCGCGCAATGTTACATAGTAAATCTCGGTGGCACCGGCACGGTACGGGTTCGGTTGAAAGTTGTACCAACCGTCGTCACCGTACTTGTGCGGGTAGAGTGTCTTGCCGTCGACAACCTTCTTGTTGGCATTGACGAGATCCATCTGTGTACGCCATGGATCGAGGAGGCTGCGGTCTCCAGTGAGTAGCACGGCGTTGAGGAAGCCGTGAATACCGCGGTTGAACGTTTGACGATGCGCCAGGCCGCCCGTCTGCGGCACAACGACTGTGAAGCCCCAACCGTAGACGCCGCCGTACCACTTGCCGCCTGCGGCACTGCCGATTTTCCCGTCGAGGCCGATGTTGGTCGGGATGATCGAGTCGTTTTCGATCATCCTCTCGCGCCATGCTCCGACGTACTCAAGGATCCACTCCTTATACTTCGGCTCCTGCTCGAGCATGTACGCATTCAGCGCCAACGCAGTTGCGAGCAGATTTGACGGATGGTCGCCGATGATGTCGTTGTAGTCCTTGAAGTGAGCGACCATTTGTTCGTAGTTTTCCTCGCCGTGTCCGAGCTCGAAGCGCCCTTCGACTTCGATCGGATCGCCGGCCCAGTCCAAACCGGTGGCTTTGCGGAGCAACGGGCCACGGCTGCCGTTGAATAGGCTGCGGATGATTCTGTGCTCGGGGTCGTAGTTCGGTGCCTGCGGATCCTCGTTCAAGTAGAAACCTGCATAGCGTCGCACGCGCTTTTGAAACTGGTCGTTGTAGGGATCGGAGAGACCTTGAAAGCTGAAGACGGTGAGGCCTTCGCTGTTGTGAAGCCAGTCGAACATGACCGGAAATTCTTTGTAGTACATGCCGTCGCGCGCAAACGGAACATCGACCGTCTTGGCGAGTGTGTACTGGCGCAGATGCCCCTCCCACGCCTTTTTGTACATCGTGAGAATGGAGTCGGACGCGCCGAGGGCGTGCAAGATCGGCCAATGCGTCAAGTTCTCGATCGCGTCGTCCGGACCGTCATCGCCCCCCCAACGTTCGACGCAAAGCAAAAATCCGCGTTCGTCGAAGTAGCGCTCGAAGAACTCCTCGCATGCCGGTACGTGCGCGCGCAGGAGCTCGCGCTCGAGTAACGCCCAGTCAGGCGGCAACATTTGCGTCTCGATTCTAATCGTGTCGGCCGCCAGGGTGAGTTTGACTGTCGCTACGAAGCAAATCACGAAAAGATCGAATCGGCAGCGGCGTTTCATGACATTCTCCGCAAGAACTGTGTGGGTCGGTTGGTGGGGGCGGGATGGTGCGAGCAGTACGAGAAAAGCTCGCGAAGTCTGAGGTGGCGGCTCCGCCCGAATTGGCCTACGCTGAGGGAAGAGGTTAGACTAAACGGCGCCAGGTTTCCTGTCTACTCGAAGCCTCGCCACGCCGCGGCGGTTGCGTGGCAGTCATGCCTTACGCCGATTGGACAAGAAACTCTGAACTGATGCCGGGGGTTGATTTGCTGTGGACTTGAAGCGGTGTCGTTTCTGTTGGATCGTTGCGCCCATTTTGGTCATGGTCGGCCAGGTCACGGTTGCGCAGCCCTCAGCACGCGATTACAGCTCTGTGGTGATCAACGAGTTTTTGACCTCCAACCGCTTCACGAACCGCGACGAATTCGGCCGTAGTACTGACTGGGTTGAGCTTCACAATCGGGGTGACCGGAGGATCGATCTTGAGGATTGTGCTCTTTCCGACGACATCAATGAGGCGCGTAAATGGGTCTTCCCTTCCGTGTCGTTGGGCGCCGGGGGCTACCTGGTCGTATGGCTGTCCGGCAAGAATCGAGCTGCATCAGCTGAACGAGCCAGCGGCGATGACAACGACAGTCGGAGTCGTCTTTTCGAGCCGACCCTTCTGCCTTTGGGAGTGAAGTGGCGCTACGTCGATGGCCGTGCACTCCGTGGCCCTCTACCGGCCAAGTGGACTTCATTGGGCTTCGATGATCGGCGCTTTCGCAGCGGGCGTTCGGGGTTCGGGTACGGCCCTGATCATGCGCATCCAACACGCCTTCGTGACGGTGCGAGTGTCGTTTTTGTGCGGCGACGATTCACGATCAAGAATCTTTCTGCTGCAAGACGACTCGCTTTACGCATCGATTATGACGATGGTTTCGTCGCCTACTTGAACGGTCGGCGCGTCGCCGCCGCAAATGCGCCGAATGAACTCAGCTCGCGATCGCGGGCAACGGCGCGGCGAGAGTCCGGCGTCCCCGAAGTCTTCGATCTCAAACGAAGCGTACTTCGTCGAGGGAAGAACGTATTGGCGATCGCCGCGTTGAACATCAGCCCGAGTAGTAGCGACCTCGTGCTTCGGCCGGAGCTCGGCGTGCTGCGACAGAATCTTCACGCCACCTTCAAGCTCAAGAAGGAGGGAGGACATCTGCTGCTCAGTGGCCCAGACGGCGAGCGGATTGCACATGTCGAATACCCAAAACAGGTGCGTGATCATTCGTACGGACGAACGACGAACGGCGAGTGGCGCTTCTTTTTGACGCCGACTGCCGGCGCAAAGAATCACACCGTTGCGCATGAGCAAACACGTGCCGGTCGGGTCAGAATGGAGCCGGCTGCGTCTCGCCATGATCGTCGTGTGGAAGTGTCCATGGGGCTGAAACATCCGGAGGGCTACGACATCCGCTTCACCACGGACGGGTCGTTGCCTGACGCGAAGAGCCGGAAGTACGAGGAGCCGCTGGCGCTCAGAAAGACGACCGTGCTGCGCGCTGCGTCGTTTGTCGGGCGCGAAAGATCAGGTCCAGTGGTGTCGAAGACGTATTTCGTCGGCTCATCGGTACCAAAGTTTCGCATTCTATCGATCACAATGGACCCGGAAGATTACTCACTGGTCCACGACAGCGACGAGGCACGGGGACGAGCATCGGAGCGGCGTGCGCACCTGGAATTGATCGAAGCTGACGGCAAACTCGGCTTCGCGACCGAGTGTGGGTTGCGCCTTCACGGTGGGTACGGCCGGCGCGGCGACATGGATCGAAAGAAATCGTACCGCGTCTACTTTCGCGGTGCGTATGGGAAGAAGTCGTTGGACTATCCTCTTTTTCCTGATGGAGAAGACGCCAAGGTCGACAAGCTCGTGTTGCGCGCTGGGCTCGATGACTGCGTTTTTCTTCCATCGGATCGACGAGCTCGAGCAACGTATCTTCGGGATCAGCTGATACGGGACCTACACGGCGATATGGGAGCCGTCGCGGCGCGTGGAACGTGGTGTCTCTTGTACGTCAATCGGCGACCGCGTGGACTTTTCAACGTCACCGAGCGCATTGATCAAAAGTTCTTGAACCGTCGCCTCGGAAAGTCGAAGTGGGATTTGATCATGACTCGAGACGACGTCCAAGCAGGAAGTGCCGAAGACTGGATGGACTTGCGCGAGCGGGCAAAGCGGGGTGAATTCAGCAAGGATAGGAGGCTCAAGCGGTTTCGAAGTGACGTCGACATAGAGCGCTTTGTCGACTATCTGATCCTCAACATGTGGGGACAGAATTTTGACTGGCCGCACAACAATTGGTATGTCGCGCGCAAACGCGCAGATGACGCTAAGTGGTTCTTCATGTGTTGGGATGCCGAGTACGCAATCGGCCTTGAGCCGGCAGGATTTACAGCCGATGCCGTTAGATTCGTTCGTTCACGGCGCGGGGGCATCGCTGAGCTGTTCGAAGGTTTGTGGGGCAGCGTACAGTTTCAGCGGTATTTTCGTAAGCGTGCGCGACTTCTTCTGAGCACGACGCTCAGCGAAGCCGAGGTCAGTAAGCGCATCAGAGCGTTGGCGCAGGAAGTTCGTGGTGGCGTCGAGGTCGAGCTTAAGCTCTACGGTGGCACGATGAAGCAGTGGACAAAGAGCGTCGAAGGCATGCTGGCGTTCGCCGCGCGTCGTGGCCCGATTTTCCTGAAGCAGCTCGAGCGGGCCATGAAGTGAGTAGAGCCTTCTGCGCGCGTCCAACACGGCGTGGGGACGCATCACTCAAGACGCAGATGGTGCAGAAAGAGCCGGCGGATTTCTGTGGCACAGCATGAGCCACTTGGCGCTTTCGTTTCGCACTGGGCGTCATCTCCCTCGGCTTTCAAAACCATGTCGCGCACGATGTCCTTGCGCCCAGCTTCCGCAGCTGTGCGAACCTCGTCAGCGGTGAAACCAAAGCATGAGCACACCGGCGCGGTGGGGCTCTTTGGATAGGCTGCCGCCGAGAGCGAAGAGCGTTCTGCCGTTGTTCCCCAGGTATCGAAGTAGGCGACTTGACAGCTCGGATTCGCGCAGTAGTAGGCCGACTCGGAGAACTTGCCTGCCAGCACTTCGGGCAGCTGCGACACGAGGGTCACGCGCGAGACAGGAGATCCCAGTCCACCGCAGCCCTTGGGCGCGGGACAGCGCGGTTCTCCCGGTTCGGGATCTTTTACAAAGGCCTTGTTCATATGCGTATGGGGCGTCAGTCGTGTTAGAGTACGCGACGTTGGTTCGCCTCGGTCTCCGTCTCTGTCTCCGCTTCCGTCTCTGTCCCCATTGTTGCATGAGAGAAGAGCTTCGACGCCGCGTGCGATGGCGATTGAGCGAGGGTGAGTATGAGCGTTTGCGTGAGCGTGTCTCCGTCTCTGTCTCCGCTCCGGCGGCTCAGCCTATCTACAAAGCATACTCGGGCTCTTCTCGATCCAAAACGCGCCGAATCGCTTCGAGGTGCCCCGAGGCCAGCTCCGGGTCGTCCGCAAACTGCTTCGCGGCCGTGCGCGCCACTTCATCGTCGACCACCTTCAACTCTTGACCCGCCGACTGGACCAAGTGCTGAAGGTAGCAGGCCCGCTCCAAATAATAGAGATCGTCGAATGCCTTGGCGACCGAGTCGCCGACGACCACGACGCCGTGGTTGGCAAGAAAGACGATGTGCTTGTCCCCCAGCGCTTGGCAGATGCGTTCCCCCTCGCTGGCATCGAGCGCGAGTCCTTCGTAGCGATCCTCGTAGCTGATGTTGTCAAAGAACCTCACGGCGTTCTGGCTCGCCATCTGCAGCTTGCCGTCAACCGAAGAAGTGATCGCTGTCGCGTAGGGCATGTGTGTATGGAGAACACACCGCGCCTGTGGGAGACCGAGGTGGACCCGTGAGTGAATGAAGAAAGCGGTTGGCTCCACGTCGTCGCGTGGGTCAGCCGCCTCTAGTACTTTTCCATCAGCGTCAACGAGAAGAAGACGACTGGCTGTCAGCTCCGACCAGTGATAGCCGCGGGGGTTGACCAGGAAATGGTCGGCATCGGGAGCGAAGCTGAAGTGATTACAGATGCCTTCGCTCAGGCCCAATCGAGCTGACCAGCGGAAAATCGCAGCGAGGTCGATGCGTGCCTGGCGAAGACTCTCAGCGTTCATGGAAAACTTCTCTTTTATATTCTCGAAACTCAATCGAAACAGTGAGCTATCGTTTCAGGGTTGAGAGTGCAGCCGCGAATGCGGCCACGGTTTCGTCCACATCGTCGTCGGTGTGTGCGAGTGAGGGATAGTACTTTTGTGGCCAACCTTTCAAGACTTGGCGCTTGAGCAGGCCGCGGTTGAGCAGATCGATGATTTCCATGTCGCATCGCAGTTGGTCGCGGTAGGTATGCACCGGACGATCCGTAACGAAAAGATCGAAGATGACGTCCTCCCCTGAACTTTGAACGTCGAGCTCAGCCGCTGCGCAAGCTTCTTCGAGTCCCAGGCGCAAGCGGCGTCCTACCGCGTGCAGCCGGTCGTAGGTCCCCGGTTTTCGTAGCTCGCTCAGCGTCGCCAGGCCGGCGGCGCATGCAACGGGATTGGCGTTGAGGGTGCCGACATGCTGTACGTAGTCTTCAGGTGCGGACGTGTCTTGGTCATAGACCGAGAGGATTTCGCTACGACCGACGACGGCTGCGAGAGGGAATCCTCCTCCCATGATCTTGCCGACGGCGCACAGGTCGGGAACGACTCCGTAGTATTCCTGCGCGCCTCCGTAGGCGAGCCTGAAACCCGTCACGACCTCATCGAAAATCAGGGGCACTCCGCAGCGCTGTGTGACTTCACGAAGGTTTTCTAAGAACCCTGGCTGCGGCGTGAGGAGGCGCTGCAGAGGTTCGACGATGACTCCTGCGAGCTCGTCCTGATGCTTCTCAATGAGTTGCGTCGCCGCTGTTGCATCGTTGAACGGGGCGATGAGCACCGTGTTTTCGATCGGCCGCGGTATCCCAGCGCAGCACGGCTCAGGTCTCGGGAATTCGGGAGTTTTGGTTGCGGCCACGCTCATGAGCGCATAGTCGCTCATGCCGTGGTAGCCGCCCTCGAACTTCATCACTTTGTCCCGCTTACGAAACGCCCTCGCGACGCGCAGACACTGAAAACACGCGTCCGTGCCGCTCGTGGTGAAGCGGACTTTTTCGGCGCACGGAAAAGCGGCGACCAACACCGCGGCGAGCTCGATCGCCTCTACCGCGGTGGCGAAGAAGCTACTCCCGCGCTGGGCCGCCTCGTTGACGGCCGCGACGACCGCCGGAGCGGCATGACCGAGGATCATCGGGCCGGACCCCATCAACCAGTCGATGTAGCGATGACCGTCCGCATCCCATAGGTACGCCCCTTTGCCTTCGCGAGCCACAAACGTGGTGGACGCTGGCGGCATGAGATTCCCGATCGTGCCGCCCGGGAGATAGCAGCTCGCCATCTCGAGCAGGTCTCGTTGCGAGCGCGTTCCCTGAGTCGCTGAGGTTTGGTGCTGATTCACGATCCCTGCTTGAGTCATCGACGGCGCGATTTGCCACCGCGCTGAGTTGCAGTTGTGAGCTGCGTACTGTTATATGTCGGCTGACGCGCAGGGATCAATCGCCATCATGCTGATTCGCGATGCGAGCGCACGCATTGTCGATGTGTCGTGAAACCTGTGTCAGGAAAGAATCTCAACAGGCTGTCAAGGTGAACACCAAACCGTCCAGCGCGAAAGGTTGAAGAATGCAGCTTCTCTACGAATCCGATGCGTCGTTGACGCCTCTTGAAGGCAAGACGGTTGCGGTTCTTGGCTACGGAAACCAGGGACGAGCGCAGGCGCTCAATCTGCGTGATAGCGGCGTCAGCGTTGTCGTTGGCAACCGCGAGGACGAGTACCGCGACTTGGCCGTAGAGGAGGGCTGGAGACCTCTCACGATTCCTGAGGCCGCAGCTCAGGGCGACGTACTGCTCGTCCTGACAACCGACGAATGCATGCCTTCGATTTGGGATCAGCAAATACTTCCCGGGATCGAAGCTGGCAACACACTTTGCTGGGGGAGTGGATACAACGTCGGGTACGGGATCATCAAACCGCCGTTGACTGCGAACGCGGTGATGATTGCACCGATGATGCCCGGCAATATGGTCCGGACTCTCTTCGAGCGGGGAAGCGGTGTCGTGGGCCAGTTTGCGGTCGAACGAGACGTCTCGGGCGACGCTCGTGAGTTGGTATTGGCGCTCTGCAAAGGCATGGGGCTGACTCGCGTCGGCGTCTACGAGTCATCATTTTTGCACGAGGCGCACCTCAATCTCTTCACCGAGCAAGTCGTTTGGCCAGGTCTGACTGCGTGGCTTGTGGAGTGTTTCGAACTTGCTGTCGAGCATGGATACTCGCCGGAAGCGGTCATCATGACGCTTTACGCGTCGGGCGAGGCAGCGGAGATCATGGGGCTGATGGCGAGCTACGGGTTCTTCAAACAGATGAGATTCCATTCGACGACGAGTCAGTACGGCACGTTCACTCGAGCGAAAAACCTCATCAGTGATTCAATGCGCGAGCAAGCCAGAAAGAACTTCGTCGACGACATCAAGGGGGGCAGCTTCGTCAAGGAGTGGACCGTCGACAGCGACAACTCGACGAAGCGTCTGCAGCAGCTTTGGACGGAGGTGCTGGCACACCCGATGAGCGTCGCGGAAGATCGAGTGCTCGAGCTGCTGCGTGATGCTCATGCCGAAGGCAAGGACTGAACGCGATCTGCGGAGGCTCCCTTCGGTGGGAGTCTACGGCGTTCCAGGATCCCAGATCGTGGCGATGATTCGGCGGTAAGGATTGTCGTTGGGATAGAAGTAGTAGGTCGTGACTAGTTTTCCATCGGGGCGCTGTAGTGTGCGTGGGTAGCCGAGATCGCGGCCGCCTCCGTCTGTCTTGAGCACGAACGGCTCCGACCAGGTTGCGCCCGCGTCACTGCTAAATCTTGCCTGCATTTCAAAGGGAGCTTTGCGGACGCCATATGTAACGCAGAGGCGCCCGTCCTCCAGGCGCAGCATTGACGGCGGATTGCCCTCGCCCACGTCATCAACAGCGTTGTTGATGAACGTCCAGCTTGCGCCGTTGTCTTTCGACTTCCAC
This sequence comes from Planctomycetota bacterium, assembly GCA_965223265.1. Lineage (GTDB taxonomy): Bacteria > Planctomycetota > UBA8108 > UBA8108 > SXIK01. The sequence continues at coordinate 1,748,097 of OZ244999.1, forward strand.
GTATCGATCCAGCGGTGCTTGTCTTCGCCAGGGCCTTCGCGGCGACGCGTCGTCATAACAAGATCACTCGGCGAAAGACGGACGGTGGATGGCATGATCGAGAAACCGTTTGGTTCTGGGCCGACAAACGACAGGAATTTCCACGTCACTCCACCGTCGGTCGTGCGCGCGCTGAACACGCGACCTTCCTTCCGGTTCTTTTTCGAAGCTGTGAGAAAAACGTGACAGTCGCGTTTGTCGTTCACGATGTACTCTGGCCGCGCCATGATCCCCGGCTGGTCGAAACTTGGCACCTGGAACGGGCCGCGCCAATTGTGTCCGCGGTCGTAGGAATAGTAGAGTCGAGACATACCGTCGTGGATGGTCGCAAAACGCATCGTCATACAGAAGTCCGGATGCGCGAAATCGATGGGGGTCGTGATCGGGACTGGATCCATCTCCTTGTGCTTTGGATCCGTGATGCCGTGACGCATGCCTCCAGCGTTGACCAGCATGCCCTTGTCTTGCGGATACTCCATCGCCCAGGTCTCACCACCGTCCATGCTGCGCGCGAGCACGTGGTGCTCCGGTTTCTCACGATCGATGTTGTGTCTCTCTTCGCCGAGGTCCTTGTGAATCCCAGTGCTGAAGCCGACGAGAATTTCGTTTCCCCACATCCACATGCCGTGATTCGCCGGCCAGCCACCGAACTTTCCCTCTTCACCGTAGACGACGACGTGACGCTCGACCTTCGGCTCGGTCGCAACCGAAGGAGACCAGACGAGCGCGCAAATCAGTAAGATGGACAGACCGTGGCAACGTGTCGACATGACGAGCTCCGGAGAACGAGGTATGATCGAAAAGTTTCGAGGTGTAGATTGTGTGGCGTGCGTTGCCTCTCGTCAACCGATGCCGACTCGGGGGTGCGCGTCGCCACGTCGAGAATCGGCGCCTGTTGAATCTTAACGCCCATGAAAAGATCACTCTCGCCTGTCGTTCGTGCTGGGCTGGTCAGCGTCTGGTTGGTGGCGAACGGCAGCGTTGCCCTGATCCTAAAGGCCGCACCCGACCGTACGAGCAACGACCTCGCCCAGGGTCCGGCGTTGATCGTCCCAGCCTCGGATTGGCCAGCCTACAGACGAGATGGCGGCTTGACCGGCTTCTCTCCGCTTCGCGGCGGGCTGGCGCACGCGCCGTCTCGGCGCTGGACGGTCGAGCTCGGCGGTCCGCGCGTCCCCGCCGAGGGCGTACGGTTTGAGGACTTGAACGGCGATGGCCACGACGAGCTCCTCCGAGTCCTTGCCGATCGACTCGTGTGCCAGAACATCCGCGGCGGCCGGCTATGGGAAACACCTCCTCTCTCTCATCCAAACGTCGACGTGATCCACGACTTCGCAGGAGACGGCACGCGCGGTCTTCTCGTGCGTGCCTCGACGGGCACCGAGCACCGGACCTACTTGATCAGTGGGATCAACGGAAAGACGACGCTTCTCTACACGACTCGCAACGTGTTTGGGCGCTATGAGCGATTCGGAAAGATCCTGGCAGGCGTGCGTGGCGATCAGCTCTGCGCCTGGTGGAGTGGCGATCCTGTGGCCACGTTCGGCGGCGACGGCATGCGCGGTTTCGGCTACCTCTGGAGTTTCGAGAAGGGGCTCGAAACGCCGACGCTGCGTTTTCACGCCGACGAGGTGGGGACGATCTACGCTCCGCTTCACCTTTTCGCCGACATGGACGGCGACGGTGATGAGGACATGGTCATGGTGTCTCACGAACAGCTGTGGGTCTACGACTTGCGCTCCGGCAAGAAGATCATGCAGTCGATCTGGGGGCCGCAGATACGGACGTATTGGGCGGCAACCGCTGCGATGCCGCTCGTACCCGGAGAGCTTCCTTCTCTCCTGATGATTAATCCGATGCTTCCCGGCGTGCAGGTGGTGACGCAAGACGGCACGAAGGCGGTGAGTCGGTGGAAGCGCGTCGTCGGCGATGACGAAAACCAGTACCAAAAGAAAGTGAAGATCGAGCGAGCCGCTCCCGATCCATTTGTCGACCTTGATGGCGATGGCGATATCGAGATTCTCGCCGCAGTCACCAACGAGCACGACGATGGAGAGACCTACTTGACGATGTTTCGAGCTTCTGACGGCCATCGCGTGTTTGATCAGCCGGGCTTGAGCGTCATCGCAGTTGACGATTTGGATGGCGACGGCAGGTTGGAGGTGTTTTTGCGAGAGGGTGATGGTGCGCTTCGCATCTCCAACTGGATCGCTGGCCGCTTCGTCGATCGTTGGCGAGGCTTTGGTGTAGAGCCGTTAACGATCCCGGAGCCGTCCGAGGGGCACCTGGCGCGCGCTGTCGGAGCGAGAGTGACGCGCCGCAATATGCCGCTCTGGCGCTTGAAAGACGGATCGGAGTTCGTCCTCATGCGGCGTGGGGCTGATGTCGTCGGCTGTCGTCTGGTCCCGGCGGGGACGCTCGAATTCGGCGGGACGATCGAGACGCACGAAGTGCTGGGCAATTCTTCGCGACCTCCGAAACCTTACGCGTGGAACGGTCGCGAACTGACGATCAGAGCGGACGGAAAGTCGAGCACGACTTACACGCTTCCGCATCAGCAGCAGTATCGCGCCCCGCCACCGCTCGTAGGACGACACGGAGGCGCGCGGCGCATTTTCGTGCGTGAGGCGTCTGGCGCCTACGTCAGCTACGCACCGGACGGCGCCGATCGACGAGTCGTTGCTCCGCAGACGCCTCCAGTGAACGGTGCTTCACTAACGGATCTCGACGGCAGTGACACCAACGAGTTGCTCGTGCTCTCCGGTGAAGATCGCGCTCGGGCGAACGTTGTCACCGTCGACGCGGCGGGGCAGCGTCGGTTGCAAATCTCACCTCCTGAGGGCTGCACCGAGGCTACACTCGGGCCCTCCGGTCGTCTGGGGCAGGACGGCGGGCGCTGGTTCGTCGTGCGCTATCGCGTCGCCTTTCAAAACACGCGCGTCGTCGCCTATGATGGGAGAGATGGCGCGCAGCTGTGGGAACGAGACTTCCTCGGCCCCGAGAGAGTCCCTTCGACGACGTTTGTCCTTCACCTTCCGACCGCCGTTCACGACGTCGATGGCGACGGCGCTGACGATCTCATCGCCTCGTCGGAGAATTGGTACGAGGTGATCAGCGTTCGAGACAATCGTACGGTGACGCCGAACACTGTGATCACTGCAGCTGTGCCGGGACATTGGGGAGCGTACGCTGTCCCCGTTGTCGCCGACCTCACCGGCCGCGGCTCGCCACTTGTGTTTCACAACGGGGCCTACGCCCTCACACTCGTGACCGAAACGGACGGCACGCCACGCTGGCACTACGGACTCACTCGCGATACGACCCACGCTGCGATGGCTGGTTTTGCGGACCTTGACGCCAGCGGCACGCTCGAAATCGTCACGACGCAGAAGGACGGACTGCTGCGCGGGTTTGACGCTCAGCCAACCGCGAAGAAGTGTCCGACTTGCCCACCCGCAGAGTCACGGGGAGACGCCAATCGCAGTGGTGGTGTACGCTGGACTTTTCGCCTACCGCCTCCAGTCAGCGACTTCGCCTCGCTCGATCTCGATGGGAACGGAAGCGTGGAACTTGTGTGTGGCGCCGGCGACGGCAAGCTCTATGCACTGCAGGAGACAAATGGACACGTGGAGATGCTTTGGAGCCTCGACCTTGGTAGCGAGGTGGGCGCGCCAGTCATCGCCGATCTGGACGCCGACGGCCTCCCCGAGGTTCTCGTCTCGAGTGCCGACGGCCGTCTTCATGCGCTCGGTGCGGCGGCTGTCTCCAAGTGACCCCCGCGCGCGGGCGTGGGCGCCGCCTTGAGTAGCCGGCTCGTGCCGCGTGCTTATTCGGACTTGGAAGAGTGTGGGATTGCGAGTGCGAGTGCGTGGGAGTCGGAGTACTCGGCTTCTGCCGCTGTATCCACCTCTGTCTCTGCCTCCGCTTCCGTCTCCGCCTCCTTCTCGCTCTGCTCGGCGAGATGTCGACGCCCCCTTCCGCATCGGTTACTCTCGGCGATCGAGTTCGTCGCAGGGAACGCGACCGCAAGTGTGGTGCGCCGGAGTCAAGGAGCCTGACAATGAATCAGCGCAGCGACCTCGCCATAAGTCGGCGGACGATGCTTGTTCGATCCGCGAGCGCAGGACTGGCAGCATGGGCAGCAACCGGGTGTGCACCTTTGAGACGTCGACGGGTTGGAGCGAGTGAGGAGCGGTTTCGTATTCGCGTTCTCAACCGCAAGTACGACCTCCATCGTCCGAGAGGATGCACGCTCCTGGCGATCGAAGTTGCGGACTGGCCGGGAAACGAGTTTGGTTTGTGGCTGCCGGAGACTGTCTACGGCGGTGGTGAAAAGCTTTGGGGCAACTGGGGGGATGACGCAGAGCAGCACTTCACGCAGGACGAGCGCGGGCGGTGGGTCACGCGACGGGACTTCTCTGGTTTCCACGTTGTGTCGACGCTGACGCCGGATCCCGAAAGATCATGTCTCTGGTATCGCCATACGTTCCATAACACGGGAGAGCAGACTCTCCACCAACTCAACACCCAAACGTGCTTTCATCTTGTGAACGCGCCGCAGTTCATCTCCTTGCGAGGAAGCCGCGTGTGGGCGAACCTGGACGGAGTTTGGATGACGACTGACGGCGTCGAGCGTGATCAGTCGCCCGATCCACGCCGAGTCTGGTTCCTTCGCCAGGGTCTGCGTGACGAACGTACGATCGTGCCGCAGCCTTTCCCGAGCGCAATCATGCCGCAGGCTGCGCATAGCGCACTCCTCATAGCCGAGAACTTCGCTGGTAACGGCTGCGTGGCCATCGCTTCGCGCAACCTCGAGAAACTGTTCAACAACAACGACAGCATTCTTCGCTGTCTCCACAGCGAATCGCTGCCGATCGACCGTCTCGAGCCCGGCCAGTGGGCGCACCAAGATTCCGTGATTCTCTTCTACGCTGGCGATCACGAAGCCACGATCGAGCATTTCGTGAACCACATCGAGTCAAGTTGGCCGCCAGCGTGATCGGCGACATGCATGAAGCCACGACGAGGAGATTCCTCTTTGTGGGGTCGGACTACGGCGACTTCGATGTCAACATCTGAAGAAGCCGCTTGATCGGACCGCCCCGCTCATCGGGTGTCATGTAGAAACGGTAGCCGTGATCGGCGAGCTTGATCCCGAGCATCTTTTCCAGGCCGCGGGCGACGAACTGGCGATTGATGAGGAATTTGTCGTCGAGAGCCCCGATCAACAGTGGTAAAGCCCATCGCGCGTCCGTGCGTGCTAGGACATCAGCTGCCACCAGGCGAACATGTTCGTGGTCACTCGCGAGCCAACCGAGTGCAGCCGGTTCGTCACGGCGCGGGTATTTGGCGGCCAGCAGGTTTTCGGCATAGGAGGCGCCGTACCAGTCGGCGAGGTATCCTAAAGTCCAGTTGATGCTCTTGTCGGTGTGGCACATGTTGCACGCGTTGGGCTCATTGCTTTCGATCATGCTGCGTTCGGTCGGCGAGTAGATCGTATGCGTGCGCACGAGATCCTGGAGCCCCTCGTTGAGGCGCGGCATGTGGCAGTTCATGCAGCGGCTGCCGCTGCTGCCTCCCGCGTGATGAGTGTGCGCCTGCCGCGCCGCGGGTGTGCCCAGCGTGTCGCTGTGGCACTTGAGGCAGAGCTCATCATCCTCGTCCGGAGAGCGCGACCACTTCGCTCCCGTCGCAGTGTGTGGGTCGTGGCAGTCGACACACTGTAGCTGCGAGTAGCAAGCACCGAGCATGGCGTCGGAGTACTCCGTCGAGTTCCACGTCGACATACCGTTGGCGTACTGCGGACGGTTGCCCGAATGACACCGGCCGCAGACCCAATTGACGTTGGCGTGTGTGCGCCCCCCAGAGAGGCGGCGTCCAAACGACTCGAGCAGAAGGTTGGGACTAACCGGTACGAAGAGCGGCTTCTCCAGCTTCTCCTCGGCGTGCGCCCGGCCGCCGAGATGGCATGCCTCACAGCTGACGCCGAGAGTTGAGGCGTAGCGCCGGGCATCCATTTGCTCGATGTTGGCGAACATCCTGCCGACGTCGGCATCTTTAAAGTCGCTGACCGCGCGCGCCGCTAAAACTTCCGGACGAGCCTGTTCGAGGTAGCGTGAAGCATACCAATGCAGTGCCATCGGCGTGTGACGACCGAGAAGCCGCGGGTGGCGGATGAACATATCCCCGAGCGGAAACGTCGTGTGGCAGTGGTTGCAGGTGTAGTAAGGGAAAAATGCGTCGTCGTGATCAGCGCCGTCGTATGGGTCTGCACGCTTGCCGTCGGGCAACTCCTCGTCAATGTGGACGACCGGCACCCATTCCTTCTCGTCGAGCCAGTAGCCAAACGGGAGCACGTGATCGACCCGGTCGATTGGATTGGTGCTTGCTGGCGGGCCCTCGATCTGCACACCGACGTAGTACTGAAAGAAACGCGAGCCGATCGTCTGGCTGATGCGGTAGACACGGCGGACGTCGCCGCGTTCGAGGCGCATGCGGTAGTCTTCTGCCGTCTTGTAGAACGTCGCTTTGCCACCGAGGTAGGAGATCGATGCCTCGCCTGAGAAGTCACCTTTGATGGTGTCCGTCGTCGCCTCTGTATTCATCCAGCGGTGCGGATGCTGTGACCACGATTCGTACTGTTCGGCGTGGCACTCGCCGCACGCTTCCGGGCCGACGTAGTCTTGTGGATGGATGTTGCTGTAGGGGCGGGACGCGAGTCGTTTGAGTGCTTCCGGAGCTTTCTCCCACCAAAGCACGAGGCGTGCCGGTGTTGGCAAGCGCGGCGCAGCGCGGGAGTGTGCGACGTAAAACGGGCCGTTCTCGCCGCCGACTCGCGGGCTTGGGTTTTCGGGGGTCGACTGCCACCAGGGAGATGTTTTGAGCCACGGCGAGATGTTCTTCGACCAGTCGCTGCCGGCGTGGATCTCCGGAGGCTTTGGACGCGGCGCGGCAGCCGCGGTCGCCTCGGGCGTTGCGATCACATCGTCACCTGCCGGCGCGCCTCGCGTCTCGATGGCGTCGCTGGACGTCTCAGCGCCAACGGATTCAACCGTGTTGCTGGCGTCTTCCTGAGAGGTGTGCGACGCGGACTTGCCGTCACAACCGCTCTGAACGAATACCGCGGCGCAGTGCAGCATCAAGAAAGTTAGGGTGATGCCGACGAACGTCGTCCGGCGTGGGATCGGCTCCATCGGGAGCTCCTTCGGGCTGAAATCTTGCGTACCTGTTGGCGTCGTGAGAAGCAGCGATGGTACCACGGCAGCCAATCCCCAGGAACACTCTGAAGCTGAGAGAGGGGGCACGTGCGACCACTTAAACTGCTGCGCGAGCGCGCGAACACAGCGCTGACGGGTGCACGATCGCGGCGCGGACGTCGTCAAGCTACGCGATGGGCGGGACGATCGGCGCGCTTTCGGCGCTCTCATCGACCGGCAGGCCGCCCGAAGGAGGGATCGCTCGTCGCGCCGCGCGAAAAGCGAGCCGCACCGTCGTCGTAGGGCCGATCAGCGCCAGCCAAAGGCACAGTTTGACGAGTCTGAGACCAGCACCCTCTCTGAACATGGCGCGCTCCGAACTGCGGTTCTGTATTGCAGACGCCTGAAACGGGGCCACGAACTTGGCTTCACACCCGGGGGACGCTCAAGACGCGGGCGACCGAACTTCCGTCGCACGCGAACAGAACACTGTGGCTCCAATGCCGACCAACGCGATGATGGAACGTTTGGAGAAATACTTCGTGTTACGTGCGCGTCGACGCTCTATAACATCAGCCGGCAGTTCCTAGGACTCGACCTTGAGGCGCTGAAAGAGACTCGATGCTCAAGACTTTTCCCGGGCCGCGGAAGCCCGTACGGCTTGGACAAATCGTCGTTCCCCTTCTCCTCGTCTCCAGCTGTTTCGCCCCGCGCGTGGACTTTCTCTTCGCCGACGACTCCAAGGCAGATCCAGCCGACTCTGCCGAGCCGCCGCTCGAGGTTGTGCAAGAAGACGCCATCGGCTCCCAGGCGACGGACGACGCTGACGACACGAACGCGCGGCGGGATGGCTCTCATGCTCGCGACGACGGCGCCGGCCTTCTTGACCCAATCGTCGTCACGGCGACGCGCATCGAGGAGCAGAACTTCTACGTGCCGTACACGGTAGACGTTTTGGACGGCAACACGCTCTCGTCGGAACGTGCTGCCAGAACGCTACCCGAAGCGCTGAGCGAGACCCCGGGCGTCTTGGTCCAAAAAACCGGTCACGGTCAGGGGTCGCCATTCATTCGCGGTTTCACCAGCCAGCGAACTCTTCTCTTGATTGATGGCATTCGGCTCAACAACGCGGTTTTTCGCGAAGGCCCAAATCAGTATTGGAACACTGTCGATCCACTGACGATCGACCGCCTCGAGGTGGTGAAGGGGCCGAGCTCGGTGCTCTACGGCAGCGACGCAATCGGCGGTACTGTCAGCGTGACGACGCGGAGTCGAGAGCCCCTGCGCGAAGGTGACGCCGCGAACGGCGCGTTCGATTGGGGCCGCCGCATCTACTACCGCTTCGCCAGCGCTGAAAATTCGCACGCAAGTCGTGCCGAGCTCGATGCCGCCTACGGGACGCATGTCGGCATCCTCGGCGGAGTGACGTACAAGGACTTTGGCGACCTCTCCGGTGGTCGCGACATCGGTGAGATGCCAAACACGGGCTACGAGGACTTCGATGCCGACGTGAAGACGATCGTGCGGCTGCGACCCGATCTCGATTTGGTCTTGGCGTTCCAGCGCGTCGACCAAGACGACGTGCCGCGAACGCACTCGACGATCTTCTCAAAGAGCTTCCGCGGCACCACGATCGGCACCGACTTCAAGCGGGACCTCGATCAGATCAGGCACCTCGGGTACGCCCAACTACACTGGCAGCCGGAGGCCGACTGGCTTTCCCGCGTCAGCTTCAGCACATCGTACCAGCAACAGGAAGAGATCGAGGTGCGTGTGCGCAGTAACGCCCGCAAGCGCCGTCAAGGGTTTCGGGACGGAACCTTCGGCTCGTGGGTGCAGTTTGAGAGTCCCGCGCCGATCGGCACTTTGACCTACGGCGTGGAGTACTACCACGACGAGGTCGATTCGTTCTTCAAGGAGTTTGAGCCTGACGGTTCTCTGCGATCGGTGCGTCCCCGCGGGCCTGTCGCCGACGACGCTTCCTATGACCTACTGGGCGTCTACCTCCAGGACGCGTTTCGACCTGTCGAGCGTCTGGAGGTCATCGTTGGAGGCCGCTTCAACTATGCCCATGCTGAGGCCGACGAAGTCGATCCAGACCCATCAAGCGCACCGAACTTCGGCGACTTGAATGAGGACTTCAGCTCCGCCGTCGGAAGCTTGCGTCTGGTTTATGAGATGCTCGAGGAGTGGAATCTCTTCGGCGGCGTCTCGCAAGGGTTTCGCGCTCCCAACCTGGCAGACCTGACACGCTTCGACGTAGCTCGGAGTGGCGAGGTGGAAACACCGGCTCCGGATCTCGACCCAGAGGATTTCGTCTCCTTCGAAGCGGGCTCCAAATTGTGGATCGAGGAGGTCGGACTTGAGACTTACGCGTCATACCACTACACGTTGATCGACGGCATGATCGTGCGATTTCCGACCGGCAACGTGATCGATGGCGATCCAGAAGTGACAAAGGACAACGCCGGGGACGGGTTTCTGCACGGCGTCGAGCTCGGGCTGGCGTGGAATTTTTGCGGCGGCTTCACGGCGCTCGGCAGTGTGACTTGGATGGAAGGCGAAGTCGACACTTTCATCGGCAGCACGAAATCGCGCAAACCGCTGTCACGGCTTCAACCCGCGACGGGGATTATCGGGTTGCGTTGGGACTCTCCCGAGCGGAAGTACTGGGTTGAGTCGACGGTGACGATCGTCGACAACCAGGACCGCCTGTCGCCGCGCGACGAAGCCGACACGCAGCGGATTCCTCCTGGCGGTACGCCGGGCTATACGATCTATACGATCAGAGGTGGTGCCCAGGTCATCGAAGGATTGAAACTCTTCGCCGCCGTTGAGAACATTACGGATGTCGACTACAGGGTGCACGGCAGCGGGCAGAACGCTCCAGGAACGAACGCCATCCTAGGCGCAGACTGGAGATTCTAACGTTATGATAGACAGGACATGAGCCGCTCCTACTTCGTCAGTCAGAGCTTTGCCGTCGCGGTGACGATCTCGAGTGCCCTCCACGGGGGGATTTTCGTGGCGCTCAGCTACTATGGCGATCCCGAGGCGTCGGCGACTCCTCCTGCATCGCTGAAGGGGGAGTCGTCGGTGCGCGTCACGTGGCGTCGCGATCAGTTCGTTCGCGTCGAGGACTTCCTTCGAGCGATGGAGACGAAGGAATCAGCGGATGACCACTCGCCTGCGGTAGCGGTTCGGCGTGCCGCCGTACAAAGTCTTCCACCGGTGCCCTCTGCATTTGCAGGGAAGATCCCTGAATCGCTGCCTCAAGGAGATTCCGTACCGCGGCAGCTACCACCCCTCAGGGAGACGCCGCGATCAGAGATGTCGTCCGTCCTGCCGCTGGAGCCCAGGCGTGCGACCGCTGAATGGGTACCACACCAGCACAACCATGAGCCCAATCAGCGAACGCATCGCGTCGAAGCCGCTTCAGATTCGGCCGCGGCGACCGGGCGACTTTTGTCGGGGCGCTTCGCGGCGACGCCGCGGCCGCCGCGTGACACAGCTTCGACGTCCTCAAGTACTGCCGAGACGGAAGGTCACTCGGCACCTGCTCACGACGAGTCGCACCCGGCGAGCGAAGCGCCCCGCACCGCTGGTCTTGAGCGCGGTGTGACGCTGGTCGGCAAGATCGCGCCGCGTTATCCACGCAGTTGCCGCCGTCGCGGTCATGAGGGAACCGGAAAGCTGCGCGTCGAGGTGTCGCCGATCGGGACGGTCGTGAGCGTGCGCGTTTTCGACTTTTCAGGTTGTGACGAGTTGTCGGCGGCTGCCGTCGAAGCGGTGCAGGCCGTATCGTTTCAACCGGCGCGACGTGATGGAAAACCCATCGCCAGCACGATCGTTCTGCCGATCGAGTTTCGCCTCGAGTGACAACGGTAGGAGTCGCCTCAACCGAGCGCGCGCCGCAGTTCCTCGCCGATGCGATCGATCGCAACCCGGGCTCGCTTGAGCGCATGCGTCTGGCGAATGAACCCGTGATGCATGCCGTCGAAGCGTTCACAAGCAACCTGCACGCCGGACTGTTGCAATCGCTCCGCGTACGCTTCTGCCTCGTCGCGCAGTGGGTCGTACTCGGCGCTCAGAATGTAGGCCGGCGGTAGTCGACTGAGGTCTTCCGCCCGATACGGGGACAGATAGGGGTGCGAAGCATCCTCCGGCGACGACACGTACTGTTCAAAGAACCACTGCATGCCTGCGCGTGTTAACCCATATCCTTCGGCGTTCTCGTTGTAAGAGGGTCGAGTGAAGTCGGAGTCGGTGATTGGGTAGATGAGAACCTGAAAGGCGAGTGCGGGGCCACCACGATCGCGCGCCATGAGCGCAACGACCGCGGCGAGGTTGCCGCCGGCGCTGTCGCCGGCCACGACGATGCGCTCGGGGTCGACTTGAAGAGCTCCAGCGCGCTCGTGTGTCCACACGGTGGCGGCGAACGCGTCGTCGACGGCAGCAGGAAACCGATGCTCCGGCGCGCGGCGATAGTGGACCGAGATCACCACACTGCTCGCGACGTCGGCGAGTTCGCGACAGAGGCCATCGTGCGTGTCGATGTCGCCGCACACCCAGCCACCACCGTGAAAGTAGATGATGGCCGGGAACGGGCCGCTGCCGCGTGGCGTGTAGACACGCACTGGAACCGAATTCGCCGGCCCTGGAGCCTCCGCATCTTCGACTCGAGCGACGCAATCGGGGCGGGGAATCGCCTGCGACGCCAGGACCGCCTGCGCGCGGTTGGCTTCAGCGCTCTGCGCTTCAAGGCGTGGAAGGTTGGCGGCGGCGAGGCGCTCGAGTAGAGCGCTGACTTCTGGATCGAGTGGCATAGCGGTGCTCTCTGGATTGCTGCTTCGAATGGGGGCGGCTGATCCGACTGATCGTATCAGGAAACAGCGCCGCAAGCACGGCGGTAGGTGATGAAGTCGTGCGACCTTCGCCTGTGAGCACAGTGAGCATGCGACTACCTTCTGCCCCCTCCGTTGCGTTAGGCTATCGGCAGTTCCGACTCCGTAGTCCAAGGACTCTCGACGTTTTTCGGAGGAGCGATGACCAAGAACGTTCAGACCGACCATCCCGTGCATGACCTGATCTCGTCACGCTGGAGCCCGTACGGGTTCGCGGACCGAAGCGTCCCGACAGCAGACCTGGCGTCACTGTTCGAGGCTGCGCGCTGGGCGCCGTCGTCCTACAACGAGCAGCCGTGGCGATTCATCGTCGCGACGCACGAAGATGCGGCGGGATTCGACAAGGTCCTCGGCTGCCTGGTTGAAGCGAACCAGTCTTGGGCTCGAGCTGCACCGGCTCTCGCTCTCGGCGCCGCTGAGGTGCTCTTCGCTCGCAACGATCGGCCCAATCGCCACGCCTTCCATGACCTTGGGCTGGCCATCGCCAACCTGACGCTCGAGGCGACGGCGCGCGGACTCTGTGTGCATCAGATGGCGGGAATCCTACCTGACCGAGCCCGTGAGACGTTCTCCATTCCGGAGAGGTTCGAAGTGGTCACCGGAATCGCGATCGGCTATGCGACCGACCCCGAGAGTTTACCGGCGCCGCTTCGTGAGCGAGACGGCACGCGGCGGTCGCGTCGACCACTGAAGGAGATTCTCTTCGGCTGTGATTGGGGACACGCCGCGCCGTGGCTGTAGCCCCGAGTTTGACCGGCGGAGCCGCCTGAGCTGGGCGTATTGGACGTTGTCCCCATCGTTGCAAAAGCGAAGCGCTTCAAGCGCCGTGCGCGAGTGCGAGTGCGAGTGCGAGTGCGAGTGCGAGTGCGTGGGCGCACCGGCACAGTGCATCTGACTCCGTGTCTGCATCTGACTCTGCATCTGACTCTGAATCTGACCCCCAACGTTGCAAAAGAGACGCGCCTTAAGACCGTGCGCGATTGCGATTGAGTGAGAGTTTGCGTGTGGGTGTGCGTGGGCGAGGGGGAACACGGCACACCGTCAACCTCACCAAACGTGAGGTCCGCCGCGACGTCCTTCAACTGCCGATCGAACCTCAGGGAAAGGGTTTCTGAGCCCTTCCTGCGAAAACTTATGCAACTGTCGGGTCTGACTCTGACTCCGCATCTATATCTGACTCTGACTCTGACTCTGACTCTGACTCCGCATCTGTATCTGGTCTTGTATAGCTCAGGGTTGTTGGGAATCTTCCCGAGGCTGACCCAGCCGTAGGACAAGGGCTTCTGAGATCTTCCGGCGAGAGATTCATGCAACTGTAGGGGCTGTGTTTCCAGGCCTCCAGCGCAGAGCGTCAGAGAATTTCCGGGCGCACGTAGGCCGACCGCGGGTGGGAATACTCGACAAGGATTTCGACCTGATCGACGGAGATCGCGCCGGCGAAATCTGACGGGCGCGAGACAAAGGTCACCTCAAGTACGTTCTCTCCTTGCCGTGGGCGGACGCGCACCAAGTTGTACTCGAACCACAGGAACTCGTATCGGTGCGTCGTGACGCGGAGATCCTCGTCAGCGAGTGAGGCGCCGTTGAGTTCGAGCGTGAGCCCGTCCGACGTGACCAGGTTGTCAACTCGCAGGCAGAGCCGAACGCGGCCGACGTGTTCGGAGCTCAGGTCGTCCGCGACGTGGAAGCGGATAGCATGGCGAGTTTTCGGCTCTGGTTTCTCGAGACGCAGCGGTAGAGAGTGGTCATAGCCGAGTCGCGCTGGGCCCTCGAGACGCCTGCCGACGACGTATTGCTTGTCCTTGCCGGCCAGTTCCCGCGGATCACCGATTTCCGTTAGGATCGCCTTTTCGGCGTCGCGAAATGGCCAGTAGAACCATGGACCGACGATCATTCCATCCGCTCCCTTATGCCAGTAGTTCGCGACGGCGGCACGGACCATCGCAGGCGTCGCGTGAGTGTTGGTGTCAACAACGTAAGGCTGGAGGACCGGATAAACCTCAGCGCTTCCCGCGTGCGCAGCCGCTGCGAGTGATTCAAACGGTAGATCGGGATCGAGAAAAAAGTAGCCGTAATAGAGCGGTGCGACGTAGTCCACGAGGCCATCGCGAAGCCACGCGTCGACGTCGAGTCCGAGTGCACGATTCATTTCGAGTGTCGGAAAGACACGCGCCCCGACGACGCGCGACTTTCCATGACTCTTACGCCTGACCATTTCGGCGACGCGTCGCACCCAATCAGTCATTACCGAGGTCTGCGAGGCGATCGCCGCTGGCTTGAAGTAGTACGGGGTGAACGCAAAGTCGAGCTCGATGCCTTCCACCGGATAGTCCGCCAGCTCCTCAAGCCATGCGAAGCGTGCATCACGCACCTGACGATGTGCGAAGTCGTGATTGCGAGCGAGGGGACCACCACCCCCAGCGGCAGGGCCTTCGACGCCGATGTAGTAACGCGGGTCCCGCGGTCCGCCTCCAAGGCGCATGCTCGTGATGAATTCAAGGCCACGTTCGTGGGCACGGTCGATCAGTACTTGGAGCGGGTCGAGGCCGCGGTCGATGAGGCTCTGCATGTTATGCCAGGCGCGCCAGCCGTGCGCCGAGCGAAACGGCCGGTTTTGCGATCCGGCCCGTACACCCACTTTCGTATTGCTCCAAAGCCCCTCGGTTTCGACGCCATAGATGAAAGTGTTGATCGAGGTGCCAGCGAGTTCGTCGATTGGCCGCCACGCTTCTTCGAGACCCATAGGTGGCTGAAAGGCGTATAGCCAGTAATGGCGGGCGTCGTTGAAATAGGCTGTACGGCGTCTGCGATCGCCCCGCATTTGTGCCTTCTCTTCATCGGGCGTGGCGGCGTTGGTCACGCCGAATGCTGCGGACGCAGCGGAGGTGACGAGAAACTCGCGTCGATTCATGCTCTGTCTCCGTTTCTTGCGGACGGCTGTGGTGTGCCGGTGTGTCGCTCAGTCGCTTCGCTGTGGTGTATCTGTGGGGTTCCCCGCGGTTTGCCACTCCGCCTTCAGGCGTTCGATACATCCTTCGAGGCTGCGATACAGCCTGCCTTTCGGTTCTCCGCGGAGGGCATAGAGGCGCTGTTGGAGGTGGGGCAGGGCGGTCGTGTCGGCGAGTTGGTCGATCATGGAGATCGCTGTCAGAGCGACACGCGTCGAAGGGTCGTTTAGAGCGGTGTGGATTGTGTCGAGTGCTTCCGGGTTACGCCTTGCGAACTTCGCTGCAGCGATCACGAGCCAGACGCGAGCTCGGTCCTGTGGGGTGCGCTCGACAGCTTCCAGGAGTGTGAGCTGGAGGCGGCGGCTCCGGGCCTTCGCGAGAAGTCGGCCAGCGAACTCGGAGCTCTCCCAGTCGGCGTCGAAGAAATGAGCCAATGCAGTCCGGCAAGCAGCTCCCCGATCGAGTCGAGCGAGCTCCTGGAGGGACTCGCGGGCCTGTTCGTACTTCTGCTGGCGCATGAGTACTGCCGTGTCGGCCGACAAGCGGGACACCCGAAAGTACCGAACAGCCCACGACGTGAGAAACATCGATCCCACCATGATCGCGGTGGCGCCCATCAGCCAGACCGCCCGGCGCGTTGCGAGGATTCTTCCTACGGCCATTCCTTGCATGCGAGCTCCACCGGCTTCGATCCATGCCGCGAACTTGAAGGCTGGATCTCGAGGAACGTGTCGTCCGGCGCGCAACTCGCGACCCGCTCGCGGCTGCAGTCGTTTCGCCGGGTCGACGAACGAATCGACGATACCTTAAGAGTAGGTCATGCAGGGCACGGAATGGTGTCGAAAGCAGCCGCGACGCCGACAAGGCGGCGGGATCCATGGGGCCCCTTGAACTCGGCAGGTGTTGTCTGATCGGCGTGCCACCGTGGAATATTAGAGCGATATTAGAGCCATACCTGCGCCTGCCGAGCTGGTCGGAGCCGTCCACGTGATATACTTCGTGGAAACCTTCTCCGGGTGCGTTTCATGAGGATTCTCGTCGTCGAAGACGACCGTGAGCTCGCGTCGATCCTTCAGCGCGCGCTCACTGAGCAGCTCTACAACGTCGAACTCGCCTTCGATGGGGAGACGGCGCGTCACCTCGCGCTGACGGACGACTTCGACGTGATACTTCTCGATCTGATGATCCCGGCGATCGATGGAGTGGCGGTATGCCGCACGCTGCGCGAAGCAGGGCAGCGGACACCGGTCATTATGTTGACCGCGCGGGACGCGATCGGAGATCGTGTCCACGGTCTCGACGCCGGGGCAGATGACTATGTCGTCAAGCCGTTTTCCATGGACGAGCTTCTGGCGCGGGTGAGGGCGCAGGTGCGCAGAGGCTCGAACAGGACTGAGAATGTCTTGAGCGTTGGCCAGCTCGCGCTCGATCCACGCTCGACTCATGTTCGATATGGGGCGCGGTCTATTTCACTGACAGCAAGAGAGTTCGCTCTGCTTCACTATTTCATGCAGCATCCAGACTTGGTGTTGTCGCGCACCGAGATTCTCGAGAACGTATGGGACGCCAACTACAATGGCTTCGGGAATGTTGTCGACGTCTACGTCAACTATCTACGCAACAAGCTCGAAAGTCAGGGTGAGCCGCGGGTCATCGAGACTGTCCGCGGTCGTGGTTATTTGCTGAGAAGCGCTTCATGAAGTCGCTCAGCATCACGAATCGTTTGACGCTGACGTTCGCCTTTCTCACGGCCGCGATTCTGGCGCCGGCCGCTTTGGCGCTCTATCTCAGCGTCGCCAGTGCCTACACTGCTGCGAGTGTCGAGAAAGCAAAGGGTCGCGCGCGATCGATTGCGAGCTCGCTTTTGACGCAACTCGACGAGGATTTCTTCGTCGAGTTCGAAGGCGCGCCGTTCGATTTTTCGGGACTGCGGACCAGAGACGAAGACTGGGCGCTGGTGCGCGGCGAGACTGCGGAATATGCGGTCGGAGTTTTCGACGGCGATTCGGCGGTGTGGGGCCGGACACCCGACGACGTTTTCGTTCGTAATAGTCTGTCGCTCCGAGTCGCTGGTGTGCCACTCGTTGCGGACGTCTCGCCGTCGCTCGAGGACTTGCCGCCGGCGATTCGGCAGGTGGCCGCATCGCGCTATCCGGACGCGCCTTATCTGGGCACGACCCAAGAGATGAACAAGGCCGGCGCGGTTTCTTTCGAGGTTCGGAAGCTGCTTGCTGGCCGGATCGCCGAGATCAAAGTGTGGGCGACGGGAGAGTTCAAGAAGGAAGGATCGGAGAATCTGCCGACCCAGTTCGACCGACGCTACTTCGACTACTTGCCACCTGAGTCACGTCCCGCGGGACCGATTACCTTGACTTGGCGTGCCTACTCCGGGCAGCCGATTGCCGTGATCGAGGGCACCACCGAAGCAGGTGAGAGAAAACGGTTCGCCATGAGCCGACTCGGGGAACGGTTCATCGTCGACGAGTCTGGCGCGGTGCGTGGAAGGGACGAAGAATCTCGCCTCATGGTTTTTGCTGCGCTGGACGTGAAAGCGGAGCTCGCACGCAAGAACATGCTTTTGGGCGGGCTGGTCGTCGGCGTCGTCTGCATTTGGCTCGGACTCGTCTTCACAGGTCGATTTGTGGTCCGGCGCGCGATGGCACCGGTCGACGACATCGTGGAAGCGGCACGAAAGATCCGACTTTCAGATCTCCGTGATCGTGTTCCGGTCGGCGAGGCCGACGACGAGCTGGCACGCATCGCGACCACGATCAACCGCATGCTCGACCGTCTAGAAGTCAGCTACCGTCGTGAACGGCAGTTCACCGGTGACGCGTCGCATGAACTTCGCGGACCGCTGACCAAAATCCAGGCGGATGTGGAACTGGCACTGGGGCGTGAGCGAACCGATGAGGAGTATCGTCAAGCGCTTGGCCGCATTCGTGGATACAGCCGAGGAATGAAACGGCTCGTCGAGTCACTCCTGCTACTTGCTCGCCTTGACGGAAACCAGGAGCTACTCGAGAAGACTCGATTCGATCTGACGGAAGTCCTTGTTGAGACCGTCGGAACGTTGGCGGAAGGCGATGGTCGGCGGATCCATATCCAACTCGACAATACGAACGGTCCGGTCGAGGCCTTAGGGGAGAGAAGTTTGATCTCGACTGCGATCCACAACCTCATCGAGAATGCTCTCCGCTACAGCCCTCAGACCGCACAGGTCGACGTCAGAGTCCATCCGAACGGCGGCAACGTCATCGTCGAGGTTGAAGATCAAGGCGCCGGGATTGAACCGGGGCAGCGCGAACACGTCTTCGGTCGGTTTGTTCGCGTTGATTCCGCACGCACACGAGAGACCGGCGGTTGCGGCCTTGGGCTGTCGATCGTGCGCGCGGTGGCGGAGGCCCACGGCACGCGCGTCGATCTGCGCCCGTCCGAAACTGGCGGGACAATTGCCGCCTTTGAGGTTCGTTCGTCGTAGTCTCGCGTTTTCCAACGCGCTCACCACGCGCGGGGCGCACACGCGTCAGCTCGATTGCAGAGCATGGTCGGCCTCTTCCAGAGGAACGTGGTTTGTTCGCGCATCATTTGAAGCCGCTCATCCGCCTCTAATCTCTCTCCAAAGTCGCGGTGGGATACTTCACGTGGTCGCCGGTCGCGCTCCGCGTTGACGGAAGCAACTTCATCGACCGGACAACGCACGTGCTAGGAAGGAGGATGGAATGCGGATTCTCAGCTGTCTATTGGTCGTGGGACTCCTGTGCCCTTTCGTCGGATGTGACGGCAAATCGGCATCGGCGACGGCCCCGCCTGGAGCAGACCTTGCCGCATCGGAGAACGCCGACGCGTCCGCCGACGTCGGTGGGGGAGGCGCGCCGCAAGCGCGAGGTTTTTGCTCAGAGACGTCGCTGCTCGCCGTCGAAGCGTGCGACTTCGAGGCGAAAGCCGGTTACGCCCTGGCCAGAGGGCGTTGCCTCGGGCTGACGGATGAAGATGAGGCGAGCGAGTGCTTCGACATTGCCCGGG
The DNA here is from genome assembly GCA_965223265.1 of Planctomycetota bacterium. Taxonomy (GTDB): domain Bacteria; phylum Planctomycetota; class UBA8108; order UBA8108; family SXIK01. Next base: position 1,767,210 of record OZ244999.1, read on the forward strand.
AAGAGTACGATGACGCGCGGCAGGTGTGTAAGGAACAGCGTCACTTTCGCCGTGAGATCTGCGACGAAGTTGGTGAGGAGGTCTACGCTCCGGACATCGACCCAGAACGATTCGTTGAAGTCATCGACAATCACTTCCTTCCTTTGCTTCCCGGCACCACGTGGATCTATGAGTCGGAGTCCGAGGAAGGGCTCGAGACCATCGAGGTGACCGTCACCTCCGAGAAGAAGGAAATCCTTGGAGTCGCATGCACCGTCGTACGTGACACCGTCAAACTCGAGGGCGTCCTCGTCGAGGATACCTTCGACTACTTCGCACAGGACGTTGACGGCAACGTGTGGTACTTCGGCGAAATCTCCTTCAACTACGAGGACGGTGAAGTCGTCGATCTCGCTGGCTCCTGGCAAGCTGGCGTCGACAGTGCCCAACCGGGAATCCTCATGTTTGCCGAACCGGAGCTCGACGTTCTCTATCGACAGGAATACCTGCTTGGCGAAGCAGAAGACATGGCGCGTGTGGTGGCATTCGACGAGGTGGTCTCGGTACCGTATGGCGACTTTAGTGGATGTCTGCAGTCGGCGGAGATCGTGCCTCTTGAACCGGACGTGCTTGAGTACAAATTCTACGCCCCGGGAATCGGTTTCGTACTCGCGCTCGATGCCGAGACGGGGGAGGGCGAGAGGCTCATCTCCCTGACACTCCCGGAAGAGCCAAGAGACGAAGACGGAGCTGAAGGGGAGTGAGAAGAAGCCGGTGAGGGTGCGGGAGTGAGTGCACAATGCTTCACTCCCGCGGCTCGTCGTGCCATCGGATGCCCGTTTCAATTGCGATTGTCTTTAGCGGCGGCAGAAACGATTTGTGCACCGGTCCCCACGCGGTTCGGGTAGACTCTTTCCTCGCAGGCCACCATTGGAGAGGAAGAGTCATGAATAGACGTGGGTTTCTCGGTTCGTTGGCAGCGGCTGGTGCCGCGAGCCTTGGAGTCGTCAACAAAGCAGAGGCGGAGACGCGGTCAACCGCCAACGCAGCGCTGTCCGACATGAAGGTCACGCGGATCCGCTTTTATCACGCCCCGGGGCGAGACATCTTCAACCAGAGCGCCCACGTCTCCGTCGTTGAGACGGACGCCGGCATCACCGGCATCGGAGAAGGCGGGTCGCGAGACACGATCCGTCAGTGTGCCGGTCTCCTGATTGGTGAAAGTCCGCACCGCATCGAGCATCTTTGGCAGCTGATGTACCGCGGCCACTTCTATCCGCCCGGCCGAGAGAAAATTCACGCTCAAGGTGCGCTTGATTTGGCGCTTTGGGATATCAAAGGAAAAGCGCTTGGACTCCCAGTCTACAAGGTCCTCGGTGGCCCCGTGCGCGACCACGTCGAATGCTACTCGACTGGCTTTCCCGGTTATGAGACGCTCCGCGATGCGGCGCGCGCTTGCATGGACGCAGGCTTTCGTGCTTTTCGCACCAGCACCGTTGGCTCGGGAAAGCCGTTCAATCCCCGGCGCAGCGTGCGTGACACGTACAAGAACTGCGTCGAGATCCGCAAAGGCGTCGGTACGGACGGCGACTGGGCGATCGACTATCACACACGACTCGATATGCCAGACGCTATCCGCCTTTCAACACTGATCGAAGAGCTGGAGCCTTTCTTCGCAGAGGACCTCGTCCGCTCTGAGAATCCCGGCGTCTACCGGCAGCTGCGGCCGCAGGTCAAGGTCCCGATCGCTGTCGGCGAACAGTTTGGTGATCGCTGGGAGATCAACGAGCTGATCGAGGAGAGACTCATCGACTACTCCAGAGTGTCGCTACCGAATGCTGGTGGCATCACGGAGTACATGAAGATCGCGGCGCTGTGCGAGACGCACTACGTTGGTCTCGTGCCTCACTTCACGGGGCCGATCTCGATGGCCGCTCTCGTTCACGCGTGTAGCGCGTTTCCGGGTCCCGCCATGATCGAGATGGCTGGCAACGGTTTGAAGGAGTTCCCCTACCTGCCCGAGTGTTACGACTTTCGCGACGGAAAACTATGGCCGAACGAGCGTCCTGGGCTCGGTGTCGAAGTCGACACGAGCAAGCTAACACTGGTGGCCGAGTTCAATGAGCCGATACCAGGAACGCCTTTGAATCGACGTCCGGATGGCTCGATCACGAACTGGTAAAAGCCGTCGCCAACCGGCTGGTTTATACCTCCGTCAACCGTTCGCTTGAGTCGCCGAAGGCGTCGAGATGGATGCCAAACTTGTCGAGCATCGACAGGTACAAACTACACATCTTGCGGTTCGGTTTGTCGAGGTAGTTGAGGACCCGCCCGCCCTCGAGTTTTCCGCCTCCGCCGCCGAGTACGACCACGGGAAGTTTGGTCGCATCGTGGCGACCGGTCAGCATGCTCGAGCAGAACATCAATATCGTGTTGTCGAGCGCCGTACGCCCGCCTTCCTCGATGGCGTCCAGCTGGTGGGCGATGTGGCCGACCTGCTCAGCGAAAAACTGATTCACCTTGAGCCAATCGTCGTTGTTCTGATGGGATAGCTCATGGTGGCCGACGTCGACTCCGAGGTGAGGAAAGCGCAGGTAGCTGTGGTCGTTGTTCAGCTTGAGCGTAGAGATGCGCGATGTGTCGGTCTGAAATGCGAGGATCAAAATGTCGCACATCAGCCGCATGTGCTCGGAGAGATCTTGTGGGACGCCGTCAGGTGGACGCGGCGTGTTCGGTTTTTCGAGCGCTGGCCGCCAGCCCTGCAGTTCCCCCTTGGTGCCTGCACTCTCGATGCGCTTTTCAACTTCGCGCACCGAATTGAGGTACTCGTCGAGCTTGCGCTGATCTCTTGCGCTGATTCTCCGGCGCAAGCGTCTGGCTTCCGCCAGTGCTGCGTCCAGCACGCTCTGGTCGCCGCGCCGCGCGTCGTCCTTGAACAGGCGATCGAACGCCAATGCCGGGTAGAGTTCCAGGGGCGTTGGAGTCGTCGGCGAGCTCCAGGAGATGTGCGAGCTATAGAGCATCGAGTAGTTTTTGTGGATCCCAGGATTCGACCGCTCGCAGCCAAGAACAAGGCTTGGGACCTTCGTCGATTGCCCGTAGCGCTGTGCGACGAGTTGGTCGAAGCTTGTGCCTGAGCGAATGTCACCGCCGGCGGCAAGAGGCGCGCCGGAGAGCAGATTGCCAGTCTGCGAGCTGTGGATGTTCCCCTTCAGCGCTTCAGCATTGTAGAGTCCGCTGATGAAAAGAAGTCGCTCTCGGAAGTCGCTCAGCGGTGCGAGCACCTTCCCGAGCTCCATCTCCCGCCCTTCCCCACGCGCCCACCACTCGGTGCTGTGAAATCCGTTGCCGGAGAAGAGCACCGCCAAGCGCAGGGGTGCCTGACCCTCGGAGTTTGACGCCGCTGGCTTGGACGTCTCGTCTCCCCAGACCGTAAGCGATTCCATCCAAGGCAGAGCCATCGAGACGCCAACGCCGCGCAGGAAGGTGCGGCGCGAGAACTGAAGTGCTCTGTGTGACCTTCGTTTCATGATGATCTTCTCCTGCCCTCCCTCATCGGATTCGAACAAGTCGCCCCTGAGTGAGAGGATACCAAAACCGAAAGAGCCAATGCCTAGAATTTCGCGTCGCGTCGACCAGCTGGTCGAATCGTACGGAATTGATCGCTCAGCACGATCGCTTCAACTGCGGCGGAGAGACGATAACCGCGATGGACCAGGCGTTCTTCCATAGTTTCCAGGAGCGGCCGGTCAGAGAGTTGGATCTCTCGACCGATCGCGTAGCCGAGAAGTTTACGACAGAATTGGCGCACGAAAGCTGGGCGCCGCTGTGTCAGAAGATAATCCCTCAAGCCGTCCAAGCCGCGGACGGACGTGCCGTCTGGAAGTGTTGCTTGGGTGTCAATCGGACGGCCACCGAGATCCATATCTCGGCGTCTGCCGATGGCATCGAAGGTCTCGAGGGCGAAACCGAAGGGATCGATTCGTTGGTGGCACGACGCACAATTCGGGTCGCTTGTGTGTTTGGCGACGAGCTCCCGTACGGTGAGACCTTCGGTCGTGAGCTCATCGGCCGGGAGCTCCGGCACGTCCTGCGGCGGGCGTGGGAGTTTTTCGCCGAGAAGGACCTCACTCACCCAGTTACCGCGCAGGATGGGACTCGTTCGCGACGCGCCCGATTGCTTCGCCAAGATTGCTGCCAGACCGAGAATGCCACCGCGGCCGTAGCGACGCATTCCCTCGACGCGGCGCCACGCACCGTCGTTGTTGCCGTTGGCACGCCGTTCGGAGACGTCGTCGTCAGCGTCGGCGTCGATACTGGTATCGACGCGCGCACGAGAGGCAGCGGGATCGAGAGCGTAAAACTCTGCCAGTGCGCTGTTGACGAACGTGTAGTCGGCGTTGAGAAGAGTCAGCAGCGATGCGTCGCGCTGCAGCAGATCGGTGAAAAACCGGATCGCCTCCTCATATATGCCAGCGCGTAAGGCGGCGAACTCAGGGAAGTGCTTGTCGCTCTTCTGATCCAGTTGATCGAACTCATAGATGTGTAGCCACTGACAAACGAACTCAGTCGCCAGGCGCCGCACGCGCGCATCGGTGAGCATGCGGCGCGCCTGCGCTATGAGAACCGTGTCCGTGTGCAGGGAGCCTCGAGCCGCAGCGTCGCGAAGCTCGTCGTCTGGAGGGCCCGACCAAAGAAAGTAGCTCAGTCGGTTCGCTAACTCCCAGGTGGTCACCGGTGTGGGAGATTTTTCCCCCGAGGTTGCCGCTTCCAGCTTGTAGAGAAACGGTGCAGAGACAAACACGCGAGAGAGTCCCAGCCGGATCGCCTCGTCGTGCGTCATTCCCTGGTGACGTAGTTGACCGTAGAGCGCCCGCAGCTCTTGCTCTTCGACGGGCGCCAGCGGGCGGCGGTAGGCCCATGCGGCGAAGTCGACGAGTGCGTGGACGTGATCCCGCTCGGAGTCGATCAGCTGCTCCTCGAATCGACGGGCGTCGTCGCGAAATGCTGTCCGGAGAGAGCGCACAGCATCAAATTGCGGACTTCCCTGCATGACTTCGAGGAGGATCTCCAGCGCATCGACGCGCTGGAAGGCACTCTGACTCACGTAGTGAAGCTCGTCCCAGAGGCGGTCGAGCGCCGCGCGTTGCGTGCTATCAAGCATCAGACGAACGAGGTGATCATCTTCGCGATAAAAGAGCGCTAGCGTCAGGACTTCGTCGACTGGAACGATCTGTGTGTAGCAGAGCGCTGCGGGGAACAGGCGACGGTGGGTCGCGAACGCCGACTCGAACCGACTGCGCGCCGCGCTCCTCTCGTCGACGAGGATCGGTCTTGAGTGAGTGACTTCACGGCGATCGGAAAACACGTGGGTGACGCGGGAGAACTTGACCACGACGGAGCTGGGTAACAGGCCGGGAGCCTGGTCTGGAACGCCTCGCACAAGCTCGACTTGCACGCTACCCTCGTTGCCTGTTGGGTGGTGGAGTACCGCAGCCGTGACAAGATCGCGGCCTGAAGCGATTGCCGCGGGCAAGCGAAACGTGATCACCGACGGTGCCTGGACACAGATGGACTCCGGATCGATCGTGTTGCCGTCAGGGTGTCGTCCAAAGAGCGCGGGATCGAGGCCGTACCCGTCTTCGTCGCTCTTCGTGTCGCTCCGTGGAGAGGGCGCGGCAATCGACGCGCGGGCACGGACTTCGCGCAGAAGGATGTCAGGCTGGTCGTTGGCTACGAGCCGTGGCCGCTTCCAGACGACGAAGTCCGACGCGTTGCCATCGCCTGCGTCAGTGACGACGAGCGAGACGACGAGCGGCATAGGTGAGGCGGCATTGATCTCGCCGTCGTCGATGTTTCGTGTGTCGCGCCGCGCTGTTGCTTGCGCGCGATTCTCTGCCTCGTTCGCTTTTGCGGCGGGAGGGGCCGGAAAGCTGAGGCGTAGATCAATCCTTGTTGCGACTGGATCGATCGGCTCCATCCAACGTCTGGGACTTCCTTGTCGGCCGATCAAGCCGACCGGGCCGAACGTCCACAAGCCCTTCTGCCAAGCTGCGACCTCGCCGGCGATGGCAGCCGCATCCGAGGCATCGGCCTGCCGCCATTTCATGCGAAGCTCATCGAGCAGGAGCGACGCGTCAGTGCCGATCAGGTGAGACCAAAGCGTCTTGAGGTATCGAGCGTTCAATCGGTATTCACGTGCAACAGCTTTGAGTGTTTTCTTGCCGCTGGTGAGAGCCGTGCGTTCGGCGAGCGTCGCAGTGAAATATCGTTCGAGCGGCAGACGTCCAGCGCGCCCGAGTCGTGTGTCGCGGTGAACTTCGATGTTGCCCACAGCAGAGCCTACACCCAGATTCGACGACTCGGTGAAGCGTTCATAGAAGGCGCGAATCGCCGCCAGGATTTCGTCCGTCCAATCACGTCGCGTCGAGTTCGGAGAAAAACGAAATCCGTCGGGGAGGAGAACTGCGTGCTGGGCGATGTGTTCTCCTGCATCCAGATACTTTCGGAGCAGCGCCGGAGACATGACGAGCGCGTTTCCTGTGTTGGTGAACCCTTCGCCAGCGGCGCTGTCCGTCGGGAAGCCGCGTGTTGGATCTATATCGACACCGATCAGATCCTTGACCGTATAGGCGTACTCGGCGTTGTTGAGCCGCCGAAGCACGACGGGGCCGGGATCGCCGGCGCTCGCCAGCGCCTCAGCGTCTATATATTTCGTCACCCATGCGCGCAGTGTCGCGAGTTCCGCGGGTGTGGGCTGTGGAGCGTCCGGCGGCGGCATTTCGCCTCGTTTGAGCATATCGGCGACCTGCACCCACGCCTTCGCTGCGCTGCGAACCTCGGCGAACGTGGTGAAGCTCTCGAGCTCGAGGTTGCCCTCGCGCTTCTCCTGGGAGTGACAACGGGTGCAGTACTTGCTGACGAGTGGGAGAGCGTCAGTTGCATACGCTCGCGCCAACGCGTCGAAATCAGAGTCCGGCGGCTCCGCCGCTCTCAAGGCGGCCGCGATTCCCAGCACGACGAGCGCAGTACTCAGAGATAGCGTCAAGCGCGGCATAGCCCGCAGGGCAGAACTTCGAATGTTGTTTGTTGCCGTCGTGGTCATGACGGCGGTCCCTTCTTTTCGGTGGGAGTTTCGTTGTCGAAGAATTCGTTCGGGCGTTGAAAGATCCCGATGGCGAGACAGCCGTCTGGACTATGCGCCGTATGTACGGAGTCCCGTGCGCGCCAGACAAAGTTGCCGGCTGTGCAGACGCCGTCGCCATCGACCAGACTGCCCTCGAGGACGAACGTCTGCTCGATTCCCGTGTGGCGGTGGAGCGGGAGCGTCGCCCCAGGGTCGAGCCGAAAAAGAGCGGTAAAGGCGCCGCTTGCTTCGTCACGCCAAAGCATCTTTGTGTGAACACCCGGGAAGTCGCTTGACTGCCACTCGAGGTTACTCACATCGACGTAGTGAGATGCGTTTTTCGCCATAGCGGTCTGTAGAAGATATGACCAAGGAACCAAACTCGAGGATAAATCAAGTCTATGTCGCCGGCGGCTGGAACGAAAGAGCGCGAGTCGAGGGCTTGTCGAAAAGTCAGCAAGTTCGTCGGCGTTTCGGCGCCCGCGTCTCGAGGTCAATGACCCGTCTCTGCCCTGCATCCATACCCCTGCCGCTTCTCTGCCTGATCTTCGTTGGCTTCTGATGAAAGATCTCAAGAAGAGTTGAACAAAAGGAAACCAAGTCAACGAAGGAAGGCCGTCCAAAGGAGCAAGCACACGCCGTGTGCCGTCCGGTCTGGCACACTCCCACCCCATTGTTGCGAAAGAGAAGCACTTCAAGACCGTGCGCGATGCGATTGCGACTGCGATTACGTGGGGCGTATCTGACTCCGCCTCTTCGTCATCCCCCCAGGGGCACTACTCTGTGTCGCCGCGTCCCGGGTCTCGGCGTCCCCGAAGAGACGCTGCGATCGCGTCCCGTGCGACCCGAAACGGTCGTATGGCGTAGTAGAGTGGTTCGAGGGACCTGGGTAGTTTCACGAACGCACGATCCTTCGCTCCCGGCGCAAACGCCTTTCGAGCCCAGTACTGCGTGGCGTAGATCGTTCGGTAGTAGTAGTAACGAGCTTTGTCTTTGCTGCCACCGACAAAAACGCGCCGATCAATATCGCTCCGCCACGGACGAGCGATGACGCGCTGGCGGATTTGTTCTGTCGCAATGCGATTTTTCGGGTCGGAAGCGACGCCCGCCTCAACCTTCTCTGGCAGCTCTGCGTTCAGAAGTCGACTAATGAGGGACAGCGCTAGACTCACGCTTCCACCGTTGGCCGATTCTTCAACGATACGTTCGATATCGACCTCGGGATGCGCGCGAACCAGCTCCGCAAGGTCACAGATCTTCGCCAAACGGCTGCGCCCTTCCCAATACTCCTTGCCGATTTGCACCGAGAGGGAGTCGAGCAAATGGTCGGAGCGTAGATTTCGCACTCGACTGCCGGCGAAAGATTCCTGAACCGCGCCATCCCACAGTGTGTCGAACGATATTGCGGCGGCGAGGAACTTAGGTGCGAGCCCTTTGTGTAGATCGACCTTAACCTCGCCGCGCAAGAACGTCTGCTCGTAGTCGTAGAATCCGACGAGTTTGAACCCTGCGTCGAGAAAGATCGCTGACGCCTTGCGAAAGTCTCGCGGATGAACCAAGAGGTCGAGGTCCCAGCATTGACGGAGTCCTATATCTCCATAGGTAAGTTGCGCCAGCAGCGGGCCTTTGAACGGGAGAGCGCGGATGCCGTGGCTCGCGAATAGATCAAGTAGCGAGATCAAGTTCTCTGCCAGAAACTGATTGCGCTCGACGTTGGAACTGTATAGCTCGCTGAGCTTAGTCAGAACCTCGCCCGGAACATCACCCGGGCACGCAGAATTGAGGCTGTTGTACAAAAGAAGGCTGACACGGTTGCGATCGGCAACTGCGAAGAAGCGTTCCCAGTCAATCCCACTCCTTGCCAGCTCGCGAACCCGCTCCGCTGTCGACGGAGCCAAATTGCAGCGTGCGGAGCTAAAGAATAGCTCGATCTCGTTCGGTTCGAGTGAGACTGTCGTCTCTGGCATGATGATCTCGTCTGCTGCGCATGTGCACCAAAACCCATGGGACTGAGAAGTGACATTGTCGCCTTGGATGGATTCCGGTATGGGCCGCGTCAAGACGTCTGTGGCGACAACAGCGTGGACACAAGCTCGGCAGCAGTTGTCGTGCTTTCGTATGTCTCTTGACCAAGTTCGCAGCGGTAACACGGCACCTGCTCAGTCAGCTGAAGCACCCGTGTTTCAACATCCGAGCTGGATGATTGCCGCCCATTCGTTGTGCGTGGAACAAAAACGTCAGAGCTCTTCTTCTCCTGGTTGATAGCGAACAGGCCTGAGCGAAGGTCGTCAGCGGCCACCTCTTTCGAAACGCGCTGGAGTTTCATGCGGCCAGGGCGTCGCGTGATGCTCGGGAACACTATGGCGTGTGCCTTCGCTTGGGTTGCAGGCTCAACGTCCATGAGATCGTGAAACTGTGCGGGGCTTAGTCCGAATTTTCCGTTGTCCCAAGGTTTTGTTGCGGTGGTGCCCTGGGCGCGCAGCTCGTCGCGATGCATCCGGAAGTTGTAGCCGCCAGAGACAAGCGGCTCTCGGAGACCAGGGATCAGATCTACCGTTGGCTCGCGTATCGTGACGATCGTCGGCATACCCCGAAGCATCGGGGGAGCGGAATCCAGGTCGACGAAGACTCTGTCGTTTGCGATGCAGGACACCCCTGGATGTCGCATCGCGTGGATCAAAAGTGTCGTCTTGGCGGAGCGTTTAGGGCCGGCAAGCACGACACCTCGGTCTCCGACCGCGAAAGCAGATCCATGGACAAACAGGCCTCCAGCGTCCTGTCCATGGTTCATTGCGAGTTCTCGAACGACTCGCATGAGCGGTGAACGTGTTTTGCGGTCGAATGATGTGGCGACGATCTCGATATCGCTGGAGTCCCTAAGCAGATAAAACACGTTGAAGGACTCATCGAACAGCGCAAGTTCGACCGACGAGTCGTTCCACCGCGGTAGTTGGATCATTTGGCTATCGAGAGAAAATGCGTTCTCGGTGCCGCCAGCCGGGCCTTGCTTCGCCAGTTGCTCGTGGTGCTTCGGGTCAACGGAGAGCTTCACATGAGCATGGCAGCTCTTCTCCGCAACGAGCTGAAAGTGAGGGCACAGAAACTCCTCGAGCCAGACAAGATGAGACTCGTACGCGCTTGATACCTGAATTCGCAGATCCCCGTAGGCGAAATGCCTATCGGCTGCAACAGCCCCATCGGCAGCGAGCGTCGATTCGTCTACATCTCGAGTGTTCCAACTATGTTCTATCAGGCAGTCCCCGATCCCAGCCGGTGGCAAGCGCCCCGTCAAGTAGAAGTCTCCTCGTTCGACTTGGAACCTTGCCGCATTCGCCATCTCGCAAACTACTCGAGACCCGATCCGGCATTCTATGTTGAGCCTGTAGAAACCAGGCATTAGCGGAAGTTTTTCGAACTCGCACAAGAACTCACCTCGAGACCCGGAAGCATCTATGGACTCTTCGACAGCGCTGCTGTCGCAGATGGCAACCGGTTGGTGGTTTTGGTTCAGGATCGTCAGGCTTACGTGGGCGCCTTCGACTCGCGGTCTGTCAGTGGCGTGAAAACCCAGGGCAATCACACCGCGCTCGCCTGTCGTGAGCGCGGAGACTTCCTCGTGCTTCTGGTTTAGAAGGCGGGTGTGAGTCAGTCGAAACCCGTTCGCGTCGGCATCCGACTGAGCTTCAAACGAGGTTAAGCTTGACTGCTTGCGGTTCGAAAACGTCGTTTCGAGGTACGTCTGCACGACTTCGCCAGCTTTCCCTTCAGCCTTGACTTGGCCGCGATCCATCCAGAGTGCACGTTTGCAGTGCGTCGTGATGACTGACATGTTGTGTCCGACGAAAATGACCGTGCGGCCCTGGTGGGTGATCTCATCCATCTTGCGAATGCACTTGTCGCGAAACGCAGCATCGCCGACCGCAAGAACTTCGTCGACCAAAAGTATTTCTTGATCGAGGTGCGCTGCTACGGCGAAACCGAGTCTGATCTTCATGCCGCTCGAGTAGCGCTTGATCGGTGTGTCCAAGAACTCCTCGACGTCGGAGTAATCGACGATCTCGTCGAACTTTTCTTTGATTTCGGATCGCGGCATGCCGAGCAAGGCGCCATTGAGGAAAATGTTCTCGCGGCCGGTCAGTTCAGGGTGAAATCCAGTTCCGGCTTGCAGCAGCGAGCCGACGCGCCCGAACATTTCGGCACGTCCACTGTTGGGTCGCGTGATCCTGCCGAGAACTTTTAACAGCGTGCTCTTTCCCGCGCCGTTCGATCCGACGATGCCGAACATCTCGCCGTGTTCAACTTCGAAGGAGACGTCCTTGAGCGCCCAAAAGTAGTCTCTGCCTTTCCCAAGCCGCAGGGCGGCGATCAAGCTGCCGTGCTGATCCACCCCCTTACGGTAGCGCTTGCTGATCTTGCGGACGCTGACGGCTATACGACTCATGGACTACACCAGATCAGCAATGGAATGTTCGGTGCGGCGAAAAACCATTGCGCTGACGGCGACGAGAATACCAATCACGAGCGCCGTGACCCCGAGCCTTAGGTCGGGCGCTCTGCCGCTACCGACGAGCGCCCATCGAAATCCTTCGATGACGCCGTTCATGGGGTTGAGTTCATAAAGCCAGAGCAGTTGCTTGGGTATCTTGTCCTGGAGGAGACTTGCAGAATAGACAACTGGAGTACCGTAAAACCAAAGCTTGATGAAGTAGCCTCGAAAGTAGCTCACATCGCGGAAGCGCGCGTAGAGAGCTGCTAGCAGAAGACCAACCACAGTCGAAAGCGCCATCGTCATGGCCAACAGGAACGGGAGCGCGAGTATTCGTGATGTGAGTGGAAAATCGTACCAAAGGACAAGCGCGATCAAAATGCCGAACGATAGCGTGAAATCGATGAGAGCCGTGCCGATTTCAGCCAGCGGGAGAAGAAGACGGGGGAAGTAGATCCTCGTAATCATCCCTTGATAGCGAACAAAACACTCAGTACTGCGTGTCACCCCGTCATCGAAGAGCTGCCAGGGAAGTAGAGCCGAGTAGACGAAGATGGGATAAGGGACGCCACCGTCGGTTGGGAGCCCAGCCACACCGCCCAAAATGACACTGAAGAGGACCATTCGTAGAAACGGGACCAAGACAAACCAGAACGGCCCGAGAGCTGTCTGTCGATAGCGCATTTTGACGTTACGCCACAGGAGCACCCATAGCACGTGCCGGGAGTGAAACAGTTCCCGCAAGTCGAGTGCTTGCCAAAAAGTCGCCGGTTCAATGACGATCGTCGGATGCGCGTCTTGCCTAGGTGCGGTCGAAGAGCTCGTCGTATCTGCGCGTGTCATGTAACGATAGCCACCGCATTCCTAGTGGGTTTGACCGTTGACGGTCGTAGGTCTTTTTCTGAGCAGTCGAGCGGCCGCGATGAGCCTGACAACACTTCACGTCGTGGAGGGGTGTGTGATCGCAAAGCGGAGATCTTGATTGTCAACAGGTGTCTTCCAAGTGCTGCGGACCTCTGGAAACTCGAGCAAGCGAATTTCCAGTCGAGTGGCGATCCAGCCGAGCGACCAATCGAAGCTTGCGAGTCCGACTCGCTGCGCGCGCTGAGCGAGGATCTCCCAGTATTGTGACTCCGTCCGTCGCGCAGAGGGGGTCGCGAAGTCTGCAAGGTTGAGAAGTCCGGAGTCGAAGATCTCGTTGGCAACATCGATGGTGAACCCCATGCATCCGCCCTGGATGGATGTGCAACCGGCGGAGTTCTGAAGCGTTCCGAAGTGTGAGTTGCGTCTAGGTAGAAACTTGAAGCGTCTATGCACCGCCGAGTCTGGGTCGAGTTTGAAGAGAAAATCCGTTGGTTCAAGTCGAAAGAGTTCGAACATTCTCGCAACCGCACGAGCACCGTTCTCCACAGTGAAGACTCGATCCTCGGGGAAATACTCGACGTTGTACCGCGAGACGAAGGAGGCGTGTCGTGGATCGTCGTCGCCATCTGAGCGCACGATGACTCTCGAGTCGGGAAAGCTGCTGCGTAGGCGGCGGAGACAAAGGTCGGCCGCCTCGTGGTCGCGGTAGAGCTGCAGATAGAACGTGATGTCGGAATCACAGTAAGACGTGTTGTCGCAGTTTTCGTTCATGACCAGCAGAGCGCTGAGCAGCCGATTGACCTCACCTGGTGTTTTGACCCAGCGCGGCACACAGGCGTCCAATTCTCGGAGATTCCCTCTCGGCGTCAATAGCGCTTTCGGCCAGCTGCGGCTGTGCTCGGTACCCCAATTTTACCGAAGATCTACGCTGAATGTCTCTCCGTCTAACAGCCTGCCTGAAAAAGTCATTCGGCTGAGGAACCGGCCTCTTCACGCCCGGATCAGCCGCGGCGAGCCTCGCCGTGTATGTCTTGTAGAAGAGGGCTCGGAGCGTTTGCCGCGGCCGATCTGGACGCGAAGCGACCAGTTTTCAGCTCGAAGCATTTTTTCAGGTGGGCTGCTAAGTGTCATTCACCGAGCTGTGGAGGCGCCTTGCGACGCTCTACCCTCCAAAGAGTGTCGCCACGGCGACGAAGTTCGGGCGGGTGACTTTTCGGGGTGGACTGCGTATCGTTGAGAGCGAGTTGGGCTGATGCTGCGGAGAAACGCCGACGCGGTAGCGATTCATAGAGGGAGAATTCATGTGCGGAGTCGTAGGGTACCTCCTGACGTCAGACAGGGTCGGCAACGTTGAGCCGCTCGTCGCCGCTCTGCGCGCGATGAAACATCGCGGTCCTGACGACGAGGGACTCACGCTGATCGACCCCCTCTCTGGGAGGGCGACAGACTTTATCGGTGATTCTTCGGCGTCTGGCGTCGCTGTCTCACAGCATGTCGGTGAGGCACGTGAGACGCGACATCGCCTGGCTTTGGGGCATCGGCGGTTCTCCCTCGTCGACCTGGGACCGCTCGCCCACCAGCCATTCTGGACAGAGGATCGCTCCGTTTGTGTCGCGTTCAACGGTGAGATCTACAACTACGTCGAGTTGCGCTCGGAGCTCGAAGGAGAAGGGTTTAGGTTTCGTACGACATCGGACACTGAAGTCCTTGCTGTCGCCTACCAAGCTTGGGGCGTCGATTGCTTCTCACGCTTCAACGGGTTTTGGGCTTTGACGCTCTATGACGCGAAGCGTCGAAGTTTGCTACTTGCTCGAGATCGTCTTGGTAAGGCTCCGCTCTATTTCACGTCTATAGGCGGTAATCTCTACTGGGCATCTGAGATCAAGGGGCTTGTTGCGCTCGTCGGTGGGTCGATGTTCACCGTCAGCGAGCAAGCTGTGATCGATTTCGTGACGTGGCGCCGCCGTGATCTATTTCACAAAACGTTCTACAACGAGATCGATTCGTTTCCTCGCGCCGCTTACGCGTGGGTGAAGCCCGACGGGAGTTTCGAAGCCGTGGAGTTTTGGCGCCTTCCCGAGCAGCGCCTGTCACCGCGCGCGATCTCGACGTTTGAGGCCAGTGAGCGGCTGCGCGAGCTCGTCACCGACGCGACCCGACTTCGTCTGCGCGCGGATGTTCCTGTCTCGGTGCAGGTCAGCGGTGGCATGGACTCGTCGAGCTTGCTGGCGATCGCTGCGGGAATCGCGCCAGGTGTCGCTGCCTACACGGTGACGTTTCCAGGAGCGGAGGTTGACGAGGAGCCATTCGCGCGAGCCGTGGCCGAGCGCTGCGGTGAGTCGGTTGAGTACCACGTCCTGGATCCACCGGCAGATGACCTCCTGCGCCGTGCCGACGAGTACGTCCATCTGATGGGAGAGCCGTTTCACTCGCCCAACCAATTCACGAACCATCAGATTTGGTCGACGATGACGGCGCATGGGATCAGGGCGGTACTTTACGGCGCCGGCGGCGACGAGCTGTTTGCGGGGTATCGTGGGAGATACTTTCAACCCTACCTAAGCCATCTGCTGAAGTCCGGGCATCCTTTGCGTTGTCTGCGTGAGTTCTTCGCGTGCAGCGAGCTCCAACCGGGTGAGTTCGGATTCGACTATCTGCGGCGAGCTCGCCAACTGCTACGTCGACACCGTCTCTATCCCGTGCCAACCGAATTGGACCCGTTTCGAGCTCCGACAGAGGCGACGGCGCGCGCCGGACCGTCAAACGATATTCGCCAGTTGATGACTGACTTGATGACCGACTGGCAGATGAATTACTGGCTGCGCATTGACAATCAAAACAGCATGGGGGTGCCGCTCGAGTTGCGCCTTCCTTTGCTGGATTTTCGGGTCGTCGAGTTCGCGTTCGAGTTGCCGCTTGATTACCTCATGCGAGACGGTTGGATGAAGTGGGTTCTACGGAACGCGATGGAAGACCTCCTTCCTCCCTCGGTCACGTGGCGTCGGAAAAAAGCAGGGTTTCCGTTTCCTCTGCGCAGCTGGCTTGAGCGCTATGAGGAGCGCCTTGCTGAATTGCTTGAGGGGCTTGATTGCCCATACATCGACATGAACGCGTGGCATCTTGGTTTTTCTGATTTGGCGCAGAGGAGCCCAGATCACCTTTGGTGTGTCACATCGCTTGGGCTTTGGTGGAAGCGATGTGTGCAGGGCGAGCAGCTCTGCTGAGCTTGATGAGAGCGCGTGCGAACGGTAGCGTTGAGATCGACCGGTCGTGAGTTCCCCTGGTCTGCTCCGAGAGAGTTCCAGCATGAGTTCCCCGAACATCCAGCGCTCTTCACTTGAAACTCGACGTCGTCATGACGAAACGTTCGTCACCTTTGAGTACGAGGGGTTGCGCGTGCGCATGACGAGCCCAGTCGAGGCTCCTCTGGACTGGCTAAGGGAGTTTCTATCTCCTTTTTTTGACATCACCACTTCGAAGACAAATTCAGAGGTGACCTGGGACTACGAGGTGCGATTGGTGATCAGCCGCCAGCGCCATGAACAGTATGGGCGGCTCGGGGATCCGTGCGGCGAGGTCGACTGTTTTGCGGTCGACGCCCACGTGATTCGATTGCCGTGGTGGAGTCTGAGTCACGCGCAGAGCGTTGTTTTCGACACGGCGGCACGTGTGTTTTACGTCCTTCACCCTGAAGAGTCGTTGATCGAGGTGGTGGCGGATGGCGACAGCATGCGCGTGCGCACACGAACAATGCGCGTGGTGCGTGAAGTTGCCATGCACCACGGAGTTTGTCGGGGTGGATTCTTCATCCACGCTTCGGCATTCGATGTTCATGGCCGAAGTGTGATGATCTCGGCTCCGACCAACGGCGGCAAGACGACTTTGTTGACGCATGCCCTCAGCCATCCCGAGACGCGATTTCTTTCGAACGATCGAGTCTTCGTCCGATTCGATGGTGATAGCGTCATCTTTCGGGGGATGCCTGCGGTCGTCTCCATGCGCGAAGGGATGCTAAATTTTTTCCCTGATCTACGTGACAAAGTGAGGCAGAGTCGCTTCTTTTACTGCACTCGCGATGACGAATTGTTCGAGTGGATTCCAGACCGCCTGCGTCCCGACGATCGCGGGCGTTATCTGGTCGCGCCGCATCAGTTCTGTGCGCTGCTGGGGACTGCCGCCGTGGCTCAGGCGCGAGCTGCAGCCATCGTCTTCCCCCGAATCGTTGAAGGGTCCGATGTTTTTCGTTTAACTCGAATCGATCCGGACGTGGCTTCGACCCTCCTGAGCGCGGCGTTGTTTCATACCAACGAGTGGCGTAAGAACAACGAGATTTTTTCGAGAGTCCGTCCGGACTGCGAACAACCGGCTATGGATGTGAGAGCCCTTGGTCGTCGCCTCGTGGCTCGAGTTCCATGCTATAGCTGCGATCTGAGTCGTGACGCCTACCGTCTCGACGGCGGCGCGAGCGATTTTGTGCGAGCGGTATTGGAGACGTGAAACAGTCGCAGGACGGTGATCCAAGAGGCTCCGAAGACACCGGCGCACAGGTCCGGGAGAAGTCGATCTCCGCAATGCTTCGCGTCAAGGACGAAGGGCAGTTCCTCTATGCCGCGGTGCGCTCGGTGATCGATTGCGTCGACGAAGTCGTCTTGGTTGACAATATGAGCACCGACGAGACTCCACGGACCATAGAGCGGTTGGGTTCTGAGTTCCCAGGAAGAATTCGAAGCTACGCGTATCCATTCGAAATCCGGCGTGTCGGGCGAGAGCATTCTGAGCTCGCCACATCGACGGAAGGCACCAGCTCGCCACACCTCTCTTCAAATTACTACAATTGGTGCCTCGCGCGATGCTCGTGCGATTACACCTTGAAATGGGACGGCGACATGATCGCGCTGCCGACATTTCACGATGCCCTTGCGGCATGGCGTAAATCACAGGACGAGGTGATGGTCGTGCACGGCGCGAACGTTCATCGAAATTTAAAAAACCTCATGCAGGCAAAGTCCGCTGAACGACAACCGTTTCTCGAGGCGTCGGACACTTCGAGCTTTCCTCTCTGGGCGCTCTCCCTCACCTATGACTACCCAGAACCGAGACTTTTTCCGCGGCGTGTTGCATCGTATGACTCGCACCTTGGTTGGACACAATGTCTCGACATACCCAAGGCTGTTGAACGCCTCGCTCACCGCGTCGAGAGTCCTTGCTTCTTACACATGAAGTTCTGCAAACGCGATCCGTTTAGCAACTACACCAAGGAACTGGCCGCTGCGATCGCGGCCAATATCGATGTCGGTCCGCCTCTGCCAGAGGGGTGGAGGCAGATACTCGAGGAATGGGGCATCGCCTGAACGCCTGCGATGAAGAGTGTTGGCGGCTATTTCGTGAAAGTGCCCCGGATCACGTCCCAGAGACGAGAGATGCTTCGCTCCATGGAATAGTTCTCCGAGACGTGTTCTCGTCCTCTCTTTCCCATCTGCTGCGCGAGCTGGGGATCTTTGATGAGCTTTGCCATGTGATTCGCCATGGAGCCGACGTCTCTTTCGTCGACAAGGAATCCCGATTCTCCGTCAAGGACAGCTTCTTTGATGCCTGCGTGCCGGGTGGCGACGACTGGCACAGCACAGGCGCCTGCCTCAAGCACCGATACCGGAGTCCCCTCAGAGTTGCCGTCGAGCGCTGTAATCGAATGCTGCACAAACAGTCTCGCACCGCGAAGTGCGGTGATGATCTCTGGGTGTGCGGCTCGGCCACAGATCGTGACTTTGTCGGACACGTCGAGATGTTCGGCGAGCCTCACGAACGTCTCCATGATCGGGCCGTCGCCGAACATCGTCAGCGTCGCCTCGGGGCACGACTCGAGAAGGCGATGGAACGCGAGGAGCGTGAGGTAGGGCGCTTTCTTGTCCACGAAGCGGCCGATCGCGACGCAGCGAGCTGGATTCTCCGCGGGATTCGTGGCGCGGAATTGCGAGATATCAACACCGCACGAATTGACATGAACTTTCTCAGCTGGCGCTCCAAGACGGATGAGCTGCTCGCGCATCTCACTTGATACTGCTATGAACGCTGCCGCGGTTCGAAACAGATCCGCGTACTCTTCTCTGTGTGTCTCGAGGGTTGCGGCTGCGTACGCGTCGTAACCGTGGAAGTGTACGATCAGTGGAACATCTTCGGCGCAGCAGGCGTCTGCGACCGTGACAGCTACCGTTCCGAATTCCGCCAAAACGGCTTCGACCTGTTCTCGTTTGAGGTAGCGGCGGAGCGCCCGAGTGCCGAACGCGCTTCGCCAGGCGAATTCCAGTGCTAAGGCGCGCCCGGCACGTTCGGCCATCGTGAGCAAGGGCAAACCCGTTTCCTCGGAGAGTCCATTGCGGCAGTTGACGACCTTGACTCGTGCGGGGAGCTCTTCGATGTGAGCGAGTACGAATGTTTGCGTATACTCAAACGGCACCGCTCTCGCCACGCAAATGACTGGTCGTCTCGTCGGTTCCGGCTGCGGATCGTCGAGCGATCGGGCTGTCGCGGTCTCGGGCTTTCGCGGAAGGTGGTGCTCCCACACAGACTGCTGGAGTCGCTTGAGTTGCTTGGCCCTCCCAGCCGTGATGAGATCGAACGCGCCCAGGCCCGCCAGCCAAGGTGGAGCCGAACCTGACATGAGGCGCGCACGGTAGGAAGTCGACAAACTGATTTCGTCGAGATTGTACGCCCATTTATCGCGCACAACGTGGTTGATCTGGGCGTCGATCGGAGACCGACAATCGTCTGGGACCCAGAGCATGAGGACCCGGTCGGGGTGTTGTTGTGCGAACTCGTGAATTCGGTCTCCGTACAATCGCCAGCGCTTGAAAGCTCCGTGCGCTCGCTGCAGCGGAGTCCAATTTGAAGTCTTGATCTTGACGCGTCGGAGAATCGACCACGCGACGGTGGCTGGGTCGCGCAGGACGAAAACCCAACGGGCATTAGGAAAGAGACGACTCCACGCCCGCAGGCGAAGGACGAGCCCCGGGTCTCTCAGACCCCAAGCGTTCTGCTCCCGTGACTTTTTCTGCAGAAGCTCAAGCAACTGACGTTCTTCGTCCGGGCTGAACTCGACATCTTCCGGCACTCGCGCGTGCAGCCACGTGTGTGCGTCTGAGATTCCGGTCCCCTTCTGAAGCCACTGGCTGACGTCCCTGTCCACAAATTGACCGCCGACTTCGTTGTGCCCGATCGGAGCCAAGTTGTCGCCGAAGCGCAGTCCAGCGTCGGAGAAAGCACGGGCCACGACAGACACGCCCGAGGCAGGCATGCCGGCAATGAGAAGTGGAGAGGCGTGCTCAACAGTCCGATTCAAGATTTGTCCTCAAAGTGGCTGCAGAAAGGTTCGAGATTATTCCTCAACCTTACAGCTCGATCAAGCATGGTGAAGGAGGTTCGTCGACACTCAGCGGCGCTTGGCGGACGGTACGTTTGATGTCGACAAACTTCCGGACCGACCGGTAGAGGACTCACGGGAGCGAGTCGACGTTATGTCGCCTGTTGCCACCCTGTTCGATTCTCGTTAGGATTCGAGGCCAGTTGGCGGAGAACGAGCGCGCGAGTCGGTTCTGCAGTTCGCTGAGCGCGGTGAGGTGTTTTGTGGCTCAGATCACCCTTTTGGCGATCGCATGCGTGATTGGTATTGCGGTTGCGTATGTGCCGTCCCTTCGTCGACGCGTCGCGGCGTTCTTCGCCGCGAAATCGCATCCGGTCAACTTAGCGATCTTTCGCATCGCCTTCTTCTGGCGTTTCTATGAAAAAGTCGACCCGGATCTAACTGAAGTCTACAGCTCGTTCCCTGACGAGCTGAGAGTTCCGATCGCCGGACTCGGGCCCTTAAACACGCTGCTCCCGCTCTCGACTGAGCTGGCGACCGTGAGTTGCTTCCTGTTGCAGGTGGCGTGCGTGTTTGCTGCGGTCGGTTTCTTCTCGCGCGCCTCTGCGTTGGTTGCGACCGTCGTTGGATTCTACGTTTTGGGGGTGCCGCAGCTCTTTGGCAAAGTCAATCACGTCCACTACTACGTGTGGTTTGCGGCCATCCTGGCTGCGAGCCGCTCGGGTGACGCGCTGTCGGTCGACGCGATTTTGTCACGCTGGCGACATCCGGAGCGATTTCCCCTTCGTGAATCAACGATCTATGGCCTGCCGATTCGTGTGGTGTGGTTGTTGATTGGGATCATCTACTTCTTTCCGGGATTCTGGAAGCTGTGGTCCGGCGGGTTGGAATGGGCGTTCTCCGAGAATCTTAAGTGGATGCTCTGGCGCAAGTGGATCGATGGGCTCGGCTGGCCTCCGCCGTTTCGGATCGACAACTACCCTCTTCTCTACCAAGGCGCTGCTGCGGCGGTCATCGTCTTTGAACTCGCCTTTGTGTTCTTGCTCTTCTTTCCGCGTTTGCGCTTGATCGCGGTGGCTGGCGGGTTGGTTTTTCATCACATGACGCGCGTCTTGATGGCTATCTATTTCAAAACGCTTGTCTACTGTTACGTCGTATTCATTGATTGGTACGGCATCTATTCATGGCTTCGACGACGTTTGTCGCGTCGGCAAGAACCTGCTTTTGCAGAGGACTCGCATTCGCCACCGTGCTCTCGGCTCCTCGTGATGGTGGCTTCTTTTTTCGTCTTCGGGAATATGTTGTTCGGCGCACTCCACCTGGCGCGCGCTTGGCCCCTCGCCTGCTTCCCGACGTTTTCCGCCCTGGCATCGCCGTCGCGTACGAGCCTCAGGGTCAAGCTGGACTTCGGTAGCGGTGAAACCGAGTTGCTGGCGAACCGCCAGTTCGGTCAGCATCTACCTATCGAACGATTCACTGTCCAGGTGCGCTACATCCTCACTCGGCCGGATGCTATGGAACGCGATCGGCTGCTCGAAGCGCTTTGGTCGGTTCTGCGCGAACGCGACCCGCGCTACTTTCGTGCTTCACGCATTGAGTTCTACGAAGTGGTCGAAACGACCTCTCCGGAGAGATGGGAAGAGAACCCATTGAGCGAGAAGCTCATTATGGAGGTTGAATCGCCTCCACCTCCGTGACGCCGGTTGCCGCGCCCGTGACCTCGTTACGCCAGGATTTCCTGAATCGGCGTGCCGAAGTCTTGCTCAAGGCGTTTGTGCTCCGGGATCTCCATACGTCGAGCGTCGAGGCCGAGTAGACGCATGAGTGTTGCATGTACGTCGGTGACGTAGTGCGCGTCTTCAACCGCATGAAAGCCGATTTCATCGGTGGCGCCGTGGACGACTCCCCCCTTGATGCCGGCGCCCGCCATCCAAATGGAAAAGCCGTAAGGGTGATGGTCCCGTCCGTTGCCATGTTGCGAACCGGGTGTGCGACCGAATTCGGTAGCGAACACGACGATCGTTTCGTTGAAGAGACCACGCGCCTTAAGGTCTTTCAGCAGCCCAGCGATGGGCTGATCGACCTGCGCCGCGAGCTTCGTGTGGTTCGCCTTGAGATTGGAGTGTGCGTCCCAGGCTCCGGCGGCGCCGGGACCGTGCATGATCTGGATGAAACGTACGCCGCGCTCGACGCACCGCCGCGCCGCGAGCAGTTGCATGCCGAACGGCCGAGTGATGTCGCTATCGAGGCCGTAAAGGCTTCGTGTGGATGCCGGCTCGCTGTCGAAGTTGATCGCGGCGGGCACCGCAGTTTGCATTCGGAAGGCGAGCTCATACGCCTTGATGCGCGCCGCCAATTCTGCGTCGTTGGGATTTCGCAATGCGGTCAGACGATTGAGGCGTCCGACCAAGGAAAACTCCGTTTCTTGCTCCTCGCGTGAGAGATCGAGCTCAGGTCTGGCGTAAGCTAAAGGATTCTCTGGGTCGACCTTCAAAGTAACAGCATCATACGCCGGACCTAGATAGTGACCGTCGCGAACGTCGAAATAACGCGGTCCCATGTTGATGAACTGCGGCAGGTTCTCATTCAGCGTGCCGAGGCCGTAATTGATCCAGGCGCCGATCGTCGGCACGCGCGGGTCGAGCATATGGCGGCCCGAGTGAAATTGAATCTGTGCGCCGTGGTTGTCGTCGGTCGTCCACATCGACCGTACGATCGCAATGTCGTCGACGCAGCTGCCAAGGTACGGAAAGAAGTCGCTCACCTCGATGCCGCTCTGACCGTAGCGCCTGAATTCTGTTTGTAGCGGATAGAGTTTGTTCCGCTGCTGCCCGTTGGCGTCGTTGACGACGACGACACGCACTCGCTTGAGAAGCTCGGGGTTTTGGACAGATTGAAACGGGGTCTCCGAGATCTTCATGCCGGCGTATTTCGTCAGAGCTGGTTTCGGATCGAAGCTCTCCATGTGGCTGACTCCACCACGCATGAAAAGCCAGATCACGCTCTTCGCCTTGGGCGCGAAGTGTGGCTCGCCTGTGGGGAGATGTGAGGCGGCCCCAGCGTTCTCGGTGCTGAATGCATCGCGCTGCAGCATAGCGTTCAGCGCGACTCCCGCGAAGCCAAGGCTAAAACTCCCGAGAAAACCGCGACGCGAGCAGCCGCACGTCCTCCGCGTCACTTCCGGTGCGTCAGACTCTGGCGTTGTCGGCTGTTCGCGCTGCATGGATTGACCAAGCCTCATCGGAGTGTGATGAAATCGTTGTGGTTGATCAGGGCGTGCACGAGATTCTCCCGGGCTCTCTTCACCGGATGCGGATGCTGACGTTCTGTCAGCCGTGTTCGCATCGTCTCGAGAGTTTCCTGGCAGGCGCGCCTTTCCTCTGTCGTTGGTGTCACCGCGAGAATGAGCTCGTAGGCGTGCTCGATGAATCGATCATCACGCTCCGCTGCTTCGACATCAAGATCCCCGAGCTCTCCTTCGATTCTCTTTGCCGTCTCCCGAGCCATCGTCATTGCCAGTCGGCTGTTGACGAGCGCTAGGGCTTGCTGCGGTACGATGCTCTCGCTGCGTCGATAGCAGCGGAGAATGTCCGCGTCGTCGAACATGTTTAGGAATTCGTGCTGGTGGTCGCGCGATTGGGTGAAGTAGAGGCTGCGTCGTCGCTTCTTCTCGCTTTCCGGTCGTCCCGGGTCGATTGTCGGACCACCGAGCTCGGTCTCGAGAACGCCGGCCAGCAGCAGCAGACTGTCGCGAACGACCTGCGATTCCATGCGCAGCGGTCGGCGACGCCAATAGTAGGTGTTCGTCGGATCGCGATCGTGTGTGGTGGGGTCTGCCTTCAGCGTCGATGAGCTGAGCGCGTACGTCCTTGACGTCACAATCAAGTGATGCAGGTGCTTCATGCTCCAGCCGCTACCGATGAATTCGACCGCCAACCAGTCGAGAAGCGGTTGTAGCGGGGGGCGTTGTGCTCGCCGTCCGAAATCAGTGACCGACTCAACGAGCGGTTCGCCGAAATGTCGCATCCAGATGTGGTTGACGGCGACCCTTGCTGTGAGCGGGTTTTCGGCGTCCACAATCCAATGTGCTAACGCGGACCGGCGGCCGGTGCTCGTTTCCGGGTAGGGTTGATACCGTGATTCTTCGCTTTCGTCGGGTCCTTCCAGCGCTTTGCGGGAAGCGCGTAGCGACGTGTATCGGCTGTCGTCCGCGTCGGTCATCGCTTGGCGAGACTTCTGGAGGTTCTTCCGTGCCGTCTCGAGTTTCTTGCTCGCGCCGGCTTTTTCTTTCTGGGTCGCGCGTGCCAGTCGCCTTTCTGCATGCACGACGTCGGCTTCACTCTTTGCCAGATCGTAGGCTCGCGAGGCTTGCGCGGCAACGGCGATCAATTGCTTCGCGTTTGTCGGCGTCGCTTGCGAGTGGCGGACCATGTCTGCGGCGTGAGCGGTTCGCAGGGCTTCGAAATGCAGTTCGGCGGCCGCCAACGTTGCCTTGGCGACGCGCACGTCCAACTCAAGAGAGTCTACGTCGGTTGCCTCGGTGGAGTTCGTCGACCTCGGGGTTGCTCTCTCGCTCTTGCCCTGCGAGGCATTAGCCTTTTTCGAGGGCGCAGCCGCGATCGAGACTTCGGCCCGCTTCAGCTCGTCGCGTGCGTTCGCGACTGCGCGCGTCGCTGCGTCGAGATGATTCGCGATCACATGCTGACGGAGCTCCGGACGATGGACGTCGAGGCTCAGAGAGATTGGCGCGATGTCGAGCGGGTTTGGCGTCAAAAATTCCGGTGTGCCTGGCTCGATCGCGCGACTCTTGTCCTGCTCCTTGGCATCACCGCGGACATGAAGATACGTTGGAGCTTGTGGGTGTGCATCGAAGACTCTTGGCAGTCCGTCCTTCTCGAGGTCGATCTCGCCGGGCAGTGGATCGAGTCGAACTTGGTGCGGCTCGAAGATTGCGCGCATGCGGTAATAATCGAGTTGCGTTACGGGGTCGTACTTGTGGTCGTGGCACTTGGCGCAGTTCATCGTCAGGCCGAGGAAAGCTTTCGAAGTGTGCTCGATGGTATCGTCGAGCCATGTCGTGCGGTTGAAGAGGTAGTAGTTGCGTGCCAAAAAGCCTGTGCCTGTCACCGCGTCGAGGTCAGCCGGTGCGATCTCATCGCCAGCGAGCATCTCGAGCACCATGCGGTCGTATCCTTTGTCGGCGTTGAGTGAGTCGACGATCCAGTCACGCCAATGCCAGATGTGCTTCTGGCTGTTTCTTAGCTGCGCGCCGAGGCCGTACCAATCCGTGTAACGCCAAACGTCCATCCAATGGCGTCCCCAGCGCTCGCCGTATTGAGGGTTGGCCAGGAGTTCCGCGACGACGCGCTCGACAGCTTCGGCGCTGTCGTCGTTGAGGAAGGCGTGGATCTCTTGTCGCGACGGGGGCAGGCCGATGAGGTCGACGTAGAGGCGTCGTAGGAGCAGTGGCTTGGAAACCAACGAGACGGGGCGTAGTCGCCGCTCTTCATGCTCGCGGGCGATAAACGCGTCGATCGGGTGATCGCGCCACTCCGGCGTGTTCACATCAGGCACTGGCGGTCGCATCGGGCGAAGAAACGCCCAGTGTTTGTTCGGATCCTCTTCCGGACGGTCGTCGGCAGGAGCGGGGGCGCCAGCAACGACCCAAGCCCTCAGTCTCGCGACCTCTTTCGGTTCGAGTGCACGCCCTTCCGGGGGCATGCGGTAGCTCGCGTCACTGCTTGAGATGCGGTCGATCAGCAGACTCGATGCGGCGTTCCCGGGGACGATCACAGCGCCGCTGCCTCCGCCTTTGCGGATCAGGCTTGCTGCGTCGAGACGAAGCCCCGCCTCACTCTTCAGGGCGCCGTGACAGGCGTAGCAACGTTCGCGCAGAATCGGTTGAACGTCGCGCTTGTAGTCGACCTCAGCACCGCTCAGTACGCCGCCGGCGGCAGCCAAAAGAAGACTCGAAACGAAGAACGCACTTGGTGATGGCATGACTATGACAGTCGCTCCCCGCACGACAATAGCGCGCCGGCGGACCACGCCTGGCGGAACGATTTCTGTGACGCAGTGTACCTCACGCGTTCTCTGGCTCGCTACTCGTTTTCGCACAACCGGCGTTGAGCGTACTCGTAAATGCTAGACGGTCAGGTGATCACTGAGCCGTTTCTCCTGCTCGGTGAGTCGTCGGCCTTGCGATTTGTTTTCCTGCCGAAAGCCGCGCCGGTTTTCAGACTTAGCAGCCCGTTGAAAAAGTCATTCGGCCGAGAAACCGGCCTCTTCACGCCCAGCTCGACCGCGTCAATACTCGAAAATCTCGGAGATTACCTGCGTTTGCCGCGGCCGATCTGGACGCGAAGAGACCAGTTTTCGGCTCGAAGCACTTTTTCAACAGGCTGTTAGAGCATTCTTCAAAGAAAGTCCCTAGCACTTTCCAAAAAACTTACCTCTAGAAGGTAGGGACACAGGGGTTGAGTGTTCGCGCGTTGAGTCTATCCGGTGATCCTTGCTGTCGTTCGGAAGTGAAGAGATGTTTCCGTTCCGAAATCCGTACCGCTTTTCAGAGACTGAGAAATCTTCAAAGAAAGTCCCTAGCACTTTCCAAAAAACTTACCTCTAGAAGGTAGAGACACAGGGTTTGAGAGTACGTGCTTCGAACCGAAAACTGTTCTCTTCGTGTCCGGATCGGCTGCGGCAAACGCCAGCAATCTCTGAGTTTCTTGAGTATTGACGCGGTCGAGCTGGGCGTGAAAAGGGCCAGATTCTCGGCCGAATGACTTTTCCAATGGGTTGGTAAGGCAAAGCTTTCGCGACAGCCGTCGTCAGAGCTTCTAACGAAACCTTGTCCGAGGTGCGGGAGGATGTCATGCACACTTTTCGGATTTTTCTTGCCTTGACCGGATTGATGGGCGTTGGGGTTGTTTTGTTCGTTTCAGTTCGCTCACCGGTGGCCTCGCTGGAGTTTCAGCAAATCACGAAGGATCAGTACGAGGAAGAGCTGAAGTCTGCTCCGTACGCCGGCCGCATCGCCCGCGCCCGCGAAGTGCTGCTCGGAACGAGCGACGCGGAGGTGGCCGTCAAGGCGCTGCGGGAGCTGCGCGACGTCTCAAAGGAGCTTGGCCGTGAAGCCGAGGCGCTCGAGGCGGTCGACGCGTTTCTCGCCAAGGCGCCCGAAGGGAGCGCGCTTTACCAAGACGCCTACTACGTCAGAGCGCGGCTACTTTTTAGAAGCGGCGAGACCGAAGCTGCTCGGACGCTCTTTTCGCAGGGGAGCGCGAGCGGCTGGACACCCTACGACCGCGAAGATCCTTTCGAAGCTCTCAAAGACACGCTCTACCAAAACGATGTCGCAAGCTATGCGGTCGAGAACTGCAACCGCGCCCTCGTCGACGAAGCGTGGTATCAGCGTGAAGGGGACTATCTGAAGATCCTCGGCATCAATCTCCTCTGGAGGGCACGCAAAAGCGGCGAGACCTTCGCCGAGCGCGACGTCTTACCGCGGCTCGGAGACCGCACCGATGCGCCGCACCATCGCCAGGCAGCGACGGTCGTCTGCCTGATCGCGGACGGGCGCTACGCCGAGGCGCGAGACGAGATCGGCGTGCTCGAGCGTCAGCTTGCGGAGGTGCAGCCCGGGGCTGCCGGGGATGCGCAGGGATACTTCCGCGCGAACGAGAAACGCAACGTGCCGCTCTACATGGCAGCGGTGCTGCTACTAGAAGGACGCGACCTCTCCGGCGCGCGCGCCGCGATGGGCGACTTCTACGCGCTCAACACCGACCGCGCCGAATACGTGCGCGAGCGGCTCATGCGTCTTGTCTTCACGCTCGAAGGAGGAGGCGCATCTCCGTACCGGCGCGCTTCGACGGTGACGTCGTTTCTCATCGACAGTGGATTCACTTCGGACCCGGCGATCCTCTCTCAGTTTGAGCCTAGCTCACACCTCTGGATCCTCGACCACCAACTGATCTCGCTCTTTAATCAGCGGCGCTGGGACGAGGCCGTAGCGGTCGCCGAGGAAATGGCAGCGCAGTACGACCCAGAGGACATGGCCGCCAACAACGGTCTCTACACGCTGGGGCTGATCCACCTGCGCGAGGGGCGCTTCAGCGAGGCCGAGACGGCGTTTCAGCGTCAGATCGCAGCCGACACGCCGGCGCGGTGGGAGCGCGCGGCCAAGGCCAAGCTCGCCGAGACATGGATCGCACTCGAGAGACCAGCCTCCGAGGTGCTCAACCTGACAGTCCGCCTTCTGGATCAGGCCTCGCCGGAGGAGGCCGGCTTCCACGGCTACGGCTTGAGTGTCCACCGCGCCGGACGCTATGCGGTTCGCCAGCGCGGCTAGCAGCCCGTTGAAAAAGTCATTCGGCTGAGAAACCGGCCTCTTCACGCCCAGATCAGCCGCGGCGAGCCTCGAAAATCTCGGAGATTACCTGCGTTCGCCGCGGCTGATCTGGACGCGAAGCGACCAGTTTTCAGCTCGAAGCACTTTTTCAACAGGCTGCTAGGTAACGCTTTGATCAACAAGGCTGGTTGCTTCGATACGACCAGATTCCATGAACAACGAGGTGTATCGTGTCAAATCCAAACATGACCGTCGAGTGATCCTTTTCGGCGATCGCTTTGATCAGACTCTCATCGATTGTGCTTCTGGCAGGCTCGCAGTTGCTCTTTGCGAACACGCCGACGAACTTCGAATTCGCCGTTACGGAGGCCTGTAATCCGTGTGATACGGGCGATGGTGCGAACGTGGGCGCCTGCAGCGTCGGCGCAGGAGGAACGGGAACGACTTCGGCACCGGTATTTCTCTTTCGCGGCTCGGCGATTGAACTGGTTACAGATCTTGAGCTGTCCGGGATCACGTTCGCATGGAGTCACACCCGGACGTATGACAGTGGGCTCACTTCACTTACTTCGGTTCCCTTGCCATCGATCAGCGGCGAGCGATGGATTGGTGGACTCTCCGAGCTTCACATAGAGGAGGAAGCCAGCGGAGACATTACGTTGATAGTAAATGCCTCGACAAAGCGAACGTTCGACGAAAGTGGCGGGAGCTACACTGCACCGGCCGACTACACGGCCACCCTAATCGAGGAAAATGCAGGAACGTCCACCGAGGAGTACATTCTCACTCATGTCGACACTGGAGAGGTCTACGTATTTTACGGATTCGCCGCAAGTATCGATGCGGACCTCCACGGAAAGCTCAAGCGTCGATCGAGTCGTCACTTCGAGGAGACGTCGAAGAACGGCAACGAATACGTCTATCACCCCGGGTTATTCACGAGGACGTCTGTATGTGACCAATGAGCGCACGGCGACGCCGCGTAGCTCCGTGTCGTCGATGATCGCACTGATCCCCATGCGGTGACAGCAGACGGCCCCCTTTCCCCCAGCGGTTCGGGAGTGCAGATGGGCAGCGGGTTGTCGTAGTGCTCATTCCTTGAGGACCGTGGAAAGGTGTGCGTGGGACGGAGGCGGAATCCAGCTGCGGGAGGTCGGAGGATCGGGGACGCCTTGGTTTGACCGCCACCTTAGCATTCTTTGGAACAGCCGATTCCACAGCGGCAGTGCGGCGAGCGCCACGTCGACAAACAGACGCCGGCCACCTTTGGCGACCCGTACAGCCGTCTTTAGCAGCGTGCGTTGAAGTCGAGCGACATCCCAACCGTTGCCCGCCCTGGAGGCGGCTTCGAGCTCGCCTCGGAGAATCGACAGAAGGTTGTAGGCTAGAAGCGCGAGCAGAAGGTTGACCTCGTTCTCGACGAACTTGGGCGAGGAGAGGTGGGGAGTGATCGACTGCGAGAGCTCGCCGAGCCGGTCCTCGAAGGTGCCGCGACGGCGGTAGTGAGCGAGCAGATCGCGACTTCCGGGTCTTTCGGAGATCGACCAGTTCGTCACGAGGAAGAAGTGCCTCGGGAAGAACTCCAGCTGGCCTGTCTTCGGGTCGGGCTTGTCCACGACGACGAGGATGACTCGTTGCGAGTGCTGCCACGTCTCAGCCCGGTACTGACCCAGCTCGATCACTTTCTCGTACCCCTCGCTCGGTGGTCGGCCGACCGGGCGTCTGAGAAACGGCTTCGCAAGTTCCTCGAGCACCTCGTTCTTCTTCAGTCGCCCGATGAATCGAGTACCGTCGTCACTCAGTGCGTCGAGGACTTTTCCGACGGTGTACCCTGCGTCGAGGCGGACGTCGACCGATCGCGAGAAACGTGCGGTACGTTTTACCGCTTCGCGGATAAACCGCACGGCGCCGTTTGCGGTGTGGACGTTTCCTGCTCGCAGCACCGCGTGAACGAATCCGTCGCCAAGCCGACGGCTGTCGTAGTCGCCGCCCGGAGCGAACCCGGCCACGATTGGGTGGTAGACCTTCTTCTGGTAGTAACCGTGGTACGCGCCGCCCTCTTGGTCTCCGTGGACCTCGATCGGGAAACTGTCGATGTCGAGGGTCGCGCGCTGGACTGATCGATCCTGGCCGCTTGCACGAAGATGGCGCTCAACCCAGTCTGCCAGAGCGGCCCTGACCGCCTCGACGTTCGACTTGAAGACCGTAAGGTTGTCGGTCAGCCGCGACTGAGTCGGCTGGCTCGCCATCCGCTCCTCGAGAACAGCCTCTCCTGCACGGTTCCAGGTGGCGATTCTCATCGCCGGGTCGTGCGCCAGCAGATCCACGTCGTCGTCCGCGCTGTAGCCAAGAGCGAGGGAAAAGATTCGCTCTCGGAGTAGCTCGTCGAGGTGGTACCGGATTCGATCCTGCCTGCGCCGGTCCCTGAGCTGCGAGGCGACGCTATCGATCAAACCGAGCCGCGCGTCCGTCTCTCGCAGCAGGAGAACGCCACCGTTGGAACTCAGCCGTTGATCCCTTGCCCTCACCTTCACGCTGCGGTTGAATGTGGACTCGAAGAAGACGTGTCTCTCTTCACTCAATGCGTGATTCCTCCGTTTCAGGTTCTTTTCTCAGGTCGCACTGGAATAGATGCCTGAAACGGACTTTTTTCGCGCCTCTTCTTCGGTCTTGGTGAATAAACCGGGATCACACATCTGGTGTTGATGCGGGAAGAGTTGACAAGATCAATATTAAGGATGGATCCACGACTCTCTACACTGTCGACTACACCTATTCAAGCAACAAGATCTCACAAATCGTCGTAAAAGAGGGATCCACCGAGCTGAAGAAAGTTGAGTATACCTACTTTAGTAGTGGTGCCGGGCATCATGCCGACGTGGGAACCGATGGTGACCTTGTCCAGGTAAAGAGTTCTGAGAAGGCTTCCGACGGCTCGAGCTGGATCACTCATACATCTCAATACCGCTACTACTCCGACGGAGATTCGGGCGGTGGGGATCACCAGCTGAAAGCAGTTTTCGAAGCTGATGCTGTCGAGCGCATGATCGCAGACAACGTGAACATCTCGTCTGCGAGCACGGTGCTCACGAAGGCGGATTCCTATGCTACGGGGGGTTCCGCAGCCGTAGAGGACTTCTCCTCGCGCAGTTTTACGTATTACACGAGTTCTCTCAATACGAGCGCGACGATCACGACCCCTTGGGGCTCTGAGAATCTGAACACGAAGTATGGCGGGAGCAACATCCTGGAGACTGATTGGGTTAAGACTGAGACTGTGCACGCCTCGTGCTCTAGCTGTGGTGGTGATACTCCTGGTGGGGGACTGAAGCGCACCTACTTCTATATGTACTTACCGCAACCGTCGTCTGTATCGGAGGTGACTAGAATCGTCGTCGAAGATACAGAGGAGTCTGGCGGTGAGGAAGCGTACCGGCGCATTTTCGGCTTGAACAAGCACGGAAAGGTGTTGAGAAGGACGCTGATTGAAAATCCAACCGCGGCGACGCTCGTCGCATGGTGTGACTCTGTCAAATTGACCACAGCTAGCCGAGTTAGCGAGTTGCGAAAGCCGTCTGCTCATGACGTAACTGATAACGCGGACATGAAGAAGTTCCTCGATCCAGAGGGCGGGTCGCCGGCTGGGCAAAATGACACCGACACATTGAATGCAAGCGAAGGCGCTATTTTCGTTTTCGAACATAACGGTGACGATCGTCGAACTGGCACGCGGCTAAAAAACGGACGGTCCGGTACGTCCTACTACATCAGCGCTACGGACTGGGGCGACGGCATCGCGACTGACGAGCCGGAGCATCTTCCGGTTGCGAGATACAGGTACCCCACCAAGACGACGGTGCGCGGCTCGGGAGTTGTGACTGACATTGACTACGATTTTTGGGACACAGCCGACACCCAAATCAAGGTGGCGACTACAACACTGCCAGCGATCCCCGGAAGCCAGAATGGATCGAACGTCCGAACTGAGACGAAGAAGTATTTCGATGATCTTGGACGTCTGCGATGGGTGAAAGACGGCGAAGGGAATATCACTTATCACTCGTATCATCCGGAGCTGGGTGGCTTGGCGTATACGATGGTCGACGTCGAGACTGATAGCCTCCCGAGTGACATCACATCTGGCGTCAGCGGTAAGTATGTCAAGTGGGTGAACGACTCCGGTGGTAGTACCGCGCCGAGTGAATTCTCCAATACCGATAACGATAATTTGGAAATTGTCACGAAGACGGAATACGACGATCTTGGACGTTCTGAAATCCAGATCGATGCGAACGGATTTGAGCACCACACCGTCTACGAAGACGGGCGAACGATCGAGTATCCGTTCTGGAACGGATCGAGTGGGCAGCCTGAGCGTTCCATTGAAGTCGTAGAGACTGACGGCGCAGGAAATGTAGTCGATCAGTTTACGATGACTCCATCTCAGGCAACATCGACCGGTTCTTCTCCTAATAAGGTTCCGAGTGGCATCAGCGATGCGGACAACCAGAACGACTACCTCAGTTGGACGCATTTCGGATACGGTGTAGTCACCGGCGAGCTCATCGAGGAAGATCGCTATTTTGACATTCCCTCATCCATTAATCGAGACTTTGGTACGCTCTCAACACACTTCCATCGAACAGCCTTCAAATACGATGGTTTGGGTCGTGAAAAATTTATAATTGACGTCGTCAGCGGCACGCTGACGAGCAACGGCGTCGAGCAGATCACTCAAAAAGTCTACGATGTGCGTGATCGCCGCACGAGCATCAAACGCGGTATTAGCGGCTCGAGTCACAACATGGGATCGAACTATGCGATTCCCACGACCGGCATCGATACCGTAGAAGAGAGGTAAGCGTCCGGTGAACTCCATCTGGCGTCGCGCGCCGTTGTGTGGAGACTTCGTGGTCGAGGAGGTGAACCATGAAGAGCTCGAGATCGAGGCGTCGTCTGCAGCACGAAATCGACGAGATTGTCGCAGCGTACCACCGAAGCGGTCTTTCGCAGTCGGCGTACTGTGAGTGCGAAGGACTATCGCTGTCAACTCTGAGCAACTGGCTCTCGAAGGCGCGCAAGGGTCGGACGAGGCAGCCGGCGAAGCATAGCTCCGGGGAGTCACAGTTTGTCCCCGTGAAGCTCGTGGACGATTGTCGCTCTCAAAGCTGCGGCACCCTGGAGGTAGAGTCGGCGCGCGGCTACTTGCTCCGTGTTCCAGCGGGAATTGAGCCCGAGCTGCTAGCGCGTTATGTGCACGCGCTGGAGGAGAGATGCTGACGCTCTCTTCGAGCACACGCATCTACGTCGCTACAGGAGTCACCGATATGCGCCGTGGCTTCAACGGTCTCGCCGCGACGGTCATGGGCGAGTTGAACCTCGAGCTTCTGTCGGGCCATCTTTTCGTGTTCTCGAATCGCCGTCGTGATCGCTTAAAGGTGATGTACTTTGATGGAAGTGGTCTGTGGGTCTGCGCCAAGCGACTTGAGAAGGGAACGTTCAAGTGGCCTGAAGCCGGCAGCGACGTTGTCGAGATGACGAACGAGGAGTTGCTGCTTCTACTCGGTGGCATTGATCTCACTGAAACGAAGCGCCGCCGCTGGTTCGGTCGTGAAGCAAAGCGACACGCTATGTAATCGTTTGTTTCAAACTTTCTTGACGCGCGATGAAGACTCGCTATGATTCTTCGCCATGGTGGTTGGACTTGTGAAGAGAAACGAAGAGCTCCAGAGAGAAAACGAGCGTCTTCGCGAGGCGCTCAAAGCGCTGGAGGTGCAGCTCGCCTCTAGTGAGCAGGAGCGCGAGATCCTGGCGCGTCTGCTTGCGAATCTGCGCAGCCGCAGTTTCGCAAGGACCTCTGAGAAGCTTGAGCCAGGGCAGTTGACCTTTGACTTCGTCGGTAAGCTTGTTGAAGAGGCCGAAAACGAAGTCGAGGAAGAGATCGAAGAGGAGAGCTCTGAGGCGAAACGCAAGCGCCGCCCGAAGCGCCGCAAACCTGATTCGATTCCGGAGTCAATTGCGCGTGAGCGAGTCGTTCTTGACGTGGCGCCGGAGCTTCGCGTGTGCAGCTGCTGTCACTCGGAGCTGCATCGCATCGGCGAGGATGTCACCACCGAGCTCGACTACGTTCCGGCACGCTTTGTCGCTCGGGAATATGTCCGGCCAAAGTACGCCTGCAAGCTCTGCGAGGAGGGCGTCATACAGGAAGCTTTGCCAGCCCGGCCGATCAACAAGGGACTCCCCGGTCTAGGACTGCTGACGCAGGTGCTCGTGGCGAAGTTCGTCGAGCACATGCCTCTGTATCGCCAGGAGAAAGCATTTAAGCGTCAGGGAGTCGAGCTCCCACGCTCGACTCTGTGCGACTGGGTTCAGGCCATGGCGACGCTTCTTTTGCCGATCTGGCAGTCGCTCAAACGCGAAGTGCTCGAGAGCTCTGTGATTCAGGCTGATGAGACTCCAGTTGTGGTTCTCGACAGGCGAGGGGCGAAGAAGGGTTACCTATGGACATATGGGATCCCATGGGAAGACGTTGTGTTCGATTTTGCCGAAGGGCGCAGCGGGACTTTTGCCGAGGAGTTTCTCAAGGACTACGAGGGTCACGTTCAGTGTGATGGCTACTCAGGCTACGATGGGCTCGATGTGAAGCGCATCGTGCGCCTTGGCTGCTGGGCGCACGCGAGGCGCCGTTTCTACGAAGCACGCTCGGAGTCGCGCACAGCGAAGGTCGCACTCGCATCGATCCAGAGTCTGTACCGCGTCGAACGCGAGGCTCGCGCGGAGGGTCTCCGTGGCGATGAGCTCGTAGCGTTTCGTCGTGAGCACGCCGGCCCGACTCTCGAGAAGCTCAAGGGGTACCTCGAGGAACGTCGTGCACACTTTCTTCCTAAGTCTCTCACCGGCGATGCGATCGGCTACACTCTCAATCAGTGGAGTGCACTGGAGCGCTACCTTGAAGTGCCGCTGGCCGAGATCGACAACAACGGCATCGAGAACGCCATCCGGCCGGTGGCGCTTGGCCGAAAAAACTGGCTCTTCGTTGGACATCGTAACGCTGGGCCACGAGCGGCGACGATGCTCTCGCTCGTCGGAACCTGCCTGCGACTGAGGATCGATCCGGCTGACTACCTGCGCGACGTGATCGAGAAAATGGCGCAAAACCCGTCTCGTGCCGAAGAGTTGACGCCGAGACGTTGGCGATCGGCGCGCGAGTCCGGGAGGACCGACAGCGCCAACACCTCGAGCGTCTCGTAAGCCCCGAGACTGCTTCGAGCGCACTCCCGCAGTGACGGAAGCGGCGACCGACTCGGGGCGACAACTGACTGAGATCTCGACGCCCTGCGATCACGGCGTCGGTGACGACGGTGGAATCACCGGACGCTTACGAAGAGAGTGAATACGACGGCGGCGGTGTTGGCGATGGACACATCACAAAGAAGAAGGAATATCACACGACGACTGCGTTCACCGGCCAGGAGTTTCACGTCTCGTACAGGGGGGACTTGCGTGGAATCGAGCCGTTTTATGGCAGTGGGGCCACAGAGACAGCCATAGGGCCGTTTACCGTCTTCGACGTGAACTGGGCCGGTGAGAGGGTTGCCAACGGTGTGTTTGACGTCAATCCGACGTGGACCGGGTCGTCTGGAGTTCTGAAGAACGACGGACTCTCGGATTATGCCGACTCGACTGAAACAAACCGAAAAGCTCTCACCACCCAATCCTATGACAATCTGGGGCGTGTTTATGAGACTGAAGTCTGGACGATCGATTCGTCGAACGGGCAAAAGGGAGCCAAATTCCTGACGGAGAATTTCTATGATCGAAACGATAGTTTGGTTGCCGAAACGACGAAAAATGCCACGTTCGTGGAACATGCGTACGACGGTGCGGGACGAAACTATCAGACTCGTATTGTGGCCGACGAGATTGCGTCCACTCCCTATTCTTCTGGATCTTTCGTCTACCGTAATCCGAAACCTGATCCAAACGTAAGGGACATGGATGCGTTGACGTCCGGAGGTGGGGACGACGACATTCTTGAGATTGAGCACGAAGAACTCGACGACTCCGGAAACGTCTTAGAAGAGCACGTGTTCGAGGCTAACCATGACGACGGCGACGGTCTCGACGTTACAGCCGATGATGACTATGTGCGTTCGTCGGAGTTCTTTTGGTATGACGCAGACTCGGAGCTCTTGACGACGATAGCTGACTACGGTAGCGGTGACACGAATTCTGGAAGCGGCTCGTGGGACCGATTCGCTATACCAGCGAGAGGTGCTGCCCCGACTTCGAGTAGTGATCAGAAATTGGTCACCAAGTTCACGTACAATACCGCTGGGCTCTTGGAGACAATCACAACACCAACCGGCTCGTCGGGTGAGACCGTCCAAAAGATTTTTTACGACGACCTCGAGAGAACCGTCTACGTAGCCGAGAACTTCGATGACTTCGTCGCAACGACCGAGGCGAATACGGGCGGGACTGATTCGTCCGAGGATCGAGTCACTCGGATAACCTACGATGGACTCGGCAACATCATCGAACATGCCGCTCTCGACCCGGACGGCAATGGAACGACGTCAGACGCGCAGTTGACGACATATCTGTACGAGGATTCCCATTCGGCGTCACTCGTCACCAACATCATCTACCCAGATTCATCGGACACTACCTCTTTGGGTACGGATCAGGTGAAGCTCGAATGGGATCTCGACGGTTCCTTAAAAAGGAAGACAGATCAGCGCGGTGTGGTCATTGAGGGTACTTATAACAATCGTCGACAGCAGGAGTTTCAGAAGGTTACCGATTTAGGAAGTGGCGGTGTCGATGGCCATGTTCGTGCGGTCAAACGCGAGTATGACTCTCTGGCACGATTGGAGAAGATTACCTCGTACGAAAACAGTAACGGAACTGGGGAAATTAGGAATCAGGTTCTCCTAGAGCACAATGATCTTGGCGAAGTGACTCGTTCGTGGCAATCGCATCAGTTGGGCAAGACCTCTTCGACACCAAAGATTGAATACAGCTACGACTTGACGTCGTCTAGCAGCGTCTACAACGATGGAGCACGTCTGGAATACGTTCAGTATCCGGATGGGCGCAAAATCCACCACGGCTATTCTACGAGCGGGTCTGTTGCCGATCGAATGAATCGCGTCGCCACGATTCACGAAGACAACGGGTTGGGATCGGCCGGGACGACGATATTGAGCTATGCGTACAGTGGACTCGGGCGGCTCGCAGAGGCTGGCCTCGAGGAGCCCGGTGTTCGCCTAACTTACCATCAGGGGGACAACGACGATGCTTATGAGGGGCTAGACCGTTTCGGCCGCCCGAAGGATCACTTCTGGGATGGTGATGGCGCAACAGCGGATGTCGACCGACTTAAGTATTCGTATGATCGTGCCCACAGCCTGACACAGAGGGAGATTGATTCGTCTATATATTCCACCCAAGACAAAGACCAAGTCTTCGAGCACGACGGCCTCGAACGGCTGACGTCGTACGAGCGGAGAGTGCTCGTCACCGGGCCAATCAAGCACGAGCAGGACTTCACCCTCGACCAGCTCGGCAACTGGACGGATCTTGTCGAAAAGACCAATGGCTCGACGGTCCTCAACCAAGACCGTGACCACAACGACGCAAACCAGCTAGAGACGATCACCGAAACGACCGGACCAGCTTGGATTGATCCGGTGTTCGATGCGGCCGGCAACATGACAGAGGGGCCGAAGCCCGGAGATGAGACGACCAAGCATCGCTACGTCTACGATGCGTGGAATCGTCTTGTCAAGGTGAAGGACTCGGCTGGGACGACGACCCTTGCCACCTTCGAATACGACGGACTCGATCGTAGGATTCGAGTCGAAGACAGCGCTTCCAACGACTGGGACTTCTACTACAACGAAGACTGGCAAGTTCTCGAGATCAGAAAGAACAGCAACGCGAACCCGCTGAAGCAGTTCGTTTGGCACCCGTACTACGAAGACGCTCTTGCTGTTCGCTTTTGGGACAGCGACACCAACGGGTCTCAGACCACCCACTACTACACCCACGACGCCAACATGAACGTGACGGCGTTGCTCGATGACAACGGTGTCGTCAAGGAGCGCTACGAGTACACACCGTATGGGGTCGTGAGCGTGCTTACGGCTACCTTTGGCACGCGGAGCTCAACGCTGTATGACCAGGAGGTGCTCTACACTGGTCAGCGACGCGAGGCCATTTCTCAGCTCTACCATTATCGCTTCCGCGAGTATCACACAGCCCTCGGGCGCTTTCTGACGCGCGACCCTGCCGGCTACCTGGATGGTCTCAATCTCTACGAATACGTCGCTGGCAACCCGCTCATACGGCTCGATCCGTATGGGTTAGGATTCTGGGGCTGGGTCCAAGGTGGGCTCGACGTCGCCGGATTCATTCCGGGGATTGGAATCGCTGCGGATCTTCTCAACGCAGGGATCGACGCGGCCCAGGGGAACTGGGCGGACGCCGGGCTGAACGTTGTCGCGGCGGTGCCTGGTTTTGGGGACGGTGTCAAGGCGGCGAAGATAGGCGTAAAGGTCGCACGTCGCGGCGGTCGTGAAGCTGCTGACGCCGCGCGGCGCGGAGTGAATCGGCGAGGAGCTGCTGGAGGTGGCAATCTTCGACAGACCCAAAAGAAAAAGACGGCCAGAGAGAAGCAGAGAGAGCGCAAGCGGAAGGAGGAGGAGAGAAAGCGTGAGGAGAAAAAGCGCGAATGCGACATTCTTAATGCCGCGTATCATGCCGTGTGTGACAACCTTTCTAAATGCAAACCTTGTTTGGACTGCAACGAGTATGATCCTATTATCGCTGGCATTAAAGAATGTATCCGGTTGAGGGAGAAGTGGCTCAACAAAGGATGTTGCATGACCAACCGCGCAAACTGTTGGAGACAGCACAGACAACAGATAAAGCAGGTGAAAAAACGCCTAAAGAAATGTAAGAAACGCAAGGAAGCTGCATGCCGATGATGCGGTGAGTGAAATCGATCGAGGGCCAAGGCATTCGCAACGGGCTCCGAATGCCTTGGTTTCTCGCTGAGAGCGAATTCAATCAATCCGTGGACGGTTTGTCTTGACGGCGGGTGGGGTACAAT
The DNA here is from genome assembly GCA_965223265.1 of Planctomycetota bacterium. Taxonomy (GTDB): domain Bacteria; phylum Planctomycetota; class UBA8108; order UBA8108; family SXIK01. The sequence continues at coordinate 1,806,491 of OZ244999.1, forward strand.
AGGTATCGGCTGTACATGCTTTCGTCGCTGGCGAGGTAAGATATTCAGATGCGACGTGTTCCCAAATACCAACGACAGACGCTTCGCTGCCCAGTTTGCCATCAGGATCGAGTGATCGCGAACGAGAGTCCGCTCCTGACGGAAGTGCTCGGAGATCGGGACTACCTCAAGCCACAGGAGTTGCTGGCCAACACTCCCTGGGCATGTAGGACGTGTGTCTCCGGCGGACGAGCAACCGAGGGGCGTTTGCGCGGAGAGCATGGCGACGTTTTGGCCTGGTTTGACGAGGAGAAAACGTGCGTCGACTGCGGGTCAACGTTCGTCTTTTCGGGAGCTGAGCAAAAGTACTGGTATGAGGAGCTCGGGTTTCCGGTCTACTCGCGCCCAAAGCGTTGTGTGGCGTGTCGACGTGCTTATCGACGTCAGAGAGAGACACAGAAGGACTTGCAGACCGCGCTGTCCACGTACGATCCCGCAGCTCCCGAAGAGCTCCTGACCATCGCGGGCCTCTATCTGGAGCTGGATCGACTTCGAAAGGCACGGGAGTTCCTCAACCGTGCGCGGAACAAGCTCGATCGCTCAGAGGCGACCATCGAGACTCGTGAGCAACTCGCTCAGATGGAGACACTATTGTCAGCTGCCGAGTCTCGCGCTGTGGACGAGTCGGACGGCTGATGGCGCTCAACGGGTGAGTCGTTTCCCAGCCAGAGCAACTCGCGACGCGATGCACCACGCCTTTCCGCAATGCTGGTGACCTCGGGCCGCTGAAGCGACAGGTGCAGCTGGCGACGAGTACCTCCGGTTGCGGGCGTTTCGAACGCGAGTCGCGCGTCGAAGAAGATGCGGTCGTTAGCAGCCCGTTGAAAAAGTCATTCGGCCGAGAAACCGGCCTCTTCACGCCCAGCTCGACCGCGTCAATACTCGAAAATCTCGGAGATTACCTGCGTTTGCCGCGGCCGATCTGGACGCGAAGAGACCAGTTTTCGGCTCGAAGCACTTTTTCAACAGGCTGTTAGCCCGTCAACACGTAAGGGCCGGATTCGGTGCTCCCCCAGAGCTCTCGGAAGTTCGGATCGTTCGCGTCGACAAAGTCGGATGCCACCGGGTTATTGTAGGCGGGAACCGGCCCTGGCGCGTTCGCGCCAAGGAGACGGTGGACGTATCTCAGGTTGTCCGTGCACCCAGGCTTGTGAGGGTCATGGCGCGTGTAGATCGTAGGGCCGCCATCGTAGCGGATGCGGACGAGGAAAGGTTTCAGTCGAGGCCGCTCCGCCTTGGAGAGTTCTTCCAGCTTGGCGCGGTTGAGCGTTACACCAAGCCCTGGACCGTTTGGCAATCTGACGCTGCCGCCGACGACCGGCATCTGTTCGTTGGTGACATCCTCAGTCCAAAGATGACAAAGATTCACGTGGTCGATCGTTGCCATCTTGAAGACCGCTACTTCGTGCGCCAGGAACGCTTGGTTGATCGTGCCACCAGCTTGCTGCAGCATGATCGGGGCGTTCACTGACTCGGCGATCGCGTTCGCCTTCGCCGCTGCACCAATGGGGGCGTGTCCGGCCATCATGCCATCGCAGATGCGTTCGGTGAGCAGTTCTGGCGGACCGTGATGGATCAGAATCGAAAGACGGCATTTTTGGCGTAAGTGCCGGTATCCCTCTCGGTCCCGCGGCTGAATCGGATCCTCGACACGTGCAGCAATCGGAAAACGCTCGAGCTCGCGCAAGACCGGATAGACGGCTTCGACGTTGGAGTTGCCGTTGAAGTCGTAGTGAACTCGAAAGCCCGGCGGTGCGACGCGCTGCATCGCTACCGTTTGACCCACGACGTTCTGGATTTCATCGACGTGATACTTCAGCCAGCGGTAGCCGCGTCGTGAGACGCTTTCGACTTCCTCGGCCATAGCGTCGGGATGCTGCGATACGGTCCACGCCGCGACTGGGGTCCAGTCTCGCACCTTCGCGCCGATGAGCTTCCATGCCGGTACCCCGAGGAACTTCCCCATGAGGTCGTAGCAGAGCATGTTCATCGGCAGGTTTGCGTTGTCGCCGATCCAGTCGAAAGGGCTGGTGCCGACGTAGCGATCAACGTCCCAGCCGCTCGAGTCGAGTCCCCAAGACTCCCCGAGACCTTCGATGCCTGCTGTCGTCTTGGCGACGAAGATCGTACGCCCCTGAATTTGTAGCCCATGATAGCGCAAGAGGCTTTCGCCGTTGTACTCGTGGTAGGGCGCCACGATCTCGTGTCGCTCGATCTCGGTGATGCGAAAATCGCGCGCCCTTTTCGCCGCTTGAGCTAGAAGACGGCCCGGCACGGACCCGAGAGTCAACGCAGCTGCTGAGCTGGCGGCGGTTCTCAGGAAGTTTCGACGATTGAAGCGGGGCATGCCGAAGTCCTCTTGTCTATAGCTCGCGGATACGGATATTGCGAAACCTCAGGTTGTTCGGCTCACCGTGGTCCTGCAGACCGATGTGCCCCGCGAGCGGACGATCCTTGACCGCTGAGTCGCTGAGGTCGATGTCGATGATCTTCTCGTCGTTGAGCTCGACTTCCAAATGCGTGCCGCGACACGTCACGATCATGCGGTTCCAAGTGCCGGGAGGGTTCGACATGTTTTTTGAAGCGCCGACTGTACTGATGATCCCGCCGTGATCATGGTGCGTGAGCTTGCCTTCCTTGCCCAACGAATCGAGGATCTGTGCTTCGATGCCGGTGCTGACGGGATCCTTGATGTCGCCGACGCGGAAGAAAACGCCACTGTTGCCCTTGGGAGGGTAGGTGTATTCCAGATCGAGGACGAAGTCCTTGTACTTCTTCTCCGTCCAGATGTAATCCGAGTAGCGCTGCCAACCCTTCTCGCCAGGGCGCGGCTTGATCAAAAGGACGCCATCGGCCTGCGGTAGCCAGTTGCCGGTCGTCTTCCAGCCGGTGAGATCTTTGCCGTTGTAAAGCGACACCCATCCAGCGACGTTCTCCCCGGGACCGAGCTCGCGTAGTCGGAGGTTACGCCAGCGCACCTCGTACGGTCCGGTGCCTCTGCCGATACCGTGAACCTGCAGCCCGATGAAGCCGCGCGGGTGGGTGGCGTATTTCTTCTCGTCCGTGAGATCTGAAATGAGCGCGCCGTTGATCCAAACGCGGATCTTCGGACCTGAGGCAATCACACGGTAGTGATTCCAGGCGTTGTCTTTGAAGTGCTTGTGAGGCTTGAGTAGCTCTTGGGGGGTCATCCAACCGCCGGCAGCTTCGCCGTACAGATAACCAGCCTCAGCACCGTTGGCGCCGCTTGCTTCGATTTCGACTTGGGGACCGTTGACGCGTCCATTCGGCGTTCCGTTTTTTGTCCGCGAACGGATCTGCACTCCAGAGTTGAGTGCGCTGTCGACGTTGACCTCGAATTCGAGCTCGAAATCTCCGTAGATCTTGTCGGTACAAAGAAACGAATTTGGGCTGCCTTCAGTCGTCTTGCCGACGATCGTGTCGCCTTCAATGCGATAAGTGGCGGTGCCGTTGCGCTGCGTCCAACCCTTGAGCGATTTGCCGTCGAAGAGCGAGACCCAGCCGTCCGTGGGCGCTGCGATGGCGTCCTGGTCGGCCGTGAAGCAGCCAAAGGCGAGTGTCAAAAGAGATGCGAGGCCGATGGAGTACGCGGCGAGCGACGAATGCTTCATGATGGTTTCCTGTGGTATGGTGCGTCGAGGAGCTGGTCTCGTGACCCGAGACTCCGGTGCTCAGCATAGGAATTCAGCGCGGTGGCTGCAAGGCGAGATCGAGAAGGTCTCGTGTTCGCTCGTGCGATCTGGATCATGCGCGGGAATCTTTCGGCGTTCGTCGTAAGAGAAGCCCGAGGTATTGATCGTCGCGTTGGCGCGTGCGGTTGACTTGGGCGTCGGCGTCGTATGTGAAGACACCACGACCGCTCTTGACGCCAAAGTGTCCGGCCTCAATGAGTTCTTTGACCGTGTCCGGCAGCTCGGTGTCGGCGCGCAGGTGGGGCGCGAGGTTGGAGTAGACGCGGCTCGTGATGTCCCAACCGGCAAAGTCGATGATTTCGAGTGGTCCCATCGCAGCGAGTCGTAGGCCTATGCTGCCGCAGACGGCGCGATCGATGTCTTCGGCGCTGGCGATGCCTCTGTCGAGTAGGTCCCAAATCTCACGAAACATGGCGACCTGGATGCGGTTAACGAGAAAGCCGGGGATTTCGCGGTTCAGCCGTACGGGTTCTTTGCCGATGCTGAAAAGCATGTCGCACGTCCGATCGATGGTCTCAGGCGACGTTTTCTCTCCGGGCACGACTTCGACGATGGGGACAATGTGGGGCGGATTGAACCAGTGCGTGACCACGGCGCGCTCCGGGCGTTGGAGCCTCGAGGCGATGTCGGTCATCGGATAGCTGGAGGTGTTGCTGGCGAGGATCGTCTCTGGAGCGGCCGCCTCTTCGAGACGTTGAAAGAGCTCCTGCTTGACGGTCAGGTCTTCAGCGACCGCTTCGGTAACGAATGAGGCGGGTTTGACTGCGTCGACTTCGCTTGTTTCGAGGCGGATCCGCTCGATCACTTGCGGTATGTCATCAGCGCGCATCAGCTCGGCGTCCACGAAGCGCTGGAGGTTGTCGCGAATGCGATCGTGAAGTGTTGCGCGTGCGGTCTCCATCGGGTCATACGCGTGGACCGTGTGCCCGGCGAGTGCGAAGGTTTGCACGATGCCGTGTCCCATGGTGCCGAGTCCGATGACTGCTGCGATTCGATCGATTTTTTTCGACATGTTTTGCTCTTTTGATCTCTCTCACAAGCGATCACCGGAGTTCCTATCTCTTTCGCTGCGACAGCTGCCGCGCTTCGGATCTCGCCATCAATACCTACTCTGGTCCAGAAGTGGTGGTCGTTGCGTCATCTGAATCGACGCACGTAGAATGGCCCAGCCGAAGCGTGACATCGCGAAAAAGCCAATGGCCGAGGTGGTCGGCTGATCTCGGCTCGACATCGTGTCGCGAGTGTCACGACGTTGACAGCTAACAGCCTCTGTGCGGCAAGGGTAACGCATGTCTCAGCCTAAGCGACCCAAATGGAGCCTCAAATCGACGTTTCTCTATCTTTGCGCCGCAGTTCTCCTCGTCGTTCCATTGATCGTTTTCCTATTCGACGGATCGATTTGGGCGCGTCTTGAGCTGGCCACGACGGTTCTGGCCGTTGGTCTCTTTTTGTTTCTATCGCACGTGCTCTACCACGGCCTTCGTTTCGAGGGCGATCGACGCTTCAGCCTGATTCGTCGCCGAGCAAACAGCGCTGATTTCACTTCTTATTTCGCTTGCGACTCGTTCGTTGGTCTCTTTTCGACGCTCGGAGAGGTGGGAGGTTTGGCCGGACTTCTGATCGGCTTTCTGCTTGATGTGATCGTCTCGCTGCTTCTGTCGCTGCTCGTTGCGGCGCTGTTTTGGTTAGGCACCAACGTGCTCATCGTTTCAATCTCTGCTCTCCTTCTCCCGCTCTATCTGATCTTTCGCAGATTCTTGATGTACGTCGTCTGGTATGGGCGGAGCAGTCGTGGGCGATTGGGGAAATCCTTCTTTGCCGCGGCCTGCTACACCGCTGCCAGCACTCTCTGGCTTTATGCTGTGCTTTTCTTCGGTCACTTTCTAGCCAAAGCAGCGACCTGACTCTACTCTCGAGTGGTCACGCCGGAGGCGCTGCGGCGGTGCAGCGTTCATTTGATTCTGAACCAATTGAGGCGCCAGCGCATGGTGTAGTAGTAGAGTCCCAAAAGGCGTGCGAACACGACACCGAGGTACATCCAGAGCAAGGGGACGAGCGCGAGAAACCACGGTAGGCTGGCACCGATGATCAGTGCGCCTCCAGCTATGAGAGCGAGGGCAGAAACAATGAAAAACAAAAGCAGATAGCTTCCCGGAGATTTTAGTATCGATCGCACAAGGAAAGGGTATCTGAATGCGGAAAGGGGCCCGAGAAGGACCACCGCAAGAAACGAAACTCCAAAGAAGAAGAGTCCGAGTAAGATCCCACTCAGTAGAAAAAAGATGTGCCACGCGAGCGACATGGGAGTCGCAAAGAGCGCGACATTGACGGGCACGAGTGGCCACCAAGCGGCGACCGCTGCGGCGCACGAGTGACGCAGCGATCCAAAGAAACTGTGGAACTCGTCGCTGAGGTCTGGCCAATCGGGAAAGCGATTTTGGCCGTCCGCGGTTTCGACGATGACGTCGAACACGAGTCGCAGGAAGTATGTCGAGACGACCGCGCATCCGAGCCACCCAAACACCGAGAGCATCGATAGGTAGATGAACGGCGTGGCGAAGACCCAGCCGACAAGCAGAGTCGTCAGGCCATCTGAACGGAGAGGATAGAGAAAAGCGCCACCTACATAAGACCAAAGAGTACGGTCCACGTCGTCGTCCGACAGACTCCACGCGGCGTCGATCTCTTCGGCGCTGTTTTCTGTATCGTCATCGGTGTCAGCGCTCTCCGCCTCGCCTTCTTCTGCCTCAGATGTGTCGGTGAGCGCCAATTGCTCACCACACTTCGGACACACGATCGGTTCCCCGCGCGAAACAAACGCCTCGCCGCACGGGCATTCGATCTCTAGTTCAACGTCGTAAAGGTCGGCGTCGCGATCGAACTCGGGGTCGTCGTTCACGTCGACTTCCGGATCGCCATCCCACTCATGCATAGTGCTCTTCAGCCCTTCCTGGCGTGAGAACTCATCCTGACGTCTCCCTGACATACGGTACTGGCTGGTGCGGATAACTACCAACCGAAACCGGGAGCGGCGGCGCCCGCGTAGCCGCGGGAACACACTTACTGAGGAGACTGAACAATCGTCCTCCGGCCTGCGTCGGAGTCTCTCACCAGAACAACGATCAGGCGTCGTTTTTAGACTTCCGACGAATTCCTACAGCCAGCTTGGCGAGAACATGCCGAACTTGAGAGTAGAATGTGTCCACCATGTATAAAGATCGAATCACGCTCTGGGCTCTCTCCTGGTTTTTCGCTCTATCGTTCCAGCTCACCGGGTCAGCCGAACCAGACTTTCGCGTGCCCGTAGGTCAGCGACAACTCTTCCTCGACGACCACGGCGTGCGCGAACTCGAGAATTTGGTGCGCACGCTCCACCAGCCGGAGAAGCGCGGCGCGGTGCTGCGCAGCCCGAGGCCGCAGCAGACGATCCAGACGCGCACGACGCCTGTCTGGGATCCGGTCGCCGAACGCTTCAAGTTCTGGGTCCTGACGATCGACCAGAATCTGTGGGAAAGCGTCGACGGGCTCAACTGGACGCCAGGCGCGCAGACGAATCAGCGCGCGAATATGGTGGTCTACGACCCGATCGATCCGGATCCTTCTCGCCGCTTCAAATGCGCGCGACTGGGCCGCGGCTTTGCCGTCTCACCCAATGGCGTGACGTGGACGCAGCTGGACGTACCTGCGATCCAGAGTTCTGACGAGGGTAACTTTAGCTACGACCCGGCTCACGGGCTCTTTATCCACACGGTCAAACGCTCGGGTCCGTATGGCCGCTCCGTCGCGATCGCCACCAGTCGGGATTTCGAGACATGGGAAGACTACGGCGTCGTTTTCCATGCCGATGAGCTCGATCAGGAGCTGGGGCGTCGACGCATCCAGGCGCGACGCGCCAATCCCAACCTGAAGCAGACCGAGTACGACACGCCCGAGGACTACAGCGTGCAGATTTACAACATGGGTGTCTTTCACTACGAGGGAATCTACATCGGGCTGCCTTCGATGTATCACCACACCGGCAAGGTCCCCAAGGATTGGCCGGGGTTCGACAAAATCAAGCTTTCGCCATACATCCTCGGGCTTGTCCGCAAATACGGTGACTACACCGGCTTTTACGACATTCAGGTCGTCTGTAGTCGCGATCTGCGCAACTGGAAACGCGTGGGGGAACGACGGCCGTTCATCGAAAACTCACCGCTCGGAGCAGGCGCTTACGACACGCAAACGATGTGCGGTCCCTCGTCGCCGCTCGTGCGTGGCGACGAATTATGGTTTTTTTACACGGGCATCAAGAATTACGCCTTCATCGGCTCCGGAGAAGATCCTGGCTACGATGACTACGTTCCCGACGCAGGAGCAGTCTGCCTCGCCGTGTTGCGGCGCGATGGTTTCATTTCGCTCGATGCCGGGGAGCAACCAGGGCGTTTGACGACGAAGCCCTTCAGACTCGGAGGCGACCGACTGCTGATCAACGTCGCCGTCAAGCTCGGCGGCGAAATGGTTGTGGAATTGCTCGACGCCAAGGACGTCGTTCGCGCTGTGTCTGAACCCGTGGCACTTGACCAGCGTCGTGGCGAGATCTCGTGGAGGTCCGGGAGCTTAACTCCCCTCGAAGGGAGCGTCGTCAGTCTTCGGTTCACGCTGCGGAATGCTGGGCTCTATTCGTACTGGATTGGCGACTAGCACGAGGAAGAGCACCGCGACTGGCGCTGCGGTCATGAGATTGCGACTCTATGGAGACGACTCGATCTCCCGGAATCGAAACGCGACGCATAGACTCGACGCGTCCGCATTCGCTTCTGCGACCGCCATACAGTTCGCGCTGTCAGAATGCTCGTAGGAGAAGCTGGCAAGATTTGTGACGCCCTGAACGTCAGGCGCAGAAACGTTCCAGACACGACAGCGGTTGACGCGCACCACCAAGCGATATGAAGTTTCTGGTTCAGCGACGAGACCGTCGAGTCTGACGAAGCTCCGCCGATTGTCCTGTGCCGTCGTGGCGATGGCAGATGCTGCGAGCTGTGGACACGTCTCGGGAGTTTCTGTCATCTTCCAAAGGGCAACATTGAACGGGGCCTCTCCCGGAGGCTCGAGCTCTCCGTCGACGATCAGTTCTACGAGTCGAATTGACGCTGTCCCCGAAGTGAACGTCGTGCCGACGTGAAGAACCTCTGAAGCGATCTCATGAACCTCTGGGCGTACCTCGCCACTACCGACTGGCAGCGGCAGACCGGCTCCAGTCGTTCCCGTCGTAAAAAGAGTAGGACTCTCCCGTGGTGGTTCGAACGCATCGCCGATCCGCACGCACCCACTTCGAAAGACGACGATCTCCCGATGAGGCACAATAGCGAGAAACTCCTGCGACAACGAACCGAGGAGTGGATTGACATCTTTGTCGACGCGGAGGGGCGGCAGCCCAGGAAAATCGACAGCGACGTCGAAGCGATTGATCACCGGATCGCGCGACAGGCCAAACGTGAGGGCGTACTCGTTCTGATTCAAGTAACCAGAAGCGCTGGAAGTGAACTGAACGCGGTGCACTTGGTGTTCGTTAAACTCTTCACCGTCGACGTTGATCCTGACGACGGCGCCGAACTCGTTTTCAAGCCACGGTTCATGCGCCAGATCAGATTCGACCGGACAGGTCGATTCGACTTCCGGGAGGTTGGACACCGGACGCACGCGGACATACTGCTTTTCGTCGGGCCGCGTCGAATCGCCATACAGAATGTTTTCGTAGAAGTGGCTCAATCGCTCTTGACGATTCGATTGAAAGAAGTTGGCGAGTGCGCAATCGACATCGCCGTCTTGATCCCAGTCACCCCAGGCGGGGACGACCCCAGGAAAGTCGCGGCGGTCGTTATCGGGGTCCGCCGGGTCTTTGAACGCCAAGTGGTGTGGGTCGATGTCGTGGGTGGCGAGGTAGAATCCGGGCGTCCCGCCGGTTTCGAGGAATCGGTTGAGATGGAATGCGTCACGAGACGTGAGGTCAAGGTCGCCGTCATTGTCCCAGTCGATCACCGACAATCCAACAGACCAAACGTGAAAGGCGGGGGCCTCGATCCGCTGGGGCGCGGCTGCGGCGAACGTGCCGTCTCCTAAGTTGTCCCATATGACGAGCTGTTCTGGAAAACGGTAAGCGATCGCGAGGTCGAGGTCGCCGTCATGGTCGTAGTCAAGAAAAGCAGCTCCTTCATCTAACGTCGCGCGAGTGATACCGACGTCTGTCGGCTGAAGCGGATCGAATCTCGGCGTGCCGACAGTCGAGCGGTTTTGATAGAGCGTTGCGTTCGAGAACAGATCGAGATCGCCGTCCTGATCGTAGTCGGCGAATTGAGCTCCTTCAGGGTTGGGGGTGTCGGGAGGGTTGATGATTCCTGCATTTTCGCCGCGCTCTTCGAACCGGTATCCCTCGTCCGTCCCCAGATTGACGAACAAGAAGTTGCGACTGCCGTTTCTTGGATATGCCGGAAGAAACATGTCCAAGTCACGATCGAAGTCGATGTCACCCCAACAAATCGTTTCCGTGAGGGAGCCGCAGAGTGGCGAGGGAAATAACTCACTCGGAATAGCTTCGTCTGTGGCATCGACAATCTCTCCATCGCTATACCGCAGGAGCGCGAAGCAACGAGTGAGAAGCTGTTCCTCGCGTCTCGGTTCTGTCGCGATCTCCGGTAAGCCGTCGTTGTCGAAATCTCCGAACGACGATCCGTAACGCCACGTGTCCGTCCCAAGAAACGCAGGGATTTCCTCCCAATCAGTGCCTTCCATGTTGCGCCACAGCGTTCCCGTGCGATACGCGAACAGGTCGATCCAGCCGTCTCGATCAACGTCACCGAAGGAGATGGCTCCGGCCGTCCCTAGGTGGAACCCTTCTGAGCCCCAGCGACGTAACGGAACATCGATCGTCGGGGCGTCGCCGTCGACAAAGAGGAACTGGAGGACGAAGATTGCGTCTGAGATGTCGACAGTGAAGTCGCGATTCGCGTCCGCTGGTCGTAGGTGCGGCGGCCGCTCTGCTCCATCGACGAACAGAAACTGAAGAATTGAGATGGCATCGGATATGTCGACGGCTCGATCTGAGTTCGCATCGCCGGCCACGATCGGCACGTTCGAATTCAGAGATTCCGATTGTGCTCGAACTTCCTGGATTGCCAGGCCGAGCGCAACGTGTAGAACGATTGCACTCGAGAAGCGTCTCATGTGGACCTCCGGAACCGTCGTCGGGCGAAAGAGGGCGAGACAGGCGAGCTGGCTATTCGTTGGGAATAGCCACTGGCGCATGTTTCGAATAAGAAAGTCCCTACGTGCGATCAAAACACCACATCGCTGCGGGCGCAACGATCAAGTGTCGTGTGATGTCGTCACGACTGACAAAGCCGTTCCCCGTACTTCGTGCGCAGAGTTCTCGACACAACGGAAGTTGACGTCGGTCTCGCTGGCGTCGACGATCGTTACGTGAAAGACGACTGAGGTGGTCATGATTCGCACGCTGTTTGTGTCCATCGGCGTCCCTGCGGCTCCGCCCGATGGCAGAGGCACGCTTCGACACTGGGTTCCATCGCCGGTGATTGCGGTAGCCGAGGTTCTTGCGATCGTGCTTCTCTTCACCGGATGCACGTCGATGTATTGGAAGGATCGCGGAAAGGACCTGGTCGATCCGTTTGGTTTTGGTTTCGGCTCGGGTGGTCTTGGTTTTAACGTCCGCGCAACGCATTTCGTTCAGGTCGGATTCGGCGGAGAGCTCGACTTCGAGCGCCGCTTCCGCTTCCTCGGGCGCGATGTCGACTGGCCTGGATACACAGCGTTCGAAGCGGGCGTGGCGCCACTTGGCTACATTCGTGCATACGAAGATGGGGGTGTCGACGCGACGTCGCGCGGAGTGCTTTTCGGGCGGACCTTCGGCCGCACCGGTGACGATGGCTCGCGCGAGCTGTCGGTGTTCGCGCCCGCTCGCAGTGACTACTTCGCTGGCTACGATCGGCGGCTCTTCGACATCGGCGTCTCCGTGCGCGTGCTCATCGGTGGTGACGTCGAGTTCAATCCGTTTGAGTTGGTCGATTTCGTCCTTGGATTCTTTGGCGCCGACATTGCTGACGACGACGGCTCCGCCGACCACGGTGCGGACGCACAACAGCGCAGGCGCACGCCGGACGTGCCAGCGGATGCCCAGCCGACCGTACCCCATCACGACAACACACCCGGGAACGACTCTCCCAACGTTCTGGAAGGCCAGCCCATCGACCAGCCTCGGTAAACCTACGACTGATCTGACTCTCGGCGCTGTTTAGCCCAAGAACGTATCCGGCGGGATCGCCGTCTGCTCGGTCACGACCTCGACGACGCACGGACGCCCCGCCGCCAGCGCTTGCTCGAGCGCAGGTGTGATCTCGCCTGGGCGTTCGACCCTGATGCCCTCGGCGCCCATGCTGCGTGCAATCGCTGCGAACGATGCGTCGCTGAACTGCCAGAGCTCACCGTGGCGGCCTCGCAGCTCGCCGCCGTAGGCCTGTTTGTAGACATCGATCTCTTGGTTGAGCGAGCGGTTGTTGTTGATCACAAGCACGGCTGCGATGTTCCAGCGCACGGCTGTCTCGAGTTCACTTAAGTGGTACCAGAAACCACCGTCGCCCGAGAAAAGGACGACCGGACGGTCCGGGAGCGCCAGTTTTGCGCCGAGCGCCGCGGGCAAGCCCCAGCCGAGCGAGCCTGCGGCACGGATGAACTCTTGGCCCGGTCTCGTCAGATCGATCATCGTGCCCGTCCACATACCCGAGTGACCTGTCTCCGACACCAGGAGTGCGTCCGACGGGAGGAGGTCGGTGAGATCACGGCAAAGCCGCGCCGGCTCGATCGGCACCGCGTCCGAGGCGAAGAGCGGCTCGTACTCACTGCGCCAAGCGTTCACGAAGGACTGTGCGTGCGCCACCCAAGGGGCGCGGATCTGGCTCGTCGTGCTGTCGGCCGCTTCGCTCAGCTGCGATAGCACCGTCTTCGCGTCTCCTAACAGCGACACTTCGTTGGGATAGTGTCGCCCGAGCTCGGTTGCTTCGATGTCGAGCTGTATGACCGGTGTCCCGGGCGGAGGCACGCGCCACTGAAACGTCACCTGGCTTCCCGTGTGGCTGCCGACGAAAAAGACGAGGTCGGCTTCAAGCACTGCCTGGTTGGCACTCTTACGCGAATACCAACCAGGTACGCCGACATTCAGTGGGTGGTCACCGCGCAAAACGTCCTTGGCGTTGAGTGACGTCGCCACTGGAATGTTCAGCTTCTCCGCAAGCACTCGCAGTTCCGGTCCAGCTTGCGAGGCTCGGACGCCCCCGCCGGCAACGATCACCGGCTTCTTAGCTGCTTCGAGCCGTCGCACCGCGGCGCGAACCACCTCCGGATCGGCCGCAGGGCGAAAAGGCGGCACGGCGCCGAACTGAGATTCCACGATCACCTCGAGATCGGCCTCCTGGAGCTCGACTTCGCCAAGGTGTCCTGCGAGCTCGATATGGGCTGGCCCTGGCGTGCCAGTCGTGGCGGCGCGAAACGCTTGCCGCATAACGTCTGGAAGACGCGCCACGTCGTCGACGTGAGCGCTGTACTTCGTCACGGGTCCGAAAAGCGAGAAATCGTCGATCTCCTGGTAGGTGTGACGGTGACGCGAGTAGGAGTAGGGGCCGCCTGTGAAAACGACCAGTGGTGAGCAGGCGAGGAAGGGATCACGCAGCGCGGCCGCTAAGTTCGCTGCGCCGACGCACTGCGCGAAGCTGATGCCGGGTCGCCCACTGGCGCGCGCGTAACCGTCGGCCATGTAGGCCGCGGATTTCTCCCCGTGAGTCATGACGCGCTGAATTCCCGTGCGGTCATCAAGCTCGGCGAGCGTGCGGCTCATGATCGCCGGCACAAAGAAGACGTGGGTGACGCCATAAGCTTTTAGTGAGTCGGCGATGAACTGGGCGCCAGAAAGTTGTGTCATAGGGCTATGCCGTCGGTCGTGTCGATTGCTTCGCGGTGTGCCTCTCTTGAGAGCAGCTATTGACGTCACACACCGCGCGGTCTAAGAAAGTCCGGCGACTCCCACGCTGGATCTGGATAGGTATAGAAACCTTTTCCCGTTTTGATGCCAAGCTCACCACGTTCGATCTTGTCGAGGAGGATCTGCGGTGGCCTATCGGCTGGATCTCCCGATTCGTCGTAATAGACAAGCTCGATATCACGCACGACATCGAGACCGACGCGATCCATCATCGCGAACGGCCCCATCGATGTCTCCATCTGGATCATCCACGTGCGATCGACGTCCTCGGGTGTGGTGACCCCTTGGTCGACCAGCCGCAGAGCCTCTTTTTTGACGGCGCGCCAGATGCAGTTGTAGGTGAAACCTGTGTTTTCCTTTTGCACGACGAATGGAATCATGCCGATCGATCGCATGAACTTCTGAACGATCTCGAGAGTCTCGTCGGAGGTCTTCGTCCCGCGCATGCATTCAACGAAGTTGTGCTTGTAAACCGGGTCGACGAAGTGAGTATTCACCACCTTGTCGCGCCGCGACACGGCGGACTCGATGCGCGCGATGCGAAGCGAGGAGCTGTTGGTCGCCAGGATGGCCGCCGGTGGGGCGGTCCCGTCGAGCGCATGGAAGAGACGCCGTTTCACCTCGAGGTCCTCTGTGACCGCTTCGATCGCTAGTTGAGCGTTCGCCGCGGCTTCGTCCAGTGACGTTGAGTAGCGCAAGCGCGCCAGGATTGCCTCCCGCTCGGACCTGGCGACAGCCTCGGCGGCGATCTGCAGCTCCAAGAGTTGTTCAATCGCACGCGGCGCCGCCTGAGCTGCCTCTCGTGAGATGTCGTGCATACAGACGGCGTAGCCGTGCACGGCGCATTGCAAACCGATCTGCCGCCCCATGTAGCCGCAGCCGGTGACGCAGACTTGGTTGACGTTGGTCATGTTTCCATGGTGGCAGAGAAAGTGCGGCGAGAAGTGGTGTGGACACTACGATACAGCCGTGAAAGAGAGTGTTTGCTGGCGCAGATAAGTTTCGCCTCGTGTGAGCTTCGTCGGAACGATTCGCAAGATGTGTTTGTCGTCATGAGCGAGCTTGGGGTCTCGAGGTTACGCATCGCAAGGAGAATACTCTGCATCGTGCAGCGTGTCGACCGTGCGGTCGTACCGCATGGTCGTTCGTATACATGGGAGAACACCACTCCTAACGCTCTTCGCCGCTGGGCTCGTCGCCTCGTTCACGCTCACAAGACTGGACGGCACACAGGAGTGTGCCTGCTACTTTGGCCGGCCGCCCTTTCGCCGACTTGGTTTCCATGCGCGTTGCGTTTGCGTCGGCGTGGGACGGGCGAGGTGAAGTCATCGCATGAAGCGCTTCTGTTTTGCAACGATGGCGGCTCTCGTTGGTTCCTTCCGGGGAATCTGTGACACAGAACGAACAGCAGGCATGAACGAAACAAAAAGCTCCATCCGGTAGCCATTCGCGGCCCGTCTTTTTGAGCGGACCGTGAAATCCCATGACGATCCACACGACTACAGAGTGACGGACTTCTGACAGAGAAAGCGTATGGTAGCGGTCGTCGAAGTGGTCAGCGCCACGACTTTCGTGATTGCTACACCCACACGTTAGAGGTACACCGAAGTCGTTCGGCGGTCACGAACGCAAGCCGTAGCTGGAGGATGAGATCATGACCGCAGCTGCTGAGTCGGAACCGCGCCGGTCGAGGCCTTGGCTCGACGCGACGTTAGGCTTCGTGGTTGGCGCCCTCGTTCTCGGCCTCATCGCGGCCGCCGTCTGGGGCGGACTCGCAGCGTACAACTTGGTGCAGGAGCGCAATCAGGAAACACTAGCCACCTCCAGACTCTGTGGTTTTGGCGCGACATTCACACCGGAGGCTGCTGTAGATCCGAACCATATTGCACGCCGCCTCCCGGGCATGCACGTCTTCAACCACGTTTACAAGATTGATCTTTCCGCCAAGACTCGCGCCTCCCGGCGGCAGCGCCAAACAAGTCAGCTGACCGATCAAGATCTCGTGGACTTGAACGAGCTCCCGAGACTTCAAGAGCTGGACTTGGAAGATCGCCCGATCACCGATGCTGCGCTGGTTCACCTGCGAGGCCTTGCCTCGCTTCGATGGCTCAATCTTCGCGGTACGCGATTGACCCCTCGGGGTGTCAGCGACCTTCAGAACGCCTTGCCGCTGTGCCAGATTCACTACTGAGTCCCGCCATCGCGAGAGACTTCGCGACCGGGACGATCTTGTCCTCACAAACGAGTGGCGCCGAGATCGCGATGGCGTGTTCGCATGATCTTCGCTTGAAAGGTGGTCGAGTCGGGTGACAGAATCAAACGACTCAACTCCTCTGTGCGTGCACGCTCTTGTCGAACTCGTTGTCCGAATCGGTAACTCGCATGTCCCAACGTCGCGCGGTCTTCCTGTGGGCGTGGTGTCTCTGTCTGCTGACCCCTTCCCTCGGCTTGGCTGGCGCGCCGACATCGTTCGCGGAGGTGTACTCGAGTTACACCGAAACCGTCCGACCGATTCTTGAGCGCTATTGTCTCAAGTGCCACAACGCCGACCAGTTCAAGGGGGACCTTGATCTCGAGCGGATGACTTCTCTCATGGAAATCCGCCGCGACCCGCGTGTTTGGCAGAACGTCGTCTTCATGCTCGAGAGCGGCGAGATGCCACCAAAGAAGAGTGCACAGCTCTCGGCGGAGGAGTCGAAGCGGCTGCGCGGCTGGATTGACGCCTATCTGAAGGCCGAGGCGTACGCGAACGCGGGCGATCCGGGCGCGGTCGTCCTGCGTCGTTTGAGTAACGTCGAATACAATCGCACGGTTCACGACCTAACCGGCGTCGACTTTCGGCCGGCCCACGAGTTTCCGGCTGATAGCGCCGCGGGGGAAGGCTTCACCAACACTGGCGAATCGCTCGTGATGTCGCCGGCGCTGATCGACAAGTACCTGGCGGCGGCGCAGGACGTAGCCCGCCACGCTGTTCTCCTCCCTGACGGATTTCGTTTCTCAAAGGCGACGGCACGACGCGATCTCACCGATGAGGTCGTCGATCAGATCCGCGAGATCCATGCCCGCCACACGGAGGTCCTCGAGTTTCGAGATGAAGGCAACGTCACTCGCATCCGGTGGGGTCGCGTCGATCTCCTGCCCTATGTTCGATCGCTGATTGAGCACCGCGAGCTCTTGCGGTCAAACGTAGCGGCGGTGGATCAGGTCGCCGCGAGCGCCGGGATCAACGCGCACTATCTCCACCAGCTTTCTCGGCTGCTGGTCGGTGAACGCGACTTGTCCGCCTTACTCGCGAGCGTGCAAGCTCGACTTCTCAGTGCGTCTCTGGCAGACGCACCATCGATCGTCGAAGAAATCGAAACGTGGCAAAACCAGGTGTGGGAACTCAAGAACGTCGGCCAAATGTTCAATCAGGGGCAAGAGCCGGTCGATCGACTGGCGTACGTCCAGGAGTTTCGCCTGCCTCTGCGTCCAAAGGAAGGGAGCGAAATCCTCTTGTCGCTCGCAGCAGGGGATGCCGGTGACGGCGGCGGCGACGACAAGACTAAGGGCGATGTCGTCGTCTGGGAAAACCCGCGTTTCGAGCGTCAGGGAATGCCGCCGCTCCTCCTCCGCGATCTGCGTCCCTTCCTGAAGCGTCTGGCCGTCTTTCGACATTTGACTCTCTCTTGCACGAAGGACTATCTCAACGCCGTGGCGGCCGCGGCGCGGGAGACGGACTATGACCTCGCCGCCCTAGCGCGAGAGCGTGGGCTCGATCGGGAGATCTTGCGTTCGTGGGTGGAGTACCTGAATCTGCCGCCGCCGGGGGGAGAGTTCGCCACCTATGCCCCGCGGCCGGGCCGGATTCTCTTGATGGTGGGCGACCCGAAGAGCCTGCACCCAGGCGATGCCGGCTTGACTCGATACCTGCGCGGCCGAGGACACCACGTCACGCTCTACCAGCCGCGGGGTCAGACGTCCCGGCAGCAGTATGACGCTGCGATGGCGAACGACGTCGCCATCATCTCTGAGTCGATTGCCGCGACCGATGTAGAGTTCAAAGGAGAGCAGAGCCTCAAGAATGTGCCGCGTCCCATTCTCTCTTTTGAACCTTACGTGTACGACGACGCCGGCTGGACCGGCACGGAGGTTTTCTGGGATTTCGGTCACACTGGCACCAGCTCCGTCGCCGGTCTGCAGCTCGACGAGCTCTCCGATTCGCTCCACGTCGCGCCCGGCGACCACCCCCTCGGACTCGGGCTCAGCGACGAGGTTCGCGTCTACCACTCACCCTACAGCCTGGCGTTCGGGATTCCCGGCGCCGAGGCCGCCGTCATCGCCTCGGCGGACGCGGCGGCGAAGTACCCGGTCCAGTTTGTCTATAACCAAGGCGACCGATTGGCCGACGGCTCGGTCGCACCGGCCGCTCGCATTGCGCTTTACCTCGGGCAAGCGGCCGCTGACAACCCAGACGGCAACCACCCAACGGATTGGGCGAACCTCACCTTTGCCGGACGGGCGCTGATCAACGCGGCGATTGAGTACGCCATCGATTCGCAGCGGATCCACCGACCGAGCCTCAAAGCGTTAGCGGACGTCGACCGCAGTGAGCCCTGGCGCGACGTCGACGTCACGGGGCTTCTCGCTCACCGAACGCACGACGTCGAAGGGCATGAGTTCATCGACGGCTGGGACGGTCCGGGGCATCCGAGCTTGGTCGCGAACTCCTCCCTCCAATCTGTACGCATTCCCGGCATCGTGCCGCCCCACTCGGTCATGGTCCATCCGACGCCGACGCACTTCGTGGCCGTCGGTTGGCGCAGTCCAATCAACGGCCTGGTGCGCGTCGAGGTCGCCGTAGTCGATGCACATCCCGAAGCAGGCAACGGACAGACCTGGTCGTTGAACCTGCAGCAGGGAACGGAACGTCAGCGCCTGGCTGGAGCCGCCATGGACCACGGCACGAAAGTCCGGCCGCCGCCGCTTGAGGATGTCATGGTGCGCAAGGGCGATTTCTTGTCGCTCCTGATCGGCCCCCGCGATGGCGACTGGGCTTGCGACTCGACACGAATCAATCTGGTGGTCACCGAGACCGCGGATCCGCTGCGTTCGTGGAACCTCGCCGGCGACGTCGCCGACGATATTCATGCCGGCAATCCTCACCCCGACAGATTCGGCAATCAGCTCGTCTGGTATTTTTTCAAGGGAAAAGTTGGCGACTACGATGAGCTCGGGGCTCCGATGCCGAATGGGTCGCTGCTGGCGAATTGGCGTGCAGCTATGCTCAAGGCAGACGGCGAGCGCGCAGACCACCTCGCTGATCGTCTGACCGAGCTTCTGACGAGCGACGCGAAGGCAGCGGCGACCGCCTCGCCACCTGACCGTGTGCTTTACCATCAGGTGCGCGCGGCAACTTCGCCGCTGTTCAAGAAGTTCGACTACCAGACACTTCTGACCCGCGATGATCTGCCGTTGTCGGACGCCCCCGAGAGTGACTACGGGTTGGCGACGGAGCGCTTCACGCACCATCCAGGAAAGCGCGACGAAGACGGGTCTGAGTCGCACGCGACCCACATCGTGCTCGAGGCGCCGCATGCCATCAGGGTTCGACTTCCAGCCGACCTGATCGCGGGGCGCGACTTTGTTGTCGACGGCAGGCTTGCCCCGACGGCAATGCATGGGACGGTTCAATTGAAGGTGACGCCGGCTGAAGAATCTCCCCCCGTGGGCCTGGACCCCGACCTTGCAGTCGTGGTACGCGAGGGAAGCGTCGCCGAGCAGCGGATGCAAAAAGCTTTCGCCGACTTCCGCGGTCTCTTTCCACGCGTTATGTGCTGCCGGACCATCGTTCCACTCGATGAAGTGGTGACGCTGGTCATGTACCACCGCGAAGACGAGCCGCTGAGTCGATTGCTCTTGAGCGAGAGCGAACGAGCTCGGCTGGACCGGCTCTGGACGGAGGTGCGCTACATTAGCCAGGATGCCTTGGAGATTCAGGAGGCGTACCCGCTCTTCATGGAGTTCGCGTCACAAGTCGGAGACGTTCCCAAGTTCTCGCCGCTTCGCGAACCGATTCGCAAGCGGGCCGAGGAGTTCGCGAAATGGCTCGAGGAAACGGAGCCGATCCATCTCGAGGCGCTCATCGCGTTTGCCGAGCGCGCTTTTCGGCGCCCGCTCGACGACGCGGAGAAACGTGAGCTTCGTGACATCTATCGTGAACTGCGGGCCGCAAACGAGAGCCACGACGAGGCCTTTCGCGGCGTGCTGACTCGCATCCTCGTTGCGCCTAGCTTTCTCTACCGCATCGAGCAGCCCCGCCCCGGAGATGAGCCAGGTCGCGCGAACGACTGGGAGCTGGCGACGCGTCTGAGTTATTTCCTCTGGTCGACGATGCCGGACGAAGCTCTGAGGCAGCAGGCTGCGGCCGGTCGGTTGCAGGACCCCGAAGTGCTGGCTCGCGAAGCGCGCCGGATGTTGAGGGACTACCGAGTGCGAGGACTGGCGACAGAGTTTGCCTGCCAGTGGCTTGGTTTTCGCGACTTCGATACCTACAACGAGAAGAACGAGCGCCAATACCCGACTTTTGCCGAGCTCCGCGGCGCCATGTATGAAGAATCGGTGCGGTTCTTTGTGGATCTGTTGCAACGCGACGGCGGAGTTTTCGAGATTATCGATGCCGACCACACCTTCCTGAACGGTGCGCTCGCTCGACACTACGGCATCGGGGGTGCCGAGGGCAGCGAAGGTGCGGACGATGCTGAGGGCGATACTGAGGGCGCCGTAGCTGTCGACGGTGATGCCGGCCGCTGGGTCCGCGTCGATGGAATGAAGCGCCGGTCGCGCGGCGGGGTCCTTGGCATGGCGACCATGCTCTCGAAGCAGTCCGGAGCCACTCGCACGAGCCCGATCTTGCGAGGGCATTGGGTCGTCGAGACGCTCTTGGGCGAAAGGCTCCCCGACCCACCCGCCAATGTTCCAGAACTGCCGGACGCTGTCAGCCGCGACGGTTTGACCGTGCGAGAGCTCACCGAAAAACACGTCAGCGCTGCGGAGTGCGCCGGCTGTCACTCCCGCATCGACCCCTTCGGCTTCGCGTTGGAAGCGTTTGACGCCATCGGCCGCTTCCGGGAGCGTGACTTCGTGGACAAGCCGGTCGACGCGCACGTGAAGCTTAGCGACGGAACCGAATTCGCCGGCATCAAAGGGCTGCGATCGTATCTCATGAGCAACCGCCGGAATGACTTCCTCCGACAATTCTGCCGCAAACTCTTGGGCTTTGCACTGGGGCGCTCCGTGGAGCTCTCCGACGAGCCGCTCATCGAGACCATGATCGAGGAACTCGCAAGACACGACTTTCGTTTCTCTGCCGCAGTTGAGACAATCGTGCGCAGCCAGCAGTTTCGCTATCACCGCGGCCTGGAAGCAACGCGCGAGACGTCAGAGTGACAGGCGTGATTTTTGGCGTCCGCAACCACCGTGAGTGCAGGTCGCGAAGAATAGGAAGAACCTCAAAGTGAGAATCTCAGCCGACGACAAATACCAGATCTCGCGCCGAACGATGCTACGCGGTCTCGGGGTCAGCATGGCGCTCCCGTGGCTCGAGTCCCTTCCTGTCTGGGGCGATGAGCCCGTCGCCCGCGACCGCAGCAGTGAGCCGCCGGTGCGCATGGCTGTCCTCTTCGCTGGCAACGGCTTTCACAAAAATGAGTGGTGGGCGAAGGGGAGTGGTGCAGAGATGGAACTCGGTAAGGCGCTCCTGCCACTGAGCGCTCATCGCGAGAAACTCCTCTTCATCCGCGGCCTCTACAACGAACAGGCGCTCAAGGGAAACATCCACAGCTCTCAGACGGGGAATCTGCTTTCCGGAGCGCCTCTCGCGTCGGGTGGAAAGATTCGTTCGGGCACCAGTGTGGACCAGCTCATTGCCCAGAAGCTCGGCCACCAGACCAAAGTGCCGAGCCTTGTCCTCGGCTGTGAGAAGTCGATCGCCTCGGTGCACCGCGAGTACTCGATGCTCTACAGCTCGCACATCTCGTGGACCTCGCCCACCACGCCGACGCCGCTTGAGATCTATCCGGCACTCGCCTTCGATCGGCTCTTCAAGGATGACACTGCGACGAAGAGTGGCCGTCGCGCCTTGGATGCCGTGCTGTCGGAGGCGAAGCGTCTGCGCCTTCGGGTCAGCTATCGCGACCGGCATAAGCTCGACGAGTATCTCAACTCGGTGCGCGAGGTCGAGGCCCGGATCGAGCGCTCCGGAAACGAGGGCCGGCTGCAAGGCTGGCGGCCCTCGTTGACGACGCCCAACATTCCGCGCCCGAAGGACGGACTGCCTCAGGACATCGACGAGCACATGCGCCTCATGTGCGACATCCTCGTGCTGGCGTTCCAGACCGACACGACGCGCATCGCAACGCTGAAGCTCAACAACGACCACTCCTCGCTACGATTCCCGAATCTGGGGGTGGACTACATGATCCACCATCTTCTCTCCCATACCGATTCGGATGACTGGCTCAAGGTCAACCAGTTCTTCATTGAGCAGCTGGCTTACGTCGCGAGCAAGCTCGATGCGATCGAGGAGGGGGACCGCACGGCTTTGGACAACTCGATGATCTTGCTCTGCTCCAGCATGATTCACGGCAACCACGACGCGAACCAACTGCCGGTCGCTGTGCTCGGTCGCGCCGGAGGAAAACTCAAGACCGGCCGCACGCTCGATTACCTCGACAAGCCGAACCGGAAGATGTGTAGCCTTTTCTTATCCATGATGGACAAAATGGACGTCCACCTGGACGAGTTCGGCGATTCGAAGGAGCGTCTCGCTGAGGTTTGACGGGAACGGTTGCAGCCGGGGGGGCGACGCGAAGCCCTGCGCTCGCTCATATGTGTAGTGTCCGTGTGGCGAGATCGGTATGATTCGGTCGTGTGGTGGAGAGACATGCCTGGCTGCAGGCATCTTATCCGTGGCATGACCATCGAGCAGGTTATCTGACGTGCCCAGAGTTTTCCGCTCGTGGAAGATCGCTAGCGGTCTCTTGGTGCGACCGCAAGGGAGCTCGTTCCCGTCGTCGCTTTCGGGCTGGATCGAGGCGCCTTTGACTCTGGCGGGGGACGCGACCCACTACGGGTTCGTCACCTCCGGCGAGGCCGAGCCCTGAAGCAGTGGCAATCGCAAGGTCATTCGCTTGACAAGCTTGTGAATCGGCGCCGATTGGACGAACCTCCCCCGGAGTGGAGTGAGCCCGACATCTATGACTACGGCGTCGAGGGGATCCTGATCGTCGAGCATGATTTACTCGTCGATCTGTTGGTGCTCAACGGGCTTCACAGTCGCGAACGGGTGCTGATCGTATCGCTCGATCTTTATCCCACGTACCTGGTTCCTGTCGCGGCGGAGCTACTCCGCGAGCGTGAGGACTTGCCGGTGTATCTGCTGCACGACGCGACCGCTTCCGGAGTCACCATGCTAGATCGTTTGGCGGCGACCGACACATTTCCGATCACGAACCATCCCACGATCGATTTGGGAATTACTCCCGATGACGTTCGACGACTCCGACGGCTCCGGCCCATGAAACCAAAGAGATTTGACTATGAAGCGCCGATAGATTTCTTACTCTCCGCCGAGCTCGCGAGCGGACTCGCCCAGGCGTTTTTTCATCGAGTCTCGTTGGCAAGAGTCTTAGAGGAAGACCAGGCGGACCGAGACGGCGCGGGCGGTGGGTTCGGGTAGCAGGGACGCGGCTGCCTGTCCGTGTTTTATCCATTTCGCGAGAGCGAATTCCTTTCTCGTCGGGCTGTTAGCCATGGAGTCTTTCTACAAGCTGGTCAGGAGCGGATGGACGCACTTTTCGGTTTTACAGGGCCAGCAGACCTAGCCCAACGGGAGCGCATGTCAGAGGAGCTGACGCATCGCGGCCGCAGATCAGTGCTGGTTCACGAGGACGGACCGTGTACGCTCGGGCTGCGCACGGAGCTTGATGAGCCGATGCGAGGTCGCGTCGGTTCAGGGGTGTTTCACCAAGGTTCTCAGCACGACTCCCAAGCCATCGTACTGTCCGGATTTCTCACGCATCGAGATGCCGTGCCGACGCTGGCAGATCTTCTGGATTGGTATCGCAGCGAAGGGATTTCATTCGTCGAGCGACTACGCGGCGCGTTCGTCTTAGCGATCAGCGACGGACCACGGCTCCACCTGGCTCGAGACGCCGCGGGTGAGCGTACTGTGTACTACGCCGCGCACCGGGGCCGCCTCATTTTCGCGAGCGAGCCTAAAGCGGTCGTCGCTGCCAGCGGGTTCTCCCGGCGGCTTCGCGCTGCAGCTGTCGCTCAGTACCTGACCTTCAGCTTCGTGCCGGAAGAAGGCACGATGCTTGAAGGCGTCTACGAACTCCGGCCGGGACACGTTCTGACGTTTGACAGCCAGGAATCGACTGGCGCGCTGCGTCAGCACCGTGTCTTCCACTTCGAAGACCCAACGACCAACGGTGACATTCCTGAGACAGAATGGGTCAGCAAGTTTCGTTCGGTCTTTCAGCAAGCCGTCTCCGAGCGATTGCCTTGCCAAGAGCCGGTCGGGGTATTTCTCTCCGGCGGTCTAGATTCCAGCGTCGTTGCCGCGGAGGTCGCTCGACAGCATCGCCATGTCGTCAAGACGTATTCGATCCATTTTGGCAAGAGGTATCCACATGAGCTCGAATTCGCCGGCGCAGTGGCTCGACGATGGAGGACTGAACATGAGGAAGTCTTCGTGCGCCCGAAGGACTTCCTACCTCGCTTGCGTCAGATCGTTTGGCATTTGGATGACCCGATTGGCGATCCAATCACCGTGCCGAATTTCGAGTTGGCCAAGCACGTCTCGCGCGACGTTCGCTGGGTCTTCAACGGTGAGGGAGGAGACCCATGTTTCGGCGGGCCGAAGAATATCCCGTTGCTGCTGACGCATTGGTACGGGGGGCTAAACCGTCCGGCCACCTTTCGAGAGAAAGCCTATCTCGAGTCCTATCGCCGTTGTTATGACGACTTGAACCAACTGTTGACGCCGGATTTTCTCAGCCAACTTGATTTTGAGGCGGATCTCGAGAATGTCGTGAAGCCTTTTTTCGCAGCGCCTCGCCCAGTCAGATTTCTCGATAAATTGGCAGCGATCAACATTCGCCTCAAAGGCGCGCATCTGATCCTGCCAAAGGTTGAACGCATGGCTGGCGCGTGGGGCTTGGCGCCGCTCGCGCCGCTGTTTGACGAGGACGTTCTTCGCTTCAGTTTCGAGATGCCTGCCAGCTTGAGATTGCACCGGGGCATTGAAAAAGTCGTTCTCAAGAGAGCCTACGTCGACGATCTGCCGCCGGAGGTCATCGCTCGACCCAAAAGCGGCATGCGCGTTCCTGTCCACTACTGGTTCCGCAAGGAGATGCGACGATACGCGCGAAGTATTCTGCACCCGCGTGAGGTGCGCCGCGTTGGGATCTTCAACCCGGAGCGTGTTCGTCAGCTTCTAGACTACAACATTGAAAACAGCCCCGGGCGCTATGGACTGCGTCTGTGGATGCTCGTCACGTTCGAGATTTGGCGTCGAATCGTCCTGGAGGGCGAGAGTGTCTAACAGCGCACCAAAGTAGCAGACACGCCGCTGTGTGCCTGCCGGTGTTTCGCATCACGGCACGGGGAGCATGCCTGTTACTCTTCCAACAAGCTGCCAGTGCACACCGATGTGATTCGTTTGAGCGCTAGCAGGCGGGAGGCTCCGCACACGGCAGATCGTCGGGTGTCGGATCCGCTCCGCATGTCGCAGCGGGGGCGGGCAGCGGGCCGAAGCCGCGAAAGAGGTGGAGAATGAGAACCACGGCGTCGGTGAGCGTGTGGCGGCCGTCGTCGTTTGCGTCAGCCGCTGAGCCGCAGGCTGGTGGAGCGCCATCACGAAAAATGAAGTTGAGGAGCGCGATCGGGTCGGAGACGTCGACGGCACCATCGCCCGTCACATCGCCGCGCCGAAAGCGTGGCCTGTCGTCCGCCTCGTTGCGCTGATACGAGGTCACCTCGAGCCTGCGCAGGGGTTCGAAGTCGGCGTCGAGATAGGTTGCCGTGGCTTGGCCGTCACCCTCTGGCGCCGTCAGTTCAACAGCGTGCACCTGTTCAGCGATTTTGGCGACGTTCACCGGTGCGTCAAGCACGACCCAATAGCGCGGCGCAGCGTTGTGGCGAAACGCCGAATAGACGAGTTGAAAGTATTCATGGATCACTTGGTGACTACCGCCAAGGGTTACCTCCGCGCGCACTAGGCTCGCCGGCCCGGTCTCGAACTCGCTCGAAGCCGGATCGTAGCGCTCTTCAAGCTGCAGCTGCGTACCGTCTTCGAGCTGCGTCTCGATGCTCCAGAGAGGCAGCGACGCATAGCTGCACGAACCGTATTGAATGAGCGGCATGTCTTCGACGCGGGCGCGAAACATCTCCGTTCCCGTTGAACGAGTGAAGAATGCTTCATCCAGCTCAGGCGAGGGGCCGATCGGTTCATCGCCCCGCGCCCGCAAGACGAGTGGCGTGACGAGTTCGATCGTCAAACTCCGATCGTCACCGAAATGAAAGTCTTGGCTGTAAGTGAAGCGATAGATGGTCTCCTCCGGTCGCGCCGCCGAGGGTGGAATCACCTGCACGCGCATCCGGCCAGGACCGACCGGGATCGCCTGCGTCTCCTCCGGACCGATGACGACCGCGTCGAAGAGGTCGACTTCGAACTCGGAGTCGAGCGTCGGTAGGGGTACTGGGCCAGCCCGGAAGCGCACGTGGCTTTTCAGCTCGTACTCCTCGCGTAGGCCACGGTTGACGCCGGCGACGGCAAAAACGCCGCACATTTCTGTGCCCGGAGGGATGAGCAGCTCGAACGTCGGTGTTGGTGGTGGTTTCTCTGTGAGTAGAAACGGACGTACTTGCTTGACGGCCAGAGACTCATCCGGGAGAACCTTGAACTCCATGTCGAGGAGCACCTGATCGCGCGACACGCCTCCCAATTCGACCGCAAAGTTTTCATCGATGTGGGCCATGAGCGCGCCGAGCTCGCTGAGTTTGGCGTCAGACATGACGAATTCGCCATCCTCCACGAGAGTCGACGGCGAGGCACGAAGAATGCGCACGACCTCTCCCCCTGCAACTTCGAGGAGCGATTTTTCGGAGAGCACTCCAGGTGGTGGACTGACGACGCTCACGTCGCCCACTTGCGCCGTGATGACGTAGCGCCGATCGGCTGCGTTCGAGGGATTGCCAGTGAATGCGACGCCATTGACCTTCTCGTCGACGAAGGCCCGATTGACCAGCACCGCCATCGCAGACATCTCCTGCGGAATACCGAAGAAGTCTCGCTCCTCGTAGGCGCCAAAGTTCCACAGGCTTGACCAGACGCGCTTCAGAGCTCTCTCGATCGTACGTTCATTCTCTTGACGCTCATCGCAAAGCGATGGTCCCACATCGTCACCGTCAACTTGGTCGGCGATGCAGGCCGCCGTCGAGTCGTAGAGCCCAGCGCCGTTGAATTCGAGAGCGTCCTCGGCGTTTGAGGACGAGCGATGACGAACGCGGACGCTCCGCGGCGTACCGAGCACTTCCTCGATGCGCGCGACGATCGATTGAATGAGCACAGGATCGACGCGGCCCTCCGTCCGCATGTGCTGGCGGAGCGCGCGCAACGCTTCGACGCGCACCTGCGGATCGCTGCGAAACGCGCCGTCCGCGAAGAGCTCTAGGAGAGACTCCTCATAGGTCACGGTCCGCCCGTCGACGATCGAGCCGATTGTGTTGGCGCGCAGAAATTCGAGATAGTGCGCAATCGGAACGGCAAAGCCGCGCTCGCGGTAACGACTCCAATCGCCCGTCAGCACTGTTTGTAAGCGGGCAAGGTTCGATGCTTTGCCGCCGAACCGCGCTTCCGGTACGAACTCGGCCGTCGGCGCATCGAGTGCATTGATCTCTTCGAACGTTGCGAGGTGGCGAAAGTTTGGATCGATTTGAGGCTCGACTGAAATCGTGCGGCCGCGACTAGCCCAGAACTCCGTTGCCTCGTCGAGCGACGCGGCTTCGACGGTGAACGATGTTGTGTCGACGTCGAGGCGTACCAGCTGCCCGTCCCAGGACTGCAGGCGCTCGAGGGCCTGCGCGACAAACGCATTCGGAGTGCCGCGGCGTGCCAGGCGCACGAGAAGGTGACTGAGCTCGCTCTGCGGTGCCCCAGTGATCACGCCGCCCACGATGCCGCGGATGTCACTTGGCGCCTCATCGACGACGACGATGGTCTGCAGGCTCCACCCGCCGCTGCGGTCCGCGTCGTCAAACTCCTCGCGCGTCATGAGGCGTACACGACCGAACGTGACACCGCGAACGTACGCCGTGTAGTCGCCACCTGACGACAACGTGTCGTCAAAGATCGGGAACCCTGGTGCGACCCAGTTCGCAGCACGCTCGCGCGCTGCGAATGTGCTCGGCGCATATCCGAGTGGGTCCGGAAGGAAAAGACCTTCTAGACGTCCGTGCAGGTCTCGTACTTCGTCGAGCGTCAACAGTTCTTGCGGGTCTGAGTTGTCAACGGCGACATCGAATCCGTAGACAACCTCTCCACTCTCGAGGCGTAGCTGCGTGATCGCTCCCGCGAAGTAGTCTCTTGTCGCCCGAACGGCTGTCAGTCGGTTGTATTCAGCGAGTGCCAGATTCGGGAAGCGCTCGGGAAACGCCGCCGCAAGGAATTCTTGATGCAGGCGATGGATGCGGACGTTTTGAAACAACGTCGGCAGAAGTTCGGTGTCGTCGCCACGCGCCGGCGCGACGAACTTGGTGGCTCGCAGCCTCGCGTCCGCCGTGCGTGCGACTGATACGTTCTCAAAGTCGAGCTCAGTGCAGATCTTCTCAAGGAAGAGATCGGTGATGGGGCGCGGCGCGTTGTTTTGAAAGACGGTGACGTTCTGTCCTTGGCGGTTGCCCGTGGCGAGATCATCGTCGCCGTCGAGATCGATGTCGCCCACGGCAGAGAAGCGCGGGCCGAGCCCTGATGGCAAGACCTGTTCCTGGAGGAACGTGCCGTCGCCGCGGCCAAGTGCTAGCGCCACGGTGTCGGTCTTCTCACTCGTCGAAGCGACGTCGACGTTCCCGTCGCTGTTGGCGTCGAGGACGGTTATGTTCGTCGGTTCGTGCGTCAGAGGAAACGTCACCGCCGAGTCGAACGTGCCGTCCTCGAGCTGGAGCCACACGGCGATGTCGTTGGTGAAGTTGTTGCCCGTTGTCAAGTCAACGTTGCCGTCGCCGTTGAAGTCAGCCGCGGCGATCGAAATCGGGCGCCCTGAAACCAAGAGCATCTCCGGCGCCGAAAAGGTTCTTGCTCCCTGATTGAAGATGACCGAGACGTCTGCCGAGCCTCGGTTCGCCGTCGCTAGGTCAACGTGGCCGTCACCGTCGATGTCCGCAGCTGCGACCGAAACCGGAGAGTCCCCGACCAGATAGTTCGACTGCTCGTTGAACGTTCCGTCGCCGCCGTTGAACAAGACCGTGACGTGATCTGCGCCAGCGTTCGGCGCTAGGATTTCGGGAAAACCATCGCCGGTGACATCCGCGGTCGTTGCGCGCGGTCCAGCGCCCCGGGTCTTGTAGACGATCCGCTCTGAGAACCCTCCGTGCCCATCGTTGAAGAAGAGACTGATGCTGGCGCCGGCGTAGAATGCGAGATCGAGGTTGCCGTCCTGATCGTAGTCGCCCTTCGTCAAACTGAAAAAGAGATGGTTCCGTTGGAACAAGAACCCGCCGTCGAACGTCCCATCCCCGTGTCCTTTGAGGAATGAGAACGAGCCGTCGCCTGAGTTGGCCGTGACGATATCCGGCAGGCCGTCGCCATCGAAATCGCCGATCGTTATGTCATGCGGCCGGGCGAACGCTCGGTATTTCGCCGGCGCGACGAGGGCGCGAACGCCGTCGTCGCTGTTCCAAGAGATCGTCAGGTGCGTCGGATTCCCGGCACCGGATATGAGATCCGGATCGCCGTCGTCGTCGAGGTCTTCGGCTGCGAACGCATCGGCTGCCACCGAGACATCTACCCGCCCCGCGAAGCTCCCGTCACCGCGATTCCATAGCACGCTGACAATGCCGGGCACGAATGCCCCGACCGCAAGGTCGACGTGGCCGTCGAGATCGAAGTCAGCACACGCGATGCGGCTTCCAGCAACGAAGTAGGTGGCCTTCTCGACGAAGTTGCCGCTAGATTCATTGATCCAGATTTTGAGAAGATTGCGTCCACCAGCGACCAAGTCGATGTCGCCGTCACCGTCGAAGTCGGCGGCGTCGGCGAATCGCAGACTGTCGCCAACTTCGATCTCGAGCGGGGCACCGAAGGCGCCGCTGCCGTCGTTCCAAAGGACGGAAAGCGTCAGGGACGTCTCGTTAGCGACGACGATATCTGTGCTGCCATCACCGTTGAGATCGGCGACGGCGAATCGGAGCGGCTTGTCACCTACCGCATAGCCGGCGGCCTCACCGAAGTTGCCCCCGCCGCTGCCGAGAAGAACGAACATGCGGTCCTCTATGGGATTTGAAACCACCAGGTCGACATTGCCGTCGCCAGAGAGGTCGGCGATACGGATCTGGCGCGCGAAGTTCGGGAGCGGCAACGGAGCGGGCACGGTGAAGTCGCCGGTCCCGGAGTTGACAAGGAACTGGAGGAACTCGGAGTGGACACTCACAAGGTCCACGTCGCCGTCGGAGTCGAGGTCGCCGGCAGCCAGATCGAAGACTCGGGCGTCAATGGAGAGCTGGCGGTTCGGCTCAGGATCAAGAGCACCCGGCGCTTGGCTGTAAAACAGTGCTACGTTTGATGCATCGGGCGGCAAGTCATCCGCGACCGCTAGGTCCGTCAGGCCATCGCCGTTGAAATCGCCGAGGGCGACGCCGCGCGGGGTACCTTGTGCACCGAGCGGCAGGGATTCGCCCCCGACCGCGGACCGGAAACGCTCGCATTCGTCCGGAATCGAGTTGGCGTTACAGTCGGCGCTGGTCCCCGACGACAAATCGTCTCGGTCGGGAATGCCGTTCAAGTTGCAGTCTGCGCGCAGCCTGGGACCGACGCAAAGCACGATCGCAAGGAGTGCTGACGCGGCGCTGACCAGAGCCTGGCCGTCGTAGCGACGCTCGATCATTTCCGTCCGCTTCCAACGGGCTGTTGTTAAGGACCAGGCCGAATCGTTGCTCGACGGCGCGGATTCAGCGGGGGATAGAGTAGTATATTCTTCCAGATCGCCTTTCGATTGTCACGCCTTGGCGGAAGGCACGGAGCGGAGACCGAGGAACGGACCATGCACGAGCGGCTGCTTTCTCGCAACATTCAACTCATGGTGGTGAGATCGCTCGTCGTCGTGATCACCCTCATGCTCGCGGGGACGTCCAGCGCTGTGGTTCGTGCTGCCGACGTCCGTGATCAGCTCGGTCGCCTCGAGATCAAACGCGGCATCTGCGTTCTTCTTGACGTGCGTGACGGGGATTATCCTCTCCAAATCGCACGCGCGAGTGATTGCATCGTCTACGCGCAGTCGCCGCACGAAGCGATCGTCCGTGCTTTACAGAAGGCCGCTATCGACGCCGGCATGTTCGGTACCCGCGTCTACGTCGAGCGCGGCAGCCTTGACCGGATACACCTGGCCGACAACCTTGCCGACGGCGTGATTGTCAACGTCACAGAGTCCCAGCGGCTCAGCCCACTTGCCCGCAGCGAGATTCTGCGTGTGCTTCATCCGGGTGCCAAGGCGATCCTCGGCACCGAGATTCTGACGAAACCCCGTCCTGATGGTGCCGACGACTGGGGCCATCCATATCACGGACCGGACAACAATCCGCAATCGAGAGATCAAAACGCGCGCGCACCGTTTCTCACGCAGTTTCTCAGTGAGCCGTGGTATGCGCCGATGCCGCAGATCACGGTCGCGTCTGGTGGACGCGTGTTCAAAGCGTTCGGCCACGTCGCTATGAAGAAGCGTGAGTGGCCATGGCTCAACGTGTTGGTGGCGCTCAACGGATACAATGGCACACCGCTTTGGAAGCGGCAGTTGAGTCCGGGTTTCATGTTCCATCGAAGCACGCTCGTCGCGACGCCGGAAACCGTGTACCTCGGTGACGACAAGTCGACAAAGCTACTTGACGCGCGAACGGGGGAAGTGCGCGACGAAATCGTTGTCCCGAGAGAACTCGATCCTGACGGCGTCTGGAAGTGGATGGCGCTCGAACGTGGAGTTCTGTACGCCTTAGTCGGCGCGAAAGAACGACCAGATGTTGTCCTGCGCGGACGGCGGGATGCGCCCGGTTGGCCCTGGAGTGGAATGGGGCGTGGATACGCTCGCGAGACTCCATACGAGTGGGGATTCGGTCGGACTTTACTGGCGATCGACCTGCGAACCAAAGACGTGCTGTGGAGCCACAAATCATCGACACCGATTGACAGTCGAGCTGTGTGCAGTACAGACGGTCGCATCTACTTCTACAGCCACCAGAGCTACTTGGCTTGCATAGACGCAGCAAGCGGTGAGATCTGTTGGCAGACCTCTGACCCAGATCTCTTGGCAGCCATCGGAGAACACGACGGCGCGCAGACACCGCCGAAAGGCTTTTCTAGTAGTGCGTACGTCAAAGCCAACTCCCGGGGGATCTACTTCGCTGGTCCTCAGAGAACCGCGCTTGTGGCAGTGAACCCGCGGAGCGGCGAGCTGCTGTGGACGTACCCGCACGGAAACTATCAGCTCCTCCTTCGCGACGATGGTCTCTACGCCATGGGTCGCATGGAAACCAGCAAGGTCTTCGAGTATAGCACCGGCGCTGTGTTGGCCGACCTCGAGTGCTATCGTGGCAACTGCACGCGCGCCACCGGCGGTGTCAATGACATCTATACACGCGGCTACCGCCACACTGGCACGATGCGTCTTGACCTTTCCGGGGAGAAGCCGAACGCGCGTCGACTCCCCCTCATGCGGCCAGCGTGTCAGGATGGGGTGATCATTTCGGAGGGCCACCTTTATTGGGGACCGTGGATGTGCGACTGCAATCATTCTTTGGTTGGCGTTGTTTGTCTCTCGCCTGCAGGTGACTTCGACTTTTCTCAGCCTGCCGCTGAAGCGGAGCGACTGGAGGTCATGTCTGCGGCGAAATATAGCGAGGCCTCCGAGCCGCTGTCGAACGATTGGCCGAGCTATCGTGGTGGTCCCACTCGACTGGCAAGCACCGACGCCGACCTTACCGCGAAGAGCGAAGAGCTGTGGAGAATCGGCGGGAGGGGCGTCGAGCCGACGGCGCCAGTCGTTCAAGGATCGCTCGTTGTGTGGAGCGGACTCGACGGCATCGTGCACGGGGTCGACGTCACGACGGGCGAACGACGTTGGACCTTCGCGACTGGCGGCGCCGTGCGCTTTCCCCCGGAACTGGCGTACGGGAGCGTGTATGTCGGCTCGGGCGACGGTTGGGTCTATTCGCTCTCGCAGCAGACCGGCGAGCTGCAGTGGCGATTTCGCGCCGCACCAGCTGAGCGCAAGATTGCGGTTCACGGCCAACTCGTCTCGACGTGGCCGGTGGGCAGCGGCGTGCTTGTCGCAGATGGAGTCGTGTATGCTGCGGCGGGTATTGCCAGTCATGACGGCACCCACGTGTACGCACTGGATGCCCGCACAGGAAAAATTCGCTGGCAGAACAACACGTCGGGGCATCTGCTTGGAGACGACCAAGTCAGCGGCATCAGCGTGCAGGGGCACCTGTTGCTGCACGACGATCGCCTCTATCTCGCCGGCGGCAACGTGATATCTCCTGCCGTCTACGATGTCGCGAACGGGCGCTGCTTGAACGAGATCTCCAGCGAATGGTTCGTCGATCCGGGCAACCTCACAGAGGAGTTTCCTAGCCGGCCGCACGACTCGATGTTCTTGCGCGCACCGCGTGGGCGCGAACTCTCTCTCGTCGATGGCGCTGTCCGCGTCTTCGACGAGCTCCTCTATGCGCCGCCGCAATACCAACGTGCCCGTTACTTCGGTGGCCGCTTTCTCCACGCCTCACGTGGAGATGTCGTCGTGCGTGCGGAAGCCGGGCGTGTCCTACGGCTCACGTCAGGCGAACGCGCACGTGCTCGGAGGCGGGCACGCGCCGAGCGGCCGGCGCGCAGCAGTACACTGGCTGACGAGCTCGGCGACGGCGATGTGGTCTGGTCACGCGGCGGCTTGGTTCAGCCGCTGGGGCTCGCGCTGGCTCGGAACGCTGCTGTCGTCGTCGGCACGCACGGCTCCGGCGCGGCTGTATCAAACGCTCAGGTGCAGGTGCTGGGTATCGATGACGGAGAGTTGTTGTGGGACGCGACGCTCGATGCCGAGCCGGTTGCGTGGGGGGTGGCGATTGATCGCCGAGGCTGCGTTGTGGTCACTACCGCCGACGGAGGTGTTGCTTGCTTCGGCGGAGGCGCCGCCGCGGCGACGCGGGCACCGTCGGAGGACAGAGACGGAGGCAGAGACGGAGACGGAGACAGAGACGGAGACGGAGACAGAGACGGAGACGGAGACAGAGACGGAGACGGAGACAGAGACGGAGACGGAAACAGAGACGGAGGCAGAGACGGAGGCAGAGACGGAGACGGAAACAGAGACGGAGAGACATAGGCGGAGGCGCAGACGAGAAGCGGACGTACACGCTTGCGCACACCTCGATACCCGCACGCCCACGCCCACGCCCACGCCCACGCCCACGCAAACGCAAACGCAAACGCAAACGCAAACGCAAACGCAAACGCGAACGGCTCAGACAGGGCTACGGAACCCGACGCTCACGCGTCGATGAGCCGGCACGTACAGGCACAGGCAATGACCTACCGAGACGGCTGCATGCCGCCGCGAATCGCCCCTGCGGCAGTTGCGCCGTAGTTTGCCGCGAAGGCCGCGTCGAGCGGGCGACTGTTCGGCACCGCGAGCCAGATTCTCAGCAGGTGGCGGCGGAGCTCGGGGGTGTCGTGGTCGACGAACTCTTCGCGCCGGTGAAGCGTCACCCAATTGTTGAGAAACAGAATGTCGCCGGGTTGTTGCGTAAAACTAACGTGAAATTCTGGGTTCTCGGCCAGCTTTTCGATCGCGTCAAGAGCTTCCCTTTGCACCGCGCTCATGTCAGGCAACTCCGGCATGGCGTAGGCTCGTTCGATCAGGACGCGCAGTAGGTTCGCTGCGAAGTGGTTTTCGCAAAACGAGAAGATCGGCTGTGCGCAGTAGGGGCGCTCGTTGCCGAGGTCGACGTTGTGCCGCTTGTAGTAGTAGGGCTGCATGAGGACTCGGAGGAGATCGGGCCGCGTCTCGAGGAGCTCGTTGTAAATCGACACGGAACTGACGATTCGGTTCTCGCCGCCGGATCTCGCCTGTCTCACACAGAGAAATGAGATGACGTCGCAGCGGTCCGTGTGAAAACTGAGCCGCTTTCGCGTGTTCGGACCGCGGGCGCGCGGATCTTCTTTTGCATAGCCTTCGTCGCGAACGCTGAAGATACGCTCGCCGTTCGCGCTTTGGGAAAGCGGCGTGCCGACGTGGCGTGCGAGCCCCCAAAAAAGTGTTCGGAGTTCGGTCTCGTCATACGCTTCGATCGGCAAGCCACGGATCATCGTCGCGCCTGATCCGTGCTCGAGCGAGTGCTGGATGGCCGCCAAGCGCTCGCCGAATCGCGGCAAGGGAAAGGTCTCGGACGTTACCGCATCGAGGTCAAGTCGCTGAGTTGTGACTGCCTTCACTGCTCGAGTCAGCTCCGATACCTCTTCGGCTGCCAGAGTGTGGAGCCAATCAGCCCGTTCGAAGAGCTCAGCGCCGCGCCAAGCCGCAGAGGTTTCAAGAGGTTTCGCGTTCATGGCGTCTATCTTACTCGACAGGTTGTTGAACTTGAGGCCGCGCTTGGCGACATTGTTGCCACGTGATCCATTCGCGTCGCGGGCGATGACGTCTTCAGGATTGCGTACCAGTCCGCGCCACGCGGAGGAACGGAGAACAGTATGACAGCTTCGCCTCGGTCTGAGTGCGTTCTTGAGCTCGACCAACAGCGCCAGGTCGTCTCAGGTAGTGAAGAGAAGCTCGCAGCAGCGATCCGTCGCGGTGCGGATCTTCGCATCCATACCGATTTTCACTGGAACGATCACGTCCAACCTGGGTCAGCTAACCCCGAGCTTGTTGAGGAGGTTGGCATCTTTCAGACCACCTATCTGGTGGAAGGCCATTGGGTGGCCGGCATCGTGACGCTGCGTCAGCCACACAATCCCATGCTCGGTTTCGGTCCGCGCCCCTCCATGTCGTTCTTCATGTACAACCAAAACGGTCAGCAGGCGGTGGCGCGCCCCTATCTTGACGGTGAGCCCACGACAGGAAAGCTCGGTCCCTCGCCCGTGCGGCCTGATCCACAGGCGCCGAAGTACGAGCCGCTCGATTCTTGGGACGCCGGCACGAACGCACCCAGCGTCAACTTTGTCTGGAACTTTGAGAAGTTTCGCTTCCTGGTGCGGGACGATTGGCAGGAGGTCTATGCGTGCGGCGCGGACGGGGCGGTGACGTCCGGGTCGCTGGCCGATCTGCGCGCGGCTTTCATCGACGGTGCTGCCGTCAAGGTCGGCATCCGTGGCCTGTGTCGCGATCTCGCGGCGGACTCCGCCGCAGCGCTCGAGCATGAGGTGTTCTTCGAAGTCGGCGTCAGTTTCTATCAGCGCGACAGCAAGGTTTTGAGCGGTGGTACGTACCCGTTCATCCGTGTGCGCCCCGGGGTGCCGATGAAGTACACCTCTGGCGGCTGGGACTTCGGCTGGGGATTCGTGCGCACCGACGGCTACGTCGAGCGTTGGCTTGTCGATCCGTACACGCTCAAGTTTGAAAAGAGCAGCGATCGCTGTGCCATGCGCTGGTTCGTTCGGTAGTGATCCCTCGAGGACGAAAAGGACGCGATGAATTTATTGACATATCGAGATATCACGATATATTTACCTTATGAGATCAACGAAGACCGGAAACAAGTCCGTTAGAGCCAGGAGCGCTAAAGCACGGCCGAAGCGAAGAAAGGCGGTGCGCCCGACGCTTGACTGGGACGCCCTGACCCGAGCTGCCGAGTGCCTGAAGGTGCTAGCTCATCCGGCGCGCCTGCGTATGGTGCAGATGCTCTTAGGTGGCCGTTACAGCGTTGGGGAGCTTGCCGAAGCTTGTGCCATTCAGAGCCATATGGCGTCCGAGCACCTTCGACTCCTTCAGCGGTGCGGCTTTCTGGGCAGTGAGCGTCAGGGGAAAAACACTTTCTACAGCGTGGCCGAACCACACCTCGAGAGCCTGATGGCTTGCATCGAAAACCGTTTCGGCGGCAACAGCCCGTGAACACCAGTTCCGTTTTTTCTAAATATCGTCATCTCTCGATCTTTTGGACTCATTCTGTGGAACGTTCCTGTGGAGCACATCTATGACACAGCCTACGATCACTCCAGCGGAGCTTTACCGATTGCGAAGCGAGGGCGAACCCGTCGAGTTGATCGACGTTCGAACGCCTGCCGAGTTTCGTGAGGTGCATGTCGAGTTCGCGCGCAATGTCCCGCTTGATCAGGTCACACGCGTCGCGACTGCGCCGAGCGAGCACGGATCTCCCAATTCTCTCTACATCATCTGTAAGAGTGGCAGTCGGGCGCGCCGCGCGGCCGAGAAACTCACTCATGCCGGTTCGGAGCGAACTGTCGTGGTCGAAGGCGGCACCGAAGCCTGGGTCGATGCGGGTCTTCCCGTCCGACGCGGCAAGAAAGCGATCTCGCTTGAGAGGCAGGTGAGGATCGCCGCCGGCTCACTTGTTGTGCTGGGTGTTGTACTTGCCGCGACCATGCACCCATACTTCGTCGCGCTGGCGGGCTTCGTCGGTGCCGGCCTCATCTTTGCAGGCGTGACCGACACCTGTGGCATGGGGATGGTGCTGGCAAGGATGCCCTGGAATCGAGCGTCGAAGGAGGCTAAGGCATGTTCGAACTGAGCGTCCTTTTCGGACTGCTCGTGGGGCTTTCGCTCGGGGTGACTGGTGGCGGCGGATCCATTTTTGCCGTGCCGCTTCTGGTCTACGGCCTCTCGACGACGCCACGCGAAGCCGTCGGCATGTCACTGGTCATCGTTGGCGTGACGGCCTTCGTCGGATTCCTTCAAAGACTGCGGCAGGGCGAGGTCGAGGCGCGCGCGGGAATCATCTTTGCTCTCTTTGGAACGCTCGGGGCACCGGTGGGGGCGTTGATTGGTGGGCAGGTGCCCGCGACGGTACTTCTTCTTTTCTTCTCGCTCTTCATGGTCGCCGTCGCGTTTCGAATGTGGCGAGGGGCAACCGCTCTGCGTAGCCGCTGCGGTGCCACCGACGACCTGCGACCCGCGAACGTGGGCGAGAGCGAGCAGAGCGGTCGATCTTTGTGTGAACGCGACGGTGCCGGTCGTCTACTCCTGTCGCTGCGATGCATCGTCGTGCTTGGACTTGTCGGCTTACTCACGGGAGTACTCTCCGGGCTTTTTGGCGTCGGTGGGGGACTCTTCATCGTTCCCGCACTGGTCTTTTTCACACACATGAACATTCGGCGCGCGGTCGCAACATCCCTCTTCGTGATCGCGCTGATTAGTCTTTCAGGTGTCGTGTCCTACGTCTCTGCGGGTGGCATATTGAATTCGGTGGTAGCACTCCTCTTCTCGCTCGGCGGGATCGTGGGGCTCTTCCTTGGGGCGAATCTCTCTCGCAGAGTCTCAGGGCCGACGCTGCAGCGAGGGTTTGCTGCTGCCATGGTCGTCGTTGCTGGATGCACTGCGGCCGGGGCTATCGTTTGAGCCGACGCGTACACCGAACATCGGGAGGACGCACTCGTGTACTTTTATCAGCGCTTCATTCCTGGTCTCGCGATTTACTCCTACCTCGTTGCCGACGAACGCACCAAGGAAGCCGCCGTCATCGACCCCACACGCGATGTTGATGCGTTTCTCACACTCGCTCGAAATGAAGGTTTCCACTTGCGCCACGCGCTGGAAACCCACGTGCATGCAGACTTCGTCAGTGGCGCAGCTGAGCTGAAGCAGCGCCTTGGCGATGATTTCACAGTCCACGCCTCTTCCTTGGGCGGTCCAGAGTGGAGTCCGGCGTACGCGGATCACCACATCGGCGACGGGGATGAGGTCTCGCTGGGCTCCGTCGTCCTGCAGGCCATTCACACCCCAGGGCACACCCCCGAGCATGTGTCGTGGGCGCTCTATGACTCTAGCCGCAGCCGCGACACCCCATGGCTTGTCTTCACCGGCGACTTTCTCTTCGTCGGCGATGTCGGCCGCCCTGATCTTCTCGGTGAAGAGGCGCGAAAGAGACTCGCTTCACAGCTCTATCACAGCGTTTTTGAGAGACTCCCAGCTCTTCCTGACTTCACGGAGATCTTTCCCACGCATGGTGCGGGATCTCTTTGCGGCAAGGCGATTGGGTCGCGTAGCTCGTCGACGGTCGGCTTTGAGCGGCGCTACAACGTGGCGCTAGAAAAGAGAGCCGAAGAGGCATGGATTGCTGCTCTTCTGGGTGGCATGCCGATCGCGCCTCCCTACTTTCGTCGCATGAAGCGAGTCAACGCTGCCGGTCCACGCATCCTCGGACTTGAACTGCCGGGGCAGCGGCGTTTCTCCGCGCGAGAGGTGAACGAGCGCACGTGCGAGGACTGCCTCATCGTCGACACGCGAAGTCAGGAGGCCTTCGCTTCGGCACATATTCCGGGTGCCATCAATATTCCGATGGGGCCGAATCTACCGACGTGGGCTGGCTGGGTCTTACCCTATGATCGGCCGACGCTGCTGGTCCTCGATGATCCGTCGGACATGCCGCAGGTGACGACTCATCTCATCCGTGTGGGATTCGACGACGTCGCCGGCTGCCTTGAAGATGGAATGCTTGCGTGGGAGACGCAGGGCTTCGAGCTTGCTCACCTCGATACGGTTTCTGTGCATGATCTGTCGTCGCAGCTCAAGAGTTCGACGGCGCCGCCTTTCGTTCTCGACGTTCGAACCGAGGGCGAGTGGACTTCAGGGCACATCGAAGGCGCCCAACACATTCACGGCGGTCTGCTTCAGGAGCGTTTTGACGTCGTGCCTAAAGATCGCTCGATCGCAGTTGTCTGCGGTAGCGGCTACCGCGCCTCGATTGCTGCCTCGTTCCTGAAACGTGAAGGGTACGAGGACGTCTCGAATGTGCTTGGCGGCATGAGCGCATGGACCTCTGCAGGCTTAGAAACCGTGACGGACGAGTGATGCACCCAGAGGTCTGCAGTCAGTGGAGGCTAGCATGATCGTCGATCGTTTCAGCTCCGCGGAGTCCGAGTCGACACGAAGGCTACGAATGTTCGTGGCAGCGCTCGAGAAGAGCGTAGCACGCTCTAAGGATGCCCAGACGATCACCGCGGACGTAAGGGATGTCCTGCTCGACACCGTTCGGGACCGAGAGTTTGTCTTGCCACGACGATTTCAGCGGCCCGTGCCGAGCGGATACGCGCGCCGGCTTCTGCACCGCAGTGAACGTCTCCACTACTCGGTCGTCGCGATGGTCTGGGCGCCGGGGCAGGGGACGCCGCTCCACGATCACGCGGGTATGTGGTGCGTGGAAGCGGTGGCGTGCGGAGAAGTCGATGTTACGCAGTATGAGCGCACGCAAGTTCGGGGGACTCGTTACCGATTCGAGCGCACCGGCGTGGAGCGCGCCGGCGTCGGCCAGGCGGGCCTCCTGATCCCACCGCGGGAGTATCATACGATCGCGAACCCGGGGCTTGTGCCGGCGATTACGCTGCACGTGTATGCTGGAGAGATGGAGAGCTGCAGTATTTACCTGCCGTACGACGACGGGTGGTACCGCCGCCAGGACCGAGTGCTCTCCTACGATGACTAGCAACCGCGTCGGCACTGGTGGCAAGAAGGCAGAATGCTGCTCCTATGTCCTCCACGCATCGAGGCGGCGTCCACAGAGTTCACGCGTGGCGCCTGGAAGTTGTGTCTCCGCGAGCCTCTCGATCAGGGTTGCGCTCTCAGCCAGTCCGTGACCGATAAGACCCGCGACGAAGCGGAGATCCTTCTCGCGTCCGGCGACCAACTTGCTGATCGCCAAGTCGTGAACCTCTAAGCACCAGGCGGTTGCGCCGCCCGTTGATTCGCTCCGCAGAGGTATGAGCCTCTCTTCCCAGCCCGCCGGCAGAGTCGCGGTGTCCGGTCCCACCCCATGTCCGTAGTATCCGAAGGTCTCCTCGAACGTCGAACGTTCTCCGATCGCTCCGTCGATCAGGATGCTGTCTTCTGGCTTGTTCCGGGGGTAGAGGTCCACTTCCATCGACGTGACCAGTTCCGTGGGTGCATCCGGAAACGCTGCGAGGAGCGCTTGGCTGCCGATGACGATGAACTCGTCGTGGAGGGTGATCGCGCTTGCAGCCCGGATGACGTGTTCAAGTTCCGATCGTTTCATACAGGTCGAAGATCTCCTTTCGCTGTGCCGGGGAGAGGACGCCGGCAAATGGCGCTGTTTGGCGAAGGCGCCTACCTTCTTCGCTCTCTTCGACAAGGATACTCAGGACTTCGTCCACAGATTTTTGGGCGAGGATTTCTTCCCATTCCTCGAACGCTCGCGGCCAGTCGGATCGTCGCTTCTTCTGGCGTTCCAAGTAGTCGGCTGCTTTTCGAATGAGCAGTGGATCACTGCGGATCCCCGCTGCGATCGCTTGCGCCAGGGCCAAACTGCGCGCGTCAACCCACGCGTGCGAGCGCTTGTGAGGGGCTGGGGGGCGTCTTCTAGGGCTGGTGCTCATACGGTATTCTATGATGTCTGATTCCACTTCCTCTACCGTCTTGCGGGCGGTGCTTTTTGCTGCAGCAAGTAGCCGAGGAGGTGGTTGAAATCATCGCGGGTAACGACCTCCACGAAGTTTGATGGCATGGGTGAGGTCGTCAAAACTTCACGCAGGGCGATCTCGCTCTTGGGAATGCGCTCCTCCTTGCCGTCAGCTTTGACCAGCGTTAGAACGCTACCGCCATCGTCGCGCGCAAGGCCGCTGTAGCTGACACCGCTTTTGAGCACGACCAAGGACGCTCGGAACGCCTGGTCGATGTTGCGATTCGGGTCGAGGATGTCCTCCAGGAGACGATCGAGGCCACGTATGCCGACGCCATCCAGCTGTGGCGCCGACCTGCCCCCCTTTCCGGCGATGCTGTGGCACGGCGCGCAGTGTTTCGCAAAGACCTCGGCGCCGCGAACGACGTCTGGCTTGGATTCTCCGAAGGAGCTCCGGCGTGAATCCACCAGCTCCTGGAACTCTGCGATCGGATCTGGGAGTTCGGCGAGCATGGGCGGGATGATGTCGTTGAGGCCCTTCATGCCGAGGCGCTCGAGTTGTGGCTGCAAACCGCGCGTGAGAAGAAGCTGCGGCGATGCACGGCCGCTGACCAGCTCCGCGATCAACAGCTCTCCCCCCTCAAGCGAGCGTGCTAGGTAGTCGCGGATGCGCTTGCCGAGATTGAGCGGCACGATGCTCAACGCGCGCGCGAGAATCTTGTTTGCCGTCTGTTGCCGAAGGTTGCCGAGCAGCGACACCGCTCGCTCTCGCAGTCGGTCGTTTTCGCTACCATCAAAGAGAAGGGACTCGAGTTCTGGTAGGGCAGCGGTTGTGTCGAAGCGAAAGAGAGTCTCGTAGGCGGCGGCGCGAACTCCGTCGCTGCGGTCTCGGTCGCGTGCGAGTCGTCGCACTTGATCCTGCAAGTTCGTCAGACGAAAGTTCGTCGTCAGTGTCAACCCGCTTGAAATCCTGGTGTCGTCGGTAGAACTCAGTGCGGCGCTGGCGAGCGGTGCGACCAGCTGCAGAATCTCTGCGCTGGCCGTCAACTCGCGTTCGCGAATGGCCTGCCCGACAATCGCTAACTGGGCACTCGCGTCGCCGTCGACCCCGCGTTGTTTGTTGATCCAAGCGACGAGTTGCGGCAGCGCGTTCGGCTCCAGGTAACGCGCGAGGTAGGGAACGTACAGAGCTTCACGCTGTGGCGCTAGCTTGCCGGCGGCGGCTGCGGTGGACACGTGAGTCAACAAATAGGCGGCTGACTCGGGCGTGTGGACACCGAAAATGACATCCAGAATCGCCTCGGTGTCATCCGCAGACAGCGAACCGGCTGCGAGCGTTGCCCATGAGGATGCGAGGCGGAGCTGCTCGCGCAGCGCCACACGAGTGGTGTGAAGGAGAATGACGTCGCTCACCGGAACCGTTTCGATGAAATCGATCAATGTTCTTGCATGGTCATTCCGTGGGTGTTCGGTGAGCGCCTGCACTGCTGCGTTTTGCACAACGCCGTCATCGTCGCTGAGACCTTGCAGGAGCAGCGCACGCTCGCCCTCCCGAAGCGCGGGGCGTGCTGCGAGGATCTGTAGCACGTGTACACGCACGCGTGGATCCGGGTGCGCGCTCGCTCGCCGAAGCAGCTCGCGCTCGAGCCGCCCCAAGTGCTCGAGACACCAGAGCGCATGGGCGACCTGGAGCGGTGACCTACCGGTCTCAA
The DNA here is from genome assembly GCA_965223265.1 of Planctomycetota bacterium. Taxonomy (GTDB): domain Bacteria; phylum Planctomycetota; class UBA8108; order UBA8108; family SXIK01. The sequence goes on from OZ244999.1 coordinate 1,849,807, forward strand.
TCCCGCGACGTGTGACGCGAAGGAGCTCCGGGGTGGAGGCTGCTCCATGGTGCTCGATCAATTGAAGCTGAGCAGCCTTGCGCATGACCAGGTTCGGATCTCCCAGCGTCTTGATGAGGTCGGGAATCGTCGCCTTCGTCACATCGGTTGATTGCCTGTCGATGTGCTGACGTCCTGCGTCGTTCGGCCGATAGATGACGCGCCAGATCCTACCGCGCTCGCGATCGCGTCCGGGATGCGTCAGAGGAGCCTCGTAGTGACCGATGATGCGGTTGTAAAAATCGGCGATGTAGAGCGCCCCTTCCGGACCTAGCTCGAGGTCGACAGGCCGGAACCATTCGTCGTCGCTCGTGAGGAGGTCAGGGCGGTGGTGCACTTCATACGTCGCCCCACGACGCTCGAGGCGGTCGCACTCGATGCGGTAGGTCACCGGGTTGCCCGTGAAGACAACGTCCTTGTATTCGGGTGGGAACTGATTGGCGTCGTAGTACACGATTCCAGAGATGCCCGTTGAGCTGTGTTCGTGGGCGCAGACGTCGGGCCCGAATCCTAGTCCGTCGTGCGGATCACCGAAGCGCGGATAGGAGGCGCCGCGGATCAGCTGGTAGATGGGGCGTGTGTGGCAATCCGTCGAGAACAAACTCCCGTAGCTATCAAAGGCGAGCCCGAACGGGTTGACCTGGCCGTGCGTGTGTAGCTCTAACCGTGTCCCGTCAGGCCGAAAACGGACGGTATTGCCGCTGACGACGTCGGTGCTCCAGTCTCCTGTCCCTGTGACGTGTGAACGATTGGCGAAACCGTGGCAGGCGTAGATCCAGCCGTCGAGGCCGACAGTGAAGGCGTTGACAAGACCGTGCGTATCGACCTGGCCGAAACCACGGTAGAGTTCCACGCGCTCGTCTTCGCGATCGTCTCCGTCGTGGTCGAGAAGCTTGTAGATCTTGGGAATGCTGAAAACGACCGCGCCGCCGTGGATTGGCACGACGCCAATCGGAATGACGAGGTCGTCGGCGAAGGTCTTCACTCGGTCGGCGCGGCCGTCGCCGTCGTGATCTTCGAGAATCGTGATGCGATCGCGAGACTTTCGACCGTTCTCCTCGACCGCGAACGGGTATTCGATCGTGTTGGAGACCCAGAGGCGGCCGCGGCGATCGAAGCTGAGGTTGAGCGGCTTGTAGATCTGCGGCTCAGCAACGACGAGTTGGATCTCGAATCCTGGCGGCAACCGGAAGCTCTTCAGCTCTTCGGCCGGCGAGCGAGGTTCGGTGTTGCCGATGTAACCTTCGTAGAGGCTGTCATCGGCGCTGGTCATTTCGGTCGCGGTGACAAACACCCAAGCGATCACGGCGACGGCGATGGTGACGACCTCGTGTCGTTTCAGCGGTCTCGAGCTCCTTTGCGTCCTGCGAGTAGAGGAGACGATTGTACTCGATGGTACGCTCGAGGTCTTGGGAACGCCTACTTCAACGACAACCAGTAGGCGCAGCGCAGCCGAGACGCCGATCGAGCGTCGGTTCGCCGCGGCCGCAGGCTGGGTAGGGGGCCACTGGCGGCGGTGCGGAACCGAAGAGGTGATTGAGCAGCGCCAGTGGATCTGAAATGTCGACGCCGTCGTCGCCGTTGACGTTCGTGGAGGCGACACAGTTTGGGGAAGTGTTTCCTTGGAACATCCAAATCAACATGCAAAGCGCGTCCGCGATGTCGACGCCACCGTCGTCGTTACAGTCGCCGCGAAGAAACATCGGCGCGAGATGTGTTTCGCAGGGTACCGACAAGCTGGCGCGAAAAGTTTGAGACATTATAGTGCCGCCGCTCGCCGGGTCGATCAGACGCACGAGAATCTGGTCGATTTCCGCCGCGCCGTCGCTGACGGTGAAGGTCGCTGTCGCCGTCCCGGTTCCCTGGAGGTAGAGCTGCGACGTCCGCGCCTCAACCGTCAACGAGCTCGCCCTCCAGTCCGCGACTGGTGCAGCGACGATCTGCACAGGTGCCGGCGCGTTTTCGAACTTCACTGAGACTGTGACGCTTTCGCCGTATTCGATGCAATCGGTGGCTGCAGTGCTCATCGTGAGCTGCGACAGGGTCGCGTCGCAAACGTCCCCAATACCGTCTCCATCGACGTCTTCTTGGCGGGCGTTGGCGACGAACGGGCAGTTGTCTTCGGAATCGCAGACACCGTCCGCATCGCTGTCGCCACCATCGTTTGCGCACGCGCCAGCGTCAATCGCTTCGCCCAGTCGCCACAACCGAAGAACGAGTTCGCCTGTCGCGGAGTGGACGTCGCCACTCACGTAGTCGCCCTCGGCGGAGTTCGTGGGGAGTGCCGTGAGATCGACTCGTCGCGGCGCGCGATGGGTCGGCGCGCCTTCGGTGGTGTTCAGCTCGAATGCGCGCTCGGCCCACCCGAGGTTTTCGACCACGCCCGATTCGGCGTCTGTTCTCCAGCTCGACACTCGGAGCTGACCGAGAGTGTCGACCGTGGCGCTGATGGCGACAGTGCTGGTGACGCGGTCGAGGGCGAACGTCCGCACCTTCACGCCGTTCAAGGTGGCTGCGGCGCGAAAGTCCGGCGTGAAGAGCTTGCGATAGCCGTAGTCGAACAAGCGGTATGCGTCGCCGCTGCGGTCGTCCGACTGCTGCAGCGCCACGTTGAGCGTGCGGCCGAGCCGTGTCGTCTGCATCACCAGACAATTGGTGCAAAACGGCGCACCTTCGAACCCCGGAACCGTGACGCCGAGGAGGCCGTTCTTCCAGCCTTCGACACCGGGATAGCTTGCAAAGCCGCGATCGAGGCTCCAGCACTTGACAGGCTCTACAGCGCCAACCGCCAGATCGAGGTCGGTGCACTCACACGCGGAGTAGTCGCTCGGACCGGTGGTTTCACGTACGAGGCTGTACTGCCATGCAGACCGCCACAGCGTCACTTGATCTTGCGGCGTGGTCACAACCCCAGCTGCCGGGTGGCTGTAAGCCGTGTCGCTGAGACCGAGGAGCGACGCCTTGCGGTTCATGAGGCCGACGAAGGCTTCCTTCTTATCGCCTTCGTGTCCGTACGCCTGGGCTACGTGCTCTGCTATCGCCACCGAAGCGCGGTTTCCCGAGGGACGCATCATCCCGTAGAGGAGCGTCTCCAGCGTCACGCAGTCTCCCTCCTCGAGGAGAGGGCTCATCTTGCTGCCGCCCGCAGCGGCGGCGACTGCACTGATCTCGACGTTGTCCGCGAGGCTGAGCCCGAGCGCCGGGTCTTCCAGCGCCTCCGCCGTGAGCAACAACGTCATGACTTTGGCGACGCTCGCCGCGTGCACGCTCGCCGGTTCGCCAGGAGGCATTTCGAGGAACATCTCGCCGGCACGGACGCCGTGCTGCGACTCGGTGAGCCCGTCCGTCAGGATCGCACGGACGCGTCGACGCACGCCTTGAAACCAATGCTGTGTGCCGGAGCTGCGCAGACCGGCGCCGCTGGCAGCCGCGTAGATCACCCGGATGGAGCCGACGTCCACACGCTCCTTGAGATCCTGTTTCGGCGCGCTCACCACGAGGTCATCGATGCCGTCGCCGTTGAGGTCTCCAGCAGCCGAGTTTCGACCGAAGTGGGCGTTCAGCTCACGGTTGTCACTCCAGGCGTAGACGAATTGCACGCCTGTCGCAGCCAATCCCGTCTCCGCTGCATAGATCACATGCACCGCGCCGATCGGAACCCCGCTGCCGCTGGGTTCACTCGGCGACCCGGCCACCAGGTCGCATCTGCCGTCGCCGTTGAAGTCGCCGCTCGTCAGGCTCCAGCCGAAGAAGTCGGAGTCTTCGCTTGGATCCTTGCCGAGTTCGTCCTCGCTCCACAGTTGGCTGTTGGTTGCGAACAGTCCTCCGGCGAAGCCGTAGAGCACGTGGACGACGCCGACGTTGGCGGCGTTCAAGTCCTCGAATCGCTCGTTGGGGACACCGATGGCGAGATCGTCGCGAGCGTCACCGTTGAAGTCTCCAGCTGTGAGACTGAGCGCGAAGCGGTCGTTTGCTTCAGCCACTTCGTCGATGCCGGCGCTGTCCTGATGGAAGACTCGGTCGTTGTCGGCGGAGAGGCCGAACGCTGACCCGTACACGATGTGCACCGCGCCGGCGTCGGTCGCACCGGTGGCCTCGATGTCTTCTCGTGGCATGCCAACAGCCAGATCCCCGAAGCCGTCACCATTGAAATCGCCGGAGGCCAATGAATCGCCGTAGTTGTCGCCGTTCTCCGCTTTCGGCGCCATGCCGCTGACGTCAGCATGAAGGAGAAAGCTCCCAGCCGACACCAGGCCAGCTGCAGATCCATAGACGATCTGGACGGCGCCAGCGTTCGCGGCGGCGCCGATGTTCGCTCCCGGTATACCCATGGCGAGGTCGTGAAAGCCGTCACCGTCGAAATCATTCGCCGTCAGGGAGAGGCCGAACCGATCCGACGTCTCAGCCGCTGCCTCTATGCCGTCAGAGTTGCGGTACCACAGTTGACTGCCGGTGCCCTGGAGACCGCCGTCAGGATTGCCGTTGAGCACGTGGACAACCCCGGCGTCGATGACGCCGTCGACGTCCTCACGTGGGGCACTGACGGCGAGATCGCGAATACCGTCGCCGTTAAAGTCCGCCGCGACGAGCGCGTGACCGAACTCGTCGCCAGGCTCTGAAGCGCCTTGGACACCGGGACTCGCTTGACTCCAAGCCTGGTCTTCCTTCGAGCCTATGAGCCCGCGCGGCGAGGATCCGTAGATCACATCGACCATTCCACGAGCTTCGCTGTCGCCTGAAATTCCGACCGCTACGTCCTCGACGTTGTCACCGTCGAAATCCGCGATGGCCACTGACGATCCGTAGTAGGAGAAATCGGCACCGTTCTCCGCGCGCGAATCGGTCAGGGCCGGGTCGTCCAGGCGGATGCCAAAGTGGGCCAAGGGCCCAGCCGCGATGTCCGTTAAGTCAACTTGATCTTTGAGATGGTCGCTGAGCTGAAGCGAGGTGGGCGCCTTCGCATCGGTGCCTTGCCACGCCTGCCAGGAGACGAGCTTGGCAAGGCCGACGTCACGCACCGCCGTGACAAATCCCCGCCGACTCAACGGCGCGGCGGCGAACTGCTCAACCTGTTCGGCGACCTCAACGCTGCCGCGCAGGTCTTTCCCCGTGCTAGTGCTACTGACTTGCACGATTTCGCCGTTGGCTGTCGTCTCGATCTGCAGCGACGCCAGGAGGCCGTTTTCGGTGCGGTAGGTGAGAATCCACGTTCCGGGAACGCCGAGGTGTGTGACTTCGAGATCCCCGTCGAAAGCGTCGTCCGCCTCGAGCTCGAGGGTGAAATCGTTGACGGTGGACAAGCTTGGAGGCTGTGTCGTGACGCGGAGGAGAATCGCCCGCACGTGGGTCTCACCATCGGTGCCGATTCCAGCGACGGGGACAAGAACGTTGTACATTGGGGTGATCAGCTGCGGCGTTCGTTCGGACGCGATCGCGTAGTCTCGGACGAGCAGATCTGTGCTTGCGGCATCATCGAGCTGCGTGAGCTCGCCGTCCCTTCCCAGTGCGAACAGATCGAGAACGAGCGACTCGTCCTCAGATATGCGACCGAAAAGGAAGGGAGAGACAGTCGTCGGGCGACCGTGGCGGAGGGCATGCAGCCGTAAGTAGGCGCCTGCGGCCGGCGACGACTCGTCGAGAGCAACCGGTTCGAGAGCGAGTCCGGCGAGCGTCCAGCTTGTGACGACGTATTCTTCACCGGAACCGACTGCGGTGACGATGTGAGGTGCAACCGAGCCTTGAGGCATTCCCCCGAGGTGCGTAACGTCGACCTCCTCGACTTCGCCGAGGGCGGGGACGCAACAGAAACACAGGATGCTCGCCAGGAGCTGTCGAATCGGCGGCAACGGAAAACGGCGCGAGGGTGCGGAATTCATTGTGACTGAGACTCCCTTTGTGCTTGTGCTGTGGCCCGGATCGGCTGACGGGGCCACAAGGGAATCGGGGGGTCGGAGATTCTTGATGGTTCATGCTTTCGGCCGCTGTTAGCGTCATTTCGGCGGCACAGGTGCGTCCCACGCCCCCAAAGCTTGGCTGCCTCGTCGAGAAGACAGGGCTTTGTCGCTCGAGGGGCGCGCTCGCCGGGGCCATGCACGCGCACGCGCCAGGCGCCCAACGTCGTAGCGAGAGCAACGTTGGAGAGATGTAGGTGTGGAGCGCGCGCTCGGTTTCTTGTCCTCGGGGGCGCATTGTCCTATCATCGGGAGTCAACGATCCGGTTGGAGGCGCACGCACGCCTCCGGCGTCGCGTCGAACGTGAGATGTGGCGCGATCGGGCCCGCGCTGCAGCATACGGCGACTGCAGCGCGGCGGCGGTGATCTGGAACCGCTCTTGCACACGCCGCGAAAGGAGGTGGTCCTTGTCACAAGACTTGACGGTGATTCGCGAGGTGGTGACCTCCTGATTTGACACGAAATCTTTCGGTGTCATCCCCCTGAAGGTCGTTGGACCTCAGATAGCCCTCGGACGGGCTATCTGCTTTCTCTGCTCAGGAGGAACCAGGCACCACCGAAGCCCCGATGGACCGTGCCATCACCGGCGGAGACCCATCGGGGCTTTTTTTTTGCCCTGACGATAGCGACTCTCGCCGCAGGCCACGACTCTCAGGCGTGGGGAGGCAGTCGCTCCTGACTGACGCGCAGCGCGCACGACCGATCGCTGGGCTCGTCCTCGTCTTAGAATAACGTATACATAAACGATCCGAGCGGCGTGCTGTGAAGAATGATGAGTAGTCCAAGGAGAAGCAGCACGATGACGATGGGGGCTAACCACCACCTCTTGTTGGTGATGAGAAAGTCGTAGAACTCCGCGACGATGCCTACCGACTCCGCCTCGGCCTGGCGGGCGAATTCGTCCGCGCTGGACGAAGCGTTCGGCTGTTGGTTTTGGCGGGTTGAGTCGTCCGATTTCATTTAGGTGCCAGCGGGGGTATCAGAATTGCTTGAAGTATCGCGACTTGCTTGCGGCGGCCGCGCGTGGCGTCCAATAGGAGTCTTCCCCAGTCATGCCTCTGTGCAGCGGATCTCGTCCACAGAGGCGCATCAAAAAGCCAACGGGCACGACGACGAGGTAGAACACAGAGCCAAGCAGGACCTGTGTCAGCGTCCAGCCGATGGGGAACGTCAAGTAGGTCCAGCCAAGGTAGATCGGGCGCCGTAGGGGCGGGACAAATGCAAAGAGGGGCGCCACAACCGCAGCGCTGGTCCAAGCGACCTTGCCCGCTGTCGCGTTCACCTGCCAGTAGAGCACGGCGCCAAGTGCGGCAAAGAACACGACGAAGGCGATGCCGAATAGTCGCAGCTCCCTCGGTGACGGGTTCTTGTTGATCTCGATCATAGCAGGATTTCTTCAATCAAGAGAGAACTGAGCTAGATAGGCGTCCGTGTCGATGGGGGGCGCGTTTTTCTGTTCCGTTTTGAGAACAAGGCAGCGCTCCAGCACGAGGGCGTCCATGTTTGTCGCCATGAAGCAATGATAGGCCTCTTCAGGGGTGCAGACAATCGGTTCGCCGCGGACGTTGAAGCTCGTGTTGATGAGAACAGGGCAGTTTGTCCTTTTTTCGAAGCTTTTGAGAAGGCGGTAGTAGCGTCCATGCCGGCGTTTATCCACGGTCTGAACGCGTGCGGAGTAGTCGACATGCGTTGTCGCTGGGATCTCGGATCTGCTGACGTGGAGACGGTCGAACCCACTTGGCTGTTGTGTCCCGTCGACGCACTCTGTTCGTTTGGCATTGCTCACCGCTGCGACAAGGAGCATGTATGGACTCTCGCTCGCCTCGGGTAGGTCGAAGAATTCGCCGGCACGCTCGGCAAGCACCGACGGCGCGAACGGACGAAACGACTCGCGGAATTTGATCTTCCGGTTCATCACAGACTGCATCTTCGCGCTGCGTGCGTCACCCAAGATGCTCCGTCCCCCGAGCGCTCGCGGGCCAAACTCCATGCGCCCTTGCATCCAGCCGACGACGCTCTCGTCGGCGAGCAGCTCTGCCACGCGGTCGCAGAGGGACTCGTCGTCGTCAAAGCAGTGGTACTCCGCGCCAGCCTTGTCTAGGAAGCGCTTCACCGTGGCATCATCGAATCCGGGACCGAGATAGGATCCCTGCTGCGCGTCGCCGACTTGGAGGACTCGCGGTTGGTCGAGTAGTTGATGCCAGATGAACAGCGCAACACCAAGTGCACCGCCTGCGTCACCCGCAGCAGGTTGAATCCAGATGTCGTCCAAGTCGAGCTCGTCCAGCAGACGGCCGTTGCCAACGCAGTTGAGTGCCACGCCGCCAGCAAGACAGAGTCGCTTCATGCCTGTCTCTGCGAGTACGTGGCGCGCCGCTCGCAGCATGATTTCTTCGGTGACTTTTTGGATCGACGCCGCGATGTCCATATCGCGCTGCGTGATCGCGGACTCCGGCTTTCGCGGCGGGCCACCGAAGAGGCGATGGAATTTGCGGCTCGTCATCGTCAACCCTTGACAGTAGTTGAAGTATGACATGTCCATGTGCAGCGATCCGTCCGGCTTCAAGTCGATCAGCTTTTCGAGGATAAGTTCGGCGTATCTGGGTTCTCCATAGGGCGCTAGGCCCATGAGCTTGTACTCCCCTGAGTTCACCTTGAAGCCGGTGTAGGCTGTGAACGCCGAGTAGAGGAGACCTACCGAGTGGGGAAACCTGAGTTCGTGCGTCAGGTGGATACTATGCCCGCGGCCGATGCCATAGCTCGCGGTGGCCCATTCGCCGACACCGTCGAGTGTCAAAATCGCAGCCTCCTCGAACGGTGATGGAAAGAAAGCGCTCGCCGCGTGAGATTCGTGGTGCTCGGCGAAGACGTAGCGTTTCTTGAACCCACCGCCGAGCCCCTTCCTCAGTTCTCGCGGCAGATGGAGCTTTTGTTTCAACCACAGCGGCATGGCGCGGCGAAACGAGCGCCAACCGACGGGAACGAATGACAGGTAGGTCTCGAGCAGGCGCTCGAACTTTAGAAACGGTTTGTCGTAAAAACCGACGTAGTCGAGATCCTGTGCTTCCAGACCGGCTTCGCCGAGACAGTAGGAGATGGCTTCGACGGGGAATCTGTGGTCGTGTTTGGTACGCGAAAAACGCTCTTCTTGCGCCGCAGCGACGATCTCACCGTCGACGATCAGCGCCGCGGCGGAGTCGTGATAGAACGCAGAAATACCTAGAATTGCACTCATGTGGGAGAGGCATCTCGCAGGGTGTGATCGGCGCGAGGTCGCGGACTCGTTCCAACAGCCCGTTGAAAAAGTCATTCGGCCGAGGAAACTGGTCTCTTCACGCCCAGCTCGACCGCGTCAATACTCGAAAATCCCGAAGATTGCCTGCGTTTGCCGCGGCCGATCTGGACGCGAAGAGACCAGTTTTCGGCTCGAAGCACTTTTTCAACGGGCTGTCAAGCTTACTGTCGCGGCGGCGCCGGTCGCAAGCGGGCAGCTTACATGGTTCGGCGACGAGGGCGTGTCGCTGGCTCGGAGCGGCGAAAGAGCCGCTTGTGACCAGCCTTCAGCTCGGCGATGATGGCGAACGGTCCATGGTGGGCCTTCGCTCTTGATCAAACGCCTGACGAAAGGGTTTCTCATGCCGCGACCGCTTCACGAATCGAGCGCCGATGGGTGCGAGGCCTGCGACGAACGTGGCGACAAGAGTTGTGTGACGCGGCGGGAATTCGCCCAGTCTGCGGCCCGGTCGATTCTCACTTTGACTCTGTTTGAGACGCTGTGCCAATACGACGCTTTCGGTGTCCGTCGAAGTGTCCTTGGCGCATCTGGGCAGACCCTCGGCATCGACTGCGTCAGGGAGCTGGACGCGATGAGCCGCGACGTGAAAGCAGATCGCATCAAGCAAACCGAGTGGCAAAAGAAGGCGCAGGAAGTGCTGGCGCGGGTCGATTTGCGAGACCTCCTGCGTTGTGTCGACTTCGAGCAGCTACGTCGCCGTGTCAAGTTGAAGGAGCGCGGGGCGCGTAGCCTACGGTTTGAGCTTCGGGGGATCGACGAGCCGGAAAGAAAGCTCGCGTTCGGGCGACAGATTTTCGCACTCAAGAAGGGGCGGTCCGTCGTCCCACATGGCCACAACAACATGGCGACGGCGTTCTTGGTTCTCGAGGGTGAGCTGCATGGCCGGCACTATGATCGAGTCGTCGACGAAGACGCCTCTGTCTTGATTCGGCCCACCATAGACCGCAAGTTCGGCCCCGGGCAGTACTCCACGGTCTCTGACTACCGAGACAACGTCCACTGGTTCAAGGCGACGAGCGACCGAGCTTTCATCTTTAACATTCATGTCCTCGGCGTCGATCCGGACGACAACAAAGACACCAGGCGAGTCTATCTCGACCCAGCCGGGGAGAAGGTGCGCGACGGTCTCATTCGTGCGCGCCGCATCAACTATCGCGAGGCGCACGCTCTCTACGGCTGAGGGCCGCGAGTTCCGATTCAGCAAGCGTTTTGCTGACGCCAGATCTCCAATTGTGGCGCCAGAGAGTCGGGGCTTGCCGTGCCGGTCGTGCCGATCTGCTGCACGGTCAACGAGGCGACGAGGTTGCCAACAACCGCTGCCTCCGGGAGCGTCGCGCCGCAGGAGAGCGCGAGCACCGTTCCGGCGGTAGCGCTGTCGCCCGCTCCCGTTGGGTCAATCTCGCCGTCGACTCGGACACCCGGCACGCGTGTCCAATCGGGGTCGCTAACGATCATGCCGTCAGCGCCGAGGGTGACAACGATGGGGGCCTCGTTGCGTTCCCGTAGGGCGCGGGCCGCACCTTCGATGTCTGAACCTGAGACCGCCGATCCCGGCGTGGGATTCTCTTCCCCGACAACTTCGAACTCATTCGGCTTGACGATCACTCGGTGATATTCACCGATGCGTCTCCGGCTGTCGGCCCAAAAAATCACGCCCGGAGATCGTTTGGCATGGGCGATCACAGCGTCGCGGACAGCCGCTGTCATCGCGCCGCAGTCTCGCTCCTCGACTTGATCCATAACGACAAGAGCGTCGATGTTGCTGATCAGGTCTGTGAGGGAGGTGATGATCTTCTCAGCAATTTCCGGCGGAGTGGCGGTCCGATTCTTGGTGTCGTAGCGCGAATGCTCTGCCGCCAAGGTCGGGTCGCCCAGGTTACGGGGCTTGAGATAGGTCGGCGTGTGGCGCGCGGCGGCGACGTGAAGGTGGTCAGTCGAGCATCCGACGCGCGCCAGAGCCTGTCGCAGGTCGAACCCCTCGCCGTCGTCACCGCTGAAGCCGACCGCGTGCAGCGTGCCGGCACGGAGCGCTGACAGATTCGACACGACCGTTCCGGCAGCGCCCGGGCTCGTCCGAACGTTGACGACCTGGTGGCATGGCTTCCCTGTCTCGACGCTCACCTCCTCAAGCTGGGTGTCGATCTCAAGATACTTGTCGAGGAAGAAGTCCCCGACGACGGCGATGCGTCGCGTCGGGAACTGAGCCACGAGCTGTTCGAGACGCTCGTGCGAGAGAGCCGCTGTCTTCATCAGTGCTAGAGTCCCAGATTGGCTTTCGGTTGTGGTTCGTCGAGGGGGTTTCTTGTCGCCGAGGACGCGGCCGATTTCAAGCACCTGCCCTCTCCGAAGATCGTCTTCGCACCATGGGCCTGAGGCCCTAAGTCATTACTAAAGAATTGGTTACAATCCAACCGCAGCTTCTTAACATATTCTTCACAAATTACCTTTGCCCAGCGGAGGGGTTTTTGTAAGCTCGCGTCGACTGCCGTCGACTCAGGGTAGCGCGTGTTCGACACCTGTACCGCGGCGGGATCGAATGACCCCCGGAGGTACGGGTTCATGGATGTGCAAGTGGCGACGATGATCTTTACGGTCGTCGGCGGACTCGGGATCTTTCTCCTCGGCATGCGCAACATGTCCGACGGCCTGCAGAATATCGCCGGGCCATCGCTGCGCCGTATGATCAGCCTGGTGACGGACAATCGCCTCATGGCGGTCGGGGTTGGGACCATGGTGACGTGCTTGGTGCAGTCGAGCTCCATCACGACCGTCATGGCGGTGGGTTTCGTCAACAGCGAGATCATGGCTCTCCAGCAAGCGATGGGAGTCATCCTTGGGGCCAACATCGGCACCACGATCACTGGTTGGATTCTCGTCCTCAAAATCGGTAAGTACGGCCTGCCGATTTTGGGAGCCGCCGCGTTTTTCGTTCTCTTCAGCCGGCGCGAGAAGGTTCGTTACTTCGCCATGGCGTTCATGGGCATCGGCATGGTCTTCTTCGGCCTCGAGCTCATGAAGGATGGGTTCAAGCCGATCCGCGGCATGCCGGCATTCGAGGCATGGTTTCATCAGTTCTCCGCCGACAGCTATTTGGGTGTCTTGCAGTGCGCTCTCGTCGGGTGTGTTCTGACGGTTATCGTGCAGTCATCGTCGGCAACGCTTGGGATCACCATAGCGCTTGCTTTCAGCGGAGTGCTCACGTTCGAAACCGCAGCGGCACTCGTTCTCGGGGAGAACATCGGCACAACGATCACCGCTTTTCTCGCCTCCATCGGCGCTACCGCCAATGCGCGCCGTTCTGCGTACTTCCACGTCATATTCAACTTAATCGGAGTGTTTTGGATCACTGCGGTGTTCTCGCTTTACCTCCCCATCATCCGTCTCATCGTTAGCGTCGTCAGTGGAATTGACGATATCGGTCAGATGGTCCTCAACGACCAAGGAGAAGAATCGTACCCGCACACGACGATGGGGATTGCCACGGTGCACACCGTCTTCAACGTCATCAACGTCTGTCTATTTCTGCCGTTTCTCTCCTACTTCGCCACCTTCCTTGAACGACGTGTGCAAGACACGGTGAGGAAGGAGAAGAGACAACTCACGCATCTGGATTTCCAGATGTACGACACCCCGTTCGCAGCGATCGAGCAGAGCCGCGTTGAGCTGGTGAAAATGCGCGGCGCAGCCCGTGAAATGCTTGACGATCTGGCGATCTCGGTAAAGGATCCGTCTGACACCGCGGCATCGGCAAAGGTCTTTAACGCCGAAGAACGTCTCGACGTGGTGCAGAAGGAGGTCACCATGTTCCTGACTGAAGTCCTTGGGGAGCACATAGGCCATGAGCTCGCGGAGGACGCGAAGGAGCAGATTCGGCTTTCGGACGAGTACGAGTCGGTGAGCGACTATGTGACCCAGATCCTCAAGCTCCACCTGCGGCTCCGAGATGCGAATCTGGGATTCGACGATACGCAGCAGACCGAGATTGCCAAACTTCACGAGGACGTCGCCGCATTCTTCGATCAGGTGACCAGGAACGGCGCGAACGACGCATCGAGGGCGGCGCTCGAGGCTGCCATCGCTGCGGCCGAGAAGATCGATGACCACGTCCGCCGGCTTCGCTCGCTCCACTGGGACCGCTTGTCGCAGGCCGAGTCCGTACCGCTCATCAGCACAACTTACTCGGATGTGATTCATTCCTACCGGAAGGTCAAGGAGCACCTCGTCAATGTCGCCGAGGTTCGGGCAGGGCTCAAATAGGCGTTTCACGCCGTCGCTCCAGGAGTCGTGGAGACACGCCGTCGGGTGACCAAGGTGCTGTTTTTTGCGGCAGATGCACGTCGTCGTTTGACGATTGAAGCCGTAGGCAGAAACCGCGACAATTGTCCCGGACGCCACGTTTCGGCCGCTTTTCGCTGGCGAGATCCGCACCGGGCATCCGCGTCAGCCTACGAGGCTGATTGATTCGCGTGCCTTGGCTCCGAGGAAACCATGGACAAGATCACGTTCTCTCCTAGCCCGAAGCCAACGCTCGGAGTTGAGCTCGAGTTGGCACTCGTGGACGCCGAGTCCATGGCTCTGTCGAGCTCGATCGAGGATGTCCTCGGACGTTTGCCGCCTGGATATGAAGCGAGCATCAAGCCAGAGCTCATGCAGTGCTACCTCGAAATCAACACCGACGTGTGTGACTCAGTCGCCGAGGTTGAGGTCGATCTCCGCAGTAAGATCGAGATCGTCGAGGCCGTGACAGACGACCTCGGCCTGCGCCTGTACTGGACTGGAACCCATCCGTTTTCACTCTGGGAGGACCAAGAGGTCAGCCCCAGCGACCGATACGCCCGACTCCTGACGATCCTTCAAGATATGGGGCGCCAGCTCGTCACGTTCGGTCTCCACGTTCACGTTGGCGTCGGCTCAGGCGACAAGGCGATCATGATCTGTGACCGCATCATGCGTCATCTGCCGACGCTCTTGGCGCTCAGCTGCAACAGTCCGTGGTGGAACAACCGAGTCACTGGACTGAAATCGCACCGTTCGAAGATCATGGAGGCCTTGCCGACTGCGGGTCTGCCGACTCTGATGCGCAACTGGAGTGAGTACGTGTGGTTGATCAATCACCTGGTCGAGACGGGGTTCATCAACACGATCCGTGAAATCTGGTGGGACGTGAGGCCGCACCACAACTTCGGTACCGTGGAGGTGCGCGTTTGTGACATGCCGGGGAATCTCGAGGAGACGTTGGCGATCGTGTCGCTCGCTCATGCGCTCGTCCAGGCTCTCTCCGACGACATCGATCGCGGCGCGTACCAGCACGACTGCCACCCGATGATGGTGCGCCAAAACAAATGGCGCGCGGCGCGCTACGGGATCGATGCGCGGCTTGTCGATTCCTTCACGTTCGAGCGTTCCCCGGCACGCAACGTCGTCGAAAAGCTCGTCGACGAACTGCAGCCGACCGCTGCTCGCCTCGGCTCCCTTGAGTATCTGGAGACCGTACGCAACATGATCAAGGCGCCATGCGGGGCCGACCGCCAGCTGGAGATCCTCCGCAAGACTGGCGATCCGCGTGAGGTCGTGCGCCAGTTGACCGAAGCGTCGCGTCTGTCCAAGCGCTAGCCGCTATCCTGCTTCGATGAATCCATCTCCAACCATCACACTCGACCCACCAACCCAGGTGGCGACAGTGACTCCGTCTCGCTTCTCGGCGCGCACTTCAAGGACGCTCGGACGACCCATCTCGACGCCTTGAGCCATGCGCCAACGAAAAGCGCCGTGGGTAGATTCGTTGTAGTGACACAGGAGCCCACCAAGGGCGCAGCTCGCGCTGCCGGTCGCGGGGTCTTCCGGTATTCCGTGGAGCGGCGCAAACATGCGCCCGCGGACATCAAATTCATCGTCGCTACGAACATATGCGAACACCGCAGGAGGCAGACCTTCGGCGGCCAGAGCTTCGAACTCACCCGCGTTAGGACGCGCGCGTTCGAGAGCGGCTCGATCTCGCAGTTCGGTGAATAGAAAACCGAGGCCCACGGAGGCGATCTGCGGAGGATGCGTGTGTGCGACGATGTCGTCGGGTTCGAGTGACAGCACGGCGACGAGGGACTCCGTCGCAACCGGCTGCCCGATCGTCAGGCGGGCAGGGGCCGAAAGTTCGCACCAGAGGTCCTCACCCGCGCGTTTTCGAATCGACACCGCTACGAGTCCAGCCTTCTCTGCGAAAGTGACCGTTGCCGTCGAGGCGATCGGTCCAAGCTCACCGGTGGCAGCGAGAACGAAAGCAGTGCCGATACTCGGGTGCCCGGCGAACGGGACCTCCGCAGTCGGAGTGAAGATGCGAACTGTTCGGTGTTGCTGCTTTTGCGTCGGCGGGAAGACGAACGTGGTCTCCGGCAGGTTGAACTCCCGGGCGATTTGCTGCATTTGCCGATCGGCAAGGCCACGCGCCTCCGGAAGTACCGCCAGCTGGTTGCCGCCGAAGCGTGTGTCGGTGAAGACGTCGCACAGATGGTATCGGTAGCGCATGAGCTGGGGCGTGAGTTGAAAGCGTCTAGTGCTGCGCGCTCGCTGCTGAAAACACGTGGAGAACGACCACGCCTGCGATGATGAGCGCCATCCCAAGGACGCCGGGCGCGTCGATTCGTTCGCCATAGAGCAGGAAGCCAAGCACGGTGATGAGGACGATGCCAATGCCGCTCCAGACAGCATAGACGACGCCGACGTGCAGATGCTGAATGCAGCGCGACAGGAAGTAGAACGCGCACGCATAGCCAATGACGACGATGACGCTCGGCACTGGACGCGAGAACGACTGCGATGCTTTGAGCGCGGTGGTCGCGATCACTTCGGCAACGATAGCGAATGCGAGATAGAGATAGGGCATGTTCTTTTCAGCTCTTTGAGCGGTGTGCGTCTCACAAAGTAGCAGGCACACTCCTGTGTGCCGTCCGATCTTGTGACCGTGACCGTAAGTTGCGACGGCCGTCTTAGGCCAAACTCAAGGTTTAAGATCGCGCCAGACTTGTGTGACAGCCGGAATAGCAGCCGGCGACACCAGGTGTCGAGTTCTTCAACGGTGGTGTACATACCGCCTGAAAACGAGTTCATCGGCATCGCCGTTCGCCTTCAAGCCGCTCGAAATTGTGAACGACTTGATCCTGGAAATCCACTCGCGATCGCTTCCCGTCGAGGGCGATGTTCACAAGCCGTGTCGTTCTTTCTAAAATTGGGTCGCTTCTGGGGACGACGTCGGTGTCCGACAGCGCCGCAGCCCCCGTTGGACGCCACCACCTGGCGCGAACAAAGTCAGCCACGATGATGATGCAGAAGGGACACATGCCAGAGCAGAATCAGCACGATCGACCCATTGGAGTGATCGGGCTCGGCCTTCTCGGGACCGCGCTTGCGGAGCGGCTCTTGGGCGGCGGGTTTCGCGTGGCCGTCTACAACCGTACGCGGGAAAAGGCAGACCCGCTGGTAGCCCGCGGCGCGACATGGTCGGACAATCCACTCCAAGAGTGCGACCGCATCGTCGTGAGTCTTTACACATCCGAAGTTGTTGACGAAGTTTTGAACGCTCTTGGTTCGGCTCTACGTCCAGGGCAAATCATTGTCGACACGACGACCGGCAACCCCCGACAAACCGAGGCATTCGGCCGGCGTCTCGCAGAGCGCAGCGTGGACTATCTCGAGACGCCGATTGCGGCGTCCAGCGAGCAGACGCGTCGCGGTGAAGCCGTTGCAATTGTCGCGGGACGACGTGAGGCGTTCGATGCAGTGAGCGATATTTTCGACGCCACCGTCGCTAAGCGTTTCTTTGTCGGCACGTGGGGGAACGCGGCCCGCATGAAGCTCGTCAACAATTTGATCCTTGGACTCAACCGGGTAGCGCTTGGCGAAGGGTTGGCATTCGCGCAGGCTATTGGATTGTCCAAGGCCGACGCTCTCGAGGTCCTCAAGCAAGGAAACGCGTATTCCGTCGTCATGGACGTCAAGGGGCGCAAGATGGTGGAGGGTGATTTCTCGACGCAGGCCAAGCTATCTCAGCACCTCAAAGACGTCCGCTTGATCCTGGACGAGGCGGCCTCCGGGGAGGTGGATCTCCCCGTCTCGCGGCTGCACCGTCAACTCCTCGAGAGCCTTGAGGCGGCAGGGCTGGGTGAGGCGGACAACAGTGCGATCATCCGCGCCTTCGAAAAGAGCGTCTGACGTTGTTCAAGAAGGCGACGCGGTAAGTCGCAGCGACGATCGCGGTGGGCGAGTTTTCCTCAGCGATCGCGACAAGCCGCCATGTCACTGGGTGCGCGCCGCAAGTTCTGCCGTCAACGCTTTCAGCCACGCCGCGCACTCGCGCTTGAATCGGCAGCAAAAGAGGTTGCCGTCGATCACCAGAGGTTCGGCGACGTAGATCGCGCCGGCAAGTTCCGCGTCGAGCTGGCAGCGCGGAATGGTGGTGATGCGGCGACCGCGGATGACGTCTGCCGCAGCGAGGATTTCGATCCCGTGACAGATCGAAGCGACCAGCTTTTCGTGCTCGAAGAAGTGACGCGTGATCGCGATGAGGTCTTGGTCGTAGCGCAGGAACTCGGGCGCTCGGCCGCCGGGAAGGACCAAGGCGGCGTACTCTTTCGGGTCAACATCCGCGAAAGCGACATCGGAGTCGAGCTTGTAGCCTGGCGTTTCGACCGTAATATCCCAGTCCGGTTCATGGTGGTGCTGGACGAGATGGTACGTTCGCTTTTTGGGTGCCGCCTTCACCACCTCATGCTCCTCGCTCAAGCGGTAGAGCGGAACCATGGTGTCAATGACTTCAGCGCCATCGCCAATGACGAGGAGAACTTTGGCCATCTAAGCAGCCTGCCTGAAAAAGTCATTCGGCCGAGAAGCCGGCCTCTTCGCACCCAGCTCGACCGCGTCAATACTCGTCGTATACCTTATTGAAGAGGGCTCGGAGATTACCTGCGTTTGCCGCGGCCGATCTGGACGCGAAATGGCCAAACTCGAGGCTAGCCTAGCAGCCCGTTGAAAAAGTCATTCGGCCGAGAAACTGGCCTCTTCACGCCCAGATCGAGCGCGGCGAGCCTCGAAAATCTCGGAGATTACCTACGTTCGCCGCGGTCGATCTGGACGCGAAGCGACCAGTTTTCGACTCGAAGCACTTTTTCAACAGGCTGCTAGAGGAAGTAGTCGGGCTCGCCCAACTCACGGGCTTCGATCGCGTCGAGTTTGGCCGGGTCTTCGATCAGCTGCTCTAACCACCAGTTCACGTGGTTGTAGAGACATGTAACCTCTCGGCACTCGTGGGTCGCGTTGAATGACTTGATCAGACCCGCAGTTCGTCCGCGCGTGTTCGCGTAGCTCGAGTCGTCGGCGTACGCTTCTTTCGTACCGACGAAGCCGTGTGGCTGATTGCGATACACCGGACAGTTGTACATTCCAAGTGGACTCAGGACCTGGCGAAAGAACTGCATGTGGCAGGTGTTCGGCTGCTCGGTGTAGTTCTTGTAGCTGCGGTTCTCGAGCACTTTCAGATTCGTCGCTTCGTAGACACTGAACTCATCGGTCGACAGGCTTTTCGCGTCGTCGACGGCGCGGCGGATGCGTGCGATGATCGAGTCGAAGTGGTGATTCTTTTCGCTGAGGTCGACGATTTCGGCGTTGTTGTCCGGCGCTCGCGTTAGGAACGGCTTGTACGAAATGTAGTCAAACTTGTATTTGCGTGCGCGTTCGGCACCGAGGCGAATCTCATGGATGTTCTCGACGATCTTGGTGTCGTTAATGAACGCGCCTTTCCACGTGATGATGAACGAAAAGCCGATCTTGAAGGGGCGGGGGACAGATTTGACGGCTTGAACGCCTTCGCAAATCTCGTCGAGCGTGATTTCCCGCTTCGGCTTGTGCATCGCCTGAAAAACTTCGTCACTCCCAGAATCGAGCGAGAGGCGCACCCAGTCCGTCTCTTCGAGGCAATCGGCCACGGCGGCGATCTTGTCCATTCCGGAGCCATTCGAGACGACGGAGACCTGGAGGCCGAGGTCCTTCATGAAACGGATAGTTTCTTCGAACTTCGGGTAGATGGTCGGCTCGCCGCCGCCGATGACGATCACCGATTTGAGACCGCTCTTCGCCATCAGCTCGAGGCTGTCGAGGAGCTTTTGATGTGTGTACTTGATCGGCTGATTCAGGATGTCCATGTCGACGCAGTGGTCGCATGCGTAGTTGCAAGCCGTGGTAATGTCGAGGTTGATCGACACGGGCGCGAAGTTGGGCACCTTGTCGAGATCGGTGATCGTCGACTCGGCGAGCACGTCGCCGCGAGCTTTGGCACGAAGGGCGGACTGCCACCTGACGTAATCTTTGACCCTCGGGAGGATGTCGGGTTGGCAAAGCTTCGAGGCGAAGTCGTGGATACGCGACAGCTCGACGTGTCGCTCTCCGCCCGTAGGTGATTGGGGAGCCTCGTCGTCCAAGTCGCTCGTCCGTGATTCGGCGATGCCGCTGAGTCGGCCGCCGCTGCCGCCGTTTCGACGCACTGAGACCGCACCTTCCTCGAGTACCTTGAGCGGAATGATCTTGTTCATAACGTATCCTTTCGCGGCCGCTTGGCGACCGGCGCCCTCCTCTGTCACTTCTCTTCTTCTCTCGCTTATCGCGTGTAGACGAGACCTACGCGCTGTTTCGGATCAGCAGTAAAACGTTTGGCTCCTTCTGTGAGGGGTCGTGGTTTCGACTTGCGGCGTGAACTCCGTCCGTGGATCTCCCTGTGTTCTCCTCTAGGGAGACGGACGTACGGCCTCCAGTAGATGTTCAAGCGCCGTCATAGATTCTGACAGTGCCCTAACGTCTGTCCGGCGGCCGTGGTTGACCGCAGCGATGAATTCCTTCACGAGCGACTGTAAAGGGTCCTCGACTCGAATGATTCGTGACTCTGCCTCAAAGTGGATCTCGTAGCGCGGCAACACGATGCGGCGATCGACTCGTTTGCCGTTGATCGCGTAGGACGCAGGTCGTGGCGGGCTCTCCGTGGTTGTCAGTCGCAGGTCGACGATCGTTGATCCCAGGTCATGCTGGTAGACGAAATGTAAACATAATCCGCGACCGTCTTCATGCAAATATTTTGTTCGGGCGTCGACGACGTTCCCATAACCTAACAACGCCTGAAGCATGCTGACGGTGTGAGGGGCTGCGTCGAGGACCATCTCGCGCCCGGTCGAGATCGGCCCCATGTGCATCTCGAACGTCCGTACTGATTTCGAACGCTCGCCTGGGTAGAGCTCGTGGAAGGCCGATAAAGTTTGAGGCCACTGCGTCAGCAGGCAAAGGTAGAGGTCAGCTCCGGCGAATTCCTCGACGAGCTGCGACGTCAAGTCGCGGTCGGGCGCCGCGGAATCCCACCAGAATGGTTTTTCGCACAAGCAGTGACAACCTGCTCGCGCGCATTCTTCGACGTGCGCGCGGTGAAGCGTGTACGGTGAACAAACGGCAACGACGTCAGGGTGGGTCGAACGGAGGGCGTGGCGCACATCCGCAAACGACTGACATTTGATTCCGCTCGAGTTGGCGAGCTCGGCTTGAGCGAAATCTGCCGTGCGTTGTGTGCTCCCCACAATGCCAACAATCTCGGCTCCGGCGGCTGCAAAGGCCTGCGCCACGAAGGCACCAAGTCCCTGCCGCCGTCGTCGCGCACCGATGACCACTACTCGCATCGCGCTGGTCATCTTCGGTAAGCCTCCGATTTGGCCATTTCGCGTCGAGCCTGCTGGCAGCGGCAGGGAGCGCGAGGCAGGTGCGCGCGTAAAGAATTCGAACACTCCAGTGTCGCGCGTGGTGCATCCCCGCCGGGGGGCGCGGCAGTTGTTGCCGTCACGTGACGAGCGTATCCCGCACCATACGGTATCCGAGCAAGAAGATGCCAGCATCGACGATTGCGTGGCTTAGCCAAGGGGCATAGAGCGAGCGGCTGCGATGGTAGCTCCATGCCCAGAAAGCACCTCCAATACACACGGCGGCGGAGAAGACGTAGCTGAACGGCGACGACCACCCGAAGTACGTGGCAAGAACGATCACGTGGTGCGCGGTGAAGCCAACACTAGAGACCACGACGGCAGTGGGGAGTTTGGTGAGCGTTCTTAACCGTGCAAAGACAAACCAGCGCCAGTAGTACTCTTCGAGAAGCGAGTGGAAGAGAGAGTAAAAAACCCCGAGGGCGGCGAATTTTGTCACGGAGTCGATCCCCAACTCCGCGATCTTGCGGGGAACTTCCGCTTCCGGGCGTGCAAAGAGTTCTGTGCCGCGGAGACAGAGTTGGTGGAGTGCCAGCATGACGAGAACAACGCCGACGCCGAAGATGAGACCGATGCCCATGCCGCGGCTGCTTGGCGCTGTCACGCGCAGTCGTTCGCGCGCGACGAAACCCACCCACAGGGCTGGAAAACCGAATTGTACGATCTTACCCACGGCGTAGGTCGACTGCTGCAGCGCCGCCGACTCTCCCGCCAGAGCCACGAAGTACGCGTACGTGAGGATCGAAGGAAAAACCAAGGCGAACAGGACGGCGGCCCACTCGCGACGGCTCGGGAAAGTCTGCTCCGCTGCTGGACGTGTGTTCATCCTTTGCGTTCTCTTTGCTCCGCTCCTCCACTCAGTCGAGACGCACCGTCAGCGCGTCCACGCACCCGTTCGCTCTCTTGCCGCACGACAAACATAGCCTGAACGGATAGCCGGCAACAACTCTAGCAGTTCTTGCGCGCGCAGCGGCGCCGCGAGCGATATGATGGGGTGAGAGCCTGACCCGAGTCGACGCGCCAGCCAATCGGTTCGCTGCGTACCGAGGGTTCCGCTCTGACGATGGCTCCAGCGTCCACAGTTTTGGCCGTTGTTTAGCGAACTCTTTGCCATGTGTATGGATTACGCAAGGTCCTTGATGGCAAAAGGTTAGGTTTTTGTTGATTTTATAGGCCCGATGCACTTTAATCGCTGGTTCAAGTTTACCGGGCGTTCACATTTCGCAAGCAATTCTCCAGTTGAGGGGATTCCCATGAAGAGTTTGACTGCTCTCGCTGTTTTCTCTTTGTCTCTCTTGTACACGGCAGGCGCGTGCGCCGAACCGATGAAGGTCACGCTCGATCTGACCGGCGTGCTCAACAACGACGCTGGTGTTGACACCGCGGGGATCGAGAAGTTCGGCACCATTACGTTCATGGACGACGGCAACGGTGGGGTCGATGTTTGGGTCGAGACCACGGTCGGTTCGAAGATCCAGGCGGTCTACTTGAATGCCAAGGATGGCGTCTCACCGGACCTGACGCTGTCCCCGGGCGGAAACGTTGACTTCGACGGCATTCCGAATGGCAATTCGCTCGGTCAGAAGTTCGATCTCGGCTGGGACAAGCTCAAAGCCGGCAACTCGTTCCACGCCAACATCTCTGGCGACGACATCAGCGTCAGCGATTTCATCACCAAAGGCGGCGGAACGATCTATGCTGCCGTCAAAATCGCTGGCATCGACCCGGGCGACAAGTCCATGTGGGTGGGCGCCGTTCCTGAGCCCGCCAGCTTGGTGCTTCTCGGCGGCGGTTTGCTCTCGCTGGCAGGGTTGTCCCGAGTCAGGCGGAGGCAGCGTTCACAGCCCACCGCGGAAGAAGAGAATCCAGCGGCGGCGAAGTAGTTCGCCTGAGACCGCAATGAAACTGAGGCGCGACTTCCTCCGGAGGCCGCGCCCTTTTCTTTTGTGGGGAAACTTTGGCCGTGCGGCGGAATTCGTCACCGCGGCCTGATAGCCGCCGTTGTTGTTAGCGTCGTCAATGCGAACGCCAGAGAGAGCTTGAGACCGGAGGGCGTCAGGATCGTCCTTCGACGGCCAGCCGACGGCGCGGGTGGCGGTAGAATTCCCGTCAAAGTTGTGGACTAATGATCGCGGGCGACGGGCCTCGGGGGGGAAGGCTGTCGTCTGCCCCCGGGCGAGGCCGGATGGTCTGGCTGCCGCTCTTCGTTGTCCTGCTCCCGCCGTCTTTGCCACATGTGCGTCGCCTCAAGCGGTGGCGCGGCCTACCGATTCGGTCCCACGAAGTGAGATCGCCAGTTGTTGCGGAGAACTTTCATGGTGTTTCCCCGTCGTCCGGATGTCGCGATTCTTGTAGGCATCGCAACGATTTGTTTGCTCACGGCCACCACCACTTTTGGGAACGATCGCGCTGCACAGCCGCCGCGCACCGCACTGCGTCCGGACCTCCTGCACCAACCCGGACTCTTGAAGGCTGAGTACATCTTCCACCAACCCCCTTTTCCTCATTGCCACGCGTCGACGATCGCGGAGACGCGGTTGGGCCTCGTTTGCGCTTGGTTTGGCGGCACGGATGAGGGGGAGCCAGACGTCGGGATTTGGTTCTCACGGCAGCTTGGCCCCGACTGGACTCCACCTGTGGAACTAGCCAACGGTATTGTCCGCGACGGGGAACGGCATCCGTGTTGGAACCCGGTTCTCTTCTTCACACCGGGTGGGAAGTTGTTGCTCTTCTACAAGATCGGACCGGACCCTGACTCGTGGTGGGGGATGTTGGTTGAGTCTGACGATCACGGCACGACTTGGAACGCGCCTCGTCGTCTACCCCACGACGTCTTCGGGCCGATTCGAGCCAAGCCGGTATTGCTCCCGGACGGCCGACTTCTTTGCGGATCGAGCACGGAAGATCAGGGATGGCGGGTGCACGTCGAGTGGACCGCCGATTTCGGTCACGCCTGGGGGCGTTCAGGCGCGCTGAACGACGGCAAGGAGTTCGCCGCGATTCAGCCGACCATTCTCACGCACACCGATGCGCGCCTGCAGATCCTCTGCCGCAGCGACGACAATCTTCGCCAGGCTTGGTCGAGCGACGGTGGCCATACCTGGACGAGGCTTGAGAAATCGACGCTGCCGAACCCGAGTGCAGGGATCGATGCGGTCAATCTGAAGGACGGTCGAAAGCTTCTCGTCTATAACCACTCCACGCGGCGAAGTGGCGGACGATCCAAATTGAATGTGGCGCTTTCGGAAGACGGCCAGACCTGGCTAGCGGCGCTGAAACTCGAGGACGTCACACTCGATGACGGAAGCGGCGCCCACGGCGGGTATCCCGCGGCGATTCAAGCGAGCGACGGTCTTGTGCACGTGACGTATACCGGCTGGCGAAGCCAGCGGATTCATCACGTCGTGATCGACCCGAAACAACTTCAGGCGCGGCCAATGAACGACGATGGATCGTGGCCGGAGCCGACCCCGGACTACCTCGGCATCGTGAAGACCTATGCGGAGGTGCTGCTCGAAAACGGCCGCGACACGTACGGCGCTGTCCATTCGCCGCTGGTAGCCGTCACTCTTCAGCGGCAGACGCGAAAGCTCCACGACGAATCCGGGCGCAAGGCTCTGTGGAATATCCGCCTCGACGACTGGGAAAACTGGGGCATTCGAAACTCCGACCGCATCTATTCCGGCGCCAACCCGATGCGGGATCAGAACCTTTATCAAGTGCTCTATGCGCTCACGGCCATCACGGGTGACGAGCACTATGCGCGTGAGGCGAATCGCACGCTTCGATGGTTCTTCGAGAACTGTCAAAGCCCGACGACCGGGCTTTTGGCGTGGGGCGAACATCTCGGCTGGGATTTCTTCGACGAGGTTCCGGTCGCCAAGCGAAAGGGCGATGGGATTCACGAATTCGCTCGGCCCTGGGTGTTGTGGGAGCGTTCCTTCGAGCTGGCGCCGTCGGCGTGCAAGCGATATGCACGAGGTCTTTGGGAGCATCAGATCGCCGACCACAAGACGGGGGACTTTTCTCGTCATGCGATGTGGGGACGGCACGATGTGGCTGTTGGCGATGGATATCCTCGCCACGGCGGGTTTTACATCACTACGTGGTCGGAAGCCTACGCGCGGTCCAAAGAGCCGGTTTTTCTCCAGGCCATTGACAAGCTCGTCGATCACTACAACCGCACAAGCCATCCACGAACGGGAGCGATTTCGTGCTGCACGCGCCCCGAGCGCGTCAGCATCATCTGGCCGGAGAGCAACCTCTCGCTCGCCGTCGACCTGTGGGACGCCGCAGCAAGAGTGCCGGTCGATCTGGCAGAGAAGATGCGGGCGCGAGCGCGCAAGACTGACGAGATTTACCTGAGCCTGGCTCACGACTTTAGCCCCGAAGGAAAAGGCTTCGTCTGCGGTGCGAACGCGGCAACTCTCGAGCGTAAGATCGACGGCGGCTGGACGGATAGTGATCTTTGGGCTACGAGCTACGGCAAGCCTACGGATGCACAGATCGTCCTTCTCTGCCATCTCCGCTATCAGCAAACGAAGGACGAGCGATACAAGAGGCTGATACTTGCCTGCGCGTCGCGATACCTCAGTGGACCACCGCGGCGCCAAAGTGGACTTCACCCAATGACTCTCGGGCACGTGATCAAGCTGATGCTGGTGGCTGAAGATCTTACGGGGGATAAAGCATTTCTTCGGCAGGCTCATCGATACGCTCGCATGGCCGTGCGGCTCTTCTTGCGTGATCAGCCGCTGCCGAGAGCCACATCGAAGTATCCGCACTACGAGGCCGTCAGCGGTGGAGACACACTCATGATGGCGTTCCTGGAGTTGTGGCTTCGTCAACACGACCCCAGTCACACCCTCAACTTGGTCTTCAGCGATCGGTGAGGTGAGTCGGTCCCCGTGGCATGAGAACGTCTCACGAAGTGTGGTCGGGCCTTGAAAGCGAAGAGGCGGCGATCGTTGTTGCGACGGCGAAACCTTGCTGTCTGCTTGATTTCCGCGGCTCCGGACGGCTCCGGACGGCTCCGCTTCGCCGCCAAAACGCAGACAGGCGAGAGGATCGGCCTTCTCATGTCGCCGACAGCGACTTGAGAAGGCCAGCTGTAGCAGCGACACTGTTTGCGACGGCTCGAAGGTCGTCGACGCCGTCGAGCCGTTCTCGCCGGCGAACGCGAGAGACTGCCTGGTAGCAAGCGGTTGTTCATCGGTCGTCGGCGCACGACGCGATGCGGCACATGGAAGGAGACGATCATGCTCAACGACAGCCATCGGACCGCGTTGACTCTACTGCTGGCGCTGGTGCTGAACCTTCCGTTGTCCGCGGCGGAACACCAGTTTCTGTGGCAGACCAACTCCGCCGGCGATGACGTGCATGTCATCGACACGGCGGAGAACAAGGTCGTCCGTCGCATCGTTGTTGGCTCCCAGCCCCATGGCATCGCGGCGCCCGACGACGCGAGTGTCGTGTTCGTGTCCATCGAAGCCTTCGCGCAAAAGAGCGGTGAGCTGATTTGGATTGACCCGGTGACCTACGAGATCCCTCACCGCCTGCCGATCGGGCCGAAGCCGAATCACCTCGCATGCACTCCTGACGGTGAGTGGGTCTATGTGCCTTGTAATGACGAGAATTACTGGGTGATCAACGCGAACACTCGTCGTGTCGTCAAAAAAATCCATACGGGCGGTCGACCGCACAACACGACTGCTTCACGCGACGGTCGCTGGATGTATCTGTCGCCGATCGGTCGGCACCATGTCACGATAGTCGACGTCGAGGCGGGGCATGAAGTCGTCGGTAAACTGCCGTTTTCCGATTCCGTTAGGCCACCTGCACTCTCGGCGGACAACAAACGGTTTTTTCAGAACGTCGACGGGTTGATCGGGTTCGAGGTGGCGGACATTCCTGCACGCAAGCTCGTGGCACGCGTCGAACACAAGATTCCCTCCGGCTACGAGGGGAAGAAGAGTCGCTGCCACGGACTGGCGATTCGACCCGATCAGAAAGAAATCTGGTCCTGCAATGTCGAGCATCGCACTGTGCATGTGCATGACATCACAAAGCCGAACTACCCTGAGGTGGCGGCCGTTCGGATGATTGGGCGTATCTATTGGCTCTGTTTTTCTCCAGACAGTCGCTACGCCTATGTGGCCGTGCGCAGCGAGAAAAAAGTTTGCGTCGTCGATACCGCAACGAAAGAGATCGTGACTCACGTTGGCGTCGGCGAAGTACCCAAGCGGAACCTGGTCATCACGCTTCGCCAGCCGGCGAAAGCGGCGTCCCGATGAATTTACGCTCGTGTTTCGTTCGCGCCGTTAGTTGCGTTTCCGTTGCGCTGAGCTGCGTGAGCGGTTGTGACGGAAATGGCAGCTCAGCGAAACTCTACCTTGAGCTCGGACGGGCGCGGTATGAAACTAGCTGCGCGGCGTGTCATGCGGCGGACGGTGGTGGGCGACCAGGGGTGGCGTCGCCCCTGGCTGGCTCGGAGTGGGTCACCGCAGACGAGGGCATTCTCATCCGTATCGCGCTTCATGGCGTCCGCGGCGAAATTGTGGTGAAGGGCAAGACGTACAACCTTGAGATGCCTGGCTTTCATACCGTGTTTGGGGATCAGGATCTCGCCGCGATTCTCTCCTACGTGCGGCAGGCTTGGGGGAACCGCGCCGAGCCCATTGAGCCGGCGACCGTGGCTCAACTCCGCAGCGCCTTCCAGGGGCGCGGGGATTCATGGACGGCGGCGGAGCTCATGCGGCTCGACCCGGCGGCGTTCAACGCGCCTTAGCTGCCGCCGGCCAGGGTCGCCGGCTGAGCTCGATTTCGACGGGTTGGCGGCCTTGTTGGATTTCGGCAACGCTCCCCGGTCGTCTATCCCTTCGTGCCGACCGCGTAGAGAAACGTGTCACTGCGAAGGTAAAGACGGTCGTGGGCTACAATTGGGCTGGCGTTGAACGTGCTCTTGTCGTTGAGTTGGTTGTGAGCGATCTGCTCGAACTGCGGTGACGCGCGAAGAACGAACGTGCCGCTTTTGCGCGTGACGATGAACACTTTGCCGTCAGCGAAAGTCGCCGACGCGTAGGGTTGGCCTTCGAAATCGCGCTCATGGACGATCTCGCCGTCGGCGAGACGCAAGCAATAGGCTCTCTTGTTGCGATCGCTGACCCAGTACATGTGGCCGTTGTGAATGACGGGGGAGGAAACGTTGGCCCCTGCCTTCGCTTCCCAGAGCCGGTGCGAGTCTGTAACATTGCCGCGGCCTCCTGTCCGCACCGCGATGGCGCGAGAAGCGCGCCCCCCGATCACATAAACAACACCGTCGTGGGACACGACGCTGGGGCAAACGTAATCTTGGATTCCTTCGCAGTGCCAAAGTTCCTTTCCGGAGCGGGGGTCGAACGCTAGTAGCTTGCCTTGAATGCTGACAACGAGTTCCGCGCGGCCCTTCCCGTTTTTCACCACGTGTGGGGTGTTCCACGACTGTTTCATGCCGCTGGCGCGCCACGCCTCCTCGCCGGAGGATTTGTGGAATGCAATCAGGGCGCCGCTTTCGACGCTGGCGTTGACGATGACTAAATCGTCGTAGAGCACGGGCGAGGTTCCGCACCCCCACGGGTGGGTGTTCTCCCCCGTCGCGGCACGCCAGACTTGGTTGCCTTCGAGATCGAATTTGAACAAGCCACTCTTGCCAAAGTAGACGTAGACGTGCTTGCCATCAGTGGCCGGCGTGGCAGCCGCGTAGCCGTGATCGCGCACGGTCTCGGCCTCCGGGAGCGATGGCTCAACGACGGTCTCCCACTCGATCGCTGCGTCCTTGCGATTGACGCAAACTACGTGAAGTTTTAGATCTTCCATCTTGCCGAACTTTTTCGGATACGTGCCGTATCCGCTATAGCACGTCAAGTAGAGACGGTCGCCGAGCGCAATCGGGCTCGACGCGCCGCGACCGGGGAGCTTCAGTTTCCACACGAGATTCTGCGTGTCGCTCCAGTGACTCGGGATCCCCGTGGCTTCAGCGACACCCAGGCCGCCGGGACCTCGGAATTGGGGCCAGTCCTTGGCGACGAGCTTCGTCGGCTGCAGCGCCGGGGCGACAAACACTAGTAGACACAAGATGAGGATCCGATGGGGCACGACGCTGACTCTCCTGATAGCTTTGAAACGTTGAAGACCGACCGAGCCACATGATAACAGGGCCGGGGGGGGGCGGAAAAGTTCCCATAATGACCTCGCTCCGCGCGTGGTGAGGGCACGCGGTGCGGCTCGGCGGCAGCGACGCGACCGCCGGCGGCGCCGAAACGTGCCTGGATGTCGATCAGGCGCATCCCCCTGGCCAGGCGCGCCTACGGATTCGCCGATGGTGTGATAATGCTGCACAATTCGGGCGGAGAAAAAAAAACTCACGGGATTCTTGGCGCCAGATACTGGAGAACTGAGCTCACACTCTCTACAATCACCGCTTCTTGCTCTCCAGCAGTGTCGGAGGGCGATTCTCATTGCTCTGGGCTTGACTCTCGGAGCACCACGATTCCATGAGGAGCACCGAGACTTGGTTCAGAAGCTTTACGTTGGAAATCTTCCCTTCAGCGCGACGGAGGGAGACGTGCGGGAGCTTTTTGCTCAGCACGGTGAAGTCATCTCTGTGAGTTTGATTTCTGATCGCGAGACAGGTCGTCCGCGCGGTTTTGGTTTTGTCGAGATGGAAAGCTCAGCAGCGAGCGCAGCAATCGAGGCGCTCAATGGGGCAGAACTCGATGGCCGAGCCCTCAAAGTGAACGAGGCGCGGGAACGAGGCGGCGGCGGCGGCGGCGGCGGTGGACGGAGATACTGACGCCCCGAGAGCTTAGAATTCAAAGAGTCTCAGCGTATGGGCCCGCTTCTGAGAGGGAGCTGGCGCCATACGCTGAGTTGATTAACGGAGCGTGCCTGGGAGGGCCACCAGCATGTGGCTGCGTCAGTGAGGGCTGACCGATTCACGGTTGGCTCAAGCTGTCGCCGAAAACATCCCAGCCGAACACTCTGTCGGCGCGCGCGTCTCGGCCTCGACTGTGCTGCGATGTGAACGCCAGAGACCGAGAGACAACGAGTACGTCAAGCATGAGGCGGACAGCAACGGTGCGCGGAGAGACGATACGTCAACAGACTACGAGGCTTCCTTCGGACGCCGCGACGGCGGATGTGAAGGACGCTAAACAACGACTCGATTCGAGTTCTAAATCGAGCGCAGACCATATCGACGCGATGGTGGTCGGCGACGATGAACTTCGCGACGGCCGCCGCCTGGTGCGTGAAACGCGCCCGTTCGCCCGCGAGCGACGCTGGCAGAGTTGGTGGTGTACGCTTTCTTCCCTTGCCGCCTTCTGTGCTGCGATCGCGGTGGTTTGCCTCGACATTTCCTGGTGGATCCGAGTCCCTCTCAGCGTCGTGATCGGACTTTTGCATGTCCGACTCTTTGTCATCCACCACGATTTTCTGCATGGCACGATTCTGGAGCACTCACCTTTGGCGACGACACTGTTTCGCCTGTATGGGCTCTTCGCGTTGTCGCCCGCAAGCGTCTGGAAAGCCACTCATGACCACCACCATTTGAACAATTCGCGCAAGTTTGGTGTCGACAGCGTTGGCTCGTTCCCCGTCATGTCGACCGACGAGTTTCGCGCTGCCACCCGACGGGAGCGTTTGGTCTACACGATCTCGCGTCATCCCCTGACGATCGCTTTCGGCTACCTGACGGTGTTTCTCTGGAGCTTGTGCATCCGTCCGTTTTTGACGAATCCGCGTCGGCACCTTGACGGTGGAATTGCCGCCCTCTTTCACATCGGCCTGGTCGCGGTGCTGGGGTACTTCCGGCCGGACATCATGGTGCTTGTGTTCATCATTCCGTACACGATCGCGTGCGCCTTGGGAGCCTACCTGTTCTATGCCCAACACACCTTTCCCGGCGCCAAATTGAGGGTCGAGGACGAATGGGATTACGTCTTCGCCGCCCTCCGCTCGTCCAGCCTCATCAAGATGAATCCGGTGATGCAGTGGTTCACTGCGAATATCGGATACCATCACATTCATCACCTGAATGCTCACATCCCCTTCTATCGGCTGCCAGAAGCCATGCACGCGTTTAAGGAGCTGCAGTCGCCAACGACTACGTCGCTCCGACCCGGCGACATTGCCCAGTGCTTACGGTTGAACCTCTGGGACCCTGAAAAGGACAGCTTCGTCAGTTTCGCTGAGGAACGGGAGGCTCGGACTCAGGCTCAAGCGGCCGGGCAGTCGACGGAGGACTGAGCCGCCGCCGTATCCGTATCCGCGTCGAGTGTTTCCGGCTTGTGCTCGATTGGAACTACGTCGTAGGCTCCGCAGTCGCGCTTTCTGTGAGATGTGAGACAAGGAGCTCTACAGTCGGGTGTTCGCGAAGCCGTTCGTGTTCGCTGCGCACGAAGATCACTAGCTCTCTTTCCTCCTCGAGCGAGAGGTGAATTCCCGTCAGTTCTGCCGCTTGTTCCCCGCGGCACTTGAGCTTGATCCACGTGTCGCAGCAGCTGTCGAGCTCGACCAGGCTCCGATACTCGAACACGTCGTGCATCGACGGTGAAGCATCCGCGTACTTCGAAAGCTGGAGCAGTTCCGTGCCGTAGCGGTTCGAGTAGCGGATGTGTCCCGCTGAGTATTCGAACACACCCAATGACAGCGGCGCTGGGCGTGGCTGGGCGCCAAGCACCGAATCTACCGCTGACACCGCCGTGTCTGAGGTCAGGGGTTTTTGCAGAACGGCTGAGACGCCGAGGCGATCAATCGCTGCGGTGGTCTTGGGGTCCGTGTTGGCGTCTGTGACGACGGCTCGTGTGTCGGGTTGGATCGACCGCAACGCGCTGATTGCCTCGAGGGTCGTGATTCTGCCGTGCGTGCCAGCGTCCGCGAAGATTACGTTGGGCCTGAATGCAACTGCGATTCTGATGGCATGACTAGGGTCGCCCGTCAGCTGAATCGTGTGTCCCTGCGCCTGCAGGGCGAGTCCGAGCTGCATCGATCGCAGACTATCGGTGTGAATGCAGAGGATGCGAGCCATTCGTTTTCCTTTGCGAAGATGGGCCTGCCCGGACGCTTCTCCCGCCGCGAAGCGAATCGATGGAATCATGTTGGCCTTTGGCGGCCTGGCGACTAGATATATCGGTGCCCACTTCGGTCTTCGTTGAACGGATTCTGATGGTTTGTAACTGGTCCACGAGTAAGCGTTTGTGGATTGTTTGTTGTTTGTACAGTGCGGGTGAGTGTGTGCCTGCCCGGACTACTCGCGACGTGAGTCCGCTGCGGGCCACGCGTTGGTCTTGTCGTTGGTTGATCCAGCTCGAAGGTAGCGGCCGGTAACGAGGTGAAGGAGTAGACTTGAAGGAGGAGCGTTGACCTCGAGATTGGCTATTTCGCGTCGAGCCTGGGAACCCCAGGAGCGTCGAGGCCAAGGAGTGACTCGGGCGCGATCCGCTCGGGATGGCGAGGGACCGGCGCAGGCATCGGCGCTTCTAACCTAACGCTAGGGTTCTCTCGAGGCCGGACAGAAGTTTTTGAACACGCACAAGTGCCCTCAGGGTAAAAAAGTCGAGAAGGCCTGTGAGCCCCGGCAAACTCGTCCGGCGAGGCCGACGCGAAATGGCAAAACTCGAGTAGTCGAGCTGTCGCGCGGAGTTTTGGCATGCGATTCATTCGGAACGTCGTTCTTAGTCTTGTGTGTTTCGGCGCCGCACCGGCGGTGTTGGCGGATTTTGTTCGTGGTGACGCCAACCGCGATGGGGTGGTCAACGTGTCTGATGCGGTCACGCAACTGCTTGCACTCTTTCGCCGCGACGTGTCGCTGACCTGCGCCGACGCCGCCGACGCCAACGACGACGGAGTGTTCGATCTCGCTGACGCCCAGACGACACTCCTTTTTCTCTTCTCCGGCCGGGGCGAGATCCCGTACCCGGGTGCGGTGCGACCAGGTCCTGATTTGTCTTGCGATCAGCTCGATTGCAGCGATGCGCGAGTCACCACTCCGGCCATCGTGATCAGTGAGATCAACTACGCTCCGCGGGGAAGTGATCGCCGGCGAGAGTTCGTCGAGCTCTACAACCGCACGGAGATCGATATTGACGTGGGAGGCTACTCGTTTTCGCGTGGCATCGACTTGAAGTTTCCCGCTGACACCGTCGTGCCAGCGCAGTCGTTTCTTGTCGTTTTGGCGTTCCCGGATGCCTTTCGGTGGCCGAGTCTTGATGCGATGAAGATCGGTCCCTACGCGGGGACACTCGCCGATGGCGGCGAACGATTGACTTTGATGGACGGTGACTGCTTGGTTGAAACGGTACGCTACGACGATCGACCGCCATGGCCGATTGGTGCCGACGGCTACGGCCCGTCGCTCGAGCGCATCGACTACACTGCGCCGGCAGATGATTTTCACTCATGGCGCACGTCATTTCGGCAGACCGGTCCCGCACTCGGGGGTACGCCCGGGCTGCCCAACACGACTCTGGGAACGCCCACCCATCCGACGATCGTGTCTGCTTCTCTCGAGCCGGATCAGCCACGCTCGAGCGATTCTGTCTTCGTCACAGTTGAGCTCGATGCGGCGCCGGAGACTCTGCGCATGGCCAGCCTGCGGTGGGAGGTTGCAACGGACGAGTTGAGTGCAGTGCAAAGTACCGTCATGCAACCGCTCGTGGGTGCGTCGACGAACTCGGAAACGACAACGCTCACAGCCACTCTCCCGCCTGTCCCTTCGCAGAGGATGGTACGTTTTCACCTCGTCGTCGAAATGACCAGCGGCGAAACGATTACCCTGCCGCACCCGGCGGATCAAGGACCGTTCATCAGCTATTTTGTCTACGACGATGAGGTCTCTTCGGAGTTGCCCATCCTCTGGCTTTTTCCGCGGCTTGAGACCGGACTGATCGACGAGATAAGACTTGGGGTGAGTGGTGCAGCCGCGAAGGAGCTCGACGATGGATTCCCTCAAGTCTTCGATGGTGCCAATGTGCGCCGAAGAATGTCGACTCTAAACCAGAACAACGGCCACAACGTCACCTTTCTCAAAAACTCGGAGTTTCGAGGCGATCGCACGATCAACCTGATTCCTTCGCAAGGGGGACTGTCCGGACCCGTTGAAGCACATGCCGAGGAGCTTGCTCTCGCGACGTTTCACGATCTCGGCGCGCTCGCGCCATGGTCCGAGTGGTTTCGGGTGATCGATTACACAGCGGCGGATGCGAGCGAGCGTCACGTGCAGCGCATCGTGATTGAACAAGTCAACAGGCGATTCTTGGCGCTGAATGGCCTTGACGATGGAGGAGATCTCTTCAAGCTCGATCGTACCGCGTTTCAGAAGCGTACAAATCCGCACACCGGCGACACAGCGCTCAACGACTTTATCCGCGAATTGACGGTGGACGATGCCGAGCAGGTGCGCGCCGCGGTTTTAAGGGGGATCGACGTCGAAAACGTGTGCCTCTATTCGACGGCAGTTGTCCTCCTGGGGCATTGGGACACATACACGAACAACATGTTTGTGTACAACGACCTCACCGATGGCGCGCGCTGGAAGGTCATTCCGTGGGACCTCGATCACACATTTCGTTGCGTCGAGCTGCCGGTTACATATCCCATCGAATTTACAGGCCCGTGCGTTGGGAGAGACTCGCCCACACCCCTCGTGCGCGCCCATCACCTACAACCAGACTTCGATCGAGCCTTTAGGGATCTTCTTCGGCACCACATTTCGCCAGGTGGGGAGTTTTCGATGGCGGTGATGGAGACGAAGATCGCAAGCCGCCAAACACTCCTCCTCCGCGACCTTGAGCTTTTGGAGGGCTTCAGAGGTCGTGAGCTTTCCGAACGGCGTGAGGCGATCGTGAGTTCTTCGGATTTTTTGCGAAACTTCGTGACGGCGCGGATCGCTTTTCTGCTGGCCGAGCTTGACGGCGAGTGATTCGGCGGTAGCCGAGGCAGGAGTGAGATCTATCCATCGATGGCGAATTCCGCCAAATAGATGGCTGTCATCACGCGACCGTCTGCACCGCGCTCGTGGCTTGAGTAGTACGAGATCAACGCTTGGCCCGGACTAGTCCGAACGAAACCGGGATATGAGTTGTCGCCGCCGCTCGGGAGCTCCGCGAACTCGACCAAGCGATCGTTCTGCAGCCAATAGAATGAGGTCACCGGGTCGCCGGACACGATCTTTCGTCCGCCGACGACATAATGTTCACCCCACTTCACGAGCAGTGGGCCGCCGATGTAGCGGTCAAGATCGGTTCGCTCAAACACCGTGTACGGCGGCCGTGCACGCACGACTTGAGCGTTACGCCGGCCACCGCTGCGTGAAACCGCGAGGAGGGCGTCGTTGGATTCGAAGACGAATGCTGTCTCATCGCCGAACGCTGTCTGAAACAGCCCGACCTTGCGCCAGACGATGCCGTCGTCGCTTTCGAGGAGTGCAGACTCGACGAGCGGATCCCGCTCCGCTCGCGTCGACGTCGCAGCGAAGTGTCGTTTTCTTCGGCCACATAGGTAAGCTTTGCCACCATGCGCGGCCGCACGCCAAATGTAGTGGCCGTACGTTCCCTCGAGGAGGACTGGGCTCTCCCAGCGTTCACCATCCGAGGTTCGTGCCGCGTACCCGAGGTGCTGATTCATGTCGTATCGCGCGGGCGACTCCGAGCCGCAGTACCATGTTCCCGTGTAGACAAAAAGCTCGGCGCGAAAGATCAGAAAATGCGGATCGCGTGTGTCACGCCGGGGCACTCGAAAACGATGTACCTGCCGCCAGTTTCTGGTGTCGCCGCTTGTCAAAACGATGATCGACGACGTCGGGTGGACGCCATGGCCGTCGGGGCAGCTGCGGAACGTCAAGTAATAGCGATTTCGAAATCGGCAGAGGTCGGTGAATGCGTTGTGTTCACCATTGTGAAACGCTTGTCGGAGGTTCCGTACCTTGACGGCGGGCAGATTCGCGGCCTGCGTCGGGCTCCCGAGTGCGGGACATGAAAGGAGCAAGGCCACAACGCCTACATTGAGTGACGGCAAGAAACGTCGTCGGATCAGCAGGTCGCACGCCGTCTGTGACGCTTGAATCGCGTCGGCAATGCTCGCCTGTGGTCGTGAAGCACGCTCCGCCTGCAGATGGGTTCGCAAAACGCCGCTATTGGCGCCTTCTTGCCGGGTCTCGCTCGTCAGCTGTTGTCGGCGCTGGGGCGGAAGAACGTCCGACAGGCTTCTACTTGTCGATCGTCCGCGGGACTGTCGGCTCTCGGCTTGCATGGTGTCGCGCATCGTTCACCTCCGATCCGAGCCCTCTTCCATTCGGCAAGGCTCGCCGCGGCTGAGCTGGACGTGAGGTGCCCGGATTCTCAGCCGAACAACTTTTTCAACCGAACCGAAAAAGCGGTGTGTGTCGTTGATTCGCCAGACAGTATAGCATGTGTCTACAGTGCTGTGTGTCATGCCGCGTCAACCAATCGAGCGAATCGGAGAAATCGCTATGTTCGCCTTGAGTCGAGTGCATCGTCACATCATCAGCATCTCGTTAGTCGCGGCCTGTATGGTGTGGAATGTCACGAGTGTAGCTGCGCAGGAGAAACTTGCTGATCCTCTCACGCCGCTTTTTGAACCGGCGATTCGTCCAGCGATCAACGTTCTTCTCGAAGACTCTTACACCCGTCGCACGTATCCAAGAACCAAGTTTCCGCTTCGTGCGTCGCAGTTCGCGCAGTTTAGACGCCAGGTCATTGGTCGTTTAGAAGAATCTCTAGATCTCGGAGATTGGACCGTGCGCCATCCGGACGGTAAGAAGAACGCGCTCGCTGGAAAATTTCGCGATCAGGTTCTAGCTGCGATCACGCACGACGGAATTCGCATGGAGGTTCACGCGGTCGAGCTCGTGGATACTGGTCTTGTCGTGCCGATGGTGATTTGCCTCCCTGACGGCGAAGGCGTGCACCCCGGAGTTTGTGTCTTCTCCGGGCATACACGCCACGGCCTTCGCGAACTCGTTCTCGACCTGAACAGCTATCAACGAGGGCTCGCTACACGCTTGGCGAAAGCGGGATTCGTCGCCATCGCTGTCGAAAAGATCGACAGCGGGTATCTTTCTCGAGACGGAGTCGCGGGGTCGGATGAGGAAGCTCTCGCTTCCCTGCTTCTCGGCACGGCGAGACCAACGCGAGCGCATCAGCTCATGGCTTGTGTCGCCGCGAGCGAGATTCTCGCTATGCATCCACGCGTGCGAGAAGATCGGATTGGTGCGGCGGGCGTCTCTTTGGGTGGCTGGCTCAGCATCCAGACCGCGCTCTTGACGCAGCGCATTCGCGCCGTTGCAGACTTCGGTGTGAAGACTCGGCTCCTACCTGATCCTTCGACAGAGGATTTCAAAGGTGTCGGTGATATCTGCCACGTGCTGCCTGGCTTGTTCGCTCTTGGTGACCGCGATCTCCTACCTCTAGCTTATGCACCGCGTCCGCTGCTAGCCGGGCATGGTCGCCTTGACGTCGGGTCGGAACGGGATGGACCGCGATACTTTCGTGAGGTGTTGCGATCCCAGTATGAGGCTCTTGGGCGAGCCCATCTTTTCGAATACGCGGTACATGAACGCGGCGACGTGATGCCTGTAGAGCTCGTCGTCGATTATCTAAGGCGGCGTCTCGTGAACGATGTGGAGAGTGTCTCCGAGTCCGTCGGGCATCTTCAGGGAGAGATGTCCGGTGAGGTTTCTGCAACCAGTGTTATTTTGCAGTCGCGTTTGACGACTCAAGCAGTTTCAGCTACTGGCGACGCGCCCGGAGTTTCTGGTGCGGCGCGTTTCGAGTATGCGACCAATCCCGACTTCAGCGCATCGTTCTTCACCGACTGGCTGCAGGCGACGGCCCAGGGTGATGGAGTCGTCAAAACCAAGGTGCACGGGCTCGAGCCGGGGAGCCGCTACTACTACCGTCTTCACTACGGCCTCGACAAGCAGCAGACAGAAGCCGGACCGACTCGATCATTTCGCACCCACTTTCCCGCGAAAACTGTCGCAAGCCACAGCTTTGTCGTCGTCACGGGAATGAACTACCACTACTTTCACTTTGGTCTAGGGAAACGACGTCCGTACTCTGGGCCCGACCGAGACATCGGCTACCCAGCTCTGGCGAGCATTCTGCGCCTGAAGCCCGACTTTTTCGTCGGTACCGGCGACAATGTCTACTACGACGCCCCCCGAGTTCCGTCGGCCGTGGACGAAGCGTCGATGCGAAAGAAGTGGCACGAACAATTCATTCAACCGCTCTACGTCGAACTGTTCGGCGAGGTGCCTACGTACTGGGAGAAAGACGATCACGATTACCGCTACGATGACTGCGACAACACATCGGACAAGGAACCATCCGTCGATCTCGGCTTGCGGATTTTTCGCGAACAGGTCCCTGTCACCGATCCCGAAGATCCGCACGCGGTGACCTATCGAACCTATCGCGCTGGAAGATTGCTGCAGATCTGGCTGCCGGAGAATCGTGACTACCGGAGCGCCAATTTGTCAGCCGACGGACCCGACAAGACAATCTGGGGTGCCGAGCAGCGTGCCTGGCTGAAACGGACCCTGCTTGAGTCCGACGCAGTTTTTAAGGTCATCGTTTCCCCCACGCCAATGATCGGTCCTGACGACCTAAGAAAGAAGGATAACCATTGCGACATCGGTGGCTTCCGGCACGAGGGCGACGAGTTCTTTCGCTGGGCTAAGGACAATGGATTCTTACAGAAGGGGCTCTTCTTTGCATGCGGAGATCGCCACTGGCAGTATCACTCCGTGCATCCATCCGGCTTCGAGGAGTTCTCATCGGGGGCGCTCGTCGATTCGAACTCGCGATTAGGAGTGCGACCGGGCGATGCGAACGGAACCGACCCGGAGGCGAGGATTGAGCAGCCCTACACTTCGAGGGAGCCCTCTGGAGGCTTTCTCCGCGTCGTCGTCGAACCGTCCTCCGATTCACAGGTGGCGACGGTCGCGTTTGAGTTTTACGATGAAAATGGCGTGCAGCTGCACCGCGTCGAGCGCCGGCGTGCGATCGCTGAAAGATGAGAACTTAGCTTAGCAGCCTGCCTGAGAAAGTGCTTCGAGTCGAAAACTGGTCGCTT
This sequence comes from Planctomycetota bacterium, assembly GCA_965223265.1. Classification (GTDB taxonomy): domain Bacteria; phylum Planctomycetota; class UBA8108; order UBA8108; family SXIK01. The sequence goes on from OZ244999.1 coordinate 1,889,002, forward strand.
CGCGTCCAGCTCGACCGCGTCGATTCTCACCTAAATCTCTTGTCGGAGAGGGCTCGGAGGTCTCCCGAGTTTGGCGTCGCCGATCTGAGCGCGAAGCGAGCCGTTTTCGGTCGCCGCGTCCTTTCCGGAATTCGTCGGACCGTCTCTAATCCGCAGGACGCTGCGCTACCGATAGCTGGTGTGGAGCGCCTTTCCCGCCACGCCAACGGAGAACAGCGAAACAGCAGGATCGATACATGAAGCTTGCTTGGTCAGCGTTGTGTGCCCTGGTGGCACTCGGGATCGCCCAGATCGTTTACTACTACCCTCGCTTGCCGGCGCACGTGGCATCAAATTTTGCGGGCAACGGAGAGGCTCAGGCGTGGATGTCGAAACAGGCGTTCGTCGCTTTAGATCTGGCTCTTCTCGCCGTTCTCGCAGGATCGTTCGCTGTCATTCCGCTGTTAGGGCGTCTAAGTCCGAAGTGGTGGAATCTCCCGAACAAGAACTATTGGCTCGCGCCGGAGCGGCGCGCGGCGACGATCGCATATGTGAGCCGGCAAGGAATCTGGATGGGCGTCTACACGATGCTCTTCGTCATTTTCGTTATGCAGATGGTACTCGACGCGAACCTGCGTGCAGGCCCGCCGCGACTCAGCAGCGTGTTTCTGATCGCGCTCGTCGTCTATCTCGCCTACACCGCCGTTTGGACTTTTCGCCTCCTGCGGCGTTTTAAACGGCCCGTAGAAGTCCCCGTGCGCTGACCCCAACGCGTGCGAAAAGAAGCCGACAAGACACGTCTTCAGCGCCGGGTCAGGCGGACGATCCGTATCTCCGTATCACGTGCCATTGTCGTTGCGCGTGCCTTTGGTTTATAGTGGAAGTCTGTTTGTTTCTCGTCTGAATCCTCGCACGGCCTAACCGCGCACAGATGCGCGTGGCACGGCGTCGACGTGAGGCATCCGAGGAGGTTCTCGGTGTCACGAAGCGCTGTCCGTTGACTGCTCATGGCTGGACTGCATATAGCCGCTCGTGAAGTCCGTTTGTGGAGCAAACGATCGCGGCGCCGAGTGGAGACCTCGTTTCAAACGGTCAAACTGGTGAAAGAAGCGGTGAAAGACGGTCGCGCAAACCCTGACTCTTCAACACGCCTTGTGGTGGCGCGTCGACAGACGATCGGTGTGCGCTTGCTGGTATGGTTCGCTGCAGCGATCCTGTTGGGCTCAGCTGCGCGACGATCGAGCCTCGCGGCTGCCGACCCGAACGACGTCCTTTACGGTCGCGACGTGCGTCCGATCCTGTCGAATCACTGCTTCAAGTGCCACGGCCCGGATGCTTCGGCACGACAGGCAAACTTGCGCCTTGACCGTGATGACGCTACAAGTCGCGCGGTTCTGGAGTCACCAAGCGAACTCGTGCGACGCATAACGAGCGACGACCCCGAGGTGCGCATGCCTCCGCCTTCTTCGAAGATCCAACTGCAGCGAGCTGAGATCGAGGTGCTGCAGCGCTGGATCGCGTCCGGCGCATCGTATTCTCGGCACTGGGCCTTTGTGTCATTGCCGGAGCTAGACGATCTTACGGTACCACCAGCGCACGGTTCCGAGTGGCCGATCAATGAGATTGACCGCTTCGTGCTTGCGCGTCTGCGCCGAGCCGGAATCGAACCCGCCGGTCGCGCGTCAAAGGAAGCGCTCATCCGTCGACTCTCCTTCGATCTGACCGGGCTGCCGCCATCGTTGGAAGCCGTTGACGAATTCCTTGCCGACCACCGTCCGGACGCGTACACGGCGCTGATCGATCGACTTCTTTCACGGCAAGCCTACGGCGAACGCATGGCGGCTGATTGGCTCGATGTCGCGCGATACTCTGACACCTACGGATATCAGGTTGACCGAGATCGTTTCGTGTGGCCGTGGAGGGATTGGGTGATCAAGGCGTTCAACGATAACCTCCCCTACGATCAATTCATCGCCTGGCAACTAGCGGGAGATTTACTCCCGAACGCGACCGACGAGCAGGTGTTGGCGACTACGTTCAATCGACTTCATCCGCAAAAGGTTGAAGGAGGTAGCGTCCCGGAAGAGTTTCGCGTTGAGTACGTTGCCGACCGCAACCACACTTTTGCGACGGCTTTTCTTGGCTTGACTTTGGAGTGTGCGCGGTGCCATGACCACAAATATGATCCGATCTCGCAGCGTGAGTACTACCAGCTCTTCGCTTTCTTTAATTCCATAGACGAGGCTGGGCTCTACTCTTACTTCACGAAGTCCATCCCGACGCCGACACTTCTCCTCGCTTCCGAAGAAACCAAGCGCGAAGTCACAGCGTTGAAAGCGCGCGAGCGCGACGCTGAGGAGGCAGTTCGCCGAGTCGCAGCGGGGCGGCGTGAGGCGTTCCAGCGCTGGTGTGGAACCGTGGCGGAGGTCTCTCCCTTGGGGCGCATAGCGCACCGTGACTTCGACGATGCTTCGGCGGTTGCGCCGCATCGGACGGTTTCCGGCAAAGTCGGGAGCGCTGTCGAATTGACCGGCGATGACCAGATCACTCTCGAAAAGATCGGCAACTTTCGACGTTTCGAGCCATTCACGGTTGCACTTTGGCTTCAGACACCTGATCTGAAGCAGCGAGCCGTGGTTTTTCATCGTTCGCGAGCTTGGACGGACGCTGGCAGTCGCGGCTACGAGTTGCTCCTCGAGAACGGCCGCCTCAGTGCTGCCTTGATTCACTTTTGGCCCGGAAATGCACTCCGGGTGCGTAGCCGCGAGCCGATTCCTCTCGGCGAATGGCTTCACGTCGCCGTAACGTACGATGGCTCGAGCCGCGCAGACGGGCTCAAGATTCTCATCAACGGCGAGGAGGCCGATGTCGACGTCGTTCAAGATCGCCTCGCCAAGAACATCACTGGTGGTGGTGGCGACGATCTCGCGATTGGCGCACGCTCCCGAGATCGTGGTTTTTCGCGCGGTAGGGTCGACGAGTTTCAGGTGTTCTCGCGCGAGCTGACGCCGCTCGAGGTCAGACACCTTTACGATGGCAGCAGCCTCCATGAAGCTTTGGCCAGCGCTCGAAGTGATGCGACTGCAGACGGTAACGATGCGCTTTTTCGTTACTACCTCGCTACCGCGGACGACAAGTATGAGGACGCGCTCGCTCAGCTAAGACAGGCTCGGGAGGCGGTGGCGACTGTCGTCGATCCGATCCAGGAGATCATGGTCATGCGGGAGAGTTCGACGCCGCGTCCTACGTTTGTCCTACGGCGCGGCGCCTACAATGCTCCCACCGAACGAGTGCGTCCGGGGACACCTTCGATCTTCCCGCCGTTTCCTGAATCCGCACCACGCAATCGCCTTGGACTGGCGCGTTGGCTCACCGATCCCGGTCAGCCTCTCACCGCACGTGTCACCGTCAATCGTGTGTGGCGACTTCTCTTCGGACATGGGCTTGTTCGTACTCCTGAGGATTTCGGCAGTCAGGGCGAGTCGCCGACGCATCCTGATCTTCTCGACTGGTTGGCTCGAGACTTTGTCAGTCATGGATGGGACCTGAAGCGGCTCGTGAAAATGATCGCTTCGTCGTCGACCTATCGGCAAAGCTCAAGCGCCGACGTGGAAGTGGTGGATCGTGATCCAGAAAATCGACTTCTGGCGCGTGCGCCGAGCTATCGGCTGTCGGCGGAGATGCTGAGGGACAACGTCCTCGCTGTCAGTGGCCTCCTTGTTCGCGACGTGGGTGGAGCTCCGGCAAAGCCGTATGACCTCGAAGTCTCGTTCAAGCCGATCAAGCCAGATCAAGGCGGTGGTCTCTATCGTCGTAGCCTCTACACGTTTTGGAAACGGACAGCTCCGGCGCCGGTGATGATGGCTTTTGATGCTGCGAAACGTGACGTCTGCACCGTCAAGCGTGAGACGACGTCATCGCCGCTGCAGACACTTGTCCTTCTCAATGGACCGCAGTTCGTCGAAGCGGCTCGAGTCCTGGGGGAGCTACTCCTTGTCAAACACGGTGGTGATGCCGAACCGATGGTTGTCGAAGCGTTTCGCCTTCTGACGAGCCGTCGCCCTGAAGCGAATGAGCGACGTGTGCTGCTGCAACTCCTCGACGAACAGTTGGTTTACTTTGAATCCGACGCCGCCGGCACGGAGAAGTACCTTGCGGTCGGCGCCGTGCGTCCAGACTCGAGCCTCAGCGCGCCGCGTCTTGCGGCGATCAGTGTCGTCGTCGGCGCTTTGATGAGTTATGATGGGTGCGTGATGAAGCGCTAGTCGTGCGCACCGAGCAGACAACGAGCGATACTTTCGATGCCTTCGACACCTTCCAAATGCAGCGGGTACGAATCGTCACTTGGGTGGGGGCGCCGGCGTTTTCTCAGCAGCTTCGGGATGGGGCTTGGAACGCTCGCTTTACTTGATTTGGAGCGCTCGGCGTGCAGTGCTGCGGTGCGGCCTGGAGTTTCAGCGAATGACGATCGTCTGCAGCCGCACTTTGCGCCGAAGGCGAAGCGCATCATCTATCTCTTCCAGAGTGGGGCGCCCTCGCAACTCGATCTGTTTGACAACAAGCCGCTACTCAATGCGAGACACGGCACCGAATTGCCCGATGAGGTCCGTCGTGGGCAGCGACTGACTGCGATGTCCGGAAACCAAGCTTCTCTGCCGCTTGCGGGATCACCATTTCAGTTTCGGCAACACGGCGAAAGCGGCGCGTGGCTCAGCGAAACTCTGCCGCATACCGCAGCCGTCGCCGATGATATTTGCTTTGTCAAGTCGATGCACACTGAGGCCATCAACCACGGTCCCGGCGTGACGTTCTTACAAACAGGATCCCCGTTTCCGGGGCGGCCAAGTATGGGCGCGTGGATTCATTACGGGCTCGGGTCACTGAACGAGAACTTGCCGACTTTCGTCGTTTTGGTGACCAAGAACAAGGGCGGACAACCGCTTGTCTCGCGCCTCTGGGGCAGCGCATTCCTTGCGTCGAAGTATCAGGGGGTGCGGTTTCGCTCAGGAAAAGACCCCGTTCTTTACCTCAATAACCCTGACGGTATTGACCACAAGAGTCGACGGCTGACGCTGAATCGACTGCGTGATCTGCACGAGATCCTTTTGGACCGCACGGCGGATCGTGAGATCGAGGGGCGCATTGAACAGTATGAGCTGGCGTTTCGAATGCAAAGCGCGATTCCTCACGTCGCGGATTTACAATCTGAGCCAGAATCTGTGATCAAGGAGTACGGTGAGGATGCGCGCACGCCGGGGAGCTTCGCGGCCAATTGTCTTTTAGCTCGCCGGCTCGCCGAACGTGGTGTGCGATTCATACAGCTCTACCATCCAGGCTGGGATCAGCATGGCGGTTTGAAGCGTGGCGTGGAACGTCAGTGCAGGGAAACAGATCAGGCGTCAGCCGCGCTCATCCGCGACCTGAAGCGAAGGGGACTCCTCGATGACACGCTGGTCGTGTGGGGGGGTGAATTCGGACGGACGAACTACTGTCAAGGGAAGTTGACGAAGACTCAATTCGGTCGCGATCACCACCCTCGCTCGTTCACGATTTGGCTCGCTGGGGGGGGAGTTAACGCGGGGACGACGTACGGTGCAACAGACTCGTATGGCTACAACGCGGTCGATGACCCCGTTAACGTGCACGATTTGCATGCGACGCTGCTCCATCTGCTAGGCCTCGATCACGAGCGATTGACCTACAAGCACCAGGGGCGGTGGTACCGTCTCACGGATGTCCACGGTCGTGTTGTCCGCGGGATCCTGAGCTAACCTCGAGTTTGGCGTACGCCGTGAAAAGGCACGAATCCTCAGTGGGTGAGAATCCCACCCGGCAACTGGTCGCTCCAGCCGGTAGCACCCGGAGCGACGGAGGGAGGTAACGACCTACGTCGAAGTACTTCAGGAAAAGGGTCGCTGGGCGACCCAGCGAGCACGCAGGCCGTAACGTGAGTGAACGCCGAGCAGGCCTCGAAAGAGTCAATGCAGGAGCCGACCCTCCGCTAAACAGGGGAAGGCTGCCAACCAATGGACGAGAAGAGCGACAGCATCCAATGGTTCCTGCCGGGGTAGTGGCGATGGCATGCGTGCCAACGGAGATTCGATGCAACACGGGAAACCCCGACGGTGGCGCGGCGTGAGCGCCAAACCGGAGCTCCGCGAGGAGCCGGCCGGGCCGTCCGGGGCGGCGGATAGGCCCGTAGTACCGCAGACGCCGGGTAATGCCGGTTGAGGGAAGGGGCCTTAGTTCAAGGTTAACGTCAGAAGCCATGAGAGCCGGGAGATTGGCATGAGCCTACCAACCCCACCAAAGGTTCGGACGCTGCAGGCGGCGTTACATACCAAAGCGAAGGAATCGCCCAACTTTCGTTTCTATGCCCTCTACGACAAGGTGTATCGACCGGACGTTCTCGAACACGCCTACCGCTGCTGCCGTGCCAACGGTGGAGCCACAGGAGTGGACGGCGAGCGTTTCGAAGACATCGAGAGAGAAGGTCTCGAACGGTGGTTGGACGAACTGACGAAGGAGCTCAAAGAGAAGAGGTATCGTCCGCAAGCGGTTCGCCGGGTGTATATTCCGAAGGCGAATGGTAAGCAGCGGCCGTTGGGTATCCCAACGATCCGCGACCGTGTCGTGCAGACGGCAGCCGTGCTGATCCTCGAAGCGATATTCGAGGCAGACCTGCAGCCGGAGCAGTACGCCTACCGTCCCAACCGTAGCGCTTTGGAGGCCATAGGCAAGATCCACTCGCTACTGAATACTGGCCACACAGAGGTCATCGACGCAGACTTAAGCGGCTACTTCGACACGATCCCACACACCGAGCTCATGAAATCGGTGGCACGTCGCATCAGTGATAAACAGGTACTGCATCTGATCAAGATGTGGCTTGTCGCGCCGGTAGAAGAGACGGACGAGCGGGGTCGAAAACATCGAACGACGCGCAATAAGGACGAGGGCCGGGGCTGTCCGCAAGGCGCTCCGATCTCACCGCTGCTTAGTAACCTCTACATGCGACGATTCATCGTGGGTTGGAAGGTGCTCGGGTACCAAAGGCGCTTGCGCGCCCGAATTGTCAACTACGCCGACGACTTCGTGATCTGCTGTCGCGACAGTGCCGACGAGGCCATGCGCGTGATGAGGAACATGATGCAACGGCTGAAGCTGACGGTGAACGAGTCAAAGACACGTCAATGCAGCGTCCCGGACGAAACGTTCGACTTTCTGGGCTACACGCTGGGAAGGTGCTGGTCGCCTAAGACGGGTCGAGCCTACATCGGCACACGCCCGTCCAAGAAGAAGGTCGTGGGGCTTTGCCGCACGATTAGTGAAAAGACCAGCCGTCGCTGGAGTGCCCGCGACGCCAAGGAGCTCGTAGCTGAACTCAACCGAACCATGATCGGATGGGCCAACTACTTCCGCCTTGGGCCTGTTAGCAAGGCCTATGCCACCGTGGATTTCCACGCCGGCAACCGGCTGCGTCAGTGGTTGTGCCGTAAACACAAAGTGCCGAGTCGAGGAACGTCACGATTTCCCGACACATACCTGCACCGCGTACTCGGTCTAGTCCGAACTTCCAAAGAAAGGCACTCGTAAATTCAGCGCAGGTCCGGCTTTGCGATGCACCGCAATCGTCAATTCTGACTACATGCGCTCGGTCAGCGACACGCGCAGTAAACGAAGCGCTTGTCGCTGTTCGGGCGACGGCTCGGTGATCACCTCGAACTCAGCCTTGGAGCTCAGCGGGGAAGCGACGCGATTGCGAGCGATCGTGGCCAAGTCCTGCAGCAGGGTTCGAAAACTATGGGCACACTTGCCGTCGAGAGTGCGCTTGGTCCAGTCCTTCCACTTCGCCATCTCGGAGCGAACGGCTGGTGTCACCGGCGACTTTCTCCGGTTCACTTCGTCGGCGAACTCATCGTGAAAGAGCATCGGCTTTAGCGCTTGTTGCATGTGCCACTGGACGTAGTAGGCGAGCATGCAGAGAAATACGTGAGCTCTCACACGTTTCTCTGCATAGTGAAAAATTGGACGCACTTCGAGATCGACCGTCTTCATACTGCGAAAAGCCCGCTCCACCTTGCTGAGGCTTTTGTATGCCCTCACGGCTTGCCGGGCACTTAGCTTTCGTTTCGGCACAGTCGTTCGCAGGACGTAGAATCCGTCCAAGGCGGCTTCACGTTCGATTCGTGGTGCATTGCGCCGGAAACGAAACGTGCTCTCTGCGATCGTCAGGTCAAACAGCTTACCCACCTTGAATCGACCTATGACTTTACCGACTCGAATGCCAATCTTCGCCCGGCTCCGAAGTCTTCCTGCTTTGACTGCGGCAGCGACTTTCCAGAGGTGCTTTTCGGTAGCCTGCAGCAGCTCCTCGCGCTTTCTCCTGCGCTCTTCGGCCAGGAGAGGGTTACGGCAAACGATGAGGCGTTCGTTGGGAAACGAAGGATCATCTATTTCGGCGAGATTCTGCTGGTCAAAGAACTCAAGCTGAATGCTTCCCGACTCTTTCAGCTTTTGGATCTGGGGCGCTCGCAGCGCTGTGATCCAGTCCACACCGTCAATGTCTTTGAGCTCTTCGCGAATTCGCGCCGTGGTGATCATGCCGCGATCTCCCACGAGAGTCATTCGCGACAGTTCGAAATCTTCTCGAAGTCGCTTCACCTGGGCTCCGAGAGTCTTGGGGTCTGCAGTGTTCCCCTCAAACACTTCGACAGAAACTGGGCAGCCGTCTTTGTTCGTCAAAACGCCAAATACGATCTGCGCTTTATGCTTTTTCTCGTCGCGGCTGTGACCCCGTCTTGCCAGCGAACAGCAGCGGCCTTCAAAGTACGTCGAAGTTAAATCGTAGAGCGTTAGCTCACCGTCTTTGAGGTGACGCTTGGCCAACTTGACTTGGATCTTTCTCTGACGCTCAACGAGCCAATCCATCGCCTTGTAGAGATCGTTTTCATCTACGTTCTCCAGCCCCAGTAGCTGCGGAATCGTCGTCGCCTTCCAGGCCCTTGTTGTAGCTAGCTTCGACTGTGGAGAAATAATCCTCGCGGCGATCATCGCCAAGGCGCACTGGCGCTCACTACTCGCCCGCCCATCAAGGATCGTGTCGAGACCAAGATTGCGCATGGTGCCCAGCACCGCGGCGACGTGACCGTGGCTGCGAGTGGAGAGAATCTTGAAAGCGTCACTCGCAGAGACGAACTGCTCTCCCTTCAAGGCGCGGCGAACGAGGTCGATCACTTCCAGCGGCAAATGAGAGAGATTGGCCAGCGTGACGTTACGAACCTTCTTGCCGTCGCGATATGTGCGTCGAAGGAGGTGGCTCTGATAGGTCTTACCCTTGTATTTTCTCTTCGTTGTGACCACATGGGCCGATCCACCTCTCTTCGCCATGAGCAGCATTATGCGCATCTTGACGTGAAAGGCAAGGAGGAATCCTCCATTTTAGTGACTACATCTCGGGGCGCAAAAAACTCTGCAACCTCCTACGTTGTCAATCCTTGCGGCCGAAACCCGCTCAGGCAAGCGTGGAAGTTCGGTCTAGTCCGACTCACTGAACGGACGCGCAACTTTCCGTGGGCGAAAGTATGAACCTTGTCCGAAAGCCGGATGCGGGAAAACCGCACGTCCGGTTTGATGAGCGGGAGGTGGAAACAGGGCACGGTCTGAGGCTATTTGGCACCGGCAGACGAAAGAGCCGGAAACGGAAAGTCCTTGGCCTAAACCACTGCGCCACCTCTCGACTCTACCATTTCGCGCCGGCCTGGCCGGACGAGTTTCGCGGGAATTCAAAGGCCCTTTCGACTTTTTAGTACCCTGAGAACCCTTGTGCATGTTCAAAAACAACTCCTGTCCGGCCCTTCGGGGAATGCCAGGAGCGCCGATGCCTGCGCCCGTCCTCCGCCACGACCCGAGCGGGATCGCGCCCGAGTCGCTCCTTGGCCTCGACGCTCCTGGCGCTGGCAGGCTCGACGCGAAATGGCCAAATTCGAGAGCAGCCCGTTGAAAAAGTGCGCAAAGGGATTTCGGACGTCGACGACGATTCGCTGAATTTCGTTCGACATCTCGAGGCGTAGAATACGCAAGAACTTGTTCGATGGAACCATCGTCGCCCACACGGCGGGATTCTTTGTTGCCTCTGTTGCCGTTCGGAAACTCTTCTATTCTTGAACAGAAGGCAACAGAGGTGACGAAGGGGGGCGTCTCGGCGCTCTTTGCGTCAACTCCCTTTCCAAATCGGACGGATGGGTTTTCAACCGCCCTGCTAACGCTGGACAGTAGCCTCGCGGTGGGCGCTGGCGATGCGGCTCGTGGCACACCTCGCGAAGACGGCGGTCGGCATCGTGAGTGTGAGACGGGTTCTCCCTGCAGTGTGGGGTTCGCTGAGTTGGTGCGGTGTGGCGACTTGTTCTGGTCTCAAGGGATTGCGAGAATGATCACTTCTGCCACTGGTTCCCTGAAAGATTGAGGAAAGCGCATGAAGTCGAATCTCTTCCGCCTCGCGTCCATTGTCGTTGCATTGATGGTCACCGCGCCGCCGGCGAGTGCCGCCGAGATCTTCGACGGTGAGTCGCTGGCCGGTTGGGAAGGGCCGCTCAAGTTCTTCCGAGTCGAGGATGGGGCCATCGTTGGAGGGCGACTCGACGGTGCCATACCGAAGAATCAGTTTCTCGCTACTACACGCTCCTACACGAATTTCGACTTGCGACTCCGGTTCAAACTGCTCGGCGATGACACCAACGCGGGCATCCAGGTGCGAAGCGTACGAGTGCCGAACCACCACGAAATGGTTGGCTACCAAGCCGATCTTGGACAGAACTACTGGGGATCGCTCTACGACGAGTCAAGGCGAAGAAAAGTTCTGGCGCAGGCGAATCTGAATGAACTCTACGCGGTACTCGACAAGAAAGGTTGGAACGATTACCGCATTCGCTGCGAGGGACCTCGAGTAAAGCTTTGGATCAACGGCTACCAGACCGTTGACTACACCGAGCCGGATGCCTCGATCCCGCGTCACGGGTTCGTCGCATTGCAGATCCATAGCGGCCCTCCGGGAGAGGCTTGGTACAAGGACATAACCATCGAGGAGCTGCCTGAACCGTCGGAGCCGCCGACGCTTGCGGAGGGGGTTCGCGGTGTTGCGACCCGCGCTCCAGGCGAGGTAACGATCGATGGCGACTTGACCGAATTCAACCGTGCATTTGGCACGCCGATTGAGTACTTCCACGTAACGGACAAACTCTACGATCGTGCAGCGCAGTTCTTCTACATGTGGGACGACGAAGCATTCTATGCAGCACTGCGCACACTGGATACGAAACCTGCCAACTTGGCGCCAAACAACCGGCTGTGGGAAGGAGACGGTGTCGAGTGGTATTTCGATACACGCCGTGGCGAGAACTTCCGTAGTCGCAAGTGGGGCGAAGGTGCGGTGCATTGCTACTGGGTTGGCTTGACGGGGGAGAAAGTCGCGTCGCGTTTCTGCCTTCGCCCCGGATACCTTGACGCGATTCCCCAGACTGGGGTCGAAGTTGCAGCGAAGCGCACCGAGGTCGGGATGGACGTAGAGTTCAAGCTGCCTTGGGTGAATTTTCCTGGCTTCGCACCGAACGCTGGGAGTGTCATCGGGGTCGACGCCGAGCTTTGCTATAGTGACGGCGGACCTCGTGTCGATCGGTCATTCGTTTATGGCAGCCCGCTTTCCGTCCAGCAGCCCGCAAGCTTGGCTCGCGTTCAGCTCGTCGACGCATTCAAGCGGGAGTACTGGAAGATGTGCGGTCCGGTCTTGATGCCGGCGCGCTGCGACACTGCGTGGAAGCAAGAGACTGTGCCTCACGTCACGGGGTACATGGCTCTGCCACCCAATTACGCGGAAGATATCGGAAGGATTCTCTTTCGCCTCACCGACTTGCGAGGCTCGACGCTAGCGGAGTTCTCCGGAAAGATCGAGACGTTCGCGGAATACGGACAGTTTCGCCGTGCGGTCGCTCGCTGGCCCAGCGATCTGACTCCTGCTGGCGGATATCACCTCGTCGGTATCGTCTATGACACCGAACAGCGGGAATTGACGCGCGTGGCTCCGCGCATGGTGAGCGTTGGCATGACACCGGGCTATTAACAGCCCCCTTGAAAAAGTCATTCAGCCGAGGAAACTGGCCTCTTCACTCCCTTTCGGCTCGAAGCACCTTTCAACGGGCTGCTAAACCGGCGTTCGGCGTCACCGCGCCGCGTTTTGCTTCTGGTCCGGGTTCGCGGCGTTTCAGCATGCTACTGATTCAGATTTCGGGTCGACGCGAAGTCCTGGTGGCGGCAAGTTGTTATGGGACAGTCATCAGCAGGTTCTTACGCAAAATAATGCCTGTTCATAGAACCGAAGCAATGTCGATAGCATCACTATCTCGTTCAGTCGCGCAGCGACCGTGGAGCCGAATTCTTGCGCCGGGATAGTGCCACCAATGGACCCCAAGACACGCTTCCGACTTGCTCATCAGCTCGTACTGCATCTCAATGACCTTCATCAGGACATCCGCATGTGGGGAGAGCCGTGCGCGAGTCATAGGACAAGACTGAATCACTTCCTGAATCAGTGGGGAAGGGAGCCACGCGCAGAGGAGATTCCGGATGAGGCATTCGAACGGGAGGTCTACGACTTTCTGATCGAAGTGGCGGGAGTCGTCGCGCGGAGCACTGCGCGTCCGAAGTCGAAGGCATCGGTCGAAAGTGCCAACGCTTAGCCGTGCTCGTGGCGTTCCCCCAAGGGCCGGACAGGAGTTTTTGAACACGCACCAGGGCTCTCAGGGTACAAAAAAGTCGAAAGGGCCTTTGAATCCCCGCGAACCTCGTCCGGCCAGGCCGGCGCGAAATGGCCAAACTGGATGAGGATTTGGACGAGCGAAGCCGAGTCCAAATCCTGAGTTCAACTCGAGGTTAGGGCGTGACGAACGTCGAGGCGCCACCTTCGACCGCCGAATCGGCGTTCAGCCATGAGTCGAGCACGATCCCTGTATTGGGATCGGTCAGACGATTGATCAGCGTGCTGCCGAGCGGGCCGGAGAAGTTCGGGTCGAGCGAACCGTCACGCAGGTTGGGGCCGACGCCAGGCTGCAGGAGTGCGTGATTGTTCGACCCGTTTGACACACCGGACTGCTCAACGATGCGGTCGAGATTGTAAACGACGTTCCCGAGATTGAAGATCGTCGCCGGTGCATCGTTACAGCCGATGCGGTTGTTGTCGTTGTCGAGCGGATTGACCGGGCAACCGTTCTGGTCGAAGAGGTAGAGTCCCGATCCCAAGCCAGCAACCATGTGTACCCAGTATGGGGAATTCAACTGGTTGCCGGGATTCTGCCCGATGTGGGTGCGTAAGAGATCGAAGTCCAGAGCGGCGAAGTCGTTGGTGGCCATCGCCTGGCGGAAAGCATCGTACAGCGCGCCTTGGCCACCACTGAGCGACTGCGTCGTCAAATGACACGCAACACAGTAGCGCGGTCCTTCAGCTCCGCCCCCAACCTTGCCTCGGATCGAATGCGGCATCATGACGTTGTGGCTGAGTGCTCCGAACACGTTGCGGCCGTTGACGCCGGGGTTGTTTCCGTTGCCGTTGCGATCAGAAAACGCGAACACCTGGGAGTCGACGTCGTTGAGGTCACGGTATTGAAAGAACGTCGTCGTGTTTGCGGTGATGGGGCTGATTTTGTTGTGCACATTCACACCGAGCTGGAAGTGAACCGGGTTCTGGTAAACAAAATCGGCGTTGGCCTGTCGAAACACGATTTGCTCGCCGGTGATGTTGCTGAAGTTGTTGCCACGATTGTATTCACCGCCGAGGTGACACCCGATGCAGTTGTTGGTCCACGAAGCATGACATGAAACGCAGCTCATGTTGTCCATGTGACTGAAACCAGCACCGACCGCTCCAGGAGTCACCTGTTGTGGGCCGATTCCAGTCGACGGATCTCCGTCGGCACGCCCCATGGAGTACGACGCGCGTTCGCTGTAGACGGCTTCGCCGTTGAACGGATCGACGCGTCCGGTGTCGACCACGGTATCACGCGTCTGCGGGATGAAATGTCGATTCCCAGTCAAGCGACTCGTGAGGTAGTAGTTTCCGTCCGACTCAAGCGTCACATGACGCATGCTGTTTCCCTCGGAATCGACTCCGACTTCAGCCGGCTGACCAGAGTAGGTGATTCCGGTAGTCGTCTGTGCATAGGCGTCGACGGTCCCGTGACAGTCTTCGCAAGCAATAGATACTGCCTGCTCCTGTCGGCTGACAATCTCACCGTCGGTGCCGATCGTGCCGCCGTGAAGGTCGTGGCTGCCGTGGCAGTCGATGCAGCCCATGCCCGCATCGTAGTGAACGTCAGCGGGAGTGTCGTCGAGACCGTCACCGTCGTAATCTTCGATCAAGATGTACTGATTGGCATTGCGGCCGTTGAACGTTCGGTTGTTGACGACTGGATCGAAGAGACGAGTGTCACCAAAGGTATTCCTGAAGAAAGATGGGTTTGCGGGGTACTGCACTCGATTACGCAAGTCGGCATTCTGGTCGAGTCTTATACCCCAGAACTGCATCACGGTTCGATTCGATCCCTGATGACAGCCGGCGCAGGTGTAGTCGTCGATGCCTTGAACTTGCTCTCCGGTGGCCAGTGTCTGGGCGACGCTGGTGATCATGTGGCGCCGAACGTGCGGTCGCTCGGGGGGATCAATGTCGTCCGGGTCGAGAGGCTCGTTCTTACGAATGTTTGGATCCGTACTATAGCTCCGGCCATCGAGACTGTAGCGCATGTGACACGCTGTGCAGCCAGACGACCGATAGTCCCCGTAGCGATTATTCGCTCCGGCGCTGCCGAGGTGGCAATCGCCGCACGTGAACGCGACTTGCTCGTGAAAAACATTCGCCAGAGGCGAGTTCGGAACGACGGAGTTGTCCGCCTGCAGGTAGTTGGCGAGCTGCGTCGAGTCATACAGCGGGTTTTCATCCATGTCGAGCGGCCCGGTACCACCGCGGCGACTGTACACCGGGAACTCGAGCAAACGCCCAACGGCGCCGAAGCTTGCGGTGTTAAAATCGAAGTTCGCATCCTGAACGGCTCGAAATGCAAAGTCAGACGCCGTGTCGAAGTAAAGTCCCTGGTTCTCTGGAACCTGATTCGGAAGGCCGAGCGTGAACATGGAGCTCGAGAGGATCCCGACTTCGGTCGCGAGGGCGCTCTTGGCAACGCACTCGGCGTGTGACGCATGGCAGGAGCCGCAGCCGCGCTGTTGAGTGACGACGCGCAGGTCTCCGGGATTGATGAATTGCAGGTAGTCGGTCGCGGTATAGGTGACACCGTTCACCTGGTAGTCGGCGAACTTGTCGATGCCAGTGAGGGTCAGGCGATTGAAGTATGCGAGTCGATTGTTGGTCAGGTTGACTTCGTCGCCGATTTCCGGAGGTGGCGGAATGTGACTGTCGGAGACGCCAGATCCCTGGCCGTTGCCGCCGTGACACGTTGTGCAGCGAAGCGTCGCGGCGCCAGGAAACGGGTGCGGATTCTCCAGCCCTGTGCCAGCGTAGTCGTCATGGAGAGCACCGTTGTGGCAGCCCATACATGATTCAGCGGCAGCGGCAACAATCGTTGGGTTGCCATTGGAATCTGAGTCGAAACACCCTGTTAGCACTGACAGTATCGATACCAGTGCCAGGGTCCCTAGTCCTTGCGTCAGCCGCGACATTCGCTTGGCCTTTCGTTTTTCCTCTCGCACAAGCCTTGATGGACTGCCTGAGTCCAGTCGGGGCAAGTGCTACGCGCCTGGAACATCGTCTCGGTGCACGACACACGGCGAGACGTGGTCTCCGGTCCCTGCGCAACTCTTCGGCCAAAGCGATCACGAACAGTTCAAGTCGTTGATTAAGCGTCTGTTACGCTCGAGTGCAAGGCGCTGAGAGTTGCCCCGCTTCCTTCCTAGTGTGGAGAATTCGGACCCATGATGAACGGTGAGATCGAGGGGCGCTTCGATGTGCTTTTTCGGACCATGTGCGAGACCGGTCACGGTCACACTTGTTCCCGAAAGAGGCGGCGGATCAACGCGATCTCATCTGGTTTCAGTCCGCTCTCGGATCGTAACGACTTCAGTTTCTGAATCGGGAAGTGCTGCAGCTTCCTGACGAGAGAAGTTGTGAGTTCGTCGACGAGCGTGTGACATTGTGGAGGAAAGCGATGCGTGAACGCTTGCATCTCGCCAAGTCGAATTTCTTCGAAGCGTTCGAGAAGATGGCGGATGACTGGCTCAACCTGGAGATACGAGCTGTGCGACTCGAACGATTCAATGGCCTGTGTGACGATATCTTCTGCGTCCGGGACCTCGCCGCGTCGTGCCAAAGCGTTCTCGCGGACTACTGCGTTGAGATCATCGATGTTCAAGAGATGGACACCGGGAACTGCACGGCACTCGGGATCGACATCGCGCGGCACTGCGAGGTCTACGAGGACGAACGGCCGTTGACCACGCTCCATTTGAATTCGTTCGATTTGACTCCGCTTCAGCAATAGATGGTCGGAACTGGTGGAGGCGAGGACGACATCGGCGGAGGCCAGTCCCGTCTCGATAGAGGACCATCCGATCGCACGTTCGGCGCCAAGTTCCCTGACGAGGTCTTGAGCTCGAGAGAGAGTCCGATTGACAACAACGCATTCTTGTACTTCGCCCATAAACGCTCTGGCTGCAGCCCTAGCGACGGCGCCAGAGCCGACCACGAGCAGCGATAGATGCTGGCGCTTTCCAAGAGCTTTGCGACAAAGCTGTAGAGCCGCCTGACCCAGCGTCATAGATCCACGAGAGATCTTTGTCTCAGTGCGAACTCGCTTTCCGACGCGAAGAGCTGCTGGAACCAGGCGGGTGAACTGTTCGCGCGCGCAGTCCGACTCTACAGCTATTTTCAACGCGGCGCGCAGTTGGCGAAGGATTTCAGATTCACCGATGAGCGCACTGTCGAGACCTGCCGCCAAACGAAAGAGGTGACGGACTGCATCGCGGTCGCGATGAATGTAGTAATGCTGCAGCGGAATCGGAGCGCTGAGGTCCGGATTCATCAGGTGTCGAACTTGCGCGGCAAACGCCAACGATTGCTGGCGTGCGTTGTCGGAAAGTGCGTGTTTGTACGGCTCGCAGCGATAGAATTCCGTTCGATTGCACGTCGACACGATCAGATGTTCGGCATTCGAGCTCGATCGAAACTCTCCGAGTAATTCCCGCGAGCGCTGAGAGGAGAGTCCCCACTGCTCTCGGATTTCGACAGGGGCTGAGTGATGACTGAGCCCGAACAGGGTGAGTTGCATTCGACGACGCTCCGCGATGTCAGCTGTAGATTCCTCGCTTCTACCGGCAAGAAACGAGCCGGCCAATCGTTGGGGATTTGGACACTCGAGTGAAGTTGTGAAGCAGTGTGGGCGATGAAAAGCAAGGCGTTGCAAACGAACGGGTTGGAGAGACGTCGCGGCTCACACCTCGCTGACGGTTCGACGTGCCCGAAAGCCAGATGGGGAGGAAATCCTTGGGTGTGTGCGCCGAAATCTTCCTGCCGCGCCGCCAGTTTCTTTGTAGGCCGCTGCGCGATTACCAGCGGAACGTCAACGCGAAGTCGACGAGTGCGCGCTCGGCTTCGTCTGTGAAGGCGTACGAGACTCCGGCCGAGAGCGTCCAAGAGGAAGAAAGAACCCAATGGGTACGGACCGTGGTGTCGACGACCTCAAATTCGTTTCCGAATCCGTCCATCTCGATCAATCGAAACGAGACCGAGGGGTCGATGAGAAGGCGGTGCTTGAGGAAGGGGAGGTGGGCGGACAGGCGCCCGCCAAAGCCGTCGAGTGTCGGACTTTCGAAGTTAAAAACAGTGATCGTGGCGCTCGCGTCGCTCATAAACGGTAGGCCAAATCGTGTCAGGCTTACGTTCCAGCGGGGTGAGTAGTCGTCCACTTCCGAATCCGTCACCGAGATCTCTTCGCTCAAGCGGAGATTGAGCGGGAGATCATGAGACGCGCCCACAAAGTATCTCCAATAGCCTCGGTCCAGGAACTCTAGTTCGTCGAAGAAACTCAGCGGTAAGATTGACCTTTGAGCTGCCGTGTCAGGCAGCTCGAATCGATCGACACCTGCGCGCAGAGTAAACCACGAAGCGAACGGATAGGACCCGACGATGTCGAGTCGAGTCAATCGTGGTCCGTCTCGAGCTTCAGCACCACCAACGTCGATGTCGACCTCGGCACTCGAGAGGATCGACAGCCGGCCGAGCTGTAGTAGCTGTTCGCTAAGCACCGCAAGGCGGTCAGCCTCGCCGTCGAAAAGAGAAAACAGGACGCCGGCGGTTCCGGAGTAGTAGACAGAGCCGTCGCCACCAGCCTCGACCGTGGTGTACGTTGCCGCTGTTGGCTCCTTGACCGAGAGGTCGAGGTTCGACCTGGTCGGTTTCAAGCCGACCATGGCACCGAGATGCCATTTGTCGGTGAGTCGTTTCTCGACTTGAGCGCCATCGAGGAATCCAACCGAAGGCAACTCTCGTGGAATGAATCGTCCGATGCGGACGAAGCTATGATCGTCGAATCGACGTGACATGACTAGACGATAGAGTTCGAGTCTCGGTTCTTGGAAGTCTCGAGTGTCTTCGAAGGCAACCCCATCTCGGTAGATGACGTTGCCAGACCATTCAAGTGACCAAGGCGTACCACGAATTCTGTCGATACTTCCCGACGAACCCACGTGCGTGGCAAACGCGTTGACGTCGTCGTCCGAAGTCAGTTGAAACAGTTGTCGGACGCTGAGTCGACCATGAAAAACGTTCTCCGTTTCGGTCTCCGCTACTTCTCCCATATCGGGCGGCGCTAGAAGGGGAACGAATTCGCCGTCGCGGTTCTCCCCCTTCAGTGTAGGGGAACGATCGCGGTCCGTCTCTTCTTTGCGAGTGATGTCACTCACCGTGAGGCTGAGTCGGTCTCCGGATCGCGGGAACACTTGCGGCTTGTCTGATAGGAGGCGGAGAAACGTCGAGCGCGACGCGACGTTGACGATTTCGATTCGCGCGAGTTGTCGCCCGTCCATCTCAAGCCACCCTTGAGAGTTCTTCTTGAGTCCAGATTCCGTTCCTACATCGACGTAGATTCCGTCCGCGGTCTCGTACAGCATTTGGCAGTCGATCTTGATCCGCTCCTCGGCCGCTCCGACAGACCGATGCGAATGCGTCGCCACAGCGAACGCCAGCAGCGCGAGGGCTGCGGCGAAGCGACTTGGAGTCTGTGAGCGGAGTGGATCTTTTGCCATAGTAGCAAGCACGTTCATGTCAGTCAGGCGATGACGTCGAGTCGAGGTTCACCGCCATGCGAAGATGTTGTGGCATTGAGCGCAGTCGGTTGAGAAGTTCTGTGCGACGTGGTTCGGCGCCGCGATGTAGTCGTTTTGGTGGCACGCGAAACAATCTGGATTGAGACCGGCGAAGAGACCGTTGACATGGCACTGCGTGCAGTCGAGCCCTGCATGGCCTCCCACCAGTGGGAAAAAGTCATGGTTGATCTCGTCCGCGTCCCAGTTGGAGGCGGTGTGGCAGCGTTCGCAGTCGACAACCCAGCCGTTGATCACGTGGTTGGGGAATGCCCTCGCGGCATCCAGCTGGTGGCACCCGTGACAATCAACGGGGGCACCGCGAAAGTCGCCGGATGTGGCTCGATCGTGGCAAGACTCACACGGAGCGAGGGCGTGAAGCCCGACGAGCGAGAATCGAGTCCGTGCGTGTTCGCCGATGATTCCTGTGGGATGCCATGTGCTTTGGTTGTGACATCGGGTGCATTCGCTACCGAGAGATCCCTTGTGCGAGTCGACGTGACAGCCGCCGCAGCCGCGGCTTAGGTAGACTTCGACGGGGCCGCGGTCGTTGTGGCACCTCAGGCAGGCGGCAGTGGTGTGCGCCCCTTCAAGTCGGTATCCCGTTTCTTTCTCGTGGTCAAAGTGGAAGTCTTCCCGGAGAACATCCCAGCGCTCCGGAATGTGGCAGATGCCGCAATCGCCAGGAAACTGGGTGTGGGGAACCATTGGACCCCACTTTCGACTCCAGCTCTGCTGCGGAACCACTGTCTCACATGTCAAAGAGACAATGGCCCAACCAGCCCAGAGGACGACGGGAAAGAGCTTGCCGAAGCGACTAGCGCTGAGCGTCTTCGGGAATCTCATGACAATCTCCACACACTCTTCCGATCGGCTTGTACTGCACGACGGCGCCGCCGTTGGGAAGTGCGACCTCCATGTGACAACGAGAACACTCAACCTTCGCGTGCACGCCTTCTAGGGAAAAACGGGCTTGCGTGTTGTGATCGAAGATTGTTTCTTTCCAACTCTCAGTCGATGCGTGACAACGGCTGCAATTCTCTTGCCCGGACTCTGTGAATTGACCGTAGTGGGCGTCTTTGTGGCAGGAAGAACACTCCGTTGGCGTCTTTTTGTAGCGCCTCACGAGTGCGGAAGTGTCATGTAGGGGTGTGAGAATCTCGACATGGCAGTCGTTGCACTCGGCCTTTGCATGAGCTCCTTTGAGCGGATACGACGTGCGCCGATCGTGATCGAAGGGACGAATCGAGAAGGTGTCGGCAACGCTTCCATGGCATGCGTCACAGTCTCCTTCGACCAGAGTGTCATGGAACTGATCGCCATGTGGGTTCTTGTGACAGAGCTTGCACTCTCGAGTGGTACCAACGAACTGCCGCGTGTGTGTTTGGAGGTTCGACGTGTGGCACGCAACGCATGCAGTTGCGGCGTGAGACCCTGTTAGCTCGTACACCTTTGCGTGATCGTCGTGGCTGAACAGGGTTGGCAAGAAACTATGGCTGTCGTGACAGTCGAGACAACGACCATACCTGTCGCTGAATTGTCCGCGATGGACATCCTCGTGACAGCCGCGACACATATCGGGCCGTCGCTGGTACCCAGGCGACGTCGGGTCGGGATGACGTTCGCTGAACGGCAGATCTGACGGATGACATCGATCGCATGAGACGCGGTCGTGCGGATGCGTCAAAGGAAAACCGGTCGCCGCGTGCTTCTCCGTTGTCATCCTGGTGATCGCCTGCCTCCACTGCGGGTGCGTTCCGTCATGACAGCTTGAACAGTCGTCCGTGAATGGAGCGTGGTGCGGTGAGTTGTGGCACTCTACGCATGTCGTTCCTTGCACCTTGTCGAAGGGAAATGGCATCGGTTTTTTCGGTGTGTCGGGATGTGGAAGTACATGGCAGTCGCTGCATGGAAGCTGTTCGTGGCCTCCTTTGAGGGGAAAGTGCGTATCGTGTTGGAACTCAGTCGTTGGTCGAAAGACTTCTTGGCCATGGCAAGAGCTGCACTCACTCGATAGGCCGTCTGAGTGGATGTCTTCGTGGCAGCTGATGCAGTCTTGGTTTAAGCCGAGGAATGAGCGCTTGCGCGGGAAGTTGGGAAAACTGGGAAGAGAAAACGTGTCATCGCGTTGGGCGACGTGACATTCCTGACACTCCAGCCGAGCGTGCTTTCCGGTCAGATCGAACTGAACGTGTGGATGTTTGAACGCTTGGGAGCTCTGGGCTCCCCATGACAGCTTACTAACGAGCGGGAAGTCGGTGCCGAAGTGCTCGCCGTGGCACCCAGCGCACGAGACCTCCTTGCCCCCGAGTAGGAAGTGGTGGTATCCCGACTTCTCGTTCAGCTGCGAGGCGATCTCGGTATGACAGTTGAGACACGCTTTTCCAACTCCGGACTCATCGTGACAGTTGCTGCAGCTTGCGAGCGTCGACATCCCTTCGATGCTTCCGTGCGTAGCCGACAGCTGGTTTGGCATCGGGGCGTTCACGGTCACCAGGGCGCCGAGGAGAAAGATGAGGACGGTGCCAATGATGAGGGGGGTGCGGGGATTCAGAAGCATCAGTTCCCCCCTCCAAAGATCCACAGATTGCCAAACTTCACAGCAATGAGGACGTGGAAGATCACAGCTGCAAGGAGGACGATGGCAAGCCAGCGATGAAGAAATCTCCACGCACCCATGAGCTTGTGCAGTTCACGGTAGCGAATCATCCACTCGCGCTCGGAGCACAGCCTCCTGACGAGCAGTAGAATGCTCTCGCCTCGTTCGCCGAGTTCGGGGTTGCGGAGAATTGATCGCTTGACGCGTTCGTACTCGCGTCGGGTCTCGTGGTCGCCTCGCAAAACTCGTATGATCGCTTGGATTAACCATGGAGAACGTCCGCCTTTCGGAGTCGGTGCGTCGATGCGGAGCAGCTTGGGACTGACCCCCAGCGACATCAGCTTTCTCCGATAGACGATCAAGCGACGTCTGACGTCCTCAAATTCGAGTTCGCGCCCTTCGATTGAGCGTGGTACATGAGCGAAGAGGTAGCGCCCGATCACGCCGCTGGCGACGACGATGGCCATGGCGACCAGGGCGAGAGTTCCCACGGCGCTTGTTGGAACGAATGCTGCGTGAAAGAGCACGATAGCTGGTCCCAAGACGCCAGCGAACACGTGGAAGCCCATCCACGCCTGCAGACTGCCGATACGGGCCAGGCTGACGAAGCGCTTCCGCAGAAGATACGCCAGGCTGGCGATCATGATGAGAGTACCGCCGATTCCGAGCGTCAGACCCAGCGGGCCTGACGGTCGCAGCAAGTGGTGATAGTAGTGGAATGGACGGTTTGCAGCCGGCAGGACATAGTAGCCCCAGCCGACAACGAAAAGAGTGAGCAACAACCCTGCAGCGGTGATCGCTGCGAATCTAGCGAGCCGCACGGGAGCGAGAAGCGTCCCAGCTGCAGCTTCCTCGAGTGCAATCTCTTCGCCGATCTCAGCGTCGAGCTCTCTTTCGATCTGTGCTAGTTCACGTTCGCGTCTCTGGACTCGTTTGGCGAGGAACTCATCCATTCGTCGGACGGCGGCGATGTCGACGTCGTCTGGAACGATCACGACCGGGATGTCGCCTTGGACATTGGACGTGTCGAAGGACGTAGCTGGTCGTCGTCGTCGTCGTCGTCCGTGTCGCGGTTCGCTCATGATTCCGTCGTCGTCACAGTCGCTGGTGATTCCGTTTCGGTCGACCCGTCACTTTCGCCACCGAACTGTATGCCAAGGCTATGTAGGAGCGGATAGGGTGGTTCGCCACCTGCGAAGATCAACGTGTAGTCATTCGGCAACTGTTTGTTGCGGCGTACGTCGTCTTTGCTGATCGAAAGCGTGACGCTGTCGGGATCGATTCTTTCCACGACGGAATTGAAGACTATCTTGACGCGTCCGTCTCTTGCATATCGCTCGATGCGTTCTTGGTTGCGTGCCTTCAGACGAAAGAAGTTGTGGCGCCGATAGGATAGAGTGACAGTGTTTCCGTTTTGCTCCGCTAGTGCTGTAGCCGCTTCGATTGCGCTGTCGCCACCACCCACGACGAGAATCTTCTCGTTGGTGTAGGTGGCCGCATCGACGAGTTGGTAGAGAACTTTCTCTTGATCCTCGCCGGGCACGCCGAGGCGTCGTGGAGTGCCGCGTCTTCCGAGCGTGAGAACAATTCGTTTGGCTCGAACGACGCCTTTTGAAGTCTGCGCCTCGAAGCATCCCTTGTCATGTTTGGCGCCGAGGAGCTTCACTCCAGAGTGGATTGTCAAGTCGAACTTTCGCGCGACGCTTTCCCAAAACTCGATCAACTCCTCCTTGAGGAACTCTCGTTTCTTGACGGGGCCGTAGAGCGGTAGGGTGACCGGACCCGTCAGCGTCAGCTTGCGACGTGGGTACTTTCGTACGGTGCCGCCTATGTCGTCCATGTCGATGGTGACGTGACTTAGGCCGCATTCCTTGGCCCTGAGCGACGCAGCGAACCCGGCTGGGCCCGCGCCAACGATGAGGACGTCGAAGACGCCCGGGCGACGCGTTGACCCTCGGCTTCCTAGTTCGAGAGCGATCGCGCTGACGGCCTTCGTACCTTGTTCGACCGCGATGCGGATGAGTGCGAAACCGCCGAGCTCTCCGGCGATGTAGACTCCAGGAACGGAGGTCTCGAGCGACTCGGAGAGAGACGGAATATCTGTCCGAGACGAGATGTCTCCAAGGCTTACTTTAACCGCGTTGACCGGGCACACCTCTTCGCACAGCGCATGCCCGATGCAGCGTGAACCGTGGATGACTCGAGCAATGCCATCGACCAGTCCGAGGACACCATCCTCAGGACATGCGGCAACACAGCTACCGCAGCCGATGCACGCTTGTTCATCAATCTGAGGATGCTGCGCGATCGGACGGTCAGTGCCGCGTTCCTTGGCGTCACGCAGGTCTGCGATGACGCGTTCTCTCTGCAGGTCCTCGATCTTCTGCTGCCAAACACTAAGAAAAACGAGAAGTGCTGTCAGCAGAATGAGGACGCCTAGGACGATCAGAAAGTTCAACCTTACACTCCTCGATGCCGTCTCCCCTAGAACTGAGATCGGCAGAACAGAAACCATTCTGCTGCCGCGAGTTGCTGCAAAGGCTATTCCGCATAAATGTCCGCTGACCAGCGACGAGCATCCGTCGTCGCGTACCGTTTTCAGCACGTAAAAAGCGGGTGCTGCGAGGCGAATTAGGCCTATCCAAGATCGCTATGGGTGGACGACCCTGGAATTCTGCCGTGAGAATTGTTGCGCCGATTCTCGGAACAGCTGCGGCGCGAGTAGCGGTAAAAACGCTGTAACCCACCTGCCGGATATCGTGAGACCCAAACGAAGCCGTTGCTGCTGAACTCCACGCTGTTTTCGCTCGCCTTTTCTTGTCGCCATGGGGTCTGATGTCGCGGTCGCTCGTTTTCCCAAGCTGCCGTTTCAGAGCCACGGCGGAAGTGTTGAACTCCTCTGAGGTGCTTCCATGACTTCTACTTTTCACGTCAACCTGGTGAGAGTGGTCGTGACAGGGGCGGCGCTTTCGTGGTCTTCCTTGTCCGCCCGTGGGCCTGACTCACAAGCGTCGGACTCGACCTACGTTTGGGATCAGGTCACTTCGGACGCTCCTTTCGCTCCGCGCGACGGCGCAGGCGCACTCGTGTTTAAGGAGCGCATGTGGCTGCTCGGTGGCTGGAATCCTCGCGACAAGAAGCATTTTCCACGCATCTGCAACAATGAGGTGTGGAGCTCGGAGAATGGCTCGGATTGGACGCTCGTGAAGCCGAACACGTTTCTCGACGCGAGCTTCGACGCCAAGTCCGATTGGGAGGGGCGACACACTGCTGGCTACGTCGTTTTCAAAGGCAAGATGTGGATCGTTGGAGGGGACGCTAACCAGGGGCACTACCAGAACGACATCTGGAACTCTGCCGACGGGCGAGTGTGGACCCGAATCGCCGACACGGTCGAGTGGGGGCCGCGCGTGCTTCACACAACCGTGGTGTTTGACGGGAAGATCTGGGTGATAGGTGGTCAGACCCTGCCGCAGTTTGCTGCGGCTGATCACCGTTTCTATGACGACGTCTGGAATTCAACGGACGGTGTTGATTGGCAGCAGGTCCGCGTCAGCGGCGCACCGCAGCCCGCACCGCATTGGGCGCCACGTGGCATGATCGGTGGGAATGTCGTGTTCAAGGGGCGTGTGTGGCTGCTCGGAGGGGGCGTCTATGACACTCCGAAGTTTCCGAAGCGGAAGTTTTTTCAAGACGTATGGAGCTCGCGTGATGGATTGCGGTGGACACGTCACGTCGAAAAGGCCCCATGGACGCCAAGGCAGTACCACGAAGTCGCCGTTTTCGACGAGCGTATGTGGCTCCTCGAAGGCTGGAATCAGAGCAATCGACGCGATGTTTGGCATTCCGAAGATGGCGTTTCTTGGCGCGAGGTCCCGAACACACCGTGGGCACCACGACACGCCGCGAGCGTCTTCGTCTACAAGGACGCCCTGTGGGTCGTTGCTGGAAACAACATGCAGAGCGATGTGTGGAAGCTCCAGCGGCGAGAGTCGACGGGGTCGCCTTGAGTCTGGCTATCTATCGCTCGATGAGCGGTATCGATTCACCGGGGTTCGCATCGCCTCCGGGTTCTCTCTCGTCTCCAATCCGTCTTTTGCCTGGACTAAGAGATCGGCGCTGAGAGGGGGTGTAGGCTACCGCTTTTGCCAAGGTGGCGCGAGGCGATGCTCGAACGGATCCTCGTCGACGTAGTACAGTTCGAACTCCCACCAACTGTAGCTCGGCAACCTGTCGAAGAGGTAGATTTTCGCCGTATAGTCGTTGGCGGCGGTCGGTTGTTCCAGCACGAACGGGTCCGATTCGGGTGATGCCAAATCTTTCACAAAGACGGTCACCGGTCTTTCTGGCAGCGACTCAAAGAATTCGTGGCCAAGGTCGACGATCGGGTCGGCCTCGACATGTTCGATCGTCGCTTGATTTGCTCGGACGTGCACGATGTCGCGACCGTCGACTCGCGCGCGCCATCGAAAGAATCGTTTCGCTTTGCTTCTCTTTGTTTTCAATCTCTGTGCACTTCGCTCCGACCATTGGCGGATCGTTTCCTCTAGCGACTCCGTATCTGGCGCTTCGGCGAGGAGCGCTTCCGCCTTGGCTAGGTCCTCGAGAGCCTGGCGAGCGTTTTCGGCAAGCTGATTCACGCCGGCCAGATCGTAGCAGAACTCCGGTGCGGCACGAAAACGACTGCTCGCCGTCTCGAGCTGTTTGAGGGCGCCCGCCAGGGCGGTCTTCGTCGCGTTGTTTGGTTCGTTACGATAAGCGAAGTAGGCATAGCAGGTTTTCACGTAGGCGTTGTTCGTCTCGATCAGCCCGCGAGTCAGCTCCAGGCTGTTGCCGATGTGTTCAGCCAGTTCTCGATCCTCGATGAGCGATTCGACACGTTTGTAGCGGGAGTACATCTCATGGGCCGCGGCGAGTCCTCGGTCGAGATGCGCTATGGCTTCCTCGGTCTCGTCGATCGACGGCTCGAACATCGAGCGGCGCAGCCAATCGATGTGACCCCGCCCCCGGTCGACTTCCGGAATCCCTATTCTCTTGAATGATGTGAGGCGCAGGTGGGGAAGTGTATTGCCGCGGATCTTTTCAGCAACCGGCTTGATGTAGATTCCATCTCTGTATGCCGTGTACGAAAGGAGTAGAATCTCGGCCAGCTCTGCCGCTGCTTTCCTTCCGACGTGGATCGCTGCAAAGTCCTGGGCGATCGTTCGAAGGTCTTCATCCGGGTTCCACATCAGGCGATAGATCGTGTAGCCCGTGACCGCTCGCGTACTCCACTCCTCCGGGTTCGGCGCCCCCCAGTGTGCCCCGACGAGATTCGTCTCATTCGCCGCAAGAATCATCTGCAGTCCGCCCTGATGGTATTGGCCAGGAAAAGAGGGAAAGACATTCACTCCAGCGTGCGCGTGATAGTCGAGCGTGGAGAAGAGCGCGACCATCTTGTGCGGCGTCAGGTTGAATGTCGGATTGAACGGCTGGTAGTACCAGCGGTCTGCGAGACTCATGTAAGGTGATAAGAAGAGGTTTTCGGTGGGGACCTGACTCGTGAAGATCGCCCTGTAGACGTCCGGATCCGAGTGCTGCTCGTTCGCAGTGGTCACCCACGTCCGATGGAAATAGATCTTCGCAAACTCACCGACTACGACTTCATGCAGCTTCTTGAGAAACGTCCGGTAACGGCGCTCCAACGTCCAGTCGCTTTCCTTGGGTTCGTGCATCACGTCGAACGGTCGGTAGCGTCCGTGCACTCGTGTCAGTTCACCGGTTCGGATCTGCACACCGTCCAGTTCAGGCATGGTACGAAAGAGGCGTCGGTACTTCTCTTGAAGCGCGTTCCAGATCCGAGGGTCGGCCGGATCGCGTCTCGCCTTCGTTCCCTCCAGCAGCGACGGGTGGTATGAAATCTCGTCGCCCGCGGCGAGGTATTTCAGATGGAACGCGTGGGCTCGGTCGATCAACTTCGCCAGCTGCCGGCGATTCTGTGCGTTGCGCGAAGCCTCGGGTTCGACGTCCCACGGGACGAGGTCTAGAGTGTTCCCTCCGGACACCCACGTGGCGCCAAACCGGAGCGCGTTGCGGATCTCCGCCTCGCTTCGCGCTCCAGTCAGACGAACCGATCCGACCGGTTCCCGAACAGTGTTGAGCTTGGGAATCCGTTTGTGAACGCGTAGTCGATCCCAGAGCCAGTAAAGCCCGTTGGTGTATGCGAGCACGGAGCGACCGGTCACCACTACGGTCGGCCCGCCGCGCTCGGTTGTCACGGTGTGGATTCGGTACCCTTGATCGCTATCCAGCGGATCGAGCTGAATGGTTCCACGTTGCACCAGCTCGGCAACAATCGGGTTCCCAATGGACGACCCCACGATCACCACCGACTCGAGCCTTTCGGGTGGTTGGCCGACTTCGAGAAACTCGATACCCAGTTCTTTCCCTGCACGTTGCAAATCGTCCACCGCGGCGCGAATGGCAGGTTCGGCGGACAGCGTCGGGTCGACAAAGACTTGCCAGCTTTCGCCAGTGCGGTTGACGGGTGTCAAAGCGAGTAACAAGCATACGAGCAGCATGGCAGCAGCCTCCTGAGTGGAGCTCCTAGCGCTAGCGCTAGCGGCGGCGATCTCCCTCGGCAAAAGCCTGTTCAGACGAACATTGTGAGAACGGGGCTGAGTACCTCGGTGACTCCGCTCTTGTGAACAACCCGGCGTGAGTCTCCTCGAACTCGGTGGCGTGGCGCGAGCACAGAGATCCAAGTAGTCGAGGAGACATGCCGTGACGTCACGAGCCGAACCTTCCCAGAGTATGTTTGCCGCCCTGTCGGCGCATGGCTATGACCTCGGTCACGGCCGATCTGACGCATTTGTCGTCGAATGAAGATCTCTGAACTTCCGGCAACGATTGCTGCGACCCACACGGGGGGCGGACCGCACATCTGTCCTTTGGCGTCCCGACCGGGGCAGTTTTCTGAGCGGCTGTTGAGTTCGGTGGAAACTAACGGCACGCCACATCGCCAATCGGTGCGTCCCCCGACGCAAACAGGTGCAGGAGGAGGAAAATCGGATCGGTGACGTTTGTCCGACCATCCGCATTCACGTCGACAGCCTCGGCGCATGCGATCGTCCCACTGCGAAATAGATAGTTAAGGCTCGCGATCGCGTCGGCGAGATCGAGTTTGCCGCTCGCGTCCGCGTCGCCACGTGCCACTGTCTGCGGCACATTGGCTGCGAAAGGAGTCGGGGGTCGGAACGAGAACGAGCCACCGCATCCTGACCGTGCCCAGGCAACATCGTCGGTCTGCGGTCCATAGTTGACTGCGTCGACGACGAGGGGAGAACCCTCGTTCGTCGTCACACCCAGCATAAGTTGACCACGATCCTTGTCGAGACGAAACGGTGCATGAAGCGGGCCTTGGTCGGGGTTGTTATCGCAAAACACAACGGTCGCTTCACCCGGACTTAGCTCGATTCCGGCCGGAAACCAAAACCAGTCGTCGCTGACGGGAAACCTCTCGCCGAGAAAGACTCCATCGAGTTTGAGAACTTGGTCGCCACAGTTACGTACCTCGACCCAGTCGGGGGTGCCTCCTGCTTCATCGACGAGACCGTCTGTGTTGGACGCCACCATTTCCGAGATCTCAAGCGGGAGGCCATCGCCCACTGCCATGCTGAAGAGGTCGCCGGTGTCTTCAGTGGCGACGAGGCCTGAATCTTCGTCTGGAAGAGTCTCGACGTTGTCACTTAGGTCGACTGCTTCCAAGAGGAATCGAATGCTTGCTCCAGCGGGCAGCCCCGGTTCCAGCAGTCCCGAAAAGACGCCATCCTGCGGCTCTTCGTCGGCATGCCGGCCATCGTCGAAGAGGATGATGCGCCGAGTCTCGCTGGGCACGTCGATTCGTCGGAATAGAACACTGACGCTGACGATTCCGATGTCGTCGTCAGCCTTGGCATAGAAACGGATCGGCTCTCCTGCCATCGCAGCCACGTACGATCCTCTGCGCCGTCCAGTAGCCTCACCACCGACTGCGCTGAGGCTGAGCGAGGGTGAGACTGAACCGTTGTCAGTGTTCTCCGCACCTGGGCTGGGGAATAGATTGAAAACGAACGAGTGGAGTCCATCGCGATATCGAGCGTAGGAGACGTTCGTCTCTTGCTCAGGATAGTCGACGAAGTCGGCAGTCGTTCCGTCGGGCGCCAGAAGCGACAGCTTGGCACCTTCCGCAGGCAACCTGAAACCGGTGTGGAATTCCGATCTTTCCTCAGCTCTCGAGAAGAAAACTAGCTGGTGGCTCCGACTTTCGAGCTGGGCGGGAGGGAAAGCGAACCCAAGTCTCTGAATCTCGCCGTCGTTCTTGCGCTCAAGGACTAGCGCCCAGCCCGCAAGGTTGACCGCTGTTTCTGAGGCGTTGAAGACTTCGACCCACTCGCTGCGGCGGCCTTCGTCAGGCGCGACGGGAAAGTCGTCGTTCGACGCGAGGATTTCGTTGATGGTCACTGCCCCGATCGGACTACGGTTGCCTTCGAGGATGCGCGGTGACGCCGCCTCTGCACGTCGACTGCTCAACGCCGTCCACAGTGCATCGCCCGAGCCTATGAGATCAACTTGGCCGTCACCATCAAGGTCGCCGGTGGCGATGTGCTGGCCAGACGGAACATCGACCGTGAGAGCGGGAACAAAGACTCCAGTCTCGTCAGATCGCGTCAACAGAGTCACGCACGAGAGAATCTGGCAGCCGATGGCGAAGTCGTTTTGGCCATCGCCATCGAAGTCTCCGAACGCGACGCTCGAGGCGGGGAAAGCCGCACTGCCCGATACTGCTGTGTCCTCCGTCAAGGTGAATAGGAGGCTTGGGCCCCCCGAATAGACGAGCGCGCCGTCGCCACTACCTAAGATGAGGTCGAGAACACCGTCTCCGTTGAGGTCCTCCGCCTCGATCTCGGTCGCGCCGAATTTATCCTCTGTCGGCGACGAGAAGATTCTTCGCGGCAGACTTTCGCCGGTCATGAGGTCGCCGCGGTTTTCAACCACCACCATGTCGCCGCTATATGACGCGCCCGCAAGGTCGATGTCGCCATCGAGATCCAAATCGGCCGCCACCATATCTCGGGCTTCGTAGACGAATTCGAATTCGCGCGTGAATTCGAAAGAACCGTCACCGCTTCCCCGAAAGAAACCGAGTCGACAATCGAGGAATCCGGCAGCGATGTCGACGGTGCTATCGCCGTCGAAGTCTGCCGCTGCCAGAGCAAACAGGCGCCCGTTTTCATTCTCCGGTAGCCGGAATTGAACTTCTGGCCCAAGGCTGCCATCTGCTCGGCCGAGTCGGACGCAAAGGCCACCGCGACTGTTCTTTTCACCTAAGTTCGCCGTGACTGCGTCGGCGATTCCGTCGCCGTTGACATCGATGATACGAACTGCAGATGGAAAGGAACCCATGGGATAGAACACCGGTGGCGAAAGAAGGCCGCTCTCGGTCGCCAGTCTCACCGTGAGCTCTCCTGAGGCTCGATGGAGCTGCACAACGTCATCGCGGTTGTCACCGTTCATGTCGACGACGCGAAGCCCCGCCACTTCACCGTCAACAAGGTAGAATTGGTCGAGGGCGCTGAAGCCGACGCTGCCGGGATCGCCGATCAGCAAGCTCACGTCTTCTGAGACCCGGTTGATGACTGCAAGGTCGACGTCGCCGTCGCGATTGAAGTCTCCGACTGCGACCTCGCGAGGGCTTTGACCGATCGGCATCTCCGCTGTCGGCGTCAGTGTGCCCTGGCGGTTTTCGTAGCTGATTAGGCGGTCGAGATTTCGTAGGACAACGACGACGTCATTCCAACCGTCGTCGTTCAAGTCCAGGATCTCGACATCGCGCGGCCCGCCCGGCACTGCGATCGATTGGATGGGTTCTGCCGAGAAGCTGAGTTTTTCACCGGAGAGCGTGCCGCGGCGGATCTCGACGGTGCCGAAGTTTCTGTGCGCCGTGACGAGATCTGGAAGACCTCCTGCACGGGGAGAGGTGAGAGCGCCGACTTCCACGTCGAACACGTTTTCATCCGCACGCGTCTCAACGCTCACGATCGAGCTCAAATCGACATTGAGCACGCCACTCTCGTCGGGTCGAAGCACCCAAATCCACTGGCTCTCGGCATTCGTGACAATCAAGTTATCGCGGTCGCTTCCCGGGCGTCTGAAGGACTTCAGTGAGTAAACGGGCTTCGGGAAGTTTCCGTCCGTGGCGGCCAATTCTGGAATGGCGCTGACACGAACGAACTCGCCGCTTTCGTCTAGGCGATAGTGCTCCAGACCGAACGGCGGTCCCGCTGTAACCAGCTCCAGCTTCCCATCGCCGTCGAAGTCACCAGTTGCCAGGTTTCTTGCACCGGACCCGGTCTCTCCGATGAGTTCGCGGTGGAAGCGGCGCATCCCGTCGTTGATGAACAAGATGGCGGCCACTGCACTGAAGGGAGCCGCGACCGCGATGTCTGTGCGACCGTCACTATTGAGGTCGCCCATCAAAACTTGACGAAGGCCTCGGGCACCTGACTCAGGAGGAAACGCGACCAAATGCTGTGGATCCAGGAATCGGCCGTCTCCGGTATTGAAAAAAAGAGTTAACGTGCCGTCCAGGTTGCTGACAGCGAGATCGAAGGCTCCATCACCGTCGAGGTCGCCTGACGCAATGCTTTTCGGGCCTTCCCGTGGCGAGAAAATGTCTGGAGCTCCGGCGTCGAGTCGTTCGCCGAAGGCCTTGAGATTCTCGAAGAGCTGTGCTTCGAGTCGGCCAGAGGTCGCCGCAAGTAGGCATAGCAACACCGCAACTCGGCTCCCGCTTCGGCTCGCCGTAATCCCCATGTCTGCACCTCAAAAAGAGACTCTTGAGTTACCGCCGACGCTATAGTGCAAATGCTACTTCAGCGCGGTCGGACGAGGAAGAGAGGATATGAACTTTTTCTCGCTGCGAGGGTCAACGACTTTCGTCGTTTGTGCTGAGTCCGTGACATACGGAGATCCTTTCACACGTCGCGGCGCAGTCGAGAGGTGGTCAGCAAAGTGGGGATTGGCACTGGAAAATGAGAAACTGTTGGCGTGTTTCATGGGGGACGGTATGGTCGAGGGCCGAGACGGAGGCCGAATCGCACTGCTGCACGAAACATCGGTGCGACCTGTGCCGCAGACAACGTCGCCGGTCGGAAAACCATGACGCTAAAGATCGATTCACACCCTCTTCTTCACCTCGGAGTTTTCACGTCTTCGTTGCCCCAGCCGCTTGGTCGTCTGCAGACACCGGAGACGATCCTTGAACTGCTGAGCCCCGACGCCGAGACACCGTTCGAACGCTCGGAGCCTCTCCGCGTCGCCATCCGCGATCTCCTCCGCCATGGCGGTTTCAAGCCCACAGGGCGCGGAAAACCCGCGAGCGAGTACTTGGTTCGTGCTGCGAAAGAGGAGAAGCTCAAACCGATCAACGCCGTCGTGGATGCGTGTAACGTCGTCTCACTCCACAGCGGACTGCCGATTAGCGTTGTCGATCTAGACTTGGCGGTCCCACCATTTCGCGTTGCCATCGCGGACGAGAGCAGCAGTTACGTCTTCAACGCCAGCGGGCAAGAGATCGACGTGAGCGGCCTCTTGTGTTTTCACGACGAAGAAGGTCCATGTGCTAACGCGGTCAAGGATGCACAGCGCACAAAGACTCACGATGGCACTTTGCGTGTCCTCTGCCTCGTCTGGGGATGCTGCGATTTCTCAAGCGAGACAGACTCGGCGACCGACTGGTATCGACAGCTGTTGACAGCTGCGGGGGCGACTTGTGCCGACGTTTGTCGGACATCATAGTGGCTGAAGCGCTCTGCGCGCTGTTTTCTCGGGAAGCTACTGCGCGAGAACCCGCGAAAAGAGATCTCGATCCACGTTGCCGCCGGACAGAATCAGCCCGACGCGCCGTCCACGCATCGCCGCTTGTTCCTGCAGCATTGCCGCGAGAGGGGCTGCGCCTGCGCCCTCGGCGACGTTATGCGTATCCGTGAAGTAGATGCGCATGGCCGCGGCCACCTCGTCGTCGGTGACTTCGATGATGCGTTCGACGCTTCGTAGGATCATCTCCAAGGCTACGGGATCCGGTGAACGTACTGCAATCCCGTCCGCGAGTGATGTACTTGCAGGGTGCGAAACCGGCTCCCCGCGAGCAAACGAAAGAGCATACGCCGGTGCGTGTGCCGAGACAACTCCGACGACATCGGTCGTGCAACCCAGTGCGTCACGCGCCGCGGTGGCGGCGCAAATACTCGAGCCGAGACCGATCGGCACGTAGACGGTATGAAGCTCGTCGATCGCGCTGAAGAATTCGTACCAGCAGGTCGCTACACCGATCACCAGGAGCGGGTGAAACGACGGCACCATGTGAAGGTTCCGTTCGCTGGCGATCTCAGCTGCGTGTTCGAGCGCGTCGTTGAAGTCGTTACCGTATTCGATGAGCTTGGCTCCATGGGCGCACATGGCGGCGTTTTTTTCCACGCTGTTACCGTGCGGAGCGACAACGAACGCATCCATGTCGTGTCGTCGGGCTGCAAACGCGATGCTCTGACCGTGATTGCCGCGCGTTGCGCTGATGACACCCCGCACGTCTCGGTCTTGCCGAGCGGCCAGGTCGTCGACATAGACGATACCGCCGCGGACCTTGAACGCGCCGACGGGCTGATGGTTTTCGTGCTTCACCCACACTTCGGCACCCGTTCGTTCGCAAAGCAGCGGCCAACGGATCTGCGGCGTGGGCGGCAGCGCCTGATGGACGCGATGTGCTGCTGCTTGGATGTCTCGGAGCGTGGGACGTTCGTTCATGGCTACAAGTATAGCCGAGATCTGCCGCGTCGCTGGACGGAGGGCGAGGCCTATAGCCGGAAAAGGGTGTTACGTAACCGAGACTGGGCAGAACATCGATTTGAGGCTGGCACGGATTGCTGTAGGACTCGGGCTTCTGAGCCCTTCCTGCGAAAAACCTATGCAACTGTAGGGATGGAGTCCGACCCGAGACACCCGGAAACGGCCTACCCAGTATCGAATCGAAGCTGGTGGGGGCTTTTGCTTCGGGAGCGCCGCCGCCGCGATTGAGCTCTCTCTTTATCCTCCAGCCGTGGAGTGTTACGCTCAGCTACACCGTAATCGACCTTCGAGTATCACTTCGCCACCCTGCGGAGAGCTGCCATGAGATGCTGCCGTTTTTTTGCTACCGGACTTGTCGTCGCCGCTTTCTATTCTGCCGCTGCTCTTCATGTCGCGGCCGCGCCGCGCGGCGTTGGTGACGCCGCCGCTGAGCTCTTGGGGGCAACTGGAGTCGAGCGTGGAGTGTGCGCTGTGGTCGGAGTCGGAAGTCGTTGCGCTCGCGCGTCCGCCTTGGCGTTGGCGATCGCAGAAAGCAGTGAACTGTCCGTTCATGCGCGTCTTGCCGACCGCGCTGCCGTGTCCCCGCTCCGCGAACAGGCCCGGGCGCTCGGTTATGACTTGCGCCGGGTTGCAGTTGAAGGTGGACCGTGCGCCACGCTTCCGTATGCGACGGATCTTGTGGATCTCGTGGTCATTCCAGGTGTCGCCTCATCGGAGTTGGCCGCGCTGGATGCCGCCGAGATCCTGCGAGTGCTGCGCCCCGGAGGCTTTGCTCTGGTCGAATCGCAGGGCAACGGGGACGGTGCTTTGAACGTGGAAGCGCTACGTCGATGGGTGGACGGCATCGGCGCCACAGGTGTCGGGGTGCTCGAAGGCGTGAGCAACGGGCAGTGGGTCCGCTTCAGCAAGCCGGTGCCGGAGGGGCGAGACGATTGGAGCCACTGGGAGCACGGACCGGACAACAATCCGGTCTCCGCTGATCGCCTGATCAAAGCACCGTACATGACGCAGTTTCTCGCCGAGCCGTTTTACATTCCGATCCCCTCGGTGACGACGGCTGCTGGCGGGCGCACGTTTCTTGCGATTGGGCATATCGCCCATCACCGCCGTGAGTGGGACATGCTCTATCAGCTCATCGCGCGAAACGGCTACAACGGGACGATTCTCTGGCAGCGCCAACTCCCTGAGGGTTATCTCGTGCATCGATCTGCGTTTGTCGCGACCGACGACACGTTCTATATGATCGACGGCAGACACTGCCTCCAACTCGATCCACAGACCGGTGAGGAGCAGGGACGTATTCGGTTGCAGGGCGTCGCGGGGGAATGGAAATGGATGGCCAAAGTGGGGAACATTCTCTACGCGCTCGTCGGCAGCAAGGGACCAGGTACGCAAGTGATGCGAGGAGATCGTTCGTTCGGCGGTTGGAGCTGGGGCGACATGAGCCGTGGCTACTACGGCAAGCCTCGGATTCCATTTGGATTTGGGCGGAGCATCGCAGCGTATGACCTCGACGCCGAACGAGTGATTTGGCACGAGCGCGAGGATGCCAACATCGACTCTCGCACGATGGCAATTCGCGACGGCAAGCTCTTCTATTTCTGTCCGGAAGCGCACCTCCGCGCCCGTGATGTTGCATCGGGGTCTGTTGTTTGGACCAACGACGATCAAGCCGTCCTGAACCTTATCGAGGAGCCTGGGAAGAAGCTCACTTCGACGCCTGGGTTTCGTACCGCGTGCATAGCCGTGGCGACTCCCGACGCGCTGATTCTTCAAGGTCAGACGCGAATGAACGTTGTTGCTGTTTCGACCCAGGACGGGAAGCTTCTGTGGAAGAAACCGAAGATCACGAACAATCCCAACGCTATTTTTGTCGACGACAACGTGATTCTTGCGGTCGGACCAGAAGCAAGCCACGTGGTCGTCGAGCCGAAAAGCGGCGACGTGCTCGCGAACCTCGGTTTCAAAAAGGTTGCATGCACCCGCCTCACCGCTAGCATGGATTCCTTCTTCTGTCGTGGCGAAGGAATGCTGCGATTCGATCGCTACTTCGGCAAGGTGTTGGTTGACGGTGCAGCGCGTCCCGCGTGTAACGATGGAGCGATGCCCGCAAATGGCCTTCTCTACTTGGGCCCGTGGCAGTGCGACTGCAATCTGTCGTTGATCGGCAACGTCGCCAAGTGTTCCGCTGGAGATTTTAAATTCGACTACGTGGCCAGTGATCAGGAGCGTCTGGAACGATCGAACGGCGCAGGTGAGGTTGCCGAATTTCCTGTCTCACCGAGCGATTGGCCGACTTATCGTGGTGGCAGCCACCGCGGCGCACGCTCGGCGGCTTCTATTGCGGCTTCGGCAGAGCAATCGAAGTGGACCTATCAGGGAGAAATCGCGCATCGCCCGAGTGTCGCAGCGGCGGCCAATGGATCGCTTTTTTTCGCAGGTGACGACGGCGTCGTCCGGTCTCTCGATGCGGCGAGCGGCCGCGTCCTCTGGGAGTTTGCCACTGGTGGGCCGGTGAAGTATCCACCGACGATCGCGGCGGGTCGAGCGTTCTTCGGCAGTGGCGACGGGTACGCGTACGCTTTAGAGGCCAGCAGCGGAAAACTCCTGTGGCGATTTCGTGCTGCACCTATTGAGCGCCATATTATGGTCTATGGGACTCTCGGCTCGACGTGGCCAGTGCACAGCGGCGTCCTGGTACATGGTGGCGTGTGTTACTTCGCGGCCGGGATCATTGATCAAGACGGTACGTATGTCTACGCTCTCGACGCTGCGAGCGGAAAGGTGAAGTGGCAGAACAATTCGTCCGGGCATCTCAACAAGCAGTTGCGTAAGGGCGTCAGTGTGCAGGGGAATCTGACTCTCTCCGGCGATCGTCTACTTTTGGCGGGCGGCAACCAAGTTTCTCCGGCGCCGTATGACCTCGGCAGCGGTCGATGTTTGGCGAAGAGTTTTGAACAAGGACGGCCCAAGGCGAACAATGGAAATTTCCTTGGCATACTGCGCGGTGAAACCGCGATTGTCGGCGGACGCGTCCTTTATTCAGCGCCGCAGAATGTGTCAACCAAAGGGAGCTTCGAGCTCACATCGCCGACGAGGAAAATGCGGTTGAACTACGGGGGCGTGGCGCCGGCGTGGAATAGCGACGTCGTGGCGATGGTTAATTTTAAATACGGTAAGCTCATGGCGTGCGACATCGGGTCGGTCGTGAAGAGTTTCGAGTCCGGCGATCTTGGAGGAGCCCGGACCATTGCAGAAGCTCTCGCGCGCGACGGCGAGGTCCTTTGGCAGTCGGACCTCGGTCGCGCGGAGAAGTTCGAGGTGCTGTCACTTGCGATGTCGGCGAATGCCGTCGTTGCCGTCGCTCAGTACCAACATCCTCACCGCGCTCACCCCCAATGGACCGTCGTCGCCTATGACCTGAAGAACGGCGAGGAACTCTCTCGCGTGAGGCTCGACCAAGAACCACTTCCTGGCGGACTTTTGATCGACCGAGATGGCAGAATTGTCGTCAGCCTCATCGATGGAGGCATGATCTGTTGGGGAGCTTGACGACTCCGATCTTCACTCAACGTCTCTAAACGCCAAGCGAAGCGTTCGACAATGTCGTCTCTCACGCGTCGCACGGCAGGAACGCCTGGCATGTGAGCGTATCTGCCGTGACGTCGAAGTCGCAATTCTCGGCAGGCTGCGGGAGAGGCGAGCCGCCGGCGAAGAGGCGGAGCAGAATCGTGACGGCGTCGGTGACGGTGATTTTGCCGTCGTCATTGGCGTCCGCGGCTTTAACACAGCTTGGCTCAGTGCCGCGCCTGAAGAGAAATCCGAGAATTGAAAGCGGGTCCGCGACGTCCAGCTGGGCGTCGGCGTTCGCATCGCCGCGGCGAAATGCGACGTCCCCGCGTG
Source organism: Planctomycetota bacterium (assembly GCA_965223265.1). GTDB lineage: Bacteria > Planctomycetota > UBA8108 > UBA8108 > SXIK01. The sequence goes on from OZ244999.1 coordinate 1,927,697, forward strand.
GATCGATTTCGCCACGCTCGAAACTCGTCACCGACGGCGTGCCGATGACATCAAAGCTCTCGTCGAGATAGAGAACACTTGCCTCCTTGACTACTGGGGGAGGACCGCCTTCGAACTCGCGGTCCGGAACCCCAATCTCTATCACTCGGACCGGTTTCTCGAGGCTCGGAAGAACGAGCATCGGCTCTAGCACGACCCAGTACTTGACCTCGACGTTGTGTCGACGCGCACTGTAGGCAAGACGCCAGTAGTCGGTTTCCGTTCGAACTTCACCTTCCAGCTCGACTCGGGCACGAGTGAGGCTTGCAGGACCGGTCTCCGTAAGACTCTCCGCCTCGAGGAATCGTTCCTCCAGGTGGATGACCGAACCGTCGTCGAGGCCGATGTCCATAGCGAACAGTGGCAACAGTTCGTAGCGGCATGAAGAGTAGCTGGCGACAGGCACGTCATTGAGGGAGCCAATCATCGACAGTTCGGACGTGAGGTACTCTTCGTCAAGCGCGCGCTGTCTCTGGAGTGGGACGCCCCCGCGGCTTTTGAAGTTGACATCGAAAATCTCGAGCTTGAGGGAGTCTCCGTTCGGAAGCACGAACGATTGCTCGAAATCGAAGCGGTAGGTGACGTCGCTGCCGGTAGCCCCAAGTCGGCGAACTCGAAACAGGCCGTCGTCGAGTGGATCCGCGAGGAGCTGTTCGGGACCAAAACGCACTTCGTCAAAGAGCTCTCCGGAGAAAGAGTCGCTACCGGTTGGTAGTTCCAAAATACCTGGTTTGAACTGAGCAACGCTCTTGAGCTCATACTCGACACGCGGGCCGCGGCCGAGTCGCTCTCCGGAGAACACCGCGCAAGCCGAAGTTCCTTCTTCGATCGCTAATTCGAATGTCGGAGACTGGGGTACGGTGCTCGGCACCAGGAACGGTCGCACCTGTTTTACGGCGAGCGACCCATCACTTTCGATCTTGAACTCAAAATCCAGCAGCACTTCCTCGCGGTCATGGCCTTCGAGGTCGAGCGGTAGGTTCGCATCGACGTGCGCCATGAGTGCGCCTAACTCTCGCAGCTGATCATCCGTCATCACTGTCTCTCCCGGGGCAACAAGAGAGGAACTTCGTTCGCGAATGATTCGAGCAACTTGGCCGGACTCGATTTCGAGCAGGTTGCGTTCGACTGTGGTTCCTGGCTCTGGGCTGACGACACTCGCCTCACCAACCTGTGCCGTGATCACATAGCGCTTGTCTGCCGTGTTTCGTGGACTACCGGTGAAAGCAACGCCGTTGACCGCTTCGTCAAGGAAGGCGCGGTTGACCAGGATTCCCATCGCGATCGAGTCAGCGGGGACCTGAAAGAACGTTCGCTCCTCGTGGGCCCGAAACGTCCACAGACTGGTCCATACCTTCTTCAATGCCCTCTCGATCGTTCGTTCGTTCGTCCGCTGAGAGTCGCAGTGCGAGCTGTCGGGGCTAGAGGGGTCGATCGTGTCTTCAGCGCAGACGGACGTCGATTCATAAAGCCCCGCGCCGCTGAACTCGAGTGTATCTTCGAGGTTCGAAGAAGATCGAAACCTCACCATGGTTCGAGTGCCCCCGAACACTTCTGAGATCCGCGCGATCAGTTGCGCGACGAGGTCCGGATCCACGATTCCTTCGCTACGAGCGCGATCGCGAAACTGATCGAGCGCTACGAATCGCTGCTCAGAGTCGCTCTGGAAATCGTCGTTGGCGATCAGCTCTTCGATGTAGTCACGATATGTGACTTCACGACCGTCGACGGTCAGGGTGTTCGCTTCCATGAACTCGAGGTAGTAGCGAACAGGAATGGCGAAACCGGCTTCCTGGTACTGCACGAACGGACCCGTCAGTTGGCGCTGCAGGCGCGCTAAGTTGGTCGCTTTGCCGCCGAACCTGGCGACTGGCGTAAACGTTTCGGTGGCGAGTAGATCCATCTCGTGAAATTGGTCGAGGCCGCCGTACGCCACGTCGAGCGTCGGAGTGGTCGGTAGAGACGGCCGGCTACTACTCCAGAATTCTTGAGCTTCTTCGATCGTTGCCGCGTCTACGAAGTACTGGTCGGCCAAGACCTGCAAGCGGACGAGCTGACCGGCCCAAGGGGTGAAGGCCTCGCGAGCATCGCGCACGAATGCGTTGGGCGTCCCGCGTCTTGCTGTACGTACGGCGACATGGCTCAAACTGCCTTGGATCGCGCCGGTGATGACGCCGCCGACGACGCCTTCTATGTCTCGAGGTGCCTCATCCACGACGATCACATCCTGAAACGTCAATCGCCCGCTATCGCTCGCCTCTTCGAATTCGGCCAGCGTCAGCAGGCGCACTCGACCGTAGCCAACCGCGATGGTGTACGGCTCATAGTCGATGCCTGGGTCTCCACTCTCGAACAGAATGTCGAAGGGTGGGTTTGTCCACTCCTCCGCACGTCGGCGTGCGAGGTCGCCCTCGGGTTGGTATACGAGCGGTCGCAGGTCGAACGACTGCTGCAGAGTGTCATAAACCGCTTGAACCTCTTCAAGCAGGAGCAGCTCTTGCACATCAAAGCCGGTGTCTGCGACCACTGAAAAGGCGTAGACGATGCCGTTTGGCGTTTCAGTCCGCAAAATCGCTCCAATGTAATAGTCGCGTGTGGCACGACGTCCGACGAGTGTGTCGAAGAAGTCCCGATCGTCCGGCAGCGTCGGAAACATCTCCGGAAAGACGCCCCCCAGAAATTCTTCGTGGAGGCGCCAGCGGTTGATGTTCTGAAAGTGTGTCGGTAGTAGGTTCGGGTCGTCGCGCACTGGGACGATATACTTCGTCGCACGCAAGGCAGAACCGGATGACTGCAGAGGAAGAGAGATTCGAAAGAAATCCGCCGCGGTGCACACGTCTGTGAGCGCATCGGCTGCGAAGGGCGCCACGTCCAGGGCATTGCGCACAACCGAGACGGTTCCCGTCAATCGATTCGCGATGGCTAAGTCGATGCTGCCGTTGCCGTCCAGGTCGCCGCTGCTGCCGAATCGCGGCTCGCTTTCGACTTGGATCTCGATCGGCGCTCCGAAGGTGCGATCTGGTCGTGTGATGAGGAGCGCCACGGTGCCTCCGTTCACGCTCATGCCGATGACATCGGGGCGTCCATCACCGCTGATGTCATCGGTTACCAAGGAATAGATCGGCAAGCCGTTTGCGGGTGCGTTCGTCTCGTCCCACTGCCCACCGCCGTTATTCCACAGCACCGCGATCGAGCGTCCCGATTCGCTTCCCGTGGCAAGATCGACGCGTCCGTCTTGATCGAAGTCATTGGCGACGATGAAATTCGGGCGCTCCGTGACGAACACGCTAACCGGAGGTCGAAACACTCCCGGCGACGCCTGCTCGAGCAGCGTCACTTCTCCGGATCCGATCCCGGCCGTCGCGATGTCCAGGTCTCCGTCGTGATCGAAATCGACGACGACACTGGCGCGAGGGATGCTCCCGACACGCAGCTCCTGTTCGCGAACGAAAGTGCCGTCGCGCTGATTCCGTAGCACAGTTACCGTGCTCACGGTTGGATTCGATGTTACGAGCTCCGGATATCCGTCGTCGTCGAGGTCGCCGCTCGTGATGTGAAATGCCCCCGAGCCGACGTCGTAAGTTGGGCCGAGTGCGAATGCACCCTGACCGTCGTTGAGCAGCAGGCCAGCGATGCTGAAACGAGGATCCACCACAGCCATGTCGAGATCGGAGTCTGCGTCGATGTCCACGAGCCTCAAGTTGAACGACGCCAAGTGGGACTCGACGTGCGTTGGGCCCGTGAACGTACCGTCGCCGTTGTTCATGAACACCGAATAACCGACGGGCGAATTCATTCGATTGTTGCCCGTCACGATATCGATGTCACCGTCGCCGTCGAGGTCGCCAGAGCTCTCTGAGTGAGGGAAACCATCGACGATCAGTCGTTCTGGTGGGTGGAACGGGATGAAGTTCCGCTCCGCGCGCTCGTCGTTCCAGAGAAGCGTGGCTGTCTCGTTCCCAACCACCGTGAGCGTTAGCTCTTTGTCACCGTCGCCGTCGAGGTCGAAGGCGCCAGCAGCGGCCGGCCGCCGTCCGAGATTCAGTGCGCTGATATCGAACGTACCACTGTCAGTCCCGCGAAACACGACAGTCCCTTGTGGATTGCTCACAACGGCGATCAAATCGCTGTGCCCATCGCCTGCGAGATCTGAAGTCAGCAGCTGGTCCGGCGCAAAGCTGACGCGAAGCTGACGAGATTCAAGCGCTCCGGTTTGGCTTTGTAACAGGACGTCGATTCCATCGCGGTAGCCGACGGCGAGGTCCGCACGGCCGTCACCATTGAAGTCTCCAGCCGCCAGGTGTTCAGGCCTTTCCCGATTCAGGGGCAGCCGCTCTGCAACTGCGAAGGCGCCATCGCCATCGCCGCGTAGTATCGAGAGGTCAGAAGAGTCGCGGTTTGCCGTGACGACATCCAAAGCTCCGTCGCCGTCGAGGTCGGCTACGACAACCGCGGCTGGGTACTCGCCAACAGCATACTCACGGAGCGACGGCTGCACGCCATTCTCCCCTGTGTGCAAGGCGACCGTGACGTTGTCGCCAACACGGTTGGCGACGACCAGGTCGCTCGCAGAGTCGTTCGAGAACTGGCCGACGGCGAGCGCCTGCAGTCCGTTCGCCAGCGGCGTGCCTTCCGGCACTGCAAAAGTACCCGCACCATCGCCGTAGAGGATTACAAAGCGCGAAGGTTGGAGCGCGGCCAAGTCGGAGCTGCCATCGCCGTTGAAGTCGCCGACACACCAAGCCTTGGTACGTCCCTCCAGCAGAGTCCGCGACGTCGAAAACTGTGTTTCTGGTCCAGATTCAGGGCCTGTCGCGTCCCGGAGGGCTAACGTGACGCCGTCGACGTTTCCTGCCGCAATGTCCGCCAAACCGTCGCCGTTGAAGTCGGCGCTCGTCACGGAATGGGAGCTCAGTCCGACACCTAGCAGCGTTCGGGTCCGGAGCGCAAGAGGCGCGGCTTCGCACTCATCTGGGATGAGGTTGTCATTGCAATCGAGACTTGCACCCGACGCTGTTTCGTCGGCATCTGTCAGGCCGCTGAAATTGCAGTCTGCTGCGTCGATGCCACCGCCGAAAAAGAGCACCAACGACGCAGGTAAGAGAAGAAATAGCCCGAAGCGATTCATGTCGACCGAGAATCCTTGGTACTTTCACATGCATGCAGTTGCCCCCGGACGTAACGCTTGTCGCCTGCTGGTGGTTCCCGCGAGACGCTTCGCCTTCTACGAGCAGTCCATCCTACCGGTTAGCGAACGCCGAGGGAACGTTCCTTCCGGGGGTTGTGAGCTGCCGCCGGGCTGGGGTTCATAAGATGTTGCGTCGCCGCGAGATTTTCCCGATCCTCTTCGTTGACGCGGACGCCAAATCTGACAGCTCCCACTGGTGGTGGGTGCTCGAGGTTCGCCTGGTCTTCGCGGCTCTAGTAGGGGCTGTGCGTCGGTGTTGATTCTATAGACGGCTGAACCTCGAACGTCTTGTCGGTTGCGGCATTCGGTTCATGCTTGCGTGCGCGCCGGCGCCTGCGCGGCGTCGTGCGAATGACCCGCCGACGAGAGGGTCTTGAATCGGTTGACTCTACCACTGTCACGACTGAGACTTTGACGGGGAGAACCTTATGCCACGCGTAGCCTGTTTTCTGGCCCTTCTCTTGCCTGTCCTGGCTGTGTTGTCAGCGGCTGAACCGATCGGCGAAGTGCTCACCGAACCTGTTGACCCAGCCGAGGTGAGGACGACATGGCGCAATCTTGCCAACGAGCAGGTGATCTATCCGCTCAGTATGAGCGACGTTCCGGTGCGGCTTGACTCTTCGCACCAACTTTTTCTCGATAATTACCTCATCGCCGAGTCTGACAAAGTCACACGACAAGTTCACGAACCGACGCGACATCCAAACAACCCGATCTTCAAGGCGTCTCCCGCCCAGTTCAACCATGCCGTCGTCCAGCACGTGCTCAAGTTTGAGGCGGCTCCAAGGTTTCGTATGTGGTACTGGTCGTGGGACAACTGGCAGACGCTCCCGAGTGGCCAACGAATTCGGCACGCCTCAAGCTACGCCGTAAGCGATGACGGCGTCCATTGGATCAGGCCAGAGCTTGGACTCCACGAGGTGGAGGGATTGCAGGGACCGAACAATGTCGTTGTGCCCTATGGCATGATTCAAGGCGTTTTCTATCACCCGCAGGCAAGCGATCCCGACCAGCGCTTTAAGGCTCTCGTCTGTGTTGAGAGGAAGAATCCCGTGGTGCGCGAGGGTTACTATTTGCACACGTCACCGGACGGGATCCGCTGGCGAGGTGATCTCTCGCACCCGGTGCTTCCCAGCCTCCTCAGCACCTACTACTTGCCACAAGGTGGGGTCGGCGATACCTCGCGTTTTTGGTGGGATCCCGTGCGGCGTAAGTATGTGGGTGACATCAAATTCGTCATCTACGGCACCGAGCGTGCTCGCGGCACGATCGAGAGCGATGATTTGGTTCACTGGTCGCGGGCGACGCCGACGTTCCTCGCGCGCCGCAGTGACGAGACACAGATTTACGGACATCGCGGCTTCAACTACCAGGGGATGTACATCGGGATGCGGTGGATTTTCGTTCCCGCCCGCAGTCAACGTCATTCGACGTACGTTGAGCTCGACTGCAGCCGCGATGGCAGGATCTGGACTCGCGTCGGCGCTGGCCAACCGTTCATGAGCTTCCGCGACCAACACGACACTTGGGATGCGTCGATCGTACGACCTGTCGCGATGCTCGAGGTCGGTGACGAAGTCTGGGTCTACTATTTCGGTGCACCGACTGAGTTGGAGTCGCGTCACCCGAATCTGCCGGCGCACCATAAAACTGATTACGCTCTGGGGTTGGCTACGCTACGGCGTGATCGATTCGTCTCCATCAACGCTAGCGATGACGTCGGTCTTTTGATCACGCGCCCACTCAATTTCACAGGTGACAGATTGCGAGTGAACGCCGTTGTCCACGAGGGCGGCAGCATCCGGGTGGGTGTGGTGGATCGAGACGGTCGACCGATGGCGGGCTACGAATCGGGGAGGTGCACACCGCTCGGCGGCGATGAGATTGATGTCCCGGTATCGTGGGCTGAAACGGACACGCTGGGCGGACTGCAAAATTCCGGCGTGCGTCTTCGGTTTGAAATGCGGCGAGCGCAGCTGTTTTCCTTCTGGATCGACTGAGACGCTGGCGGTGTGAAGGTCTGGCGCTAGCCCTACGCGTGATCGCATCCGAAGAGGTTAACGCTGAACATCCTATCGTCGTCCGTCCAGGAGGTTTCGATTCGCAGATCGGCGGCGGCGGCTAGATTCTCGATGTCGTCGCGGGAGTACTTGTAGGAATTCTCCGTGTGGATCGATTCGCCTCGCTCGAACTCCACGTCCATGCCAAGCTCTTCGATGCGGATCGTTTGATCTGTCTTGCTGACGAGATGCATTTCGATGCGGCTACGTTGTGATTCGAATCTTGCGTGGTGGTGAAAGCGATCCAAATCAAAATCGCCGTCGAGCTCGCGATTGATGCGTGACAGAAGGTTCTTGTTGAAACGGGCTGTAACACCTTCGTCGTCGTTGTACGCTTGTTCGAGCTTTTCGGTGCTCTTGTGGAGATCGATTCCGACGAGAAGCTTGTCTTGGGGCTTCATCGCAGATCTCACGCGACACAGGAACTCCTCGGCGTGCGATGGTTCAAAGTTGCCGATGCTCGAGCCGAGCCAAGCGATGAGTCGTTGAGGGTGATCGCGCATTCTGTCGAGGAGGTTCACAACGCACTCGTAGGTGCCGACAGTCGACGCGATGCTGAGCTGTGGGTAGTCAGTTGCGAGGTCATGTGTGCTTTCTTCGACCGCTGCTGCAGAGATGTCCAGAGGGCAGTAGAGAAAGGACTTCCGGAGTGCAAGGAACGCATCCAGTAGAACACGCGTCTTGCGGCTGCTGCCGCTTCCGAGCTCAACCAAACTCGTGCAAGCCGGAAGCTGCGCGGCGACGTCTTCGCAGCAGCTGCGAAGAATCTCGGTTTCTTTTCGCGTCAGGTAGTAGGAATCGAGCGAGCAAATCTCTTCAAACAACTCGGAACCATGGTCGTCATAGAAGTATTTGAACGGCAACGTCTTTTCCGGACGACTCAACCCTGCTTGCACATCTTTTGCGAAGTCATCATTCTGCACTTGCGTGCGCTGATCTAGGATGGACACGGTCCGTTCCCTGTCCGTACAGATGCCTCTTCCGATGTTCGTATCGTTTGGCACGTCTCTTCCTTTCGCTACTGAGAAGCTTCTTGGTGTACATGATGAGAGCAGCCGCATCAACCGTCACGGTTTAGAGACCGTCGACTTGCGTCCATGCGCGGTTCGCTATGCAGTGATCGTCAGTCGTACCCCGTGCGAGCGCCGCTCGTACATGACTTGCTCGACACGCGCATAGCAATGAAGACCGTACTGTGGTACGGTGTTGCGACACTTCACGAACCGTGCGGTTCCGAGATTCCCGTGTGTGTCTACGCGGGCGCACCGTGTTCCGTGCGCATCCGCGTTCATCGTACTCTCCGCGCTGGAGCGACGAAGGTTGAGGCCGACGGATTCGATTCTTGAATTGAGAGGTGTTTCGAAATCGTTCGGTGAGACGACCGTTTTGCATGGCGTTGATCTCGACGTTTTCGCTCAAACGACGACGGCACTCATCGGGCCGAGTGGTTCCGGCAAATCGACTCTGCTGCGGCTCATGAACGGCCTTTTGAGTCCCGATCTTGGCGAGGTGCGCTTTGATTCGCAGCTCGTCGACTCCAGTCCCGCGCTCGAACTACGTCGACGCATGGGCTACGTCATCCAAGATGGGGGGCTTTTTCCACATTTGACGGCGAGCCGCAATGTGACGCTACTCGCTCGTCATCTTCGCTGGTCTGAGAAGCGCATCGAAGGACGCCTCGACGAGCTCGTCGATTTGACGCATTTTCCACGCGATGGACTCGACCGTTATCCCTCGGAGCTCTCGGGCGGGCAACGCCAGCGCGTCGGGTTGATGAGGGCACTGATGCTGAACCCCGACGTCCTACTTCTCGATGAACCGCTCGGTGCGCTTGATCCGTTGATTCGTTCGGAGTTGCAAGAGGAGTTGCGACAGATTTTCGTGACGCTTGGAAAGACCGTCGTGATCGTCACTCACGACCTGGCGGAGGCCGCTTTTTTTGCCGATCGCTTGGCGCTTTGCAACCACGGTCGGATCGTGCAGATCGGTTCGTACTCTGAGCTCGTGAACGAGCCAGCCGAGGCGTTCGTAACACGATTCGTCCAGGCGCAGCGGGCATTGACCGCTGGTTCTTCCTCTGGAGACGCCCCATGACGCATCGCAGGCGTTTTCGACTTTCCGTTGCTTTCGTCGTGGCAGCGTTCGTGCCGTCGTTGTCTGCCGGTGAGGAACCGATCGTCGTCGGATCGAAGAAGTTCACGGAGTCGGTCGTGCTCGGCGAGATGCTGCTTCAGGTCGGTCGTTCCACCGGGGGGAGCATCGTCCATCAAAGGGAGTTCGGCGGCACGCGCATCCTCTGGAATGCTCTTGTCCGCGGCGATATCGACGCATACCCCGAGTATAGCGGAACGCTCTTGCGAGAGATCCTGGCCTCCCACAACGTCGAATCTATGGACGAGGCAAGGCCAGTTTTGGAGAGCTATGGGATTCGAACCAGCGGCGCTCTCGGTTTTAACAACACTTATGCGATCGGCGTCTTGCGCGAAATTGCGAAAAGTCGTTCGTTGAGCAGGGTCTCCGATCTGAGGGCCCACTCCGACCTAAGATTCGCCTTCAGCAACGAGTTCATGGAGCGGCAGGATGGATGGGACGCACTGCGTCAACGCTACTCCTTACCCCAAACGGATGTGAGGGGGATGGACCATGATTTGGCCTACCGCGGCCTTCTCTCAAAGGCAGTTGATGCCACGGACTTCTATGCGACGGATGCCGAGATTTCGCATCATTCGCTCATGGTCTTAGACGACGACCTGAAGCACTTTCCGCGTTACGACGCTCTTATCCTCTTTCGAGCTGACCTCGAGACAAGGGCGCCAAAGGTCGTGGCGGCAATGCGCCGACTCGAGGGGCGCATCGATGCCGTAGTGATGACGAACTTGAACCGTGAAGTGAAGTTTGGCGGTGCATCTGAAGCTGAAGTCGCTGCCGGGTTTCTTCGCGAAGCGCTGAGTCTGTCGATCGTCGTCGACAACGAAACGAGGGCCACTCGGCTTCTCAGGCACAGCCGCGAGCATTTGACGCTGGTCGGCGTGTCCCTTCTGGTTGCTGTGTTGATCGCCGTTCCACTGGGCATCGTCGCGGCGAAGAGACCATGGCTCGGACAATTCGTTTTGGCGGCGACGGGAATTCTTCAGACGATTCCGTCGCTTGCGCTGCTCGTGTTTATGATTCCACTTCTTGGTATCGGCAAACCTGCTGCTGTTGCCGCCCTCTTCTTTTACAGCCTGCTGCCGATTGTTAGGAATACACACGCTGGCCTTTGTGGGATTCGCCCGGATTTGCGCGAGTCGGCAGAGGCGGTCGGGTTGCCACCTCGCGCGCGGTTATTTCAGATCGAGCTCCCACTTGCGTCCCCTTCGATCCTTGCGGGAATCAAGACCGCAGCCGTGATTAACGTCGGCACAGCGACGTTGGGCGCGTTGATTGGTGCCGGAGGACTCGGATCGCCCATTCTTACGGGGATTCGACTCGATGACTATGGGCTCATTCTTCAGGGGGCGATTCCTGCTGCTGGTCTCGCCGTCGCGATACAAGTGGCTTTCGATGTCGCCGAAAGATTCTTAGTCCCACGTGGTCTGAGGTTGCAACGTCAATGATGCGCGCCTCGAGCTGCGGGCGGAGAGTCTTGCACCTGCAGGTTGAAAGTACGGAGTGATCACATGTCGAAGTCCTTGCACGGCTGCGCCGAAGCCACCGCGGGTGCGGAGCAAGTGAAAGACGAAATGCTGGCTCGGTATCACGCGACACGCGTCGCCACGGAAGAGTTGTGTCGGGGGCTTGAAGTCGAAGACATGGTTTGTCAAACGATGGCCGATGTCAGCCCGACGAAATGGCACTTGGCGCACACGACGTGGTTCTTTGAGACGTTTATCCTCGTGCGGCTGGATTCCGGATACGAAGTCTACGACCGCCGCTATCGCGATCTCTTCAATTCCTACTACAACAGCGTTGGCCAGCAGTTCGATCGACCGAAACGAGGCTACCTGTCGAGGCCTACGGTGCGAGAGATCATGGACTTTCGCGCCCACGTCGACGCGGCGATCGAGCGTCTGCTGGAAAACGGAAGCCAGGCCAGAGTGCCAGAGTTTCTCAAGCTGGTTGAGATCGGCATCCACCACGAGCAACAGCATCAAGAGCTCATACTGACAGACCTAAAGCATGTATTCGCCTCCAATCCGCTCTTGCCGATCTTTCGATCTGAGTCACGCTCATCGATGTGTGAAGCGGAGCCGCTCGGGTGGCACGAGTATGAAGGAGGGGTTCGGGCGATCGGAGAAAGCGGCGATGGTTTCTCGTTCGACAATGAGCGACCACGCCATGAGGTCCTTTTGCAGCCGTTTCGACTGGCCTCGCGGCTCGTTACCTGCGGCGAGTACTTGGAGTTCATCGAGGCTGGCGGCTATGACAGTCCCGAGTTTTGGCTTTCCGACGGCTGGGAGATCATCCGAGCACGGTCGTGGAGTGCGCCGCTCTACTGGCGAAGAATCGACGCGACATGGTATGAGTTTACATTGACGGGAATGCGCCCCGTCCGCGCAGCCGAGCCGGTGTGCCATGTGAGCTTTTACGAAGCCGACGCCTACGCTCGCTGGAAAGGTCTGCGACTACCCAGCGAGGAAGAGTGGGAAGTGGCCGCTGCCGATGTGGGAGTCGACGGTAATTTTGTCGACTCGGAGCGATTCCACCCGAGGCCGAGTGAATTCTCCGGCGCGGCGGACGTCCGTCCGCGACAGATGTTCGGGGACGTCTGGGAATGGACTTCAAGTCCTTACCTCGCGTACCCTGGCTACGCGCGGCCGGTGGGAGCGTTGGGTGAGTACAACGCGAAATTCATGTCGAATCGTTTCGTCTTGCGGGGCGGCTCTTGTGCGACGCCGCGCAATCACATGCGTGCGACGTACCGAAACTTTTTCGCCCCGGACGCGAGGTGGCAATTCATGGGCATTCGCCTGGCCGACTCACTGTTGGTCGCGAACGGGAGAGCGTCCACATCTTCCGCGACGCACAACTGAGGTCTACGGAGCAGCACTCACAGCCCCTACAGCTGAGTCTTTCGTAGGAAGGGCTCAGAAACCCTTGTCCTCAGGCTCGATCGGCGGTTGTGGGGCGTCGCGGCGGACTTCACGTCTGGTGACGTCTGCCGAAGTGACCTGTTCGATCAATTCGCATCATCGGCCGAATCGCCGCCCATGGTGACCCGCGTCCCCCATGCCCGCGCAATCGCGCACGGCGTTGAAGCGCTTCTCTTTGACGGTGGGAGCAGCTTCATCGGACTGTTAGGCTGGTTCGCTGGCGTACTCAGTTCGATGAACTGTCAAAACAGCGGCGCGCACAACTCGTAGATTTCACAGGTGACGGATCCATTCTGCGGTGGCTTCTTGCACTCACCTTGGCCATCGAGAGGATTCGTCGTCGTGAAGAGCGACTGTAGTTGAAAAATCGCATCGGAGATCTCGATCGCGTCGTCGGAGTTTGCGTCGCACGCCAACTCACAGGTTGGAGATCGTTGCAGGAGCGAGGCGTCGAACAGGAAAAGGAGAATTGTCACGGGGTCGGAGATGTCGAGGGCTCCATCGTGGTTGCAGTCGCCATGGCGGTAGCAGAGCTGGCCGCTCTCCAGGCGTGGAACAACGCGTAAAACTTCGCCGTTGCTACGGCCAATGTAGAGCTCTCCGGATTCGTCTTCGCCAAACGTGATGTCGCGTGCCGGTTGAAGCTGTGCGCCATCTGTATCCACGGCGATACGCTCCAGTTCGCCCGTCTTTACGTTCATGGCGAATAGCTCTGCCGCCAGCCAATCGAGGAAAATGTACTTTCCATAGAGCTGTGGCAGGCGCGTGCCGCGATAGACGTAGCCGCCGATCACTGATCCGTAGCCGTTGTCCGACCAGTTGTGGTCGTACTCGGCAAGCGGTGGCTCGAACGACGGATTCGGTGTCGGCGCGACGGTTGCGTCTCCCGTCTGCGGATTCCATAGAAAGCTTCCCTCCCTCAAGTCCCAACCGTAATTCGCGGCGCGCTTAACGCGCACGACCCACTCGATCGTGAAGTCGCCGTTGACCCCGGTGTAGACTTCCCCGGTGACGCGATCGGTCGTCACGCGCCACGGGTTCCGAAGCCCCCAGGCGAAGATCTCGCGGACGTTTCCGGTCGTGTCATGTGAGAACGGATTAGTCTCCGGGATTCCATACTTGCCGTTCTCCCCCAGCGTGTCGACGTCGATCCGCAAGACCTTGCCGAAGGGGTTCGTCGTCAGCTGGGCGTTCGTGTTGTAGTGAGTCGGAGAGCCAGAGCGTGTATCGCCGCCATCGCCAAGGACGAGGTACAGATAGCCATCGCCGCCAAAAGTGAGGTGGTTTAGCTTGTGCACGAAATGCGGATCGCGGATGCGGAGGAGTTCGCGGCGGCTATCGGCGTCGACGCGCTCTGGATTCTCAACGTCGATGTGATATTCGAGCAGCAGGTCGTCGAAGGCGCCGTCATCGAGTTCTTGGGGCGCCGAGAAGTCGGGCTCGACGGCTTCAGAGATCGCCTCACCGCTGAGGACGTACAGCTTGCCGTTGGTGGAAAACGCGGGATGAAAGGCGAGTCCTGACATGGCACGGTCGGGTGGGTGCGCCGCCGTCTGCAGGAATGGCTCTGGCTGCACGATTCCGTCTTTCAGGATTCGGATCGTTCCTGAAGGTGAGACAAGAAACACTCGACCGCTGGCGTCGCCGGCGTTTTGGATGTCCGCCACGGACGATGGCAGCTGAGCGACGCTCTCGAGCCGGACGCGGAGACAGCCTACCTGCACGTCAGGCAGCAAGTCGTCTCCGGCGCCCTCGGCGGACGCCGCTGACGGCACGAGCAAGGGGGCGAGGAGCGCTACGATCGCAGCAACTCGAAGGTCACAGAGAGAGGGCCTCGCTGTTGATCCTTCGAGCATGGGTCACCTACATTTCAGCAGAAAATCGGTTACAGCGACTCGTAAGGAAGTTCGAAGGCGCGCTCCATGAGTTTGACGTCGCCCCTTTCGAGGCCCAGCTTAAACCAGCGCACCCGCTGCGCGGAGGTCCCATGTGTGAAGGAGTCCGGCTGGACGTAGCCGCGCGCCTGCTTTTGCAGGCGATCATCGCCGATCGCGCTGGCCGCATTCAGCGCTTCCTCCACGTCACCTCGTTCGATGATGCCACGTGCTTTGTGTGCGTGGTGGGCCCAAACACCGGCAAGAAAATCGGCTTGAAGCTCCAATCGGACGGACATTTTGTTGTATTCCGTCTCGTTCAGTCGTTGACGCGCTTGGTGCACCTTGTCGGAGATGCCCAACAGGTTTTGGATATGGTGGCCAACTTCGTGCGCGATCACATACGCTTGCGCGAAGTCGCCCGGTGCGCCGTGGCGGCGTTTGAGGTCGTCGTAGAAGCTCAGATCGATGTACACCTTTTGATCCGCCGGGCAATAGAAGGGACCAATCGCAGACTGTGCGAATCCGCAACCCGACTGTGTCGCCCCGCTGAAGAGTACGAGCGTCGGCTCACGGTACCGCGTGCCCAAAAGTGAGTTCCACGTGTCCTCCGTGTCGGCGAGCACCACGCTGACGAATTCGCCCAGCTCTCTCTGCTCAGGCGAAAGTTCGACGTTCTCCGCGGGAGCGCCTCCAGCTCCGCCGCCCAGTCCTCCCGCGCCTCCGAGTAGCTGCTGAAGTAGCTGCTGGATGTCGCCTTTGCCCATGAGCATGGCGATCACCGCCACGATGAGCATTCCCGCCCCGCCCGCGATCGCTGGACCGCGGACCCTCCGTCCCCGCCGATCTTCCACGTTGTCGCTGCGGCGACCGGTCCTCCAGCGCATGAATCCTCCACTCAAATACGGGCGACGATTTCGAAGTAGGGGGTCAATGAGTGGAGACTAAATTAACAGCCACGTCGAGCGAAATCCACCTCGCGTTGGCGCCGCGAATCTGATCTATCTGATCCGGCGGACACGGTGTGCTCTGAACTTTCTTCAGCAGTGGTCTGCGCCGCCGAGCCACCGCATCTCTACTCAATGCCGAAGAGCACCTGCGAGATGCGCCGCGCGATGAAGACATACGCATTCGTCCACGCATCTTCGCGCAGAAAGCGTGTCTCCATCTGCGGTGCACCTATGAACGGTCTAAGTACCCACGCCATCTGCACGGCCACGAACACATAGACGCAGAGCCACGCCGTTTTACCGACGCGGTGGCGACGATTGTTTCGAATCAAGGGTGCGTAGTGAATCGCTAGCGTCTTCTGCGCTGCGAGTGTTGCGATGAAGAATTGAAGGCCGTTGAAGAGCTGTACCGTGGCGTAGTCGCCGACGGAAAAATAGAAGAACACGGTGATCGGTGCCAAGGCCGCGAGAGTGATCGCCAGGGTTGAGCCTGAAACGAGAACGCCCCGAAGCGCAGCGGGGAAGTCGTTGCGTAAACCCAACGCCGTGTTGATGACGAAGAAGCTCGGTAAGCAGACGGTGCTCGCAACGCCGAGGAGAAGCGGTACCTTCAGCATTGAATAGGTCGCCTGCAGTGGGCGCAGCCCATAGAAACCCATGACACACCCGTAGAAACCACTCCCAGCGATGGCTACCACGACAAGAGTCAGCCACGGCGTAGCTGTCGAGCTGATGGAGTAGCGTCGTTCCGAACGGAGGAGAGCGTCGATTTCGGCAATCATGAGTTCGAACCCCCGGCGAGATCGGTCGTGTGGCTAGAAAAGTCGGCCAAGAGTGTCGAAGATAGCCTTGAAGAAGTGTGATTGCCGTTCCCGAAACCATTCGAAAGGAAGGTCGGGTGAACCGATGAATGGGCGAAGAATCCAGCCCATCTGCGCGCCGACGCAGCCGTAAATCACTGTCCAACAGCAAAAGATCCATTTTGTTGCCGCCTGCGATTCTTCAGCGCCGGATGGAGGCGATAGTTTCTTGTCAGGGGCAGCGGCTTCAGGAGTACCCGGGCTCGGCGATTCGGCATTTGCGGGTGCCTGCGCTGGACTCGACTCTGCCTTTTCGTTCGCGTCATCTGTCGTCACGACGACCTGTAGAGCCTTGTACATGAAGAGGAGTCCAGCCACGCCGCCGACAGTGAAAAATGCGACGTTTAGGACGATCATGAATGGGTAGCTCTCTGTCGTGAACGTAAAGAACCCTGTGACTGGGCCGAAGCTCGCGACGAGCGCCAGGTTGACGACGATTCCTGCCAGCAGCAAGCGCAAATTGCTCGTGAACCGAAGCCGCGAGCGAGCCAGGGCAGAAAAGACGTAAAGCGAAGGAAACGTGACCACCAGGGTCAGTAGAAAGAGCGCTGGTACCTTCAGGGTCGTGGCCAGGAGCTGGCGGCCTGACGCATTCTCTGGGCGAGCGACGCCATAGAGCCCCATGCAGACCCCGTAGAGTATTCCCAGGAGGACCGCGCACAGCGTGAGCACACGGGCCGAGGTCTCGATGCGTCCGCGAAGTAGTGATTCACGGGAGACGACTTCGCCGCGCAGTAGGCTGTCGATGAGTGAGAAGAGTCGTAACATAGCCACCCCATTACTTAAGTGTGAAGACAATCCCTGACGACGTCTCTCAGGTCACTGAGAGCCTAATCTGGGGTAGGTCGTGATGCAAGACAATGCGGCTGCAGTCTTAGCAGCCCGCCTGAAAAAGTCATTCGGCCGAAGAAACTGGCCTCTTCACGCCCAAACGGGCCGCGTCAATACTCGCCATCAGAATCGAAAGAAGAGGGCCAGAAGATTGCCTGCGTTTGCCGCGGCCGATCTGGACGCGAAGAGCCAGTTTTCGGCTCGAAGCACTTTTTCGGGCAGGCTGTGAGCCTCGCGTTCCCCGTCGACGGTTCGCCTTCGGTGCGGGTTCAGAATCTCCCAGAGAGCGAGCGCGGCTTGACCAGGAGTCGCTCCGCTTCGCTGATCAGAAAGTCAGCGTCGGTGAACGGCTCGAAGCTCACGTCCTGCCAAAGCACTTTTCCCTCAGCGTCGAGGAGAAAGGTGCCGTGAAGAGGTTGGTTCTCGAAGTCGTCGTAGGCGCGGTAGCGCTTGAAGATCTCCATGTCGGGATCTGCGACAAGGGGAAATGGGAAGGCGCCCTCGACCGTCTCCGCGAACGTCTTGAGCGACTTCTGCAGCTCCTCCTTGCTGTCAGTGCTGACGGCGACGAGGTCGACTCCCGCCGCCTTGAAGTCGCCCGTCCGTGGCGCAAACGTCGTCAACTGCTCGATACAGTGCAGGCAGCCGTAGCCAAGGTAGAAGATGACGATGACGGGCTTGCCCAGATAGTCGCTCAGGCTCACGAGCTCTCCGGAATCGCTGGGAAGCCTCCACGGCGGCGCCTCGGGCGGGGACCAGCGAAACGGTCCGAGGCTGGCTAGCTCCGGGCGCTCGCCAACATCCTCGGCGACGGGGCGTTCGACACGCCAGTCTTCAGGCAACCCGAGCCGCCGAGCGATCGGCTTCAAGCGAACAAAGGGCGGTGTGTCCAGATCGATCGCAGCAGAGAGTTCGCGCAGCTTCTCGAATGCCGACGCCGCGGCATCGTGCTGCCCGTCGCGGTCTAGGAGGTCGGCATAGTTTGCTAGGGGGATGACCTCGCCTTCGCCCTCATCGACTGCGGACTTCGCCATCTCGATCGCTCGTGCCGGTCGTCCGGCGGCGAAATAGAGCTGAGCCAGTCGTGTGTCGTCGAGTCCTTTGACGTTCGCTAACTTGTCGATGGCAGCATCGTTGGCGTCAAGAAGCAGATCGCGGTAAGCGCGTAGCTCGAGAAGCATGTTTTTGACGCCATTGATGTCGTCGCCAAAGGGTTTGACGGCCGCCAAGCGGGCTTTGTGGATTTCTTCGCGTGGCAGATTTTTCTCGCGTGCTTCCTCTACCGCTTTCTTACGCGCCCCCTTGCGTTCACCGCGCAGCTCTTTGACGTGCGTCTTCAGCGCCGCGATCTGTTGCTGCAGTTCGTCATGATTTCCTTTGGCGAAGTGAGCGGCGCCGAGCGCTCGCAGTCGGCGTCGTTGGCGCTGCTTGATGTTCGTCTCTTCTAAATACACGGTCTTCGACAGTGCGATCAACTCATCCCAAAGCTCGTAACGCTCGAGAAGTTCGAAGAGCCGCGCTCGGCCGTAGCTGGCGCTGCGGCCGCTCATCTCCAGCGTGTTGTATTTCGGGTGGCGCGGCAGTTCGATCATGTTCTTGGTGAGCGCGATGCCGTCGTGAACACGTCCGATGTGGCTGAGATTACGAGTCAGCCATTCGTTGTTGTGAGCGAAATTTGTGATCTGGTCCGGGAGCACCCGATCGCGTTCCATCTGGCGGTGATCGACGCGAGCGGAAGCTTCTTGCTGCCATGCTGCGTCGGCATAGCGCTTCAGGCGCGAGAAAATGTGTCCCGACATGTGCCACTGGTGGGCGATGCTCGGTGACGATTGCCCAGACCTGGCTGCCGACGGCAGAGCGCGTTCGGGTTTCTCGCGATCCCAAAGGTGGATCTTGTAGTGGTGGGCGGGATGCATCGGTTCAACTGCGAAGATCTGCGCCAGGAGAGCGTCGACCGCTTCGTGACTGGGGATGGGAAGGTCGCTCTTGAACTTCCAGATGTAGACGGCAAGGAACGCCTTCGCTTCAATGTCGTCCGGGTACTCGTGGATGATTTCTTCGAGGCTGCGGAGGTAATTCTGCCGCCGTTTCTTGCGGTCGCCCGTGGACTCGTCGAGATACTCGGCGCGCCCTTCGATCCAGAGAGCTTCGCGTGGGTCGGCGGCGTCGATTCTGCGGACCGCCTCTTTGATGAAGCCACGCGCACGCTCGTCGTTGTTGTCGTTCGCCATCGCCATGCCCCAGTACGCCATGGCGCAATCGGGGTCGAGAGCTGCGACCTGACGGAACGACCGTTCGGCCTCGAAGTACCAAAAGCCGTGGAGTTGTCCGACGCCTTGGGTGAAGAATGCTTGCGCCTCCGAATTCTCCGTGGAGACGGGGAAATCGACCTTGCCGGTGCCGCCCATGAGGAAGGCCTTTTGCCGCGGTCCTTCGTTGAACGCTTCACCGTGACCGGAATGCCCGGCGGGCAAGTCGCCTGTGCCCTTACGGTCAGTCTTCGCCTCCTGTGCCACCGCCGCGTACGTCCATGTCATGAGGCACGCCGTGGTGATCCAAAGGCATGTAGAACAAGTGATTCGGAAGCCTACAGTGTGCGTTGACAACGTTCGACCTTTCAGGAGTGACTTGTACCTTCGAGCGCGCGGTGTTTTCAACGAGCCACTACTGTTTTGCGGAGATCCGGCGTGGCACGCTGGTTTGTTTGCCCTTCAGTCGGGCTGTTCGTTGAACAGTTGAGCGTCAAACTGGCGTCCCGAGTCAGAAGTTGGTTCGAAGAAATCGAGTGGTCAAATCCGGTCTCGATCGAAGGCGGCGAAGAGTCTCAACAGAAGGAAACAA
Source organism: Planctomycetota bacterium (assembly GCA_965223265.1). GTDB lineage: Bacteria > Planctomycetota > UBA8108 > UBA8108 > SXIK01. The sequence goes on from OZ244999.1 coordinate 1,947,412, forward strand.
GGGGGACGTAGTCGCTGGAACGCTTTTGTTTGTGCCTTCGTTTCCTTGCGCTGAAGTGAGACTTCTTGCTCGAACTTTAGACTCAGCACACTAGAAAAGCTCGTGAATCGGCTCGGCGCTTTCGATCGACGTAGCGAGCTCGCGTGGTAGGTTCGTCATCAGGCGCAGTTTCGAGACGTCGAAGAGAAAATGGAGCACGGTCGCGAAGAGATTCTCGATCGATACTGGGCGTGCGCTTGGCTCCTCCGCTTTTGACGTCGACTGGCCAATCACTTGGCCCATGCGAAGTCCGCCGCCGGCAAACGCGAGCGGGCCGAGCTGTGGCCAGTGGTCCCGGCCGCCATCCGGCTTCAACTTCGGTGTGCGCCCGAATTCGCTCGTCACGACGAGCAGGATCCTATCGCTGAGGCCGCGCTGCTCGATGTCCTCGAGAAAAGCCGACAGCGCGTGGTCGAGAGGTCGTCCGAGCGCTTCCATACCTCGCGGCATGTCGTACTGTCTTGGTCCGCCGTGCATGTCCCAACCGCCGTTGTGCACTGTGACGAATGTCGAGCCAGCCTCGCAAAGACGTCGTGCCAGGAGGAGCTGCTCTCCAAGGCTCGAAGTTTGGAACTTGCTGAGGCCTGTTGTCCAGCGGCTCGTGTCGTAGCGTTCGACGACGCGCGAGTCCTCTTGCGAAAGGTCGAATGCGTCCCAGGCGCTTCCTAGCAGGAGATTGAAAGCCTGCCGCTCATAGTGATCGAGCGATTCCATGAGACCGCTCGCATCCGCGTCCGTCCGCAGGCGGTCCAGCGCGTGTCGCAGAGCACGGCGGTCGCCCGTGCGTGCGGCGGGAACGCGCAGTCGCAAGTTTTGATTCGCCGGCCCGTCACCCCCCGGCTCAAACGGTGCGTGGGCAGCGCCGAGGAGCGCTGCGCCTGCACCTTCGCGCAACCGCAAACGTTCCTTGTTGAATTGACGGTCGATCTCGTCAGCAGCGACGTAGACTTGCGTGGGCACGCCCGTGCGTGGGTGGTTAGCGCCGCGCAAGCGAGAGACGACGGAACCCATGCCAGCACGCGTGGGATTGCCGCCACGAATGACTTCATGCACCGCCTTGGTGTGATCAGCTACCGCATGCGAAAACGACCGCACCACGGCCAGTCGATCTGCCAGTCGCGCCAGTCGCGGCAAAGTGCCGCCGAACGTGACGCCCGGCAGCGACGTTTTCGTCTCGCCCGAGACACTGCGATACTCGGACGGCGCGTCCATCTTGGGATCGAACGATTCGATCTGGCTCGTGCCGCCGGTCAAGAAGAGGAATACGACGGACTTGTCCCGTGCTGCATCCTCGAGCCGTAAGTCCGCTGCTTGTGCTTTCAGCTTCAAAAGAGCCGGCAGCGTCAAGCCGCCCAGACCAAGGGCGCCGACTTGCAGAAAACTGCGTCGCGAAACACCACAGCATGTTCGGTGGACGTCGCCGTTCCACAGCTCGAGCATCAGACTCTCTCTCCTTCGCTGCGCCAGCGAGACAGTCTATCAGAAGAGCGAGTCGGGAGCAAATCTAGGTGTGCCGTCCGTCGGCGATAGTTAGTCGTCGGGAAGGATCAAACGCCTGGGCGAGTCATAGTGTGTGTTACGATGCTGCGCATGAACATTCGGTCGGATCGGGCCATCGGGCGACCCAAATCAGGTTGAGTGGCGAATGCTACGACGATGTCTTCGCTTGGCTGTTGGCCTGACACTCGCGCTGACGGCGCGTGCCGCGGCTCAGGACTGTAACCTCAATGGCGTTGAAGACGCTGTCGACGTCGCGCAGATGCTGAGCGCCGACTGTGATGGAGACGGGGTGCCGGACGAGTGTCAGTTGGCGCCGCCAAAGTTCGGTCCGAGCGTCGATGTCTTTGCGATCGATGCGAACGCGCGCGGTATCATCAGCGCAGACCTCAACGGCGATGGCATTGCCGACGTCGTGACGGCGCATCAGCAACCTGGCGTCGAGCAGCTATCGTCGCTCAACGTATTCATCGTGAGTGCGTCTCGTCGTGTCGAGCCGCGCGTTGTGTACGATGCTGGGAGCGAGTTGACGGCAGTCGCCAGAGGCGATGTGGATGGAGACGGTGACTTCGATCTTGTCACCGCGAATTCGACGACGCTTTCAATCTTTGTCAACCGTGGTGACGGCAGTTTCGAGACCCCGCTGCAAGCGAGCGTGCCTCGGTTCACGCGGTTTGTCACAGTCGCCGACCTTGATGGCGATGCCCTGCCAGAGCTCATCGCGACGAACACTACGGAAGACACCGTGCTAGTGCTTGCGAACGAGGGTGGTCATGCCTTCACGGCGCCTTTGGCATACGCGGCGGGCGACAGTCCGTCGTCAGCGGCCGTCGGTGACATCAACGGCGATGGCCACCAAGATGTCGTCGTCGCGAATCGTCTCTCGAAAGATTTGACGATTTTTTTCGGTCGCGGCGACGGCGAGTTGGACGATTGGGGGGACATCGATCTAGGCGAGCGCCCGGCGACGATCACCGTGGCGGACTTCGATCGTGATGGCGCGGGCGAGGTGATGGTCGGCCTGACAGCTGTCGTTCTCTCACTGGCTTACCAGGAAGGTGAGTTCGTCGAGACGCGTCGGGTCCACCTGCGCACCCGATCGCTCGACTCGGGTGACGTAGATAGAGACGGCGACATCGACATCGTCGCGGGGACGGCGGAAGGGCGTGGGGTTCACCTTTTGCTCAACGACGGCAGCGGAGGTTTTGGCGAAGTCCGTGTCACGAGCTCAGAGTTTTTCCATCTCGTGAGCGACGATTTTGACGGCGATCGAGACCTCGACATCGCGCTGATCGAAGTGAATCTCGGTGAGCTCGATTTTCTCTGGAACGAGGAGCGAGGCGTCGCGTTTGACTCGACGATTATTCGCACCTTACGCGAGGTGCATTATGCCTCCGTGGCGGACGTCGACGGAGACGGTCGCCTTGACGTCGTCACCGTGGATGGTCTGGACAGCACGATTTCCGTCTTGGCGGGGCGCGGTGACGGTAGCTTCCGCGATCCGGTTCAATTCCCACTGGGAGCAGGAGGCCACTGGTTTTCCCTAGCGCTCGATGACTTCAACCGTGACGGTGCTCCGGACATCGTCGCGGGCAATGCACGTAACGAGAACCTCTCGGTCCTGATCAATCAGGGCGCGGGCGAATTCTCGCGCCTCGATCTCTATCGCGCGACCGCGAATCCGTACTGGGTGGAGACCGGCGACTTCGACGCCGACGGCTTTCCTGATATCGCCGCCTCGTCGAGCCTGGGCGGCGCTGTCAGCGTTCTGCGCAATCGTGGCGACGGGACGTTTGAAGCGCGCCGAGACTTCGACGGCGGACGACCCGGAGGCTTTGGCATTTCGGTCGCTGATCTCGACGGTGATGGTCACGTGGATATCGTGCGCCCCAGTTCCGGCAGTGGTGACCTGTCGATCCTCTACGGGCGCGGCAACATGGAATTTGATCCCCGTGCTTCCGTTCCGGCGGTGAGTAGCGTGTTTACGGTGCGAGCTGCGGACGTGGATGCTGACGGGCGACTCGACCTGCTCGTAGGTGAGGTCTCGTCTGTGTCTGTTCGGCGCAATCTTGGCGATCGAACCTTTGCGCCTGAAGAGCGATACAGTTTGCCGGGTAATCCGTACTCGATCTGGGTAGGGGATCTCGACCGTGACGGTGTGGAGGATTTGGCCATTGCGCTCGCGCAGGTCGACGCGATTAGCATGCTACTCGGCGAGGGTGGTGGAAGGTTCTCCGTCGCGCTGACGTTCAGTGTGCGAGGGCTGCCGCGCACTGCGATTCCGGTCGATCTTGACACTGACGGCGACCTCGATTTGGTGTCGTCGAATCGTATCGACGAGTCAGTGGCGATCCTGCTCAACCAAACCGCCGTGCCCGGTGGGCAGGTCACGCACGTTGAGCAGGTCTGTACCGAGCTAGGGTTCGTGGCGGTCTCCGCCCCATCGCCGATCGAGCGCGTCGCACGGGCGACCAAGTACGTCGTTCCGGCACGCAGCGATGCCACCTTGTTGCCGCCGCTCGTAATGAACGTACAGCGCTTTCCCTTGCACCAGGAGTTTCTCACGCAGGTCTTTCCTGACCGCTTCGTCAGCTTGAACCCGGCAGAATATAGCGCCCTGGTGGCCCGCCGAGCGTCACGCGATTACTACGTCGGCGTCATCAGCCGATTGCGCGCCCCCGAGTCAGGCGCGGGGCGCATCTTCGGCTTCAATGTATTCGCCGACCTGACGGACCCTGCCGAGCTCCTGACGGAGACCGAGGTGCGGAGCGTCTACGACGAACTGCAGAGCGTTTTTGAGCTGGAGACGCTCGCCTACGCGCCCGACGCTCCCGCAGCGCGAGATGTCGCGGCAACGTGGCAGGATCCTGGCTTTCCGGTCATTCTCGATACCGGTCCCGTCGTACGCTATGAACCGTACACGCGGGCGGTTGGTTTCGGTCGCGTTCGCCTGCTGACGCGAGAGGAGTTCGACGTAGCCGATCGGAGCGGTCAATTTAGTTTCCAGAACATTCTTGTTCTCGATTTTGCGCCGAGCGACATCGAGGGCGTTGTCGGCGGTGTCGTCACTGCGCAGCCACAGGTGCCTCTGAGTCATCTGTCGATCCGAACCGCGCGACGTGGGGCGCCGAATGCCTTCGTTGCCGACGCCTTGTCCGAGTTCGCGCCGCATGCCGGACAGCTGGTGAGGTTGGAAGTGCGTTCCGATGACTATGACGTACGACCGGCGACGCTCGAAGAGGCCGAGACGTTTTGGCGCGAGAGTCGCCCGAGTCTCTCCGCGCCGCCGCAGCTCGATTTCGAGTTCGCTGCCCTGCCGGCGTTTGAAGAGATCTCTATGCTCGAGATGGGGGCGCCCGGTGTCGCACGCTTTGGCGGCAAGGCGACCAACCTCGCGCGCCTCCAGGAGATCTTGGACGGACCATGGAGTCAGTACCGGGAGAAGGGATTCGCGGTGCCGATTCGTTACTACTTCGACTTTCTGCGGTCGAACCGAATGTCGTCCGCACTCGATGCGGCGCGGCAGGTGACCTACGAGGAGTACCTCAGCGAGCTCTTTGCCAGTGCCGCCTTCCAAAGCGATTCGGAGTTTCGATTCCAAACTCTCGACGCGCTGCGCGATCAGATGCGTGACGAGGGGCAAGTCGATCCCGCGCTGATCGAAGCCATTGGTGCTCGCGTTGGCGAAATCTTCGGTACGCCCTCGACGACGCGCGTGCGATTTCGCTCTTCGTCAAACGTCGAGGACGACATCCAGTTCAACGGTGCGGGGCTCTACGATTCAACCTCCGGCTGCCCTCAAGACGATTTTGACGCCGATACTGTTGGACCCTCGCACTGCGATCCGACGCGCGAGAACGAGCGAGGGATCTCGCGCGCGCTGAAGCGTGTCTGGTCGAGCTTGTGGAACTTTCGCGCCTACGAAGAGCGCGAGTTCTTTCAGGTGCCGCACGATTTGACAGCTATGGGGGTGCTCGTCAATCGGACGTTCATCGACGAAGCCGCGCAGGGCGTTGCATTCACTGGGAATCCGTCAAACGTGCGCGACCGGCGTTACACTATCACCGTTCAGCTGGGAGAGGAGAGCGTCGTCAGTCCTGAACCGGGAGTTCTCGCCGAGCGCAACCTTCTCGAGGTCGTCGACGGCGAAGTCGTCGGAATCACTCGGGCGACGCGCTCAACGCTGACTGCTCCAGGAGAGTTCGTACTCAGTGAGGAACAGCTGCGTGAGCTTGGCGCGCTTATGGCACACATCGACGCGAACTTTCCGCTAGAAACGGGCGAGTTCGACCGTGAGCAGGTCCTCCTCGACATGGAGTTCAAGTTCATGCGCGACGGTGAGCTGGCAGTGAAACAAGTGCGACCGTTTCTGCTCACGGAGGCGCCGCCTCCGGCGCCAACGTTCGAGCTTGAAATCCCCGCAGCTCAAGAGATGTGCGGGGTCTTCGCGCTCTCGGGCGCTGCTCGGGGGCCGCGCGAGGAGTATGAGCTGAAGGCACGTGTCGAACTTCGAAGCGGCGTGCATGAGCTCCCGACACTGACGGAGACGTTCACGCTCGATCTCATCGAGACGGTATGGTTTGGTCCAGACAAGGAGTTGGCCGTACCGGTTGGCAGCGGCCACGTGGGCGTTAGCTCCTTTTCAGGGGCGAGCGGGGAGACCAATTATCGTTTCACTTATTTCCAGGCGTTCGTGCTAACCGACGAGAGGATCTTGGAGATCGAATTCGGCCAGCCGCTTTCGTTCCAAGCCGAGGGCGACCAGCCGATTGAGCGTCGGAGACGGCTCGGCGAGGAGTTTTTCACGGTTCGCTCCGGCTTCGAGCCGTTCCATGCGTCGCTGGGGGGTGTTGCTTCGGTCCGATTCGGATCTTGTAGCCATGAGCTCTTGCCGCTTTTCGCCATCGATGCAGAGCTCGAGGACGGGACCAGTCTGCACTTTGAGGAGCGTTTCGAGGCGGCGGTCAGTCTCTTTGACACGGGTCCCGCTAGTTTGGTCCGCGCCGAGGTCACGGCGGGTGCGGAGCGTCGTATCGTGCGGGAGTATGAGCGTCTCGTCTACTCCGCGTTTCGGCACAACACGTTCGTTGTCTACTGGGCCGTTCTCGACCCACCCCTCACGATCGATGGCGTCACTCGTCCGGTCCGCGCCATCGAGTTTGCTTTGCCGGAACCGACTCAGCAGTCGCCGGCACGAGCTGCGTATCTCGACGAGGACTTTGCCGTCATCACATCGCCGAGTGTCAGGTCTCTGTCGCTCCGCACCGCGGTTGACGAACGCCTGCGACCGTTTCGTCGTGGCGACGTCAACGACGACGCGACCCTCGACGTCGCAGATGCGCTCTCTCTTCTCAACTATATCTTCCGCCGCGGTGGGGAACCGAGTTGCGTGCTCGCGGCCGACGTCGACGACGATGACCGCATCGTCGTATCCGACGCGGTCGGGATTTTGCGGCATCTCTTTGTGGGCAGTGGTCCGTTGCCCGCGCCGTTCGCGAGCTGCGGCGTTGACCCGAGCCCGGGCCGGCTGACTTGTGGAGATGCGGCGGCGTGTGATGGTTGAGGGGAGCACGCCGTGCCGTCATTGTTTGGATTTCGGAACGTGATGCACGCTGGCGCGAGCGACCCCATCCGAGGCACCAGGCGGGCACGTCGGCCGAGACGGGCTGCTAAGCTAAGATCTGTCACAGCTCGTGCACGCTGTCGACGGAGGCACCTGGCTTCCCAGGTGATCATTTTGTTCCTTTTTTGAGGTCTGGAGGTTTTCCTTCGTTCTATCTGGGTTTGGGACCTGTCGCACAGAGTCCTCTGGCACCGGCGCCGTCGCCTGAGTCGAGGCGGCTCAGTCGCCGGGTTCCCGAGAGCGGGTGCGTTTCTTGCGCGGCCGTCAAAGAGAGCAGACAATACAGTCGAAACTGCGTGGTCGAGACCTTACCTGGAAGGAGATGTGAGCGATGAGAAAGTTCCTCGCGTGCGTCGTCGCGAGCGTGCTGGTTGGGGCGACCGCGATGTTGGGCGTCTTGGCCCAGACGAGCGACCCCCTCCTCGATATCCCCAACGCCGACATCGACGGCGCCTTTCTTGCCGCCGGGAGTACGGTGATTCACTTGGAGAATGCAGACTCGCGCGCGGGGGTGACGTGGGACGGCGTCCCCGAGACTCTGGGTGACGGTGTTTACGACGCCGAGGAATTCGCAGTCGTCTTCAAGTACAGCTCCGTCGATATCCCCGCTGGAACCTCCGTAGCGTTCACGAATCATCCGACGCGAGCTCCGGTCGTCTGGCTGGTCTCAGGAGACGTGACGATCGATGGCACGCTGGATCTGAGCGGTGCTTCACACGACGCGGGCACCCTGTTCGCTGTTCCCGGGCCGGGTGGCTTTCGCGGTGGCTCGTCCGGGAGTCGAGGTAGCGCTGGCTTCGGGCCAGGCGGTAGTTTGTCGTTCTCCGGCGACGACGAGAATCTCGTCAAGAGCGGTGGCAGTTACGCCACGCCCGGAGGTGGCGACGACGCCGGACCGACGTACGGCAATGCGGAACTCATTCCGCTCCTTGGAGGCTCCGGTGGCGCGGGATTCCGCTCCGGCGGTACTCTCGGCGGCGCTGGTGGCGGCGCGATTCTTATCATCGCCGAGAACATCATCGTGAACGGAACGATCGTCGCTGACGGCGGCGATCACGGTCAGACCAGTAGCGGCGGCAGCGGTGGTGCGATTCGCCTCGTCGCCAGAAACGTTGGCGGCACGGGCATGCTGCTGGCGCGGGGTGGGGGAATCAGTCCGCCCGGGCAGCGAGGTGGCGACGGCCGGATTCGTATCGAGTCGGAGTCCGCCATCGATGCCTCGCTCGAAGCCGCTCCAGCCGCATCGACAGGCACCCCGAGCGACCCCGTCACGATCTTCCCCGGCCCTACGGAGCCGACCGTACGCATCGTCTCGATCGGAGGCGTCGCCGCTCCGAGCGACCCACAGGCGAACCTGTCGCATAGCGCTGACGTCGAGCTCTCCACTTCCGACCCAGTCGACATTGTGATCGATACCGGCGTCGAGGTCGATCCGGCGACGATTGTCGAGGTGCGGATCACGCCCCGCGAGGGAGCTGTGCTCACGGCGCTGGCGAGCCACACGATCGGCACGACTTGGACCGCTTCCGGTGTCGTTTTGCCGCAGACGGTTTCGGCGCTACAGGTCTTGGTCGACACGCCTTGACGCGTGCGCTGGAGTCATGTGATGGATCCCGCCCGCCGTCGTGTGTTGGTGTTCGCTCTGCTTGCTGCCTTTGCCTCCAGAGCAGACGCACAGATTTCGATCTCCACAGCCGATGTCGTCTCGCGAGAGGTGACGGTGTTCGTGCCGCCGCCGCGCCCTGCGTACGACCTTGCGTCGCGACCGATGGTTGTTGCTGCCGGTCCGACGATCGCTACCGAGCGGCGTTCCTTCGCCTCGCGCGAGCTCAGCGTCGACGTACCGCTCGGCGATCTCGTCATCTCCAGCGTCGACGTGCCGGCGTCGGGGGTCGCTGGGAAGTCGTTTGAATTCCGCTGGCGGGTGGAAAACGCCGGGGGCGGAGCGCTGGACGGGCCGTGGGTCGACCGCATCACGATCACTCCGGAAACTCCGCCGGGCCCGGAGACCGTCCTCGCCGACATCGAACATCCGTTCCTTGCTTCGGCAGGCGGGCCCTGTGATGAAGACGAAGAGCCTTGCGGCGTCTACGAGAAGATCGAATCGTTGACGTTGCCGGCGACACCCGGGACTTTTCGCATCCAGCTCGCGGCCGATGCTGACGGCGCTGTCGTCGAGGGTGATGAGACGAACAACGTTGTGGAGCGTACGATCCAGGTACGCCCAGCGTTTCTTGCCGACCTCGACGTGACACTGATCACGGCTCCGGGTGGTGGGGCGGACGTTTTCGCGGGCAGCATGGTGGCGGTGACCTACGAGGTGATGAATGCGGGAGACTGGCCGACAGAAGTTCCGTTCTGGCAGGACAGCTTTTTTCTCACCGCGGCCGATGACGCGCTCGCTCCTTTCCTCGCCGATGAACCCTTCTTTCTCGGACAGTTCGGCAACGCGACATTTCTGCCCGCAGGCGCGAGCTACCGGGAGACAGTGCTGGTGCAGTTGCCTGACGACATCGAAGGCACCTTCTTCGTCGCAGTCTACCCGGACAGCCGGCGGCTTGCGCCCGCAGCGTGGCGTCGTGGTGCAGACTTCGACATCCCCGAGAGCGATGAGGAGAACGTGGAGTTCAGTGCCCCGTTCGCGATTGCCGCACCGCCGCAGCCAGATCTCGTCGCCACCGAGGTCGACTTCTTCTCGCCGGCGTTTTCGGGGAACGAGTTCACGGTGACGTGGACCGTCGAGAATCGCGGCGGTGCCGACACCGACTCGGGAATTTGGGTTGATGCCGTTTACCTATCGGACGACGACGATCCGATCATCCATTGCGACGATTTGCTCCTCGGCACACAGCGACGTAGTGGCGCTGTACTCGCACCGGGTGCGAACGACGAGACGCGAAGCTACACGGCTCGCCTGCCCGATGATCTGCGCGGTCACTTTTTCGTCAAAGTGTTCACCGACGCGCCCGTGCCGCTCAATTGTGATCAAATCGGCGGATCGCCTGGAAGCATCACCGAGTTTCGCCTCGAGGGCAACAACGTCGGGGTCAGCAGTGACAAGGCCGCGTGTGTCGCGCTGTGCGATCTGGACCCGACGAGCCTCGAGTGCATGAGCTGCGGCCGCCTTGAGGTGCGGCTCAGCCCGGCTGTCGATCTCAAGCCGGTCAGCGCCCAAGTTGTCCCGGAGCGCGGTATCCCCGGGCACGTGCTCGAAGTCACCTGGACGGTGGAGAACATCAATGCACCTTTTCGTGCTGACGCGGCGTGGCAAGACGAGGTGTATCTCTCAAGCGATGATGTGTACGACCCAGGTCTCGACACGTTTTTGGGTCGCCGTACGGCTTGGTCTTCGCTGCTCGATAGCGACGAAGCGCCGCCACAGTACACACTCAGCCGGTCGGTCGTCCTGCCTCCAGCGACAGCGTCGGGGCCTTGGTGGATGGTCGTCGTCGTTGATGCAGGCGGTGCGGGCAGCGTCTTCGAGGGTTTTGACGAAGCGCCCGGAGACGAGACGCGCAAGGAGAATAACAACGTCGCCAGTGTTTCGTTTGTCGTCGACCAAATGCCGACCGATCTTTCCGTTGAGGTCAATTGCGACACCTGCCCACAAGTGTCGCCATCGGGCGCGGCCTTTGACTCGATCACTCTCGCCTGGAGAGTCACCAACAGTGGCGTCCAAGAAACACCGGTGTCGCATTGGCGCGATCGCGTCTACCTCTCGAACGATAGCGTGCTCGAGGAGGACAGCGACCTCGTTCTGACCGAGTTTGTGCGCAGCGAGCCCATGCCTCTCGCGGCTGGATCCAGCTACACAGCGGAGGTGAACGCGTCTGTCCCCGCTCTGGCGCCAGGAAGCTATTTTTTGATCTTCGTGACCGACGCGCGGGGCGATGTGTTCGAGGCGGCGCCAGGCGAAGAGAACAACACGGTCGCGTTATCATTCGAGGTCGACGCGGCGGGTGTCGATCTTGTGGTCGATCAGCTCGACTTCAACGACAACGCATCTTCGGGGAAGCCCGTGCAGATCTCCTGGCGCGTCACGAACACAGGAACCGTGCGGTGACGGCGCCGTCGTTTCGCGATCGCGTCTATTTGTCTGCCGACGACCGCATCGAGGGCGGTGACTTCTTGCTCGGCTCTTGGATTCACGACGGCGCGCTCGCAGCCGGAGCCAGCGCCCCCGTTTCCGCATCCTTTCATCTGCCCCTAGGCCTCAGCGGTTGTTTTCAGGTGATCGTGCAGACGGACGCCGGAGACGACGTTTTCGAGACCGACGAGGCGAACAATGAACGGGCGGAAATGATGCTCCTCGAGGTGGAGCTCTCGCCGCTCTCGAACCTCGTCGTGACGAGTGTCAACGCCGACGCCCAGGCGACGTCGGGGCAAACTTTGACGGTCGCCTGGACAGTTCTCAATTCTGGCCCAGGACCGACAAACTCTTCCACCTGGCGCGACGTCGTCTACCTCTCTCGCGACGGTTTCCTTGATCGACAGCGCGACCTCGTGATCGGATTTCGCGATCGTGGTTGTCCGGATCCGGAGTGTGTCGGCGGTCAAGGGTTCCTCTTTGCCGGCGAGAGCTACAACGTCCAAGCCACATTCGACGTGCCGCTCGGCGCCAGTGGGCCATACTTCGCGTTCGTCGTCACGGACAGCTCGGATCGCATCCTGGAGCGCGACGAAGACGACAATCAGAAGCGCGACCTTGACGTCGTCGACATCGCCGTGCCGCCGCTTGCGAACCTCGTCGTCGCAGCGGTCAACCCTCCACCGACGGCGACGCTCGGGGAGGTGGCGCGCATCGAATGGCAGCTGCAAACAACGTCGACGGAAAGCGTTTCCGGGCGCTGGTCTGACTCTCTCTTTCTCTCGAGCGACGCCGTCTGGGATCTTGGGGACGCGTTCTTTGGTCGCTTCGAAGTCGATCCGCAGACGCTGCCCGAGGGCGCAATCTTTGCGGCAAGCGGCGAGGCAGCGATCCCGGCAGTGCTCCCGGGCGACTATCACGTGATCGCGCGGGCCGATGTCTTCAACCAGATTCCTGAAATCGACGAGAGCGACAACGAGACCGCGTCGGTGGGAACGCTCAGCATCGCGGCGCTTGGTTTTGACGTCGACGCCGCCAGCGGCGAGGGGAGCATCCAAAGCACGCTCGAGGCTGGCGGCGAGCGGTATTTCGAAATGCGCGTGCCGCCGGCTCTCGCTGGCCAAACGCTACGCGTACGCCTGGAACACGATAGCGACGCAGCGTGGACCGAGCTTTACGTGAGCTTCGCCAGTGTTCCCACGCCGGGGCGCTTCGACCTGCGCTTCGATCACCCCGCACAGCGGTTCCAGGAGGTCACGATTCCTGCGGTCGACGCGGGCTCCTACTTTGTTCTCGCGCGGGCGATCGAGTCTGGGGGGCAGCTGCTCCCGGACGGCGTCAACATCTCGGCGCAGGTCGTCCCGTTCGCCGTCGACACCGCGACGCCGATGCGATTCGGCGACCAGGGGCGCGTGACCGTCGAGGTGACAGGTAGCCAATTCGAAGATGGCGTGAGCGCGGCGTTGGTAGCTGTCGACGACGCTGAGCGACGTCTCCCCGCGCGCTGGACGCGAGTGGTCGACAGCACGAGACTTCATGCCAAGTTCGTTCTCGATCCCGTCAATGTGACGCGTGGCGCCTACCGCCTGACGGTGACCCATCCCAGTGGCGAAAGCGATGAGTTGGAGAACGTCACGATTGAGGCGGTCGTGCCGCCGTCTTTGGAAGTCCTCGTCGCCGATCCGCCGCCACTTCGTGAAGGCGCGGCTGGCAACGTCGACTGCGTTGTTACCAATGCCGGGAACGTTGACGCCGAGTACGTCTTTCTGTTTCACGTTATGGAGGCCGTTGACGACCGAGACGTGCTCCGCGTCGTCGCCTCGTCGCCGTTCACCTCCAGCGTCGCGGAGGACGAGGTGCTTGTGCAGAGCGCCGTCATCCCATCCTTACCGCCGGGCAAAAGCGCTCGACTCACCTCGACCGTTCGTGTCGCTGTCGGCTCCACCGACATCGCGCTGGGCCAAGGGGCCGCGGTCTTTTCTACCGTCGAGTTCTTAGAAACTCAGGCAGCGGCCGCCGCCGCGGCACGCGATGCAGTCCGCGAAGATGCGACGGTGGTTGACGAAACCGATCGTCAGCAGACGCTCGGCGAGGCGGAGAACACGGCGACGTGGCGCACCGCTTGGTTGACACAGCTTGAAGCTTCTGGGCTCGTCGACGCGGAAGATGCTTTGGCCTTCCTCGGCGGTGCTGACCTTGTTGTGGCGCCAAAGCCGCCGCAGCGTCGCCACTGTTTCCCGACTTCTACCGCAGAGCTCATGCCGCCGCTGTGCGATGAACTCGCCGGTCACCTCTGCGGTGCCTGGCTTGGACACTCGCTCACGCTTGGGGCTGAGGCGCGAGGTGTCTTCGCGCTTGAGCTTTTCGGCGTGCGCGTCGGTCCAAGTGACGTTGATCCAGCGATCGGCCTCACCTGCACTAGCACTGGGTCTCTCTGCGCTTCCTGCATCTCGTGGTCCGTGTTGCGATCGGTGGACCCGAACGAGAAGACGGGAACCGACGGCTTCGGCGACGATCGCTTCGTGCCGCTCGAGCGGCCGATCGCCTACCGCGTCTACTTTCAAAACCTTCCGGACGCCACAGGTCCGGCGTCAGCGGTCGAAATCCTTGACCCTCTCGACCCGTCGCTCAATCCAGGCTCGGTGCGGCTTGGCAGCATTTCCTTCGGTGATCAGGTCGTCGACGTCCCAGCGGACAGCTTGACGTTTCAAACCGAACTCGATCTCACCTTAGAGCGTGGTGTTTTTCTCGAGATCACCGCAGGCGTTGATGCGACCCGCGGCGAACTGCTTTGGCTTATGCGAAGCGTGGATCCGTCCACTGGGGAGGCGCCGACGGACGCAACACTCGGCTTTTTGCCGCCGGACGACGCCTCCGGACAAGGATCCGGCTGGGTAGAGTACACGGCCTTGCCGCGGCCGGGTGTGATCGCACTCACGGTGGTCGAGAACAACGCACGGATCCGCTTCGACATCAATGCTCCTCTCGACACGGGAACGGTTCTCAACACGATTGACGCAGACGCACCGCAAAGTCACGTCGAGCCGCTCGCCGAGATTCAATCTCAGCCGACGTTTCCTCTGAGCTGGTCTGGTGCCGATGTCGACGGCGGATCCGGGCTCGCGGCCTTTACAATCTTCGTTGCGGTCGACGATGGTCCCTTCGCACCGCTCGTCAGCGACACCACCGCGTCGCAGCTTGTTTTCACGGGCGAGCCAGGGCGACGCTATAAGTTTTACAGTCGCGCTCGTGACAACGCGGGTAACGTCGAGGCGGCACCCGAAGTGGCAGAAGCGACAACAACGGTCTCCGCTCCGGACGCACGGTTCCGACGCGGCGACGCCAACAGCGACGCGAGCCTCGATATCTCGGATCCGATCTTCATCCTATTGTGGCTTTTCGTCAGTGGTGAAGAACCAACGTGCCTCGATGCGGCAGACGCCAACGACGATGGCAGTGTCGACATCGCCGATCCGATCTACTCGCTCAACTTTCAGTTCGTCAGCGGTGAAGCGATTCCACTGCCTGGCGAACTCACTTGCGGCCTCGATCCAACGCCTGACCCGTTCGTGGCCTGCGTCTATGCGGCCGGGCTGTGCGACCTCTGACGCCGACGAGATCGCTGTCGGGGTGGGAGTTCGGCCGTTCGCCTCGCTTGACTTTCTGGCCTTCTCATGGAAGGCAGAGACAGATACCGAGGCAGAGACAGAGTCAGAGACAGATACCGAGACGGAAGCGGAGTCAGAGGCAGATCCAGATGCAGAGTGCCGGCACCCCCACGTCCACGCCCACGCCCTCGCCCTCGCCCTCGCCTTCGCCCTCGCCCTCGCCCTCGAAAACGCAAAACGACCCGGAAAACCTCACAACCTCGCCGCGTTCCACAGCCTGAGAAAAGGCTGGACGGCACACAGTGTGTCTGCCTGCTACTTTGGGTGCGCTGAATGGGCCAAGCTCGAGGCTAGCGTCCCGTCGCGTCTTTCGATGGACTCTCGGCACTGCTCGCGGCGACGTCGGCGACCAGGCGGATACCGATGAAGTTGAACTTCTTCTCCGGTTCACGTCGGTTGTGCGTCGCGAGACGAACATCGCGGGGATCCGTCGCCGACCAGTTGGCACCGCGATAGACGAACATGCGTCGTCCAGGAGTTCGCTGTAGAACCGGCTCCGAGATCGAACCGGCGAGGTCTCGGACGCCGAAGATGCTTTCGTCGAGCGGATAGAGCCCGACGGGTCTGGGCCTGGCTGAGCGTCGCCAATTCCCGGAGCGTGACGCGCAGTACGTCCACACGACTCGTTTCCCCCAAACACAAAAGCGTCGATCGATGCCGCGTGCGGCGCGTTCCCACTCGAGATTGTGAGGCAAGCGGAACTGCCAACGATTGCCGTGCAGCTCAGTGAACCAAAGCGCGTACTCGGCAGCGGCGAGCATGGGGACTTCAAGCACTGGCCACGACGGCAAGATGCCTGCGGCGAGGCTCCAGCGTCCGGCATCTTCGTCGTGTGAAAACATTTTGTCGGGGACGAGCAGAACATCGTCTTCGGAGGGCAGCCTCAATTCGTGGAAGATACCGCCCTTCCAATCGATGCGCGGCGCGGCTCGGCCACTCTCTGGATCAATCCTTTCGTAGTTCGCCTCGTGGTTGAGGAAGGCGAGGTACTCTTTAAACGTGACCTCGAGTTCACTCATGAAGAAGCCATCGACGTGTTGTTCACCACGTGGTTTCGAGCGATAGGCCTGGTCGTCGCCGCCAAACGCTACATACCCGGGGGGAACGTAGACGAAGCCCGGCGGCACGTCTTCGAGTCGTGGCAACACCAACCGGGAGCGAAACTCACGATTTGGCGACGACACCGGCACGCGCGTCTCGACGTGACCGGCCTTGCGCGCCACCAGAAGGTAGCTGCCTTGCGGCAGGGAGAAGGTCAATGGGGATGGGGCTTGGGCGATGCCGACGCGACAACCGTCTTCGTATCGAGGGGATAGCCTGCGAAGGTGATTCCGAGCTGAAAACTGATGTCGAGGAGTCGACCCGGCCGCAGACGTGTCTCGTCCGCGTCGAGCGCTGCGTAGACCTCATGGGGAAACGGAACCCACGTAAGATCCGCTCTCTTTCCGTGTCGCTCAACAGTGAGGGGAATCACTTCGTCCGCGACGACAGCCGCTAGTGCCCGAGCAAGATCGCCACGCCGTACGACACGCTTGCCGCCAACGGTGAGTAGTCGGTCTCCTGGCAAAAACGGTGGCAGCTTTGAGGCATTGGTGAGTGCGGAGACCGTCGCCTGCGGCCAAAAGTCGTTGAACCAGAGACGCTCAACCTGGAGAACGGGCTCGGAGAGAAACCCGTGCGAGACGTTCTCCCGTCCCTTCGCCGGCGAGAACGGAATTGGGACCAGGTGCTGTTCGCTCTTTTCGTAGCGAAAGCAGAAGACTTCGGTGCCACTTGGCTCGACCTCGAGGTTGACATTGATGTCGCCGCGGAGTTCGCGTTCGTACGTCCCGAGTCCCTGCGATGCGACCATCGTCTGAAAGAACTCCGCGTGCACATTCATGACGGAACCTTGCTGTCGCGCCTGTTCCAACTGTCCCCAATGAATCGTCTCCAGAGCTTTGCGACTGGCAAGAAGAACGGTGGACCCAGGAGGGGCGATCTGTGAAGCTTCGCGGTATGCACCTACAGCTTCGCTGTAGAGATGACTTAGCTTCGCGTTTGCGGCGTCCAGTTCGTCTTCAAGTGCAAACCGATCCGCCTCCCAGACAGGCTCCCAAGTTACCTCGGGCAACTCGTTGATTCGGGCGGTCAATGCTTCGCGTCGTTTTTGTAGTGCGGCGAGATCACGACGGAATGCATCACCCGCATCGAGACGCTCTTCCGCGCGCTGAATGGCAAGTGAATGGTTGCGATATGAATTCGCGACGCCGAACAGCGCCATCAAACCGAGGATGGTGGTCGCAGCGATGAGCCCCCGACGATGCTTGCGTGCAAGTTTACGAAGGCGATCAAGAGAGCTGGGGGGCGTCGCGAGAACCGGCTCGCTTCTCAAGTAGCGTCGCAGATCGGCCGCGAACTCCGAGGCGCTGGCGTAGCGCTCCTGTGGACCTTTCGCCATCGCTTTCATGGTGACCCGATCGAGATCGCCGCGGCTCTCGCGGACGAGGGCGGCCGGCGTGGCGCGGCGTTGTGCAGCGATCTCGCTGGACGAAACTCGGTCGATGCCGCCGAGGCGTCGACTGGGCTCGAGTGGTTCGTCCTCACGTAGCACGCGGAGCATTTCGCTCAGACCCGCGAGGCGCAGTGAACTGGGGTCGAACGGCAAGCGCCCGGTGAGAAGCTCGTAGAGAAGAACGCCGAGCGAATAGATGTCCGTACGGGTGTCGACCCCTGACGGGTCGAGCTCGGCCTGCTCCGGACTCATGTACTCCGGTGTGCCGACGACTTGGCCAACTTGAGTGTAGAGAGTCCTGTCGGTCAGCGCCTGATTGGTTGCCTTGGCGAGACCGAAGTCGATCACCTTCGGCACGTGGCGTCCATCCTCGAGCATCACGAGCACGTTCGACGGCTTGAGGTCGCGGTGGATGATGCCCTTTTGATGCGCGTGATGGATCGCGTCGGCGACCTGGATCAGGAGGTCGAGACGTTCGGTCGTGGGCAGGCGATGCTCATCGCAGTAGCTTGTGATGGGAACGCCAGGAACGTACTCCATGACGAAATAAGGGCGCCCTTGTTCCGTCGTCCCGGCTTCGTAGACGCTCGCGATGTTCGTGTGACTCATCAGCGCCAGCGCCTGACGCTCGGACTCAAAGCGAGCGATGACGTCTCGCGTGTCCATCCCCGCTTTGATCAACTTCAGCGCGACACGACGACGCACGGGTTCTTGCTGCTCGGCTAAGTACACATGCCCCATACCACCTTCCCCGAGGGCCTTGAGAATCTTGAAGGAGCCGATCTGAGACGGTGCGTCGGCGTCGGAACTCGATCGAGCGAGGAAAGCCATTGACCCAATGGAAGGCCCATCGACGTCGCCGGAACCCCCTCGGCGACTCTCATCTTCAGGTAAAGGAGCCCGGCGATCGTGCGAGGAGTCGTCGTTCATGGCTCTGGTTGCTGGCTGGAATTCCGCGCGAGCTCGACAGACGCGTCGCGGAAAACCAGCGCACTCACCTACTCGCTCAAACGGTTGAGATGATAGAATGCCGATTCATGGTGTCTGCTCTTCTCGCCTCTTGATAGAACATGGCTGCACATGAAGCGAGATGTTTTTCCGACCACGCGCGAAACTTGGATTGATGATCGTCTTCGTGCAGGAGACGACGGGCGTCGCGATGTGAACCACCATCTGATGAGCGTCTATTCTGAGCCTTTGCAGGTCTATTTTAAGGGGAGCTCGAGCCGCTGGCTCGGGGAGGCAGACGACATCGTTCATGGTTTCTTTGCCGACCGTCTCGCGAAGGGGCGGTTTCTCGAGGACTGGGCGAAGAGCGGCCTGCGCCTGCGGCGCTGGCTGATGAATGGATTCTGCTACTACCTCCAAGAACTGCGCTCTCGTCACAAGCGAGACGGTAGGATGAAGGAAGTTTCGGCTGACGTGCCGACGCAGGACGACGCCTCCGCTCTCGATCGAGCCTTTGTCGTATCGGTTGTCCGAGAAGCCCTGAAGCGGGCCGAGGCGGCGTGCTCTGCCGAGGGGCTCGAGCAGCATTGGGGGGCTTTCTTCGAACACCACTATCGAGGCCGCCCTTACTCGGAGGTTGCGGCTGAGATGCAGACTGACGCTGCTCGTGCCGCGGTGATGGCGCGTAGCGGTGCGAGAAGATTCGTGCGCGCCCTGCGTGAATTGCTCGCGCGTGACGGAGCGACGCCGCAAAGTCTTGAAGAAGAAATCAACGTGCTCTTGGAGGCTGCAGCATCGTGAGCGCAGAACGAGAGTCTGGGGAGCGCTACGGTGGGCTCGACCTCGAGAAATCAACGCGCCTCTTGAGGCTCGGACTCGGTGGGTCGGGGCGGCCTGTCGATGAACTAGCGCTGCGGCTTGAGGCGGCGGACGGGCATCGTTGGTTCGGCGAGCTCCTCGAGCGCGACGCGGTTCTTCGCCAGCTGTCGGCGCAGATCGTTTCTGGGAATGTCGATCTTGGAGAGTTGAACTCGCTGAAGGAAGCGGCGAAGACGAAGCTTGCGGCAGCGAACGATCAGGACGCTCGCCTTGAGGGCGTGGCGGCGTATTTTCTCTCGCTCGCGGCCGCCCTGGTGCACTGCGGCACACTCATCAGCAGCCATTCCGCGCCTGACCTCGCAGCGGTGTTTGTCGATTTGGCCGCGGTCACGCCGAGCCCGTGGGACGAGCAGCTGACCAGAGCGGCATCTGCATGTCGCGACCGGAGCGCTGAGTAGTGGGCTGTTTCGCAAGGGATACAGCTCTTCGTCCTTTTTCTCGTCTTCGCTCGCGATCGAAGGAGATCCGTATCTCTAATCTCCTTGCATCGCAGTGGAATCACCGTCAACCTAGTTCCGCCTCCTAGCCTAGCGCTAGGTCTCCCATGTGTTCGTGTGTCAGTGCTTTGGCTCAGACACGCAGGTGCGTCATGAGCGCTGGGAGGCTGATGTGCGCACAGGAGGAACGCGTTGAAACCAGATGACGTGTGAGAATTATTTGCGAGCTATGATGCGAACGACCCCCCGCCCAAGCTATTGTCCGGTCGCACTCAAACTCCGGTGCCTGCGATCCGTGACGGCGAACGGCTGGCGCGCTCAACGGGTTGCGCCATTCTTGGTGGTCGTCGCGGTTGCCTTTTGTTCACCGTCTCTGCCCGTCTCCTCGTCGTCGTTCTATCTGAGTGCGGGGGAGCCACGAGGCGCTTCGCCGCCTCGAGAGCACTGGGCGTTCAACACCCCGGCCAGGCCGGAGGTGCCCCCGTCCGATTTAGAGTGGGTGCGCAATCCGATCGACGCATTCGTCTTCCGACATCTGCAGCGCGAAGGTCTGGCGCCGTCGCCGGTAGCTGACCGCGCCACTCTCCTGCGTCGCCTGAGTCTCGATCTCATCGGGCTGCCGCCAACGATCGATGAGGTCGACGCTTTCTTGGGTGACACGAGCTCTAAAGCCTACGCCCGCCAGGTCGAACGCCTTCTCGACTCGCCGCACTACGGCGAGCGCTGGGCGCGATTTTGGCTCGACGCTGCGCGCTACGCGGATTCTGACGGTTATGAGAAAGATAAGCCGCGGACGGTGTGGTTTTACCGCGACTGGGTGATCTCAGCCTTCAATCGTGATCTACCCTACGATCAGTTCATCATAGAACAGTTGGCCGGAGATGAGCTGCCCGGAGCGACGCAAGATCAAGTTGTCGCAACAGGCTTTTTGCGTAACTCCATGATCAACGAGGAAGGCGGGATCGACCCGGAGCAGTTTCGCATGGAGGCGATGTTCGATCGCATGGATGCGATCGGTAAGAGCATCCTCGGCCTGACGATCCAGTGCGGTCAGTGTCACGACCACAAGTACGACCCGCTCACTCAAGAAGAGTACTACGGCATGTTCGTCTTCTTGAACAACGATCACGAAGCGAACATTGAGGTTTACACGTCTGCCCAACAAATGCAGCGTGCGGAGATTTTTCGTCAGATTCGGATGCTCGAAGACGAGCTTCGCCACCAAAATCCCGACTGGCGACAGCGCATGGCCGAGTGGGAGAAGCAGGTCGCGTCCGATCAACCGACGTGGACGACGGTGCATCCGAAAGTCGATCTGACGACTGCTGGCGGCCAGAAGCACCTGCCACTTGAGGATGGGTCTTATCTCGCCCAAGGTTACGCGCCGACGCGCCACACGGTGAAGATGACCGCGCGGAGCGAGCTGGAGGCGATAACCGCGGTGCAGCTCGAGCTGCTCCTCCACGACAACCTTCCGCGTGGTGGACCAGGCCGTTCCGTGCTCGGCACCGCCGCATTGACCGAGATCGAAGTCTACGCACGTCCGGCTGCGCGTCCGGGCGAGGAGGCTCTCAAGGTAGACATCGACACCGCGACGGCGGATTTGAATCTGCCTGAGCGCGAGCTCGACGCGCGCTATGACGACCGCAGCGACCGTCGCCGCGTCACGGGGCCGATCGAGTTCGCCATCGATGGCAAGGAAGAGACGGCGTGGGGGACTGACGCCGGACCGGGCCGTCGCAATCAGGCGCGCAAGGCGGTCTTTGTCTTCAAGGAACCGGTCACGTTTCCCGGTGGCGCGCTCGTTACGTTTCACCTCAGCCAGCGTCATGGCGGGTGGAACAGCGACGACAATCAGAACCACAACATCGGTCGCTACCGGCTAAGCGTCACGGGAGCGCCCTCGCCGCAGGCGGATCTCCTGCCCCGGCGTGTCCGTGAGCTGCTCCTCACGACAACAGGCGCTGGACGCTCTTTCGCAACAGGCGCTGGACGCTCTTCCGCAACAGGCGCTGGACGCTCTTCCGCGCAGGAGGCAGCCATCTTCAGCTACTGGCGTCGCACGGTCGACGAATGGCGATCGACGAACGATCGCATCGAAGCGCTGTGGCAGAGCTTCCCGGAGGGAAGCACTCAGCTCGTGCTGAAACCGCGAGAGCGGCCGCGGATGACGCATGTACTCAGTCGCGGCGACTTCTTGAAGCCGCTCGAGCGCGCCAACCCGACGGCACCCGCGTTCTTGCACCCGCTCCCCGACGGCGCGCCTGCGACACGGTTGACGTTCGCACGTTGGCTTGTCGATCCGCGTTCGCCGACGACAGCTCGTTCGATCGTCAACCGCATCTGGCAAACCTACTTCGGCATCGGCCTCGTTGCGAGCAGCGAGGATCTCGGCGTCCGAAGCGAGCGACCGTCGCATCCGGAGCTGCTGGATTGGCTCGCTGTTGAGTTTATGGAGCGGGGTTGGAGCTTAAAAGCGCTCCATCGCTTGATCGTCGACTCGTCGACGTATCGCCAGTCTTCTCGCGCGACACGTCAGCAATACACCGATGACCCACAGAACCGTCTTCTTGCCCGCGGTCCACGGTTTCGCGTCGACGGTGAGATCGTTCGCGACATCATGCTTTCCGCCAGTGGCCTTCTGACACCGCGGGTCGGTGGTCCCAGTGTCTACCCACCGCTCCCGGAGTTCATGCTCAAGCCGCCGGTGAGCTACGGCCCGAAGGTGTGGAATGAGGAGAAGGGTCAGAATCGATACCGTCGCGCGCTCTATACGTTCAGGTTTCGCTCGTTGCCGTTTCCGGCGCTGCAAGCGTTTGATGTACCGAACGGCGACTTTTCATGCGTACGGCGAAGTCGGTCCAACACGCCTTTGCAGGCACTGACAACGCTGAACGAAACGGTCGCGGTGGAGTGCGCGCGGGCGCTTGCTGCGCGAGTGTTGGAGGACGTCGCAGACGGCGATGACGCAGCGCGCATCGATTATGCGTTCCGCCGGTGCGTCTCGAGAAACCCTGATGCCGCAGAGACCGAGGAGCTTCTTGGCCTTCTGTCGCGTCAAAGGAAGCGGGGAGCGACAGACGGGGAAAGCGCGGACCTCGCAGCGTGGACCGTTGTCTCACGTGTCCTTCTGAATCTCGACGAGGCTATCACGAAGGAATAAGCCACTTCGCAGGTCGAACGATGAATTGCCAGTCTCACCTACATCGCTTTCAAGATCCGTCGCTGGTTTCGCGCCGTTGGTTCCTCCGCGACTGCGCCGTCGGCCTCGGTTCGATGTCGCTTGCACAGCTCCTAGCGCGTGAGGGACTCGCTGCGACCGCGACGGACGAGCCGGTGAGCGGTCCGTTGGCGCCGAAGACACCACACTTTCCTGGCCGTGCGAAGCACGTCATCTTTCTCTTCATGGCAGGCGCACCGAGCCATCTCGATCTCCTTGACTACAAGCCACAACTGGCGAAGTATGACGGCACGCCGCCTCCCGCCGAGCTCATCGAGGGTTACCGCGCGGCGTTTATCAACCCTGGGGCGAACTTGCTGGGGCCAAAGTTCAAGTTCGCGCGCCATGGGGAGAGTGGTGCTGAGTTGTCGGAGCTACTCCCGCACCTCGGTCGTGTCGCGGACAACATCGCGATCGTTCGTTCGATGGTGACGGATGCTTTCAATCACGCCCCGGGCCAGATCTTTATGAACACGGGCTCGCAGCAATTCGGGCGACCGAGCCTTGGGGCGTGGACGACCTACGGACTCGGCAGTGAATCGCAGGATCTGCCGGGCTTCGTCGTTTTCAGCTCGGGGCGAAAGGGACCTAGCGGTGGCGACTCTAACTGGGGCAGCGGTTTTCTGCCGACGGTCTACCAGGGCGTGCCGTTTCGCAGCGGTGGCGACCCAGTCCTCTATCTCTCAAACCCCGAGGGCGTCGATGCCGAGGCGCAGGCTGATACGGTGTCGACGCTTGGGCGTCTCAACCGCAGGCGGCTCGGGGTTGTGGGCGATCCGGAAATCGCGACGCGCATCGCATCGTTCGAGATGGCGCACCGAATGCAGACGAGCGCTCCCGAGCTGATGGATCTGTCACAAGAGCCGCAGCACGTCTTGGATCTTTACGGCGTTGAACCAGGTAAGCCCTCGTTCGCGAGCAATTGTCTGTTGGCGCGGCGTCTCGTCGAGCGCGGCGTACGTTTCGTGCAGCTATTTCATGAGTCCTGGGACCAGCATGGGAATCTCGTCAAAGGCTTGACGCGCAACTGTCTGGAGACGGACCAGGCGTCGGCGGCGCTCCTAACAGATCTCAAGCAGCGTGGACTTCTTGACGAAACGATCGTCATCTGGGGTGGCGAGTTCGGACGTACACCGATGGTCCAAGGAGGCAACGATGGCCGTGACCATCATCCCAATGCGTTCACGATGTGGCTCGCTGGCGGCGGCATTCGAGCTGGAACAACGCTCGGCGAGACGGACGAGTTCGGCTTCAACGCCGTGCGCGACCGCGTCCATGTCCATGATTTGAACGCGACGCTCCTTCACCTCCTCGGGTTTGATCACACCCAGTTGACGTACCGGTTCCAGGGACGCGACTTCCGCCTCACCGACGTGCACGGTGAAGTAGTCGAAAAACTCCTGGCGTGAGTTCGGGATTCCACCGCAGGCGTGCCGGCGGTGTTGTCTCCAGGCGGGGCCTTCCATGGGGCTCAAGCACTGGCGCTAGCGCTTTCAAACGGTCCTGTGCGCGCGTGCCTCTTGCGCACGTGCCTCTTGGGTTGCCGTGCCGCGGTCTCACGGATGCTGTCTTTCGAGTGCTGTAACCTCTGCGATTGCAGTTGTTTGCGACTTTATTCTGGGGGTGCTGCACTGCCTGCGGCGTCACGCGCGGTCCACGGTGGGGCTCGCCGCATCTTCCTCCCGTCACACGCTCCCACGCTTTCCGTCCACATCGATGGTGCGGGCGGAGGCTCTGATCCGCACCCGGTCCGGGTTCTCGAAGAGCCTACGGTTGGGACACCTTCAAGGAGGTAGCGCATGAGACGCCCACTCGCCTTTCGCTTCGCCCTCTCGCTTTCGGTTGCGATTCTGACACTCGTCGCCGGTCACTTGATCGGCCCAAGTCGCACGCACGCCGGCAGCGGCATCGTCAACCCCGACGGAACGATCGATATCACGCTCAACGTTCGTTTCCCGCCGACACCAGAAATCATGGCAGAGATCCAGGCCGAAGTAGTAGCCGCCAGCGAGATCATCTGGGATGCGAGTGAAGGTCAGCTGCGTTTCGGTACGGTCACCATTGGTTGCGGCAACGTCAACGAGGATCTCGCGGACATGTGGGTCTTTCCACAGAGCGGCCGCGCCGGCACGTCATTTCGCTGCGATGGTTCGCTTCTCGGTGAGAGTGGTGCGCACGTGACACAGTTTCTCCCGAGCTCTTCGGGTCTTGTGCTTGCGCACGAGTTCGGGCATCTGGCTCTCGGACTCGGTGACGAATACGACGAACAGAATCGATTCGGCGCTTGCTGGGGATTTGGTCGCTGTATGGAGACGGACGAAATCACTGAGAGAAATCAGTGCCTCATGCAGCTTCAGGGACCCGCGGGGATGACGTGGAGCGAATTCTGTACAGTCGACGGCCACGACACGATCGTCGGCGACGGTCTCTCCTGCGAGGAGCAAGAGGTTCCACATGGCTGTGAGGACAACTGCCATCTCTTCAACCACGACACCAACCGTTACGAGACGAGTCAGGAGACGAACAGCTGCAACGCCGACGGCTGCTGGGCTCACTTGGTCGACAACTTTCCCTTCATGGGAGAGCCCGACGGACTGCCGCAAGAGGATGTCCCCGCGGACTTCGTGCCGCCGATTTTCGTGGACAACTGCGACGTGACCGACACTCTGCTCCTCGTCCTGGATGCCTCTGGTAGCATGAACTGGGCGACGAACGACGATGACGCCGAGGTGTGCGACAATGGCGAGGATGACGACGGCGATGGCGATGTCGACGAATCCGCCTGCCGCAACTCGCGGCTGTCGTACTTGAAGGCCGCCGCGCGTGGTCTCCTGGAGCTCGCCGCCGGTTCCGAAACGCGCATTGGAATCATGTCCTTCAACTGTACTCCGAATCTCGAAGCGGGCTTTCAGGACATTGACGATGACTTCGGTGGCTTGCAAGCAACAGTTGACGGCTTGACCGCAGGTGGTGGCACCGCGATCGGCCGAGCCTTGAGCTCGACAACACTGCTTTTTGGCGATGAGACCGAAGCCATGAACAAGACCGCGTTCCTGATCTCCGACGGTCACAACACGTGCGGCGAAGATCCCGCCGCGGTGACGCCGGCACTCAACGACGAGGACGTTCGGGTTTTCACGCTGTCGACTGGATCGGCTTCTGATGCAACCTTGCTGAGCGAGATTGCGGGCGATTCGGGCGGCACGCGTGTGGACATGAAGGACTCCCAGGCGCTGGTGCCCGCGATCGTCCAACTCTGGGCGCGGTATCAGAACGCGGGCGTGATTATCCCCAAAGCCGGCTATCAGATCGACGCCAATTCAAAGATCGAAGAAACGATCAAGGCCGCAGCGTCAAGTCGCCACTGGTTGGCGCTACCCGAACTGATCCGCAAGCCCGCGCCAGTCAACAACGTCTTTCGCATTGAGATCGAAGAGGGAACAGAAATCGTGACGTTCATGCTCGCCGGAAACCTCGGCAACATGGATGGCTTCGGAGTGAAGGCCACGCTCACCGGTCCCGATGGGCCGGGGCCTCACCTGTTCGACTCGGAAACTCCTGCTCCCGACCTGCGCGTCGTGCGCGATCCGTTTTTCTTACTCGTTCAGTTGCATCGACCGAATCCAGGCATGTGGAGCCTCAACGTCGAGGTCGCGCCGGGAGCCAATGCGTTCCAGAGCGGCAATCTCACGGTAATCACTCAAAACCCACGCGCCGACCTATTCACCAGTCTCGACCGCGAAGTCGTCAGCGCAGGTGCTTCCGTGGAACTGACGATGCTGCCGTACTTTGATACCGGCCTCGCGTACGTCGCGGAGATGAACGCCGCAATGCTTCGTCCCGATGGCATCGTCGTGCCGGTCGACATCGACGATCGTACTGACGAGAACGGCGGCTATGGAGCGATCATCACGGATACGTCGTTCGAGGGTCTCTATGAAGTGCGGGTGCGCATGCGAACCGGACTCGGAGCTCTGAACGACCCTGGTGAGATCATCTTCGCGGATCGAGGCCCCGCCAACTCGGTGAAAGTGCCTGACTTCGAGCGCACTTCAGTTGAATACTTCTACGTGGTCGGAGGCAAACGCGTTTGCGTGAGTGGGAACCCTGTGGACTGCGACGGTGACGGCATCCCGAACGAGAGTGACACCGATGATTCCGACAAGGATGGCATCCCCGACGGCTTCGACACGGACTCCGACAACGACGAGATCCCCGACGCCGTCGAGTGGCAGGGCGTGCCGACCGACTTGGACGGCGACCGCATCCCTGATCACCTTGACGTTGACGCAGACGGCGACAAGATTCCGGACGCAGAGGATCCAGTCGTCTCGATCAAGCCAGTTGCGCCGTGGCTCGAGATGGATGACGCTGAGTTGTCACCATGCGCAGAAACAAAGCCGACGGTTGTCCGCGTCAAGTCTGAGCGAGCCGTGATCGCCGTCGAAATGGGATTCGTCTGGGAACCCGATGCCCTAGCGATTGCCTTCGTCCGGCCGAGCGACGAAGTCGCCAGGCAACTGCGTACGTTCGAGATCATCCAAGAACAAAAACCTCTTCTTCCGGGCCAGATGATCGTTCGTATGGAGTTCGCGGAGCCGCTCAAGGCTTACTGCAGTGACTTGCTCAACTTCGAGGTCAAGGCGCGCAAGGGATTCCGCGAGACTCAGCTGTGTCTCGTACCAAAGCTGGGGGATGTCGCGACGAGCATCACCGTAGTCGACGGCAAGGCGATTGCACGATTTCCAGTGGTCGCCACTTGCAGCGCTGTGCGACAGAGCGGCGATCGAGTCCCGCCTCGGCTGATGTCCCCAGGAGACATCTTTGTCGACTGCGGGAGTCCACGCGGTGAGATTGTGCGCTTCGAAGTCAAGGCCGAGGACGACTGCGACGACGTCAAGCTCAGCTCGACTCCACCCTCCGGCTCGCTCTTTCCACGTGGCGCGACCACTGTGACTTGTATCGCCGAAGACGTATCTGGGAACAAAACGTTCGGTTCGTTTCGCGTGATCGTCGGCGATGTCCTGGCACCAGAGATCGACGCACCGACCAACGTCGTCACGCTCACCGACAGTTCCGACGGCGCCGTTGTCACGTTCGACGTGTCGGCCAAGGATGTTTGCAGCAACACGAAAGTTTTTTGCAAGCCGGAGTCAGGGTCGATGTTCCCGATCGGTAGGACCGTCGTCACCTGCTACGCCGTTGACATCTCCAACAACATCGGCGTCACCACCTTTGAAGTCGACGTGAGGTTGGCTCAGGGAGATTTTCGACGCGGGGACTCCAATCACGACGGCGGCGTCGACATCTCCGATGCACTCCGGACGTTGAACACTCTGTTCGTGGTGCCGCAGAAACCGACCTGTATGGACGCTCTCGACTTCAATGACGACGGTGGAGTCGACATCTCCGATTCCATCGCGACGCTCATGTTCCTCTTTGTCTCCGGTCCAGAGGCTCCTCCGCCAGGGACCGAGGAGTGTGGCATTGACCGCACGTCCGATCCGTTTTCCGTCTGCGCGTACGAAGCGTGCGGTGACGAAGGCCAAGTGGGGTTCGACAACCCGCTGCGGTAGGACCGTGGAGGCGAACGCGAGAGTTTCGAGGTGGCCTGCTCGGCGTGAGACATCGGGCAGGCCACCTCTTTCGCTGTCAAAGCTTGGGTTCGCCTCACCGTTGAGTTGATTCAAGCGAGCCGACGGCGTCGCTTGTCGTCATTTTTTCTCCGGTGGGGCAGGTGTGTCTGTCGCCGCGCGCGTGCGACGTTCGTAAGCTCGATACTGGGGCCCAAGCTCGAGCGCTTGCTGAAGTTTCGTCTGAACCATCGCCGGCACTTCGCGCTCTACGAAGTGCACCTTACCGCCGACGCGACTGGCAAGAAGGCGCCCGCCCGCAAGTACGATTGTGTTGCCCGCGACGCTCGGCACTCGTGAGTTGTCGTCAAGGATGCCCGTCAAGTTCAGTGGATCGACGGCTGAGATGACGATCCACCCGTTCTCGCTGTCACCAGCGGTGTGCTGGTCGCGAAGAAGTCGCAAGCGTTCGAGCGCGGCCGGCGTGGCGTACTGCTCCCCGCCTAAGCCGGCGACGAAGCGACCGCCGCGAACTTCACCTCTCGCTTCGGCACGCCTGAGGACACGGGCGATCGATTCCCACCGCGGCGCTGCATACTCGCGTTCAAGAAGGTCGCGGCAGATGACGCCGTAGCGCAAAAGTAGCTGGTGCGCCCAGCGCGCGGCGCGGTCTCCTTCAGTGATCTCTGGCAGCAAGCCGGGAAAGAGTGACCAGCGACCGCCGCGCAGGTGAACACCTCCGGTCGGCAGCTCGGCCGCAGCGCCGAGCGCCCGGCGTGGTCGCTCTCGCGAGCGGCGTCGCTGTGCGCTAGGAATCGAGAGTTGCCGGACCGAAGCGAATCCGTCACTGCTGACGAGTCCACGCAGCGTCAGCTCTGCGAGAGCTCGCTCGACCTGTGAGCGCAGCAGCCCCGTCACTTGTTCGAGGACTTGCTCGAACAAAGCTCCGTGCTGTTTGAGCGCGTCATAGACGGCGGCCGCTTCACTACCGAGATCCGCGTCGCGTCCCTCCTCGAGCGGCGGCAGGAGCCAGCCAAGCTCAGAGCGCTGCATGAGCGCAATGGGCACTAGGCGTGTCATCGGAGATGAACGACCTGCTCGGCCTTCGGCGTCCACCCGTACGGTACGTCGGGTCACCGGGCGTCCCCACACTACGGCGCCAGAAAGCATCAGGTCGTCGAGCCAGCTCGTGTCGTACTCCTCCACGCGCAGCGGCAGGACTTCCGTCTCCCAAGCGGCGGCCGCGAGCGGGAATCCTTGCAGTTGCTGCAGTGCGAGCGCCGTTCCCGTACTGCCCAGAAGTCGCTGACCGCCCATTGCGTGCTGGTGCTCGAAGAGAAATTGCCAGAAGACCTCTCGGCTCGCAGGCTCGACCTGGGCGCGCAAACCTTCCAGGGTGAGGCGATGGATGCGCTGCAGCAGGCGGCGATCACACCACTCGCACGCAAAGACGTCATCGCTCCCAAGGGACGCTCCGAGAGGCGCAGCAAACCCTGGCGTGAAGCGACCTCGCAGGACCGCGCCTTCCGACTCCAGCTTGAGAAGAGATCTCTCAACGGCTTGAGTCTCCAGTCCGAGTTTCTCGCTGAGCTCCTTCGCAGTTGTCGGTCCCGTGCTCTCCAGGCGTGCCCTGACGATCGCCAGCTGTGCCTCTTCAGCGTCGAGAGTTTTGGTGTCGAGGAAGTCAGGCAAGACGATTTCTGGCGAAAACTTGAGCTCGGGGCGTGCTGCCTGAACGCTCGGGCAACACTCAGCGGCTACCAGATAGGACTCGCCACGCGGATCGATCGCCAAAGCGGCTCTGTTCGCCTCGACGAGCTCTTGAAACCATTCCAGCCACGCCTCGCCTTCGCGTGCTGGAAGCGTGTAGAGCAGAACGAGTGCTTCGTGCAGCTCGTCGGCGTCGCGCACGATTGGCCACGCCTCACCACGCACCTGATCTATAGCGTCTGCGTCCAATTGTCCGAGCTCGTCGACGGTTTTTGGATCGGCAAAACGTCGCGTCGCTACGGCCCGGGCCCTGCGCTCCTCGAGTGGCGCGTCGTCGAGAAACGCATAGGGATTGGCGTTGAGGA
Source organism: Planctomycetota bacterium (assembly GCA_965223265.1). Taxonomy (GTDB): domain Bacteria; phylum Planctomycetota; class UBA8108; order UBA8108; family SXIK01. Next base: position 1,977,952 of record OZ244999.1, read on the forward strand.
GCTCATGACTGAACGGCGAGGGCTCGCGCGTGTCGACGCCGCGAAGCTCGACCGTCTCGGCGGCGATGTCTTCGAGCACTTGCCTGCAACGCTCGAAATCCATCGCCTCCGTGAAGCAGTCGGCGAGCGTTTGCCCCACAAGCGGGTGGGATGGAATTTCCACGTCGCCGCTGTGGTTCTCCAGACAACCGGTCTGAGCGGGAAACACTGCGGTGAGGAAGTCGTCGGCGCGAAATCGCTGCAGCGGCGGTGGGACTTTTTTGCCGCCGCGCATGCGCAGCACCGCCAAGGCGCGCGTTGCGTTCCAGCGCCATCGCGTTAGGAACATTGGAACCGCGAGCACAGCTTGCGTCAGCAGGTTTTCGAGGTTGTCGGGGTGGACCATGCGAAAAAGAGTGTCGATCGGAAAGCTATGCTGCGGACCGAACGACAGGATAATGCCGTTGTCGTTGGCGGCGGCTTGGAGCTCGAAATTGAAACTGCGACAGAATCGTTTGCGCAGCGCCAACCCCCAAGCCCGGTTGACGCGAGCGCCGAACGGCGAGTGAATGACCAGCTGCATGCCGCCGGACTCGTCGAAGAAGCGTTCGAAGATCACGTGTGTCTGCGTTGGAACTCTACCAAGAGCGCGGCACTGCAGGTCGATGTAGTCTACGACCTGGCGGGCCGCGGCCTCCGACGCTCCGCACTCTCGTTGAAGTCGTCGTCGAACACCGAGCGTCGACTCTTCGTCTTTCGCGGCGTCTCCGTCCCCTGGAGCAAGGAGCCATCCTTCGAGGTCTTCGCGAAGCCGGGAGACTGCCGCCGAGAGCTCGAAGGTTCTTCCTGGGGCTTCCCCGAGCCAGAACGGGATCGTCGCAGGCGCCCCGCGCGCGTCAGCCACCGTGACGACCCCGCTGCGCACGTGTCGGATCTGCCAGGATGTGTTCCCGAGTAGGAAAATGTCTCCTGCCATGCTCTCGAGCGCGAAATCCTCGTTGAGTGTGCCGACATATGTGCCGTCGCCTTCGGTCTCAACGCGGAAATCAGCGTTTTCTGGAATGGCGCCACCGCTGGTCACCGACGCGATCCGAGCACCACGGCGAGCGCGGACGGTCTTGTTGATACGATCGCGATGGAGGTGACGAGCGAAGCGTCGTGCACCCCTCTTGCCGTCACTCAACATCTCGAGTACAGCGTCGAAATCCGTGCGGCGCAGGTCACGAAACGGCCACGCGAGCCGACAGAACTCGAAGAGTTCGTCTTCGCCCCAGCTCTCGTCGCAGGCTGCCGCGGTGATTTGCTGGGCCAAAATGTCCAGCGGCGCTTTAGGGATGTCGATTGCGTCGAGGATCCCCTTCCGTGCTGCCCGAATGAGCGCGAGACACTCGAGCAGCTCGTCGCGCGTGAGAGGGAAGAGCCGCCCCTTCGGAGTCTTGCCAAGCGAGTGGCCGGCGCGGCCGACGCGCTGCAGGCAGGTCGCGATGGCGCGGGGCGAACCGACCTGACAGACCAGGTCGATATAACCGACATCGATGCCGAGCTCGAGCGAGGCGGTTGCGACAATGGCTTTGAGCTGACCCGTCTTGAGACGTTCTTCGGCGTCGAGGCGGATGGAGCGCGAGAGACTGCCATGGTGGCTGGTGACGCTCTCTTCGCCCAAGAGGGCTGAGAGGTAGTGCGTGACACGCTCAGCGAGGCGTCGGGTATTGACGAATACGAGGGTGCTGCGGTGGGAGGAGATGAGGGCTGCGAGTTGGGCGTAGATTTCGTCCCACGTCTCGAGCGAGCAAACGGCGCTTAATTCCGAGGATGGGACTTCGATCGCAAGATCTATTTCGCGTGCGTGTCCCATGTCGACGATGTGGCAGCGGGCAGAGTCCGTCCGAAGGCCTGCGGCGGCAATCCTGCGGCCGCCACCGTCGCAATCGGTCTTGCACTTGCCTTTGCCGCTGCGTCTGTCTTTGCCGCTGCCCTTGCTCTTGCTCAGCCCTTTGTCGTTGCCGTCTTCTTGAATGTCGCCACGCGCGCTGCGATCGACGTTCGCTGTGCCGACCAAAAACCGCGCGATCTCTTCGATCGGTCGCTGCGTCGCCGATAGGCCGATGCGCTGTAAGGGCTTTTCCCCTAGTCGCTCAAGACGCTCGAGCGACAGGCTCAAGTGTGAGCCGCGTTTGTCCGCGGCAAGAACGTGGATTTCGTCGACAATGACCGTCTGCACATTCTTTAGAAGAGCTCTCGAGCGCTCAGCTGTCAGGAGGATGAAGAGCGACTCGGGAGTGGTCACCAGAATGTGGGGCGGATGGCGCAGCATGGACTGACGATCCTTTGCCGGCGTGTCGCCGCTGCGGACGAAGGCACGGATCGGCTGCGGCGTGTGTCCTCGCTGCGATGCAAGCGAGAGGATCCCAGTGAGGGGTTCTTCGAGGTTGCGTCGGATGTCGTTGCTGAGAGCTTTCAAGGGCGAGACGTAGACGACGTGAACTTCCGGCGTCAGCTTGCCTTCGAGGGCTTGACGCAGCAGTCGGTCGATACAGACTAGGAAGGCCGTCAGCGTCTTGCCGGAACCCGTCGGCGCCGCGACGAGCGTATGCTCAGACGTTGCGATCGCCTTCCAACCGCTCTCCTGCGGCGCGGTAGGGGCGTCGAACTTCGACGTGAACCACTCCCAAGTGATTGGATGAAACAGGTCCCTGAGATTTTCCATCGAGTCGCTTTCCCGAGCGCCTTCGGAAGCCTTCACGTGGTGACAGACACCCATCAGAATGAGGCCTTGACGAGGGGTTCTCAAATGAAATCGGTCCAGCGTGATCGACCACCGTGTGGAGTTTTTTCTTCTTTTCTTCTCTGCCCCTTCTTGGTCTCCTGGCAGCCTCCATCTCGCGTCTGGAGCGCGGAGAGATTGTCACGAATCGATTCAAGTCGGCCGATCGTCGTGCGGTCGAAGATCTTCGTTCGGAGCTACGAGACTCGAAAGGATGCCGAAGACCGGGCTGCTACTGATCAATTTGGGTACACCGGATGCGCCGGACACGGCGTCGGTGCGTCGTTACTTGCGTGAGTTTTTGTCTGACCCGCGCGTACTCGATGTCAACCCCGCGATGCGTTCGGTCGTCCTCAATCTTTTCATCTTGCCGCGCCGGCCGGCGCAATCGGCTGCAGCCTATCAGACGATTTGGACCGACCGTGGCTCGCCGCTCCTTTTTCATACCGCCGACTTGACCGAGAAGGTCCGCCAGCGCGTCGGCGAATCGGTTCACGTCGAGTTCGCGATGCGCTATCAACACCCGTCGATCTCCGACGCGCTCGAGCGGTTTCGTGAGCGATCCGTTGACCGCATCGTCGCATTCCCTCTGTTCCCGCAATACGCCTCGTCGGCGACCGGATCGGCGCTCGCCAAGGTGTTCGAGGAAGCGGGAAAGCTGTGGAATGTGCCTGCGATTCAAGTCGTGCCGCCGTTTTTCGATCATCCCGCGTTCATCCGTGCATTCACGGCAGTCGCGCAGCCCGTGCTCGATGATTTCGCACCCGACTATGTTCTGCTGAGCTACCATGGCCTTCCCGAGCGCCATGTCGTCAAGAGCGACGAATCCGGCGGACGACATTGCTTGCGGCAGGGGAACTGCTGCGATGAGATTGTCGACGCCAACCGCAATTGCTATCGCGCCCAGTGCTTCGCGACGTCGCGGGCGCTCACCACGAGCCTCGGCTTAGCGCCAAAGAGTTGGGAGATCACGTTCCAGTCACGTCTTGGTCGTGATCCATGGATTCGGCCTTACACAGACGTGCGGCTCACCGAACTGGCAGCCTCCGGGGTGAAGAGACTCGCAGTCCTCTGCCCGGCGTTCGTGGCTGACTGCCTCGAGACGCTAGAGGAGATCGGTATCCGTGCGCTTGAGGATTTCAAGGCGCACGGCGGCGAAGATCTCAAACTCGTGCCTTCGTTGAACGCCACGGACGATTGGGTTTCGGCCGTGATTGACATTGCGAGCGCGGAGATTCGGCACCCGGCCGAAGCGTGAGTCGGCGACGGTTCGCAGCATGTGAGGGGCATTTTTGCGAGGCGTGCACCAACAACGCTCGACCTGTCCCGACCGTCTCCATAACGACAGAAAAGAACGCTTCGATTCACTCACTGAAGAGGCTACATTTGGTCGGTGGAGAGGGAAAGACGGGAGGGGGCTTGGGCGGGCGCCGAAGAGGGAACGTTGTTCGGCCCCGCTCTTTCTTCTCCTTCGCCTGAGCGGGAGCGCTCGGCGCGGGGAGACTCAACTCACGATGCTGGGTATCGTCAGACCGTGAGAGATTTCGCTGGCAAACATGCCCGGGTCTCCGCAAGCTTTGGAGGTCTATCTCGCGCCGCTGGCGATGATCGACCTTCGGGCTTGGGAACATTGTCTTAGCGAGGAACCACAGGCGAGATGCTGCACCGTCGATCTCAGCGTCCTTCCAGCGACGCCCGTCGCGCACCGACCACTATTGAGCGGCGGACGTCGCCACCGGACGAAGCTGCATGGCGGACCCCATGGGTGCAGTTGCGGTCGGCGACCTACCACACGTTTATCTACAAGCGGATGGTGCAGAGTGCGTCGATGGACGCCGAGCTTGGCAGCCTCGTGAGTGTGTACGACAAGCTGGGGCACTTCTTCGGTACCGCATTTTTCAATCCGGAATCGCAGATCGCCCTGCGTCTGGTTTCGACTCGAGACGAAGAAGTCGACGCGGTCTTTTTCGAGCGGCTCCTTGAGCGTGCGGTCGCACTGCGACGTGACGTTCTTCAAGTCGATCGAGACACCAACGCGTATCGCCTGGTCAACTCTGAAGGCGATGAACTCAGTGGACTCGTCGTCGATCTTTTCGACGATGTGCTCAGCATCGAGCTCTTCAGTGCTGGAGCGTTTAAGCGTCTTGGGGCCTGGCTTCCGTTCTTGCAGCGACTCACCGGAACCGAGAAGTACCGCGTTCATGTCGATCCGACGGTCACCCGCCGGGAGGCGATTCGGACACCGCTCCCTGTCGCCCCTTTGGCACCGACAAGCTTGAAGGCCGTCCGCATCCGCGAGCACGGAGTGCGCTACGCCGTCGATTTGGCGAGCGGGCACAAGACTGGTTTCTTTTGCGACCAGCGTCAGAACCGCGTCGACGTATCGCGCCTCGTGAGCAGTCGCAGTTTGCTTGACGTTTGCTGCTACAGCGGCGGTTTTGGCATCAGCGCCCTCGTCGGCGGCGGGACTCAGGACGTGACGGGCGTTGACCTTGACGAGCGGGCGATCGATCAGGCGAAGCACAACGCCAACTTGAACCAAGTTCGCGCCAAGTGGGTGCACGCCGATGCATTCTCGTACCTGCGTCAAATGCACGAGGGCGGAAAACGATGGGAAATGGTCGTTCTTGATCCCCCGAAGTTCATACCGACGCGGCGTGACTACGACGAAGGTGAAAAGAAGTACCATGATTTGAACCGCCTCGCGGTCTCCGTCGTCGCCCCCGGGGGCCTGTTCGTCACGTGCTCCTGCTCCGGTCTCATGCCGCCAAACGAGTTCGACCGTCTTGTCTGTCAGGCCGCACATCGTGCCGGGCGGCGACTGCAGATTTTTCGCCGCACCGAAGCGGGCCCGGATCATCCTGTGCTATCGAATTGCCCTGAGGGGCGGTACTTGCAAGTTACGTGGTGCCGTGTGTTGTGATTTCGCTGCGACGACGTCTTTGAAGCGCGTTGATCACGGCACCGCCAAGCAGACTCCGGACCTCAGCCGATTCGGTTGATTCCGGATGCTCTTGTTTCACGAGGACGTTCGATGCTGAAGTTCTACAAGTTCTGTTCCGATGTCCCTGCTCCTGTAGCCGCGCGAGGCGCCTACGAGAAACGAGCGCCGGGACGAGGATGGCCCGAAGAGTGTCCACCGGTGCGCGCCGCGAACGCGTTCGGTTGGGACGTGCTCGCGATGCACGATTTAAAGTTTCAGCGGGACGGAGAGAATTGGACGCTCGCGGAAGCCGTCGACGTAGAGAGTGATTGGGCCTACAGTCCACCCGACGCCCCGAACGGCGAAGAGGGCGAGCCGCTCGTACAGCGAAATGCCTGGTTCTGGCAGGAAGATCAGGTCTTGCCGCACGCGATCAGCAAGGACGTTTACCGAGAGATCCGCCACCAGGTCAAGGTCTCGACGTTCCTGTTCCTCGCAACTGACGAGAATGAACTCCTCTACATGACGGACATACCGAGTCGATCACGACCGTTTCGAGTCATCAGCGCGCTTGTCGATACGGATTGGTACCCGGCCTCCTATCCGTGGCACTGCGTTCTGGAGCTCGATCGCGATGCGAGCGAGGTCACCATCGCCAAGGGCGAACCCCTCTGCCGTCTCTTCACCGTACGACGAGACGATTACTTCGCGCGTGAAATGTCCCAGAGCGAGTTTGAGGACTTCTTCAACCGCACGCAGGAGTGGCTTGCCCGCTATGGTAAGGGCGAGCACGAGGGGATGGTCGACATCACCGGCAATTACGTTAAACAGCAGCGACTGTCGCGTTTTTCCGTGATTTTGTAGCCACGAACTCGGTGTCACCGTCGATGTGGGGGTGGGCGAGTGCGAAAGTAGCAGGCACACTCCGTGTGCCGTCCGGTCTTGTATAGCGTGTGCGAGTGCGAGTGCGAAAGTAGCAGGCACACTCCGTGTGCCGTCCGGTCTTGTATAGCGTGTGCGAGTGCGAGTGCGAAAGTAGCAGGCACACTCCGTGTGCCGTCCGGTCTTGTATAGCGTGTGCGAGTGCGAGTGCGAAAGTAGCAGGCACACTCCGTGTGCCGTCCGGTCTTGTATAGCGTGTGCGAGTGCGTGTGCGAAAGTAGCAGGCACACTCCGTGTGCCGTCCGGTCTTGTATAGCGTGTGCGAGTGCGAGTGCGAAAGTAGCAGGCACACTCCGTGTGCCGTCCGGTCTTGTATAGCGTGTGCGAGTGCGTGTGCGTGGGAGTGGGGAGTACTCCGCTTCTGACTCTGTATCCGTATGTACCTCTCTCTCTGTGTCCGTCTCTGTCCCCATTGTTGCAAAAGAGAAGCACTTTTAGGTCGTGCGCGTCTGCGTGGCCCGTGGGCTTGACCGTGGGCGTTCTGTCTCTGACTCCGTCTCCGTCTCTGCCTCTGACTCCGTCTCCGTCTCCGTCTCTGTCTGACTCTGATCGGCGTGTGCCAGACCGGACGACACACGGCACTGCCTGCTCCGTTGGACGGTCTTCCTTCGTTGACCTGGTTTCCTTTCGTTCAACTCTTGTTCTGATCTCTTGAATCTCGAACAGAAGCAAACGAAGATGAGGCAGAGAAGCGCCAGGCGCTTGAGGATCCACGCCCACGGGAACGGGAACGGCCGTCGCGCACGCCGACAGGGCCAGACGGCACACTCCGTGTGCTTGCTACGTTGAAGAGGCGCCCACGCCCACGGTCACGGTCACGGTCCACGGTCCACACGCACGCGCACGCAAACGCAAACGCAAACGCAAACGCAAACGCAAACGCAAACGCAAACGCAAACGCAAACGCAAACGCAAACGCAAACGCGCACGGCCTTGAAGCGCTTTTCTTTTGCAACAATGGGGTCTGCCTCCGTCTCCGTCTCCGCCTCTTCCGTTCCCCGGAGCGAACTCCTCCCAGCTCGAACGACCGCTCCCGGCTCGTTTCTCACCCCTTCTCAAACATCCGCTCGAGCCACTCGTACGCCTCGTATCGGGTGGCGTCTGGAAAGTCGTGCTCGCTGTCGGGATAACGCGCCGTCAGGGCTGCCGAGGCATCCTGGAGAGCGTAGACTCGGCGCGCGGCGTCGACCACCTTGCGGACGCCGGTGACATCGAAGTTGCTGTCGTGCTGCGGTGCGCAAATGAAAAACGGACGCGGTGCGAGGGCGGCGACGAACTCGTAAAAGTCGAACGGCACTCGATCGGGGTTGTTGCCATAGACGTCGCGGATGCGCGGCATGTAGCGGTCGCTTGTCCAGCCCGCGAGTCGTCCTTCGTAGTAGTGATGGAAGGCGGTGAAGCCGCAGCTGGAGATCACAGCGCGAATCCTCTGGTCGAATACCGCCGAGAAAATCGCATTGTGGCCGCCCAGCGAATGCCCGATGCAGCCGATGCGCCTGGGATTCACCTGGGGTAGGGACTCGAGCAGATCGATGGCCCTAACGTTGTTCCAGATGGCCTTCATCGTACCGCTCGCGTAGCGTGTGTGGATGGAGCTCTGCTCGAAGTCGTACTCGTAGCTGCCGAACGACGGATAGTCGGGCACGAGACAGATGTATCCGCGTTCGGCAAGCTCGTGAGCGTAGTGAAGAGAGGGTCTGCCGCCGAGTCCTGCCGGTTCATCCTTGCCGAGTCGAACGGTTTGGTGCAGGCAAAGCATCGCTGCGTTGCGACGTCCTGCACGGAGTTTCTTCGGAAGCAGTAAGTACGCCGGCACGCGATCTCCCGACTCGGCGGCGAAAGTGATCGTGCGTCGAAGGTAGGTGCCAGCGTCGACTTCGGACGCGACCTGCACGTCGAGAGGTACGCGTCGCGTCGTTTCAGGGAACCGTCCCATCGCACGTTGCGCACCCTCGAGCACGTGGGATCGCCGTCGACCCCAGTCGCGTGCGGTTCCGATGGTTTGGCGGGCACCGGCGGCATTCATCCAGACGGAGAGGTCGCTGTGATCGGGATAGAATGCCGCCATGGCGGGGCGAACCGGCGGCGCGGCGCGCGAGTTGGTCAGATTCTCGAGCCAGAAGAGGCCGCTTCGTCCCGGCGCGATGAGGTCGAGGTCGCCGTCGGCGTCGAGATCGACCGCCTTCGGATCGAGCCCAAAGCCGACGTCCGCACCGACTGAGATCGCCCGACGTCGCCATGTGGAACTGTCGGGAACGAACTCGTAGCTGTAGACGACCAACGGGTCGTAGGCGCCTGGATCTTTGCCGTCGTGAGCCATGTACCGCTTGCCCACGACAATCTCGATCTTTCCATTGCCGTCGAGGTCTGCTGCCAGTGGTGCATGACCCTGAGACCAGCTGGAGTCGATCGTGTGATGATTCCAGCGGCGCGGGCGGCCGTCGCTCCTCTGCTCAAGCCAGTAGAGGCCAAAATCGTGTCCGCGTGCCCACACGATGTCTTGGTCGCCATCACCTTCAACGTCGAGCACCAAGATCGGAATGCTCGCGGCACCGAGATCGAACTCTTCGTGCCAGAGCCATGCCCCTGTGTGCCGATCTCGGGGGGCTTGGAGCCACCCGAGAGGTGCGACGATGTCACCTCTGCCGTCGCCATTGATGTCTCCGAACCCGATTCCGTGGCCGTCTGCCTCCGACGGGAGGTCGTGTCGGGTCCAAGTGGCGCTCCCCTTCGCCGCTTCGATGTCCCACCAAGCGACGAAACCGCGACCGTTTGGTAGCAGGTCGAGGTCGCCGTCGCCATCAACGTCGATCAGGCGACCAGTCTCCATCGCCCCGGGCCTATCGATGACGTGTTCACTCCAGGTGCCGAGTGTGGCGCCAGGGTGTTCGATCCAGGCGAGCTTGCGGCTACGGAAGTTTGCCGAGACGAAATCGGTCCAGCCGTCGCCGTTCAGGTCGATCGGCTGGTTGGAGTAGCCATCGAAACGTCCGCGAATCTCTTCAACCTTTCGGACGTGGTGGTGCTTCCACCGCGGCGCCTCGTACCAGTAGGCACCGGAGACGATGTCGAGCCGGCCATCGTGGTTGACGTCGATCGCGGCGCAGGCACTGAAGGTCGATTCGGCGTTGATCGTGTGTTTCTTGAAGCGAAGGTCTTCTGCGTTGGCATGCGGCCATCGCAAGACGGCGTCGAGCAGCAGCAAGGCCAGTAGCGGCACGATGGACACAGTACCGCGTCCATATCTCTTGCGAACTCGTTCGAGCGGCCGGGGTCGCGAAAAAAAGCGTGTCGGCATGGACGTCTCCGGACTCTGTGACTACAGCGGAACCTGAGCTTCACTGTAGTGGCGAAAAATAGATGCTGATGGTTTCAGAAGCGCCTGTTAAGAAAAGAACGGCGGACAACGACCAGAGATAAGAAAGACGACGTCCATGCTCAAGGAAAACTATCCATACTACCTTGGCGGCGAGCCGGTTTACGCCAACGAAGAACTCGAGGTGAGGGACAAATACAGCGGCACGCTGGCGACGCGTGTGGCGCTGGCCGACGACAGCGCGATTGACAGGGCCATCGGTCGAGCTGTCGCCGCAACCGAGGCGTGTGCGCGTCTGCGGGCACATCAGCGCCAGGCAGTCCTCGAGCATTGCGTGCGACGCTTCCAGGAACGGTTCGAGGAGCTGGCGGTCACGCTCTGCGTGGAGGCTGGCAAGCCCATCAAGGACAGTCGTGGTGAGGTCAGTCGCCTGATCGACACGTTTAAGATTGCGGCCGAGGAGGCGGTGCGGCTCAACGGCGAAGTCCTGGCGCTCGATCGGACGCCGCGCACGCAGAACTACTCGGGCATGTGGAAACGCGTTCCGGTCGGGCCGTGCTCTTTCATCTCGCCGTTTAACTTCCCGCTCAATTTGGCGGCTCACAAGGTTGCGCCGGCCCTGGCCGTTGGTTGTCCGTTCGTCCTGAAGCCTGCGAGCCTCACTCCTCTCGGTGCGCTGATCATCGGCGAGGTGCTGGCGGAGACTGATCTTCCCGACGGGGCGTTTTCCATTTTGCCCTGCCGTCGCGACGGCGCTCGCCTGTTCACGGAGGATGACCGTTTTAAGTTGCTGAGCTTCACGGGTTCGCCGACTGTCGGTTGGGATTTGAAGGCGCGCGCCGGAAAGAAAAAAGTCGTCCTTGAGCTCGGGGGCAACGCTGCCTGCATCGTCGATGCAGACGCCGACCTTGACGACGCAGTAGAGCGGATTGTGTTTGGGGCCTTCTATCAATCTGGCCAAAGCTGCATCGGTGTGCAGCGTATTCTGATCCACGATGCGGTGTACGACCGATTGAAGACCAAGCTTGTAGCTGCGACGCAAGCGCTCAAGATGGGTGATCCCAAGGATCCGGAGACGTTCATTGGTCCACTGATTTCCGAGCGTGAGGCTGTCCGCCTCGAGAATTGGATTCAAGCCTCCGTCGCGGCCGGCGGAGAACTCTTGTGCGGTGGCCACCGTGACGGCGCTATGCTCGAAGCGTCGCTTCTCGAAAGCGTGCCCAGCGACCAAGATCTCTGTACCAAAGAGGCCTTCGGTCCGGTCGCAGTTTTGTCGCGGTTTTCGGACTTCGACGCCGCACTCGACGAAGTGAACGATAGCGTCTTCGGGCTCCAAGCAGGCATCTTCACGCGCGACCTGTATCGTGCGCAGCGGGCTTGGGATCGCCTTGAGGTTGGCGGCGTCGTCATTGGCGACGTTCCATCTTGGCGTGCCGATGCGATGCCGTACGGTGGCGTCAAGGAAAGCGGTCTCGGGCGCGAAGGTATCCGCTGGGCGATCGAGGACATGACGGAAGTGCGCCTCTTGGTGATTCGGACGCCGTGAGTGTGTTTGGCATGACAGCGACTTCTCCGTGTTTCGGCATCCCGGGTCGCAGCTGTCGTCGCCGCAAGTCGCTTGCGGTTCTGGTGGCGCTAGCGATCACCGTCGCTCGAACCGACGCGATGCATGGACAGGAAGGCGGAATCGAGGTTTTCGCCGCGGAGACGCTTTTCGGGCAAGGGTGGAGACTTTCGGCCAGCCATCTTTACAAACGCAAGGGCAACGTCTTTCGGGGAGACCGGCACCAAAACGACCCTCTGGATCGCCTCTTCGAGGAGCAGCGCTTCGTTGCTGGCGTCGACTATGGCGTGCTCCCGGCGTTGACCCTTTCCTTGCTCGTCCCCACTGTCTACAAGTCACAGCGGCAACGGGTGAGCGGTGGTGGGCGAGAGCGTCTGGAATCTTTCGGCCTCGGCGACGTGGCGCTCTTGGGGAAGTATCGCGTGTTCAAGCGCGACTGGGAGCGTGGCGCGTTCCACCTGGCGGTTATCTCGGGGCTGGAGTTCCCCTCCGGCGACACTGACGCCGACGAGGATGGCGTCCGCTTGCCACCAGCGCTGCAGCCAGGTCTTGGGGCATGGAACCCGGTGACGGCGCTTGCAGCGAACCTCGAGCTGGACCTTTTCCGCTTCGATGGCCTCTTCTTTTACAAGATCAACACTGAAGGAGCGCAGGACTTCGAAGCCGGCGACTTCATTGTTGTCGAGTTTGATGCCCACTATCGCTTCTTGCACACTCAGTACCCCGGGCCGACCGCAAGTGCCAAACTCGGCGTGCAGTGGCGTCACGAAATGCGCGACGAGTTGGATGGGCATCGCGTTCGTAACTCCGGTGCGGACGTCATCGCTCTGCGTCCGGGCGTGTCGTGGCATCCTTTGCCGCAAATCGACATCAGTGTCACACTGGACGTTCCGATCTATCGCTATGTCAGAGGCGAACAACTGGTGTTGGACGTGCGGACGTTCTTTGCAGTAGGCTTGCGATTTTGAGATCTTTGTAAGGTCTGAACGTTGCGCCGTCTATCGAAGGAACCACTCGAGGAGAGAGTATGCTGAAAAGACGCGCAAGTGCCGCGGTTTGGGCAGCGGTCTATGTTTCCAGCCTCGTTGGCTGCATGACGGCATCCAATGAATTGCCGCCTGGTGTGCGTCCGTTTGCTGAGGTGACGCTTCTCTTCGAGAGCTGAATCTGAAACGACAAGGCCTTCGGTTTGGAGAAGGCCTTGCGGCGCCAGGCTGGTGCCGACACCGTGACGCTCGACACCCGCAAGGGGACTGCGACTTTTACGTACAACACGCCGCGCCAGATTGACTTTGGTTCGATTCAGCGCGCGGCTCACACGGCCGCCTACACGATCAAAAGGCTTGAGCTAAGTGTGCTCGGCCAGTTGACGAGCGCGGCGTGTGCTGCCTGTCAAAAGGATGTGCCGCACTTGAAGGTCGATCAGACGGGGCAACTCCTGGAAATCCGAGGCGACCTCAGTGGGGTTGCCACCGGCACCCGCGCCCGACTGCTCGGCCGCACCGGGAAATGGGGCCGCGACCGTTTTGGCGCGCTCAGACCGCGGCCACACGTTGTTCTCGACGTTGTAACCTTGACGGCGGAGTGAGGGCGGGCGCCAGGCGGTCGGCGCCTTTGCAGCAGCGAGAGAAGCGGCTCCGCTTCGCCTTTCCATACGGGCGTTCGCGCATCAGTCCCTTCGTGGTGCGATCTATCGATGCGCTTTGTGACAACCGCGACACGACCGGCCGATCGCTGAGAGCGCCGACTTCGCTGCGGAGTGCTTGTTAGCGGTCGTCGCGGCCGCAAGCTTCTTGGTATCGGCGGCGTACTCCCGAACGTACTTCGACCAAGAGCCGCTGCTACCTTTCGCCGGCTGCGTGCGTGCCAGGGCCGTCGAGAGGTGGGCGACAACTGCAGCCTTGGCTCGCACTGCCGCCCACGACTTGTCGTCAGCAGGGCTCTTTGCCAGATCCTTCTTGAGCTGTTGGACAAGCCCGCCCTTGCCGTTGACCACGATCATAATGTCAGTCGCGGTCAGCGCGCCGCCGCGCTTTCCCTGAGCATCGAGGCTCGGAATCGTTGTGGATACTCGCCGCGGCGCGACGAGCGCCGCAGCGCTCAGCCCTACTGCAGTAGCTAAGATCCATAGCGCACAGCGACGAGGTGTCATGTCGAGCTCTCCTTTTTCTTGGCGTCAGTCACCCTGCTTCGCAGCGCGATCGTTCTTGATCAGCCGCTCGACCGCCTGGTTGAGCTTTTCCGGGGAGAATCCCACGTGATGGCGCACGACGCGCCCGCTGCGATCGACGAAGAAGTTGGTCGGGTAGAGAAGGACGCCGTATGTGTTGTCCGCGATCGCACCTCCCATAAGAAGAACTTTCTGCTTCAGTTTCATCTCGCTGACGAACTTGGCGATGGTTGGGCCAGGTTCGTCCCAACCGTTCACGGCGACAATCACAAGACCTTGGTCACGATACTTCTCTTGCAGTTTGCTGAGGTAGGGAGCCTCCCTACGACAGGGTCCTCACCCGTAGCCCCAAAAACTCAAGATGGCTGGTTTGTCTTTGGTCAACTCCTTGAAGCTGACTTCCTTGCCGTCGAGGTCCTTGAGCTTGAAGTCGGGAGCTTGCCGGCCAAGTACTTTAGCGAGCATCTTGCCGGCTTCGGTCGCCTCGAAGAAGGAGTGGAACGCTTCGAGACGCAGCTCGAGCACGTCAGACAGGATCGCCACCGGCGTCGCCTTCGCCTTGGCTGCGAAGGCGGTGACCGCTGCCTTGATTTCCGCGGACGGTGGGCGTTTGTCGAACACTGCTAGGGTGTTATCGAATGCATCGACCACCGAACTCCACGATGGTTTGGTGGCGCCTTTGAGTGCACCGCCTGTGTCGCGTTTGAGCTCGATCGTTTGCGCCAGGACGATCGTTTGATCGTCGACGGTAACGTCCACGGCGAGCGAGCGCTTAAACGACTCAACCTCACCAGTCTCGGGATGCAGTTCGTAGCGGGCGCTGTAACTTTTTAGTTTCGACGGATTCTCCTGCAGCTCGAACTTGCGCGCTTCGCCGTCGCCGTTACCGGCGTTGAGAGCCCGTTCGATCACACGGCCGCTGGAATCGACGGTCGTAACGAAGGGAAGCTTCAGCGTCGCTGCGTTGAGGACGTTCAGCTCTGCATCGCTCTCAAGCTGCATGCCCTTCGCGGGCACCTGGAACGCCGGCAAGAGCTCGATGGGAAAGAAGATGTTGAGACCATGTGTCTCCTCACCGAGCTCGTGCGCCACCGGGCTCGAATCGTCGGGGGACAGCGAATAGCCGCCCGGCGATGTCTGGAGGCCGAAGTATTCAGTCGTGGCGTACTTTGTGCCCGCCTCATCATCGATCAGGCGCGTGATTCGCACTGACGTCGGGGATCGCCCTTCAATCATGACGTGGGCGGCGTAGGGAGAAGACGATGTCTCGTCTCCGATCGTTTGCGACAACACGGTCTTGCCGGAATAAATGGCGACCATTCCAGGCGCGGGGGTGCCAGCGCCTGGTTCGCCCCAGATCGCATCCGGGCACGCGCCGAGAACGACGGCGAGCAGTCCAAGCCGGCTGAATGCGAGCCAGCGTCCGCCGCGGTGCAAGCAAAGAGGATTCATAAGCGCTCCAAGTTAAGTGGACATGAGCCGGCGAAGAAACGCGAACGCGCAGCCTGTCCCGGGCTCATCGCAAGCGTTTGACTCTGGTGACGGGATAGCGTAGTCACTCTCACTACGGCAGGGGACGGGTGGCCGCGAGCGGCACGCCGTGCGCCCATCGGCGCCAAGAAGACCGGCCACCCAGTCTACCAAGCGAACGCGCATGGCGGTAGGATCGTTCCCTTCGGATCCTCGCTCGGCGGCGAGGACTCACCGAGCCGCCGAGCCATGCCACATTGGAGGTGGCACATTGGAGGTGGCACATTGGAGGTGACGCGGTATGAAACGAGATACGGCAGCCGACCTCGTCGGCAAAGTGGCGCTGATCACCGGGGGCAGCCGCGGCATCGGGTTCGCGATCGCTAAGGGTTTCCTGGAGCGAGGCGCGCAGGTCGTGATCACCTCGCGAAGCCACAACGGCATCCAGGCGGCGGTCACTAAGCTGAAGGATGTCGGCTTGACTCAAGTCGAAGGCGCCGTCGCGCACAGTGCCAATCCCGAGGCAGTCCAGCAGGCGTTTCAGGCGGCTGCATCGGCCTTTGGTCCGGTGCAGATCGTCGTCAACAACGCGGCGACCAATCCGATCATGAAGCCACTTGCCGACACGGAGCTCGAGGTTTTCGACAAGATCATTCAGACCAATCTGCGTGGTTATTTGGTGGTCTCTCAAGAGGCTGTCAAGCGTCTACGTGCAGCTCGCCTCGGTGGCTCCATCATTAACGTCTCCACCGTTGCGTCGATGCGTAGCTGGCCGGGTCTCGGCGCTTACAGCGTGAGCAAAGCCGCGGTGAACATGATGACGCAGGTCCTCGCTGGCGAACTCGGGCCCGAGTCGATTCGGGTCAACGGCATTGCCCCTGGTCTCGTGCGGACGCGGTTCAGCGAGGCGCTTTGGGGCGACTCCGAGGCGGAGGAGCGCGTGAAGCGAAAACTGCCGCTCAGGCGCATCGCCGAGGTGGAGGACATCGTCGGCGCCGCGATCTTTCTAGCTTCCGACGCGTCGTCCTACGTCACGGGTCAGACTCTTGTCGTTGACGGTGGAATGCTCGCGACCTAATCGCCGAAAAGTCATGCTGCGGTGAAAAAAATCTTCGCGCTGTATGTCGAGAATTCCTCAACAACCAGCGGGCGGGGCCTTAGAATACGCAGGAGAGAGATCATTTGACGAGCCCTGCGAAATCCACGCTCGGAGGAATCATGCGTTCAGGAACGGTCAGCAGCATGCGCGTGTCACGTCGCCGGCCCTTCAGCGGCCGGAGCTTGGTGCTTACGATCGCAGCGGGGCTTTGGCTTCCCACCGCGTTTGTGATGGCGGAACCCCCACGACTTGGCCTCGGGGCGAGCGAACAAAACGTCGGCGAACTTTACGTGGACCGTGGTACCGATCACGCCGTCGAGTCGACGCCCGCACACCCGACTCACGGGTGGCACCCCTACTACAATCACTACGGCTACTACCCCTGGTACGCGATCCCGCGCACTTACCGCTACAAACGTTATCCCGAAAACACCCGCACGGCGCGCACCCCTGACCTGCAGCTGCGTCCGTATGACCCGTACGCGTGGGTGCACGGCCTGCGTCTGCCAAAGGACGCGGCGCCGCTACCGCCTCCTCCCGATTGGCGCGGCTATGAAGGCGTTGTGGGCGCGGCCAAGCGCGAAGCCGGAGAGAACGCGTCGCTCGTCGGTGATGGGCGGGCGATCGAGCTCATGAAGAAGGCGAAATACAAGCAAGCCGGACGCTTGCTGGCAGCAGCCTTTCGCCGCGACGATCACCCGCGATATCCGCTTCTTCTGTCCGAGGTGTTTCTCGGGCTCGGCAAGACGGAGCACGCTGAGCTCCTTCTCGGCGTGGCGCTGGAGTCCGAGGACGTCGCTGCAGTGCTGCCGCGAAAGATCGCGGAGCATTTTCCGCCGAATGAATTCGAACGCATCGCGAGTGAGGTGACCTCGAAGAGCGGCGACACGCTGCTGGCAGCGTATCTTCTCGTTCACTCCCAAGCACCCGAAAAGGGATTGGATGCGCTCAAGAAGCTCTACGAGGCGGGCGACGTAAAGGCGGGGGTCCTCTACCGTCACTACCTGGGTCAAGTTTTTCGCGACTGAGCGCGGCGACAATTGAACCCAGGAACGCTTCGGAAGGTTCCGAACAGTTTGCGGGTCGTCTTCGTTCGTCGCAGCTTTCATCGGTAGCGGTGGGGACCTCTACGTTTCGATCGCTTTGGATGGAGGAGGAAATATGCGTGCGGCGTCGACTTTTCGCCTCGGGATGGGACTGATTGGTTGTGTTGTCGCACTCACGGTTGTCGCGGCCCCCGTGGATTCGCGGCTCGAGCGCGCCAAAACGCTGAACGACGAGCACGCGTTTGATCCGCCCGCGACGCTCCAGGCCTGGGAGCGGCGTGCGGCACGCGTGCGTGAGCAGATCCTTGTCGCTGCGGGTCTGTGGCCTTTGCCTCCAGTGGCGTCCGTGAACGCCACCATCCACGGTCGCATCGAACGGGACGCGTACAGCGTCGAGAAGGTTCTCGTCGAAAGCTTTCCTGGGTTTTACGTCACGGGCAACTTGTACCGTCCTCTGGCGCCATCCACGACGCCACGGCCGGCAGTCTTGAGTCCGCACGGCCATTGGCCGAACGGGCGCTTCTACGAGCGCAGCGAAGAGGAGGCACAGGCCCAGATCGACGCTGGCAAGGAGAAGACCATGGCTGGCGCTCGGTACCCGCTGCAAGCCCGCTGCGCCATGCTCGCGCGGATGGGGTGCGTCGTCTTTCACTACGATATGGTGGGCTACGCCGACAGCAAGCAGATCCCTCACGCCAAAGGATTCGAGGACGCGGAGGCCGGCCTGCGCCTGCAGAGCGCTTTCGGCCTGCAGCTCTATAACTCGATCCGCGCTTTCGATTTTCTTGCCTCGCTTGAGGGCGTTGATCCGCAGCGCATCGGCGTCACCGGTGCCAGCGGCGGTGGCACGCAGACGTTCTTTCTCGCCGGGATCGACACGCGTCCGAAGGCGGCGTTTCCAGCCGTGATGGTGTCGACGGGAATGCAGGGCGGATGTGTCTGCGAGAACGCCCACCTGTTGCGAGTCGGTACCGGCAACGTCGAGTTCGCTGCCCTGGCCGCACCCAGACCGGTCAGCATGACTGGGGCGAACGATTGGACGATCGACATTGAGACCAAAGGGTTGCCCGAGCTGAAGGAACTGTATCGCCTCTACGACGCCGAGGAGCGAGTGGCGGCAAAGTGTTTCCCAGACTTCGAGCACAACTACAATCAGGTCAGCCGGGAGATCATGTACGGCTGGTTCAACGAGCACCTGCAGCTCGGCTGGGAAGAGACGCCCGTCACGGAGGTCGTCTTCGAGCCGATCGCGCCGGCCGAGCTCTCGGTTTTCGACGATGAGCATGCATTGCCTTCGGATGCTGTCGACGTTGAGAGGTTGCGTGAGCTGTGGACCGAGATGTCGACGGCGCAAATGCGTTCGCTCTCGCCGTCGGACGCTGACGACTTTGTGAAGTACCAGCAAGTCCTTCGAGCCGCGCTGCGAGCGATCGTCGGTAGCGACTTGCCGGCGACTTCCGACGTTGATGTTGAGGCGACCGCACAGGCCGAGGTGGACGGGTTTCGTCTTGAGTGGCGTCGGCTCTCGCGCGCCGGTCGCCGCGATCAAGTCCCAGCTCTGTGGATCGAGCCGCCGACTTGGGATGGGCGCGTCGTCGTCTGTGTCTCGGACCGCGGCCAGGGCGATTTCGCGCGTAGCGCCGGCGACGGCCGCTTGCAGGCGGTCGCCGCACGAGCGTTGACGCGCGGCGCCGCACTCTTGCTGGTCGACGTGTTGCTCACGGGGGAGTCGGCGACCGCAGCATCAGAGGCGCCACGGCTCCCTGTTGACACGAAGCGACACGAACGTTTCTCGGGGTACACCTATGGATACAACCGCACTCTCCTCGCAGAGCGTGTACACGACGTTCTCACCGCGGTCGCGCACGCGCGTGCGAACGAAACGACGCGTGCGGTTCACTTGATCGGTGCGGGAGAAGGTGGTCTTTGGTGCCTCTTGGCAACCGCGATCGCCAGCGATGCCATCGGCGCTGTCTTCGCCGAGCGGCCAAGCTTTCACTTTGCGGAGATCGCCGATGTCAACGACCCGCGCTTCTTCCCCGGCGGTCTCAAGTACGGCGATTGGGAAGCGTTCGCTGCGGCTTGTGCGCCCGTGCCGCTGTGGCTCGTCGGAGCAAGCACCGTTCCTGTCGCCGTCGACAACGCATACCGGGCGGCGGCCGCTGGAGCCGCCGAAACGATGGCGCGTCTGTCACCCGAAACGATCGAACAGCTGCCGCAGTGAACGCCACGACACGCCACGACACGCCGCGACACGCCACGACACGCCGCGACACGCCGCGACACGCCGCGATCACGGTGCCGCATCGCACGGCGCCTCTTTACGCTGCTGCGGAGCCGGGCTATAACGGTTGTTTCGATTTGTTGACAACCTAGCGCCTTTGCACCGTGGTCTTTTCAAGGAGCGTCTAACGATGGCTACGACGTTGACGGTAAAGAATCCAGGTCCGACTGCACGAGTTCCGTTGCAACCGATCACGCCGAGGGCCCAGGCGACGGCTGGTGCATTGCCAAGCTGCGCCGCGCGGCGGTCGACGCTGAGTTTGCTTCTGGTCGCTGTGCTGGTGTTGCCGGCGTCTCTTGACGCACAGAGTTTGTCAGTGATCAGCGGTGTGGAGGCGCAGCCTCTCAAGGCGCAGGCGCGCAGGATCGTGGAGGCGCTCGGATACGTTGGCAGTCCGATCTCGCCAGGGGACCAAACGCGACTGAAAGAGATCTTTGACGCACCTGACGACGAGAAGTCGAGTCAGGAAGTGCAAAAGATCCTGAACGCTTATGTGGTCAATGCCGTCCACATCAATCCTGAGAGTCGTGTCAAGGTCGCAGCTGGCCCAGCGAAGCCGGAGCTTCTCATGCAGGGGTGGCGCACGTTCCTGGTTCGCGTGCACAACGAGGCCGGCGTGACAGCAGAGCTCCAGGTGGAGAGTCCGAACGCCGCGCCGCTCTACAAACGCTCAACCGGTTCGAAGGAACCGGAGATCACGATCAAACCTGGCGACGTCGGCAACCGCTGGATGGACATCGCGCTCTATACAGGACAGCCGCTACAGCCTCGACTTTCCGGCTTGCTGCTAGAGTACCGTATCGTTGAGATCTACGCGCGGGACTCGGGCAAGCGTGAAGCGAAGATCATGTACAACGTCGGTCAGGGGACGCAAGACATCGGGTTTCGCAACGAGGTGGACATCCTGTTCGACTGCGTACCGTCGGTGGAGGTGATCCTCGACGTGCGCGACCACGATGGTTCGGAAACGATGGCATCGTTCGAGGTGCGCGATCGTCGTGGCCGTTTGTATCCGGCGCCGTCACGCCGTTTGGCGCCAGACTTCTTCTTTCATCCACAGGTCTATCGTGCCACGGGCGAGTCGATTCACCTGCCGGCGGGGGAGTACGAAGTGATCTTCACCCGTGGCCCCGAATATTTGGTTTCAACGCGAACGATCGAAGTGCCGCCGAACGTCAAGTCGCACCGCGAGAAGTTCGATCTGGAGCGCTGGGTGCATCCATTGAAGCTCGGCTGGTTCAGCGGCGACCATCACGTCCACGGAGGCGGCTGTGCGCACTACGAGAGTCCGACAGCGGGCGTTACGCCCAAGGATATGTTCCGGCATCAGCTCGGTGAGGATCTCAACATCGCCTGCGTGCTGACCTGGGGGCCATGCTGGTATTTCCAGAAGCAGTTTTTCGAAGGCCGGGTCAACGAGCACAGCACGGCGAATTACAAGATGCGCTATGACGTCGAGGTTTCTGGTTTTCCGTCCGACCACTCGGGCCACCTTTCCCTCCTGCGTCTGAAGGAAGACGACTATCCCGGGACGACGCGCACGGAGCAGTGGCCGAGCTGGGATTTGCCGATTTTGACGTGGGCGAAGGAGCAGGGCGGTGTGGTCGGATTCTCGCATTCCGGGTGGGGGCTCGCGGTTGAAACTGATGAGCTGCCGAACTACGTCATTCCACCCTTTGACGGCATCGGTGCCAACGAGTTCATCGTCGACGTGGTCCACGGTGTCGTCGACTTTATCTCATCGGTCGACACGCCGTATGTCTGGGAGCTGAACATTTGGTACCACACGCTGAACTGTGGCTTCAGGACGCGGATCAGCGGCGAGACCGATTTTCCATGCATCTACGGCGACAAGGTGGGGCTCGGAAGAATCTACTGCAAGCTTGACGGCGAGTTGAACTTCGATAAGTTCTGTGACGCCATCCGCGAGGGGCGATCCTATGTTGGTGACGGATTGAGTCACCTGATCGACTTCTCGATCAACGGCGTCGAAATTGGCACGCGCGGCAGCGAGGTACACGTGGCGAAGCCCGGACGAGTGAAAGTCACAGCGAGGGTCGCTGCCTATTTAGATCAAACGGCGAATCCTGACTTGAGCGAGGTGCCCTACAGCACGAAGCCCTACTGGCATATCGAGCGCGCCCGAATCAAGGGCGAGCGCAAGGTGCCACTTGAGATCGTCGTCAACGGACAAGCGGTTGCGCGCCATGAGATCGTCGCTGACGGCAAGCTCCGCGACATGACCTTCGACGTGCCGATCGAGCGTTCGAGTTGGGTGGCGCTGCGCATTCTTCCAAGCTCGCACACCAATCCAATCTTCGTGCTGGTCGATGGCAAGCCGGTGCGTGCTTCGCGCCGCAGTGCAGACTGGTGTCTCAAATCGGTCGACCAGTGCTGGGAGCGGAAGCATCCGCGCATCCGAGAGTCGGAGCGCGACGCCGCGCGCAAGGCGTATGACGTGGCGCGGACTGCGTACAGAAAGATCCTGGCGGAATCGCATGCGGATTGACGCGCGTTCGAACGGGCTGCGCGACACGCCGGGCGCCGAGGCATCTGGGCGACTGGCGTGCCGCGTATCTCCATCGCCGCGACGCTCTGCTTCGCGCGCGGCACCGCTGCCGCGCCTGTTGGCGCTGGCGGTGAGTGTGGCGGTGAGCGTCGGTTGTGAGGACGAGCGCGCCGCCGGTCTCACCGGAAACGTCGTCGTCGACAGAGCGGCAGCAGAGATCGAGATCCACGCCGTGTTTCAGCGCGCGCCGGCCACGGAGGGTTCGTGGCATCTGCTCGTGCAGAAAGATGGTTCGATGGCACAGCAGGCCTGCTTCGTCACCGACGCCTCGCCGCAGCTGTTCTACGACAGTCTTCGCGGTTTGGCGTTCGAAGCGGCTAATACGATCACCTGCGATAACATGGGAGATCTCAATGCCGCGACGCGGGGAGAACTCCTGGACTACTCCTTCGAGTGGGCGACAAGCGCTGGACGACGGAGCTTGGACGACCTCTTCGTCGAAGTCGTGCCCGAGTCGGAAGAGGCGGCTCGTGGGAAGCGCGGCATCGAAATGCGATTTGGCGGCAATCACACCGGTGAGGACGAGGGGAGCCCGCCGTCGCACCGCAGCGGCTGCCTGGCCTGCCTCTATACTTGCTGCGCGGGAGTTACCTCAAATAGCCGTGCCAACTTGGCGACACTGCGCGCCGACGGCGACGTCCATCGCTACCGCATTCGCCCGGGCGTGAAGCTGGATGACGGCACCGTGGTGACGATCTTTGTGCGCCGCAAGCCTACTGGAGAAGACGCGCAACGTCGTTGAAGGTGACGAAGATCGCGAGCGCCAGAATCAGCAGAAAAGCGATGTTGGTCGCCCACTCCTGGACGCGAATGTCGACCGGACTGCCCTTGATTTTTTCGATCAACAGGAAGAGGAGATGTCCGCCGTCGAGGATAGGGAACGGAAGGAGATTGAACAGGCCCAAGTTGACGCTGATCAGCGCGATGAAGTAGAGCAGGAATCCGAAGTCGCGTTGCTCCGTGATCTTCGTCAGCACGTGCGTGATTCCGACCGGTCCGGTGAGGTTCTTCGCGGAGACATCCCTGCGGATGAGGCTCCGCAGCGTGAGGAAAACCCATTTCGAGACGACGTAGACGCGTCGCGCACCAAGGGTGAATGCCTCAAGCACGCCTGTTTTGATCAGTTTCTCTTTGGACATCCAGGCGACGCCGACGACGTCGGTTCGATGGCCGACCGTCAGCTGCGTCGATTCGGTGCTGCCGTCTGGCCTTCGCCACACGACGTCGAGCTGATCGCCTGGCTTGTGCGATTGAACGACTTCGATGAGCTGTCTCCAACGCTCAAGGGTGACGTCGCCGAGGCGCACGATCACGTCACCTGCACGGAGCCCGACAGACTCGGCCGCGCTCCCGACGGCTACGGCGGCGATCGGCGGGAACGTCTCCACGGCGATCTCGGTCAACAGTTTCGCTTGCGGCCGCGACAGCTCGAGCTGCTGCGGCTCACTGCCGCGCAGGATGAGCAGCGCGAATGAGTCGACGTTTTCTCGCCCAATTTGGTCGGCCAAATCTGTAGCGCTGTAAACCGGCTGGCCGTTGATTGCGCTGATAGCGTCTGCGCTCTCGAGTCCGGCATCGCTCAACTGAGAGCCGTCACTCAATTCTGGAACAGCGAGCGGAAACCTGTCCAAATGAAAGTCGTCGCCGAGGAGCCATTCGATCAGAGCGTGGACTTGAACAGTCAGCGAGGTGACCGTGCCGTCGAGGCGGGCGACCTCGAGAGTTGTCTCGACTTTGCCTGCCTGTTTGAGTGCCGCGAGTGTGAACCAGTCGAAGATCCGCTGCGGATTCCCGTCGAGGCCGACGATCTGGTCGCCAGGGAGAAAAAGCCCGGACTGGGCCGCCTCCGATCCAGGGCGAATCGCGCGAATGACGCTGTGGCCAGGGTGGATACCCAGTTGCGGTTCGTCGCTGTCGGTCTTCTGCGGTCGTGACGGAATTGTTATGCGCTGAAGCTCTCCGTCGCGTTCCACTTCGATTTCGAACGGACGGTTCGCCAGCTGCAGGCGAGTGAAGACATCGAAGCGCGTCGCAACCGGTAAGTCACGAAACTCTGTTCCGGCGATGGACAAAGACTTCAAGCGATCACCGTCTCGGAGGCCAGCCTGCGCGGCGATGCCTCCTTTCACCGGCTCAAGCTTGTCGTCGAACGGGGGGAGAAAACCCGCGGTGTTCATGCCGAGCGCTGGGTTCCAGCGCGGGCGCAGCGGCAACGTCGCGGTCTCCGGAGAGTCCTCGCGACCGCGCTCGACCTTGACGCTGAGCTCCTCGTCGACGTTGGTCGTCGCGATCTTGACTTGCATCTCCATATGCTCGATCACTCGGCTGCCGTCGATCTCGACGATGCGGTCGCCGGGAAGGAATCCTGACTCCCAGGCTGGCGATCCAGGCTGAACGCTACCGACTTCTGCCGCGGTGAAGCTCACTCCGAGCGCGAACGCGATCATGAAGAAGATGAATGCGGAGAGGATGTTCATGATGGCGCCGGCGGCAAACACGAGGGCTCGCGCGCTGACCGACTTCGAGGATAGCTCGTCGGGGTTGCCTTCGCGGTCGTCTGAAAGCAGGGTTTCGCCGGCCATTTTTACATAGCCGCCAAACGGGATCATGCCGATCACGTATTCGGTTTCACCGCGAGTGAACGAGAAGAGTCGAAGGTTCTTGCCGCGAATGGGAGGATCAAAACCGACGGCGAAACGTTCGACCCGCACCCCGACTTTCTTGGCCGCGAGAAAGTGGCCAGCCTCGTGGATGAAGATAATGACACCGATGGCGAGAAGTGCATAGATGATATAGAGGAGAGTCATCAGGAGTGTGCTCGGTTGAAGTGAAGCTGCCGCGTCGCTTCCTCACGGGCGGCGCGATCGGCGGCGAAGATCCCTTCGAGTGATGGCGAAGGCTGGATGGAGCTTGCGCCTAGGGTGCGTTCGACGCAACCGATGATTTCGGGAAACGGGATTTCTTCGCGCAGAAACGCAGCGACCGCGATTTCGTTCGCCGCATTGAGAATTGTTGGCGCCGTGCCGCCTTGGCGCAAGACTTCCGTGGCAAGGCGAAGAGCGGGGAACTTTTGGTGGTCCGGTTCGAAGAACGTCAGGGAGCGCACCTTCGCGAGGTCGAGCCGGTCGACCGGTAGGGGGCGTCGCAGTGGATAGGTCAAGGCGTACTGAATCGGAATCTTCATGTCTGGCGGGCCGAGCTGACAGATCTGCGAGCCGTCGTGGAACTCGACGATGGAGTGAATAATCGATTGAGGGTGGACGACAACTCGAATGCGATCGATTTCTAAGTCAAAGAGCCACCGCGCTTCGATGACCTCGAGCGCTTTGTTCATCAGCGTGGCGGAATCAATTGTGATCTTAGCCCCCATATCCCATGTCGGGTGATTGAGAGCTTCGGCTTTGGTGACAGACCTGAGTTTTTCGGCCGGTGTGTCCCGGAAAGGGCCTCCCGAGGCCGTCAGAATGATCGAATGCACCTCTTCTTTTCGACCCGCCAGGAGGGATTGGAAGATCGCGGAGTGTTCGCTGTCGACTGGGAGGATCGTGCGTTCGTGTTGGCGCGCGTGGCGCATGAGGATTTCGCCGCTCATGACGAGCGACTCTTTGTTGGCGAGAGCCAGGTCCTTGCCGGTCTCGAGCGCTGCAAGGTTGCTCGGTAGCCCGGCCGCGCCGGAGATCGCGCCCAGTACCATATCGCCGGGGGTCTCACGAACGAGCTCGACGAGGCCGCTTTCGCCGCTGTAGAGGCGCGGATGGGGTGGCGGTATGGCTATCAGGGCGTTGGCGAAGCGTGCGGCCGCGGCCTCGTCGCTGAGGCCGACGCTCAGCGGGCGATAGCGGCTCGTCAGTTCGATGAGTTTCTCCCAGCTCTTGTGCGCCGCTAGAGCCGTCAACTCGAGCTCGTCAGGGTGTTGATCGACGACCGCGAGGGTGCTTTCGCCGATCGATCCTGTCGCCCCGAGGAGTAGAATTCGCTTTCGTCCCATCCTGTACTCCGGCGATGTCTTCTCTGCGTGGCTACCAAGCTCGTCCCCCGACATCGTTCTATGGGCTTGCGACGACAGGGAGCGAACCCGTGAGAGTTTCAGTTTTTCTTGGCAAAGTTTCAAGTTCTCGCCAGTGATCGTCTGCTGTTCACCGTTTGACGCGTGCAGCTGACGAGCGTGCGGCGCATGCGAGCTTTTTCCATGGCGGGGAACGCGTCGAGCACGCGGCGAGCTGCTGGGTCGCTCGGAAGCATAGGACGTCTGAGTCCGAAAAGTGGCGGTCACGATTGGCTTGCAAACCACTACGGTTCGCCCCAGAATCTGTACGAACCAAGGGGGTTTTGCATGCGACCTGTCTTGTTCGAAATTCCGCTACCGTTTGTTGACAAGAGCGTTCCCGTCCATGGGTACGGCCTCTTGATCGTTCTCGGCTTTCTCCTTGCGACTTGGGTGGCAGGGCGCGAATCGAGGCGGCGCGGTCTGCCAGACTTTGCTTACGATTTCGGGCTCGCGATGCTTCTTTGCGGCCTTCTCGGGGCGCGCGTTTTTTACTTCATCGAGAACTATAGTGAGCAGTTCGCCGGACTCTCGTTTGGTGCGACTGTGCTCGAGTTTTTCAAAGTCTGGAAGGGCGGACTGGTGTTCTACGGCGGTGCCATCGGTGGCGTTGCCGGGGGCTTGACGTACCTTCTGGTCAAGCGATTGCCGGTCTTTCAGTGTCTGGACATCGCAGCCATCGGCACTCCGATCGGGATGGCCTTTGGTCGTCTCGGTTGCTTCATGAATGGTTGCTGCTATGGCAAGCTCTGCGCTGCCGATGCGCCGCTCGCGCTGAGGTTTCCGCAGACCTCTGGGGTGCATCAGGCGCAGGTGGATGCGGGCTTGATTGGATTGGATGATCCGACCCTGGAGGTGCTCCCAACTCAGCTTTTGCA